>NZ_CP147714.1:7867500-9132336 GCF_037217225.1 Bradyrhizobium sp. 27S5
GGTGGGCCTGGGAAGACTTGAACTTCCGACCTCACGCTTATCAAGCGCGCGCTCTAACCAACTGAGCTACAAGCCCCTAACACGAGAGGCATGCCGGCGCGCAACCGACTTGCGCCGGTGCATCGCTCAAGCGCTCAGCCCCTGGCGCGTGTTCGTCCGCGAAGAAAGAGAAACGAAGACGGCGAAATCCCGCCAATGGAGCTCAACAATCCTGAAACTGTTGGCCCCTGAATGTTTCTAAAACGATCCGATAGAACGCGTGAGCGATCTGAATGATCATCCTTAGAAAGGAGGTGATCCAGCCGCAGGTTCCCCTACGGCTACCTTGTTACGACTTCACCCCAGTCGCTGACCCTACCGTGGCCGGCTGCCTCCCTTGCGGGTTAGCGCACCGTCTTCAGGTAAAACCAACTCCCATGGTGTGACGGGCGGTGTGTACAAGGCCCGGGAACGTATTCACCGTGGCGTGCTGATCCACGATTACTAGCGATTCCAACTTCATGGGCTCGAGTTGCAGAGCCCAATCCGAACTGAGACGGCTTTTTGAGATTTGCGAAGGGTCGCCCCTTAGCATCCCATTGTCACCGCCATTGTAGCACGTGTGTAGCCCAGCCCGTAAGGGCCATGAGGACTTGACGTCATCCCCACCTTCCTCGCGGCTTATCACCGGCAGTCTCCTTAGAGTGCTCAACTAAATGGTAGCAACTAAGGACGGGGGTTGCGCTCGTTGCGGGACTTAACCCAACATCTCACGACACGAGCTGACGACAGCCATGCAGCACCTGTCTCCGGTCCAGCCGAACTGAAGAACTCCATCTCTGGAGTCCGCGACCGGGATGTCAAGGGCTGGTAAGGTTCTGCGCGTTGCGTCGAATTAAACCACATGCTCCACCGCTTGTGCGGGCCCCCGTCAATTCCTTTGAGTTTTAATCTTGCGACCGTACTCCCCAGGCGGAATGCTTAAAGCGTTAGCTGCGCCACTAGTGAGTAAACCCACTAACGGCTGGCATTCATCGTTTACGGCGTGGACTACCAGGGTATCTAATCCTGTTTGCTCCCCACGCTTTCGTGCCTCAGCGTCAGTATCGGGCCAGTGAGCCGCCTTCGCCACTGGTGTTCTTGCGAATATCTACGAATTTCACCTCTACACTCGCAGTTCCACTCACCTCTCCCGAACTCAAGATCTTCAGTATCAAAGGCAGTTCTGGAGTTGAGCTCCAGGATTTCACCCCTGACTTAAAGACCCGCCTACGCACCCTTTACGCCCAGTGATTCCGAGCAACGCTAGCCCCCTTCGTATTACCGCGGCTGCTGGCACGAAGTTAGCCGGGGCTTATTCTTGCGGTACCGTCATTATCTTCCCGCACAAAAGAGCTTTACAACCCTAGGGCCTTCATCACTCACGCGGCATGGCTGGATCAGGCTTGCGCCCATTGTCCAATATTCCCCACTGCTGCCTCCCGTAGGAGTTTGGGCCGTGTCTCAGTCCCAATGTGGCTGATCATCCTCTCAGACCAGCTACTGATCGTCGCCTTGGTGAGCCATTACCTCACCAACTAGCTAATCAGACGCGGGCCGATCTTTCGGCGATAAATCTTTCCCCGTAAGGGCTTATCCGGTATTAGCACAAGTTTCCCTGTGTTGTTCCGAACCAAAAGGTACGTTCCCACGCGTTACTCACCCGTCTGCCGCTGACATATTGCTATGCCCGCTCGACTTGCATGTGTTAAGCCTGCCGCCAGCGTTCGCTCTGAGCCAGGATCAAACTCTCAAGTTGGACTTGAAACCTTGAACCGGCTGATCACAACGTTTGACGAGGTCCCACCATTCTTCGCCGACCGAAGTCGACGAGCTGTCCGCGATTCACATCGCTGACAACGATGGTGTAACCTTTAAAACGTGTACCGCCGAAGTCTTTCGTCCACCCTCAGAACGTCAAAAGCCGAAGCTTTCAAGTATTCCGAGGGACGCAAGGACTCCGCCGTCCACGTTTCTCTTTCTTCATCTTTACTTGTCAAACAGCCCGGGATCCGACGACCCCACACCCTAGAGGGTGGTTCTACCCTTCAGCAATCGATGGTAAACCCCAACCGATTTATGTCGGCTGTTGTGTCACTCATCGAAGTGAGGAGCATAAAGGGCGCGAATGCTTGCCTTGGCCGGTGGGCCAATGCAGCGCCGCGCTCAGTGGGTGTCTTATAGGCCCGCCCCTTCGGACCTGTCAACACTCATCGTCAAGAAATCGTCGCATGACGACAAACTTTTTTCAGGGGCGGAAAAGTCCCTGATATTTGGGGACCTTGCGCCGCACTTGAGCCACAATCCTGCGACGTTCTGGCTATAAGGTATGCATTGAACCGCTCGAAACCTGTGGGGGCTCGGGTGGTTTTTTCGGGGGACCAGGCGATTTTCTCCAAGAACCCGTCGCCTCTTTCCCTACACGGCCGAGCAACATCGAGAGATCTGCACACCATTGACGTTCGAGATCGCGGCTAGCTAATGGCCATCGGCTTCTCGGCTTCGATGCGTGTGGCTCGCCACACTGCCGGAATTCCTCGTCGAGGAATCGAGGTGGGAACAGGGACGAGCAGAGGTCGATCGCAGTTGCTGGAATTTGGGGGGATACAGGGTTGAGCCAACGGGCGTCACGCGGAAGCGGCATTGGGCGCGAGACCGGGATGATCGATCTCGGTCACGAGCCGCCGCTTTCAGTCGACGGCACCGAGGCTGCGGTGATCGATCGCCGCCGTGTCTCCGTTCAATGGTTCAGCGGCACCATTCTGACTGGTCTATGTGGCGCGGCCCTGATCGGCGGCGCCGTTTTTGCGTCGCTCGACGGCGAAATGACTTTTGCCAAGGTGCCGGAGCGCGTCGAAGGCGCGCTGCGCGGCGCGTTCACCGGCAATGATCGCGTCGTCAGCGTGCACAAGGGCGACCGCCTGCCGCCACCCAGCGAATCTTCCGCCTCCCGCAGCCTGGTGCGCGTATCGACCGTAACCCGCGTCGGCAATCGCGACGTGATGCGGGTGCGGCCCTTCATCCGCATTTCCGGCAATCTCTCGATGACCACGAGCGATCTGTCGGCAAAAATACCTGCGTTCAACGCGCAACGTCTTCTGACCGATGTCGGCTCCGACACGCCGGCGGCGACCGAGGATCCGAATGCGGCGGCCGAGCCCGACGCCGAGGTCTCTTTCGTCACCAAGGATCTGGCATCCGTGCTGCCGAAAGCGAAGCTCGCCGCCGTCGTCGCGCTCAATGACATCCTGATGCGGGTCCGCGACGCCGCCAATTGGCGCGGCTCCGGCAACTCAGTGCGCTACGCCTCACTCGCCAATGCCGCGGCCGACGCGACCGGCACCGGGCCCGATATGAGGCTGGCCTACGCCGCCGAGGGCAACGCCCCCGATCCCTATGCGGGCTTCGAGACCCGTGTAGTGCCGGAGAACGTCACCCTGCTGCCGAAGACCAAGGAGCAGGTTACCGGCGGCAATCCGATCGGTGAACGGGTTCACCTCGTCAAGAAGGGCGACAGCATCACCTCGATCCTGCGCGATCAGGGCGCAACGGCGGACGAGGCGAAGGCGATTGCCGCTACGCTCGGCCCGCGCGGCCGCGACGGCGGCCTGAAGGAAGGCCAGAAGGTGCGAATCCTGATGGCGCCGGCAACTCCCGGACCGAATGTCAGACTGCAGCCCTATCGCGTCATCGTCGCCAACGAATCCGCCGTTGAGGCAGTCGCCGCGCTGTCCGATATCGGCAAATACGTCGCCGTCGACGTGCAGAGCATGAACACCACGACCGATACCGCCGACAATTCCAGCGACGATGACGAGGATGATGGCAGCGGCGTGCGGCTCTATCAGAGCATTTACGAGACCGCGCTGCGCAACAAGGTGCCGCCGACCGTGATCGACGACATGGTCAAGATCTACTCCTACGACGTCGATTTCCAGCGCAAGGTGCAGCCTGGCGATTCCTTCGACGTGTACTATGCCGGCGAGGACGAGGGCGTCACCAGCACCGAAAAGACCGAAGTGCTCTACGCCGCGCTGACCGTGGGCGGCGAAACCAAGAAGTACTACCGCTTCCAGAGCTCCGACGACGGCGTCGTCGACTACTATGACGAGACCGGCAAGAGCGCGAAGAAGTTCCTGGTGCGCAAGCCGGTCAACACCGCGATCATGCGTTCGGGCTTCGGCGGCCGCCGCCATCCGATCCTCGGTTACGTGAGAATGCACACCGGCGTCGACTGGGCCACCGCCTACGGCACGCCGATCTTCGCTTCCGGCAACGGCGTGCTCGAAAAGGTCGGGTACGAGGGCGGTTACGGCAAATATATCCGCATGAAGCACTCCAACGGCTACGAGACGGGCTATGGCCATATGTCGGCCTTCGCCAAGGGCATGGAGGCCGGCAAGAAGGTGCGGCAGGGCCAAGTGATCGGCTTCGTCGGTTCGACCGGCGCATCGACCGGCCCCCACGTCCATTACGAAATCCTGGTCAACGGCCGATTTGTCGATCCGCTGCGCGTGAAACTGCCGCGCGGCCGCTCGCTCGAAGGCCCGATGCTGGCGAATTTCGAGAAGGAACGCGACCGGATCGAAGCCCAGATGTCGAGCCGCGGCAGCGCCCGCATCGTCTCGGACGCCACCAGCTCGACGTCGCAGACGCGCTCCACCAACCGCTGATGATGCAAGAGGCCGGCCCGTCCGGCCGCGCAGATCCTACGAAACGCTGTAGGCGCAGATCAGATACGATGCCGTTTCCAGGCCGTCACGCCGCCAGTTTCGTTAAATTTCGCGCCGCAAGATGGGAACCCGAACGGCGATCATCCAGTTGATTCGTCAGTGAAACCTCCAATGGAGGGTGTCATGGAGAACTGGACGAACGCAAAACTGTGTGACGTCGCAAACCTGATCCTCGGCGCGATTCTCTTCCTGTCGCCGTGGCTGTTCAAGTTCGACGCCGGAACGGTTTCCACCAACGCCCACATCGTCGGCCTCGCGATGGCGATCCTTGCGATCGCCGCGCTCGCGGCATTCGCGGTCTGGGAGGAGTGGCTGAACCTCATCGTCGGGTTTTGGGCGCTGGTCTCGCCCTGGGTCCTGGGTTTCCAGGGAATGACCACCGCGACGACCGTGCACGTGGTGATCGGCATCGCCGTCGCAGTCCTTGCGGCGATCGAGCTCTGGGTAATGTCCCAGCATCCGCCTCGGCTCACAACGCACAGCTGAGCCTTGAACTGATGCGTCCCTGCCCGCCGGCGCGGATCGCCGGCGGACAGGGGTTCGGTTGTGCTCAACGAAGATAGCACAAGGATTTGCGCCATGACCCCGCTCACGCGCGACGACGTGCTGAAGGCCGTCGGCCACGCCGACGACGTCACGATTGCCAGGATCATTGCATCGGGAGCAACCGTCACCGAGCTTGCCGAGGCGCAGGCCTGGCTTGCCAACGACGAGCCGCTGATCAATGCCGGCAGGCCATTGGCCACGGGCCGCGCCCGCGAGCTGGTCGACATCCTGTCCGAGCTCGAGCCCGGCGAGGACGACGAGCCCGGCAGCCCGTCGCCGCCGATCGTCCCGCAAGAGTGATTCGCAAACCAAATCCTCCCCGCGATCTGCGGGGAGGATTTTTTATTGTTGAGCCGTCAGTTCAGCTTGCGCTTCGAGACCGGGGCCTCGAACTGCACGATCTCGGCGGTTTTGGGCACCTGACCGTTGAAGGTCAGCACGTTACCCTTCTCCGAAATCTTGACGTGATCGCCGTCCCTGACCTCGCCGGCGAGGATCATTTCGGCCAGCGGGTCCTGCACGCTGCGCTGGATCACCCGCTTCAGCGGACGGGCACCGTAAGCCGGATCCCAGCCCTTCTCGGCGAGCCAATCCCGCGCCTTCGCGTCGAGCGCGAGCTCGATCTTGCGATCCTCGAGCAGCTTGCGCAGCCGCGCGAACTGGATCTCGACGATGCGGCCCATCTCGCTCTTCTGCAGGCGGTGGAACAGGATGATCTCGTCGATGCGGTTCAGGAATTCCGGCCTGAAATGCGCCCGCACGACGCCCATCACCTGATCGCGAACTGCCGCCGTGTCCTCGCCTTCCGGCTGATTCACCAAAAACTCCGAACCGAGGTTCGAGGTCATGATGATCAGCGTGTTGCGGAAGTCGACGGTGCGGCCCTGACCATCGGTCAGCCGGCCGTCATCGAGCACCTGCAACAGCACGTTGAAGACGTCGGGATGCGCCTTCTCGATCTCGTCGAACAGCACGACCTGGTAGGGCCGGCGCCGCACGGCTTCGGTCAGGGCACCGCCCTCGTCGTAGCCGACATAGCCGGGAGGCGCGCCGATCAGCCGCGAGACCGAGTGCTTCTCCATGAACTCGGACATGTCGAGGCGGACCATCGCGGTCTCGTCGTTGAACAGGTCAGCGGCGAGCGCCTTGGTCAGCTCGGTCTTGCCGACGCCGGTGGGGCCCAAGAACATGAACGAGCCGGTCGGCCGGTTCGGGTCCTGCAGGCCTGCGCGGGCACGGCGCACCGCGGTTGCCACCGCACGCACCGCTTCGGCCTGGCCGACGACGCGCTTGGCGAGCGAGTCCTCCATTTTCAGGAGCTTGTCCTTTTCGCCCTCGAGCATCTTGTCAACCGGCACGCCGGTCCAGCGCGAGACGACCTGCGCGATGTGGTTAGCGGTAACCGCCTCCTCCATCATCTCGCCGCCGCTCTGCTTGCTGCTTTCGGCTGCCTCGATGTCGGCGAGCTTCTTCTCCAGCGCGGGGATCCGGCCATAGGCCAGCTCGCCCGCCTTCTGGAATTCGCCACGACGCTGTGCATTGGCAAGCTCGACGCGGAGTGCGTCGAGTTCGCTTTTCAGCTTCTGGGCATTGGAGAGCTTGTTCTTCTCCGCGCTCCAGCGTGCCGTCAGCGCCACCGACCTCTCCTCGAGCCCGGCGAGTTCCTTCTCCAGCGTCTGCAGGCGGCTTTTCGAGCCGGCATCGTTCTCCTTCTTCAACGCCTCCTGCTCGATCTTGAGCCGGATGATGTCGCGATCCAGCGAATCGAGCTCTTCGGGCTTGGAATCGACCTGCATCTTCAGCCGCGCCGCCGCCTCGTCCATCAGATCGATGGCCTTGTCGGGGAGGAAACGGTCGGTGATGTAGCGGTTCGACAGCGTGGTCGCGGCCACCAACGCGGTGTCGGTGATGCGCACGCCATGATGCTGCTCGTATTTGTCCTTCAGGCCGCGCAGGATCGAGATGGTGTCCTCGACCGTCGGCTCGCTGACATAGATCGGCTGGAACCGGCGGGCCAGCGCGGCATCCTTCTCGACATGCTTGCGGTACTCGTCGAGCGTGGTCGCACCGATACAGTGCAGCTCGCCGCGCGCGAGCGCAGGCTTCAGCAGGTTGGACGCGTCCATCGCGCCGTCGGCCTTGCCGGCGCCGATCAGCGTGTGCATCTCGTCGATGAACAGGATGATGCCGCCCTCGGCGGTCGAGACCTCCTGCAGGACGGATTTCAGCCGCTCCTCGAACTCGCCGCGATATTTCGCGCCGGCGATCAGGGCGCCCATGTCGAGCGACAGCAACTTCTTGTCCTTGAGGCTCTCCGGCACGTCGCCGTTGAGGATGCGCAGCGCCAGGCCCTCGACGATCGCCGTCTTGCCGACGCCGGGCTCACCGATCAGGACGGGATTGTTCTTGGTTCGCCGCGACAGCACCTGGATGGTACGACGGATCTCCTCGTCACGGCCGATCACCGGGTCGAGCTTGCCGTCGCGCGCCGCCTGGGTCAGGTCGCGGGCATATTTCTTCAGCGCGTCATAGGCGTTTTCGGCGGTCGCGCTGTCGGCGGTGCGGCCCTTGCGCAGCGCTTCGATCGCCGCGTTCAGGTTCTGCGCCGTGACGCCGCCCTTGCTCAGGATGGAGGCGGCCTCGCTGCCTTTCTCGAGCGTGAGCCCGAGCAGCAGCCGCTCGACGGTGACAAAGCTATCGCCGGCCTTTTCGGCGGCCTTTTCCGCAGCGTCGAAGGCACGCGCCAGCTCCGGGGACAGGTAGACCTGCCCGGCACCGTTGCCCGAGACCTTCGGCAGCTTGTTCAGCGCCTCTTCGGTCGTCTTCAGGATCGCTCTGGAATTGCCGCCTGCACGGTCGATCAGACCTCCGGCCAGCCCCTCATTGTCGTCCAGCAGCACCTTCAACAGATGCAACGGCGAGAACTGCTGGTGACCGTCGCGCATTGCGAGCGATTGGGCAGACTGGATGAATCCGCGCGAGCGCTCGGTGTACTTCTCAATGTTCATTCGTTTTCCCTCGGCCTGCCATCGTCACCCATTCAGGCATGACAACAGCATCTTCATTGGGGTTCCGCGGGCCGCGTTGATGTTCCTCAACCAGCCTCTGGTCGTCGCCATCATTTTTCAGGCTTGCCGCAGATGTGGGCACTTGGTTCCAAAACGGAAGAGCCACAGCTTGCGATTTCACCCGATCGAGCTCAGCGCCGCACGATGGCGACAAGGTAGCGGCAGGGCTGAGCAGTTTCGTTACGGAAGACGATGTCCGATGGCGGGCCGAGCTCGACACGGTCACCCGTAGCGAGCTCGTGGCGGACCGCCCCTTCCACCAGGGTGAGGCGGCCGCTGATCACCCAGACCACCTGGCGGACCAGGTGATAGGCGCTGGCGGGGAAGCCGGCTTCCTGCCGGGCCGGCAGCTCGATCTCCACCAGTTCCAGCGGATTGGCCGGATGCAGGAACACCTGCCGCCGCAGATAGGCCGCCTTCGGATCGCGCCACACCGGCTGATCCTTGGCCCGCTGCAGGCGGGAACCGTCTGACGCAACCTCAAACAGCGCGGCCATGGTCAGGCCATAGGCCGTGGCGATCCGCGACAGCGTCGCCGCCGTCGGGCTTGCCTCCGCCCGCTCGATCTTGCTCAGCATGGCCTTGGACACGCCTGCCCGGCCAGCGAGTTCCGCCAGCGACCAGCCGCGGCCCTCCCGCTCGGCGCGAACCCGCCGCCCGAGAGCATCATCGGCCTTGTCCTCTATAATTGACATGTTGTCTTATATAGTGGACAACCGGGGTTGTTCAAGAGGCCCGTCGAGGAACTGCTGATGATCATCCGCCCCGCCACCGAGCAGGACATTCCTGCGATCACCGCGATCTTCAACGAGGCGGTCGCCAACTCGAACGCGATCTGGACCGAGAAGCGGGATACCGACGCCGAGCGGCTGGCCTGGATGAGGGCGCGGCAGGCGTTGGGTTATCCGGTGCTGGTGGCCGTCGAGGGGACGACGGTGCTCGGCTACGGCACGTTCGGCGATTTCCGGGCCTTTCCCGGCTATCGCTACAGCGTCGAACACAGCATCTATATCCACGCCGATCATCGCGGCCGCGGCCTTGGCCGCGTCATCATCGACGAGCTCGTCGCCGCTGCGATGGCGCTCGGCAAGCACGTCATGATCGCCGGCATCGACGGCGGCAATCAGGCCTCGCTGCGGCTGCATGCGCAGGCCGGCTTCGTCGAGGTTGCCCGGATGCCGGAGGTCGGGCGCAAGTTCGGCCGCTGGCTCGATCTGGTGTTCATGCAGCGCGTGCTGGATGAGGCCGGCGCGGCGCGGCCTGACTAGAGCATTTTCCGACCGGAAAGAATCGGGTGGGGATTCCCAAAACGGCGCGAGTCAGATTCAAGCTGCATGCTGGCGAGGGAGGCCAGCATGTATGGCCAGGGCGCTTTCGGTTGATCTTCGCCAAAGGGTGGTAGCCGCGATTGACGGTGGCATGTCCTGTCGACAGGCTGCTGAGCGCTTTGGTGTCAGCGCGGCCAGTGCGATCCGCTGGCGCGGTCGCCTCAAGAAAGTTGGCGACATCGTTCCTAAACGCCAGGGCGGTGACCGCAAATCGCAGCGCATCGAAGCGCATTCGCAATTGATTCTGGAGGCGGTGACAGCGAGGCCGGATATCACGCTTGCCGAGTTGCGAGAACTGTTGAAACGTCGTGGAATATCGACTGGCATCGCGTCGCTCTGGCGTTTTTTCCAGCGCAGAAAGATCACACTTAAAAAAAGACAGCGCACGCCGCCGAGCAACGGCGCGGCGATATAAATGCCGCACGTGAGGAGTGGTTCGAAGGGCAAATCGACCTTGACCCTGAGCGTCTCGTCTTCATCGACGAAACCAGCGCCAACACCAAAATGGCGCGGCGTTACGGGCGCTCGCCACGCGGCGAGCGATGTCGTGCAGCTATCCCACACGGACATTGGAAGACGACGACGTTCACCGCTGGATTGCGCTCCGACGGTCTGATCGCGCCGCTTGTTCTGGACGGTCCAATGGATGGCGACGCTTTCCTGGCCTACGTCGAGCAATTGCTCGCCCCATCGCTGCGGCCGGGCGATACCGTTATCATGGACAACTTGCCCGCTCACAAGGTCCATGGCGTTCGAGAGGCCATCCAGGCGGTCGGAGCTAGCCTGCTCTATCTTCCGCCCTACAGTCCAGACTTCAACCCGATTGAAATGGCCTTCTCCAAACTGAAAGCGCTGTTGCGGGCCGCCGCAGCGCGCACCATGCCCGATCTCTGGCAAGCAATCGCCAACGCTCTCAAACGCTTCTCACCCGAGGAATGTCAAAATTATCTCGTCGCGGCTGGTTACGACGCAACGTGATCGGAAAACGCTCTAGCTGCCTTACTAATGGCGGCGGTTCTCCTCGCGCGCCAAACAGGCTAGAGCGGGCGGATGGACAATACGCAAGCTTCCTCCGCCCGGATCACAGGCATCTATCGCTACCCGGTCAAGGGACTCACGCCCGAGCCCCTGCCCCGTACCGAGCTCAAGATCGGCCAGACGCTGCGCTCGGATCGCCGCTACGCGATCGAGAACGGCCCGAGCGGTTTCGATCCGTCGGCGCCGAAATGGTTGGCGAAGCCGCATTTCCTGATGCTGCAGCGGGACGAGTGGCTGGCGCCGCTGCGCACCCATTTCGACGATGACAGCCATGTGCTGACGCTGCGCCGCGACGGCGCGATGCTGGCCCAGGGCGATCTCGAGACGGAAGCAGGGCGCGCGGCGATCGAGCGCTATTTCGCCGACCGTCATGCCAGCCAGATCAAGGGACCGCCCAAGGTCCTGGTCAGCCCGGGGCACAGCTTTTCCGACGTCCCGCGCAAGGTGGTCTCGATCATCAACCTGGCGAGCCTGCGGGCGATCGAGGAGATGGTACAGGCGCCGGTCCATCCGTTGCGCTTCCGCGCCAACCTCTATGTCGAGGGCTGGCCGGCCTGGCACGAAGCCAGCCTGCTCGACCAGACCATTGCGATCGGCAGCGCACGGGCCAGGGTGGTGAAGCGCATCACCCGTTGCGCCGCGGTCAATGTCGATCCCGAGACCGGCGTGCGCGACCTCTCGGTCCCGAACACGCTGATGCAGCGCTTCGGCAACAATGAATGTGGCATCTACGCCGAGATCATCAGTGACGGCGATGCGGCCGTCGGCGACACGATTGCCGCCGAACAGCCGATGGCTTCGTAGGCCGGGCAAGGCGCGCATGCGCCGTGCCCAGCTTTCGGCGGATCAGTTGGTCGGCATCACGTAGGCGTAGATCCGGCCGCGTGAGACCGGTGCCTCGCGGACGCGATGGCCGCTGTTGCCCGAGATCATGATCGGATTGCCCTTGGCATCGACGCCGGTGATGATGCCGACGTGACCGCCGCCGCGGCGGCTCATCACGGCGATGGCACCGACCTGCGGCCCGGAAACGCGCTCACCGTATTTGGCGAACGAGCTCGCCATGTCGGAGCCGGTGCCGCGATAGCCGGTGTGCTGCAGCACCATGTTCATGAAGCGCGCGCACCACAGGCTACGGCGGTCGGTCGGATTGCCGCCGAGATAGCGGCGCGCCTCCGCGACGATGCCGGACGAGCCGAAGCCGCTTGCAGCACTCACGCCGCCGGTGTTGGGCACGGCTTCAATGCCGGGCATCACGGCCGCGTTGGCCTCGGTAAGGGCTGTGGCCTGCGTCAGCGCGCGGCGCTCGGAGCGCGACAGCCGCGCGGCGTGGCGATAGTGATGACGGGCATAGTGCCGCGCGTGATGGCCGGCATGGGCCGAATGCGCGTGACGCGAATGATGCGGACGGGCGGACGCCGGAGCGGCGGAGATCACGGCGAGCGTGAGCGAACACAGAGCCAGTGCCAAAACCCGAAGCGACCGGCGATACGCAAGCAACTGAACCATACTTCTCGAGATCCTCTGTAACACCCCCGATTCCCCATCGCGTTCCCTTGGGAACGCGGCGGTGGTTTTGAAATTCGGGATGTGGCGAGAGGAAGATTTCATGCGGCGCTGCGGAAACGATTTCTGGGTCATTCCGCGCAAACTCCATGACCAAAAATAATCGGAGCTGCCGCATTGCGGCCGCGAAAATTAATTGCAAATCTGAGGCTGGCCAACGAGAGGAGAATTTCAATGCCCCACGCCGTCGCGAAAGATAATGTCCGCCTGCATTTCGAAGAGGCCGGCCACGGAACCCCGATCATCTTCCTGCACGAGTTCGCCGCGGACCACACCAACTGGGAACCGCAGATGCGCTACTTCTCGCGCGGCCATCGCTGCATCGCCTATTCCGCGCGCGGCTACACGCCATCGGACGTGCCGCCGTCTGCCGACGTCTATACCTACAAGCATTTCTACACCGACGCGCTTGCGGTGCTCGACCACCTCGACATCGCGAAGGCCCACTTCATCGGCCTGTCGATGGGCTCCTATTCGTCGCTGCAGGTCGCCCTCAATGCGCCCGAGCGCGCGCTTTCGATGACGCTCGCCGCGGTCGGCTCCGGCTCCAGCCTCGAGAATCTCGAAGCCTTCCGCGCGCAGTGCCGCGCCAATGCCGAGCAATATGAGACCATCGGCTCGGTCGAGGTCGCCAAGGTGACGCGCGAGGCGCCGAGCCGGATTCCGTTCCTGGTCAAGGATCCGCGCGGCCATGCCGACTTCTACGCCGCGCTCGCCCGCCATGACGCCAAGGGCTCGGCCAACACGATGCGCAGCTTTCAAGGCGGCAGGCCTTCGATCTACACCATGACCGAGGCCGTCAAGCGCGCGGCCACGCCGGCGCTGATCCTGTGCGGCGACGAGGACGACAATTGCATCGCGCCCAGCATGTTCCTGAAGCAGCATCTGCCGGCCGCCGGCCTGTCGTTCTTCCCGAAGTCGGGTCACGTGCTCAACCTCGAGGAACCGGCGCTGTTCAACGAGATGGTGGAGCGCTTCATCGCGCTGGTCGAGGCCGGCCGCTGGCCGGTGCGCGATCCGAGGTCGCTGGTGGCGACGCCGGTGTAACCTACTGTCATTCCGGGGCTCGCGAAGCGAGAACCCGGAATCCATTGGGCCGCAAACTTCGTGGATGAATGGATTCCGGGTTCGATGCTGCGCATCGCCCCGGAATGACGACCGTGATTGGCTACGCAGCTGCTACTTTGCCCCGCCTCGGCTGAGCAGGAACACGCCCTGCTCGCCGAACATGTTCCACACCCACCACGGCAGATTGAGCGGCACCGGGCGGCCGTAGAGATCGAGCGCGACCGCGCGCTCCATCTTGACGTTGATCTCGTCGCAGAGCTGCACGAAATCCTTGATGGTGCAGAAATGGATGTTGGATGTGTCGTACCAGCTGGCCGGCAAATTCTCGGTGCGCGGCATGTGGCCGCCGATCAGAAGCTGCAGCCGCATCTTCCAGAAGCCGAAATTCGGGAACGAGACGATCGCGCGCTGGCCGATGCGCAACAGATTTTCCAGCACCACCTTCGGCTGCCGCGTCGCCTGCAGCGTCTGCGACAGGATCACGTAGTCGAAGGCGTCATCGGGATAGTTGACGAGGTCGGTGTCGGCGTCGCCCTGCACCACCGCGAGCCCCTTGGCGACGCAGCCGTTGACGCCCTCGCGCGACAGCTCGATGCCGCGGCCGTCGATGCCGCGGCTCTCCAAAAGCTGCAGCAATTCGCCGTCGCCGCAGCCGACGTCGAGCACGCGCGAGCCCGGCCGCACCATGTCGGCGACCAGCAGATGATCGGTGCGATAGCTGCCGGTTCGCTCGGGCGCGACGCCCGGCAAAGGCAGGGTTTGCTGCATGCTCATGATTGGCCGCCGCCGTTCAATCCGCGCGCCTTGCCTGCGGCCTGCAGGAAGGCGCGGGAGATCTCCAGGAATTCGGGCACGTCGAGCAGGAAGGCGTCGTGGCCTCTGTCGGTCTCGATCTCGGCGAACGACACCCGCGCACTCGACGCATTCAGCGCGTGCACCAGCGCACGCGATTCCGAGGTCGGAAACAGCCAGTCGCTGGTGAACGACACTACGCAGAACCGGGTCTTGATGCCGGCGAACGCCTTCGCCAGCACGCCGTCATGGTCGCCGGCGATGTCGAAATAGTCCATCGCGCGGGTCAGATAGAGATAGGAGTTGGCGTCGAAGCGCTCGACAAAGGACGAGCCCTGGTAGCGCAGATAGCTCTCGACCTGGAAATCCGCATCGAACGAGAAGGTCGGCAGCTCGCGGTCCTGCATCCGCCGCCCGAACTTGCGGTGCAGCGCCGCGTCAGAGAGATAGGTGATGTGCGCAGCCATCCGCGCAACCGCCAATCCGCGATGCGGATGCGTGTCCTCGTCGACATAGCGGCCGCCGCGCCAGTCCGGATCGGCCATCACGGCCTGGCGGCCGAGCTCGTGGAACGCGATGTTCTGCGCCGAGTGGCGCGTCGAGCAGGCGATCGCGAGCGTCGCGAACACGCGGTCGGGATAGGCCGCGGTCCATTGCAGCACCTGCATGCCGCCCATCGAGCCGCCGACCACGCAGAACAGCGTCGTGATGCCGAGCCGATCGATCAGCATCGCCTGCGCGCGCACCATGTCGGGGATCGTGATGATCGGGAAATCGAGCCCCCACACCTTGCCGGTCGCAGGATTCAGCGACGCCGGCCCGGTCGAGCCCATGCAGCCGCCGATCACGTTGGAGCAGATGATGAAGTATTTTTCGGGATCGATCGGCTTGCCCGCGCCGACCATAGTGTCCCACCAGCCGGGCTTGCCGGTGACCGGATGGGTGTTGTTGACGTGCTGGTCGCCGGTCAGCGCGTGGCAAACCAGGATCGCGTTGGAGCGGTCGGCATTGAGCTCGCCATAGGTCTGGTAGGCGATCTGGAACGGCGCGAGATCGACGCCGCAATCGAGCTTCAGCGGCTGGTCCATCCCGAACTTCGCCAGCAATGACGACGGATGATCCGCCTCATGGGCGCGATCATCACTCTGGGTTTGTGGGCTCGGTATCGGACGCACATTGCTCATCTAGGCGACCCTGCCTCCGCGCGGGAGGGCTCGACGGACCTCAAGCCAATAAAAAACCCGGCCTGAACAAAGGTTCGGCCGGGAGCTGATAAGGTCCCCGGCCTGTTTAGCGAGTTGTTTAACGTGGCTGCAAGCCGGCCGGCTCAAATGACCACGGGACGCAGGGAACGTAGTCCCCGGCTCCCCCGCCGTCAAGGCAGCCAGATCCCCGGCCGATTGGTTAACCGAATGCGCAAGGCACGCCTGCGACGTTTCTCTTTGCTTTCGGTGGCTGTCTTTTCTAATCAGGGACCCTGTCTGACGCGGCATCGGGCCGGGCGGACAACAAGGTTTTAGAGCATGTCCAAGCCACCCCCGTCGCCGCCCTCGCTGCAGGAGCTGCGCAAGGAGATCGATGCGATCGACGAGCAGGTTCACCGCCTGTTGATGGCGCGCGGCGACATCATCGACCGCCTGATCCAGGTCAAGAAGACCCAGGAGGTCGGCTCGGCGTTCCGCCCGGCGCGCGAGGCCAGCATGATGCGCGAGCTGGTACAGCGCCATCGCGGCATCCTGCCGCTCGACACCATCGAGAGCATCTGGCGCGTCATCATCTCGACCTTCACCTATGTGCAGGCGCCGTTCGCGGTGCATGCCGATGTTTCCGTCGGCGAGTCCGCCATGCGCGACTCGGCGCGGTTTCACTTCGGCTTCGTGGTGCCCTACGTCTCGCATTTCAGCGCGCAAGCCGCGGTCGAAGCGGTGGCGAAATCGAAGGGCGACCTCGCGCTGGTCTCGGCGATCGCGAGCCGCACGCCGTGGTGGAATGCGCTCGAAGTCGACGGCGCACCGAAGATCATCGCGCGGCTGCCATTCCTCGAACGCGCCGACCATCCCGCCGCGCTGCCGGTGTTCGTGATCTCGCGGGTCGCCGACGACGCCATGGTGACCGAGGTCGAGATGTGGAGCGTGCGCGTCTCCGGCTGGAACGCCGATGTCGCCCGCGCCCTGGCCCCGCTCGCCGAGATCGTCGCGGTCCCCGACACCGCCTTCGACGGCGCGGCCTTGCTGGTCTCGGTCACCGGGCACGACCTTAAGAACAAGGGCTTCGAGAAGATCAAGTTCGCGCTGATCGAGGCCGGCGCCTCGGTCCGCTCTTCGGCCCTCGTCGGCAGCCACGCAACGCGCTATACGGTGCCGACTAACGGGTCGGCCAGGACTTGAAGTAAGAGCTAGCCGCCCGTTGTAGATCCGGAGTTGATAATGTCCCGCCCCGTGCCGAACCCCGGCATTCTCGATATTGCGCCCTATACGCCCGGCAAGAGCCCGGTGCCGGAACCGGGCCGCAAGGTGTTCAAGCTGTCCGCCAACGAGACGCCTTTCGGGCCGTCGCCGAAGGCGATCGCGGCCTACAAGGCCGCGGCTGACCATCTCGAGGATTATCCGGAGGGCACCTCGCGCGTGCTGCGCGAGGCGATCGGCCGTGCCTATGGCCTCGATCCCGACCGCATCATCTGCGGCGCCGGCTCCGACGAGATCCTCAATCTGCTGGCGCACACCTATCTCGCACCCGGCGACGAGGCGATCTCGACCACGCATGGCTTCCTGGTCTACCCGATCGCCACCATGGCGAACGGCGCCAGGAACGTGATCGCGGCCGAGACCAACTTCACGGCCGATGTCGACGCCATTCTCAAGGTGGTGACGCCGCGCACAAAACTGGTCTGGCTCGCCAACCCGAACAATCCGACCGGCACCTATCTGCCGTTCGACGAGGTCAAGCGCCTGCGCGCGGCGCTGCCCTCGCACGTGCTGCTGGTGATCGACGCCGCCTATGCCGATTACGTCTCGCGCAACGATTACGAGCTCGGCATCGAGCTGGTCGCGACGACGGACAATACGGTGGTGACGCACACCTTCTCGAAGATCCACGGCCTTGCCGCGCTGCGGATCGGCTGGATGTTCGGCCCGGCGCATATCGTCGATGCCTGCAACCGCATCCGCGGTCCGTTCAACGTCACGACGCCGGCGATGCTGGCGGCGGTGGCGGCGATCGAGGACTCTGCGCATGTGCAGATGTCGCGGACCCATACCGAGCGGTGGCGCAACTGGCTGACCGAGGAGATCGGCAAGCTCGGGCTGAAGGTGACACCGAGCGTCGCCAATTTCGTGCTGATCCATTTCCCGACCGACAAGGGCAAGACCGCGGCGGAAGCCGACGCCTATCTCACGCGGCGCGGCCTCGTGCTGCGCGCGCTCAACAATTACAAGCTGCCGCATGCGCTGCGCATGACCATTGGCACCGAAGAAGCCAACCGCCTCGTGGTCGAGGGACTGCGCGACTTCCTGGCCGGAAAGTGACATCGTGACCACCGCTCCGCTCTTCAACCGCATCGCACTGATCGGCTTCGGCCTGATCGGCGGCTCGATCGCGCGCGGCGCCCGCGCGCAGGGGCTGGTCGGCGAGATCGTGACCACCGCGCGCTCGGAGAAGACGCGCGCGCGCGTCGCCGAGCTCGGCATCGTCGATCGCGTCGTCGAGACCAATGTCGAGGCGGTCAAGGATGCCGACCTCGTCATCCTCTGCATCCCGGTCGGCGCCTGCGGCCCGGTGGCGGCCGAGATCGCTGGCCATCTGAAGCCCGGCGCCATCATCTCCGACGTCGGCTCGGTGAAGGGCGCCGTCGTCAAGGACATGGCGCCGCATCTGCCTGGCGGCGTGCACTTCGTGCCGGCGCATCCGGTGGCCGGCACCGAGCATTCGGGGCCGGATTCCGGCTTCGCCGAGCTCTTCATCAACCGCTGGTGCATCCTGACGCCGCCCGAAGGCACCGATCCCGCTGCGACCGACCGGCTGCGCGCGTTCTGGGCCGCGCTCGGCGCCAAGGTCGAGATCATGACGCCGGACCATCATGACCTCGTGCTCGCGATCACCAGCCATCTGCCGCATCTGATCGCCTACACCATCGTCGGCACCGCCGACGAGCTGGCGCAGGTGACGGAATCCGAGGTCATCAAGTTCTCCGCCGGCGGTTTCCGCGACTTCACCCGCATCGCGGCGTCGGACCCGACGATGTGGCGCGACGTGTTCCTCGCCAACAAGGAGGCGGTGCTCGAGATGCTCGGCACCTTCACCGAGGACCTGTCGAAGCTGACCCGCGCGATCCGCCGCGGCGACGGCGAAGCCTTGTTCGACCACTTCACCCGCACCCGCGCCATCCGCCGCGGCATCGTCGAGACCGGCCAGGATTCCGCGGCGCCGGATTTCGGCCGGCCGCATGCGAATTTGAAGAAGTAGGATCACGCGTACCGCTTTCTCCACTTCGTCGTCCTGGCGAAAGCCAGGGGACCCATAACCACCGCATTCGGTGATGAAGGGGATTGTGGCCCCAGCGTCGCGCAACAATTCAGATTTGGGGTAATGGGTCCTGGCTTTTGCCAGGACGACCATGAGGATGGTTCTCGATTCAATCTGTCAAACAGCCTGTTCGGTGTCATCACCCGCGCATGCGGGTGATCCAGTATTCCAGAGACGCCGGTGCTGGAGCCGAAAGGCCGCGGCGTACTGGATCGCCCGGTCCCGTCTACGCCAAGGCTTCGACGAGGCCACGAATCTCTGGCACGCCGAAGCTTTAGCGAAGGCGGCGAGCCGGGCGATGACAGTGTGGGTGGGGACACAGCTTCGCGTTCTCGCGACATGATTTGTCCGAGCTTTGCGTCTCGTCTCGCCCTCGCCTCAAACAGAGGGCGCAGGGAAAGCCGGGTGCCGATCGCACCCATGGGTCCCGCGTAGTAAAAAACGCGGGAGGTAGGACCACAGGTGTAACCGGAAACATCCCGGCTTTCCCTGCGCGATGGGTTACGGCTTATTTCGCGCTCTCCCCGGCGAGACTGGGCTTGTTTGTCACCGCCTTCACAAGACGCGATAGCGTTTTGTGAAAAGACACCTACCACTAGGGCGTCAGGACCACACGACTTCACCGTCCGCTTCACACGCATTCGTCGACTGCGCGCTCGGCGTCCACCGCATCTCACCGCAACACCCGTGACGATGCGCAGCGCCCCTCGATCGGGTGAGACGGGCGAACCATACACTGAGTTGTTTTTCTGATAAAGCGAAATATTTTCAGCGCGTGGGCTTGACAGGTTTTGCTGAGTTGCCCGTCGGGTTGTTTTGTCGCAGCCAGATCGCGCCGTCATGGCACGATCCGGGACCTGTCCTCATAAACATCGGCGCCCGAGGGCGAGGCGGAAAGTCGTCTCGCTCTCCCGCAATCGTCGGCTTTTGCCCGAAGCGGACTTGGCGCCAGTCACCGCCGAAGCTCGTGTTGACCCCTGCCGAAAGGGGCCCCTTATGGTAAAACTATTTCATGTCTCAATTTGTCGTCTGCTCGCGAAACGCCAAGTCGACGGTCCTCAATATCAGCCGTCGAGCCTTGCTCGCGTTCATAGGAAGCCTCGTTGCCCTCCCGATTTCACGTGCTCAGGACAATGCGGCCTCAGGCAGCAGCAACGATTTTGAGCATCGTATCCAGCGCATCGTGAATGCCCTAAGGCCTGCTATCGCCGACGCCAGCGGTCGTCCGATGAGGCTTGCTGATCGGATGAACGAACTGCACGTTCCTGGCGTCAGCATCGCCGTGATTCATGGCGGCGGAATCCAGGCCCGCGGGTTCGGGGCCGCCACCATCGGTGGTCCGCCTGTAACGCCTGAAACGTTGTTCCAAGCGGCCTCAATCAGCAAACCGGTTACCGCTGTGGCGGCGCTCGCATTGGTTCAGGCCGGGAAACTCGATCTCGATGGCGACGTCAATTTAGCCCTTAAGACCTGGAGAATTCCTGTTAACTCGTTCACCGATCAATCAAGGGTTACACTTCGAAGCCTGCTGAATCATTCGGCTGGTATAACCGTTCCCTATTTTCCGGGATATCCTGCAGGTGCACCCGTTCCGTCACTCGGCGAGGTTCTCAACGGCGCGCCGCTGTGGTGTCGTGCCCTAGCCCGGTTCGAGCTGTCAGCGCATGATTGGTTTGCACTATGCGCGCCTGCAAACACCGCGCCTGTCATTGTCGATCACGAGCCCGGCGCCAGGTTCGCGTATTCTAGCGGCGGCTATACTATAGTGCAGCAATTGCTCATCGACGTAACTGACAAGGCGTTTCCAGAACTGCTTGAAGAACTTGTCCTCAAGCCGTTCGGAATGACCCACAGCAGTTTCCTCCAGCCGCTGCCCAAAAATGTCGCTCAAAATGCCGCAACACCCTATCGAGCGAGCGGAGCGCCGGTACCGGGAGGTCCCCATACCTATCCGGAATTGGCTGCCGCGGGATTGTGGACGACCCCTACCGACGTCGCGCACTTTGCGCTGGGTGTGCTGGACGCATGGACCGGCCGCGACACATCCGTGTTGTCTCAGGCCACGACCCTTCAAATGCTCACACCGGGTCTTGGCGATTATGGACTGGGTCTGATTGTTCGCGGAGTCTCGCCGCATCGACGATTTCAGCATAGGGGCGTCAATGATGGATTCGTCAGTTCGATGATCGTGTTCGAAAATGGTGATGGCGCCGTTATCATGACGAACGGGGCTCGCGGTGGAGAACTGGCCAGCGAGCTCATGCAAAGTATCGCAGCGGAATATGATTGGCCGGATGGCCAGCCCTAGGATGATTCCGCCAATCAACATAAGCCGGCAAGCGTTGGGTTGATTGGTCGGAAGCGATCCGGGCGTTGACCGTGTCTCTTTGAATGTCCGTTGTTGGAGAGGAAGCGGACGCGACCAATTTACGAGTACACGTCCTACGCCGGCGGCAGGCCGAGCGACTGGGCGGCCTCCATCCAGCCCGGCAATTCGCGCTGATACAGCGCGTTGCTGTCCTTGAAGCCGATCGCGGGCTCCAGCACGAAGGTGTTGAGAACTTCCTTCACCTTGGCATCATCGTTGGCGGCGACGCAGAGCTCGGACAGCCGGTCGACGATCGGCTGCGGCGTCGCCTTCGGCACCGCCCAGCCCGAGAAGCCGCTCAAGGTGAAGAATTTCGATGTCGCGCCTTGTTCCGGCAGCGTCTTGATCTCAGGGATCGCGGCGACCTTCTTGGAGTGCACCGCGAACACAGTGCCGCGGCCGCTCTGCAGCGCGGATTGCGCAGCGGTGTAGCTGCCCATCGCGACATCGAGCGTGCCTTCCGCGAGCCCGGTCCACATCGGCGCTTCGCCACGATAATGGATCGGCTCGATGGTGAGGCCGTATTGCTTGTTGAGCTCGTTGATCGTCATGTGCGGCGCCGAGCCCGCGCTGTAGGTGCCGAAATTCACCTTGCCGCTGCTGCGTGCATGGGCCACGAAGTCCGCCAGCGTCCTGACGCCGAGCTTCGGGTTCGCGACCAGCGGCAGCCCGGCGCCCGGGATCACGCTGACCAGCGTCAGGTCCTTGTCCATGTCATAGCCGGGGTTCTTCATCATCGCCCGGTTCATCACATAGGTGGCCGAGATCGAGCAGAGGATGGTGTGGCCGTCGGGCGCGGCGCGCGCGACTTCCGCTGCGCCGATCGAGCCCGAGGCGCCCGCCTTGTTCTCGATGACGACGGTCTGCCCGACCTGCCGCGAGATGTATTCGCCGAAAGCACGCGCCAAGAGGTCGGTCTGCCCGCCTGCGGGGTAGCTGCAGATCATGCGGATCTGCCGCGACGGCCACGCCGCCTGCGCCGAGGCCCGGCGCGACAGCAAAGGCATCGCGGCAGCCGCCGCGCCGGCAGCGACGACGTGACGGCGACTGAATTTCACCAAAGCGATTCCCTCCCTGAATTTTCAACGAGGTTATCGCATCGTCCGGCGACAGCGACGGGACAGATTGGCGCAGCGGGCGCGTCGGGCCGGACGCGACAGCCGACAGGCAGACGACCAGTCGGCGATTGTGTACGATAAGGCTCCTGCACCGCTCTCCACCCGTGATAGGATGGGTCCGATACAGACTAGATCGATGCAGCCCGGTGCGACGTCTGGAACGGTTGCGGGATGGCCAAGCGGACGAAGAAGACACAACCGCAGACGGGATCGCTCGCCCCCACCACCCGATCTCCAACCCCACGCTTACAAGGCCGCGAGCAGGACGTTGCTCTTATCGATCGGTTGATCGACCGCATCGATCAAGGCGGATCGACGCTCATTGTCAGCGGCGAGCCCGGAATCGGGAAATCGACCCTGCTCGAAATCGCCAGGCAGCGAGCCGATGAGCGCGGCTTTTCGGTCCTCAGCATGGCTGGCGTCCTGGCCGAAGTTCATTTGCCGTTCGCAGCGCTCGAGCAGGCATTGCGGCCTCTGATGAAGCAGGCCGCGCGCCTGATTCCCCGGCAACGGTCGGCGCTGCTGGCCGCCTTCGGCATGCATGACGACGCGGGTCCGCCCGATCTCTTTCTGGTGGGGCTGGCGGCGCTGTCCCTTCTCACCGAACGCGCAACGCGCGGGCCCATCCTACTTGTTGCCGACGATGCCCAGTGGCTGGATCAGGCAACCTACGAGGTGTTGGCGTTCATCTCGCGCAGGCTGAGTTCGGACCCTATCGTTCTGCTGCTGGCCATGCGCGATGGTTTCAATCGTCCGTTTGGAGATGCCTCCACACTGCGGCTGCATCTTGCCGGACTTGATCGCGTCGATGCCGAGCGCCTGCTGGACGCCAACGCACCGGGCCTGTCGGCCGATCTGCGCGGCCGCTTCCTCGAACAGGCTGCCGGCAACCCGCTGGCCCTTGTCGAACTGCCGCGCGGCGAGCGGGCAACGGAAGCGCGCGATGCACCGTGGCTTCCACTCACGGAGCGTCTGGAACGCGCCTTCTCGAGCCGCGTGTCGGACCTTCCAGATTGGACCCGAACCCTGCTGTTCGTGGCGGCGGAAAATGACGGAACTTCGCTGTACGAAGCTCTGCATGCCGGCGAGGCGGTATTGGGCGTGCGGGTCGGGGTCGACGCCCTGGCGCCGGCTGTCGCCGCCGGACTGATCGAGGTCGACGCCACCGACGTACGTTTCCGCCATCCGCTGGTTCGCTCCGCGATGCATCAGGCGGCTGAGCTGGCGACGCGTCAAAAAATTCACGCAGCGCTGGCGAGGACCATTCAGGATCAGTTGGATCGCCAGCTATGGCATCGCGCGGCGGCGACGATCGGACCGGACGACGAACTGGCGGACGAACACGACCGTATGGCGACCCGGGCATTGCGGCGGGGCGCCGTTGCCATGGCGATCGCGGTTCTTGAAAATGCGGCCCGACTGAGCAGTACGGCGAAAGCCAGGAGCGACCGTCTGCTGCGGGCTGCCGAACTTGCAGCCGATCTGGGACAACCAGATCTCATGGAACGTCTGCTCCGCCAGGCCGACGTCGATGAAAGCGACCCGCTCACATCGGCCAGGATCGGCTGGTGTCGCGAGATCGGCCAACCTCCGGCGATCGATGATCCCGCAAAGATCCCGGCCCTGCTTGGATTCGCCGCCCGGGCCCACGCCGCAGGCGCCACGGGTCTGGCAGCCAATCTTCTTTGGCGTGCCGCGCAACGCTGCTGGTGGAGCAGTGCAAGCGACGAACTCCGCACCAGGGTTTTTGTTGCGGCAGACCGGCTGAAGCTGCCGGCGAGGGATCCTCTTCTGCTCGCGATCTCCGCCTATGTCGAACCGCTTCGCCACGGCGGTGACGTGCATGTCAAACTCCACGAGCTTTCCAGAGCAAGGGATGGCGATCCAGTCGTTGCGGGAATCCTGGGAAGCGCTGCGAATGTCATCGGCGCCTTCGATCTCGGCACAGGCCTGCTCGCCGGGTCCAGTGCCGCGCTACGCGCACAGGGCCGGCTCGGCGATCTTGCGCGGGTGCTGTTCGCGCAGGGTTGGGCCGAAATGGAAGTCGGCGACTGGACGAGTGCGACGAGGGAGGCCGAAGAATCGGTCCGGCTTGCCGAAGAGACAGATGGCACCTTGTGGATCGCGGCGGCCACGATCCTGAAGGCGCACCTCGCCGGAATGCAGGGCAATCTGGAGCAATCCGAAGCGCATGCGGCGCAGGCGGAGCGCCTGATCGTATCGATAGGCGCCAGCTTCCTGCTCGCAATGCTGCAGCTCGCGCGTGGCATTTCCGCGATCGGCGCAGGCCGGCACTGGGAGGCCTATCAACAGCTGCGACGTCTGTTCGCACCTGCCGATCCAGCCTTCAATTCCGGTCTCCAGTTCTTCGGACTTGCAGATTTCGTCGAATCCGCTGTGCTCTCTGGCAACCCCGAAACGGCCCGTGCAGTGGTCGACGAAATGGAGCGTGGATCGGCCCCGACCCCGGTCCCCTGGGTCGAGACCATGCTCCACTACAGCAACGCGCTGCTTGCGGCACCTGAGGATGCCGAACAGTCCTTCTTGCACGGTCTCGGGCCGGCTGCGAAGAGATGGCCATTCCTGCGAGGACGGCTTCTTCTCGCCTATGGCGGCTGGCTGCGCCGGCAGCGGCGCCCCGCCGACGCGAGGGCCCCGCTGCGCGAAGCTCGCGACATCTTCGACGCACTCGGTGCTTCGCCCTGGAGCGACCGCGCGCGGGAGGAACTACGTGCTTCAGGGGAAGCCAGCCGCCGGCGGACCGAGCAGGTATGGGAGACGCTGACTCCACAGGAGCTTCACATCGCGCAACTCGCCAGTGAGGGCCTCTCCAACAAGGAAATCGGGGCCAAGCTGTATTTGTCCCACAGAACGGTCGGCTACCATCTGCACCGGATATTCTCGAAGACCGGCATCACCTCGCGATCCGGCCTGCGCCACATTCTTGCCAAGACCAGCCCTTCCGCGAGCTAACCCGACCGGTCATCGGACTGGTCATTCGACAGAAGCGACCGCTCCTCCTCCCGGGATACCCAGGTGTTGCGTGCAACCCCTCTCCTGAGAGAACGACCGTGAAACGCTTCTCGTCACTTGCCATCCTTAGCCTCGGAGCAATGCTCATGACCCAAGCCGCCGACGCGGCCCCGGACGCCGCCACTGACCCTCGGATCGATCCTCAGATCCGTTCCTTCCTCGCCAAGCTCAACAAGGACCCCAGTCCGTTCTGGGAACTGCCCCAGCCAAAGCCGCAGCAGATTGTCTCCGACCTGCAGCGCCAGACGGCCGTCGATATGTCCGGCGTCATGACGTCTGAACAAACGATCAACCAGGATGGCCG
The DNA here is from genome assembly GCF_037217225.1 of Bradyrhizobium sp. 27S5. Taxonomy (NCBI): domain Bacteria; kingdom Pseudomonadati; phylum Pseudomonadota; class Alphaproteobacteria; order Hyphomicrobiales; family Nitrobacteraceae; genus Bradyrhizobium; species Bradyrhizobium sp. 27S5. Next base: position 7,893,002 of record NZ_CP147714.1, read on the forward strand.
GACCGTAAAGCTGTACATCATGAAGCCGGTCCAAACGAGCGCCCGGCCCGGCGTCGTGCTGTTCATTCATGGCGGTGTCTGGATTGTCGGCAATTTCGAGAACCATCAGCGCCTGCTGCGCGATCTCGTCGTCGGCACGGGGCAGATCGGGGTATTCGTCGAGTACACGCCGCTGCCGGAGGCCAAGTTTCCGACTCAGCTCGAGGAGAGCTACGCAGCCCTGCAATGGATCGCGCAGCATGCGGCGGAGTTCGGTGCTGACGGCAGCCGGATCGCGGTCGCCGGCAATTCGGTCGGGGGCAACATGGCCACCGCGCTTGCCCTGATGAGCAAGGACCGCAGCGGGCCCAAGATCAGCTTGCAGGTGCTCCTGATTCCGGCGACCGACGCCAGCGTCGATACCGGTTCCTATCGCGAGTACGGGACCGGCCGTTTCCTCGCACGCTCGTTCATGAAGTATGGCTGGGATCTCTACGCTCCCGACATCAAGACCCGCGACAATCCCTATGTGTCGCCGTTACGCGCCAGCATCGACCGGCTCAAGGGCCTGCCGCCGGCGCTCGTCATCACGGCGGAAAACGACCCGCTGCGCGACGAGGGAGAGGCTTACGCAAGGAAGCTCAAGGATGCCGGCGTAGCCGTCGCCGCGGTTCGCTACAACGGCACGATCCATGACTTCGTGTTGCTGAACGCGATCCGCAAGGTGCCTTCCACCGAAGCCGCGATCGGCCAGATCAACGAGGCCCTGCGCCAGCATCTCGATCCAGCCACCCACTAAAGCATAAAACGCCTCAAAACAACAATCTGCAGCCCCGTTCCTATTCGATCGGAACGTGGCTGCAACGCTGCGATCGGCGCGGCGGCGTCTCGGGCTGCCGCGCCGATCGTACGATATCCCGCGCGAGGGACTAATGAGTCCGCCCAGAACAGCGGCGGAATTTGACCGACGTTCAGTGGCCATCGCCCTCAATGCGGCCCTTGACGTTGAGGCGCGGCGCGGTGGGTTATGCCTGCAGCTAAGCCTACGAAGCCGCACGATTCGATCGCACCGACATCGCCGCAACCTTCTGCGCCAGCCGCTGCCGGCCGACGAGGCCGGCGGTGGCCAGCATGACGACGCCGCCAAACCACCACGAGCCGATCACGAACTCCCAGGCCCGCGGCGGAATCTCGTCGAAGACGATGCCATAGACCGACACCAGCGCGGCCAGCGCGGCGAGGAAGATGCCGCCCGCGCTCAGCAGCTCGACGACGTCGATGCGCCCCGTCGCGCGCACCGTCAGCTTGGGAACATCGATGCCGAGATAGAAGCCGACCGCGCCGACCACGATCGTCGTGGCGATGAAGGCAAGTGTGCTGAAGACAGCGACGTTGCCCTTCGCCAGCTGCGCGGCGACGAAGGTGCCGGCCATGGCGCCGGCCATCGCCAGCCCGGTTCGCTGCATCACATGCGCGGCGCGGCTGACCATCATCAACTCGCGCGCGAGCACGGCTCGCTCCTTTCTGGTCACGATCCTCATCTGCAGTCTCCTTTCCAGAGCTTCGGTCCGCAGAGGCGGTGAACCGATCTGTCCCGGCATTGCGAGCGAAGTGAAGCAACCCATCGCGCGGCAAGTACAGCGATGGATTGCTTCGTCGCTATCGCTCCTCGCAATGACGAGGTAGATAGGTTCACGCCCTGACAGAATCGAAGCACGCCATTTGCTATTCGATCGCTAGAACGGGTAGTAGCGGACCTGGGTCATGACGATGTGGTCGTCGGTCTTCGGCGCGCCGCCGACACCTTCGAAGGCGAAGCGCTGGTTGTAGGAATACTGCACGCCGGCCTTGATCGCCCCGTAATCGCCTTTGAAGATGGTGTCGTAGAAGCCGACGGTGTACTGCCTGACCTGCGAGGTGTTGGCGTTACAAGTCGCCGCCGGCGAGTTCTCGATGTTGCAGCCGAGATTGTTGTAGAGCGGATTGCCGTAGCCGAACGGCACCGTGCCGACATTGGAGAACGTCGCCTTGGTCTTCTCGAGGCCGGCATAGGCATAGAGATCGAGCGACGGCGTCGTGTGCCAGACCGTGCCGATCAGGAATGCCGTGATCGGCAGTGGCTGGATCGAGCCGTCCTGACGCAAGGTCGCGTCCGGGAACGGCGTCGCGGTAAAGCGGCCGAGCGCGCCGTGCGACGCCGAGCCCTGCAGCTCCAGCAGCTTCGGCACGATCTCCGCCGAGAAATGTCCGCCGAAGCTCACCGTGTTGACGTCGTGATTGGCGAAGTTGAAGTGGTCGTAGAAGTCGCGATACATCGCCCAGCCCTCGACATGCAGCTTGTAGGGCCCGAGCCGCGGATCCCACGCGCCCTTCACGGTGAAATCAGGCACGTGGTTGAGGCTGACATTGTTGGCGTTGTTGAAGAAGCTGCCGCCCGGACCGGTGAGGTTGACCAGCACGTTCGGATTGAGCACGCCCTGCGGTCCGACCGCGGGCGTGCCGACCAGCGGCGTGTTGCCGCCGAAGAACGAGCTCTGCGCATTCTCCGCCGAGACCGCGAGCTTGAACTCGGGCCCGAAATCCTGCCAGACGCGAATGCCGGGCTGCCGCGCCGCGAGGAAGCCGGGCACCGATTCGAAATCGATCACGCCGGGAGCATCGACCCCGCGCGGATCGATGCCGGCCTTGCTCGGTGCATTGAGCGACCAGCTCTGGCCTGCGAGAAAATGCAGGCCGAGATCGGTGCGATCGATCTCGATGCTGGCCTGGCGCAGCCGCGGGTTGAAGGAGTTGGTCGCGACCGAATTCGCGGTCTGCGCCGCGCCTTCGAGATCCAGTTCGCCGTAACCGGCGACATGGGTGTTGGCGAACACCTCGGCTTCCGCGAGCAGCGAGAAGCGGCTCTGCCGCGCGGAGAAGCGCGATTCGTCGGTGTTGAAGTTCTTGCTCTGCGGGAACGGAATGAAGTTGTAGACCGAGCCGGTGTCGGAGGCGAGATTGCGGCTGCGGTAGATGCCGGTGAGATCGACCCAGCCGCCGAACGTGAAGGTGACGCCCTTGTAGCAGAGCTTGCCCGAGGCGCAGGGATCGAACGGCACCGGCGCCTTCGCCGCCATCTGCGTGTTCTGTCTTGGATTCTCCCTTGCGTTCTCTCTGGCGGCCAGCGCCTCCTCCTTGCGCGCCTGCACCTCCATTTTCTGTTCGAGCTGCCTGAGGCGCGTCTTCAACGCCTTCAGTTCGGACGCATCGTCTTCCGCAAACGCAGAACCAGTCGACAGCAGCATGCTGCCGAGCAGAATTCCCCCGAGAATTCGCATCGCTTCCTCCTACTGGGTTTGTTTCCTCAGGCAGCAGAGAGCGGTATTCGGGGAGTGATATTCGCCGGGAGCCGGATTATTCCGGTCACGTTATTCTCATCGCGAACGCGGGAATGTTTAGTGGCAGCGAATGGTATCGCGCGCGAGATATAAGGAGTGCGCCCGCTGTGTAGGACGGATTAGCGTAGCGTAATCCGCCATCCTGGTGGGTTTGCGCGGCGGGTTACGGCTTCGCCTAACCCGCCCTACGAGGTTACTTCGACCTACTAACTAGCTCCGTCATTGCGAGCGAAGTGAAGCAATCCATCGCGCCGCATATGCGGAGAGATGGATTGCTTCGTCGCTGTCGCTCCTCGCAATGACGGAGCTTCACAACGTCCATACGCTCAGAACAGCGGCGGAATCTGTCCGACTTTCAACGGCCCCAGAAACACCGCGCCGTCGGCGAAGCGCAGCGGGAAGCTGCGCGCCTTCTTGCCTTCGAGCGAGGCCTCGGTGCCGAGCGAATTGATGCCGGCGGAAATGCCGGCATTGGCGTTTTGCTTGATCACCTTGCCGAAGCCGGGAATCGCGCGATCCAGCGCGCCGAACAGATTGCTGAGGTCCTGGCTCTTCACACCCGGCGCGACGCGATCCAGCGTTGCCTGCGGCACGCCCTCCTCCAGCATCTTGTCGATGCCGAGCGCGGGGATGACGCGCTCGAGGCCGGCGACCGTCATCTGCAGCTCGCCCTCGATCAACCCTTGCGCGTTCAAGCGCAGCGTGCCGGCGGCGACCGAGACGACATCGCCCTGCTCGATCCGCGACTGCTGGATCTCGACGCTGCCGCCGGCCGCCTGGATCTCGCGAAAGCGATCCGGCCAGGGCTTTGGCGAGAAATCCTTCAACCCGTTGAGCCGCGCATGGATGTCGGCATTGAACGGCTGGGCGAGCAGCGGGTGCACCTCCTGCAAGGTGCCGCCTGATATCTGCAGCACGGCCTCGATCGCGGGATTGTCCGGCGCCGAGCCGTCGATCTGCCTGCCGTGCAGCTCGATGTGATTGACGTGGGCCACCGGGATCGGCGCGACACCGCCGATCCGGTCGATCGCGAGATCGTCAAACACCAGCGAGGCGCGCTGCGGCACCGCCGGCAAGCCGACCACGCTGCTGCGGCCCAGCTTCCAGTTGACCTGCAGCGTCGGCTGCGCGTTGCGCTCGGCGATCGTCGCCGGGCCCTTGAACTCGGCGATCACGAGCTTGGGGTCGTAGACCTGCGCCACCACAAGGATCTCGGCCAGCCGCGCCACGAACGCCATCTGCGGCGAGGCGGTCTGCGACACCAGCATCACGCTCGGATCGGTGCAGCGGACCTCGAAGCGGAACGGGTAGCCCGCCACCGAGCGGTTGCCGCAGTCATAGACCCGGCCGGCCTTCGCCTCCTGCGCACGCCAGGCATCGGCCTGCACGCCGACCTGCGAGGCGGCAAAGAACCAGAAGCCGCTCCACGCGACCGCGGCGATCAGGACCGCGACGGGGACGGCATAGAGGCCGAAGCGCGAGCGGCGGCGGGGGGCAGAGGTCAAATCGGACATGCGGCGTCCTTTGGCGGGCGAATTTGTCAGAATCTAAGCGGCGGCAAGCCCTGAACAAGCCCTTAGCAAGCCTTGATCAACCCTTGGAAACATCACGGAATTTGCTTCGCTTGGGCAGCGTGTTCTGCTAGCCCATCGGTGCAATGGCTGCAAATCCCCTCAACTCCGAAACCGCCGACGGCGACCTCTGGGTGTTCGGCTACGGCTCGCTGATGTGGAAGCCGGGCTTCGAGTACCTCGAGCAGGTGCCGGCGCGGCTGATCGGCGAACATCGCGCACTCTGCGTCTATTCCTTCGACCACCGCGGCACGCCGGAGAAGCCCGGCCTGGTGCTCGGACTCGACCGCGGCGGCGCCTGCCGCGGCATCGCGTTCCGCGTTGCCACCCGCCGGCGCCACGACACCATCGCCTATTTGCGGGCGCGCGAGCAGACCACCAATGTCTATCGCGAGGTGATGCGCTCGGTGTGGCTGGAGAACACGGCGCGCGATCGCGTCAGTGCGCTGGCCTATGTGGTCGATCGCGGCCATGTGCAATATGCCGGGCGGCTGTCGCTGGCCGAACAGCTGCGCCTGGTGCAGCAGGGCCACGGCCGCTCCGGCAACAACCGCGACTACGTGCTCTCGACGGTCGCCGCGATCGAGCAGCAGGGCTTTCGCGATCAGCCACTGCATCAGCTGGCGATGATGCTGCATGATGCGGGCGCGACGCTGCATCGCGACGCGCGTGCGACGGGCGGGGTTGATCCGCGCTGAGGCGCGGTGGGCCGGCAGCATTGATGAATCAGGCCGATCTCGTAGGATGGGTGGAGCGCAGCGATACCCATCAATTGCATCCGCGCAGTGAGGTGATGGGTATCGCTTCGCTCCACCCATCCTTGTATTAGCGCACTGGGTTAGACTGGCCTCGTTCCGTGAGGAATGGCCCAGCTCGGGTAGCCGCCCGGGCTGGGCCGCTGATCGATCGGATCGTTACCCATCGAAGCCTTGAGGGCTGTCGTTCGTAGCAAGATCGCGATCGGCACTCATCGGGACCCGCATGGTTGAACGAACTTTAGGTTCGCATCACAAGGGAGGGTCGAGGAAGATGGCCAAGCGTACCACAATCTGTGCCGGGATCGATACCGGCAAGCGCAAGCTCGACGTGGCGCTCGACGGCAACTCGGAGCAGCTGCAGGTGGAGAACACGGCAGAAGGTCACAAGGCGCTGCTGGAGTGGCTTGGGCGGCGCAAGGTCAAGCGGGTTGGGATCGAGGCGAGCGGTGGCTATGAGCAAGCCGTCGTCGCCGAGTTACGGCGCATGCGGTTTGTCGTCGTGGTGTTCCAGCCGGCGCAAGTGCGTGCCTATGCCAAATACCGCGGGCAACGTGCCAAGAACGATCGGATCGACGCGGCTCTGATCGCCGCCTGCGCCGCTGCGGTCAACAAGATCCACCCGGCCCCTGACGCAAGATTATCGCCCTTGGCCGGGCAGCTGACACTGATCGATCAGATCGGAGAGGATATCACGCGGTTCAAGAACCGGCTCGAGAGCTGTCGCGATGCGCGTATCCAAAAGCTCTGGAAGGAAGATATCGTCCGCCTGGCCAAGCGCGAACGCGTCGAGTTCAAGGCTTTGGTGGCAGCGATCCGCGAACATCACGATCTCGCTGCCCGGCTCGATCTGATCTACAGCGTCGGCGGGGCCGGGCTGCCGACTGCGGTCGCCATTCTGGTGCGCATGCCGGAGATCGGCCAAATCAGCCGCGAGCAGGCCGCAGCTCTTGCGGGCCTTGCGCCTTATGATGACGACAGCGGAGAGCATATTGGCGCTCGTCACATCATCGGTGGACGCAAGCGCCTGCGAGAGGCGCTCTATGCTGCAGCGCTGGCGGCGTCGTTCCGCTGGAATCCGCAGCTCATCGCCCTTTACAAGCGACTGATCGCCGCCGGTAAGGGTCACAAGCGCGCGCTAATCGCCTGCGCCAGGAAGCTGCTCGTCTTCATCAACGCCGTAGTGGCCCGAGGCACCCCTTGGCAAGCTGACATGTCAGCTGTTCCAGCAGCCTGAAGCGTTTCTTTGTTCGACCGGGGCGCCGTTTCTTCGTCCCGACCTGCCGTCACCAGGACGTCGCGCACAGCGGCCGTCAAGGATGGCCGTCGCTCAAATGCCACCACATCCTCACCCTCAACAGGCCACGCCTTGATGGCCGCGAGCACGGCGTCAGCATCAACGGCGATCGGACAATTCAATCGCACACAACCGAAAGAGCTAATGGTTGCTACGCAAATCATCCGCGCAGCCGCTGCTGCGATACCCTCTCCATGAGCGGCATCGATCGGGCTTTGTAAACGGCTTGTTGCCAGATTGCACTTTTCCGGCGCGCGGCGCGGTCCATCCGGCAAATCACGGCAGGGGTGTGGCAGCGCCCTGTGACATTTAGGCTTTTGCATCGCGGCGCGGACGGATAGAAGCTGAGCCGCAAACATCGCTCGCTGATGCAATGAACCTTTCCGCACCCTTTGTCCGCCGGCCGGTCGGCACCACGCTGCTGTCGCTTGGGCTGGTGGTGGCGGGCATCATCGCGTTCTTCAAGCTGCCGGTGTCGCCGCTGCCGGACGTCGACATCCCGACCATCATGGTGCAGGCGACCTTGCCCGGCGCGAGCCCGGCCGACGTCGCCGCCACCGTGGCGAGCCCGCTTGAGCGGCATCTCGGCCAGATCGCCAGCGTCACCGAGATGACGTCGACGTCTTCGCTCGGCTCGGCACGCATCACGCTGCAATTCGACATCGAGCGCGACATCAACGGCGCGGCGCGCGACGTGCAGGCGGCGATCAACGCGGCGCGCGCCGATCTGCCGACCAACCTGCGCGCCAACCCGACCTACCGCAAGTTCAACCCGGCCTCGGCGCCGATCCTGATCTACACATTGACCTCTGATACGCTGACCCCGGCCGAGCTGTACGACGCCGCCTCGACCGTGCTCGCGCAAAAGCTGTCGCAGGTCGAGGGGGTCGGCGAGGTCTCGGTCGGCGGCGGTTCGCTGCCCGCGGTGCGGGTCGAGCTGATCCCGCCGGCGCTCTACAAATACGGCATCGGGCTCGAAGACGTCCGCGCCGCGCTGAGCAGCGCCAATGCGCACAGCCCGAAGGGCGGCATCGACGTCGGCGACCAGCGCTACCAGATCTACGCCAACGACCAGGCCAGGAAGGCGGCGGACTACAGGCCGCTGGTCGTCGCCTACCGCAACGGCGCGGCGGTGCGTCTGACCGACGTCGGCGACGTGATCGATTCCGTGGAGAATGTCCGCACGCTCGGCCTTTCCAACGGCAAGCCGGCGGTCGTGATGATCGTGTACCGGCAGCCGGGCGCCAACATCATCAAGATGGTCGACAGTGTGAAGGGGCTGATGCCGCAGCTCAAGGCCTCGGTCTCGAACGCGATCGACATCACGCTGGCGATGGACCGCTCCAAGACGATCCGGGCCTCGCTGCACGACGTCGAGATCACGCTCCTGATCGCCGTCGCGCTGGTGATCCTGGTCGTGTTCGCGTTCCTGCGCAACGCGCGCGCGACGCTGGTGCCTGTGGTGGCGGTCGGGGTGTCGCTGATTGCGACCTTCGCCGTGATGTACATGCTCGGCTACACCCTCGACATCTTCTCGCTGATGGCGCTGACGGTGGCGACCGGCTTCGTGGTCGACGACGCCATCGTGGTGCTGGAGAACATCACCCGCCACATGGATGCCGGACTGTCGCGACTGGAGGCGACGCTGGTCGGCACCCGCGAGGTCGGCTTCACCGTGCTGTCGATGAGCGTGTCGCTGATCGCGGTGTTCGTGCCGATCCTGTTGATGGGCGGCCTGGTCGGCCGGCTGTTCCGCGAATTCGCGATGACGATCACGATCGCGATCGTGATCTCGCTGGTGGTCTCGCTGACGACGACACCGATGATGTGCGCCGTGCTGCTGCGCAGGGAGGAAGGCCAGCCGCACGGCTGGATCTACCGGATCAACGAGCGCGTCCTCGAGCTGATGCTGAGCGGCTACCGCGCGACGCTCGGCCTCGCGCTGCGCCATCCGTTCTTCGTAATGCTGATCCTGGGCTGCACGCTCTATTTGAACGTGCACCTCTACACGGTCGTGCCCAAGGGGTTCGTGCCGCAGCAGGACACCGGGCTCCTGATCGGCTCGATCCAGGCCGACCAGAGCACCTCGTTCCAGCTGATGCAGCAGAAGCTGACGCAGTTCATCGACATCGTCAAAGCCGATCCGGCGGTCGATACCGCGGTCGGCTTCACCGGCGGTGGTGGCGTGGGCCCCGGCGGCGGCACCAACACCGGCACGGTGTTCGCTTCGCTGAAGCCGATGGACCAGCGCAAGCTGCGCGCCGACAAGGTGATCGAGCGGCTGCGCGAGCCGCTCGCGACGGTGGCAGGCGCCACCTTGTTCCTGCAATCGATCGGCGATCTCGGCGCCGGCGGCCGTTCGGGCAACGCGGCGTATCAATACACGCTGAAGGGCTCGACCTTCGAGGAGCTGAACGAGTGGACGCCGAAGCTTGTCGCCGCGCTGCAGAAGGAGCCGACGCTGGCCGACGTCAACACCGACCAGCAGAACAAGGCGCTGCAGGCCAATCTGATCATCGATCGCGACGCCGCCTCGCGGCTCGGGATCACGGTCGCCCAGCTCGACAACACGCTGTATGACGCGTTCGGGCAGCGCCAGGTCTCGACCATCTTCGTCGCGCGCAACCAGTATCACGTGATCATGGAGGTCGCGCCGCGCTTCTCGCAGGACCCGCAGACCCTGAAGGAGGTCTATATCTCGACCTCGGGCGGGTCGGCGAGCGGCACGCAGTCAACCAACGCGGTGGCCGGAACGGTCGCCTCGTCGTCGCAGAAGAACTCGGTCAGCTCTGTCGCCGCCAATGTGGTGCGCAACCAGGCGACCAACTCGATCGGCGCCACCGGCAAGGGCGTCGCCTCGACCGGAACCGCGGTCTCGACCAGCGCCGAGACGATGATTCCGCTGTCCAGCGTCGCCCGCTTCGAGCACGGCGTGACGCCGCTCGCCGTCAACCACCAGGATCTCCTGGTCGCCAGCACCATCTCGTTCAACCTGGCGCCGGGCACCTCGCTGAGCACCGCGACCACCACGATCGAGAGCACGATGAGCGCGATGCATGCGCTCGGCATGCCGGCGGGCATCAATGGCGGGTTTGCCGGCTCCGCCAAGATCTTCCAGCAGGCGCTGGCGAACGAGCTGTTTCTCATTCTTGCCGCGCTGGCGACAATCTACATCTCGCTCGGCATGCTCTACGAGAGCTACATCCACCCGCTGACCATCCTCTCCACTTTGCCCTCGGCCGGCGTCGGCGCGGTGGCGGCGCTGATGCTGTCGCACACCGATTTCGACATCATCGGCATGATCGGGGTGATCCTCCTGGTCGGCATCGTGAAGAAGAACGCGATCATGATGATCGACTTCGCGCTCGACGCCGAGCGCCAGCGCGGGCTGTCGTCGCGCGACGCGATCTACGAGGCCTGCCTGATGCGGTTCCGCCCGATCATGATGACGACGCTCGCCGCCTTGTTCGGCGCGGTGCCGCTGATGATCGGCCTCGGCGAAGGCAGCGAGCTGCGCCAGCCGCTCGGCATCGCGATTTTCGGCGGCCTGATCCTGAGCCAGATCCTGACGCTCTACACCACGCCGGTGGTCTATCTCTATCTCGACCGCGCCAGGCTCTGGAACCAGCGGCGGCGTGCCGCGCGCCGCGCACGCCGGGCTGCGGCGAGCCCGTCCTGACCTGCCATCGTTGACAGACCCGCGCCGGTCTTGCCAACCTGCCGCAAGGTGGCAGGCGCAAGGAACCGATCTGTGACTCCAGCACCGGAAATCGCCGTGTCGCGCTGGTTCAACACCGGCGAACCCCTGACCCTGGCGGCGCTGCGCGGCCGCCCGGTTCTGCTGCACGCCTTCCAGATGCTGTGCCCCGGCTGCGTCGCCCACGGCACGCCGCAGACCCAGCGCGCGTTCGAGCTGTTCAAGCATTCCGACCTGCAGGTGATCGGGCTGCACACCGTGTTCGAGCATCACGCGGCGATGACGGAGGTCGCGCTGGAAGCCTTCATCCACGAATACCGGCTGACCTTTCCGATCGGCGTCGACAAGGCCGGTGACGGCACGCCGATCCCCGTCACCATGCAGCGCTACGGCATGCAGGGAACGCCGACCAGCATCCTGATCGGCCGCGACGGCAACATCGTGCATCACGGCTTTGGGCAGCAGAGCGACATGGCGCTCGGCGCGATCATCGCAGCCGAGCTCGCCGCGCCGCGCGGCTGACGCCGCCCTGCCCGGCTGCAACCTATGCGCAGCCCTTGCACGCGGCAGCGTTGTGACGGCGTCGCGAAATGCGTGATACCGTTGCGCCAACCAGAACCATCGCCTTGCGGGAGGACCTCATGAAGACCTATCAGCTCTACATCAACGGCCAGTATGTCGACCCCGCCAACGGCGAATGGTTCGACACGATCGATCCCTATCGCGGCGAGGCCTGGGCGAAGATCCCGCGCGGCTCGGCCGCCGACGCCGACAAGGCGGTGAAGGCCGCCAATGAGGCGATGTGGCGCGGCCCGTGGGCGAAGATGACGGCGTCGGCGCGCGGCAAGGTGATGCGCAAGCTCGGCGACCTCGTCGCCGCCAACGCGGAACGTCTCGCCGAGATCGAGGTGCGCGACAACGGCAAGCTGATGGCCGAGATGCTCGGCCAGCTGCGCTACCATCCGGAATGGTGGTGGTACTTCGGCGGCCTCGTCGACAAGCTCGAGGGCGGCCTGGTGCCGATCGACAAGGCTGATACCTTCGCCTACACGACGCATGAGCCGGTCGGCGTCGTCGCGGCGCTCACCGCCTGGAACTCGCCGCTGCTGTTCGTCGCCTGGAAATGCGCCGCCGCGCTCGCGGCCGGCTGCGCCGTGGTGGTCAAGCCGTCGGAATTCACCTCGGCCAGCACGCTGGAATTCGCGGCGCTGACGAAAGAGGCCGGAATTCCCGACGGCATCTTCAACGTGGTGACCGGCTTCGGGCCCGAGGCAGGCTCCGCGCTGATCTCACATCCCGGCGTCGCCAAGATCACCTTCACGGGATCGGATACCACCGGCGCAAGAGTCTACGAGACCGCGGCCAAGAGCCTGAAGCGCGTCTCGCTCGAGCTCGGCGGCAAGTCGCCCAACATCGTGTTCGAGGATGCCGACCTCACCGCAGCCGCGGCCGGCGCGATCTCCGGCATCTTCGCTGCGACCGGCCAGACCTGCATCGCGGGCTCGCGCCTTCTGGTGCAGAACTCGATCAAGGAGAAGTTCGTCGCGCGCGTGCTGGAGCTGGCAAAGTCCGCCAAGATCGGCGATCCCATGAAATCCGACACCAATGTCGGCCCGATCACGACGCCGGCGCAGTACAAGAAGGTGCTCGACTATATCGACATCGCCAAGGCCGAGGGCGCGCGCTGCTTGCTCGGCGGCAAGCCGGCCACAGGCGACGGCATCCAGGGCGGCCAGTTCGTCGAGCCGACCATCTTCACCGATGTCGACAACACCATGCGGATCGCCCGCGAGGAGGTGTTCGGGCCGGTGCTGTCGATCATCTCCTTCGACACCGAGGAAGACGCCGTCCGGATCGCCAACGACACGATCTACGGCCTCGCCGCCGGCATCTGGACCAAGGATCTCGCCCGCGCCATCCGCGTGCCGAAGCAGCTGCGCGCCGGCACAGTCTGGGTGAACACCTACCGCGCCATCAGCTACATGATGCCGTTCGGCGGCATGAAGTTCTCCGGCGTCGGCCGCGAGAGCGGCATCGACGCGGTGCGCGAATATCAGGAGACCAAGAGCGTCTGGATCTCGACCGCGACGGACGTGCCGGCCAATCCATTCGTGATGCGGTGAGCGCGCGTTTTCTCGCTTCGGTTCACCTCTCCCATCGGGGGTGAACCGAGTCGCAGTCCGAACACCTCAGGAAAGCTAATGCATAGCCATCGGATTTCCGCCGTCCACGACAATCGTTTGTCCCGTCACGCTGTCCATTCGGCAATAAGCCACCACGAGCTGGGCAATGTCATCGACGCTTCCGGTTCGTCCAAGCACTGACTGGGCGCGCGCCATCTGCCGCATTGCTTCGGGCACGCGCTCGGCCATGCGCGTTCCTTCGACCAAGCCGGGGGCGACACAGTTGACGGTCACTTCGGGCGACAATGTAACTGCCAGGCAATGCGTAAGATGGATCAATGCCGCCTTGCTGACCGCGTAAGCGATACTGCTGCCACCTGGTGCAACCCCGGCAATTGACGCGATATTGACAATGCGACCTGCCTTGTGCCGCCGAAGTTCAGAGGCAAAACCCCGTGCGAGCAGAAATGGTCCGCGAAGATTCGTTTCAAGAATCCGATCCCAGATCTCCGGCGTTAGCGCGTCGAGCTCCTTGAACGGGATGCCGACGTTCCACGCGGCGTTGTTGATCAGAATATCGATCCGGCCAAAATGGCCGGCCAAGGCTTTGACGCACGCATCGATCGATTGAGGATCCCGCTGATCAAGCTGCACCGCCTGGCTGCGCCGGCCAGCCATCCGCAACGCCTCGACCAATTCACCCGCGCGCGCCGCTTCCGCTACGTAGGAAACGGCAACGTCCGCACCGGCGGCGGCGAGAGCCTTGGCAATCGCCTCTCCAATTCCACCCGACCCGCCGGTGACCAATGCGACTTTTCCGTTGAGGTCCATAGCTTCCCCTCGTTCACACGAACGGCAACACTCAGGGTCAAGGATACACGTTTCAACGGAGCCGGCAAAATTGCGCCTGAATGTCATTGTGCGGCATCACCTTGCCGCCCGTGCTCGGCAATGCAAGCATCGGGTTGGTGGCCTAGGCGGGTAGCGGCCAGGTCACGTCCCTGCCCTTCAGTTCCTTGTAGCGTCGGGTGTGGGCGCGAATGCTTCCGAGATCCGACATGCCGCGCGACAGCAGGTCCCGGTCGAGCCGCGCGGCGGCATCGATCGCCGTCATTGTGGTCGCCTGCAGCGCGCGCTTCGAGAACGCGTAGGCCATGTAGCAATCCGGCGGTACCGACGCCGCCCAAGCGACGGCCGCATCGAGCAACTTGTCCGGCGCGACTGTCTGCTGGACGATGCCCAGTCGCGTCGCCGCGGCGAGATCGTAAACCTGACCAAACAGCGTCAATTCGAAAGCCGATCGCGGACCGATCGCATGCTTGATGATCTCGCAGTAGACAGCCGGCATCGGAATGCCGATGGGGACCTCGTTCAGCGCGAACTGCAGCGGACCTTCGCTGGCGATCCGGTGATCGCAATCGATCGCGGTGATGAATCCACCTGCATAGGCATGGCCGTTGAGCGCAGCCACCGTCGGCCTCGGATACGTGAAGAGACGGAGGTTCGTCGCACGATATTCGTCGAACCAAGCATCGATCTCCTTGATAGATTGGCGCGCGAACATCGGGAAATGATGATCAAAGTCGAGACCTGCCGTGAACACCGCGCCCGATCCGGTCAACACGACGGCGCAATCGGCGAACTCGGTTTCCAGGCGATCAAACGCCGCGTGTAGGTCGGCGAAGAAAGCCGGATTCTGCGCATTGACCTTGTTGGTGTTCATTGTCACTACGGCAACGTGCGGGTGCTTGCGTTCAATGATCCAGGGCATCGGTCATCCTATGGTTGCGAAAGATCAGGCGAGCTTGAACAGACGCCGCGCGTTTTCGGTCAAGAATGCCGAACGGGCGTCGACGCCGAGTTGGAGGTCGGCGAGGCCGGCGATGCACTCACCAGCCGGCCAAAAGGGATGGTTGGACCCAAAGAGAACCCGATGCCTCTTCTTGCCCCGCATGTACGCGACGAGGTCGGGCGGGTAGCGGCTAACCTTGTAGGCCGACGTGTCGATGAAGACGTTCGGGTACTTCATGACCAGCGATAACATCTCGCCGAGCCACGGGACGCCGATATGGCCGCCGAGAATACGAAGCTCGGGAAATTCGAGCGCGACACGATCGAGATAGGGAATGGGACGTCCCGGTTCGGATTCGCGCAGAGGCCCCGCGTGTCCAACCTGCGTGCAGAACGGGATGTCGAGTTCGCAGCACTCCGCGAACAGAGGATAGTACCGGCGATCGTCCGGCGGCAGCCCCCACACCCAAGGCAGAATACGCAGTCCCTTAAATCCGTCTCTCTTCACGCGCAGCCTCAACTCTCGTACCGCGTCCATCGGGCGGAAGAGATCGACCGAAGCGATTCCGACGAAGCGGTCAGGGTGAGCCTGGCAGTGTTGGGCGACCTCGTCGTTACTGATCATCGGCCCGCCCGGACCGTGCCAGCCACAGAGCGTGCCCATAGAAACGCCTGCACGATCCATCTCGGCAAGCGTGTCTCCGATAGGGGGCGCCGTTTCCGACCATTTGCCGGGTCTCCACCGACGCAACGACTCGAACATCGGATCCCCGATCCAGGCGGGATTCGGATGCTGCATCCAGGCGTCGATGATCATTCTGAGCTGCCCGCGTCTGACGATGGATCGAGGCGACGGCCCGCGACCTGCCAGCGTGAAAGGCGAACCTGCTCAACCGGACTCGGTCGTGGTCCCGAGTGGCCACACCGCCATCACTAGACGCGAGGATCGTTCGGCGTCTTGAAGAAATCGGACAGCCTGCGCACGGGGCCTGCCCCACGCCTGCCGGAACGCCCCGGGCGTGACACCGGCGTGTCGCCGAAACTCTCTGGTGAGGTGGGCCTGATCGGAAAATCCGAGATCAGATGCAATCCCCGACAGACCATCGCCTCCGGCCGCGATTTCGTAGACCGAGCGACGGAAGCGCTGCACGGCAAGAAAACGCTTGGGCGGGCAACCGGTCGACGTTCGCACTCGCCTCTGCACCGTCCGGACCGATTTACCGACATGGCCCGCCAGCTCGCTCACCCGACCATGCGGCGCATCCAGCGGGTCGCACCCCGGAATCGAGGGGGGCCTCGCCTTCCGCGCGAGCGCGAGTAACATCAGATCCACGCTGTCGAGAATGTCAAAGCACGATGGACTGTCCCGGACGATTCGCGCCAGCGCATCGCGACACGCGACGATCGTCGGATTGTGGACGCTCGGCGTTCCCGGCCAATTCGGTTTCAACTTGACACCGACGATCCAACCGAAGAACGCCCTTCCTTTTCTTCTGCAATCGAGGCTCGGCTCGTTGAAGACCACTTTGCCGGCCGAATCGCCTTCCCGGAATACGAAGGCAAGCTCCTTGAGCGGGGAAGCGAATGATATCCGACTTTCCGTCAGCCGGCCCCGGTCTTTCAGGATATAGATCGAGTCCACAAAGGCGGCCTGATCGTCGCGCGGTGCGAATTCAGCGTAGAACGAGGGATGGGCGAAGACGCTGTCTTCGCCTTTATCCGTTTTGATTGGAGCAACGGTCATCAGTTCTCGCCGTTTGATCGGCAATTGCTTGGTTCGCTGTTGAATGCACTTACGACTGATCTATCATACACCTCCGTAGCGGCAGTTTAAACGCAAAGCTGCCGGCGTAGAAGGTGGCCCATTGGTTCGCGATGAAGCTCGCATCAGTCCCAGGTCGGCTCTTCTGACAAGCAGCTGCTCGCCGGCACCGTGCGGGTGAACACCTCGCGCGCCATCAGCTACATGATGCCGTTCGGAGGCATGATGTTTTCCGGCATCGGCCGCGAAAGTGGCATCGCCCTTATCCGCGGTCATTGAACTGGTCGTTGCGGAAGGTCCGCAGGTCGGCTAAGTTCTCCTCACGAAGAGTCTACGTGCTCATTCGTCCTTTCGCGCGACTGGCGAGCCAACGTGGAATTGACCACGGTGAAGCGCGAAGGGTTCAACGCCGATCGCCTGGGCAACCCATCTGCTGGAAAAACAGCGTGTTGAGGAGCCCGAGCATGCCGTCGTTTCGCAACGAACTGTCCATCAACGATCAAGAGATCGCCGCCGCCCTTGCGGGCGAAGAGCGCCGTCAACAGGACGGCGTCGAACTGATTCCGTCCGAGAACTACACCTACCCGGAGGTGCTCGAACTGCTCGGCTCGGTCTTCACCAATAAATATTCGGAAGGGTATCCGGGACGCCGATACTACGGCGGCCAGCAGTATACGGACAACATCGAGAACCTCGCGCGGCAGCGGGCCTGCTCGCTGTTTCGTGCCGAGCACGCCAACGTTCAGCCGCTTTCCGGATCACCGATGAATCAGGCCGTCTATCTCGGCCTGTTGAATCCCGGCGACACCATTCTCGCCATGGACCTGTCCCATGGCGGTCATCTCACCCACGGCGCGCCGGTGTCCCACATGGGGCGCTTGTTCAACTTCATTCGCTACAAGACGGCGCCGTCAAACGGCGGCGCGATCGATTTCGACGCATTGCGCGCGACGGCGCGTGAAGCGCGTCCGAAGATGGTGTTGTGCGGCTACAGCTCCTATCCGCGCGACCTGGACTATGCGGCATTCAAGAGCATTGCCGACGAAGTCGGCGCGCTCACGATGGCCGACGTCAGCCATTATGGCGGATTGGTTGCCGCTGACGTCATGCGCAATCCGCTCGATGCCGGCTTCGACGTCATGACGACGACGTCCCACAAGTCGCTGCGCGGCCCCCGTGGCGGGATCATCCTGTGCCGGAAGGAACATGCCGGCCGGATCGATGCTTCGGTCTTTCCCGGTTTGCAGGGCGGGCCTCACATGAACGTCGTGGCCGGGATTGCCGTGACGCTCAAGAAGGCGGCGACCGCGGATTTCCAGGCCTACGCGCGGCAGGTCTTGCGCAACGCGAAGGTGCTTTCCGGCGCGCTGATGGATCGAGGGATGAAGCTGGTCACCGACGGGACGGACAATCACATGATGGTCGTCGATACGGCAGCATCGGTCGGGCTGAACGGGCGAGCGGCCGAGGACGTGCTCGATGCCATCGCCATCACCACCAACAAGCAAGTCATTCCGGACGATCCGCGCCCGCCGCTCAGGCCGAGCGGTGTTCGCCTCGGGACACCGGCGGCGACCACGCGCGGCATGGGAGAAGCCGAAATGCATCGTATCGGCGGGTTCATTGCGGCGGCTCTGCGGGCGAATGGAGACGATGCGGTCGTCGCGCGCCTCAGGTCGGAATGCACCGAGATGTGCCGGGCTTTTCCTGTTCCAGGCGTGGTGTCCGCGTCCGGACCGAACTGACCGGCGGCACACCGGCAACCGCAGCCTGGCGCGGAGACATGCCGAACGGAGTTTGGCGCCGCCGGTGCGCATCCCGCATCAAGTGCGGGACAGGCTTCGCTCGAAAACGCTCTATGCGCTCGTCAGGGATTGCCGACCTCGAAGGCCAGCAGAACATTGCCGGGCAAGCCGCTCCACTGCGCGTAGCCGGAATTGACGTACAGCATGTGATCCACAACGATCGGGCCGGGTCCGTCCATGGCACCGCCACGGGCCGCAACGCCATTGATCGTGGTGTAGTCGCGGGCCGTGTCGATCTCCCAGAGCAGCCGAGCGTCGTCGGTTGCATAGGCGCGCAAGAAGCCGCTCACGCCGCCTGAGAACACGACGCCGGGAATGACGGTGATCGCGGCCGACAGCGCCGGGCTGCACTGGGGGCGGTCGCCGCAGGCGACCGGCGCCACCTGCATCGTGACCTTCCCGGTCGCAAGATCCAGTCCGAACAGGCCGCCGCCTTCGCTTGAATTGAGACGCCTCGTGCCGTCCCTTAGAAACCGCACGTCCGAATTGGCGACGTAGATCCGGTCCTGGTCCGCAGCCGAGCCCCACTCGGTCCCGCCCAACGGGCCGCCCTGGCCGATCCGCGTCTGCCACAGGATCTTGCCGTCATGATCGGGATCCAGTGCATGGACCACGCCGGATTTCTGGCCGATCACCAGCGCGCGTTGTCCGTTGCGCAAGCTCACCAGGATGGGCGATTGGCCGAAGTCATGATCGGGTCCGCGGCTGTCAGGACAGTTGGTCTGGTCGGCGCCGAAACACGCAACGACGAAGCTGTCCCTGGGCGTGGCCTGCTGATGCCAAAGCATCCGGCCGGTCGCCAGATCGAACGCGAGGACGGCATCGCTGGTGTCGGTCGCCGGATCGGCATAGCTGTTCGACGTCGCGACGTAGAGCGCCTGGCGCTGCACGTCGATCGTCGGCGCGGACCAGACCGACGCTCCGGCCGGACCAAACAGCTGGGTGCCGATGGCGTTGGTCTTGGTCGGATGCGGCACCTCAGGGATGGTGTAGCTCTTCCAGATCTGCGCGCCGGTCTCGGCCTTCAGTGCAACGACGCTGCCGCGAAACGTGCAGCATTGGTAGGTCGGCCGCGACCCCGTGGCCTCCTCGATCGATGAAACCCCGACATAGACGACGCCGGAATGGAAGACTGGCGCGCCGGTGATCCGGGCGGCCAGATGATCGTCGGCCCTGCTCTTCCAGATCAGCGCGCCGGTCACAGCATTCACGGCGTAGACGTTGGCAAACAGATCGCCAAAGAAGATGGCGGGCTGGCCGTTGTCCAGCGGGGCAAAACTGATCGCGGTCCGGACCGCCGCCTCGGTCGGAAACACCCAGCGGGTGCATCCGCTTTTGGCGTCGAGGGCGTGCACCTTGCGGTCGCCGCCGCCGACGAACAGCAGGCCGCCGACGACGGTCGGCTGAGCGAAGGCGGTGGACGTGTTCGGGAATCCGAACGCCCATTTCAGACGTAACCGGGGGACTTCATCTGATGTGAGGCCGGCCGTTGCCGCCGGCTGAAACCGGCTGTTGTTGAGATCCGCGCCCCAACCATTCCACCCTGGCCCATCGGTCGGCTGCGGAAAGCCGGCCTCGCTCGGCGCGCATTGGCCCGCATTCTCGGTCGACGCATGCGACGCGGCCTTGCCGGTGACGAGCGAGGCGATCGCCGCGCGTTCGTCACCGGTCAGCCCCTGCGCGAAGGATGCCATCGCGCCCGTGGTGATCGCACCCACAACCTCGTCGAACGATTTTGCCTGCAACGCGGCGCGGCTCGGCACGCGACTATCCGCGTTGCCGCTGTCGTGGCACTGCGCGCAGCGTTGCGCGTAGAGCGCGGCGGCGCGTTGCTGCGCTGTCGCCGGGAGGCAAGACCAGATCAGGATGACGGCCGTCGCAGCAACCAGTTTCATCGTCGTTCACCAGCGTTGCTGTTGATGACAAGAACTGTTGCAGCCTAGCAGAACCCGGATGGTTGCCAATCCCGCCCGATTACCGAGCTAGCCGAGCGACAAGCCGGCGGTTGAGCCGCCGCTTGTGCTCCTTCGTAACTGCCGACCCGGGTGACGCCGGCCGCGTCGCCCGCCTTGCACACGCAGCCAGCAAAGCTCCGGTCACTGGGGACGATCAGTGACCCGCCGCGATCCTGGTTGGACCGCAGACATCGTCCTGCAGGTTTTTGCCGTCGTCATTGCCGCGGCCATGGTCCTTCATCCGGCCATGATCGCCGTCGCAATTGACGGGAGCGAACGACACACCGCGATAGACCATGCCGAAGGCCGGCGGCACGACGACATCGAAGGCCTCATTCGCCGGCAGCGCCGTCGCCGCCACCTTGTCCGTGATGGCGGCCACCAGATTCGGATCGGCGCCGGGCTCGACCGAATTGCTCGCCGTCGACGTCACGGCGAAGATCGTCGCCGTGCCGTTGCGGTTCACGCGGCCGGTGATGTTGCGCAGGCCGCCCGTTGCCGGGTCGGTCGGATATCCCTTCACATGATAGGCCGTGCCGAGGTTCAGCCCCTTCTGCAGCGTATAAGCAAGGCTCCAGCTGCCGTTCGCATAGACCCATTTCTGAAGGCCCGCCGTCGGCGACGTTGCCGCGTCGGCCAGATTGCCGTCGCCCTCCTGGGCGACATAAAGCGTCGTCGCATTGGCAAACCAGATGCCGAACGGATAGAAGCCGTTCGCGCCGGAGTTCACCGAAGGATTGCTCGGGAAACCCGGAAGAATGCTGAACGCCGTCGCGGCGGCCGCATCCCGGGTCGGGAGAACTCCCGGCGCGCCGACCTGATAGACCGTGTTGATGCCGTTGCTACCGCTGCCCTTGGTTACGTAGAGCGTGTTGTCAGAGATCGCAAGGCCGCGGAAATTGTCGTCCTTGCCGGACTTGTCCGCGGCAAAGCCTAGCTGGCCGACGGAGAAGCCGAACTGAAAGCCGTTCTTGCTGCCGGGCGTTCCCTGCTGCACGCCAACCACAGTGTCAGAACCATCGCTGCCCGGCGTCGCGAGTTGAACGCCGGTGTCATTGACGATCAGCACCGGCTGGATGCCGCTGCCGTTACCGGCATTGCCGACCGTGAAATACTGGTCGGCCTGGGTGCCATTGACCTTGTTGGCGCGGATCGCGCCGCGGCCATTGTCGCCGCTGTAAACGTTGACCTTGGTCCGGTGCAGTGATCCGTCAAAACCGAGCTCCGCCACCACGCGTGCATGCACGCTGGTGTCCGGATTGGTGGGATCGACATGGTTGGGTGAATTGGAGTTGGAAACGTCCAGCTCGTTCACCGCAGCGTCGTAGCCCATGAATGTCACAGCCTTGCCGTCGGGCGACAGGTGAAGCGACAATTCTGACTTGGAGCTGAAGCTCGTCACCGCCACGTCCGCCGGCACGGTCAGCGCGCCGATTTCGCGAAGGCGATCGCCTTCCAGATGATACTTCTTGATCACGACCGGCGCAGTCACGCCGAAGTTCGAATCAACAGCCACATTGTTGAAGACCGTCGGATAGGTGCCGTCAGCCACCGCCTTCCCGCCGGTCGGCAGGGTCTGGCCCACGGCGACGGTCGACGGCTTGCCCGCGTAGAGCGCGCCGCTGACGAGCAATTCGTGCGGATTGCCTGCCGTCTGGGAAAAGGCCGGATGGACTGCGAACAGCACCGGTGAGAGAGCCGTCCCCGCGATCAGGCGCCGGACGATTGCCCGGCCGATTGTTTGTGGTGTGGAGATTGTCTTGAACATCCGAGAGCCCCCATTTTTTGAAGATCAAAATGGATTGCTCATAAGCGGCGGATCGCAACACTGCTGTGACAGATCTCCGACTGTCGCGTTCACGTTTCGGAAAATGTTGATGCGATCCACCGATGGTTACAGAGGGCGGTTGGCCGGCAATCTTCCGAAACAATAGGGATGGAGATTGAGCGGCCAAGCCGTGGGACGACGGCTTCGGGCACGGCGATTTGTGGAAAGGCTTCCGCCCTAACCCTTCGCCTCGCTCGGCACGCCGCCGAACAATTGCGCCTGCTCGGCGCGGCCGGCCTCGACGAGGCGGCTGGTGGCGGTCTCGATCTGGTCGCGCAGGCGGCTCATGAACTCGTCGCGCGGCAAACCCGGCGGCAGCGGATCGAGGAATTCGACCACCAGCGTGCCGGGGTAGCGCATGAAGGTGCGGCGCGGCCAGAACAGCCCGGAATTGAGCGCGACCGGCAGGCACGGCACGCTGCTCTCGGCATAGATCTGCGCGACGCCGGCCTTGTAGTTCGGCACAGCCCCAGGCGCGGTACGCGTGCCCTCCGGGAAGATCACGAGCTGACGGCCGAGCTTCACCTCGGCCGCCGCGCGCTTCAGCGTCTTGATCAGTGAGCGCGGGCCGCCGCCACGCTCGACCGAGATCATGCCGACCTTCTTGAGGTACCAGCCGAACACCGGGATCATCATCAGCTCGCGCTTGAGGATGAACAACGGATGGTCGAAGAAGCGCACCAGCGCAAACGTCTCCCAGAACGACTGGTGCTTCGAGGCGATCACCAGCGGTCCCTTCGGAATCTTCTCGACGCCGCGAAACTCGATCTTGATGTTGCAGACCACGCGCATCAGGAACAGGCTGATGCTGGCCCAGGCGGCTTCGAGTGCCATCATCGCGCCGCGCGGCAGCAGCAGCGCCGGCAGCGCGATGATGCAGAGCACCACCAGCACCAGATAGAACAGCACGTTGAAGATCAGCGAGCGCAGGAAGATCATTTCAGTCCTTGTTTGAGCATGATCTCCGCGCAAACGCGTTGCGCGTTTGTCGCGAGGGAAAACCGCTCCGCACTTTTCCGGATCATGCCTAATCCTAATTCGCCTGCGCCGTCGCCGGACGGCGCGGTGCGGCTGCCGGCTCGGCGAGATCGGAGGTCAGGTCGAGGCCGATATCGGCGAGCCGCACCCGGACCTCCGCGGCGACATATTTGGCGTATTCCGATAGCAAGAGACGGAAGGTTCCGCCACTGGTCCACCACGGCTCGTCGCGCCATTTGTCGCCAACGACCGCGAACGGGATCAGCGTGACGTCGGGCATCGCATGTGACAGTTCCACGATCGCGCGCGGCATGTGGTAGTTCGAGGTCACCACGATCAGCGATTTGAAGCCGCGCTCGCGCGCCCAGCGCCGCGTCTCCGCCGCATTGCTGCGGGTGTTGACCGCCGAGCGGTCGAGATCGACGCAGCAGCTCATCAGCCCCCGACTATCGGGCACCGAGCGGGAGATGTCGCCGGCGTCGTTGGTCGGATGCACGCCCGAGATCAACAGCCGCTTGCCGTAGCCCGCGGCGAGCAATTCCATCGCATCCGACACCCGCGACGAGCCGCCGGTCAGCACCACGATGCCGTCGGCATTGTGCGGCGGATCGCTCTCGACGCCGCGCAATTGCGAGAGGAAGCCGACAAAGCCCACCGCCGCGGCAACGAAGCCAAGCGCCAGCGGCACGACGATGACGGCGCGCAGCCAGCCGCGCGGAGGCGCGGCATAGCCATTCGGCGACGTATCGTCGGACTGCAAACTCATGTGATGCGGTTACCCTTCCCCCCGGGCGATTTTAATGCATGAACTGGAAAAGTGGAAACCCGGTTTTGCCGTGACGACGGCTGCGCGAATACGCGCGGGATCACACTCTGGCGGCGAAATGCGATCACGCGACTGACCTCATGGTTGCGCTGTCGTGCGCCGTCAATCGATGTCGTCGAGCGTGGCAAACAATGTGCGCCGCGACGCCCAGGCGGTGATCGCCGCGATCAGCACCGCCTGCATCGCCAGCACCAGATAGCCCGACGGGCGCAGCGAGAACGTGCCGAGCAGCGCCGCGAACTGGTCGCCCACCGGCGTGCCGGAGAACCAGTTGGCGATCGACTCGGAGAAGCCGAACGCCAGCATCGCCGCACCGCCGCCGATCAACCCGCCTTCAAGGCCGAGCCGAAGGAAATGCCGCAGGAAGCGGTTGGCGATGTAGCTGTCGCCGGCGCCGACGAAATGCAGCACCTCGACGATCGGACGGTTGGACGCCATCGCGCCGCGGGTCGCAAACGACACCGAGATGATGGTGGCGATGATCACGAGGATGAGGATGCCGACGCCGGCAAACACCGTGGCGCCGGTCATCGAGCGCATGCGCTCGATCCAGGCGCGGTGATCGTCGACGCTTGCGGTCGGCGCCACCTGCGTCACCCGCGCGCGCAGCGCGGCGAGATCGAGCGTGGTACCGGGCTGCACCCGCGCCACGATGACGCGCGGCACCGGCAGCTCTTCGATCGAGAGCCCGCTGCCGAGCCACGGCTCCAGCAGTTTGGCGGATTCCTCCTTGCTGAACGGCCGGACCTCGAGAATGCCGGACTGCGCCCGCATCGCATCCGCAGCCGCCTGCGCGTCGCGATCGAGGTCGCGGCCCGGTGAGGGGCGCACCTGGATGGTGATCTCGCTCGACACTTCGGACTGCCATTCGGCCGCGGACGCACTGACCAAGAGAACGGTGCCGGTCGTCAGCGAGGCGAGGAAGGTCATGATCGCGACCACCGCGACCAGCGCGCGGCCCGAGATCGAGGCGCGCGGCACGATCGGCGACATGTTGCGCGCCGTGGCCGGGACCTGCGGGCGCTCGCGCCCGAGATCGACCAACGACACTTTCTCGTCGCCGCTCCTATTCATAGATGTGCAGCCGTCCCTGATGCAGCACCAGCCGCCGCGCCTCGTATTGATCCATCAGCGTGATGTCGTGGGTCGCGATGATAACAGCGGTGCCCGATTTGTTGAGCTCGATGAACAGCCGCAACAGGCGGCGCCCGAGCGTCGGATCGACGCTGCCGGTCGGCTCGTCCGCCAGCAGCAATTGCGGCCGCGAGATCACCGCGCGCGCGATCGCCGCGCGCTGCTTCTCGCCGCCCGACAGGATCGGCGGCAGCGCATCCATGCGCTCGCCAAGGCCGACCCATTTCAGGAGGTCGATCACCTCGCGGCGATAGCTCGATTCGTCGCGGCCCATCACCCGGAACGGCAGCGCGACATTCTCGTAGGTCGTCATATGGTCGAGCAGGCGGAAATCCTGCAGTACGATGCCGATCCGTTTGCGCAGGTCGGCGACCTGGTCCTTGCTCAACAGGGAGACGTCCTTGCCGAACAGATTGACCAGCCCGCGGGTCGGCCGCAGCGACAGGAACAACAGCCGCAGCAGCGAGGTCTTGCCGGCGCCGGACGGGCCGGTCAGGAACTGGAACGAATGCGCCGGGATCATGAACGACAGGTCCCGCAAAATCTCCGGGCCGAGCCCGTAGCGCAAACCGACATTTTCGAACCGAACCAATGCGCTAGCTCCGTTCGAGAGGGCCGATGGCCGAATACCCCATACTGCCGGCCGACCGGCCGCGAACCGCACAGAAAGGTTGTGCGTCGGTTATGGTTTCCGATTCGTTAACGGTCGCTCAGTAGCATCCGGGCATACCACACGGTGGAGATTCGGCTCCATGCATATCGTTTGCCCGCATTGTACAACATCCTATGCCATCAATCCGGCCACCCTGGGGGAGGCCGGGCGCAGCGTCCGCTGTTCCCGCTGCCGGGAGGTCTGGCTGGCCCGACCGGAGGACGCCGTCGGAGTGACGGCGCCCGCCTTGGCCCATCAGTCCGCAGGCTCCGATCTCGCCGCCGAATGGGACGCGATGGGCCGGGAGGAGGCTGACGAGACCCCGGTGGTCGAAAGCCCCTCGATTTCGGCCGATTTGCCCAGCGAGAGCGACGCCACCGCGTGGCCGGCAGTCGCCGCGGCGGATGCCGCTGCCCATGCCGACGGCCAGGAGGTGACCGGAACCAAGCGCCGCTTCCGCCTGCCGCGGCTTCCCCGGCTCTTCCGGCTGCCCTCGCTGCCCCGAATTCCCTTCATGCCTGTGATCGGCGCCCTGCCGACCACCTGCGGCGCCATGGCCGCGCTGATCATCGCGCTGTTCGTCTGGCGCAACGACGTCGTGCGCCTGCTGCCGCAAACCGCCCTGTTCTACAAGATGGTCGGGCTCGACATGAATCTGCGCGGGCTCGCCTTCAAGGACCTCAAGATCACCAACGAGACCGTGGACGGCAAGCCGGTGCTGGTGATCGAGGGCATGATCGTCGGCCAGACCAGGAAGCCGGTCGAATTGCCGCGGCTGCGCTTCTCGGTCCGCGACGCGCAGGGCGCGGAAATCTATGCCTGGAATGCGGTGCTGGAGCAGCCGGTGCTCAATCCCGGCGAGCGCGCCTTCTTCAAGTCGCGCCTCGCCTCGCCGCCGCCCGAAGGCCGCAATATCGACGTACGCTTCTTCAACAAGCATGACCTCACCGGCGGCCGCGCCTGAGCCGCCGGCAAACACTCTCGGAAACCGACCCATCACCATGACGCGTGTTCTGATCGCCGACGACGAAGACTCGATGCGCTCGCTGGTGGCGCGCGCCATCGCCATGGACGGCCACGAGACCGTGACCGCGCAGGACGGCGCCGAGGCGCTGGAGATGCTGACGCGCGATGAAGGCGCGTTCGACCTCCTGCTCACCGATATCCAGATGCCGGTGATGGACGGCATCGCGCTGGCGCTGACCGCGGCGCGCGACTTCCCGGAGCTGAAGATCCTGCTGATGACCGGCTTCGCCCATCAGCGCGAGCGTGCCTCCGGCCTCGAGGCGATCGTGCATGATGTGGTTACGAAACCGTTCTCGATCGCCGATATCCGCACTGCGGTAGCGGATGCGCTGGCGGCGCGGAAGGCCAGCTAGCCGTCATTGCCGGGCTTGCCCCGGCAATCCATCTTCAAAATGAGTCTTGCGAAGCTTGATGGATGCGCGGGTCAAGCCCGCGCATGACGAGGTGTGTGCGGAGACGGATATTCGCACGCCATCATTGCGCGCAAAGCAACCCCCGCACACAACCTCGTCATGCCCCGCGAAGGCGGGGCATCCAGTACGCCGCGGCTTCTCGATTCGATCGCTGACGTCTCTGGAATACTGGATCGCCCGGTCGAGCCGGGCGATGACAGTGGAAGGCGCGGAGAGATCAATAATCCTTCAGCAGCCGCTCGATGTAGTCGAGCTCGAGCTGCGGCCGTGACGGATCGGCGAGGCGGCGGCGCAGTTCTTCGAGGATGCGGCGGACGCGCTGGACGTCGATCTCGCCGGGGATCTTCACCGTGTAGTCGTCGCCGAATTCGCGGCCGTGCAACGGACGGCCGAGCGGATCGGTCTGGTTGCCGCCGCTCTGCTGGCGGCCGGCGCGGTTGCCGGGGCCGTCGCCGGGCTGGTCGCCATCGCCCTGCTGCATGGCGTCGGCAAGGCTCTGCGCGCCCTTGCGCAGCGCATCGAGCGCGCGCCCTTGCGAATCCACCGCGCCGTCGGCATTGCCCTCGCCGAGCCGGCCGGAGGCATCGCCCATCGCGGAGTCGGCCTGGTCGAGCCCGTCGCCGTCATCGCCCTGATCGCCTTGGTCGCCCTGCTGGGCCTGGTCGCCCTTCTGACCCTGGCCCTTCTGGCCGCGCTGATCCGGACCCATGCCGCGCTTGGCGAGCTCTTCCTGCAGCTTCTTCAGCCGGTCGCGCAGCGCCTGCTGATCCTGCTGCAGGTCGCCCATCGACTGCTCGCCCTGCTTGCCGCGCATGCGGTCGCGGCGGGAATCCTGGCCCTGCTTGAAGGTCTTGTCGCGCAACTGCTGCTGCTTGCGGATCATGTCGCCGAGCTCGTTGAGCGACTGCTGCATGTCGTCGTCGCCCTGATTGGGCTGCGCCATCTGCAGATTTTCCAGCATCTGCTGCATCTGCTCGAGCAGTTGCCGCGCCGCATCCTTGTCGCCGGAACGCGACAGCCGCTCCATGCGGTCGAGCATGTTCTTGAGATCCTGCTGGCTCAACACCTTGGCATTGGGATCGAGCGGCCGGGCGAGCTGCTGCGGATTGTTGCGGAACTGCTCGGTGAGCTGGCGCAGGAAATTGTCCAGCGCCGCGCGCAGATTGTCGGTGAGCTTCTTGATTTCCTCGTCGGTCGCGCCGCGGTCCAGCGCCTGCTTCAGCGCGTCCTGCGCCGCGCGCAGCGCCTTGTCGACGTCGGAGATGTTGCCGTCCTCGATGGTGACGGCGAGCGCCCACAGGCTGGCCACGCCCCCGCGCAGCTGATCGTCGGTGCGTGCCGCCTCGAGCTGGCGGCTGACGGTATGGAGGCCAAGATAATAGCCGGTCTCCGGCATGAACATTTCCGGCGCGATCATCAGCGCCTCGAGCGCGGCGAACACCTGGCCGTTCTGGTTGGCGTCGAGCGCCAGGATGCGGCGCTGCTCGATCAGCGCGCGCGCCAGCGGCTTGGTGAACAGCCGCTCGGGCAGCCGCATGTTGAACGGCTCGCTCTTGCCCTCATTGCCGGCCTCGTCCTTGGCCGTCAGCGTCAGCGTGACGTCGGCGCCGGCATAGGGGTCTTCGCTGAGATCCTTGACGGTCTGGCCGACGCCGTTGCGGGTGCGCGCGTTGGGCAGCACCAGCGCGAATTGCGGCGGCTCGAACAGCGGACGCGGCTGCGCCGCCTTGCCGTCGGCATCCTTAGCAGCATCCTTGGCGCCATCCTTGGGCGCATCGCTTGGCCGCGCCGCGAACTGCGCGCGTGCTTCTCTGACGCCGTAATCGTCCTCGAGCCGGTAGGACATCTGCAGCGAACCGCGCGCCTGCCGCTCCGGATCCTTGGCGAGCGCGATCGACGGCGGGCGGTCCGGCGTCGCGGTGAATTTCCACTGCGGCTGGCCGGCCGGCGCGCGGACATGCGCGGTGCCGTCGGCGGCGATCTTGAAGTGCCGCTCATTGGTGCCCTTGGGCGCCTGCCCGTCCGGCGCGACCTCGGTGAGGCCGCCACCGACGACAACGTCGATGGTGCCGCCGCTGTAGCGCACCAAAAGCGTGCTGCCGGCCGGAACCGCGAGCGGGGCATTGTCGGCCGCGGCGGCGTCCTTGTTGGCGTTCGACAGGATGATCGGCGGCTTGCCGGTGTAGTTCGGCGGCGTCACCCAGGCATCGACCCGGACATTGGGCGGCGCCATGATGCCGTTCCAGTCGAACGCGGAGGCAACCCGCAGGCCGCGCTCGTCGCCGGCGGCGACATAGGTTGCGATCAGCATCACGATGACCAGCGCGCGCAGCGCCCAGGGGTCATGCAGCGAGACGCGCGGCCGCGGCAGCCCGGCGCGGATGCGCTTGATCGAGGCCAGCGTGCGCTCGCGCTGCGCCTGCCACAGCGCCAGCGCGAACGGATCCTTGTTGGTGAGCGTATCGGAGAGCGTGGTCGCCGGGCGATGCGGGATGCCGGCGCCGCGGTCGAGCCGGCTCAGGCCCTCCTCGCGGCTCGGCCAGCGGAAGCGCAGCAGCGGCAACAGCATCGCGAGGGCGGCGATCGCGAACAGGCCGGCGCCGGCGACGCGTGCGACAAACGGCAGCACCAGCCACAGCCCGGCCCAGGACGCGACCAGGAACAGACCCACGACCGTCAGGAACCGCGCCAGATGCGGCCACGACCGTTCCCACGCAATCGCAAATCTTGCCCGCTGCAGCGCCTCAGTCAGTTTCAGCCGCGCGATCGCATCGCTGTCGCGGACGGCGCGTGAGGCGTTGTCGGACGGGTCGATGTTGGCTCCGCTCAATAAAATCTCCGGGGTAGCCGGCAGGTCAGCCTAGCACAGCGGCAGCTTTGAGGCACCCGTTCCGGGGCGTAACCCACACCGGGAAATACGCATAACACGAAGGCGTGACTGCGGCGGCTCGACCCCGTAACTTCCCGGCCCGAACCAACGCCTTAACGCATGAGGAAACGATATGGACCAAAAAACACACGACAAGGGGCTCGAAATCCGCAAGGCGGTGCTCGGCGAGGCCTATGTCAACAATGCGCTGAAGAACTCCGACAGCTTCAACAAGCCGTTCCAGGAACTGGTCACCGAATATTGCTGGGGCGCGGTCTGGGGCCGCGAGGAGCTGCCGCGCAAGACCCGCAGCATGCTCAACCTCGCCATGATCTCGATCCTGAACCGGCCGCACGAATTGAAGGCGCACATCAAGGGCGCGCTGACCAACGGCGTGTCCCGCGACGAGATCCGCGAGATCTTCATGCAGGTCTCGATCTATGCCGGCATCCCCGCCGGCGTCGACAGCTTCCGCATCGCGCGCGAGGTGTTCGCCGAGCTCGATAAGGCCTGAGGCGAGTATCCATCCCCAACGTCGTCCTGGCGCAAGCCAGGACCCATATGTGGACGGCCCCCGTGGCACAAGAGCTGTTTGGTGAGATCGGATCGCTTGCATCCATATGTCCGGCCTGTTGAGTGCGATCGAATGGATCGCTGGCCAAGATGGTTTGCGCGATGCGAGTTCCAAACAACCACGCGACCTGTTGGCGGCCGATGGGTCCTGCGGACTGTCTCGCATCGTTGCTCGATCGATCGCTCCATCTGCTCTTGCAGCTCCGGTCGGTCGGCGGGTGAGCCCGCCGGCCAATCGATTAGGCGGCGGCTGTCATGGGATTGATCCGTGCCGCCTCGTAACTCTCGCCCGTCGCCATCAGCTTCCAGGCGATACGGGCCACTTTGTTGGCGAGCGCCACGGCCGCAAGCTTCGGCGGCTTGCGCTTGATCAGCGCCAGCAGCCAGCGCGAGTGATGACCGCGTCCCCGCCCGGCCTGCTGGATCACCGCTGTGGCCCCGACCACCAGCAGACGGCGCAGGTCCTCATCGCCGGCCCGCGTGATCTTGCCAAGCCTGGTCTTGCCAGCGGTGGAGTGGTCCTTGGGTGTCAATCCCAGCCAGGCCGCAAAATGACGACCAGAACGGAACGCGCGCGGATCAGGTGTCTTCATCACCAGCGCGGTTGCAACGATCGGACCGACCGAGGGGATCTCAGCCAAGCGCCGGCCCGTGGCATCGGCGCGGTGCCAGGCCATCAGTTTGGCCTCAACCCCCTCCAACTCACCCTCGAGCCTGATGCGCTCCCGGCCCAGCACCACAAACAGTTCGCGCGCCAGAACGGGAAGCGTCTCGTCCTGGGCGATCCGCGCCAGCAGTGGTTCGATCGCGTCCAGCCCCTTGGGCGCGATCAGGCCATACTCCGCCGCATGGCCGCGTATCGTATTGATCAGCTGGGTGCGCCGGACGATCAATCCGTCGCGAACACCCATCAGCATCAGCGCAGCCTGCTGCTCGGCCGTCTTCACCGGCACGAAGCGCATGCTCGGCCGGCTCATCGCTTCACACAGACCTTCTGCATCCCGCCCGTCATTCTTGTTCCGCATCACGTAGGGTTTAACCAATTGCGGTGCCATCAGCTTCACCTCGTGACCGAGCTTGGAAAGCTCACGCGCCCAATGTTGCGAAGCCCCGCATGCCTCCATCCCGATCACGGTCGGCGGCAATTTGGCGAAGAACCCCAGCACCTGTTTGCGCGACAGCTTGCGCAGCGCCACCTGCTCCCTCGCATCAACCCCATGCAACACAAAAATATACTTCGACGTGTCAATCCCAATGCGGATAATCTGGTTCACGGACGGCTCCCATGTATGAGATCTAGACAACCTCATTCTGGCACACTGATGCCGTAGGGGGCCGTCCACACCATCAACCACAGCACGTTGCCGCTACGACGGCTGTGGCCCCAGCTGAACAAAACAATCTGATCCTGGGGTAATGGGTCCTGGCTTTCGCCAGGACGACAGCGAGGGTGGGGTGGCTTTGCTGGCTCTCCTCGCAACAACGAAGAAAAGGAAACACCATGGAAATCGGATTCATCGGCCTCGGGAAGATGGGCTTCCCGATGGCGCGCCGGCTGATCGAGGCCGGCCACAAGCTCACCGTGTTCGACACAAGCAAGGACGCGCTCGACAAGCTGGTCGCGCTCGGCGCCGCGGCCGCGACCTCGCCCAAGGACATCGCCGACCGCGTCGAGACCGTGATGGCGAGCCTGCCCTCGCTGCAGGCCTCGCTCGAGGTCGCGACCGGCGCGGGCGGCGTGATCGAGGGCAAGCGCGTCAAGCGCTTCATCGATCTCTCCACCGTCGGCTCGCAGATGGCGGTGAAGATCCACGACCTGCTGGCGAAAAAGAACATCGTGCAGATCGACAGCCCGGTGTCCGGCGGCGTCTCCGGCGCCGAGAAGGGCACGCTGGCGGTGATGGTGTCGGGCCCGCGCGCCGATTTCGAGCTGGTGAAGAGCGCGCTCGACGTGATCGGCAAGGTGTTCTTCATCGGCACCAAGCCGGGCTCCGGCCAGACCATGAAGCTCGCCAACAACTTCCTGTCGGCGACCGCGATGGTCGCGACCTCCGAAGCGGTGGTGATGGGCGTGAAGTCCGGGCTCGATCCAGCCGTGATGATTGACGTCATCAACGCGGGCTCGGGGCTGAACACCGCAAGCCGCGACAAGTTTCCGCGTTCGGTCTTGCCGCGCAGCTTCGATTTCGGCTTCGCCACCGGGTTGATGGTGAAGGACGTGCGGCTCGCGGTCGAGGAGATGCGCTCGCTCGGGCTTTCGATGGAGGTCGCCGAAGCGGTCGGCCGGCTCTGGGAAGTGATCATCCGCGAAGAAGGGCCGGAGTCGGACTTCACCGCGGCGATCAAGCCGATCGAGAAGGCCGCGGGCGTGATCGTGGGTGGCGGCAAGGGCGGCGCGCACGCCGCGAAGTAACGCTCTCGCCGAATTAAACGCTGTCGTCCCGGGCAAGCGAAGCGCGACCCGGACCCATAACCACAGGCGTTTGTGGTTTAGCTGAGCTGGGGCCCCAGCTCAGTACAACAATCAAGAGCGGTGGTTATGGGTCCCTGCTCCCGTGCGCAATTGCGCACTAGGCAGGGACGACACCGAGAATGAGGTGCCAGCGTGCCTCACAACCACGGCGCGGGCTTGTCCATCGCAATCAGCGCGTCGACGTCGATGCGCGGGCGAACGATCGCATACTGGTCGTCCTTGACCAGCACCTCCGGCACTAGAGGCCGCGTGTTGTAGGTGCCGGCCTGCACCGCGCCATAGGCGCCGGCGGTCATGATCGCGAGGAGATCGCCGGCCTTCGGCTGCGGCAGCGTGCGGTCGAGCGCGAGATAGTCGCCGGTCTCGCAGACCGGACCGACCACGTCGGCGACCATGGTCGGCGTACCCTGCGCGGGCTGGCGCACCGGCAGGATATCGTGATGGGCTTCATACAGCGTCGGCCGGATCAGGTCGTTCATCGCGGCGTCGATGATGACGAAGTTCTTGGCATCGCCCGGCTTCACATGGATCACGCGGGTGACCAAGATGCCGGCATTGCCGACGATCATGCGGCCCGGCTCGAACATCAGCGTGCAGCCAAGATTGTGCGTGACGCGCTTGACCATCGCGGCATAGGCATCCGGCGCCGGCGGCGCGGCGCGGTCCATGTAATAGGGAATGCCGAGGCCGCCGCCGAAATCGACATGGGAGATGTCGTGGCCGTCGGCGCGCAGTGTCTGCACGAAATCGGCGAGCAGGCGGAAGGCCGCCTCCAGCGGACCGAGATCGGTGATCTGGCTGCCGATATGCACATCGGTGCCGGTGACCTGGATGCCCGGCAGCTTCGCGGCGCGGGCATAAACCTCGCGGGCGCGCGCGATCGGAATGCCGAACTTGTTCTCGGACTTGCCGGTCGAGATCTTGGCATGGGTGCCGGCATCGACGTCGGGATTGACCCGCACCGAGATCCGCGCCGTCGTCTTCATCTCGACCGCAAGCCGCGACAGCATCTCGAGCTCCGGCTCGGACTCGATGTTGATGCAGAGGATGTCGGTGGCGAGCGCCGCGCGCAGCTCGGCTTCGGTCTTGCCGACGCCGGAGAACACGATCTTCGATGGCGGAATGCCGGCCGCCAGCGCCCGCTTCAACTCGCCGCCGGACACCACGTCGGCGCCGGCGCCGAGCTTGGCCAGCGTGCGCAGCACCGACTGGTTGGAGTTCGCCTTCATGGCGTAGCAGACCAGCGCCTTCTCGCCTGCGAAGGCTTCGGTGAAGACGCGGTAATGCCGCTCCAGCGTTGCGGTCGAATAGCAATAGAACGGCGTGCCGACGGCTTCCGCCAGCTCAATGAGATTGACCGCCTCGGCATGCAGCACGCCGTTGCGATAGTCGAAATGGTTCATGACACGTTAGATTGTTTGAGCATGATCTTGTCGGAAAACCGGCTTCCACTTTTCCGGATCATGCTCCGGATACTAGTTGCCGAGCAGCGGATCGAGGATGAAGGGCCGTTTATTGCCTTTCGATGCGGCCGGCGCGGCATCCGATCCATAGGTCGGATTGAACACGCTGGGCTGCGCCGCCCGCTCGCTCTCGGTATCGCCCGGCGCCGCTGTCGTCCCCGGCGCGGCATTCGCGGTCGGCGGTAGGTCGAGCGGTCCCTTGCGGCCGCAGCCGCCGAGCGTCAGCGCTGATACGCTCAGCACAATGATGGCCCATCCCGAGGGGGTCAGGCGGTTCTTGCTAGTCACGACGAAATCCCCAATTCGGGCCGCACCATACAAACATTGGCGTGCTCTGGCGAGAGGCGGAGCGCCACGAAATCACGGCCAAATTTTCGCGATCAGCCCGATTTTCGCTCTTTTTCCAGCCGCTTGGCCCAGGCTTTGGCTTGCGCCGTCACATTCTTCGGCGCCGTGCCGCCAAACGAGGTCCGGCTCTGCACCGAGGATTCGACGCTGAGCACCTTCAGGGCGTCGGCCGTGATCTTCGGCTCGACCTCCTGCATGGCCTTCAGCGGCAGCTCGTGCAGCGCCACGCCCTGCTTGGAGGCGAGGCCGACGATACGTCCTGTGACGTGATGGGCGTCGCGGAACGGCATTTTCAGGGTGCGCACCAGCCAGTCGGCAAGGTCGGTCGCGGTGGCGTAGCCCTCGCCGGCGGCGGCCTTCATCTTCGCCGCGTCCGGCACCAGGTCCTCGACCATGCCGGTCATGGCGCGGATTGCGAGCGACAGCGCCGCGAACGCCTCCATCGCGCCCTGCTTGTCCTCCTGCATGTCCTTTTGATAGGCGAGCGGCAGGCCCTTCATCACGATCAGCAGCGCAGTGAGCGCGCCGATCACGCGGCCGGTCTTGGCGCGCACGAGTTCGGCCGCGTCCGGATTGCGCTTCTGCGGCATGATCGACGATCCCGTCGTGAACTTGTCGCTGAGCCTGACGAGGCCGACCAAAGGCGAGGTCCAGATCACGATCTCCTCGGCAAAGCGCGACATGTGCACCGCGCAGATTGCGGCTGCCGACAGCGTCTCCAGCACGAAATCGCGGTCGGACACCGCATCGAGCGAATTGGCCATCGGGCGGTCGAAGCCTAGCGCCTTGGCGGTTGCGGCGCGGTCGATCGGAAACGAGGTGCCGGCCAATGCGGCGGCGCCAAGCGGCGATTCGTTCAGCCGCTTGCGCGCGTCGGTAAAGCGGCCGCGGTCGCGGGAAGCCATCTCGACATAGGCCAGCAGATGATGGCCGAAGGTCACCGGCTGCGCGGTCTGCAGATGGGTGAAGCCCGGCATCACGGTTCCGGCATGCTCAAGTGCGCGGGCGACCAGCGCCTCCTGGAACGCGGCCAGCGCCGCATCGGTCTCATCGATGGTGTCGCGGACATAGAGCCGGAAATCGGTCGCGACCTGGTCGTTGCGCGAGCGTGCGGTGTGCAGCCGGCCCGCCGCGGGACCGATCAATTCGGACAGCCGCGACTCGACATTCATATGGATGTCCTCGAGCGCGCGCTTGAAGTCGAAATCGCCCTTGCCGATTTCTGACAAAATCGTGTCTAGACCTTTGCCGATATTTTTCGCATCAGCAGCGGTGATGATGCCCTGCGCGGCGAGCATTGCGGCGTGGGCCTTGGACGCGGCGATGTCCTGGGCATAAAGGTGACGGTCGACGTCGATGGAGACGTTGATTTCCTCCATGATCGCGTCGGGACGCTCCGAGAACCGGCCGCCCCACATCTTGTTGCTCATGACTTCTCGCTCACGAATTTGTATTGCAGGCCGTGCGGTTTCATCGCCGGAGCGGCGAAACAGCATGGCGGTTCCGGTCGTATTCCCGGCATTGCTTAGCCACATCTGACCCAGGATGACAAACGATATGCCCGAGACGACCCCGTCCGAACCGACCGCCAAGCCTGCCGCCCGGTGGCGCATCCCGCTGGTGATCGGCGCCGTGCTGGCCGGGGCCGCGATCGGCTATGTCGGGGTCTCCGGCCTCAAGCATCCCGCGGGCGGCGATGTGGCCTGCAACAGCGCGGTGGCCCTAGCCAAGAAGATTGCCCCGCTCGCCCATGGCGAGGTCGCGGCGCTGACCATGGCGACCACCCCGTTGAGGCTGCCCGACCTCGCCTTCGAGGACGCCAACGGACAGCCGAAGAAGCTCTCGGACTGGCGCGGCAAGACTGTACTCGTCAATCTGTGGGCGACCTGGTGCGTGCCCTGCCGCAAGGAAATGCCGGCGCTCGACAGCCTGCAGACCAAGCTCGGCGGCAAGGATTTCGAAGTGGTCGCGATCAACATCGACACCCGCGATCCGGACAAGCCGAAGAACTTCCTGAGAGAGGCCAATCTGACCAATCTCGGCTATTTCTCAGACCAGAAAGCCAAGGTCTTTCAGGATCTTAAGAACATAGGTAAGGCGCTGGGCATGCCGACCTCGGTCCTGGTCGACGGCAACGGCTGCGAAATCGCCAATATCGCCGGTCCTGCCGAATGGGCGAGCGACGATGCGATCAAGCTGGTGAAGGCGGCGCTGGCGCCGGCCGCGGCCGGATTCTGATCAGGCGACGGCGTTGAGGTTGCCGCCGACGCCGGGGGACAAATTCGCGGTCGAAGGACTGCCGAGCAGGGTCTGAACCGCGAACTTTTCCGCGTCGAGGTTCTGCTTGGTCACACGGGTCGCGATCTCACCCTGCAAATTGCCCTGCTGCATCGACAGGATGCTGGTGACCATGCTCATCATGTCCATACGCGGTACTCCCAAGTCCGGCTTTGGCGTAGCCGGGGAAAGTTAACGCTTGGTATCGGCGGCCACGTCAGGCGGACACATCGTTTGGACGACGAGCCGCTCAGGCCGCGTTCGCCGCGAAGGCCGCACCCAAGGTGCGCAACGCCTGCCGTGTCCGTGCATCTGACAACTTTGAGTGCAGCATGACGTCGCGCGACGGCAATGGCGGCAGGCCTAGCCGCGGCCCGAGGTCGACGGTATCGGCCGGCGCCACCCGGCGCGCCAGCGCTGCGACCGCAAGGCCCGCGGAGATCGCGGCCCCGATCGTCGAAAGTCCGCCACCGACAAAGGCCTCGGTCCAGGCGATGCCGGCAGCGTCGAGAGCCTCGACCGCCATCGCGCGCACGCTGCACGGCTCGGCTTGCGTCGCCAGGCGTAGCGGCTCGCCCGGCCGATGGTGAAAATCGGGAGCGGCCATCCAGCCGAACGGCTCCTCGAACAGCACGTCGCCATCGCGGCGCTTGGCGTCGTGGCGCAGCACGATCGCAGCATCGAGCTTGCCGTCGTCGAATGCGCTGAGCACCGACCGTGACGTATCGACGTGCAGCTGGATCACCAGGCCCGGATCGGTGGTGTTCATCCGCTTCAACAGCGAGGCCAGTTCCGATCCCACGATGTGGTGGCTGATGCCGACGACCAATCGCCGATGTTCGACCGCAAACGACCCGATCGCCGATTGATGCGCGGCCACCAGATTGCGCGCCGCGCCGAGGAAGGCGGCCCCTTCCGCGGACAGCCGGACCAGCCGCGGCGTTCGCTCCAGCAGCCGCCGGCCGAGCCCGTCTTCCAGACGCCTGATCTTCAGGCTGATCGCGGACTGCGTGGTCTCCATGGCCTGCGCCGCGCGCGTGAAGCTGCTGAGGTCCGCGACCAGCACAAAGGCCTGCACCGCCTCGACGTCGAGTGCCTTCATGGCCGTTCATTTAAATTAACAATCATTGAAATGCGATATCATACCGTTTTTCAATGATCAAGAAGCCCCTAGGATCGGCCGCACGTAACGCCGCCAGGAGAGCCACCATCATGCCGCTGACCAGTGTTTCCTTGCGACGGGGCAAGCCCGCCGCCTACCGCAAGGCCATTCTCGAAAGCCTTTATCGCGCCATGCGCGAGACCTTCGATGTGCCGGAAGGCGATCGCTTCATGACGGTCTCCGAGCACGATGACGACGATTTCGCCTATGGCGCGAACTATCTCGGCATCAGGCGCAGCGACGATCTGGTCATCATTCAGATCACGGTCAGCAACACCCGCCCGGTGGCGCAGAAGCAGAAGCTCTATCGACGCATGGCCGAACTGCTGACGGAAAGTCCCGGCCTGCGCGCCGAGGACATCTTCATCAACCTTGTCGAGGTGCTTCCCGAAAATTGGTCGTTCGGCAACGGTGAGGCGCAGTACGTCCGATGACCGCGACACCGATCCTCTCGCCGCGCATGAGCGGCATCAAGGCATCGCCCGCATCGGTGCTGCGGCGCCGCGCCCGCGAACTGCGCGCAGCCGGGCGTGAGATCATCGAGCTGTCGTCGGGCAATCTGGACTTTCCGACACCGGATCATGTGATCGCGGCGGCGCATGAAGCGGCCCAGCGCGGCGAGACCCGTTACACCGATGTCGACGGCACGCCGGAGCTTAAGCGCGCGGTGCAGGCCGCGCTGCTGCGCGACCACCAGCTCGACTACGAACTGAACGAGATCGTCATCACCAATGGCTCGACCCAGGCGCTGTTCAACGCGCTGCTGGCGACGCTGGCGCCTGAAGACGAGGTGATCGTCCCCGCGCCGTACTGGGCGCCGTATCTCGATCAGGTCCGGCTGGCGGGCGGCACGCCGGTGATCGTGCCCTGCGCGCAGAACAACGGCTTCAAGCTGCGTGCCGAGGATTTGCAGGCGGCGATATCGCCGCGAACCCGCTGGGTCGTCGTCAACAATCCGGTCAATCCCTCCGGCGCGCTGTATTCTCCGGAGGATCTGGCCGAGATCGCCGCGATCCTGTTGCGGCATCCGGACGTCTGGGTGCTTACCGACGGGCTCTATGAGCACATCGTGTTCAACGGCGCTCCCGCGCCGACGCTTGCGGAAATCGAGCCGCGCCTGAAGCCGCGGACGCTGACCGTGAGCGGCCTCGCCAAGAGCTACGCCATGATGGGATGGCGCATCGGCTACGCCGCCGGCCCTGCAGCGTTGATCCGCGAGATGATCACGATCCAGTCGCAGACCACCTCCGGTGCGTCGTCGATCAGCCAGGCCGCCGCAATTGCCGCCCTCGACGGCGCGCAGGATGTGCTGGCCGAGCGCGCCGCCATCCTTCGCGCAAGGCGTGACCGCTTTGCTGAACTCGTGAACGGATGCAGCGGGCTCTCCTGCACGCCGCCGGAAGCCACGTTTTATCTGCTGGTCAGTTGCTCCGGCGTGATCGGCAAGCATGCTCCCGACGGCAAGCTGATTGCGACTGACCGCGATTTCTCCAGCTACCTGCTCGAACAAGCCGATCTGGTGGTGTTTCCCGGCGAGGATTTTGGGCTGTCGCCCTCTATCCGCGTCAGTTTCGCCAACCCGTCATCGACCATCGAGGAGGCCGGACGGCGGTTGAAGCGCGCCTGCGAGGCACTGCAAATGACAACGCAGGGGAAAAGTCAGGGCCTCGCGCTAACAGCGCATCTGCTCGGACTTGGAACGGGTGTGACTGTCATCGTCGGTCTCGTGCCCGCGACGCTTGCGCTGTTGCGGGCACTGATCTGAGACAAGCGCGCGTGAATTACCGCGTCGGGACCGGCTTGTCGCCGCGATAGTCGTAGAAGCCGCGCTGGCTCTTGCGTCCGAGCCAGCCGGCCTCGACGTACTTCACCAGCAGCGGGCACGGCCGGTACTTGGAATCGGCGAGCCCCTCGTGCAGCACCTGCATGATCGACAGGCAGGTATCGAGGCCGATGAAATCGGCGAGCTCGAGCGGGCCCATCGGATGGTGCGCGCCGAGCTTCATCGCGGCGTCGATCGCCTCGACGTTACCGACGCCCTCATACAGCGTGTAGATCGCCTCGTTGATCATCGGCAGCAGGATGCGGTTGACGATGAAGGCCGGGAAATCCTCCGACACCGCAACCTGCTTGCCGAGCTTGGCGACAAAGGCCTTGGAGGTGTCGAAGGTCACGTCGTCGGTGGCGATGCCGCGGATCAGCTCGACCAGCTCCATCGCCGGCACCGGATTCATGAAATGAATGCCGATGAATTTCTCCGGGCGGTCGGTCGAGGCGGCGAGCCTTGTGATCGAGATCGACGACGAGTTGGTCGCGACGATCGCTTCCGGCTTCAGCACCGCGCAGAGGTCGTGGAAGATCTTGCGCTTGGTCTCTTCCTTCTCGATCGCGGTCTCGATCACGAGGTCGCAATCGGCGAGCGCATCGATCGTCTCGGAGGAGGTGATGCGGTCGAGCGCCTGCTTTCGCTCGCTCTCGCTGATGTGTTTCTTGGCGACCTGGCGGGTCAGATTGCCGTTGATGGTCGCCAGCGCCGACTTCAGCCGGTCGCCGGACACGTCATTGAGCACCACGTCGAAGCCGGCCAGCGCCGCCACATGGGCGATGCCGTTGCCCATCTGGCCCGAACCGATCACGCCGACCTTTTTGATTGCCACCGTCATCTTGTCATCCACCGGAACGGCGCGCATGTCGCGCCTGCCCAATTCCAACGATACCCGAAGCGAAGCCTTCCGGGTTGCCCAATCCGCCGGAAAACGTTTCCCGGGACCATGATGTGATTAAAGATAATCACACCCCGATCCCATTTTCCCCTATCGAGCTCGATCCTTTCGGAAAACCGTTTCCGGATCGTTGCCCCAAGAATAATAACACCGGTCGGAGATTACTCACCCGGCCGGTGTCTTGTCGCTTACTTTCCGAGCTTGCCGAGTGCTTCGGTCAGCTCTGGAACCGCCTGGTAGAGGTCGGCGACCAGGCCGTAATCGGCGACCTGGAAGATCGGTGCGTCCTCATCCTTGTTGATGGCGACGATCACCTTGGAGTCCTTCATGCCGGCCAGATGCTGGATCGCGCCGGAGATACCGACCGCGACATAGAGTTCCGGGGCCACCACCTTGCCGGTCTGGCCGACCTGCCAGTCGTTCGGCGCATAGCCGGCATCGACCGCGGCGCGCGAGGCGCCGACGCCGGCGCCGAGCTTGTCGGCGAGCGGCTCGATGTACTTGGCGAAGTTTTCGCGGCTCTGCATGGCACGGCCACCCGAGACGATGATCTTGGCCGAGGTAAGTTCCGGACGGTCGCTCTTGGCGACTTCCTCGCCGACGAACGACGACAGGCCAGGATCGGCCGCCGATGCCGCGTTCTCGATTGCGGCGCTGCCGCCTTCACCGGCT
The DNA here is from genome assembly GCF_037217225.1 of Bradyrhizobium sp. 27S5. NCBI lineage: Bacteria > Pseudomonadati > Pseudomonadota > Alphaproteobacteria > Hyphomicrobiales > Nitrobacteraceae > Bradyrhizobium > Bradyrhizobium sp. 27S5. The sequence goes on from NZ_CP147714.1 coordinate 7,934,531, forward strand.
GCGGCGAAGGTCGAGGTGCGGACCGTGATCACCTTCTTGGCGTCCTTCGACTTCACGGTCTGGATCGCGTTGCCGGCATAGATCGGACGCTCGAAAGTGTCGGGCGCGACGACCTTGATGATCTCGGAGACCTGCATGACGTCCAGCAGCGCCGCGACGCGCGGCATCACGTTCTTGAAGCGCGAGGTCGCGGGCGCGACGAAGGCGTCATAGTTCGGCGCCAGCGCGACGATCAGCGCAGCCAAGGGCTCGGCGAGGTCGTGCTCATAGGCCGGGCCTTCGGCCACCAGCACCTTCGCGACACCGGCGAGCTTGCTTGCTGCTTCCGCCGCCGCCTTGGTGCCCTGGCCGCCACCGGCAACCAGCACATGGACGTCGCCGCCGAGCTGGCTCGCCGCAGTCAGCGCCTTGTTGGTCGAGTCCTTCAGGGTCTCGTGGTCGTGTTCAGCAATCAACAGCGTCGTCATCAGAGAACCCCGGCTTCGGTCTTGAGCTTGTTCACGAGTTCGGCGACGTCCTTGACCTTGACGCCCGCCTTGCGGCCCGCCGGTTCCGCGGTCTTCAGCACTTCCAGACGCGGCGTGAGATCGACGCCGTAATCCGACGCGCTCTTGTCGTCGATCGGCTTCTTCTTCGCCTTCATGATGTTGGGCAGCGACGCGTAGCGCGGCTCGTTGAGGCGGAGGTCAGTGGTGACGATCGCCGGGCCCTTGAGCTTGATGGTCTGCAGGCCGCCGTCGACTTCGCGCGTGACCTTGAAGTCGCTTCCTTCGACCTCGAGCTTGGAGGCGAAGGTCGCCTGCGACCAGCCGAGCAGCGCGGCCAGCATCTGGCCGGTCTGATTGCTATCGTCGTCGATCGCCTGCTTGCCGAGAATGACGAGGCCGGGCTGCTCCGCCTCGACCACCGCCCTCAGGATCTTGGCAACCGCGAGCGGTTCGACATTGCCTTCGGCCTTGACCAGGATGCCGCGGTCAGCGCCCATCGCAAGCCCGGTGCGAATGGTCTCGGAAGCCTGCGCCGGTCCGATCGACACCACCACCACTTCGGTCGCCTTGCCGGCTTCCTTCAGCCGCAACGCTTCCTCGACGGCGATCTCGTCGAACGGGTTCATCGACATCTTGACGTTGGCGAGCTCCACGCCCGATCCGTCACTCTTGACGCGGACCTTGACGTTGTAGTCGACGACCCGCTTTACCGGCACAAGAACCTTCATCGATCCTCTTTCGCTTTGATTTTATGGGTTTCGGTTGGCTGGCGCGGAACCTAAAGGTCCCGTACCCCCCGGTCAACGCGGCAAAGCCAAAAAACCGTCCCCCGGTTTTGAACCAGTTTAGCGGTTTTGGCCCGGCACCCACAACACGTCCCCGGCCCCTTTGTTGTTCTGGAAGCGGCTGGCAACGAACAGGAAATCGGACAGGCGGTTCATATACTGGATACCAGCGGCATTGACCGTCTCGTCCGGCCGGGCTGCGAGTTCCACCATCATGCGTTCCGCGCGGCGACATATCGTCCGGGCCAGATGCAGATATGCAGAAGCGGGTGTCCCGCCGGGCAGCACGAACGAAGTCAGCGGTGCGAGCTGGTCGTTCAGGCTGTCGATATCGCGCTCGAGCCGCTCGACCTGGCTCGCCAGCATCCGCAGACGCTCAGTCTTGCCCTCGCGCTCGGGCACCGCAAGGTCGGCGCCGAGATCGAACAGATCGTTCTGGATCCGGCCGAGCATCGCATCGACATCGGGACTATCGGCCAGATGCAGCCGCACCACGCCGATCGCCGCATTGGTCTCGTCGACCGTGCCATAGGCGGCAACGCGCAGATCGTATTTCGGCCGCCGCTCGCCGGAGCCGAGCGCGGTGGTGCCGTCATCGCCGGTGCGCGTGTAGATCCGATTGAGAACGACCATGGTCGTGATCCCCTAAGGTTTGCGCATCTACCGCCCCATCGCCCAGACCACGACATCGCAATCACGATGGCGACGAACTGGAACAGCACGCGCAGCCGCATCAGCTTCTGCGACGTGTTCGGCGAGCCGCCCTTCATCATGTTGGCGAGGCCGAGCAGGAGCACCAGCGCCACGGCGCCGACGGCGATGGGAAGAACGATCATGCTGAGGACAGATGTCATCTGCGGTACATAACACCGCATGGATCGGACTTCCACACAGCTGGGCCATGCAACCAACTGGCTTTTCAATGCGTAATATCAGATGCTGGGCCCGTTCTCGGACCGAGCCGTTGTCGACAATGCCGGGTGGAATGTGAAGCAGCTTCGTTACGTCGCCCATGTCGTGATGGATGCCTTTTACACGTTCCTTGCCGATGACGGCTGGGCGATCGCGAGCCATATCGCGCTGTCGACCCTGATGGCGCTGTTTCCATTCCTGATCGTGCTGACGTCGCTGGCCGGCTTCTTCGGCTCCAAGCAGCTTGCCGACCAGGCGGTCGGACTATTGCTCCAGGTCTGGCCCGATCAGGTCGCCGGGGCGCTGTCCGGCCAGATCCACGATGTGCTGACCAACACCCGCGGCGACATCCTGACCATCGGCGCGGTGCTCGCGATCTACTTCGCCTCCAACGGCGTCGAGGCGCTGCGGGTGGCACTGAACCGCGCCTATGCGGTGATCGAGCCGCGGCGCTGGTACTGGCTGCGGCTGGAATCGATCGGCTACACGCTGGTCGCGGCGTTCACCTCGCTCGCGATGGCGTTCCTGATCGTGCTCGGGCCGCTGATCATCGAGGCGGCGCGGCGCTATATCCCGTTCTTCGTCGAATCGAACGAGAGCCTGCTCAACACCGTGCGTTACGGCATCACGGTGCTGGCCCTGGTCGTGGCGCTCTTCATCCTGCATGCCTGGCTGCCGGCGGGCCGCCGCGGCTTCACGCAGATCCTGCCCGGCATCATCTTCACCATGGTGGCGTCACTGCTCTCGGGGATCGGCTTCGGCATGTACCTGGCGCGCTTCGCCAACAACTATGTCACGATGTATGCGGGGCTCGCCTCGGTCATCATCGCGCTTGTGTTCCTGTATTTCATCGCCGCGATCTTCGTGTTCGGCGGCGAACTGAACGCGGCGATCATCAAGTCGCGGTTGCCGCACGGCGTGTCGCTTCAAGCAGCGCAGTCGCTAGCGCCCGCGGAGAAACAGGCTTGACCAGGAAGGCGTCGGCGCCGGCAGCGCGCGCCGCGGCCTCGTCCTCGGCACGGCCGGAAATCCCGACGATCACGATACGACCGTGCGGCGGCGGCAGCGCGCGGATGCGCTTGATTGCCTCGACGCCGTTGATGCCCGGCAGCACCATGTCCATCAACACGGCGTCGAAGGCGCCCTGCCCAAGCCGATCAGGCGCGGCCTCGCCTTGGCCTACGAATTCGGCGTGGTGACCGAGCTCGGTCAGGATGGTGTTGAGCACGACGCGGCCGAACGGATTATCCTCTACGCTGAGCAGCCGCAGCCCTTGCGACAGCAGCGCCGCCCCGCTTTGGCCCGGCGCCGCGCTGACCGGCCCTTCGGCGCGCGCCAGCACCACGTTGAGCGTGAAGATGGTGCCGCCGCCCGGGCGCTGGGCCGCGACGATGTCGCCGCCCATGGCGCGCGCGAGCTGCCTGACCGAGGACAGGCCGAGCCCGGCGCCGCCGAACCGCGAGGCGATCGAGACATTGGCCTGCGAGAACGGCCGGAACAGGCGCTTGACCTCTGCCAGCGTCAGGCCGATGCCGCTGTCGGAGACCGCGAAAGCGACGCCGAACCTGCCGCCGCCGATCCTGCCTTTGGCGGCGCGCACCGGCGCGACATGCAGCTCGATGCTGCCCTGCTCGGTGAACTTGACGGCGTTGTCGATCAGGTTTTCCAGCGCCGCGCGCAGGCGGACGGGATCGCCGACTGCGAAGGCGGGCAGCTCGCCGGAGACCTCGACCGAGGCCTGCAACCCCTTGGCCGCCGCGCGGCCGGCCAGCGAATCCCCGGCAAGGCGCGCCAGCGCACGCAGATCGAAAAAGTCCTGCCGGATCTCGAGCCCCGGCCCCTCGTTGCGGGCGGCATCGACGAACAGGGTCGCAAGGCTCGCCAGATGCTCCGCGCCAGCCCTGATGGTATCGACCCAGCGCCGCTCGCGCTCGCTAAGATCCGACGTCGCAAGCAGATTGCTGATCGCAAGGATTCCGGTCAGCGGCGTGCGCACCTCATGGGCAAAGGCGGCGAGCGCAGTCTCGACCATGCCGGGAGCGGCATTCGCTGACGCCTTCGGCGCGGCCCGTTTGCGGCGCGGCCTGGCTGCGGTCTTGGCTGCAGTCTTGATGGTACGAGTCTTGGTGGTACGAGATTTGGCGGTGCGCGTTTTTGCGGCGCGCGTCTTCGGCGGCACCCTGCTGGATGGCCGCTTGCTGCGCCGTACGCGCGATTTTGACGCCATGTTCTCCGTGATCCCCGCCCCTACAGCAACATGGCATGCCGGGCGTGCCGGAGTCACGGCGGCGTTTGCGGCTTTCCTGGGCAAAGCGGCACGTTGGTAACCCGCTTGCTCGCGATCGGAATTCGGCCGGGATTTACGGCAGGCCGACCAGGCGGCGGATGTCGGCCGGGCTCGCCCCCGCCGCCCGCAGCTCGCGCAGCCCGGTCGCCTGGGTCGATTTCGACAGTTTCTGGCCGGCGGCGTCCGGGATCAGCCGGTGGTGCCGGTAGGCCGGCGCGGGCAGGCCCAACAGTTCCTGCAACAGCCGGTGCACGCTGGTCGACCAGAACAGGTCAACGCCCCTGACCACATCGGTGACGCCCTGCAGCGCGTCATCGATCACGACGGAGAGATGGTAGCTGGTTGGGGTTTCCTTGCGCGCAAGGATCACATCGCCCCAGGCCTCAGGCCGCGCTGCCGCGTCTCCGCGCTCGCCGGCCGGCCCCTCGCCCGCTTCCCGCCAGCGCAGGCTTCCGGCGCGCGCGCACGCGGCCGCCATGTCGAGCCGCAGCGCGAATGGCGCGCCCTGCCCGAACAGCTGGTCGCGGTCCTCGGCCGACAGCGATTTGGCCGCCCCCGGATAGAGCGGCGCGCCATCCGGATCGCGCGGCCAGGCGCCACCGGACTCCCTCTCCGCGACCAGCCGCGCGATGTCGGCGCGGCTCTCGAAGCTCGGATAGACCAGCCCCTGCGCCGACAGGCGGTCGACGGCAGCGCGATAGGCGGAAAAATGCTCGGACTGCCGCCGCTCCGGGGTTTCCCAGGCGATGCCGAGCCAGCCGAGATCCTCGTAGATCGCCTGCTCGAACTCCGGACGGCAGCGCGTCGCGTCGATGTCCTCGATCCGCACCAGCAAGCGCCCGCCCGAATCACGCGCCAGGTCGTGATTGAGCAGCGCCGAATAGGCGTGGCCGAGATGGAGATAGCCGTTCGGACTCGGGGCAAAGCGAAAAACGGGTGGCATGGCGTTTGGCCGTAGGTCATTGCCGGGCTCGACCCGGCAATCCTTGTTTAGGCATGATCTCTCCGGAAAACCGGTTTCCACTTTTCCGGATCATGCGGCTGGACAAGACTCTGTTACGATAGGAGATGGATGCGCGGGTCAAGCCCGCGCACGACAAGTCGATGCAGATCCCGCAATGCTGATCCATCTCGAAACCCAGGCCGACCTCGACGACGCTATCCACAAACTGGTCGCCCAGGACCGCCGCCTGCGGCCGATCCTCGAACTGACCGGCATGCCGGCGATCCGGCAGCGCGAGCCGGGCTTTGCCGGGCTTGCCGCGATCATCTGCGGCCAGCAGCTTTCGACCGCGAGCGCGGCGGCGATCTGGGGGCGGGTCAGCAAGGCGTTCGACCCGTTCCACCATGATGCGATCCGCAAGGCGCGGGCCGACCGCCTCGGCCGGCTCGGGTTGTCCGCGGCCAAGATCAAGACATTGAAGCACGTCGCCCGCGAGCTCGCCGAGGAGCGGCTGAACCTCGACGTGCTCGCCAACGAGGAGGCCGATGCCGCGCACAACACCCTGACCGCATTGCCCGGGATCGGCCCCTGGACCGCCGACGTCTATCTCCTGTTCTGCCTCGGCCATGGCGATGCCTGGCCCGCGGGCGACCTTGCCGTGCAGGAAGCGGTCAAGGTCGGGCTCGGCTTGAAGGAGCGGCCGACGCCGAAGCAGATGGCGCCGCTTGCGGAGCCGTGGCGTCCGCTGCGCGGCGCCGCCGCCCATCTGTGGTGGGCGTATTATCGCGTGCTTAGGAATCGCGAAGGCGTGATCGCCGGCGTGAAATAGCTTGCGAGAAAAACACATCTGCGGTGTGATCGCGTGATATATCGTCTGCAATTAACATTTCTGCAATTTGCCGGCTTCTCGCATTGAGCACGCTCAGCACATCCTTTCTGCAAGGGGGCAAAACTGGTTTCTCGCCGCATTCCGCTGACGCTGCTCCTGCTATCCCTGGCCGCCATCGCCGCGGTGTGGTGGTGGCTGGGCACACCGGTCAACTTGGTGCGGGCACCGATCGATCCGAACGACAAGGTGCAGTGCATCTCATACGCGCCGTTCCGTAACCACCAAACGTCGCTTTCGCAGACGACGCAGGTGTCGAAGGAACAGATCGCGGAAGATCTCGCCCAACTTGCCAAAGTATCCAACTGCATCCGAACCTATGCGACCGACCTTGGCCTCGATCAGATTCCCGAACTGGCGGCCAAGGCGGGGCTGAAACTCATCCAGGGCATTTTCCTCGACCGCGACCGCAAGAAGAATGCAACGCAGGTCGAAACGGCGATCCGCCTCGCCCGGGAATATCCGGAAACCATCATCGCGCTGGTGGTCGGCAACGAGGTTTTGCTGCGCAAGGAAATGTCGGCTTCCGACCTCGCCGCCCTGATCCGCTCGATCAAGGCGCAGGTCAGCGTCCCCGTCACCTATGCCGACGTCTGGGAATTCTGGCTGAGCAATCGCGAACTTTCCGACGTGGTCGATTTCGTCACGATTCATATCCTGCCCTATTGGGAGAACATTCCAATTCCGGCGGAGCGTGCCGCCGCCCACGCTGACGAGATTCGCCGGCAAATCGCGGCGGTCTTTCCAGGCAAGGAGATCCTGATCGGAGAATTTGGCTGGCCGAGCGAGGGGCGCATGCGCGAGTCCGCGCTGCCGTCGCGCACCAATCAGGCGCGGGTGGTCGCGGAGGTACTGGACCTCGCGCGGCGCGAGCATTTCCGCGTCAACCTGTTCGAGGCCTATGATGAAGGATGGAAGCGTGAGATCGAAGGCACGATCGGCGGAACCTGGGGTCTGTTCGATTCCGAGCAACGCACGCTGAAATATCCGGCGGGCCTGCCCATCAGCAATTTCCCGCGCTGGAAGCTGCAAATGCTGGGAGGAATGGCGCTGGCGATCCTGGTGTTCGCCGCGGCATGGCTGTCCTCACGCCGCAAGCCCGAACAATCCGGGCTCGCGTCATGGCTTGCGATCGGCGTATCGGCGACCACAGCCGGAATCCTGTTCGGGGTGGCCGCCCAGAAGATGGTCTATGAAAGTTACGGAACGGGTGGCTGGCTGCTGTGGGGCTCACTGCTGGCGGCGGCCACGGCTTCGCCGGTGCTTGGCGCCAACGCCCTGATGTCGGGTCGCGCATCGCCGAGCTTCCTGGAATTGTTGGGTCCGAAGGGACACCACACTGAATCGGTGCTGGTGACCCTGCACGGATTGGCCTTGATGGTCACCGTCGTGATCGGCACCGCGGCCGCGATCGGCCTCGTGTTCGACCCGCGCTTCATCGATTTTCCCTTTGCCTCGCTCACCATGGCGGTTGTGCCCTTTGCGGCGATCACGCTGCTCAATCCTCCCGCGAAAGGAATCCGTCCGCTCGCGGAATCGATCTTTGCCGGCATTTTTGCCGTGGCGGCGATCTATGTCGGGCTCAACGAAGGTCCGGAGAACTGGCAGTCGCTGTGGACGTGCGCCGCCTTCTTGCTGCTTGCGGCAACGCTGTGGCGGGCGCGTGCCTGAGAACGGCAAAGCGGTCCGAAACGCGGCCACCTGTCACCTACGTTCTATCCGCGCAACCTCACCCGGTCCTCGCGCGCGGCAGCGGTGACGAAGTCGATCACCGCGCGCACCGCGGGGAGTTCGACCAGATCAGGGTGCGCAAGCAGCCAGATGTCGGCCACGCTGAACAGCTTTTGCGGCGCGACGCGCACCAGATCAGGATAATCGGCTGCGACAAAGCACGACAGCGCGGAAATTCCGAGCCCGGCCCGCACCGCGGCGAGCATGTCGCCCTGCGACGAGCACCGCATCACCACCGATCCCTGCCGCGTAATGGCATCGCTCCAGCGCGCCAGGCGCTCATTGGAAGCGCGATCGGCGAAGCCAATGATGCTGTGTCCTTTCCACTCGTCGCGCCGTTCGGGCAGATGCCGCCCCGCGGCGTAGTCGCGCGAGGCAAAGAAGCCGGTACCGAGACGGCCGATCTTGCGGCCGATCAGATTCTCGTCGCCGCTGTCCACCGGCCGCAGCACGACGTCGGCCTCCCGGCGGCGCACGCTGGCCGGAAACGGATGGGTGATGATCTCGAGCTGGATGTGGTCGTGGGCACGGAGAAACGGACCGAGCCGCGGCATCAGCCAGTGCGAGGCCAGCGTCGCACCGATCGACAGCTTGACCACGCCGCGCGCCTGCGCGCCGGTCGCCGACACCGCTGCTTCGGCGCGCAGGGCCGCCGCCGCCATGGCCTCGACATGCTCGCGGAATTTGCGCCCCTGCGATGTCAGCGAAAGACCGTCATTGGATCGCGCGAAGAGGGGAACGCCGAGCTGATCCTCCAGCTCGGTGACCTTACGACCGACCGTCGGATGGCTGGAGCGCAGCCTGCGCGCTGCGGCCGCGAAGCTGCGGGTTTCCGCAACCGCGACGAAGGTCTTGCAAAGGTCCCAGTCCATCGGCTCCCCCAATGCAATGCTGCGGTCGCCCTGTTCATTATTGAAGAGCTATCTGTTCAGTATTGAACGGCCCGGCGATGCCGTCCAGCTCTATAATGCACAGCAGCAAGCGCAGGCCAGCGGCTCCGCCCGGCCCGACGCGCTCAAATCAACATCAATGAACGCGCCCCGGCCCTGGCCGGCCTCGCGACAAAGGAGGACCCGAATGCCGTTGCCTGCTTCGCTCGCCAACAAGCTTGAATTGCCGGTCGTCGGCTCGCCGCTGTTCATCGTCTCGGGGCCGGAACTGGTGATCGCGCAGTGCAAGGCCGGCATCGTCGGCTCATTCCCGGCGCTGAACGCCCGCCCGGTCGAGAAGCTCGACGAGTGGCTGACGCAGATCGAGAACGAACTCGGCGAGTACCAGGCGCTGCATCCGGAGAAGAAGGTCGCGCCCTACGCGGTCAACCAGATCTGCCACGCCTCCAATGACCGCCTGATGCGCGACATGGAAACCTGCGTGAAGCACAGGGTGCCTGTCATCATCACCTCGTTGCGCCCGCCGTCCGAGATTGTCGAGGCCGCGCATTCCTACGGCGGCGTGGTGTTCCACGACGTCATCAACGTCAAGCACGCCCGCAAGGCCGACGAGCAGGGCGTCGACGGATTGATCCTGGTCTGCGCCGGCGCCGGCGGCCATGCCGGCACGCTGTCGCCGTTCGCGCTGGTGCGCGAGGTCAAGCAATGGTTCAAGGGCACGATCCTGCTGTCGGGCGCGATCTCCGACGGCTGGAGCATCGCATCCGCGCTCGCGCTCGGCGCCGACCTCGCCTATGTCGGCACCCGCTTCATCGCGACCGAGGAAGCCAATGCCGACCTCAGGTACAAGCAGGCGCTGACCGAATATGCCGCCCACGACATCGTCTATTCGAATTTGTTCACCGGCGTGCACGGCAATTATCTCGGGCCGTCGATCGCAGCCGCAGGTCTCGATCCGGCCAATTTGCCGGTCGCCGACAAATCCACGATGAACTTCGGTTCCGGCGGCAACACGAAGGCCAAGGCCTGGCGCGACATCTGGGGCTCCGGCCAGGGTATCGGCCAGATCGTCGACGCCCCGCCGGTCGCCGAACTGGTGGCGCGGCTGAAGGCGGAGTACACCGAGGCGCGCAGCGACTTCCTGCGGGCCAGCGCCTGACGTCCTGACGACCGCCTGGAGAGAACGGCATGATCATCAGCGGCGACCGCCAGATCAGCTATGGCGAGATTCACGTCCGCATCGCGCGGGCGGCCTCCGGCTTCCGGGCGCTCGGCGTGCGGGACGGCAAACCGGTCGGCATGATGCTGCGCAACGACTTCGCGCTGTTCGAGGTGGTCGTAGCCTCAGCTACACTCGGCAGTCCGGTGGTGCCGATCAACTGGCATCTGAAGGCCGACGAGGTCGCCTACATCCTGTCCGACAGCGGCGCCGACACACTGGTCTGCCACGCCGATCTGCTGCCGCAGATCCGCGACGGGTTGCCGCCGGGGATCAAGCCCCTGGTCGTGACGACGCCGCCAGAGATCGCCGCCGCCTATGGCGTGGCGCCCGCGTCCACCCGCGTGCCCGACGGCATGACCGATTGGGATATTTGGCGTGACACGCATCAGCCGCTCGCCGACGCGCCGATCGGCGCGGCGCCGATGTTCTACACCTCCGGCACCACCGGGCTGCCGAAGGGCGTCAAGCGCAAGCCGATGCGGCCGGAGCAGCAGGTGGCGGCCGCGCGCGTCGGCGCCATCACCTACGGCGTCAGGGCGAATGAGGATCAGGTGATCCTGATGAACGGCCCGATGTACCATTCGGCGCCGCACTCCTACGGAATGCTCGCGTTCCGCAACGGCTGCGCCATCGTGCTCGAGCCGCGCTTCGATCCGGAGGATCTGTTGCAGCTGATCGAGCGTCACCGCGTCACCCACATGCATATGGTGCCGACCATGTTCGTGCGGCTGCTGCGCCTGCCGGAGGAGACGCGGCGCCGCTACGACCTGTCGTCGCTGCGCTTCATCGTCCACGGCGCGGCGCCGTGCCCGGTCGACGTCAAGCGCGCGATGATCGAATGGTGGGGACCGGTGATCAACGAATATCTCGGCTCGACCGAGACCGGCATCCCGGTCTGGCATTCGGCGGCGGAAGCGCTCGCCAAGCCCGGCACGGTCGGCCGCGCCATCGAGGGCGGCATCGTCAAGATATTCCGCCCCGACGGAACGCAATGCGACGTCGGCGAGCCCGGTGAGATCTTCATGCGCCAGACGACGGCGTCGGATTTCGATTATCACGGCAATGCCAAGGCACGCGCCGAAGCCGACCGCGACGGCCTCGTCAGCGTCGGCGACGTCGGCTATCTCGACGCGGACGGCTATCTGTTCCTGTGCGACCGCAAGCGCGACATGGTGATCTCGGGCGGCGTCAACATCTATCCCGCCGAGATCGAGAACACCCTGATCGGTATGGAAGGCGTCCGCGACTGCGCGGTGTTCGGGGTTCCCGACGACGAATATGGCGAGCGGCTGTTCGCCTGCGTCGAGCCGGAAGCGGGCGCCGAGTTGTCGACTGCAGCGATCCAGGATTTCCTGCGCGGCAAGCTTGCCAATTTCAAGGTGCCGAGAGACATCCGCTTCATGGATGCGCTGCCGCGTGAGGCCACCGGCAAGATCTTCAAGCGCAAGCTGCGCGACCTCTACCATGAAGGACAGCTTCGCTGAGCGACGTGACGGTGAAGCCGAACGGCGTTTGAAACTTTGTTGCTGTTGCAAAGGGCCGGCGATCCACGCAACGATGCCGGCGCTCATCCAAGGCCGGGATCATCGCCATGAACTCCACCGACTTTATCGTCATCCGCAACGACCTGCAGCAGTGCAAGGTGATCGAGACAGAGCTGCCCGACGCCGCGGCGCTGCCGGCCGACGCGCTGCTGGTCAAGGTGACCCGTTTCGCGTTCACCGCCAACAACATCACCTACGCGGTGATCGGCGAGCAGCTGAAATACTGGCAGCTGTTCCCGGCGCCTGACGGCTACGGCATCATCCCGGTGTGGGGCTTTGGCGAGGTGCTTGCCTCGAAGCATCCGAATGTCACGGTCGGCGAAACCCTGTTCGGCTATTTCCCGATGGCAACCCATCTTGTCATCGAGGCCGCCGACGTCAGCAAGCGCGGCCTGCGCGATGGAGCCGCGCACCGGCAGGAGGTCTCGCCGGTCTACAACGCCTATGCCCGGGTCTCCGGCGATCCGACCTATGTCGGCCGCCAGGGTGATTTCCGTGCGTTGATGCTGCCCTTGTTCATGCTGTCGTTCCTGGTCGACGACTCCCTCGCCGAGAACGAATTCTACGGCGCCCGCCGCGTCATGCTGTCGTCGGCCTCGAGCAAGACCGCGTTCGGCCTCGCCCATCTGCTGCACAAAAGGGGCATCCGGGTCATCGGGCTGACCTCCAAAGGCAATGTCGATTTCGTCAGCTCGCTCGGCTGCTATGACGAGGTCGTCACCTATGACCATGTCACCGCGATCCCGTCGGCCGAGCCCACCGCCTATGTCGACATGGCCGGCAACAGCGCGCTGCGCGAGACCCTGCACCGGCACTTCGGCGCACAGATGGTCTATTCCGGCCGGGTCGGGCTGACGCATCGCGCCAACGAGCCGGACGAGCCGACGCTGCCCGGCGCCAAGCCGGTCTGGTTCTTCGCGCCCGACCAGATCCGCAAGCGCGCCAAGGAATGGGGGCCTGGCGGCATCGACCAGCGCTTTGGCGCCGCCTGGACCGGGCTCGTGCCACATCTGCCCAATTGGCTCGATGTGGTCGAGCGGCGCGGCCCGGCCGCGGTGCGCGAGGCCTATCTCGATACCCTGCAGGGCCGCGTCCCGCCCGATCAAGGCCTGATCCTGTCGTTGGCCGAATAGGCGATATCCCGTCACGCCCTTTCTGCATGGCTTCGGATGGGTATAGGCTTTGCGGCAATGGGAACGCCGCACCAAGGCGGCCGATGGCGAGAAACGCTCAATGCTCGACAAGACGGACGATATTTCGGTCGCCGCCGACAATTGGCTTGTGCAGTTCGAGGATGCGCTGGCGAGCCCCGAAGATGTGCTGCTCAAGCCGCTGTTCCATCCCGACAGCTATTGGCGCGACGTGCTGGCGCTGAGCTGGAACATCCAGACGATCAACCGCGCCTTTGCGATCCTCGAAGAGATGCCCGGACACGCGCGTCGCAGTGCGCCGCATAATTTCCGCATCGACGCCGAGCGCGCCGCGCCACGCCGGGTGATGCGCGCCGGCACCCATGCAATCGAGGCGATCTTCAAGTTCGAGACGGCTGTCGGCCGCGGCCACGGCATCGTGCGGCTGGTCCCCGATGCGGCCGATGACGATCGGTTGAAGGCCTGGACGCTGCTGACGGCGCTCGAGGAGTTAAAGGGCTTTGAAGAGCAGCAAGGTCATACGCGGCCGCGCGGACAGGCCTATTCCCGCGACTTCCGCGGACCGAACTGGCTCGACCTGCGCAAGGCAGCCGCCGAATATGCCGGCCGCGACCCCGACGTGCTGGTGGTCGGCGGCGGACAGGCCGGGCTTGCGATCGCCGCGCGGCTGCAACAGCTCAGGATCGACGCGCTGATCGTCGACCGCGAGGCGCGCGTCGGCGACAATTGGCGCAAGCGCTATCACGCACTCACCCTGCACAACCAGGTGCAGGTCAATCATTTGCCCTACATGCCGTTCCCGCAGAACTGGCCGACCTACATCCCGAAGGACAAGCTCGCCAACTGGTTCGAATCCTATGTCGACGCCATGGAGCTGAACTTCTGGACCGGCACGGAGTTTGTCGGCGGCAGCTATGACGACGCGCAGGGACGCTGGACCATCGAGCTGCGCCGCGCCGACGGCACGACACGGAAAATGCAGCCGCGCCATGTCGTGATGGCGACCGGCGTCAGCGGCATTCCCAGCGTGCCTGACATCCCGTCGCTGAAGAACTTTGTCGGCAAGGTCATGCATTCCAGCGGCTACGAGGACGGCGAGCATTGGGCCGGCAAGCGGGCGCTCGTGATCGGCACCGGCAACAGCGGTCACGACATCGCGCAGGACCTGCATTCCTCCGGCGCGGAGGTCACGCTGGTGCAGCGCTCCTCGACGCTGGTCACCAATATCGAGCCGTCGGCGCAGCTTGCCTATGCCGCCTACAATGAAGGCTCGCTCGAGGACAATGATCTGATCGCAACCTCGATGCCGTTGGCGCTCGCCAAGCGCAGCCACGTGCTGATAACCGAGCAGTCGAAGAAGCTCGACAAGCCGCTGCTCGACGGCCTCGCGCGCAAGGGCTTCAAGCTCGATTTCGGCGAGGGCGGCACCGGCTGGCAGTTCAAGTACCTGACCCGCGGCGGCGGCTATTATTTCAACGTCGGCTGCTCCGATCTCGTCGCGGGCGGCGCCGTCGCCCTGAAGCAGTTTTCCGACATCGAGACCTTCGTAAGCGAAGGCGCGCGGCTGAAGAACGGCGAGACGGTTGCGGCCGACCTCATCGTGCTCGCGACCGGCTACCGGCCGCAGGAAGAGCTGGTGAAGAGACTGTTCGGCGAAGCCATGGCTGTGCGCGTCGGCCCGATCTGGGGCTTTGGCGACGGCCAGGAGCTGCGCAACATGTACACCCGCACGCCACAGCCGGGCCTGTGGTTCATCGCCGGCAGCCTCGCGCAATGCCGTATCAACTCGCGCACCCTCGCGCTGCAGATCAAGGCGATCGAGGAAGGGCTGTTGCCGCGCGACGTTGGGCCGGTGGCGAGGCTGACATAACCAACATCGTCATTCCGGGGCGATGCGCAGCATCGAGCCCGGAATCCATCAAGCCACAATCTTCGCTGATATATGGATTCCGGGCCTGCGCTTCGCGCATCCCGGAATGACGAGAAGAGAGAGGAACAAAAATGCCAACCATCCTCGGCACCGGCAAACACCGCTATCGCGTCGTTGAGAATTTCGCAAAACTGCCCGACGGCTGGAGCCTGACCGATGTCGCCTCCGTCGCGGTCGACAGCAAGGACCGCGTCTATGTCTTCAACCGCGGCGAACACCCGATGGTGGTGCTCGACCGCGAGGGGAATTTCATCAGGAGCTGGGGCGAAGGCGTGTTCTCGCGCGCCCACGGCCTGCATATCGACGCCGACGACAATCTCTATTGCACCGACGACGGCGACCACACCGTGCGCAAGTGCTCGACCGACGGCAAGGTGCTGCTGACGATCGGCATCCCGAACAAGCCGGCGCCGTTCATGAGCGGCGAGCCGTTCCATCGCTGCACCCACACCGCGCTGTCGCCGAAGGGCGAGATCTATGTCTCCGACGGGTACGGCAATGCCTGCGTCCACAAATACACGCCTGATGGAAAACTCATCAAGACCTGGGGCGAGCCCGGCACCGACCCCGGCCAGTTCAACATCGTGCACAACATCGCGACCGACGCCGACGGCTGGGTCTACGTCGCCGATCGCGAGAACCACCGCGTCCAGGTGTTCGACGGCAACGGCAAGTACGAGACGCAGTGGAACAATCTGCACCGGCCTTGCGCGCTGTGTTGCTGCGGCGGCGGCAAGCAGCCGAACTTCGTGATCGGCGAGCTCGGCCCCGGCATGGCGGTCAATCGCAAGGTGCCTAATCTCGGCCCGCGGCTGTCGATCGTCGACCACAAGGGCAACCGCATCGCCCGGCTCGGCGGCGAGCACGGCCCGGGCGTGGAGACCGGAAAATTCCTGGCGCCGCACGGCATCGCACTGGATTCACGCGGCGACATCTATGTCGGCGAAGTCGGCGTCACCGACTGGAAGACCAGCTTTCCGGACACCGAGATGCCGGCCGCCGTGCGCGTGACGCGGTGTTTGCAGAAGCTGGAGAGGGTGAAGGAGTAGCGTCGGGCTCGGCTCTCTCATTCCGTCACCCTGAGGAGCGCGCATTGCGCGCGTCTCGAAGGGTCGACGGCCCGGCTTGTGGCCGTACATCCTTCGAGACGCGCGTGCCGCGCTCCTCAGGATGACGGGTCTGATAGCTTGCGACGTGATCAACAGCTTTCTACTCCAGCCATCGGCCGCCAAAATCAGATCTCGCCGATCACCTCGCGGCGGCGCAGTTCGGATTCTTCCGCATAGCGCCGCATTGCGTGCGCTTCGGTGAGCAGGCCGATCGGCCGCCGGTCGCCGTCGCCCTCGACCACGGCGAGCGATTCCGCTTCGGCCGCGTCGAACACCGCGATCGCCTCCTGGACGTTCATGCCGGGATGCAGCATCACGTCGGCGTAGCGCAGAATGCCGGCAAGCCCCTTGTCGGCCTCGAGATCGGGCGCATGCGCTTCGGCGACCAGCGCAAGGCCTGCATAACGTCCCTCGCCGTCGATCGCGACGACCTGGGTCTTCGACCCCGGCGGAAATTCCTCGCGGAACGCCTCGATCGGCATCGCGGCGTCCACCGTTATCATGTCCCGCCGCATCATCTTGCCGACCGTCAGATCCCGGATCCAGCCGATATCGGCGGCGCTGCGGATGGTCTCGCCGCGCAGATGCAGCCGCCAGGTCGCGAACGAATAGCCGAACAGCTCGCGCGTGATCGTGGTCGAGATGATGACCGCGACCAGCACCGCAGTGGTGAGCCAGAGGTCGCCGGTGGATTCCAGCGCGATGAACGACATCGTCAGCGGACCGCCGATCACCGAGGCCGACAGCGCGCTCATGCCGATCACCGCATAGGCGCTGGGATCGAGGTTCAGCCCCGGCCAAACAATGTCGACGCCGGCCGCGAACAGCCGGCCGCCGAGCGCGCCCATGAACAGCGTGGCGAAGAACAATCCGCCGCGGAAGCCCGAGCCGAGCGAAACGATCGAGGCCACCGCCTTCAGCGCGAACACGCCGGCGATGAAGGCGAGCGGCATCGCCACGATGCCGGCGAAGCGCAGCGCGCCGTGGCCCGACGACATCACCTGCGGCGTCAGCAGCGCCATCGCACCGACGGCAAGCCCGCCGAGCGCCGGCCGCAGCGGCGGCCAGAGCCGGGTCTTGGCGAGCAGCGCCTCGCACAGCGTCACGCCGCGCATGATCGCAATCCCGGTCAGGGCCGCGACCATGCCGAGCAGCGCGGCGATCGCGAGATCCCGCCCGAGCACGTCGCCGACAGTTCCGACGCCGACGCCGAGCGGCAGCGGCTCGAAGGCGTGGGCGACGAAATAGCCGGTCACCGCCGCCACGCCGACCGGGGTCAGGCTCGCCGGCGTATAGCCGCCGATCACAAGTTCGAAAGCGTAGAACGCGCCCGCGAGCGGCGCGCTGAAGGCGCCGGCGATCGCCGCCGCAGCGCCGCAGCCGACCATGATTCGCTGGTCGTTGCGGCGGAGGTGGAAGCCGCGGCCGAGCGAGGCGGCCAGGCCGCTGGACAATTGGGTGTAGCCGGCCTCGAGCCCGACCGAGCCGCCGATGCCGCTCGACCAGATCGTCTGCAGCGCCACGATCACGCTGCCGCGGAACGACATCCGCCCGCCATAGAGCGCGTTGGCCTCGATCGGATCGATTTCGCGGGCCGGCCGAACCCGGAGCAGCAGAAGAAAGGCAATACCGAGCAGCAGGCCGCCGATTGAGGGAACCAGCAGCGCGCGCAGCGGATCGATGCTGGGCTGGCTCGACAACCGGTCGCCCAGCGGCAGATTGAACAGCACCGAATGCAGCACCGTGACCAGGCTGCTCATCACCGCCACCACGAGGCCGCCAATGGCGCCGATCAATACCGCCAGCACCACGAGGCTCGTCTCGTGCGCGCGTACGAATGCGCGCAACCGGCGCGGCGCCTCGAGATAGCTTGACGTCGTGGTCATCGGCAGGGTCCGTCACTGGCCGACACGGCCTTGCGGCTCCCTTTACGGGCCTCGCGGGCGGGAGGCAATCGGGGCAGGAACATGGCAGGGCGCGGCGGATAAGCCGCTCATTGCTCTTCACAATCCCGTCACGCTGCCTGTAGTATGTGAGTGCATGCTGCTTCGCAGCTAATGGGAGTCAGGAGCGTTATTTGAACGCACATGTCTCGCAAGGCGGTTGGCCGGTGCTGGTCTTGAATGCGGACTTCCGGCCGCTGAGTTATTACCCGCTGTCGCTCTGGTCCTGGCAGGACGCGATCAAGGCGGTGTTCCTCGATCGTGTCAACATCGTCGAATATTACGACCGCGCGGTACGAAGTCCTTCCTTCGAAATCCAGCTGCCCAGCGTCGTATCCCTGAAATCCTTCGTCAAGCCGACCACCCACCCCGCCTTCACCCGGTTCAACGTTTTCCTTCGCGACCGATTCAGCTGCCAATATTGCCTGTCGGCCGACGACCTCACCTTCGATCACATCATTCCGCGCAGCAAGGGTGGCCAGACCACCTGGGAGAACGTCGTCGCCGCCTGCTCGCCCTGCAATCTGCGCAAGGGCAATCTGACACCGCAGCAGGCCAGGATGTTTCCGAAGCAGGCGCCCTACGCCCCTACCGTGCATCAGCTGCACCGCAACGGCCGGCTGTTCCCGCCGAACTATCTGCACGAGAGCTGGCTCGATTATCTCTACTGGGATACTGAGCTCGATCCGTAGCGGATACGACGCGCGGACGTTCCGACGAAATTCACACGAAAAGAATCTAATCGTGGGCGCCATGGCTGCTGCCGCGAATCCATGAATTTTCTTCGAGCATGTCTGACACCATAAGCCTCTGTCCTCGCCGCAGAGTGCGTTCGCTTTTGCGTGATCGACGGAGATATTCCGGGGAATATGATTGCAGCCTAATCATTAGTATCCTATCTAATCGGCATGGCTCCGTCGCAAGCTCGTGTCCACGCCGAAATCGGGCTCCTGATCACCCGACTTGGGCGGATCTGGCGCCGCGAGTCGGATCAGGCGCTGTCCGATCATGGCCTGTCGGACGCGACTGCGATTCCGCTGCTGGTGCTGTCGCGGCAGGGAGAAAACGTCCGGCAGGGCGTGCTCGCCGACGAATTGGGTATCGAGGGGCCTTCGCTGGTGCGGCTGATCGATCTGCTCGCGAGCGAGGGCTTGGTGGAGCGCCGCGAGGATCCCACCGACCGCCGCGCCAAGACGCTGCATCTCACCGCAAGCGGCCAAGCCAAGGCCGCGGACATCAACCGTATCATGCGCCGCGTGCGGGCCAGCCTGCTGAAGGATATCGACAGCGAGAAACTTGCGATAACCTTCGAGACGCTCCAGCGCATCGAACAGCGTGCGAGCCGCCTGCAGGACGCGAAAACTGCCGCAGAGGCGAAATAGTCATGCGCGCGGAAGAGCCGTTCCTGGTCCGCCACGCGGACCTGATCTTCGCTTTGAAGACGTTCGCCGCGTCGATGCTGGCGCTTGTCATCGCACTGGCGATCGATCTGCCGCGGCCCTATTGGGCGATGGCGACGGTCTATATCACGTCACAGCCGCTCGCCGGCGCGACCAGCTCGAAGGCGTTCTTCCGCGTGATCGGCACCCTTGTCGGCGCGAGCATGACGGTCGCCATGGTGCCGAACCTGGTCAATGCGCCGGAGCTGCTGTGCCTCGCGATCGCGCTCTGGGTCGGCCTCTGCCTTTATCTGTCGCTGCTCGACGGCACACCGCGCAGCTATATCTTCATGCTGGGCGGATATACCGTCGCACTGATCGGCTTTCCGTCGGTGGCCGACCCGGGCAGCATCTTCGACGTGGCGCTGGCGCGGGTCGAGGAGATCTCGCTCGGCATCGTCTGTGCGAGCCTGGTGTCCACCGTGGTGTTTCCCCGCAGCGTTGCGCCTGCGGTCGGCGGCCGCGTCAGGAATTGGCTGTCGGATGCGCGCGGTCTGTCCCGCGACGTGCTGCTTGATCGCGGGGCCAGCGAGACGCGCCGGGCCCAGCGCCTCCGGCTTGCAACCGACATCGTCGAGATCGATACGCTCTCGACCCATCTCGCCTATGACCGGCTGGCCGACGCCGGTGCCGTGCGCGGCCTCGGTGAGGTCCGGCTGCGCATGCTGATGCTGCTGCCGATCATCACGTCGATCGAAGACCGGCTTGCCGCACTCGGCGAGGCGGCGCTGCAAAGGCAGCCGGAGCTCCGGCGCCTGATCGGCGATCTCGCCGAATGGATCGTGGACGACGATCGCCAGCCGCAATCCGGTGAAGAGATCCGCGCCGCAATCGCCGAGCGGCAATCGGCGCTCGACGGCCTCGCGCCGCGGGAGCGCATCATCACGATCAGCCTGCTGCTCCGGCTGCGCGAGCTCATCGACATCTCAGCCGACTGCCGCGCGCTGGGCGATGCGATTACCGCAGGCCGGGATATCTCCACCGTTGCGCTATCGTTCCACCCGGAATCGGGCGCCGCGCCGGTCCGCCATCGCGACCACGGCATGGCGCTGTGGTCGGCCGCCGGGGCGGCGGTGGCGATCCTGATCTGCTGCGGCCTGTGGATCGCGACCGGCTGGCCCGATGGCGCTTCGGCGCCGATGATGGCGGCGGTCGCCTGCTCCTTCTTCGCCGCGCAGGATGAGCCGGCGCGCAGCATCCGGGCCTTCGGCCTGTTTTCGCTGGTCGCGATCGTCGTGGTCGCGATCTATCAGTTCGCGCTGGTGCCGGGTATCACCCATGTCGAGGTCCTGATCGCCGCGCTGGCGCCGACCTTCCTCCTGTATGGTTTCCTGATCGCGCGGCCGAAAACCGCGCCAATCGGCATGGCTCTCGCTGTCAACACCGCAACGCTGCTCGCACTGCAATCGACCTACAGCGCGGATTTTGCCAGTTTTGCCAACTCGTCCGTCGCCTTCTTCCTCGGTATCGTGATTGCCGAGATCGTGACCCGGATCGCGCGCGGCGTCGGCGCCGAATGGATCGCCAGGCGGCTGACGACGTCGAGCTGGCAGACGCTCGCGATCGCGGCCGAGCGGCGCGGCCACGGCGACCGCGCGCAGTTTGCCGGCCTGATGCTGCATCGGCTCGGACTCCTGGCCCAGCGCATCGCCTTCATCTCCGAGAGCGACCGCCGCGATGCCGACAGCCTGGTCCAGCTGCGCATCGGGCTCAACATCATCGATCTCAGGCGGGCCCGTTACGGCCTCGCCGCATCGACCGTGCGCGCCATCGACGACATGCTGGACGACCTCGCGGCGGCGTTTCGCGGCCATGCGGACGAGGCAATGCCGACCGAACTGCTGTCGTGCATCGATGCGGCGCTGACCGCGGTCGTCAAGGATCCCAATGAGCGCGCCCGGGACGATGCATTGCTCGGCCTCGTCGGCATCCGCCGCGGCCTGTTTCCGGATGCACCCGCGTATCGATCGCAGCCCGAGGAGAGTTTTGCTGCATGAGATATGAGCTCGATATCTACGGTGTCCTGGTCCCGGCGCTGCTGCTGTGGCTGATCGTGGCCTATGCGCTGAGCGTCATCGTGAGCCGGATCATGCAGCGCTTCGGGCTTTACCGGCTGGTCTGGCACCGCGCGCTGTTCAATTTCGCCCTGTACGTCTGCCTGTTCGGCGTCGTCGTCTATCTCTCGGAGTTTCTGCCATGAAGGGGAATTTTGCCTGGCTTGGCCGGGTCGCGCTGACCGCGATCGCGCTCGTCGCCGCGCTCGCCGTCGCTCGCGCCCTGTGGGTCTACTACATGGAGTCGCCGTGGACGCGTGACGGCAAGGTCCGCGCCGACGTGGTTCAGGTCGCTCCCGACGTCTCCGGCTTCGTCACCGACGTGCTGGTCAAGGACAATCAACCGGTGCATCGCGGCGATATCCTGTTCCGGATCGATCGCGCGCGCTTTGCCCTGGCGTTGCAGCAGGCCGATGCTGCGGTCGCCGGCCATCGCGCGACGCTGGATCAGGCCGACGCCGACCTCAAACGCTACAGCGCGCTGACCACCGATGCGGTGTCGCAGCAGAAGCAGGAGCAGGTGCTGGCCACGCAGCTCCAGGCCAAGGCCGCCTATGATCAGGCGGTCGCCGATCGCGCCGTGGCGCAGCTCAATCTGGATCGCAGCGAGGTGCACGCATCGGTGAACGGCACCATCACCAATATGGACCTGCGGCCCGGCGCCTATGTCAGCGCGGGCAAGGGCGTGATGGCGCTGGTCGACACCGATACGCTGCATGTCGAAGGCTATTTCGAGGAGACCAAGCTCGCGCGCATTCGCGTCGGCGACAAGGCGCAGGTCCGGTTGATGGGCGAGCCGGTCCGGCTCACCGGACATGTCGAGAGCATTGCGGCCGGCATCGCGGACCGCGACCGCACGGAAGGCGCGAACCTGCTCGCGAACGTCAATCCGACCTTCAGCTGGGTTCGGCTCGCGCAACGCGTTCCCGTGCGCATCGCGCTCGATCACCTGCCGGATCGCATCGCGCTGGTCGCCGGCCGTTCGGCGACGGTCGAGATCATGGACTAGCCGGCCGGGCGGGCCGCACCGGCGTGGCGGCGTGAAGCGGGCCACTCGCGCTTGCTGTGCCTCTGTCGGCCAAGTTCGCCTATTGCACGCCGTAGCGTGCAAAATCGTCGCCGATGCTGCCCTGGATCGCCTTTGCCGCCGAGATATCGCCATCGCCGCCGGCCTTGTCGCCCTGTTTCAGCTTCGCCAGCCCGCGTCCATAGAGCGCGCTTGCGAGCTTCGGATCGATCCGAATTGCGGCGCTGTAATCGTCGATCGCCGCGCCGAGTTGGCCCGTCTTCAGATAGATCAGGCCGCGCGAGTCGTAAGTCGCGGCATTGGCCGAACCCGATTGCAGCGCCTTGTTGCAATCCTCCAGCGCCGCCTGCAAGGCGCCGAGGACGGCCCGACTCCAGCAGCGTCCGTTCCATAGGCCTTCGAGATTCGGCTCGAGGCGAATGGCCTGATCATAATCCTGCGCTGCGTGGGCATAGTCATTCGTCTTCAGGTGGGCTTCTGCGCGATTGGCGAAGGCCTGGCCGTAGTTCGGGTTGAGCTTGATGGCCTGATCGAAAGCCGCAGTCGCAAGCTCGTATTCGTGTTTCCTGAAATAGGCCACGCCGCGGTTGTTGAACGGCTTGGTGTAGGTCGGATTGAGCTCGATGGACCGATCGAAATCCTGGATGGCGCGGTCGTAATCTCCCTGGGCGGCATAGGCGTTGCCGCGGTTGTTGTAGGCGATCGCCAGACCAGCCGTCGTCATGTCCTGCCCCGCATCGATCAGCGCCGTGCATCCGCCAATGCGCGCGTCGAGCGGTGCGCGGTCGCGGCACAGTTCGACATTCCGCAGATAGTTGTCCTTTGGCTTCGGCTTCTGCGCGATCGCCGGCCAGGCGAAGAGCATCGCAACGAGAAGCGATATCAGGCTGACAATTGCGCCGGCGCTTGCACGAGGTTTCATGTCGGCCCTTGCATGCTCGAAAAGGCCTGCACCTGCCCTAGCATCCTCGACAGATGTTTGGATTAAACTTGTGGAGGGGGTTTTGCTCAGGTTGCTGCGTTGTTCGTGTCCCGGTCTTCCGGACCTTGCTCTTGCCCTCTTCAACGAGCGTGGCGAACTTCACAGTGCCATCCTCAGATATTTCGATGCGTGGCGTGGTGCCTCGAATGCCCATCGTTGCCACGGGGGTGTCGATCTTCATGTCGCCGGTCTTCGCAATGTTGCCGGCAACAAAGGTGAACGTTCCATTGGTCAGTTTGAGCAAGGTCGAGTTTGACTTGCCGTTTGGATCGTACACGAACTCGGTCATGGCCATTTTGGCGTTGCTCGACAGATTGAACGAGGTGCCGTCGGTGAAGTTGATCCCCACCCGTCCGTCGGCTCCGGTCTGCACCACATCGCCCAGATAGACGGGGTCGCCAACCTGCGTCTGAGGCAGTTTGTCAGGCAGCCCCGCCTGAACGACGACGGCACTCACGTGCTCGATCGTGACCGAACCGGTGGCCGCCACGACTCTCCCGATGAATTTCGATTGAGAAGTCTGGACCGCGGGCTGGGCCGGCTCGGTTTGCGCCTGCACCTGGCCGGGCACAAAAGTTGCGAGCGCCAAGCCTGCAAGCAATTGAACAATCAAATGAATGCGCACGATCCCCTCCTTTGAGAAGATTTTGTCGTGTCGTGGCTCGATGGTGATCGGAACCGCCGGGCCGAGACCGCAGGACCTTGAGTGCCAGATGAGCTACCGAAAACAGGCATAAGTGCCTGACGCAGTTCGACTAAAAATTAATAAGTGGACAATTTACTCAGTAACTATACTATTAATTTTGCGGGGCTGCACGCGCGATAAAGGACAGCTGTTCTGCCATTTTCGCAATGGCTCCCCGCTACTTAGGATTCGATTTTCACTACCGAATTTAGTTTCAATCAGGACGTTTCGGCGGGCAAGCCTATGGCTGCTGGCGCGAAAATTTTTCACCTCGCGGCGAGCCAAACCAAAAAACTACGGCACCACGTTCCGTCTGAACTGCCCAGCAGGCGAAAAGCCAATGTCAGTTGCGTCCGGCGTCGAGTTCGGGGGCGTGTGCATGGCCGATTTGGGCCAGCCGCCCCGATTGATCGGCAACATTCAGACGGCGATCGGCTGCGGCACTATCAGGCGTGCAAGCGGCATCGCGGTTCGAGGCGCGATTGGCGATCCCGTTCGCGAGGGTGACGTCATCGAGGTCGAAGCCGGCGGGCGGATCGAGATACGGTTGATCGATGGCAGGGTGCTCGACCTGCCAGGTGGCACCTGCCTCGAGCTAAGTGCATGCGCGCAGGACCCCAGCGACATCGCGCGACCGGGCCTGCTCGCGAAGACCAGGGGCATCTTCCGTTCCATTGGCAGTTGGCTAACAAGGTCGGGCACCCCGGCCGCGGACCCGCCGGTTGGCAACATTCGAGCGGGCGGCTTCGGCACACTGACGCTCACCGCGCTGACCTTCTCGCTCCTGAAAGAAGCCCGGGCCGCGGAGCCGAACGTCACGTTCCTGGACGACGACAGCATCAACTACAAGGACCTCCACCACGGCGTCTTCGAGCTCGTGACCAAGGAGGCGATCCCCCGGCATATCATCGTCGAGGATCCCGGAGAGACGATCATCCTGAGCAGAAAGGGGTCCTCCGTCGGCGTCAACCATGCCACCAATTCCCCTTCGCACATGCAGGAATTGCGGGAGGCCCAGCAGGAGACGCTAGCCTATTTCGAGAAGGGACCGGGATCGAAAGGGTCCAGCACGCCGACCTTCGACGGGTCGCCGTTGCTGCAACCGATCAATTTTCAGCCTGGCGCGCAACCGCTGACGCAAGATCCGCTCGCGCCCGTGCCGGTGGTCATCTTCGCCAACGTCGAGACCTTCAAGCCGCCGCCGGTGCCGCCGCACCTGAACCTCGGAGCAGGATTGACGGAAATCGATACCGCGAAATTTGATGACTTCGGTACGGCGAGCGGAACTTTTTCCGCGAGCAGCAAGAACGGCGCAGTGACATTCGGCATCGGCGGAGGAAGTGCCGGCAACGTGGTGCAGGGCCAACTGACCTACGACGTGTCGAGCACCGGCGCGTTTGGCACGCTCTACCTCAACAGCGCGACAGGAAACTACACCTTCGTTCCGAACAATGCCGCGATCAACGCGCTGAAGGTCAACTCGACCCAAAGTTTCGTTATCACCGTGTCGGACGGCACGCTCTCGACCAGCGAGAGCTTCGACATCCCCATTGTTGGTGTCGACGACGCCTCCATCATTTCCGGCGCCAAGGCCGGCGCGGTTGTGGGTGCAGTCGGCGTCAGTGGGGCCTCGCCCGGTCTGCTCATCTCGACCGGCACGCTCACCGACACCGATGTCGACGATCCCGCCAATACTTTCACCGCCATCAACGCGCCGACGACAAGCGCGGGCGGCCACGGCTCATTCACGCTCACAACGGCCGGCGTGTGGACCTATACGCTCAACAACGCCGACAGCTCCGTGCAAGCCCTCCATGTCGGCCAAACCCTGACCGACAGCTTCACGGTGACCACGATAGGCGGAACCCCGCAGGTGGTGACGATCACCATCCACGGCCCGCTGATCGAGGCCAGACCGGCGCCGTCGCTGACGCTGAGCGAGACCCATCTGACAGCGACAGCGCTGGACGACAACATCGCCGGCTCGGCACCGGACGCCGCGTTGACGACGACCTCAGGCGAGTTCTCGGCGGCGTTCGTCACCGCACCGGGTCTGACCGTCAGCTACGCGCTGACGATCACCAGCGGCAATGGCGCGGCGTCGGGGCTGATCGACTCGCACACCGGCCTCTCCGACGTGCTGGTCCTGAACGGCAACACCATCGAAGGCCATGTCGGCACAGCAAGCGGGGCGCTGGCATTCACCATCGCGGTTGATCCGGCCACGGGCCGCGTGACCTTCGTCGAGCACCGCGCGGTGGAACAATCGTCCGGCACCAGCCCTGACAGCGGCGAAGGGATCGCGCTGGGGACCGGCATCGTAAACCTGATCGCGACGGTCACGGACAGCGACGGCCGGTATCAGGACATAAGCATCGATCTCGGCAAGCAGCTGACGATCACGGATGACGGCCCGCACATTGCGGCGGCGGGCACAGCCCCATCGCTGACGCTGAGCGAGACGCATCTGACGGCAACGGCGCTGGACGACCACATCGCGGGCTCGGCACCGGACGCGGCGCTGACGACGACTTCAGCCGATTTCTCGGCGGCCTTCACTTCGGTGCAAGGCGCCGATGGCGCGACAATCCACTACGCGCTGACGATCACGGGCGGCAACGGCGCAGCGTCGGGGCTGATCGACTCGCATACCGGCCTCGCTGACCTGCTGGTTCTGAATGGCAACACGATCGAAGGCCGCGTCGGCGCGACCAACGGCACACTGGCATTCACCATCACCCTCGATCCGGCTACGGGACGCGTGACTTTCACCGACTACCGGCCGGTGGAGCAGCCGATCGGCGGAAGCCCGGACGGCGGCGAAGCCGTGTCGCTGGCCGCGGGCATCGTGAACCTGGTTGCCACGATCACGGACAGAGACGGCGACTTCCAGAGCGCCAACCTCGACCTCGGCAGCAGGCTATCCATCAGCGACGATGGCCCCTGCATCCGGGCCAACGGCACCGCTCCGTCGCTGACGCTGAGCGAGACGCATCTGACGGCAACGGCGCTGGACGACCACATCGCCGGCTCGGCGCCGGACGCGGCGCTGACGACGACTACAGCCGATTTCTCCACGGCGTTCACTTCGCTCCAGGGCGCCGATGGCGCGACAACCCACTATGCGCTGACGATCAACGGAGGCAACTGCACCCCATCCGGTCTGACCGACGTGCATACCGGCCTCGCCGACGTGCTGGTTCTGCACGGCAACACCATCGAAGGTCACGTCGGCACCGCAGGCGGGGAGCTGGCATTCACCATCGCGCTTGATCCGGCCACGGGAGCAGTCACTTTCACCGAGTATCGCGCGGTGACGCATCCGTCCTGCACCAGCGCTGACGAAGCCGTGTCACTGACCGCTGGCGTCGTAAGCCTGGTTGCCACCATCACGGACAAGGATGGCGACTTGCAGAGCGCGTGCATCGACCTCGGCAAGCAGCTGACGATCACGGACGATCACCCGACCATTTGCGGTTTCCCGGAGACCTTCGTCGCCGCTCAGGACCATCAGACGGCAAGCGGCACTTACCATGTCGATTTCGGCGCGGATGGCGACGCCGCGCTGCGCGTTGCCGTCCACGACGGTGCAGTCGGCAGCACGGGATACGATCTGGAGACGTCATGCCTGGGCGACGGCATCACCTCGGTGCACGTCACCGGACATGGCGATGACTACAGCTTCTACTATACGACCCATGAGGTGGGCGGCGGCGTCGAGCTCGACGCATACCTTACGGATTGCGGCGGCACGCTGGCCGATCCGTACTTCAAGTTGCTGATCGATCCGGATGGAACCTTTTGCTTTGATCTCGAGCACGCCGGGCTGTCGAAGGACGTCACCGTTAGTGGCTCCGATTTCGGCGCCCCGGCCTGGGGCACGCCGTCATTGACTGCTCCGGACCGACAATTGGTGATTACCGGGTCCGACTGCGCCGGCCATGCGCTCGATGTCAAGGCGTCGGACTGCGGTATCGCAGTCGGCGACAGCGGACTGCAAATGGACCCCACCGAGCAGTTGAACCTCGCGTTCACCGGGCAGCAGTCGCAGGTCAGTTTCAATCTCACGCAATGGCAGGGCTACGGCACGGCCGGTGTGATCCTCAAGGTTCTTGACGGCAGCTCCGACGTTCACGACTTCTGTATCGATGTTCCCAAGCCGCTGTGCGGCAGCGCCAGCTTCGTGGTGCAGGAGACATCGGATGCTTCGCTGATCGACACCTATACTTTTGATGCCACGACGACGACGTATACGCTGTACGTTGACAGGCCGTTCAATCAAGTCCAGGTCGACTACGATCGGGCGGAGGCCGGGCACCCCACCTTCGCGGTCAACAACATCAGCTACACTGAAAAGACGAGCATCAACGCGGATCTCCTGTTCGATGTAACTGCGGTCGACGGAGACGGCGATTCGGCGACGACCAATCTTCAGGTCGATATTCAGTGCCACACGGCGGGGATGGATGCCTTCACATTCGCGGCCAGCCCGGACAGTGCTGCGCCACCGGTCGGCGGCAGCACCAGCGCTCCAGCGCCCGACGTTAGCCCGATGTCAACGAGCGGCCACGTAGACGCGGCCTTGTCTCAGGCCATGTTGCCCTTTGTAGACGGCGGAACATCCGCAACGACCGCGCAGTCCTTTCATTTCGCGGCGGAGCTTCCGAGCCTTGAACAGCAGGCAGCTTCGCCTCCTCCAGACTTCGATCAAACGGCCACGTGGTTCGGTCAGCACCAGGATTCCGCTGGATTTCGCCTGGCACAAGGGGCAGCAGATGCAGCGCCGGCAATCGGGCCAGCTATCCCGGAGCACCAGCCAGATTACTTCTCAAACCACATGCCGGACGCCGTCGTGACCCATACGCCTCACGATCTGATCGTCTAACTACTCCCCACACTCCGGCCCGCGTCGGACGTTGACGCGGGCCAGGATCGCTTCTCTTGTCAGTGGTCGCCGGCCTTCAGCGCCGCCGAAAGGCTGCGCACTGGGCGCGTCACCAGCGGATCGAGATCAAAACGCTTCTCGAGCATCCTGAGGATCGACGTGGTGTCGAAATCCTCATGCGCGACGCCCGACTTGTTGAAGCGCTTGGCGATCAGCAGCGCCGGAATGCGGGTGCCCGGACCCCACTGGTCCGCAGCCCTGGCTTCGGCACCATGACGGTTGTGCGGCGGCGGCGGCACGTGATCCCACTGCCCGCCGAACTCATCATAGGTGATGACGATCAGCGTATCCTTGCCATCCGGCCCTTCGGTGATCGCCTTGACGAGATCGACGAGATGCTGGCTGCCTTCGGACTCGCTGGTGTAGCCCGGATGCTCGTTCTCCTCGCCGATCGGCTTGATGAAGCTGACCTGCTTCAGCCGGCCGCTCTTGGCCGCCTGGATGAACTCCGCCTCGTCCTTCAGATGATCCCTGCGGGCCTGCGTTCCCGGTGCGTAGTTGGCGAAGTAGTTGAGCGCCTGATGGTGGAACTGGAAGTCCACGTCGGCGCAATTCGGGAACACCGCCGTCGCGAGATGGTTCGGATCGGTGCAGGTCGTGCCGTTGCCGTTGGTCCAGCCGGAAGCGCCGACGTCGCCATTGGCGTTCGACCAGCCGCCCGAATACCAGGCCCAGTCAACGTGCTTTGCCGACAGCCGATCGCCGATGTTCGGCGTGTGCAGCGGCGGAAGGCGCTTGATGTCGGGGGTGCCCGGCGAATAGGGCTGGTAGGTTGGCTGCGTGGTGTTGACCGCGTAGTCGCCGCAGGCGAGGCCCGCCGGTAGCCCGGCCTGGCTGCACTTGGCCGTCAGCTGAGCATCCTTCACGGTGGAGAGCGGCGTATAAAGCGGCGTGCTGGTGGGCATGCCGTTGGCATCGACGATCGAGTGGAAGTCGTTGGCGCTGCCGTCGCTCAAGGCACCGACGAACTGCGGCGCCGCGGCCGCAACAAAGAACTGGTGGTTGAGGAACGAACCACCGAAGGCGCCCTGGAAGAAGCTGTCGGCGATGACGTAGTTCGGGGCGCCGTGGCCGTGCAGATAGCTGTAGATCGGCAGTTTCTTGGTGTCGTAGTAGCCCATCGTCAGGCCCGACGCGTCGCTGCCGGTCACGTAGCGGTTCTGCCGGCCGCCGTTGAGCTGGTACTGCTCGTTGTAGAAGCGATGCACGATGTCCTCGGTGCAGCCGCCGGGCGCGCCGGTGCCGTTGAGGAAGCCGTGCGCCGCGAAAGCGCCGACCGGTTTCGGGCAGGTGGTGGCCGAGGTCGGAATGAAGTCGTTGATCTCGAACGGCTTGTTCTTGAAGGCGCTCAGGATCGCGACCGTGCCTGTGTTGTCGGTGCAGCTCGTCGGCTGCGGCGACGGCGAGGTCAGGTTGACGTCGTTCTGCAGCAGACAGGCATAGACGGTCTGATTGTCCTGCCGGACCTGCAAGGTGTGCGCCGCATCGGCGTCAGCGGTGCCATTGATCCGGTCGCGGCCGACATCGCCCCAGTGTCCGTAGAGGTTATCGAAGCTGTGGTTCTCCTGGTAGATGACCACGATGTGCTTGTACTGATGCACCCCCTCATGACCGCGATCGCGCAGATCACGCAGCTCGTCCCTGACCTCGTGCTTGAATTCATCGATGATCTTTTCGACCAGATTCTCTGCGTTTGCCACCGGTACGGTGGCAACGGTGCCAGCAACAATTGCGAGCGCCGGAATGGCTCCCCAAAGCCGCATCATGCTCTCCTGATTTAGAAAGAAATAGAAATGGAGCTACACGCTAAGCAAAACACATTTCGCTGGGATGACCGTTTTTCGACGCGCGCGCGAAGGCATGACGTGTCGTTCGCGCCCCGACAGAGTATCGCCCGGTAAGAAGCGTAACCATCGGTTTCGGCTTCGTTGCCGTCATCAAACCGCAATCAACCTTCGTCTATCCAATCAGACGGTCATTGGTCCCGCCGACAGAAAACTGTCACCTCCGTGACATCTTCCGATCGGGCGGCGGCACGAAGCGATTTGTGACAGGGGCGAATTCTCGCGATGGCTTGGGAAATTGTTGCGCGCGATTCCGGAGCAGGTCGGACCGCAGCCGCCGGTCGCGGCGTGAAGCACGCGCCGATCGCGCTGCTGGCGCTCGTCGCGGCCTTCCTTCCGTTGCGCGCGACGGCGTTCCCGCTCGGCGGCGACCAGACGGTGCTGCCGGCCGGCACCGAATTATCCGAGGAGGCGCTGGCGCGGCCGCGCGAGCTTTTTCATTCCGAAGCGATGGGCGGGCGAAAGTCCTACCTGATCAATCTCGGCGATCTCGCGTTCAATTCGCCTTCCATACTGGGCGGCAAGGCCCGGCAGGCCGAGATGAGCTGCGGCACCTGCCACGTCAATGGCGCATCGAACCCGAAATTATTCGTCCCCGGAGCCTCTTCGCGTCCCGGCACCTTCGACACGACCAGCCTTCTCTTCAATGCCAAGACGTTCAACAGCATCCTCGATCCGGTCAGGATACCGAGCCTGCGCGGCGCCCGTTTCCTCGCGCCCTACGGACATGACGGGCGCATCGGCTCGCTCCGCGACTTCGTCTATAATGTCATCGTCAATGAATTTTCGGGTCCAAAGCCGCGCGACGAGGTTCTCGACGGCCTCGTCGCCTATATCAACGACATCGATTTCCTGCCGAATCCGAAGCTCGGGCCCGGCGGCAGGCTTGCCGCGCAAGCCAGTGTTGCGGAGCGTCGCGGCGAGCAGCTGTTCTTCAAGCCGTTCCCGAAGCAGGCCGAACTAAGCTGCGCCGGCTGTCATGTTCCGGGGGCAACCTTCAACGATCAGCTGCGTCACGACGTCGGATCAGGCGGACTGGTCAAGACCCCTACCCTGCTGAACGCCAACTTCAACGCGCCGTATTTCCACGACGGCCGCTACGACAGTTACGAGCAGGTGGTGGATCATTTCGACCGCGTGTTCGACCTCGACCTGTCGACCCAGGACATGCAGGACCTCGTCGCCTATCTGACCGCGGTCGGTGACGGCGACCGTCCGTTCGAAAAGGACGGAGTCGTGCTCCGGATGAAGGAAGTGCTTGAACTGTCGAGCGTCCTCGAGGTCGCGATCCCGGCCGCCGATACCGCGGTGGTGTCGCTGGCCGTGACCGGCGTCGGCGCCGAGCTGCGCGAATTGACCGAGCGGATTCCCGACATCAGGAACAGCTCGATCGGCGGCAAGGACGAGCGGCTGGCAGCGCGTGCGATCCTGAAGGACCTCGTCCTCACCCTGCGCCGCATCGATCTCGACGTCGGCGCCGGCCGTATCGACGATGCGATGGCGGAATATCGCCAATTCGCCCAGCTGGTGAATTTCGAAGCTCCCGTCGCCCTGAAAAAGGTCGAGCCCTGGTCGCTGTTCAACAGCAACGTACACCAGTCGCACTACACGGCGCTCGGCCGGATCCTTCCGGTGACGAGCCGGCAATCGCAGTAGGCACGGGCCGACACCGGCTCACTCCGAAGCCGGCGGCGCAACCCATACGTCGCTCTGCTGAATCCTGCGGATCAGCGCCTGCGGATCGAATTTGCGCAGGTTCGCCGGGATTTCGAAGGCTTGCGCCGGCTGGGGCTCGTCGCGGATGCGGTCGACGGCGACCACGGTCCCATCCGCGGTCTTGATCTGCACCGGGAATTTCCGCGCGCGGTCGATCCACCCGACGAAGCCGGGACCGAGCGACGCCGTAACCCGATAGACATCGGTGGCGCGCCCCGCGATCGTCTCCTCTCCGACGCGTTGGCAATGCCATGTCGCGGCATCGATCGGCGCGGCCAATTGTGCGATCGCCTGCCATTGCCGGCAGGGTTGGTCCGGATCGACCGGAACGAACATTTGGGTCAGCGGGCTTGATCGTCTTGCGTCCATGAAGACGCGGGCGCCCGGACGGACGAACCAGGCCGCGGGTCTCGCCGTATCGATCAGGAAGAAGCCATCGGGCAACGCGGTTGTCTCGATCCGTGCTTTTCCGTCCGAGACTCGCAAGGTTCCCATAGCGGTTGCCGTGTCGTCCTTCCGCGCAACGAGGTCGGCGGAAAACTGCTGCGCCTGGGCGGGCATCCAAGCATTCGCCAGGATAGCAACAGCAAGTAGGCAGGCCGCGGCGGTCCTGCTTATTGAACACGTCACTTCGTTGCGCTTCATCGCATATTCCAGTCAATCAGAGGGTGAGCAGGCAAAACATGACAGCGCCGACCGAACCATGGGTTCGATCGGCGCCGGCCTCGGATGACATCAAGACCTCGTCGTGGACGAGAGCTCGATCACTCGGTGTAGGACAACGTGACCGGCTTGCTGAAGTCGAACGCGTCGAACAGGTCAGACAGTGCCGGGCTGTTGGTCGGGACGTACTCGTTGTTCTTCGTGTAGGTCGGGTTCGGCAGGTTGTCGCGGCTTCGGTTCGTGAGCGGCTGGAGGGCCCAGTTGCGTTCGATGAACTTCAGCAGCGAAACGTGGTCGGCGTAGTTGTGGTTGACCTTGCCGCCCGTCGAATAGGGCGAAAGGATTAGGGTCGGAATGCGCGGTCCGTCGCCGAAGAAGTCGATGGACTGCTGGTAGCCGGAGTCCCAGTAGCCGCCGGCCTCGTCCCAGGTGATGAAGACAGCGGTTTCAGCCTTCAGCTCGGGATTGTTGTCCAGCGCGTTGAGTACGTTCAGGACATAGGCCTCGAACAGGTCGACTTTCGAGCTCTGCGGATGACCGTCGAGCAGGCCATCCGGCTTGCCGAACGACACCGAGGGCAGCGTGTTCTTCTCGATCGACGTGATCAGATCGGCAGTGTCCTTCATGTGAGCCTGACGCACGGCCGGGTTGGCCATGATCGAGGTCGCATACTGGAACGGATTGCAGATCTGGCAGTAGGCAACGCCGAGCGCGTGCGCCGGATCGGCAACCGCGGCGGCGCTGAGGTTCGGGTTCGACGGATTGGCGGCAACCGCGGCGTTGGAGAGCGCCACGGCGTCGTTAAACGCACCACCATAGAACGCCCAGGAGATGTTCTTCTCCATGAGCGCGTCGCCGATCGTGCGGACCGACGACGGCGGGACGTTGTTGCCGCCCGCCAGCGCGCCGTTCGGCAGATAGCCCGGATTGACGTTGTTGAGCATGTAGTAGTGGTTGGGCTTGCAGTTCGGCTCGGCCGCGTACGGCAGATTGTTGAGATAGGTGACGATCGGCTTCACGCCGGGCTGGAAGACATCAGAGCAGTTGCTCCAATTGCCATCGACGGTGTAGCGGTTGACCGAACCCGCGGCCGGGTTGGGGTTGGCGATCAGGTTGGCCGGCGGCGTCACCGGGTTGCCCTTGCCGTCGCTCCAGAAGGCCGCATCGCCGGTGCCGAGCATGAAGTGATTCGCACCGGTGCCGCCGTGGAACGACTGGTGGAAGTTGTCGCTCAGCGTGAAGCGGTCGGCGAGCATCTTCAGGACCGGGGCCTGACCCTGCTGGGCGTTGTAGAAGCCCATCGAGTTGGCCATGCTCTTGTTCGACGCCGAATAGGTCGCCATCACGAACGGGAACAGGTCGTTCAGGCAGCCCGAATTGTTCTTCTTGGTGGCGCTGGCGGCGCTGCAGTCTTCCTGCTGCCAGTCCTGATAGAAGCGATGCGTCGAGTCGCCGGTGTAGTCGTCGTCGGAGAGCTGCTCGCCCTGCAGCTGGAACGGTCCGTTCAGACCGCCGGCGCCGGGAACGCGGGTATCGAGCACACCGGTCGGCAGGCCGCTGAAGCCGGTGGTGAGGATGTCGAGATCGGCCGGGTCCATGTCCTTCTCGACACTGGCTTCGGCGATCGTCTTGAACGGAGCGCCGGTGTCGCTCTGCGCGGTCGGCGTGCCGTTGGTGTTCGGCTGCGGCATCAGGTTGGTCGCGTTGTAGGGCGACTTCGAGATGGTCGGCGCGCCAATATAGAAGGAGGTCTGGCCCGCGACCGAGTACTGCTGCGCCTGCGCAAAGTTCGGACCCGGCGTTCCGTCCTCGTTGACGATGCCCTTCGACAACAGGTTGGAGATCGTCTGCCCCTTGCCCTTCGGCTTGTAGATGCCAAAGGTGTGATCGAGGCCGCGGTTCTCGCCGATCAGGATGATGACGTGCTTGATCGGCGAAGCGGTCTTCACCTTGTCGCCGTGATCCTTGTCGCCATGATCGTGGTCATTCTTGGCGCGATCGGCATCGTGGTGCGCCTTGTTGTTGTGATGCGGGCGCTTGTCCCAATCACTGTGGCCGCCCGGATAGTGAGCGGCATATGCGGCTGTCGCAACGAGCACCGTGGACGCGATGCAGAGCGCGGTGCTGGTTCGCCAGTGCTTTTTGTAGTTCAAACTCATTGTCGACCTCAGGTGTTTGCGGTTAGCAACGCACCCTGCTTAGTGCGGCAATATGACGCATGGTTTTCGCTTACATGAATGCGCGCAAGAAATTTCGAAACGTTCAAATATTTTCGCGGAGACATCATCAGCAGCGCGCGCATCTCCGTGATTCACATATTCAACCATTGATAGAAAATTAATTGAGCAATCAACGCAACGATTTTGACGGCGAATGCACTTCAATTCAGCTATATCAATGCGAAACGTGCTTGGAGCGCATCACCTGGCGAAGCGCAGCATAATGCTGATCATGCACGTCCTGATTGAACAGCGACCACGGCTCGGCGCTGGCCAGCAACGCAGGAACTGCGGCGGCCATCAGATTGCGATAGTTCCTGAACTCGGTTGCAGCATCAGCGCTGCGCCCCGCAGCAACAGCCATTTCGATTCGCCGCAGCGTGAGCACGAGCTCCTTGAGACCGTTGCGCGCAAGCACGCGCTGCTGCTCGCCGCCTGATACGCTGGTGTTCTTGCGATCCGGGTATTGCTCGGTCAATTCGCGCAGCTCACGGCCGATCGTATCGACCGCAAGTGCGACGATGTCCTTGTCGCCGGCAGGAATCGCGGTCGCAAGCACCGTCGAGAAATCGTTGATCTCCTTCAGCGTGGCGCCGGCACCGTCGCGCTCATAGGGCTGCACGCCATCGCCCACCGCCGTGAGATAGGCGACCAGGTCGCCCTTGTCCTGCGCCGAGAGATCGAGCTGGAAGGTGCGGTCGAAATAATCGACGACCTGGCTGAAATTGTCGAAGCGGCCGTCGTGAAAATACGGCGCGTTGAAGTCGGCGTTACGCAGGGTCGGCGTCTTGAACAGACCGCCTGAACCGATGTCGTGCTGCTGATGATCGACAAAGCCCGACGATGGAACATGGCAGCCGGCGCAGCTCAGCGCGGGATCGTGCGGGAACGGCCGCGAGAACAACGCTTCGCCGCGGCGTTCCGGCTCGGTGATCTTGCCGGCCAGCCGTCCCGCGGGACCGAGGCTCGGGTTGGGCAGGAAGTCGATGTCGTGAATGTAGGCCACGATCGCATCGAGCGTTGCCGGCGACGGCTCCGGTCCGGCGAACTCGCTGGTGATGACGTTGTGGACGAAATCGCGCAGCGAGGCGAACCGGCCATCGGCGCCATAGGGCGCCAGGTAGCGGGCGCCACGCAGGCTCGGAATCCGCACGGGATCGAACGCCAGATTGTTGGCCTTGGGATTGAACAGCGGGCCGGTGGTGTCGAACGTGCCGGGCCGGCTCGACATCTTCGGCATGAAGAATTCGGCGTTGTTGGCACCATTCACGTGACAGGTGCCGCAGCTCACGCCGGCCTGCCGCGCCACCTCGCCAAGCAATCCGGGCGAATTGAAAGCGAGATCGCCGAGATTGACCAGATAGGATTTGCTGCCGGTGCGCTCGGACTGAAACACCTCACGCGGCTTGTCGAGCGCATCCTCATTCAGCTCGGTCGCAACCGGCAATACGGTCTTGTCGCCATCGACGGGAAACGCCACGGCGCGCCCGAGCAGTGCAAGGGCGATGACGCCGGAGAGCAGTGCAGCCAGACGCAGCTGAAGCGATTTCATCGCGCCTGGGCCTCCAAAGTCGGCCGCTGCAGGCCGAGCTTCGCCGACGCGCTCTGCAAGGCGATGACCAGTTCCTCACTGGTCTGGCGCAGATCGGCAATGTTGACGTGCGGCAGGTCGGGCGTCGCGACGATCGCCTCGAGTTGCTCGATCCGGTTGTTCACCGTCTCGTCGAGCTTGCCGTCGACCGTGTTGAGCGCGGCAGAGAAGATCGTGTGATAGGCGAAGTCGATGCCGGCGATGTTGTTGCGCATGTCGTCGAGCGAGGTGCCGCTGATACGCGACTCGCCGCCATCAGCCTTGCTCTCTCCGACTTCGTAAGCGAGCCGCACCGTGCCGTCCAAGAGGCCCTGCGGCGTCAGCTTGATGTCCTTGAGCTTGCCGTGAAGGTCGTTGAGGTGCTCGACAAGGCCCGCCGCGTCAGTGGCAACGTCGGTGCTGCCTGCCCCGAACAGCTTCGCCTCGATGGCGTGGAACCCGCTGTCCGCGTTCGGCCAGGCGTCGATCTGCGCATCGAGCTCGGGAACGAAGCCTGCGGTGAACACTTCCGAGCGCTCCCAGCCGGCGCGCGCCGACAGCCAGGCCTTCTTCGCACCGGGCAAATCCGCTGCCGCCGCGCGCTCGCGCAATGCACGCGCGCCTGTCAGCGCACTGGCGACGCCCTCGATCAAATACGGCCGATAGCGCTCGGCACCTTCCTCCAGAGCGCCGGCATTCGCGGCGCGCGCGCCTGCTGACGCTGCCAGCAAAGCCAGGCACGCCGCCACTCGCATCTTGTGCATAGTCAACCCACTCATCTGCCACGAAGGGCTCGCGGCACGCAGTGGTGCGAACTATTGTCGGTATCCTATGCGGATTTGTGACAGCGCAGACATTTTGTCGCATCTTTTCTGCTTCGCTGCCGTCGATGACGATCACAATTTCGCAAACCCGTCGCGCGGTGACGGATCAATTGAAAATGGACTGTTCAACGCGCGCGAGTTGTTGCAACACATTGAGCACGCGTCACACTTATCCCGTCACCATGCATATCGATCGCGAAGTTCTTCATTTTATCGGGTCTTACGGCGCGCTTTGCGTGCTCTGCTGCGCGGTCGCGCTAATCGATCTTCGCCACGGCATCATTCCAAACTGGCTGAACCTTGCGATCGCCGCGCTCGGTCTTGCGAACGTCGTCGTCACTGAAGGCACGACAGCCGCCTTCACTGCAATGGCGAGCGCGGTCCTCGTCGGCGCCGTGTTCTGGCTGTTGCAGCGGCTTTACTTCGTCTTGCGGCATGTCGACGGATTGGGTCTTGGCGACGTCAAATTTCTTGCCGCCGCCACGACCTGGGTCGGCGCAACAGAAGTTCCGACCTTGCTGCTGATCGCAGCACTCGCGGCACTTGCAGTTGCCGGAGGCCTGCAACTCGCAGGACACGAGATGAAGCGCCAGACGTCGATCCCGTTCGGTCCTTTTCTTGCGCTCGGGCTTCTCCTGACGTCGGCACTTCAGAGCTGGCTCGCGCTGATCTAATTTCCGCTGGACGCTGCAATCACATCTGGCGCCGCGCGGCCAAGGGCTTCCGCTCCGTGCTGACCGGAACGAGCCGGACGTCGCCGCTCTCTTCACCGCCGGGCTGGGGCAATGTGAGCACGGCCTCCTGCTCGTCCTTCTGCATCCTGACTTCACGTCCGTTGATGGCTCGCAGCTTCCATCCCTGGAAATCGTCACCGACCTTCAGTCGCAGCGCGGTCTTGTTCGATTGATCGAGAAATATCCCGAAACTTTCATCATCTCCCGCGATCGTGCCGACCAGCGACAGCGGCGGCGGTTCGATCGCGACCTTGCGCGGCGGCGTCGGCGCTGGCTTGCTGACCTCCGGTTCCGCAACGACGGCGGGCGGCGGCCGCCGCGACGGCGAGAACACCGGCCGGTCGCGCGTGTTGGACAGCGTCTTGAGCGGGATGCCCCACAGCGGATTTGCGCTGAGTGGCCGCGGCGTCGGCGCCGGCGAAGGGGCCACGCGGACCGACGTTACAGGTTCGGACGGCGGCGGCGAGCTCAGCACCGGCCCGCCCAGGCGGGTATCATCGAGCAGCCCGGCGTCGAGCGCATCGCCGGACCGGTCGGGCACGGCGGCCGCTGCAGCATGAACCGACGCGGCCAGGAGCACGATGATCGCTGCAAAGCGTCGCATCACTTGGCTCCCCGCCATTGTCCGGACACGCCGAGCAGCACGCGCATCTTGCCGGGATCGGCGCCCTTGGCGGCCTCGTCGGCGACGGGCTGCACGACCAATTGGTCGATGAACAGGAACGGCATGCCGGCTTCGAGATCGTAGAGCACCTGCTGCAATTGCGCCTGCTCGATCTCGCAGCTCGCGACCATGCTGAGGAAGCCGGCCTTGGCCGGTGCGTTGGGAACGTCGAGCTGCGTCGACAGCACGTTGCCGCCGGCCTTGATCACGGCGCCCGACACGCGTTGCAGCAGGGTGGCGCCGGCAACCGTGACGGTCGCGCCCTCGAGATAGGCGGAACCGGTCGGCATCGCGGGCTGACCGGGCGCGGTATTCGCCCTGGATCGCCCTTCGAGTTGCTCCAGCATTCCGGCCGAGGCAGCAACATCGCTGCGCAGGCCAGCGATGTCAGACAGCGACGAAATGACGACAAAGAGCAAAAGCACGAAAAGGCCGAGATAGCTCGCGGTCGCAACCAGTGGCGAGGTGCTGACGGCGGCCAGCGATCGGGATGCTGCGCTCATGTGCCGGACCCAAAATTCGCGGTGATGTTGGCCTCGACGTGGAACCGCTCAGCCGTCTCATTCGCTGCGCGCGTCGTCGGCGCGAAGAACGTCGCGCGGGTGAATTGCGGCGACTGCTCCAGCAGCCTGATCAGGGATGGCGCATCCTGGGTCATTCCCACCACCTGCACCTTGTTGCCCTCGATCCGCAGCTCGGTCACATAGGTGGTATCGGGCAGCACGCGCGAGATCGCTTCCAGGACCATGACGCTCGACGGCGTCGTCTGCTTGCGCTTGGCCAAGAGGCCGAGACCGGACGAATCGCCATTGGCATCGAGGCGCAGCGCGGCACGGCGCTGCGAGATTCGGTGCTGAAGATCGTCCTGCTCCGATTGCAGCCAGCCGCCGAGATAGACGTTCAGCAGCAGCGAGACCGCGGCTGCGGCGGCCGTCGAGACCAGGCCGATGCGCAACAGGCGCGGAACCACAGGTCCGGCAAGACCCCGCAACGGCCGATCGAGCAGCGTCACCTGCTGCAGCGCGCCGTCGCCGCCAACCGCCGGCGCCGTGACCGCGATGGAGGCACCGCCCAGCGTCCTGGCCAACCGGATCAACGGATCGACCTTGGCCGCCGCGGTCGCACTGAACGCGACCTCAATACGGTCATTGCCGACCGGTTGCGGCGCGCCCCAGCCGAACACCGCGTCAGCGGCGCTCCATGGTGTCAGCCGGTCGACCTGCGCGCGGATCATGCCGTCGAGGAAATCGCCAGCCTGACTCGGGAAATCGAGCACGCGGCTGACGATTTGATCCGATCGCAAGCGCACCTCGATCCGGCTGCCGTCGAACGCCGTCTTCCAATCCGCTGGCAGCGGAGGCTGCGGCGCATCGTGATCGAGCCGAAACGAAACCGGCACCGAAGGCGAACCATCCTTCGACACCGCGAGACGGGCGGTGAATGTGCCGTCGGCATTTTCGTCGAGCGCGACGCCACGCCGGCGCACGAACCTATCAGCGACGCCGTCAACGGTGACCGCGACCGCGCCGATCCAACGCTCAAACCATTGTCGTGCTTCGGCAAATATTGCCATCAACCTCTCCCGCGAAGCAGAACCGGATTTCGCGGTTCGACATCGTTCTGCCAGGACAACACACGATAGGGCTCGACCTTGTCGCCGAGCGCGATCACCGCCTCGGACGTGGTGCGATGGCCGTTGCGGAAACGGATCGAGATCGCGATCCGGTAGCATGGGCTTTGCGCTGTCGATGCCGCACTTTGCGCGTTCGGCGCTTGCGTTCCGGCCGCGATGCCGTTTGGCGAGGCCGAACGCGCCCCGAATCCGTCCTGATCGTTGCCCGATGCCTTGTCCAGCGCCCTGACGATTTCCGGCGCCGCGATCTTCGGATCGACATCCGGGCTGCCGTTGAACACCGTGACAAACGGCAGCGCGCGGTCGACCAGGGCTTCGGGGATACCGGCGACCAGCGCCAGCTCATTGACGTGGACGAACAGGCCCTGTCGCGGCGGGTAGCCAAGCGCATTGTAGCGGGCGGCCTCGACATTCTCGCTGCCCGGCGCGGGCCGGGTTCGCCAGCCGACGATCCGGTCGGCGTATTCGCCGGCTGCGTCCTTGCCGGCGCCGAGCACGACGAACAGGCCAATCAGCATCTCCTTCGATGCGTAGTTCAGGTCGAGGCGCCCCGCCTCCGACGTGAAGGTCAC
This sequence comes from Bradyrhizobium sp. 27S5, assembly GCF_037217225.1. Classification (NCBI taxonomy): domain Bacteria; kingdom Pseudomonadati; phylum Pseudomonadota; class Alphaproteobacteria; order Hyphomicrobiales; family Nitrobacteraceae; genus Bradyrhizobium; species Bradyrhizobium sp. 27S5. The sequence goes on from NZ_CP147714.1 coordinate 7,975,923, forward strand.
GCCGACGCTGGCATCGTCCAGCCCAAAATGAAAAGCCCCGCTCTGCGGCCGCGTCTTCTCATCCGTCAACGTCAATTGATAAGCGGCGAGCTCTACTCCGGCCGACATCAGCGCCTCGGTCTGCAACGACAGGTCGCTGGCGGCCAGCGCCCGCGCCGACGCGGCGAGATAGGCCGAGAAGATGATCGCCAGCGACGACAGCGCCAGCAGGATCCAGAGCACCGCAACGATGACGAAGCCGCGATCGGCCGGCGTTCGGCCGCACTTGCCGGTCGCGCCCATCACGTCTTCCCCTGATCGGTAGACGTCTTGCCCTGATCGGTGTTGCCGTCGGAATTGCGCTTGTCGCCGCAATTGCCGTCCGGCTTGGTGCAGTCGCTCGGAATCTGGACATGGACCGGCGCGATGGTCGACACCGACAACACCCGTTCGCTGGCCGCATCACGCACCGTCAGGCGGATCATCACCGGCAGTCTGTCGGCATCCTGCCACACGCTTTTCCATGCCCGGTCCGCCCCGGCATAGGCGAAGGACAGCCGATAGGGCGCGCGCAGCAGCACGACCGGGCTGCCGAGATGCACCTGTTCCGACAGCGACACTCCGTCGGCCAGCGGCGTAAACCGCGCCTGCGAACGCACCGTGACGAACTCGCCGCGATCCCTGATCTCGCCAAGCCGCACGATGTCGAGCCCCGGCCCCGCATTCGGTCCTACCGATGTCCGCACGAACGTCACCGACAATTCCGATCCATCGAACAGCGGCTTGTGGGCGTCGCGATTCGCGGCAACAAACTCCGCCGCGGCGAGGTCGGCGCCGATCCGTTCCAGCGCGATCCCGATCAGCTCGCTGCGCTGGATCCGGTCGAGCCCCTTGTTCCAGCTCGGCAACCATTGCGCCGTGATGCTGGCGAGCGCCGACAGCAACAGCCCCATCAATGCCAGCGCGACGATGGTCTCGATCAGCGTGAAGCCGCGCTCATGCGCGCGCCGGTCTGTGTTCGCCGAGGTCATTGCGAGGACCTCGGCATCAGGCGCACGGTGCGGACGTCGGACAACGCGCCGCCCGGAGATTTGACACGAATTCTCACCAGCTCCGGGGCCCAGGGCACGTTGCCCTCGGGAACCGTCCAGTCACCACCGAGCGGACTGACGTCGACGGTCCAGCGGTAGCCCTCCGCCTGCCCGGTCGATGAGCCCGGCTGCAATTCGGCGCGGGTCGGGATGCCGACCGTCATCAAGGTGCGCGCTGCCTGCATCAGCGCGACGTGCTGCTCCATGGCGCGAACACCGCGCGTCTTGACGCCCATGACGGCGCCGATCGCGACGATCGAGACGGCCACCAGCGCCAGCGCCACCAGCACCTCGATGATCGTGAACCCCGCATCAGCGCGGTTAGTTGGCGGCGACGTCGCGAGCAACGATTTCAACCCTTCCGGTGAGCCAGTTGACGCGCACTTCATATCCTGCATCGAGCCGCGTCAGCGCGATGGAGCCGCCACAGGAACCGCCATTGGCGAAGAAACGAATGGTCGATAACGCGGCCTGCCGCTGGCAGCGTTGCGGCAGCACGGCATCGAACCGCACATCGTCTGGAATTCGCACCGCCATGCGCGATGCGCCCGAGTGGATCACCCGGCTCGCCGCATCGACCAGCGTCGCCACGCTGGTGCTGCGCTCGATGGCGGCATTGCGATCGGCCTTCAAGAGCGTCGCGGTCTGCAGCGCATAGGCCTGCAACCGCGAACGCGAGGTCTGGTGCGGAATGAACGGAAGCAGCACGGCCGCGAGCAGCGCGATGATGGCGAGCACGCACACCATCTCGAGCAAAGTGAAACCGCGCTGCGTCGCGTCATTCATGCTCGCCATGCATCCTTGTTATTCATTGTTGGCGGCTGTCGCCTTCTCGAGCGAAATGTCGGCGGAGGTGCCGCTGCCGCCCTCCTGACCGTCAGATCCATAGGAGACGATGTCATAGGGCCCGTGTTCACCCGGCGAGCGATAGATGTAGGCGTGATTCCAGGGATCGCTCGGAACGTTGCCGCCCTTCAGATACGGGCCATTCCAGGCAGCAACACCCGGCGTGCGCCGGACCAGAGCGGCGAGGCCCTCCGCCGTGGACGGGAAGCGGCCCGCGTCGAGATAGAACAGGTCGAGCGCGCTGGAGAAGCTCTGCAGCTGAATGCGCGCGGTCTTGACCTTGGATTCGCTGAGATAGTTGAGAACGCGCGGCCCGATCAGCCCCATGATGAGGCCGATGATCGCGATCACCACCAGCATCTCGACCAGGGTGAAGCCCTCCTCCCCTGAACGCCGCGGCCCTTGTGACCGCGCCCGAGCGCGTCCCGCTCGCATGGAAAATGCCCCGATGATGGTGTTGCGCGATATCATGACCGATGACCTCTGCTCTAACCGACTAGCTGCGTGACCGAGAGCAGCGCCGTCATCACCGATACGATCAGTCCGCCGACGACGGTGCTGATCGTGATGATGGCCAGCGGACCGACAATGCCGACGACACGGTCCAGGCTGCGCTGCAATTTTGCTTCGTAGAATTCCGCGACCCGCCCGGCCAGCACCGGCAGCTGCCCGGTCTCTTCACCGAGCCGCAGCATGCGCACCGCCATCGGCGGCAGGCTGTCCGCGACGGAGAGCGCTTCCGACAGTTTTCCGCCATGGCGGACGCGGTCGGCGGCGGCGGTCCAGTTCGCCTCGCTCCCGGTCACCGCCATGATGTCTACGAGGATGCGCAGCGCAGCCGTGAGGTTGACGCCGCTGCCGAGCAGGACGCCGAGATTGCGGCAGAACAGGCTGGCGCGATAGAACTGGAAGGCGCTGCTGATGCCAGGCACCCGCGAGATCGCGTTGACGAGCGCCGCACGGACGCGCGCCTGCCGCAGCAGCCACCATGCGAGCGCGATCGTGGCCGCACTGATCAGGCTTGCCGCCGTGGCATTGGCGCGGAGGAAATCCGATACCGCGATGAAGCTGGCGAGCGCCGTATCCGACTTGCCGCCGAAATCGCCCAGCACGGTCGAGAATTGCGGCAGCACGAACAGCAGGAAGAACAGCATCACGCCGGATGCCGCGACCAGCACGAAGGCCGGATACTGCATGGCGTCAGTCAGCTTGCGCCGCATCTGCTCGGAGCGCGCGCGCTCGGTCCCCAGCATCTCCAGCACGGAATCCAGCGTGCCGGAGATTTCCCCGACCCGGACCAGGGCGATGTACATCGGCTGGAACAAGGTCGGATGATCCGCCACCGCATCGGCAAAACTCTCGCCGGTGAGCAGGGCCGCGCGAATTTTTGCCACCACCGGACGCATCCGGCCGACATCGGCATCGCCGGACAGCAGCTCCAGGGCATCGTCGAGACGCGCGCCGGCCTTGAGCAGAAGCGCAAGATCGCGCGTGAACGTGGTGACCTCGGCGGCACTCGGCCCGCCGAACAGGCTGCGGCCGCCGCCAGCGCCGGACGCGCGCTTGTCCTCGGTGGTTTCGATCGGCAGGAGCTTGAGATATTCGATCCGCCGCGCCACCTCAGCCGCAGTCGGGGCGGCGATCGTGCCGTTCACGATCTCGCCAGTCTGGGTCAAAGCGCGATAGCGATAATTCGGCACGACGTCACCGCACCGTCGCAACGCGGAGGATCTCGGCGGGCGAGGTCAATCCGGCGCGGCATTTGGCGACCCCGTCGTCGAGCATCGTGGTCATGCCCGCCCGGATCGCCATCGTATCGATCTTCAGTCCGTCGGTTCGCTCCCCGATCAGGTCGCGCAATTCATTCGATAGTTCGAGCAGTTCGAATGCGCCGAGGCGGCCGCGATAGCCGGTTCCGCCGCAGCGTTCGCAGCCGCATGGCTCGTGAACAATCTCGCCAGCCCGCAATCCGATCGCCGCAAGCCGGGGATCCTCGGAGAAATCAGCCGTTGCCAGCGGCCGCGCCGTCTTGCAGCGCTCGCACAATTGCCGGACCAGCCGCTGCGCGATCACGCCGCGCAGCACCGAACGGAGCAGATAGCCTTCGACCCCGAGGTCGAGCAGGCGCGGCACCGCGGCCGCCGCCGTCTCGGTGTGCAGCGTCGTCAGCACCAGATGCCCGGTCAGCGCCGCATGCACCGCGACATGCGCGGTCTCGGTATCCCGGATTTCACCGACCATGATGACGTCGGGGTCCTGTCGAACGAAGGAGCGCAAGGCGGTGGCGAAGGTCAGACCGATCGCAGGCTTGACCTGGGACTGGTTGACGCCGGGGATCTCGTATTCGACCGGGTCCTCGATCGTGAGAATCTTGCGGCTGGGCTCGTTGAGGATCGACAGGATCGTCGCCAGCGTCGTGGTCTTGCCGCTGCCGGTCGGTCCCGTGATCACGATCATGCCATGCGGCAGCTTCAAGAGCCGCCGCAGCTTGGCCTCATCAGCCTGCGAGAAGCCGAGCTTTTCCACGACCAGCAGGCCGCGATCCTTGGGCAGGATACGGATGACGGCGGATTCGCCATGCTGCATCGGCATGATCGCGACGCGGATATCGATGTCGGTCCGCCCGGCCCGCAGCCGCGCCGCGCCGTCCTGCGGCAGGCGACGCTCGGCAATATTGAGATTGGCGATGATCTTGATGCGGGAGACCACGGCCTGGGGCAGCACGCCGGACAACGCCGCGACCGGCCGCAGCAGGCCATCGATCCGCAACCGGACCATCAGGCCGGCGGCAAACGGCTCGATATGGATGTCGCTGGCGCGAAGCTCGACCGCCTTCTCGATCAGATCGTTAACCGCGCGCACCACCGGCGCGCCGCTGGCGAGATCGCGCAGGCTCTCGATGTCGTCTTCGCGGGGCAGCGCCGCCGTCAGTTCGGTGGCCTCGTCCTCCTCGGCACTGGCGCGGTTGTTCAGCACGATGGCGACGTCTTCCGACGATGCCACTTTCACTGTTATCCCGGCGCCGAGCACAATCTGCGCCGCCCGCTGCGTCGCCTGATCGGTGGGATCGACCACCGCAAGAACAGCGGTTCCATCGGCTTCCCGGCACGGATAGACCATGGTCTCGCGCAGGAAACGCGGCGAGAACGACCCGACCAGCGGCTCGGCCGAGGTCATTTCCTGGAGCGTCAGGCGGCCCAGCGCGAAGAAGCGCGCGGCTTCGTCGGCGAATTCGACAGGCGAAAGACTGGTGACCTCCCACAGCTTCAGTTGCCGGTGGTCGGCGCCCTGCCCGGTCCGCTCGGCCGGCCCATCGGTCGGCGCAAGGTGATTGTTCTGACGGAGATAATCCACAAACCGAACGGACAGGTCGTTGGCCATTCTCTTATCCCGCCACGCTATCCTGGATCAACTCGCGCCGAGCCGCTGGCGCCGTTCGGCTCCCGTTAACTGCGCGGTTATCGACCCGAAGTGTGACAGCTGTGCGAAGTCACATCGTCCGCCGCGCTCAAGAAACTTTGAGGTGGCATCGCGGACACAAGCAACGCGCCGGCTGCACAAATTTTGGCACGACACGATGCAGGTCGCGAACGACAATCATGTAACCAATTTATTTCTGTCATGAACGCTCGCTAAGAGTCCTCCGGGGCAGGACCGATCGTCGCAAGCCATCGAAATATCAGCCAGCAAGTAGCGAAGGGCCTTCATGCAACGCGTAGGCACAGTGGGCCGCTGCCCGACGATCCGTGGCGGCCTGACAGCCATTTTCGTCTTGACGTCGCTGGGGTTGCTGGCGTCCTGCAATTCCGCGACGGTCGGCGAGAGCGTGGATGCGTCGCAGCTCGACGTCACCGACAAGGTGCGCTCGCTGGATCTGCTGCCGCGCCAGCCGCAACCGGTGAGCGCACTCGCGGCGACACCCGGCAACCAGGGCGGGAACGTCCGCGCGTCGATGTATGAAGGCAGCGACGTGACGGCCGTCGCCGACGCGCGGCCGCAGCCGACGGCGAATGGCAATGGTTTCGACCTGAATTTCGAGAGCACGCCGGTGGCGACCGTCGCCAAGGTCGTGCTGGGCGATATCCTGCATGTCGGCTACACCATCGACCCACGGGTGCAGGGCACGGTGAGCCTGGTGTCGGTCCGCCCGGTGCCGAAATCCGACATGGTGTTCGTGCTTGAAAACGCGCTGCGCCTGAGCGGCGTCGTGCTGCTCAAGGATACCGCGGGCTATCGCCTGACGCCGCTTGGCGACGCCGTCGGCGGCGGCCGCATCGATGCCGCGGCAGCCAATCCCGAGCCCGGTTTCGGCATCTCGGTGGTTCCCCTGCAATATGTGTCGGCCCAGACCCTGCTGAAGCTGACCGACAGTTTTGCCACCAGGGCGGGCGCAATCCGCGCCGACACCACGCGGAATCTTCTGCTGATCCAGGGCACCGGGGCCGAGCGCCGCACCGCTGTCGACACCGTGCTCAGCTTCGACGTCGACTGGATGCGCGGCCAATCGGTCGGGATCTTCCCGATCTCGAGCGGCTCGCCCGCGCCCGTGATTGCCGAGCTGGAGAAGATCGTCGATTCCGGCGAGAACGGCCTCAGCCAGAACGTGATCAAATTCATGCCGATCGCACGCCTCAATGCGGTGCTGGTCGTGACCAAGAAGCCGGACATGCTGCACACGGCCGCGACCTGGATCAAGCGGCTCGACCGCAACGACACCGCGCGAACCACGGTCCATGTCTACCGCGTCAAGTATGGCGATGCGCGCCAGATCGCGCGGGTTCTGACCGACATGTTCCTCGGCGGCTCCTCAGGCAATCTGCTCGACAGTGCCGACAGCCAGCTCGCGCCGGGCTCCGGCACCTCGTCGACGTCAAGCGTCGCCGATCGTCTATCACTCAACAACAACAACGGCTCGAATTCGAGCATGGGCGGCTTCGCATCCCGCGGCACGTCGGGGACTGGTGCGACGGGTCAGGGCCTGGGTCAGGGATTTGGCGCCGGTGGGCAAGCCAACAATCCCAATGCGGGCCAGGGTAACAATGCCGCGCTGGATGCCGGACGCGGCGCCAGCGGCGGCAACGGCCAGCCCGTGCTGCAGGACGTCCGCATCACGCCCGATGTCGTGAACAACAATCTCCTGATCTATGCCGACCAGGCCAACTACCGCATCATCGAGTCGACGCTGCTGCAGATCGACGAGCCGCAGCTCCAGGTCGCCATCGACGCGACGATCGCGGAGGTCACGCTCAACAACACCCTGTCCTACGGCGTGCAGACCTATCTCACCAGCCAAAACCTCGGCCTGAAGCCGAACACCGGCTCGATCCTTGGCACCCAGGCCACCAGCGCGCCCGCGACCACCACCGACGCAACCACCGGCGCGGTCTCGGTGGCGGGCTCGCTCACCAATGCTTTCATCAACCAGAGCTTTCCGGGCTTCAACTTCCTGATCGGCTCCGCGACGCAGCCGAGCCTGATCCTGGATGCGCTGCATGCCGTCACCAGCGTCAAGGTGCTGTCCAATCCCTCGCTGGTCGTGATCAACAACCAGGTCGCGACGCTGCAGGTCGGCGACGTCGTCCCGGTCTCGACCGGCAGCGCGACGGTGCTGACCACGAGCAACACGGTGGTCAATACCATCGACTATCGCAACACCGGCATCATCCTGAAGGTCTCGCCACGCGTTAGCGTGAACGGCACAGTGCGGCTCGATGTCGAGCAGGAGATCAGCAACGTTCCCCAAAGCAGCTCGGTAAACCTGACGCCCACGGTGTCGGAGCGGCGGGTCAAGAGCCAGATCGCGGTCGCCAATGGCCAGACCGTGCTGCTGGCGGGCCTGATCAGCGAGCAGCAGAGCGGCAACCGAAATGCGCTTCCCGTGCTCGACCAGATTCCCGGCCTTGGCGACGCCTTCGGGCATCAGAGCAACGGCACCCAGCGCACCGAGCTGATCATCTTCATCCGCCCGCAGATCATCCGCAACGGTACCGACGCCCAGGTCGTCGCCGAGGAGCTTCGATCGAAACTGCGCGGCAGCATCGCCACGACATCGACCAATGCGCCGATCACCACCAGCTTCCACTGAGCCGGGCAACAGGATGCTCCGCATGCGCGCGCTGCGAACCGGCCTCTGCGCTACGCTTGCGGTCGCGCTTTGGGCGATGACCGCATCCGTCGCGAGCGCCGACAGCGTGGCGCGCGGAACGGCCGCCTTCCATCGCGGCGACTATGTCAGGGCGTCTCGGGAGCTCGCGCCGGCCGCCGAGCGCGGCAATGCCCGCGCCCTCGGCCTGCTCGGTTTCATGTATGAGCACGGTTTTGGCGTGCCGCAGGCCTATGACGCCGCCGCCGATCTCTACTATCGCGGCGCCGTGCAGGGCGACCCGTTCGCGCAAGCCATGCTCGGCCTGACGTACGACAAGGGCCACGGCGTTCCGAACGATTACGTGCTGGCCTACAAATGGCTCAATCTGGCGGCCGCCCGCGCCAGCGGGCGGCAGCGCGAAGCCTATCTCCGGTTCCGCGATGCGGTCGCATCAAAACTCTCGCGCAACGAGATCATCGCCGGCCAGCGCTTTGCATTGGGATGGATCCCTGGCCCGCCGGCGCCGGACGTGCACCTGACGGTCAAGTAGTTTTCCGCGCGGGCGCCAAGCTGGGAGACAGGTGTCTCCTTCGCAGCGGCCGGCGGCGCAGCCGGCGCCAGCCGATCACGATGCCGCTGATCGAGACGATCGTGCCGACCGCTGACAGCAGCCACACCACGACATCGCGCGCCGGCCAGAAGCGCAGTAGCACTGGGAAATCCAGGCTGTGCAGCGCGTTGAACAGCCAGCGATAGGAGCGGCGGCTGTCGTCGCTGCGGTCGAGAATTTCACCAGTGATCGGAGAGATGTGCAGCCAGGTTTGCGCGGGATCATCAAAGCCGATCCGCAGCACGGGAAGCTCGCGCGCGTTGTGCAGTGTGTACCAATAGGCGTCGGGTTCATCGAGCTGTTGGGCCGATATCATGGCAGCTCCGGGCACCGCGCGCCGGGCGGCTGCCATGATCTCGTCACGCGAGAGAGACGCGGGCGCGCCGGTGGCGGGATCGGCGAGGCTGCGACGGCCATCGCTGTCATCGAGCATCATCAGTCTCCTTCCGCCGATCCAGACGAAGCGTGCCTCCACGGCTGATATCGATGGCGTCGACTGGAAGCCGGCGACAATCTCGAGCGCGTCATGGCCGCCATAGCCGACCGCGATCTCCCTGCTGACGCCGCGGCCGGAGAACACGCCGCCGGGATTGAGCGACAGCCAGCCGCTGAACATCCAGGTGAAAACGCAGATGCCGCCGATCAGCCCGGCGATATGATGCCAGGCCATCCAGCCGCGGTACGGCGAGATGGCGCCGCTTGCGTAGCGACGCATCAATCGAAGCCGTAGAATGCCGATCCAGAAGCCGGTGACCGCGACCACGAGGCACACGCCCGAGATCCACAGCACCACGTCTCGCCACAACGGGCTGTCCTTGCGCAGCACGGTCGGATAGATCCAGTGCGGGATCGAGCCGAGCCAGTTCCAGACCCGCTCCCGCCGCGTGGTGTCGAGCGCGATCTCGCCGCTGCGCGCGGAGACGTAGAGCTCGGTCCCGGCAGCGTCGCCGAGGCCGATCAGATAGAGCGGCCGCAACGAGTCGAAACGCGCAGTGACCGACCATTGATCGCGCGTCACCGTGTCGAGCAACTGCGGACGCACCGCTTTCGGGTGATGACCAGCGATGGCCAGCGCCTGGTCCGGTGCGATCCGTTCGATGACGCTGCCGTCGATCGCCGAAATGGTGACGGCGGCTCCCTTCCAGCCGGCGACGCGATAGACCGGAACATCGGCCATCATCGACAGCCGCAGATCGCGCGGATAATGCTCCATGCCCGCGATCGCCATCGCGCGGTCAGGCGCGATCTGCACCTTGCCCCACGAAATGACTGGGAGCGCGGCCAGGCGCTCGCTGTCGGTGAGGCGCGGAAAGGCCACGTACATCATGACGAGGCCTGAGATGAACCACATCGCGAACAAGAGGCAGGTCGCGATGCCGATCCAGCGATGGACGACATAGAGCCATCGCCGTCCTCGCCGGATCAGAGCGTTGCGCATCGTCAGAACTTCACGTTGACGGAGAGTTCCGCGGTGCGCGGCATGCCCAGCAGCCACTGCCCGGCATAGGGCGACGTCACCGCGTAGACCTTGTCGAACAGATTGTAGACGCGGAACGCGACCGTGGTGCGCTCATCCGGCTTCCACCTGACACCGCCATTGACCACATTGTAGCCCGGCCGCAACTGGGTGTTGGCAAGGTCGGAGTACATCTGGCCGACGATCTGGACGCCGCCATAGACCGACCAGTTGGATGCGAAGTCCCAGGTCAACCAGACGTTCGAAACCTGCTGCGGTACGTTGATCGGAACGTTGCCGGCATAGCTGACAAGCTTTCCGCTCACCAGCTGGCTGTTGTTGTCGTACTTCGCCTGCAGCAGCGCGACATTGGCGTCGATACGCCAGCCATAGTCCAACGCCAGTCCGACCGATGCCTCGACGCCGCGCGATGATTGCTGGCCGACCTGCAATGCGAGGCCTGCGGGGTTGTTCGGATCGGCAACGAGCAAATTGTTCTTGACGATCTGATAGCCCGCCAGCGTCCACTCGCCGCGTCCGCCCAGGAACGACTGCTTGACCCCGATCTCGGTCTGCTTGCCGGTGGCGAGCTGGAAGGTCTTTTGCGTGGCCGACAGCGAGATGAGATTGCCAACCGGATCGACGCCGACCGCATACTGACCATAGAACGCGAGGTTCTTGATCGGTTCATAGACCACCCCGGTGCGCCAGCTGGTGCCCGAGAGCGCGACGTCGAAACTGTTCGACGACGTCCGATAGTCGGTGCGGTCGACCTCGGGGCGATCGTACCTGACGCCGGTGACGAGCGACAATTGATCGGTCAGCGACAGACGATCCTCCGCAAACAGCGCGTATTGATTGACGATCGCATTGAAGCCGGGCGATGTCGCAGTGGTCGTCGCGAAGAACGATCCGGGATCGAAGACGTAGGGGTTGACCGACGACGCGCCGCCAAACGGCGAGTTATTGGTGTGGGTGAAGTCGATGTGGTTAACGTCGAATCCCGCAACGAAGCGGTTCTCGAGGCCGAAGATGTGGCCGCTAAAGGTCGCGTCCATCCGGTTGCCGGCCTGCTTCTGGTCGTGGAAGATCTCGATATAGTTGCCGCGATCGATCAAGCTGGTCTTCGGATTCCAGGTGTAGCTCTCGATGTCGCGCCAGTGCCGCTCGCTGGTCAGATAATAGAGCGTGTTGTTGATCTTGATGCCGTCGGCGACGTCCCACTCGGTCTTGAACTGGGTCCAGCTGTCCTGATAGCGGATCGTGCTGTCCAGCGCGTTGTAGTTCTTGAAGCGCAGCGCATCCTGGATCACGCCGTTGATCAGCGGCGTGCCGAAATAGCGCGACGGGCTGCGGTCGCCATAATCTTCCGAGAGAGTGAAGGCGAGATTTTCCGACGCCTGCACCCGCACCGCGGCGAAGACCACCGCGTTCGAGGTCTTGTCGCGATCGACCCAGCCGTCCGACATGTTGCCGGTGGCATTGATGCGGTAGGATACATTGGGATTAATCGGACCGGTGCTGTCGACCGAGAGCCGCCGCGTCATGTTGCTGTCGAGCGAGACCTCGGCTTCGTTGTAGGGCGTGCCCAGCGGCTTTTTCGGAATCACGTTGATGACGCCGCCGATTGCGCCTTCGCCGTACAGCACCGAGGCGGGGCCGCGCAGCACCTCGATACGTTGCGCCGACCAGGTATCGTACGGGAACGTCAGGGTTCCCGAGCCGATGTAGAAGCGCGTGCCGTCATACAGCGTCATCACCGAATCGCTGCCGGCGAAGCCGCGGGTACTGAACGATAGGCCGCCATTGCCGGGAGCCGGCGTTGCGATGAACCCGGCCGCGTCCTGGGTGACGGCATCTGTGACATTATGCTGGCCGCGTTCGGCGATGGTCTGCGACGTGATGATCTCGACGCTTGCCGGCGTCTGCAGCGGCGTTAGATTCAGACGGCTGCCGGTGCTACCCGGCGTGGTGGCGTTGAGCGTGGGCGATGCCGACCCCGAAGCGCCCGACGCTGCGGCGCGCGGCGTGTTGCCGATTGCCGCGGCCGGTGCGGGTCTGGAGCGTGGCCGCGACGACGACGCCGAGTTGCTGCTTCGCGCCGCGGGCTTGGGCGTTTCGGATGCCGAGGGCGAGACCTCGATCGGATCGAGCCTGGTTGGTGGCGGTGTTTGTGCTCCACCTTCAGCCGGCAGCAGCAGCGATGACAGGGAGCAAACGAGGCCGAGGCGCCAGCGGCGCGCAACGGGAGAAGACGGAGACATGAAAGGACTCGCGGTAACGTGGCACGTCACCGCGAACGCGGACTGGCGCATTGCCCAAAAGGCAGTGCTCCGATCCCACCAGGACGCCCCCGCCCGATGTGCTCGCGTGTGACCACGACTGACGGCAGGTCTCCTGGCTCACGGGTCGTCGCCTGTCGACGCCTTCCCGGACCGAATGGCCCAGTGGCAAATTGACGAAAGGCTCGCCGTTTACAGTTGCGGGGACAGCTGCGGCATTGGGGTTACCCTCGCACCGCATTCCCTTTTGATCCCCGAAGGGAACCGTCGGCGGAAACGATAGGTGGTGCGGGATGGGCTGTCAATTCGGCGCGATTGTCGCGCACGTGCTTTGCGGGACGGTGCTGCGGCGATGACACACGGCCTGTATCGCTGACGCGGAGACCTCCTTAACCCGTCATCCTGAGGAGCCGCGAAGCGGCGTCTCGAAGGATCGACGGCCCGGCTGGTGGCCGTGCACCCTTCGAGACGCGCTACGCGCTCCTCCAGCGACAAAGGCAAAGCCTTTGCGCGGGGGTGACGGAAAACTCAGGTAGCTTCGACGCAGCCTGCCATGATCTCATCGATCTCCGCGCGCGACAGCACGCCGATCTCGGCGATGAACACGATTCGCGTGCGCGGCACGCCAGCCGACGGCACGCCGCCCGCAGCCAAAGTTGCGCGTCCGCCGGCGAGTTGAAACACAGTCAGCCGCCCCGGCTGCTCCACCGTCTCGAACAATCCCTTCGATCGCGCGAGCTTCGGCGCCAGCCTGCCGATCGCCTGCTGCAAGCGCGGCAACCGCACCGGCCGCTCCGACGTCCAGCTCAGCGTTTCGAACCGGTCGGACACCGGCCGTCGCGGCATGGTCTCACGCGGCGCCGGCAAATGATCGAGATCGGCCGGAAACAGTAGTTCGGTGGGCACCTCGCCATGCAGCGCATCGACGACAACCGCCGCCGGCCGCACCGCGCGTACGGCGTCGCGGATCGCGGCGCGCGCGGTAGCATCAGCCAGATCGACCTTGCTCAGCGCCACCACATCGGCCGCCCGCAGCTGCGACCGCAGCAGCGCATCGTCCAGCATCGTCACGGGCTGCGTCGCGTCGACCACGCACAGCACGGTCTCCAGCGGCGCCTCCTTCCAGACCACGGGATCCATCAGGTTGCGCACGATGTCGGAGGGATCGGCGATCCCGCTGGTCTCGATCACGATGAACTCGGGACGCGGATCACGCCGCAGCAAGGTTGCGAGCGTGCGCAGCAGATCGCCCTCCAGCGTGCAACAGATGCAGCCATTGCTCAGGCTGACCACGCCATCGCTGGCGCCCGCGATCAGCTCCGCGTCGATGTTGATCGCGCCGAAGTCGTTCACGACCGCCGCGATGCGCCGCCCTTGCGCATGCGCCAGCAGATGGTTCACGACCGTGGTCTTGCCCGCCCCGAGAAAACCCGCGACCAGCAGGATCGGGACCGGCATATCAGCCTCCGGCGACCGGCCGGCGCACCGGCCGGCCCGGCCGCGCCGCGACATCGAGCACGCCGTCGTTGATCAGCGGCTGACCGCTGACCACGAGGTGCCGCACGCCCTCCGCCGGGCGGTTCATCGCGGAGAAGGTCGCGCGATCGCTCAAGGTCTCGAAGTCGAACACCACGACATCGGCGTCGGCGCCGACCTGCAACCTGCCTTTGGCGCGCATCGCCGGCGTGCTTGCGGACAGGATTTCCGCCGGGATCAGCGCGCATTTGCGGATGCCCTCGAGCAGCGACACTTTCTTGCGCTCGCGCACCCATTCGCGGATGAAACGGGTGAAGCAGCCGGCCGAACGCGGATGCGAGGTGGCATCATCGGGCAGCGGCCAGCCGTCGCCGGTGTAGGGGCGGCCGTCCGACAGCGTCCACGGCATCGCATCGGACGCGATCGCGCCGCCCGGATACAGCACCGCCATGTCGAGCAGGTCGCGATGATGCTGATTGTTCTCGATATCGAGCACATGCCACAGCACCAGCGTGGAGGGTTCTTCGGCCTGCGCCGCCAGCAGCTCCTCGCGGCTGCCGAAGCGGTGACCGTCGGTCACGCGCTGCACCGAATCGTAGCCGAGGCCGTTGCGCTCCTCGAATTTGGGATCGCTGAAGAAGGTCGCCGCCAGCACGGTCGAACCGGTGCCGTAGGGATAGGCCTCCACCGTTATCGGCAGGCCCTGCGCCTGCGCTTTTGCGATCAGCGCAACACAGCGTTCAATATCGGTCTTGCTCGACGAGTTGAAGTGGCAGATGTGCATATGCGCGCCGGTGGCGCCGGCATAGCCGATCAGGCGGATATAGGCCTCGGCCGCGCTCTCGGGGTCGATGCGCGACATGTAGGCGACGTGGGTGAAGGTCGGCACCGCATGTTCAGCCGCGAGCTGGCACACCGCGGTCAATTCCTGCACGCCGGCGCCGGGCGCATAGGCGTTGAGAATGCCGATGCCGATGCCGCCTTCGTTCAGTCCGTTGGCAAGGCGCTCCAGGATGCCGCCGACCTCGCCCTCGGTCGCCACGTTCTCGATCCAGCGGCGATCGCGCATCGCTGCGCCGAACGATTCCAGCGAGCTCTCCGAATTCGAGCCGGTCATCGCGCCGATCCGCGCGAAGGCCCAGTTGGCCGCGGCGCCATAGTTCAGCACCCGGCCCTTCTCGGCCTGGCGCTTGTACCAGGACGCAACCGGCAGCACGCCGGCCTCGAGGTCGAGCGACGTCGTCACGCCGTCGAAGGCCTGCATGCGATCGGCCGGAATGGTCTGGCCGTGGGCGTGCAGATCGATGAAGCCGGGCGCCACCACGAGGCCGGTCGCGTCGATCTGCCGCTCGGCGCCGCCGAGGCCGGTGCCGACAGCGGCGATCCGGCCGTCGACAACAGCGACGTCGCCGATCGCGTCCATCCCGCTGGCCGGATCCACCACCCGGCCGCCGCTGATCATCAAACCACCCATCTCGCCACTCCCCCCGCATTGTCCAAAACCGCGGTCCCGGCCGGCCGCCTTCATTAAGGCTTACGACCGGACCCAAGCGGGGCCAAGAGACAAAAATGCATCGCATCTATCGCGACGCCCCGATCGGGATTCTTGCGATATGGTGTAACGCAATCGTCCTTCGCGCGACGCGAGAAGGCCGTATCAACGATGCGAGTGGCGGCGAGGTCCGTTACGTTCCAGTCGCCCGTCGCGGGGCGAGGCCTCTCCAGAGATCGTCGCTGGGCCTGGTCCGACTCGAGACGAGCTTCGGCGGCGTCCGATCCTTCGCGATCGCCGCCTCGAAGGCCCGCCGCAATCGCGGATTGTCGATCTGCATCTGAAAGCGCCGGACAACGGCGTTCGCATGGGCATCGTGACCGGTGATGGCATGACACAGCTCCGCTGTCGTCCTGCGGAAGAAGTGGAACGAGCCGTCGGCCGCACCATCCAATCGATCGAGCTCGCCGGCCATGGCGAGCGCGTGCATCCGGTCGGCGTCGTCGAGCGTCACCGTGAAGCGCAGCACGGCGAGTTGCCAGGCGCCGAGCAGCTTGCCCTGCGATTCGCTTGCTCCCTCGCTGCGCATCGATCGAACACCCCGCGCGCCCGATCCGGGGCGCGGCGTGACTATCCTTGCGCGGCAATAGGTTTTCGAGGGGAGCGCGCGAGCGATCTCATAGGCGCCGCATAAGCGGCCCGGCAACGCCTAGCAAGATCGCGGGCTCAAATCCCCTCGAACTGCAGCCGCGCCAGCCGCGCATAGAGGCCGTTGGCGGCGACCAGTTCGGCGTGGGTGCCCTGCTCGACGATCCTACCCTGGTCCATCACGAGGATGCGGTCGCAGGACAGCACGGTCGCCAGACGATGCGCGATCACCAGCGTGGTGCGGTGGCGCATCAGTTCCTCGAGCGCGGTCTGCACCAGCGTCTCGCTCTCGGCGTCGAGCGCCGAGGTCGCCTCGTCGAGCAGCAGCAGCGGCGCATCGCGCAGGATGGCGCGCGCGATCGCGATGCGCTGGCGCTGACCGCCGGACAGCGTCACGCCGCGCTCGCCGAGCTGGGCGTCGAAGCCGCCGGGCAGGCGGCGCAGGAATTCGGTAGCATGGGCGAGATCGGCGGCACGCTCGACCTCGGCGTCGGTGGCATCCGGCCTGCCGAACCGGATGTTCTCGCGGGCCGAGGCGGCGAACACCACGGAATCCTGCGGCACCAGCGCGATCCGCGCGCGAACCTCGGCGGGATCGGCCTGCCGGATCGGCACGCCGTCGAGCGAGATGGTGCCCGATTTCGGGTCGTAGAAGCGCAGCAGCAGGTGGAATAGCGTGCTCTTGCCGGCGCCGGAGGGGCCGACGATCGCGACCTTCTCACCGGAGCCGACCTTCAGCGACACGCCGTCGACCGCAAGCGCGTTGGGCCGGGTCGGATAGGCGAAGCTGACATTGTCGAAGCCGACATCGCCGCGTGCGGGCTGCGGCAGCGCGCGCGGCGCGGCGGGAGCTGCGATCTCCGGCTTGACGCGCAGAATCTCGAACAGCCGCTCGGCGGCGCCCGATGCGGCCGAGACTTCGCCCCAGACCTCGCTGAGCTGGCCGAGGCCGCTGGCAGCGAACGCCGTGTAGAGAATGAACTGGCCAAGCCGGCCGGGACTGATGGTTCCGACCAGCACGTCGTGCGAGCCGACCCACAGGATCACGACGACGCTGGCGAACACGATGAAGATCACGATCAGCGTCAGCATCGCGCGCGCCTTGGTCGAGCTGCGCGCGGCGTCATAGGCCTGCTCGACCTCGCGGCTGAAGCGCGTCCTGGCCAGCCGCTCGCCGGTATAGGCCTGCACGGTGCGGATCGCGTTGACCAGCTCGCTCGCATAGGCGCTGGCATCGGCCAGCGTGTCCTGGGCGTTGCGCGACAGCCGCCGCACCCAGCGGCCGAACGCGACCAGCTGAATCACGATCAGCGGGATCGCAGCCAGCACGAAGCCGGACAGCCGCGGGCTCGTGATCACCATCATCGCGGCAGCACCGAAGAACAGCATCAGATTGCGCAGCGCAATCGACACCGAGGCGCCGACTGCGGACTTGATCTGCGTGGTGTCGGCGGTGAGCCGCGACACCAGTTCGCCGCTCCGTGCGGAATCGAAGAATGACGGCGACAACGAAATCAGATGCGCGAACACGTCGCGCCGGAGATCGGCGACGATCCGCTCGCCGATCGTCATCACAAGGTAGTAGCGCGAGGCGCTGGCGCAGGCGAGCACGGCGACGACCGCGATCATCACGCTGAAATAGCTGTTGATCATCGCGATGCCTTCGGGCGTGAAGCCCATGTCGATCATCCGCCGCACCGCGACCGGCACGACCAGCGTGGTGATCGCCGCGATGGTCAGCGAGATCAGCGCGAGGATCGCGCGTCCCCTGTAGCGCGCCACGTAGGGCGCGAGCGCAAGCAGCGGCCGCAGGCGGGCACGGCTCTTCGCCGGCTCCGTGATCTGGCTCTCGATGAAGGCTTCCTCGTCGAGCAACGCATCGCGCGGAGGCTGCGGCCTGCCGGGAGGGGTCTCAAGCTGTTCGGCTACGCTCATTATGTTTCTAGACCGGTTCTATCGCCTCCACATAGGCCCGCCGACCCCCGGCTGGCAAATCCGGTAAAGTCCCAATCCGGTGATGGGCTTAAGCCCCTTTCTTGGCTTGTTTTGGGGGGCTCCATGCGTTATAGAGCCGCCCAAATCCCGTACCCCAGACATCTTGAGACGGGCGCCGGCGCGCCGAAGGAACTGCCATGAAAGCCGATATTCATCCGAATTATCATACGATTAAGGTCGTCATGACCGACGGCACCGAGTACCTGACCCGCTCGACCTGGGGCAAGGAAGGCGACACGCTGAACCTCGACATCGACCCCAAGTCGCACCCGGCCTGGACCGGCGGCACCCAGCAGCTGATGGACCGTGGCGGCCGTGTGTCGCGCTTCCAGAAGAAGTTTTCGGGCTTCCTCAAGAAGGAGTAAAGTCCGCTTCGGGATCGCTATCGACGCCCAATGCAAAACGCCTCCGATTCGGGGGCGTTTTTGTTTGGGGGGTCGGGTCGGATCGAACGTCAAACAGCATGTTCAGTGTCATCACCCGCGCATGCGGGTGATCCAGTATTCCAGAGGCGCCAGTGCTTGAGCCGAGAGGCCGCGGCGTACTGGATCGCCCGGTCAAGCCGGGCGATGACAGTGTGGGTGGGGATACAGCTCCGCATTCTCGCGACATGATTTGCCCGAGCTTTGCTTCTCGTTCCGCCCTCTCCTTGAACAGAGGGCGCAGGGAAAGCCGGGTGCCGATCGCACCCATGGGCCCCGAGCAAAGGTAGAAAGCTCGGGGGTAGGACCACAGGTGTAACCGGAAACAACCCGGCTTTCCCTGCGCGATGGGTTACGGCTTACTTCGTGCTCTCCCCGGCGAGACTTGGCTTGTTTGTCACCGCTTTCGCAAAAACGCTTACGCGTTTTGCGAGAGGACACCGGCCACTAGGGCGTCAGGACCACACGACTTCACCGTCCGCGTCACGCGCATTCGTCGACTGCGCAATCAGCGTCCACCGCATCTCACCGCAACACCCGTGACGATGCGCAGCGCCCCTCGATCGGGTGAGACGGGCGAACCATAAACCGAGTTGCACTTCTGATAAAGCGAAATATTTTTGCGACGGGGACTTGACGCGTTTTGCTGAGTTGCCCGTCGGGTGTTTTGTCGCGCCCGCCGCATCAAGCTTGCCGTTGCGAGCAGTTCGCATGACGCATGCGAGACCGACACCAGCGCGCTCAAAATGTTCCGGCGAGTGCAGTGCATGCGAGAGGCGCGCCGGTCGAAATATTCGATAGGAGAAAGCTGAAACTCAGCTCCGGGCGTTGGAGGTCGATGCGCCAAACCTGCCAGGCTAGCTGTTTCCGGAAGCTACGATCGCCCGAACGACAAGTGCGATGCGTTCGCCGCGCGCGCTGGGCCTAATCCGCCCTGAACGTTCGAGTGCAGCGAGCCCATGAAGGGCTGCCCAAAACGTCTCGGTGACGACAGCTACATCGACGCAGAACGGTGCCACAACTGCCGCAAGGGCTTCGAAACCGGCCCTAAGTTCCGGTCTGGTTCCAGCTTCGGCGAACCGCAAACCCGTCGGAAGGATGAACATCGCCTCGTAGAGTGCAGGATGACGTAGCGCAAAGGCGAGATAGGCGATCGCGACATCCTTGAGCGCATTTCGTCCTCTGGTCGATCCGCTTGCCGCTTCCCGAAGAGCGACTGTGAGCTCCTTAAAACCCTCGACTGCAACTGCCGCAACAATCGCATCCCTGTTCTCGAAATGCGAATAGAGGACTGGCTGGCTATATTCGATCTCTTCGGCCAGGCGGCGGACTGTAACGGCATCCCATCCTTCGCGCTCTGCGATCACGCGCGCTGCCGCGACAATGCGATGCTCGCGCTCAGCCCGCCCCCGCCCTTTCCGCTCGGCAATACCCAATCCTCAATCTCCCAGATCCGGAAGGCCCCACATATTCGTGATCATACCGGCGCTTGATAATCTAGCAATGCTAGATTATCAAGCTAGCAACGCTAGGTTACCTTCTTTTGCTAGAATTAGGACAATGTGATGCATTGGCTTGCGCTCGGAATGGCATCGCTCGTAGCTGTCGCGATTATCGTGATCGGCACCCTATATGTCGTGAACCCAACGACCGCGACGCGCAGTTTCGGCCTGCCGCTTCCTGAAAACGGCACCAACATCGTTTGGTGGCTTCGCCTCAAGGGGGTGCGCGACATTGCATCGGGATTGGCCGTACTGGCGTTCATGGCGTGGGGCGCCCCGCGCGGGGTCGGCATCATCCTGCTTGTTGAAGCAATCATCCCCGTGGGCGACATGCTGCTCATTCTCGCGGCGAAAGGCTCCACCAAAAGCGCCTTCGGCATGCACGGCCTCACGGCGGTGTTTATGGTCCTGGCGGCCATCCCCATGATGATTGGTGCGGCCTGAGATGGTGCATGCTCTTCCAATCTGGCTCCTCGTCGCCGGATTCTTTGGCGCAGGCCTCTTCAACGCGATTGGCACGCCCGGAACGCAAAGTGATTTCGCGCGGTGGGGCTACCCGCGCTGGTGGAGCCTTTTTACTGGTGGACTGGAGATCATGAGCGCCGTTCTGATTGCGCTTCCCGCCAGTCGCAGTATTGGCCTGGCGCTTGGGGCGGTAATCATCGCTGCTGCAGTTATGACCGTTCTACGCCACCGCGATCTTTCGCACCTTGCGCCACTTGGTGTCTTTGTCGCCTTGATTGCTCTTGCCGCGACCTTGTCTTGAGGGCTGACCTAGCGGTCCTGGAACGCGAGCCGTGCGCCGAGCCCGACCAGGATGCTGCCGCCGATCCGCTGCATGATCCGCTGCGACCTCTGCGAGCGCTGCAGCTTCGACATCACGGTGCTGGCGAAAAACACGCAGACGATATCGACCGCCGAGAACGTCAGATTGACGATGGTGCCGAGCAGAAACAGCTGGGCCCAGACCGGCAGGCTTGCGGACGCATCGACGAACTGCGGCAGGAATGCCAGGAAGAAGATCGCGGTCTTCGGATTCAAAACCTCGACGATGATGCTTTGCGCGAAGGCGCGCTCGGCGGAGAGCGGCGCAAGCTCGGGACGCTTGGTATTGTCGCGATCGCGGAACAGCGACAGGCCGAGCCAGACCAGATAGGCCGCTCCGGCCAGCTTCATCGCCACGAACAGCGGCGGCACCGCGTGAAACAGCAGTGCTAGGCCGGCCGCCGCGGCGACGACATGGACATAGCCGCCGAGATGCAGGCCGAGCGAGGCCAGCAGCCCGGCGCGCCGGCCGCCCGCCAAGGTGCGGGCCGCGGCGTACAGCATGGCCGGCCCCGGGATCAGGGCGAAGGTCGCAGTCGTGATCGCAAACGCGAGGTACAATTCCATCGCGAGCTTTCGTTTCAGTTCGCCGGGATCATCGCCGCGACCTCGCGGTCAGCAGGATTGTCGCTGGCATCAAGACCCGCGATGACACCGGCGCGATCCTCGAGCTTGCGGTTCTGACTCATCTTCTTCTTGGCGTCGATCCGCGTGATCGGCATCCGGAAGCCGACGATACCGCGCAGCTGCGCCTTGATGAAATCATCAGGCGCATCGCTGACCTGCCAGGCCTCCTTGCGCGTGCTCTCGTGCAACCGGGTCAGCCGCGTGACGACATCGAGCAGGCGGTCCGC
Organism: Bradyrhizobium sp. 27S5; assembly: GCF_037217225.1. Lineage (NCBI taxonomy): Bacteria > Pseudomonadati > Pseudomonadota > Alphaproteobacteria > Hyphomicrobiales > Nitrobacteraceae > Bradyrhizobium > Bradyrhizobium sp. 27S5. The sequence goes on from NZ_CP147714.1 coordinate 7,997,486, forward strand.
ATCCTCGAAGAATTCGGCCGCGCCGTAGGCGTGCACGGCGAGGTAATTCCAGGTCGGCACCACCCTGCCGTGCTCGGCCTTGGTCACATACCAGGACGGCGTCACATAGGCGTCGGGCCCGGTGAAGATCGCCATCGCCTCGCCGACCGCAGGCAGCTTCCACTGCGGATTGGGCCGCGCGACATGGCCGTACAGCGTGCCGTAGTCGCCCTCGTCTGCATCGAGGATCAGCGGCAGCGGCGTTCCGATCAGCCCGTCGGCGGTTACGGTGACCAGCGTCGCGAGCTTTGAGGCCCGCATCGCGGCGTGGATCGGGCCGAGCTCATCCATCTTGAAATGCGGCGGCAGGTACATGGCAGACCTCTGGGAGACCTCATCAATTGTTGCTCGCACAATAGCGCCGAAGTGGCCTATGATAAGAGCCACTTTCGATCATACTGAGTGGTCCACTATGCCCCGCCTGCGTACCACGATCAGCATCCCTCCGCTCCGGGCGGTCGACCGCACCGCCGGACAGGTTGGTCGGCAGATCGCGCAGGCTCTGCGCGCCGCCATCGCCAACGGCGAATTGAAGGCCGGTGAATTTCTGCCCTCGACCCGCGCGCTGTCGGCTTCGCTCGGCGTTGCCCGCGGCACGGTCATGGAAGCCTTCGAGCAATTGCAGGCCGAGGGCTATCTGGTGTCGCATGTCGGAGCCGGCACAAGCGTCGCGCCGACGCTTGCCGAACAGGCGCGGCCCGTCCGCCCGCCGATCAACCGCAGCTCGAACAAGACCGCGCCGATCCAGTTGCCGCCGCGCGCGATCCGGCTTGCCAAGGTTGCGGCTGCCTTCACTCCGATGCCGGAGGCGCCGTTTGCGATCGCAGTCCCGGGCGGCGCCGTCGCCCCCGACCAGAATTGGCGGCGCCTCGGCAACCGCGTCCGCGCATCGCGCGCGGCAGCGCCGGCAAGCTACGGCGATCCGCGCGGGCTGATGGAGTTGCGGCAGGCGATCGCCGACTACGTGCGCAAATCCCGCGCGGTGCATTGCGCGCCCGAGCAGGTCGTGATCACGGCCGGCACGCAACAGGGCCTCTATCTCGCCGGCCGCGTGCTGCTGACGTCGGGTGATCGCGTGTGGGCCGAGGATCCCGCCTATCCCGGCATGACGGCCGTGCTCGACGATCTCGATCTCGTCACCACGCGCGTGGGTGTCGATGCGCAAGGCATCGACGTCGATGCCGCGATCGCCGCGTGTCCGAATGCGCGCGCGGCCTTCGTGACGCCGTCGCATCAATATCCGATCGGCATGCCGATGAGCATGGCCCGCCGCAACGCGCTGGTGGCATGGGCCGCGCGCCGCGAGGCCTGGATCGTCGAGGACGATTATGACAGCGAACTGCGCTATGCGGGTCATCCTTTCCCGTCGATGCAAGGCCTCGCCCCGTCGCGGGTGATCTATCTGGGCACGCTGAGCAAGGTGCTGTTTCCCTCGCTGCGGCTCGGCTACGTGGTGGCGCCCCTGCCGCTGATCGATGCCTTCGCCGGCGCGCGGGCGCTGCTCGACCGGCATTCGCCGACCGCCGACCAGCACGTGCTGGCGGCTTACATGCGCGAGGGGCTGTTCGAAGCGCATATCCGGCGCATCCGCGGCGTCTATGCCGCACGGCGTGCGACACTGATCGCGGCGCTCGAACGTCACATGCCTGATGACGTCACGCTGCAGCCGAGCGACCAGGGCATGCACCTGCTGCTGTGGTTGCCGAAGGGCACCGATGATGTGCAATTGGCGAAGGCTGCCCTCGCCGATGGCATCGTCGTGCGGCCGATCTCGCCGATGTACGCGCTGGCCGCACGGCCCGGCCTGATGCTCGGCTTCGGCGGATTTGCGCCGGAAGAACTGGAGGTGGCCGCGATCCGTCTGCGCGGAATCATGGATCGCGGAAGACGTAGACAACCAGATCAGGTTCGCTTGAAATGAAAGCGTCGAGGTGACTGCCATGATGTTCTGGAGTGCGAGCGTGGCTGGACTGGCGGTCGCCTATCTGTTCGGGGCGACGCCATCAGGCTATCTGGCGGGGAAGCTGCTCAAGGGCATCGACATTCGGGAGCATGGCTCGAAATCCACGGGGGCAACGAACGTGTTGCGCACCCTGGGGCCATGGCCTGCGCTGGTGGTTCTGCTGGTCGATGTGCTGAAGGGTGCGGCAGCGATCGTGTTTGCCCGCTGGTTCTATCCCTGGCTCGCGACCGTCACGCCGCCGGCTGCGCTTGACCTTGAGAGCTGGACACCTTGGGCTGTTTGCCTGGCCGGACTTGCCGTATTGCTCGGACACGGCCGTTCGATCTGGTTGAATTTTACGGGCGGCAAATCCGCGGCGACCGGGCTCGGCGTATTGCTGGCGCTGTCCTGGCCAGTTGGTTTCGTAGCCGCGACGGTGTTCCTCGCCGTGCTGGCTGTCTCTCGGATCGTTTCACTCAGCTCGATGCTGGCAGCGTTGACTGCGGTCGCCCTCGTCTGCACGCTGGAGCAGCCGTTGCCCTATCGGTTGCTGGTGATCGCAGGCGCCATCTACGTGATTGCGCGCCACCGGGCCAACATTCAGCGGCTGCTCGCCGGGACCGAGCCACGGTTGGGGCAAGGTGCGCGCCCGAGCTGATTCATGAGGACGCGGCCCGAACCGCGCCGCGCGTCGATTTACTGCTCGAAGGCGGCCTTGAGGCGGTTGAGCTGCGGCACCAGCGGGTTGCCGATCGTCGAACGATCCGGCGCCGGCGCGTGGATCGTGGTGTCGAGCCGGCGCACCCGCGTCTGCAGATCCATCGAGCGGGCGATCAGCTGCTGCAATTGCTCCGGCAGTTTCGTCACCATATCGGCCGGGCCGGGATCGGCGGCCGACAGCTTCACCTTGGTCTTCTCGCGATTGGCCTGGGTCAGCGTCATCTCGCCTTCCTTGACCGCGCGATGCAACAGCAGCCACGACGCGAGCTGCATCAGCCGCGTGGTCAGGCGCATGCTTTCGGTGGCATAGGTCAGGCTGACGGAGCGTTCCAGCGCCTTGGCCTCAGTGCGTCCGTCGCCGTCGAGATAGGCGGCGGTCTGCTCGACCAGGTCCATGCCTTCCCGGAACAGCACGCCAAATGCCGCAGAATTGGTCAGCCGCTCACTGAACAGCACAAGCCCGGCTTCGCTCTGGGAACGATCGGCCATGGTTAACGCCCTCACACCACGTAACGCCCGCTGGCATCTGACGCGCCAGCTTATGATGAACAAATCATTGCGCGGGCGCGCCGAAGAGTCCAGCCGCAACCCGATTTATGGTTTCCGGCGGATAGGACGCACAAAAAAGAGCCGCCGTTTCCGGCGGCTTTTGAAGTTGATAACAGGGAGGCGTCAAACAGAGTGGACAGGAGCCACTCGGTGTCCAAACGAGGACAATGCAGTCATAATCGAGAAAGCTTAACCGACCGTAAATGAGCGGATTTCTTCAGGCTTTGTTTGCCATGTCGGCCATTGACCTAGTTTGGGACAGGTGACCGCACCATGCCAGCGCGTAGATGGGGTAACGGGCCGGCCGCCCGCTCGCTACGGCGCGATTTGGAAGCGCGCTCGCGAGCGGCCTGTTGGTTGGAAGGCGGTCGTCCCTCAAACTGATGGTGTCAATAAACGGAGTCGGGCAAGCCCGCTCCAAGCATCATTAAGGGACGACCATGTACCACTATGCAGGAATCGACGTGTCTTTGGAATGCTCGAGCGTCTGCCTTGTCGATGGGACAGGTAAGATTTTGCGCGAGGCGAGGGTTGCGAGTGAGCCGGAGGCCTTGATCACCTGGTTGCGGTCGCTGGGGTTGGTGCTGGAACGGATCGGGCTGGAGGCTGGTCCGCTGTCGCAATGGCTCTACGCAGCGATGCGGGATGCGGGCCTGGCAGTCGAACTGTTGGAGACGCGGCACGTCCGCGATGCCTTCAAGGCGATGCCGGTGAAGTCGGACCGCAACGATGCCCGCGGGATCGCGCAACTGATGCGGCTGGGCTGGTTCCGGCCGGTGCACTGCAAGTCGATCGAAGCGCAGGAGACGCGGGCGGTTCTGACGGCACGCAAGCTGCTGCAGTCCAAGCTGCGCGACATCGAGAACAGCCTGCGCGGCGTGCTCCGCGGCTTCGGTCTGAAGGTCGGCACGACCACCGAGCGCACGTTCGCCGAACGCATCCGGGAGCTCGTAGCGGGCCATCCCGGACTTGAGATCGTGGCACAGGCGCTGCTCGAAGCCCACGCCGTGCTGCGGCGCGAGTTCAATGGCCTGGATAAGCACACCCAAAAGCTCGCCAGGTCGCACCCTCAAGCCCGCCTCCTGATGACGACACCGTCCGTCGGCCCGATCGTGGCGCTTACCTACGCCGCGGCGGTCGACGACCCGAAGCGCTTCCGGTCCTCGAAGGCGACGGGAGCGCATTTTGGCCTCACCCCGAAGAAGTACCAATCGGGCGAAACCGACTATACCGGCCGCATCAGCAAGATCGGCGATGCCTCCGTGCGCGAGGCGCTCTATCAGGCGGCTCACGTCATGCTGACCAAGCCGGTCAGGAACTGCTCGGCGCTGAAAGGCTGGGCGATGCGGATCGCCCGGCGCGCAGGCCTGCGCAAGGCCAAGGTGGCGCTCGCACGCAAGCTCGCCGTCGTTCTGCATCGCATGCTCGCCGACGCCAAACCGTTCAACCCGATGGCCAAGGCCTCGGCAACCTAAGCAAGGAGCAGCAATCGGTTCTGGGCGGGCCACGACACCAGGCTCTCCCTGAGCGAGGTCCCTGCGCCGGGACGATGGATCCGGTCAGGCCGCCATCCGGGAAGTGGCTCACAACCACGCTTCCGTAGATTGGCCGGCCGGCTCCTCAATGCACCCCATCAGGCGACGGCCTTCGCGCCGATCCCGTACAGAAGCAAGTGCCCGGCGAGTGGATCACGCAAAAAGGGATTGACTTACAAAGGCCCGTTACAGAAGCCCGGATGGAGCCAACGGCCGCGCGAACGCGTATTCCGTCATCCTAAGGCGCGAGCGCTTGCGAGCCTCGAAGGATCGACGGCCACCGGTCGGGCCGTGCATGCTTCGAGACGCGCGTTCCGCGCTCCTCAGCATTACGGATTGAGGGCGGCTTCGAATGAAATCTCAGCGCTACGACTTGAAGAACGCGTCAGCGGCATCCTTTGACGCGCGCTTCTTCGACATCGCCTCTTTCAAGCGATCGACTTCCGCAGTGAGCAGCGCGATCCGCTCGGTCAAATCCTCGACCGACAGCAGGTAGAGATCCTGGCCGATCTCGTGGCTGATCTTCTTCCTGGGACGGTCGTCATCCTCAATCGGCATGTTGCCCTCCCGGCAATGATGATCTGGCGCCTCGCGTCCAGAGATGATAGATTTTGGGTGAGGAGAATTTTGCAGTGACTTTCGTGTGCGCGCAACATCTGGCGCGAATGCCCCGGCCCGACCGCAAGGAGTCTGACCGGACGGGATAGCGCGGGCCTGCGCGCCAGGCATGAGCCGACCCCAAGCCCTTCCGATCATGCGGGAGGGCTTTTTGATTTTCCGATTTGACCTTTCGGGGGTCGGCATCAGCAAACGCGAAAGACCTTCACCCATGACCAAAATTCTCATCACCAGCGCGCTGCCTTACGTGAACGGCGTCAAGCATCTCGGCAATCTGATCGGCTCGCTGCTGCCCGCCGACGTCCATGCCCGCTTCCGGCGGCAGACCGGCTGCGACGTGCTCTTCATCTGCGCCACCGACGAGCACGGCACGCCCGCCGAGCTCGACGCCATCGAGGCCGGACAGGATGTCCGGGAGTTCTGCGATGCGCAGCACGCCGTCCAGGCCGACATCTACCGGCGCTTTGGTCTGTCCTTCGATCATTTCGGCCGCACCAGCGCGCCGCAAAACCATGCGCTGACCCAGCACTTCTATCGCCGGCTCGACGCAGCCGGGTTGATCGAGGCGCGCACGTCGCGACAGGTGTGGTCGCCGGCCGACCGGCGCTTCCTGCCCGATCGCTACGTGCTCGGCACCTGCCCGCATTGCGGCGATCCTTCGGCACGCGGCGATCAATGCGACCATTGCGGCACGCTGCTTGACCCGCCAGAACTCATTGATCCGCGCTCGGCGCTATCAGGCGACCGCGCGCTTGAGATCCGCGACAGCAATCATCTGTTCCTGCGCCAATCGCAGCTGGTCGAGACAATCGGCGCATGGATCGACAGCCGCACCGGATGGCCGCCCTTCGTGGTCTCGACCGCCAAGAGCTGGCTCAACGCGGATCTGCGCGATCGCTGCATCACGCGCGATCTCGCCTGGGGCATTGCGGTCCCGCGCGAGGGTTTTGACGGCAAGGTGTTCTATGTCTGGTTCGATGCGCCGATCGGCTACATCGCGGCGACGCAGGAATGGGCCGCTGCCGCGCCTGATCGCGACTGGCGGCAATGGTGGTGGCAGGCCGACGACGTCAGCTATATCCAGTTTCTCGGCAAGGACAACATCCCGTTCCACACCGTGAGCTTTCCGGCGACATTGATCGGCTCCGCCGAGCCATGGAAGACCGCCGATGTCATCAAGGGATTCCACTGGCTCAATTACGAGGGCGGCAAGTTCTCGACCAGCAGAAAGCGCGGCATCTTCACCGATGCGGCGCTGGACGAATTGCCCGCCGATCTCTGGCGCTGGTGGCTGATCGCCAACGCGCCCGAAAGCGCCGACACCGATTTTGGCGTCGCGAGATTCGTTGCCGACGTGAACAAGGACCTCGCCGACATCTTCGGCAATCTCGCCAACCGCATCATCAGCTTTGCCCATCGCAGCTTCGACGGCCGCATCCCGGAAGGTGGCGCGCCCGGTGAGGCCGAGCGAGAGCTTGCGCACGATCTGGAGCAGCGCATCGCAGCGCTCCACCGCCATCACACCGCACTGGAGTTTCGTGCCGCAGCGGCAACGACGCGCGCGATCTGGGACACCGCGAACGCATACCTGCAACACTCAGCACCATGGACCGCCATCAAGTCCGATTCCGTTCGCGCGGCGGTCATCACCCGCACCGGACTCAATCTTGTCGCGCTCTGCGCCACGCTGGCGTGGAGCATCGTGCCAGGCCTGTCGGAGCGCGTGCTCCGCGCGTTCGGCCACGACGATGCCGTGCCGCCCTGGCCCAATGGCCCACTCATCCCGCTGCTGGATCAAGGCGCCGGCACGCCGATCGCAAGGCTCGGCCCGCTGGTCGAGAAAATCACCCCCGAAAGAGCCAGTCATCTGGCGGCGCGGTTCGGGGCTTAAGGGCGTTTCGCTTCGTAGCAAAAGGCGGTATGCCACAAGCCAATCCTCCTCACTGACCAGGAACGAACCATGCCAAACCTGCCCGCGCAAATGACCGTCGTTGCCATCAGCAAGCCCGGTGGCCCCGAAGTGCTGGTGCCGGAAACCCGCGCGCTGCCGGTGCCGAAGGCCGGCGAGATCCTGGTCAAGGTCGCGGCCGCAGGCGTCAATCGCCCCGACGTCGCGCAGCGCTCCGGCTCCTATCCGCCGCCGCCCGGCGCCAGCGACCTGCCCGGCCTTGAGATCGCAGGCGAAGTGGTGGCGCTCGGTGAAGGCGCGACGCACAAGATCGGCGACAAGGTGATGTCGCTGGTCGCCGGCGGCGGCTATGCGCAATATTGCATCGCGCAGGATGCGCAGGCGATGACCGTGCCGCCGCAGCTCACGATGCAGGAAGCCGGCGCCATTCCGGAAACGCTGATGACGGTCTGGCACAATGTGTTCGAGCGCGGCGCGCTCAAGGCCGGCGAGACGCTGCTGATCCATGGCGGCTCGTCGGGCATCGGCACGATGGCGATCCAGCTCGCCAAGGCGTTCGGCGCCAAGGTGATCGTCACCGTCGGCTCGCAGGACAAGGCCGACGCCTGCCTCAAGCTCGGCGCCGATCACGCGGTCAATTACAAGACGGACGACTTCGTCGAAGCCGTGAAGACAGCCACCGGCGGCGCCGGCGCCAACGTCATCCTCGACATGGTGGGCGGCGACTATATCGACCGCAACTACGACGCCGCCGCGGTTGAGGGCCGCATCGTCCAGATCGCGTTCCTGTCGGGAACACCGAAGGCGTCAGCCAATTTTGCCAAGCTGATGGTCAAGCGGCTGCACCACACCGGCTCGACCCTGCGCCCCCGTAGTAATGCGGACAAGGCGGCGATGGTGGCGGCAATCGAGGCAAAGGTGCTGCCCTTGCTGCGCGAAGGCCGCGTCAAACCGCTGATGGACAGCACATTCCCGCTGGAAAAGGCCGCCGACGCGCACCGGCGCATGGAGACCAGCGAACATATTGGCAAAATTGTGTTGGTCGTTTAACTCTCGCGACGGAAGCGGGGGCGGAAACCCTTTGATTCCCTTCGCTTTCGTGTCATTTATCGCGCCACCGCCGGGCCGGTCGCCGGGCCCGGTCAGTTTGTCGATCGCGGAGTACTGACATTGCGTCTGATCAGGTGCCTTGCGCTGCTCGCGCTGGGCCTCATGATGTTTGCTGCTGCGCCTGACGCGTACGCGATCGACGCGGTCAGCGTGCGCAGCGACGCGCCGGCGATCGACCTAACCGCGGTTCTCGACCATCAACGCAGTGAAACCGACCGCATCCAGGTCTCCACTGCACCTGGAACCGACGGCATCGTGCGCCGCATCGAAGTTCGCGCCCGCGAAGGCGGCCAGAACTGGGTGGTGTTCGCGCTCGCCAACAACACCGACGACCAGCTCGACCGCCTGATCGTCGCGCCGCACTACCGCATCGTGTCGTCCGGATTATTGTGGCCCGACCTTGGCCTGTCGCGCATCGCCACTATCACGCCGTCGGTCGGCGACCGTCCCGAGCGGCAGGAGAGCCCGACCGCCGATGTGTTCCGCATCACGCTCGATCCCGGCGCCGTCGTCACCTATGTCGCGGAACTCCGCACCGACAAGCTGCCGCAGCTCTATCTGTGGGAACCCGACGCCTACAAGGACAAGGTCAACTCGTTCACCCTGTACCAGGGCATCGTGATCGGCATCTCGGGCCTGCTCGCGCTCGTGCTCACGATCTTGTTTGTGGTCAAGGGCAGCATCATGTTCCCGGCCGCCGCGGCGCTGGCCTGGGCGGTGCTGGTTTATATCGGCGTCGATTTCGGCTTCTGGGGCAAGGTGCTCGACATGTCGAACAACGCCGAGCGCGTCTGGCGCGCGGCGGGCGAGGCGATCCTCGCGGCGACATTGCTCGTGTTCCTGTTCGCCTATTTGAATCTCAGTCGCTGGCATGTGCGCTACTCGCACATCACGATCGGCTGGCTGCTTTTCCTCGGCTCGCTGGTGGCGCTGGCGCTGTTCGATCCCGCGGTCGCCTCCGGCATCGCGCGGATGTCGCTGGTGATGATCGCCTTCGCCGGCTTCGCGCTGATCGTCTATCTCTCGACCCACGGCTTCGACCGCGCGGTGCTCTTGATCCCGACCTGGTTCCTGCTGGTGGTTTGGGTGGTCGCAGCCGGCATGACGGTCGCGGGCTCCGTCACCAACGACATCGTCGGCCCGGCGCTGCTCGGCGGCCTGGTGCTGATCGTGATGCTGATCGGATTTACGGTGATGCAGCACGCCTTCGCCGGCGGCGGCGCCACCACCGGCGTGGTCTCCGACGTCGAGCGCCGCGCGTTGGCGCTGACCGGCTCCGGCGATCTGATCTGGGACTGGGACGTCTCCGCCGACAAGGTGTTCACCAGCCCGGAGACCGAAGCCTTGCTGGGCCTGAAGCGCGGCACGCTGGAAGGCCCGGCCGCGAAATGGCTCGAAGTACTGCACCCGCTCGACCAGGACCGCTTCCGCGCCGCGCTCGACAGCGTGCTCGACCAGCGCCGCGGCCGCCTGGTGCAGGATTTCCGGCTGCGCACGCCCGACGGTCACTTCATGTGGTTCGCGCTGAAGGCGCGGCCGGTGGTCGGCTCCGACGGCGAGGTCTCGCGCGTGGTCGGCACGCTGACCGACGTCACCGAGTTCAAGAACTCCGAAGAGCGGATGCTGCACGACTCCGTGCATGACAATCTGACCGGCCTGCCGAACCGCCGGCTGTTCATGGACCGGCTCGGCGCGGTGGCGAACCTCGCCAAGACCATGCCGAACCTGCGGCCGACCTTGATGGTGATCGACCTCGACCGCTTCAAGCAGGTCAACGATTCCGTCGGGATTGCGGTCGGCGATTCCATCCTGCTGACGCTGGCGCGGCGGCTGACCCGCATCCTCAAGCCGCAGGACACGCTGGCGCGGATGGCCGGCGACCAGTTCGGCCTGATCCTGCTGTCGGAGCAGGACCCGGCGCGGATCACCAATTTCGCCGAGACCATCCGCAAGACCATCCGCGCGCCGATCGCGTTCAACGACCGCGAGATCTTCCTGACCGCCTCGATCGGACTTGCGCTGTCCGATCCGGCCGCGCCGCTCTCGGACGAGATCATCAAGGACGCTGAGCTTGCGATGTATCACTCCAAGCGGATCGGCGGCGACCGCATCGACGTCTACAAGCCGGCGATGCGGGCGCGGAAGACCGACCGCCTGACGCTCGAGAGCGACCTGCGCCGCGCCATCGAGCGCCAGGAGCTCACGATCCTGTACCAGCCGATCGTGCGGCTCGAGGATCGCGCGATCGCCGGCTTCGAGGCGCTGGTGCGCTGGGACCATCCCAAGCTCGGCCGGATGTCGCCGTCGGAATTCATCAATGTCGCCGAGGAGACCGGCCTGATCGTCGACCTTGGCATGTTCGTGATGGACCAGACCGCACGCCAGCTCGCGGTGTGGCAGCGCGCGATGCGGGCGCGCGAGCCGATCTTCGCGTCGGTCAACGTGTCGTCGCGGCAATTGCTGCGCCACGACCTGATCCACGACATCCGCACCGTGCTGTCGCGCTCCTCGGTGGCGCGCGGCACGCTGAAGCTGGAGCTGACGGAATCGCTTGTGATGGAGAACCCGGAGCACGCCGCCCAGATGCTGGCGCGGATCCGCGAGCTCGGCACCGGGCTGTCGCTCGACGATTTCGGCACCGGCCACTCCTCGCTGTCCTATTTGCAGCGCTTCCCGTTCGACACCATCAAGATCGACCAGTCCTTCGTCCGCACCACGAGCCGCGGCACCCGCCCGGTGATCCTGAAATCGATCATCGCGCTGGCGCACGATCTCGGCATGGAGGTGGTCGCGGAAGGCGCCGAGACGGATTCCGATGCCGTCGAGCTCTACCAGCTCGGCTGCGAATACGCCCAGGGCTTTGCCTTCGGCGAGCCGATGGACGCCGACGCCGCCACGCGGCTGCTCACCGAGGAACGGCTGGAAGCCGCGAGCTAGATCTTGCCGTCCCGGCCTCGTGCGCAACTGCGCACGGGAGCCGGGACCCATACGCCGCGGCCCGTCCATGACGCGCTGGGGCCAGTTGCCTTCGTGACAACAACGCCCTGTGGTTATGGGTCCCGGCGTTCGCCGGGACGACGATTGGACATTTTCTTGAACCTGACGCTCTTGCCGTCGGCCTGGCGCGTGGCGATGTAGCCGGCGTCGAGACAGGCTTCGCGCTGCGGCATCTTCTCCTGCGGGCTGCGCAGAGTTTCCCACCACGACGCCCGGTGCGCGGCGCGCGGCAGCGCCGCATCGATGATCGCCTCGATCTCCTCGAAGGTCAGCACGAATTCGGGCAAATGCTGCTTCTTCAGATAATCCCGCAGCGCGTCGTAGTCGTTCACAACGTCCTCGATGACAAAAAAACAGGTTTCGGCAACCACCCGTTAACCCATTCGGCGGCCGCTGTCGCCATTTAAGGCGACAACAAGATTTCCCGTTGCATGACCAAGCTTTGGAGCGGGAAATGCCATTTCGACGGGGAAACGACGCAAGGCGGCGGTGGCGGCTATCGGCCAAGCTGCTGATCGCCGCGTCGGTTGCGACCGTCCTCGGCTTCTCCGCTGTCTGCGCCGGCGTGATGTTCGACATGCGCCGCGGCGAGGAGCAACTGGCCCGCCAGACCCTGGAGAACTTTGCGTCAGGCATCGAGGCCGACATCAGCCGCAACATCGAGCTCTATGACTTGTCGCTGCGCGCGGTCGCCAGCAATCTTGAGATGCCGGAGATCCGCAATGTCAGCAAGGAACTGCGCCAGCTGATCCTGTTCGATCACGCCGCGACCGCAAAGCATTTCGGCGCGATCCAGGTGTTCGACAGCAAGGGCGACCTGAACATCGACGCGGCGAGCCTCGACCCGCGGCCGGAGAACCGCAGCGACAAGGAATATTTCACGGTCCAGCGCGACCACCCCGACACCGGGCTGTATATCAGCCGGCCGATGCTGCATCGCGGCGCCTACGCCATCGTGCTGAGCCGGCGCATCGTCGGCGAGGACGGCCGCTTTCTCGGCGTCGTGGTCGGCTCGATCCGCTTCAGCTATTTCCACGATATGTTCGGCCGGCTCAACCTCGCGCCCGGCGATACCATCACCGTGCTGCGCAACGACCGCACCATCATCATGCGGACGCCGTTCGATCTCGACGTGATCGGCAAGAACCTTGCGGAGCAACTGGACTGGAAGGCCGAGAATCTGAGGGGGGGCGGCGCCTACTCCGGCAAGGGTCCGGTCGACGACACGCCGCGGCTCTATGTCAGGCGCAGCAGCTCGGGCCCGCTCTACGTCGTGGTCGGCAAGCCGCTCGAAGCCGTCTTCAACCTCTGGCGGACCGAGGCGATCCGGATCGGCGCGATCATGGCGTTTCTGGTCCTGTTCGCGCTGAGCGCGACGCTGGTCCTCGCCCGCGAGATCGTCCGCCGCGCCGATGCCGAGGACAAGCTCGAGGAGCTGGCGACGACCGACGCCCTCACCGGCCTGAAGAACCGGCGCAAGTTCGACACCGAGATCGAGCGCGAGTGGCGCCGGGCGAGCCGGCACGGCCAGCCGGTCGCGTTGTTGATGATCGATGCCGATCATTTCAAGGCCTATAACGACACCTATGGACACCAGGCCGGCGACCAGGTGCTGGTCGGGATTGCGATCTGCATCTCAGATGCGGTGCGCCGCGCCGGCGATTGCCCGGCGCGCTTCGGCGGCGAGGAATTTGCCGTGCTGCTGCCCAGCACCACCCCGTTCGAGGCCTTCAATCTGGCCGAGACCATCCGCGCCAAGGTGCAGCAATGGTGCGAGGGCGAGGCCATCACGACGGTGAGCATCGGCGTCGCCAGCATGCGCCCGAATGCAGGCCAGCAATGGTCCGACCTGATCGAAGCCGCCGACAAAGCGCTCTACGCCGCCAAAGCCAACGGCCGCAACCAGTCGGTGCTGGCGACCGCGCCGAAGATTGCGCTGGTGGCGTAGGGCACAACTCTCGCCGTGTCGTCGTCCCTGCGAAGACTATCAGAGCCGTCATCCTGAGGTGCGAGCGGAGCGAGCCTCGAAGGATGCACGGCCCGGCTGGTGGCCGTCGATCCTTCGAGGCTCGCCCAGCGGCGCAAGCGCGCTAGAAGGCTCGCACCTCAGGATGACGGTGATGGACATGCGCATGATCTCTCACCGCATCGTCGTCCCTGCGAAAGCAGGGACCCATAACCACAGGATTGAGTCGTCGAAACGAGCTGTGGCCCCAGCATAGCGCGAGTAACTGCCATTCGTGGTTATGGGTCCCGGGTCGCGCTGCGCTTGCCCGGGACGACATCGAGTTTGTTGCACGGCTGTGAGTCATACATCCGCATTCTCGCGACATCATTTGTCCGAGCACAGCGTCGTAGTCGACGCGGATCAAAAGGGTCTGGCCGGACGAGCCCGACGAGAGCGATGGCAGGTTACGGCTTCGCCTAACCCGCCTTGCAAGACTGATTGCCTTCGGCGCCGGCTACTTGCCCCACGCGGCCTTCCTGATCCGCCCCTTGCCGCCGCACTTCTTGCACGGCTCCGGATAGATCTTCCGTCCCGGCTCGCTCGGTTGCTTCACGTCCGGAAAGCCCGTCCCGTTACACGCGTCACACTTCTCTTCATCGGAAACAAGGTGCTTCACCATCCAACGCCCCGGATTTAGAAAATCCGGAAGCCCGCGGCCGCGGACCTCCGCCACCGTTCGGATACGAACGGCGGCGAGACATGGTTTCAGCGTGCATGGCTGCCCTGCGCGGCAACGCAGGTGGGAACGACAACGGGACGATCGCCGTTGTCAGCCGCTTTTCCACGCTCCGTTACTTCCCCTTGAGCGCCTTCTCGTGGCTCTCGAGCGCTGCGGCCATCAGCTTGGGCAATTGCGCGGCGTAGACCTCGATGAAGGTGGCATCGCCGCAGGCCTCTGGATCGCGCCCGGCCTGCTCGGCGATGCGGGCGGCCTTGGCCTCGCATTTGGCGAACATGTGCCAGAACCAATCCGGGCTCTTGCCGAGCGCCGGCCTGTGCTTCTTGATGACGGCGGCGCCGACCGCGCTCATCGCGTTGACGACGCCGGCGCCCAGCGTGCTGATGGCCCGCGCGTTAAGGATATCCTCGCGCGATTGCGCGGTGGTGTTGGTCGCGGTCGCTCGTCCGGTTGTTCGTGCCTTGGCCGGCATGCTCTGAGCTCCTTCTCGATCCCTTTGGCGCGGCAAGCATCGGCCGCGGAAGTTGAGGAAGGCTCAAGGGGCATGGTTGAAAAGCGCTATGGATTTCATTCCGGTTTTATGCGCTTCCGAGTGATCGGCCTGGAGGGGTTTTTGACCGTCCCTCCAGCGCTCGATCCGTCAGGGGCCGTTACCCTTTCGCGCCGTAACGGCGGATCAGCTGGTCGGCGACATCGTTGAGATCGTCACCCACGACCTGCGGCTGCGGGCCGACGCCGAGCACATCATTGCCGGGGCGCCTGATCAGCGCAGCCTCCCAACCGGCGGCCACCGCGCCGAGCGTGTCCCAGGTGTGGCATGCGATCAGGCAGAACTCCGAAGGCTTTGCCCCAAGCTCCCTCTCGACATAACCATAGGCCTGCCGCGACGGCTTGTGATGCTTGACGCCATCGGCCGAAAAGCGCCGCTCGAACAAATCGACGATGCCGCCATGCGTCAGCTGACGGGTCTGCACCTCCAAAAGATTGTCGGTCAGCGTGAACAGGCGGAAGCCTGCGGCGCGCAGCTTGCGCAGCGCCGCCGGCACTTCGGCATGCGGCGGCATGGTGGAGAATTTCTCCGTCAGTTCCTTCTTGTCGGACTCGTCGATCCTGATGCCGCGCGTATCCGCCAGCATCTTCATGACCGCGGCGCCGATGTCGGTGAAGGGCACGTAGCAGCCCGCCACGGTGAGCGAGGCCGAATACATGATGAAGTTCGCGAACCACAGCCGCATCGCGCTCTTGTCGTTGAAGATGCGCGCGAACACCGGCTCCATGGTCTCGAGGTCGAGCAGGGTTTCGTTAACGTCGAACACGATCAGGGGAAGTGCCATTTGGTTGGTCTCCTGTTTTTTGTTTTGAGCATGATCTCTTCGGAAAACCGCTGCACACTTTTCCGGATCATGCTCTGGTTCTCAGCCCCTGTCCTTGATCCGGCTGCGATGCGCGGCCTGCTTGGCGCGATTGCCGCAGATCGCCATGCTGCACCAGCGGCGCGCACGCGCCCGCGTGTGATCGGCGAACATCAGCGTGCAGGCCGGGCCCTCGCAGGCCTTGATGTCGGTAAAGCTTTCCTCGCAGACGACCCTGGCCATCGCCTCGCCGATCGGCAGCAGCAGTGACGCGGCCGAGCGCCAGCGCCGCGTCCGCTCCAGCGCGAAACCGTCGTGCTCGTCATCGCCGTGCTTATGGCGATGCGGCACGATGCGGCTGAACGCCTGATCGCCTTCGAGCAGCCGGTTCAGCGGCTCCAATTCCTTCAGCGCCCGCGGCGCCAGCGGCCGGCCCATATGCTTGCGCAGGAAGCCGCGGAACCATTCGCGCAAGTCTCGCGCCTGACCGGCAACGTCGTCGAGCTCGCCCGTGGTCGCGCGTGCGCCGAGCTCATCGAGCACATCTGACGGCACCAGTTTCGCCTGCGCCAGCCAGCGCAACAGGCCGTCGCCGTCGGCGATCCAGTCCAGCGGCGTATCGACCGGGGTCGCGATCGAATTGATGAAATCGAGCCCCAGGCTATCGGCGATGAACGTCGCGGGCGGATGGGATTGCACGGTGACGCCCTCCTGTCGGCTTTTCGACCTCGCCGCAAATAACCTGATTAGAGCCAGTTGACAAGTTACGAACATTGGATCATAAGCGTCGTAACCTGTCAAATTGCATTTGAGAGGTTACAAAATCAACGAGGGAGCTGAAGATGTCGAACAAGGATGTCAGCGTGGTGCTCGCCCATGGCGCGTGGGCCGACGGTTCAAGCTGGGCACGGGTGATCACGGCGCTCGATGCCGAAGGCATCACCGCGGTGGCGGCGCCGCTGCCGCTGACTTCGCTTGCAGACGATGTCGCCGCGCTGAACCGCACAATGGACCGCGTCGAAGGACCGATCGTGCTGGCCGGCCACGCCTATGCCGGCGCCGTCATTGCCGAGACCCGTTCGCCGCGCGTCAAGGCGCTGGTCTATGTCGCGGCGCTGGCGCCGGACGAGGGCGAGACCGTCGCCGATGTGTTTTATCGCGCACCGCCACATCCGTTCGCGCCAAAACTAGCACCCGACGCCAACGGCCAGATCTGGCTGCCGGAGTCCGCCTTCGCATCGGCCTTCGCGCAGGGCGCGCGCGCCGAGGAGCTCGCGGTGCTGGCTGCAGTGCAGCGGCCGATCTCGCCGGCCTGCATCACCGTTCCCGTCGGCCATCCGCGATGGAAGGACATCCGGAGCTGGTTCCTGGTCGCCGAGGACGACCGGATGATCGCGCCGGAGACACAGCGCAGCATGGCGGCGCGGATGAAGGCTGTGGTGCGTTCACATCCCGTCGATCACACGCCGATCGTCACCGCGCCAAAACTGGTCGCCGACATCATCCAGGAAGCCATCCGCAGCGTTACAGAGCACTGACCTCTTTTCACGATTGGACAGGAGCACTGCCATGCAGGAGAAGCCTCTATCAGCCGATCGGCTCGGCGCGTTTTCCGATGCCGTCATCGCCGTCATCATCACGATCATGGTGCTGGAACTGAAGGCGCCGGAGGGCTCGCGGTTCGCCGACCTGCTGCCGCTGTGGCCGACCGCAATCAGCTACGCGGCGAGCTACATGTTCATCGCCGTGATCTGGGTCAATCATCACCATCTGCTGCATCTGGTGCGGCAGCCGACGCCGCGGCTGATCTGGCTGAACTTCGTCCATCTGTTCGCGGTCTCGCTGCTGCCCTTCGCTACCGCATGGGTCGCGCAGTCGAAAATGGCCGCGGCGCCGGTGGTGGTCTATGCGGTGATCTTCCTCGTGATCGACCTCGCCTATCTCGCCTTCGAGCGCGCGGTGCTGACGCAGGCGGACCAGACCATGATTTCCCAGCAGGTGCGGACATGGACGCAGCGCCGCACGCTGCTGGCGCTGCTGGTGTTCGCGGCCGGCGCCGCCATCGCGCCTTTCATTCCGCTGCTCGGCTTCGCCACCGTGTGCTGCGCGCTGCTGCTTTACCTCAGGCCAGAGGCGATCAGCGGGCTTGTGACGCAGATCAAATCCTGACCCCACCCCACATCACGACCACAAGGAGTGACAGATGTCCGAGATCAAATATCGCACGGCCGATGTCTACGGCTTCAAGGTGTTCTATCGCGAGGCCGGGTCGCCCGGCGCGCCGAAGCTGCTGCTGCTGCACGGCTTCCCGAGCGCGGGCCACATGTTCCGCGATCTGATCCCGCAGCTTGCGGATAAATTCCACATCGTGGCGCCGGATCTGCCCGGCTTCGGCCAGTCGGACATGCCGGCGCGCGACAAGTTCGCCTACACCTTCGACAACATCGCCGCCGTGATCGACCGCTTCACCGAGGTGATCGGCTTCGACCGCTACGCGGTCTATGTGTTCGACTATGGCGCGCCGACCGGTTTCCGCCTTGCGCTCAAGCATCCGGACCGGATCACCGCCATCATCTCGCAGAACGGCAACGCCTATGAGGAGGGCCTGAGCGACGGCTGGACGCCGATCAAGGCCTATTGGCAGGATCCCTCGCCGGCGAACCGCGATGCGTTGCGCGCGTTCCTGACGCCGGACACCACGCGCTGGCAGTACACCCACGGCACATCGGACCCGGAGGCGGTGTCGCCTGACGGACAGAACCTCGACAATTACTACATGGCGCGGCCCGGCGCTCATGACGTGCAGCTCGATTTGTTCGGCGACTACAAGAGCAATGTCGCGCTCTACCCGGCCTTCCAGAATTACTTCCGCACCCATCAGCCGCCGTTCCTCGCGGTGTGGGGCAAGAACGATCCATTCTTCCTGCCGCCGGGCGCCGAAGCCTTCAAGCGCGACAATCCGCGCGCGGTGGTGCGCTTCTTCGACACCGGCCATTTCGCGCTGGAAACGCATGCCGCCGAGATCGCGCTGAGCATCCGCGAATTCCTGAGCCGCTGACATCACGGGCGCCGATCACCAGGGAATATGCACATGAC
Organism: Bradyrhizobium sp. 27S5; assembly: GCF_037217225.1. NCBI lineage: Bacteria > Pseudomonadati > Pseudomonadota > Alphaproteobacteria > Hyphomicrobiales > Nitrobacteraceae > Bradyrhizobium > Bradyrhizobium sp. 27S5. Next base: position 8,016,040 of record NZ_CP147714.1, read on the forward strand.
CGAATCCGTCGCTATCGTGACCGGCGCAAGCTCCGGCATCGGACGCGCCACCGCGCTGCGGCTCGCCCGGGATTTTTCCGCCATCGCGCTCGTCGCGCGCAGCGGCGAGAAGCTGCAAGAGGCCGGCAAGGAGATCGAAGCCGGCGGCGCCACGCCGCTGGCGCTCGACCTCGATCTCGCCGCGCCTGATGCCGCCGACGAAGTCGTCAAGGCCACGCTGGATCGCTTCGGCCGCATCGACGCGCTGGTCAATGTCGCAGGCTCCGTGCCCGGGATCGATTTGCTGGAGATGACCGATCAGCAATGGGATTCGGGCCTCGCGCTCAAATTCCACGGCGCCAGGCGGCTAACGATCCGCGCCTGGGATGCGCTGAAGGCGTCGCAAGGCGCCGTGGTCTTCACGTCAGGCAATGCCGCCATGCTGCCGCGCGCCGGTGCGGCCGCAATTGGCACGATCAATGCGGCGATCGAGGCATTGGCAAAAGCGTTCGCCGAACGCGGCATCGATGACGGCGTGCAGGTGAATTGCGTATCGCCCGGCGCCATCATGACCGGACGCCGCCTTGCGATGCTGGAGAAGGCCGCGGCGGCCAGGCAGGTCGACGTCGAGACGGCGAAGGCAGGCTTCCTCAGGCAGGCCGGCATCAAGCGGTTCGGCACGGCAGAGGAGATCGCCGACCTCATCGCGTTCGGTGTCACCACCGGCGCGTTGGATGACCGGCACGGTGCTGCGCATGGATGGCGGCGAGATCAGGACCGTGTGAGACCGCACTGGCGCCACTTACGCCTCGTCACACACCCAATCACGTTGCCGACATCGTGGCCAACCGTCGAGGCCGAGCGCGACGCCCGACCGGGCCGCAGTCGTTCACAATTACAGCTTTACCAATTCGACACGGCGGTTGCGGGCGCGGCCGTCCTCGCTGGTGTTGTCGGCGACGGGCTTGTCCTGGCCGAAACCTGCTGCAGTCAAACGCGCCGGCGCGGCTCCGGATAGCACCAGCGCCGCGACGACCGACTTGGCCCGCGCAACCGACAGGGCCTGGTTCGATCTGGCGTCACCGGTGTTGTCGGTGTGGCCCTCGACGCGCAACTTCAGATCGGGATGGCTTTTCAAGAGCGCTGCGATCTGCGCAACGATGGCTTGCGACTCTGGCCGGATCGTCGACTTGGCGGTGTCGAAATTGATCTGCAGCGCGACGTGGCCGGCGGCGTCGAGCGCGCTGGCCATGGCGTCGGCGGTGGTCACCTGCTGGGACAATTCCCCCTTGTCGACGTAGATGATCTGGTAGTTGGCGCCGCCGTTGGTGTCGAGTTCGGCCCATTGCTCCTTTCCGCCCTGGACGCGCCGCGCGGTCAGGCCGGCATCGTGGCGGTTCTCGACAATTTCCCAGCCGCTCTGCTGCATGATGGCCTGGTAGTTGCGAATCACTGCCAGCGCCGAAGGCGCCTTGTGTCCGTCGGACAACGCATAGGCAATCCGGGCCTTACGCCCCTCCACGGCGGTTTCATGGTCCGAGCCCTCTGCGAACACGAACCGGTCGAAATCCGTGCGCTCGCAATCATTGATATAAAAGCCCGGCATGCGAGAGAAATTGGTGTCGCTGCAACCGGCCGTATCCGGTTCGGCACGCGCGATCGTGCAGAGGACGACGAACAGAGAAGCGGCAACAAAGGTTCGGCGGGCGGCGCAAGGAGCGGCAGATCGGAAAAGAGAACGGGACATGCGTTGGTTCGCTGGCTCAGGATGAAGACAGCGCAGGCTAGAATCGGCACGGAAAAGCACCAAGGCATGCAGCGTACCGCTTGCGGGCGTTGCGTGCACAATTTCATTTGTCACACCGACGGGTTGATGCCACGTTCGCTGCGATCTGCTGTGATCAAGCGGGGCGAGCGTGATGACAAAATCGGTGCAATGCGTGAGCGTGGCCGGGCCCCGAGGTCTGGCGATCTGGCGCGAGCAGATCTACGAACAATTCCGTCAGGTCGAGTTGGCGCGGCCGGTTTCGGGCCAGGGGTTTCGCGCTCGCCTGCGCATCGATGCGGCTTCAACGGTGCAGACTTGCCGCGTGGCAGGCAGCAGCCAGGCGGTGCGGCGGCCGGCGCGCGCCTGTGGGCACGAATTCGGGATCATGAAGGTCGTCCGGGGCAACACTCGCCTCGAGCAAGGTGGCGTTGTCAGCGAACTCGGCCCCTCCGACATCGTGCTGTTCGATAACAGCCGGCCGTACACCCTGGACATGTCATCAAGCTTCGAACATGCGCTTTTGCTGGTGGATCGAAAGGCTTGGGCGCCTGAGATCGCCGAACTCGAGACCCAGCCGCTGGGCAGGCTGCCGGACACCGCAGCCGCGCGTATTCTTGCAGGGATGCTCGAGACCATGGTACGGCTCGCGCCGGCGATGGATGCCGACGAGTTCGAACGCGTCGCACTGCCGCTGACGCAACTCGCCGCCGCAAGCCTCGACCGGCGCTCGACGGAATCTCCGACCCGCAGCCAGATCAGCGCCGCGCTGTTCAAGCGGATTTGCGGCGATATCCGCGCGCGACTGGCGGATCCCGATCTGGCCCCAGGTGAGCTAGCCCGCCGCCATGGCGTTTCGTTGCGCTATCTTCACAAGCTGTTCGCGCAGCATGGGCTGAGCGTCATGCAGTTCGTCCGCAACCAGCGCCTTGCGCAATGTGCGTCCGAATTGCGCGCTTGCGCCGGCCGGCCGCATGTCGGCCTGATCGCCGCGCGCTGGGGTTTTGACGACGACGCCACCTTTCGCCGCGCGTTCCGGGCACGCTATGGCATCAATCCCACTGCGTTCGCGAACCGGACCTGAGCAGGACAAGCAGGGCCGCAGCCGAAATTAGCCGCGGACCCGTGCGAAAGGAGGCCGGCGACGGTCCTATCGTTCCGCCGTGACGCGCCAGATCACGTTGCCGACGTCGTCGGCGACCAGCAGCGAACGGTCCGGACCGAGTGCGACGCCGACCGGGCGGCCGTACGACACCTTCTCGTCGGGCGCGAGGAAGCCCGACAGGATATCGCGCGCGGGCCCCGAGGGACGGCCGTTGCTGAACGGCACGAACACCACCTTGTAGCCAGACAGCGTCGAGCGATTCCACGAGCCGTGCTGGCCGATCACCATGCCATCGGGGAAACCGGGCAGCGTGCCCGCGGGCATCCAGCACAGGCCAAGCGAAGCGGTGTGGCCGCCGAGCGCGTAGTCCGGCTGGATCGCCTTGGCGACCATCGCCGGATCCTGCGGCACGCGATCGTCCACCGTCTGACCCCAGTAGCAATAGGGCCAGCCGTAAAAGCCGCCGTCGCGCACCGAGGTCAGATAGTCCGGCGGCGTCTCGTCGCCGATGCCGTCGCGCTCGTTGACGACGGTCCACAGCACATTCGTCGTCGGCTCCCACGCGATCCCGACCGGATTGCGCAGGCCGCCGGCGAAGATCCGGCTGGTGCCGGCGACGAGATCGAGCTCGTAGATCGCGGCACGGCCTTGCTCGACCTCCATGCCGTTCTCGGCGATGTTGCTGAGCGAGCCGACGCCGGCATAGAGCTTCTTGCCGTCGGCGCTCGGCAGCAGGCTGCGCGTCCAATGCCCGTCGGGCTTGAAGGTGAGGAGCTTGCGTCCCTCTGCCGTGATGCGGTCCGCGCCCGCGGCGTAGGGAAAGGCGACCACGCCGTCGGTGTTGCCGACATAGAAGGTGTCGCCGATCAGGGCCATGCCGAACGGCTGGCGCAGTCCTTCCATGAAGGCGCCACGGCTTTCGGCAACACCGTCGCCGTCACGGTCACGCAGCAGCGTGATGCGGTTGGCGCTGACGCCGAGCGCGGCGGCGCGGCGCATCGTCGCTTGCATCGCATAGTGGAACACGCTGCGCGGGGTGCCGGCGATCTGCGTCGCCTCGGCGATCAGCACGTCGCCATTGGGCAGCACATTGATCCAGCGCGGATGATCGAGCCCGGCTGCAAAGGCGTTAACCTTGAGCCCGGTCGCAGCGGTCGGAAGCTGGCCCTTGTCCCAGCCGCGTGCCGTCGGCATCTTCAGCGTCGGGATCGCGCCCTGCGACTTCGCCGCCGGAATCTGCGGCGCGCTGCCCCAGGCGGGCGCCGGCTCGGCGCCCTGCATCCGCCGCCACGCCACGGCCCCCGCACCGATCGCCGCGACGACGCGGGCAAAAACTCCTGACGTGCTCATGAACTTCCTCTGTACTTGTGCCGTGTTATTTCGCCTTGCTGCGACCGGCAAGAGCATTGGCATAATGCCGGCCCTGATGACAGTAGTTATACGATCTTCGCAGCCGCCCTCGAATCGAGGAAACTGTCCACACGCTCCCTTGTCAGAGCGTTTTCCTCCCTGAGACCTTGCCCGCCGCAGTGGCGGGCTTCCTTTTGCGGAACGCCCCGCTTTTTCGAAGCACGGCTGCGCGGCCCGGCCGTGGACCGTTATAGCCAGGAGGGCATAGCGGACCAGCGCGGGATGCATACTGCTGCGCAGAGACGTGCGTACCGGTCCTTCAGGGTCCAAGCCCCCTCACCAAAATCTGATCCCACCCTCGTGCAGCTTCACCTTCATGGGGTGCATGGCAGATCAGGAACGCTGCTCCATGCCGGTCGTTGGTCGGGACACCAGCAAGGAGTGTATGAATGCAACGGAAGACCAAGATACTGACCCTGGCCGTGGCGTCCCTGATTGCAACGACAGCAGGTGCGTTCGCGCAGGGCTATTATCCGTATGGGAGCCCCGATGCGAGATACTACGGCGGTCCGCGCTACGAGACCGTTCAACCGCATGTGATGTACCAACCGGCGCAACCGGGCCGGTACGGCGCGATGAACGGCAACCATCCGGCGCCGAGTTCGACCCAGGGCGACGTTGGTCCTGAAGGGAACAACAACGGCACGCTGACCGGCGTCTACCGGCAGTGGTAGTCTACGCAAGATTGAAGGCCCATCGCTCGGCCTGAGCGATGGGCCTTTTTGCTGTTCCTCACTCGGCCGCCTGGACATGCACGGGCGCCTGCGCCTCCAGCGCGGAAGAACTGCGTGCTGCAGGCGCCGTTCAAGGCCGCGCGGCGGTCAGTCTTTCCGGTCTATCTCGGGCTTGTCGCGCAGAACAGCGTTCAGAAGCGAGCTGTGAACTTCGATCTTTCCGTTGTAGCTGATGAAGCCGAGCTTGCGGAACTTATTCATGAAGAAGCTAACCCTTGAACGGGTCGCACCGATCATTTCGGCCAGCGTTTCCTGGCTGATCTCGACGTCAATGGGCTGCGCGCTGGTTTCCTTGCCGAAATTTGCCAGCAGGAGCAGCAGGCGCGCCAAGCGCTTCTCGCTGGAATTGAAAAGTTGGTCGATCAGGTCTTCTTCCATTCGGCTATTGCGCGCGAGCAGATAGGTCATGAACAACTGAGAGAACATCGGCTTGGCTTCGAGCGTTGAAATCATCGCCGTCTTCGATATTCGCGTGATGACGCAGTCCTCCATTGCCGTGGTCGTGGCAATCCGCAATGGATGACCGTTGAGGCAGCCCTCACCAAAGAATTGTCCCGGCTCCAGGATCCCGACCACGGCTTCCTTACCTTGGTCAGAAACGACTGTGAGTTTGACCTTTCCTTCTTGAATGTAGAATACCGCGTCCGCGACATCTCCCTGCGCGAATACGTTCTGGCCTTTGCCAAAGCTAGAAATCGATTTTCCGGCCCCAACCTTGGCCAGGAAGGTTTTGGGATCAAACAAGTCCTTCGCGGGCTTAACCAAAACGGCACTCTCGTTCGCTGGGCGTTAGCATGCTGTCATGCTACCAAGATTCTGCAGGATGTTCATCCGTTGAACGGCGCGCGCAGCGGGAAATTGGCGTCAAAACGACGCGCTTGACCACCGTTGCAAGAGCCACTGCGCGAGATGCGGGCATGTCGAGAAGTTGCGCGTCTTTGCGCGGATTTCACCGTGTCGCGGGTTGCCTGATTAGCCGCGGCGCTCCGCGGCCTTGCCGCTGCCGAGCGATTCGGCACAGGCCTTCGCAACCGCCGAGTTTGGCTCAGTGCTTCCCGGCATCGTGGCCCAACCGCCTTTTTCGACAAACCTGCTCTGGTCGAATGAATAAGTCGCCTTCTTCATTTCGGCCAGGTTCGTCGAGGCATCGGCGGCTTGTCGGAACCTGTCAACGCAGATGGGTGTGAGAGCTGCGACGACGGCCGTCGCAGCACGGTTGCTCGCGAGGGTCTCGGCCGACCCGCCCGTCACCCAGCCCCCCCAGCTGAACCCCACGATCGCCAGAGCAATTGCTCCGCCTGCAGCGCCCCATAACGCGGGCCGCATGGCAGCTTTTGTTTCCTTGGAGATTTCCATGATCTTCATCCTGACCTAGAGGTTTGGGACAGTTCGTGAGACCAAGACACGTCGATTGATCGGTGTCTGTACCAAATTGCTCATTCGGGCGCGGATGGACCTTCGGGGATGGCCTGGTGTACCGCTTGTTTGTGCCCGCGATGCTCCTGAGCTGCGCGGTCGCTGTCGCGATTCCTCCACCGCGCAGTTGGGTACGAGCGGTGTGCCCAAATAGTCGGTTCCGTGTTCCTTTTTGGACAGACAGGGAGGGCCCTCGCCGATCTATTCCGCACATTGCACGACTTGAAATATATTACCGATCAGCCCGGCCCTCGCGGCCGGGCTTTTCGCTTGAGATCGTCCGTTCCGATCAAACGGCGGAATGACACCGGCGTCCCGGCAAAGCGAGAGAGCCTCCTTACGGCGGTTTCGAGCGCAGAGGTGCCCGGTTCGCGTGAAGAAAACACGTCAAACCAAAAAACCGCCTGGGATTCAATCAGAACCGCCAATCGAGGCCCATCGCTCAGTCCGAGCGATGGGCCTCGATGCCTTGCTGAAAGAGATCTCACACTGGGGTGACGGTTCTTACTTCACCATCGCGCCGTAGACGATGTCCTGCACATTCTCGCGATAATATTTGCGCAGCTCGCCGGGCGCTGCGGTTCCCACCACAACGACGAGGTGCTCCTTCGGATCGCAGAAGAACTGCGTGCCGTTGGCACCGTTCCAGGTGAACTCGCCGGGATTGCCCGGCACCGACGACAGGCCCTCGCTGGTCCGCACCGCGACCGACAGCCCGAAGCCGAAACCGCCGCGATGCGGCTCGACGGCGGCGACGTTGTTCTTGATCTCGGGCCCGAGATGGTTCGAGGTCATGTGATGCACCGTCTTGGGGCTGAGGATGCGCTGGCCGTCGAGCTCGCCGCCGTTGAGCAGCATCTGTCCGAAGCGGAGATAGTCGCCGACGGTGGCGAACGAGCAGGCGCCGCCGCAGTCGAACTTGATCGGCGCGTCGAGCACCCTGATCGATTGCGGCTTGCCGGTAAGCGGATCGTTGGCAAACGGCCGCGCCAGCCGCGCGCGCTGGGCGTCGGTCAGATGGAACGTCGCATCCTTCATGGCGAGCGGCGTCCACACATTGGCCTTGAGATAGTCGCCGAGCCGCTCGCCCGAGATTTTCTCGACCACGGCGCCGAGCACGTCGATCGAGAAGCCGTATTCAAACTCGGTACCGGGCTGATGCACCAGAGGCAGCTTGGTGATGCGGTCGATGAAGGCCACCGTGTCGCCCTCGACCGCCGGCGCGGTGCCTTCGGGATAGAGCCGCGCCAGCGCGCTCGAACTGTCGGGCCGGCCGCCATACATCAGGCCGGAGGTGTGGCGATAGAGATCATGGATCAGAATCGGCCGGGCCTGCGGCTCCATCTTGAGCGAGCCGTCTTCCTGGGGCACGCCGACCTTCATGTCGGCAAACGCCGGATAGTACTCGGCGACCTTCGACTGCAGCGGCAGCCGGCCCTGCTCCATCAGCGTCAGGCCGGCGACCGCCGCCATCGGCTTGGTCATCGATGCCAGCGCGAACACCGCATCGATCGGCATCGGCGTGCCCTTCACAGGATCGAGCTGACCATACGCCTTGTAATGAACGAGCTTGCCGTCGCGCGCGATCGCCACCACAGCGCCGGGCACCCGCTTGGCCGCGATCTCGCGCGCGAAGAAATCGTCGAGCCGCGCCAGCCCCGCTTTCGAGAACCCGGCCTGGTCGGGCCTTATCTCGGGCAACGGCGCGGCGTGGGCGATGTTGAAAGCAAGACCCGTGGCGGCGACAGCCGCGGCAATAACGGTTTTTCTCATTGTTTCCTCACCGGGGGATTGCGGGCGATTGTTATTGACTTCGCTGCCCGCACCCGGAGGGCTTAGATTACGCCGGCAAGGGCGACAAGGCGTGGCGACGCGCGGCCGCGTCGCCGAGTTGCATGCCTCCGCCGCCGAGGCGCGGCTCGACCTCGTGCTCGAACGTCTTCAGCGCCGCGCCGATCGCCTGGTGCATGTCGAGATATTTGTAGGAGCCGAGCCGGCCGCCGAAGATGACATTCGGATGCGATGCCGTCATGCCGTGGTAGGCGGCGAGCATCGCGCGGTCGGCCGCGGTGTTGATCGGGTAATAGGGCTCGTCGTCGCGGCCGGCAAAGCGGGAATATTCGCGGTAGATCGTCGTCCGCGCTTGCGGATGCGCGCGCTCCGGATGCAGATGCCTGAACTCGTGGATGCGGGTGAACGGCACCTCGGCGTCGGCATAGTTGATGACGGCGGCGCCCTGGAAATCGGCGACGTCGTGCACCTCGCGCGCGAAGTCGACGGTGCGCCAACCGAGATGGCCGCAGGCATAGCCGAAGAAGCGGTCGATCGGTCCGGTATAGACCACGAGCTGCCGCGCCTTGATGCGGTCGGCGACGTCGAAATAATCGACACCGAGCCGGACCGCGACCTTGGGATGATCGAGCATCCGGCGGAAGATCGCGGTGTAGCCGTCCACCGGCATGCCCTCGTAACGGTCGGCGAAGTAGCGGTCATCGAAGGTGAAGCGGACCGGCAGCCGGCCGATGATGTCGGCCGACAGCTCGCGCGGATCGGTCTGCCACTGCTTCTGCGTATAGCCGCGGATCAGGAGGTCGTAGAGCGTGCGCCCGACCGAGGCGATCGCCTTGTCCTCGAGATTGCCGATGCCGGAGGCGCCGTGCGCTGCGGCCTCCGCCGCGATCGCGGCGCGCGCCTCGTCGGGCGTCATGATCCGGCCGAACGCGGCACACACGGTGGCAAGGTTGATCGGCATCGAATAGACCCGGCCGTTCGCCACCGTGAAGACGCGGTGGCGATAGTCGGTGAACTCGGTGAAGCGCTGCAGATAGCGCCAGACGGTCTCCGAATTGGTGTGAAAGATATGGGTGCCGTAGCGGTGCACCTCGATGCCGCTGTCCGGATCGACCTCCGAATAGGCGTTGCCGCCGATATGCGGCCGGCGGTCGAGCACGCAGACGGAGCGGCCGAGCCTGTTCGCGACCTGCTCGGCGATCACGGCGCCGAAGAAGCCCGCGCCCACCACGACGACGTCGAAGCCATCAAGCTGCATGTGATCCCCGCCCCTGTCCGTCGGATCGCAACGGCGCCCCGACGGAGCTTCAACGCTGCGGCATGGCCATTCCGGCGAAATAAATCGCGGCGCCAGGATAATTCCGAGCCCGGAACGGCCGGCTCGGCCGTTCAACGAGGAGCATGCGAGGCGATCGATTAAGTCCGCGCGCAGCAACAACATCATACGCGGGGGCCTCATGTCCGTGATCTGCGTTCTCTATTCCAGCAACACGACCTATGATTCGCTGCGCGGCATCCTCGCGATGGCCGCCGCGGAGCTCGACCGGCTCGGGCACGAGGTCATGATGCTCGACCTGCTGGCGCCGGATTTCTCGGCCCGGCTCAACGCCCTGCTGCCGCGGCGGACGGAGACGATGGCGCTCGGCTTCTCCGGCATCGGGCTCGACATCCACACCAAGGACGGCAAGCTGTTCTGGGACGTCGCCCAGATCCCCGTCTTCACCTGGTTCTGCGACCACCCCTGCTATTTTGCCAAGCGGCACGGGCTCGAGAGCCGCTATACCGCGCACGGCTACGTGTTTCCGGACCACGCCGCCTTCAACCGCGATCATCTGGGCGCCAATGGCGCTGTCTTCGCGACCCATATGGGCATCCCCGATCCCGGCTTCTTCGGCGGCCTGCCGCCCGAGCAGCGCAACGGCCGGCTGATCTTCGCCAAGTCGGGCTGGAATCCGCTGGCGCTCGAACGCGGCTGGCGCAAGACGATGCCGCCAAAACTGTTCGGCCTGCTGTTCGATGCGATCGCCGAGGCGCGCGGCAAGACCTGTGGCGGGTTTCCCAAAATCATCGTCGACGTGGCCGAGCAGCACCTCGTCTATCTGAAGCCGGGCGGCGACCTGTTCAACGTGATCCTGACCCGGCTCGACAATTACACGAGAGGGGTGCGCACCCGCGAGGTGGGCGCCGTGCTCGCCGACTATCCGGTCGACTTCATCGGCGGCGGCTGGAGTGATCTCGACGTCGCCGGACGTCCGGCCCGCGTGCTCGGCGCGATGACCTTCGATGCGATGCGCGAAGGCCTCGGCAGCTATCTCGCCGCGGTCTCGCTCAATCCGAATATCGACCTGTCGGTGCATGACCGGGTGTTCTTCGCGCTCGGTGCCGGCACCGTGCCGGTGTTCGATGCCAACCGCTTCTCGGCCACCGAGATGCCGCATCTCGCCCGCTTCACCTTCGGCCAGGACACGGCAAGCGTCGCCGCCGCCGTCGAGGCGGTGCTGGCAGATCCCGCCGCGGCGCAGGCCGCGACCGCCACCACGATGCGCGAGCTCTATCCGCGCTTCTCGATGCAGCGGTCGGTGCAGGAGATCCACGAGATCACGCGGTCGATCGCGGGCGCCGCCGGCGCCAATCTGCTGCCGGCCGAGCCGGTACCGGCCGGCGTCTGGACGCCGAAGCAGGCGGCCTGATCGCGCAGCCATTTCCGTGGCTGGCCCGCGCGCCCTGCGATACCATGGACCCGTCGCCTCCAATCGGGTCCAGCATGAACCGCCGCGCGTTTGTTTCGGGACTGGCCGTCACCGCTGTGCTGGCGGGCCTAGCATCAGCGCCGGCTCTGGCCGACGGCAAGCGAGTGGCGCTGGTGATCGGCAACGGCGCCTACACAGGCGTGCCGGCGCTGTCCAATCCGCCTGGCGACGCCGGCGATGTCGCGGCGGCGTTGAAGCGCCTCGGCTTCACTGTGACCCTGATCACGAATGGCCGCTTCGACGAGATGCGGCGCGGCCTGATCGCGTTCGGTCGCGCGGCGGCCGGCGCCGACATGGCGGCGGTATACTTCGCCGGCCACGGCATGGAGATCAACGGCGACAACTGGCTGATCCCTGTCGATGCCGAGCTGAAGCGCGATACCGACGCCGCCAATGAAGCGATCAGCCTGCAGAGCGTGATGCTGCAGGTCGCAAACACCACAAGCCTCGGCCTCGTCATCCTCGACGCCTGCCGCAACAATCCGTTCGCGGCGAAGATGAGCCGCTCGCTCGCGACCCGCGCCGCAGCAGGCAGCGGGCTCGGCCGCATCGAGCCGGTCGGCAACGTGCTGGTCGCCTATGCCGCGCGCGACGGCACCACCGCGCTCGACGGCGACGGACGCAACAGCCCGTTCGCCGCGGCGCTGTTGCGCAACATCGAGGCGCCCGGTGTCGAGGTCACCTTCATGTTCCGCAACGTCCGCGACGATGTGATGGAGGCGACGCGCAACGAGCAGCAGCCGTTCGTCTACGGCTCGCTGTCGCGCAAGGCGATCTATCTCGCGGGCGCGCCGCCGGCCGAGAGCACGGCCGCGAAACAGGCGAACGCGGCGCCGGCCGCCGCGGCTCCGGCATTGTCGGCGCCAACAGCGACGTCAGCCGGGGCCATCGATCCGGCGCTGGTCGGCACCTGGGAGATCATGGTGGCAAGCGGCCGCGGCCAGTCGCGCTGGATCTGGCAGATCATGGCCGACGGTGCTTACAAATTCCACGCCGAGCCCGCCCGCTCCGCGCGCCCGCATGAAGGCACCGTCAGTTTCGCCAACGGCCGCTGGACGCTGCACGCGCTGCGGGGGCTGAAGAATTACAGCGACGGCGGCTCCTACGAGGTGCGCGATACGACGGCGGTGATTACCGGCAAGCTCGGCACGGGGTACTGGAAGCGGAGTGGGGGGTGAGGCGGCGCGCGGCAATGGTGCGGCGGCCGCAGGCCTTCGCACCCCCTCTCATAAATCCAGTTGACCAGTAGCGGGATAGACCACGGTGCGGTCGCTCTGCACCACGGCGCCTTCGGTGAGGCGGGCGGGCTCCAGCCGGCCCTCCCCCATGATGTGGACGACGGCTTCTCCTGACGCAATGAGATAGTCGGCGACGATGCGGCGGTGGCAGCGCCACCACACGGCTTCAGAGCACATGATCGCGCAGCGTTGCCGGTGGCCCTCGTCGCGCAGATGCTGCAGGCTCGCGTGAAACTGCGGCGACAGCGCATAGTCGGCGTAGTTGTGAAAGCTCTCGTTGCTCCAGAACCCGTTGACCGAAGGCGGCACGGTCTGCGCCTTACCGCGGAGCCCGCCGAGATCGGCCAGATGCTCATACGAGATGCCGACCACCGTCAGCGGTTTTGGCAACGTATCCTTGTTGAACTGCGGATTGGTCCTCGACCTCGGCACCGTTCTGATGTCGACGACACGATCGATCTTGGCCGCGGTGAGGAGGACGATGAAATCCTCGAGGGCGCGGTTGGAATGGCCGATCGTGAAGAACGGAAACGCCACGCCTTTGCTAGGCATGATGGAGCGCGCTGCCCTTGTGGGCCGCGACGTGATCGGTCTTGTCGCTCTTGATCTCGTATTGCGGATCGGCCTCCGAGGCGCGGTGCATGTGCCCCTTGTAATCAAAATCGCTGGTGTGAACCGCGATGATGGTGCCCGAGACCCGTCCGGCCTCGGAATTCCAGCTGACGTAATCGCCGACTTTGAATTTCCTGGCCACGTCGCAACGTCCTTCAGGCGTGGGATTGCCTCTACGATAGGGCGCCAAATTGCGACGCCGGAATCAAGATGTCCGCCACTGCAAACGGGTGGCAGCCAGCCAAGTTCCCGTCTCGCGTTCCGGATCGTCCGAATGCGCTGTTGGACTGGTCAGAACTGCTGCGAGGAGAATGGTGCCCAGGGGCCGACCATATCTGATCTTCTAAGATATTGCCAACGCTAGACAATTCACGCGAACGAAAATTACCTAACCAGATTCCTACCCATACGCGCGCGGGTTGCAGTGGTGCGCTATAGTGTACCTCTGGAAATTCGCATCGACGACTATGGCCAACCAAGAAGCACCAGCAGCGGGCGTGAGGAGCGATGATTTCGGAGCAATGGCTTAAGGGCTACACACAGGCTGAGCTTGATAGCGCCCAACGTCGATTTGATCTGGAATTTCCTCCCGACTTGATTGCCTTGTTGAGGGAGAAACGTCCGGCAAACGGGCACGATTGGACGAACGATGCTGAGATAAGGCGAGCGCTGGCTTGGCCCTTTGAAGGACTTCTGTTCGACGTTGAACAGAATCACCTGTGGTGGCCTGAATGGGGAACGAGGCCAACCAACGCAGATGCCCGTAAGGAAGTTTTGCAATCAATCGTCGCGCGCGCGCCGAAGTTGATACCATTGATCGCGCACCGGTATTTACCGGAAGAACCTCGCGAGCAAGGTAATCCCGTATTCTCCGTGTATCAGGCCGACGTGATTTACTACGGAGCCAATTTGACGGACTATTTTGAGCGAGAGTTTCTTGGGTTCAACCATCGCCCCTGGAGCCAACCAACCAAGCACATTCCGTTTTGGTCCGACCTTGTGGAGCGAAACGGCGACCCAAATTTTGGTGGACTATAACTCTCTTGTCAGTTTGTCCCACCCAACAAAGAACTCCCTCAACTGTTTGAGGGAGTCTATGCATACAGGTTACGAGGCGGCTACGCGGTCGCTGCTTTGACGGCCCACATTGCCGCTTCCTCGTAAGCCGTCTGCGCCAAAGCCACCAAGCGAGGGTCCTTGGGTTTGAGGTGATCGCATAGGTTGATCAATTCGGCCGTGCGCTGTTTGATAACATCCACATTACCATTGGCGCTGGGATTAAACGTGGTGCGAACGCGAAGTTCGCCGACTGTGTTGGGCGTTACCGCCCCGCTGTTGTCTGACATAGCTCGATGGATAAACTTCTATTGCTTTCATTCTCTCATGCGTCCGCCAACGCGCAAGCGCGGCTGCAACGGTTCGTGTGAATTGTCAAAGGTGGGAATCGAACCACGGACAAACCGGATGGGTAGGACGCCAACTCGATTTTCGTCGCTACCCAGATTCCTACCCAGGTGAGAGTTGGTCGCGGCTGTTCACCGCGTTCCCTAGCGCTTCATGTGGCGTGTGATCGGGAATCGAACCACCGACACTTGGTGGGTAGAAGTCATGGTGCCCAGGGGCGGGATCGAACCACCGACACTGCGATTTTCAGTCGCATGCTCTACCAACTGAGCTACCTGGGCATACTCGCGGGGCCGAAAGGCCGCAGCGAGCGGGCGGTTTATAGAGAGGTCGGGGCGCCGTGTCCACCCGGCTTCGCGAAACGCTTCGCCGGGCGCGGCCCGCGTGGCGTTGTTTCCCCAACTTGTTGGGAAATCTTGGCTATTCCCCGTCCTCTACGTCGTCCTCGCGGCCGGGGACGACGTAGCGGCCGGTCAGCCAGCGGTTGAGGTCGACGTCGCGGCAGCGCGGGGAACAGAACGGGAGAAAAGCCTGCTGGGCGGGCTTGCTGCAGATCGGGCAGGCGCGCGCGGTGGCAGGGGGTGTTCGGGCTTGGTCGGTCATGGCTGGGCGGAGTTTACACCAGTTGGCGATTGAGAAGGCGACTGCGTGTTCCACGTTCGCCGCTGGCCCACTTCCCTTCTCCCCTGGTGGGAGAAGGTGGCCATAGGCGGCCTTCGGCCGCCGTTGTAAAAGGACGCCGATGCAAACGCATCGGCTATGCGCAGTCCGCGCCGGATGAGGGGTCTCTGTCCGCGGAGGCAGACCCCTCACCCGGAATTCAAGCTGTCGCTTGAATTCCGACCTCTCCCACAAGGGGAGAGGTGCAGTGCCGACGTGGCGCCGGAAGAGAGACTCGTCAGATCTCACACCGCGACGGCGTTGAGCCAGCCATGGCGGATCGGAAAGCCCTCGCCGCCGAGCAGGGTCACGGTCTCGTAGAGCGGCAGGCCGACCACATTGGTGTAGGAGCCGACCAGCTTGACCACGAAGGATCCGGCGATGCCCTGCACGGCATAGCCGCCGGCCTTGCCGCGCCATTCGCCGGAGCCGATATAGGCCTGGATATCGTCGTCGCTGAGCCGCTTGAAGCGCACGCGCGTCTCGACCAGGCGCTGGCGGAACGCCTCGCGCGGCGTCACCACACAGATCGCGGTGTAGACGCGGTGGTTGCGGCCCGACAATAGCCGCAGGCACTGCGCGGCCTCGTCGACCAGATTGGCTTTCGGCAAAATGCGGCGGCCGACCGCGACCACGGTGTCGGCGGCAATGATGAAGGAGCCGCGCAGATCGTCGTCGAGCTGCACCGATTTCAGCGCGGCGTCCGCTTTCGCACGCGCCAGCCGATTGGCGCAGGCGCGCGGCAACTCGCCCCGCCGCGGGGTCTCGTCGACATCGGCCGGACGCAACGCATCGGGCTCGATGCCGGCCTGGTTGAGCAGGGCCAGCCGCCGCGGCGAACCGGAAGCAAGAACGAATTTGGGACGGCCTAGCATGCGGGCTTTTGGGCTGAATCGGGGGGACGGACGCGGGCGGAACCTATCGGATGGGGCATGGATGCACAACCTTGGAACCGGCTGCGAATCGCGCTTCCCCGTGGGCGACAAGGCCCCATAAGCACAGCTGTTTGTCAGTCTGGCGACAAGGGGCGTTCTGCGAATCGGAACCACGCAGGACTCTTCACCTCTCCCCTTGTGGGAGAGGTCGGAATTCAAGCGACAGCTTGAATTCCGGGTGAGGGGTTCAGGTCTGTCGGCGAGCGGAAGTCCCACGAGAGACCGAAACCCCTCACCCGGATTGCATCTGTCGATGCAATCCGGCCTCTCCCACAAGGGGAGAGGCGAACCGGGTATGCGGGGCGGCTCGCGACTATCGGGCAATCATTCGTTCGCCGCGCCCTTGGCAAAACGGCGGCGGATGCGCAGCAACAGGCCGTCGCAGACCTCGCGATAGGCAGCGAGCTTCTGCTCGCGTGTCCCCTCGGTGCCGGTCGGGTCCACCGTCGGCCAGTATTCGACATCGGCCGCGACCGTGCGGGTGAGGTCGAGCGCCCTGTGGTGGGCCTCCGGCGCCAGCGTGATGATCAGGTCGAAGTTCAGGCCTTCCCAGTCCTCGAGCTCCTCGAAGGTTTGCGGCTTGTGGGTGGAGATGTCCTGGCCGAGCTCGGCCATCACGGCGATCGCGAACGGGTCGAGCTCGCCCTTCCGCACGCCGGCCGAGCGGACATAGAGGCCTTGCGGGAACATCTGCTGCAGCAGGCTTTCGGCCATCGGTGAGCGCACGCTGTTGAGGCCGCATGCGAACAGCACGGCCTGCGGGTTGCGCGCGCGCGGCGCTTCCATGCGATCAGGCTTTTTTCGACCGGGGCGCGCCCCCGTCAAGCGTCATTCCGATCATTGCCCGCCCTCACCCTTCCAGTGCAGCACAGTGATCAGCGTGAACAGCCGCCGCGCGGTCTCGAAGTCGACGCGCACCTTGCCCTTGAGCCGCTCCTGCAGCGTGCGCGAGCCCTCGTCATGGATGCCGCGGCGGCCCATGTCGATCGCCTCGATCTTGTCCGGCGTAGCTGTCCGGATTGCCTGATAATAGCTGTCGCAGATCATGAAGTAGTCCTTCACGACGCGGCGGAACGGCGTCAGCGACAAGAGATGCGCGACCACCGGCGCGCCGTCCTCCTTGCGGATATCGAACATCAGCCGGTTGCCGGTGATCGCGATGTGCAGGGTGTAGGGCCCCGGCCCGGCGCCGCCTTCCGGCGCAAACAGATTCTGCTCGACCAGGTCGTAGATCGCGATCGCCCGCTCATGCTCGATGTCGGGCCCGGAACGGCCGATCGATTCCTCGTCGAGCGTCACCGCGACGATGCGATTGTTGGAATCCTCGTCGTCTGGTGGCTTGTTCATGAGAGGTTGAGGCGCAATCCGACGGAACGTGAATGGGCATCGAGACCCTCGGCCTGGCCGAGCGTCATCGCGGCGGGCCCGAGCGCACGAAGCTGATCCGGCCCGCACCTCAGGATCGAGGTTCGCTTCATGAAGTCAAGCACCCCGAGGCCCGAGGAGAACCGCGCCGAGCGCGCGGTCGGCAGCACATGGTTGGAGCCGCCGACATAATCGCCGATCGCCTCGGGCGTATTGGCCCCGAGGAAGATCGCCCCGGCATTGCGGACCTGCTTCGACAGGCCCTCGGCGTCCGCGGTCATGATCTCCAGATGCTCGGCCGCGATCGCGTTGGCGAGCTCGACCGCGTCGTCGAGCTTTGCGACCATGATGATCGCACCGAAATCGTCCCACGAGGCCCGCGCGATCGCCGCACGCGGCAGCGTCGCCAACTGTGCCTCGACCGCGCGCTCGACATCGGTGGCGAGCCGCGCACTGTCGGTGATCAGGATCGACTGCGCGCTGACGTCATGCTCGGCCTGCGCCAGCAGATCGGCCGCGATCCAGTCGGCATTGCCGGTGTCGTCGGCGATCACGAGCACCTCGGACGGGCCGGCGATCATGTCGATACCGACCTTGCCGAACACCAGCCGCTTGGCGGCGGCGACATAGGCGTTGCCGGGGCCGACGATCTTGGCGACCGGCGCGATCGTCGCGGTGCCATAGGCCAGCGCCGCCACCGCCTGGGCGCCGCCGACGCGGTAGATCTCCGAGACGCCGCCGAGACCTGCTGCCGCCAGCACCAGCGGGTTGAGCTTGCCGTCCGGCGCCGGCACCACCATCACCACCCGCGGCACGCCGGCGACCTTGGCCGGCACCGCGTTCATCAGCACCGAGGACGGATAGGCCGCGGTGCCGCCGGGCACGTAGAGCCCGACCGCATCGACCGCGCTCCAGCGCCAGCCGAGCTCGACGCCGGCGGCATCGGTGAAGCGCTCGTCCTTCGGCAGCTGGCGGCGGTGAAAGGTCTCGATCCGGTCGCGCGCGAATTTTAGCGCCTCGACGGTTTTGGGGTCGCACGCGGCCACCGCGGCGTCGATTTCGGCGGCGGTGATGCGCAGGCCGGCGGCGTCGATGTCGAGCCGGTCGAATTTCTTGGTCGCCTCGAGCAGCGCCGCGTCGCCGCGAGCCGCCACGTCGTCGACGATGGCGCGGGTGGCGCGCTCGACGTCGGCCGATACCTCGCGCTTGGCCGCCAGGAAATCGCGGAAACGCTGGTCGAAATCGGCGCTCTGTCGGTCCAGGCGAACGGGCATGGCGGCTTTCTGAAGAGGATTCTGGGTCCCTGCTCAATGGCGCGGCGGATAATGGCCGTCAACCCTTGCCAGACACGCAATCCCACCGTCGTCCCGCCCACCGTCGTCCCGGCGAAGGCCGGGACCCATTACCCCTGAAGCCCGCAGCTGGAGCAGGGTGGGCCCCCCAGCGTCCCATAACAAATGGCATTTGTGATTATGGGTCCCGGCCTTCGCTGGGACGACGGCATATTTACCCCGCCGCCACCCCGAGATCATCCGTGCCGAGATCGGTCAATTCGCACTCCAGGCACTCGACATCGAGCCGCAGCGCGGCGCCCTGGCCGAACATCAGGAGCGCGCTGCCGCCCGGCGGGTCGGAGGCATGGAATTCGATCCCGAGCAGTTCCAGGCTGGCCCCCGGGGCCTCAAGGTCGATATTGCGCGACTTGCATGCCAGCACCCGGTCGAACCTGAGCGCGGCGATCAGCCGGCGCGAGCAGGCGCCGCCGGACAGGGTCTGCTCCCAGTCGAGCCGGTTCAACCCGACCACCAGGCGTTTCTCGTCCTGGCGCCAGACGATGTCGGCGGGCTGAACGCGGGCGTCCTGCACATGGGCGGAGATCACCGCAAGGTCTTCGGCATCGAGGGCGATCAGTTTCAGGGGAGCAGGTGGGGACATGCGGCAGTTATAACGCCTTGAGACCCCCGAGGTACCACGTGGCCCAAGGAAATCCGGAGCAAATCCGGCTCCAAGGGAACCGGGTCCCCGGCACGGCTCAGAGGCTGTTGATGTCCTCGCTCTCCAGCACCGGCCGGGGGTAGCCGTCGCGGACGACCTCGAGCATGGCGCGGCCGAGCTGTTCCGAGGTGGTCATGTAGGCGGGGGCGAGCCGGACCAGAAGCGACAGCAGCGGTGAGGTCGCGAGATAGATCGCCTGCACCCAGGGCGTCTTGGAACGCACGCCATGCAGCGGCTGGATGCCGGCGGGCCGGAACATGTAGGCGGCCTTGAACGGCAGTTTCAGCAGGTCGTTCTCGGTCTTGCCCTTGACCCGCGCCCACATCAGCGAGCCCTGCTCGGTGGAATCGGTGCCGCGTCCGGTGACATAGGTGAACACCATGCCGGGATTGAGCCGCGCCAGCGTCGTCGCGGCGGCCAGCGTGACGTCGTAGGTGAGATGGCGGTAGCGCGCCTCGTCCATGCCGATCGAGGAGACGCCAAGACAGAAGAAGCAGGCATCGTAGCCGGTCAGCTGCGGCTCGATCGCGCTGTAATCGACGAAATTGTCGCAGGTCAGTTCGACGAGCTTGGCATTGCGCTGCCCGGTCAGGCTGCGCCCGACCGCGAGCACC
Organism: Bradyrhizobium sp. 27S5; assembly: GCF_037217225.1. Taxonomy (NCBI): domain Bacteria; kingdom Pseudomonadati; phylum Pseudomonadota; class Alphaproteobacteria; order Hyphomicrobiales; family Nitrobacteraceae; genus Bradyrhizobium; species Bradyrhizobium sp. 27S5. The sequence continues at coordinate 8,035,813 of NZ_CP147714.1, forward strand.
CGCTCGACGCCGCCATCAAGCAGGCATTCGCGCAGCACGCCCTGCCCGACCATGCCGGTCGCGCCGAACAGGATGATTTTCATCTCGATTGCCCCTCGATGCCGCCTTGCCGCCCGATCGCGCTCAGGCGGCGGTGGCGACCTGATCGAACGATACACCGGTCAGCATCGCCGAGACATCCCAGAGCTGCTCCGCCACCACGGTGTCCCTGGCCTGCGGCATGATCCGCGCCGGCACCGGCGGGCCCTTCAATTCATAGAACCAGTCGGGCCCGTAATAGCCGCCGGGCTCGGCTGCCGGCGAGGTCGCCGCGAACAGCGTCGGCAGCGCGCCCGCGGCCGCCGAATGGCTCATGAAGGGCTGCAGATATCGGCCGAGCCGCCACGACAAGCTGTCGGTGCCTGGTCCGTTCGGGATCAGCTCGGTGCGCGCGTAGCCTGGATGCGCGGCATTGCTCATGATCCCCCAGCCATTGCGCGCGCTGCGGCGCTGCAGCTCGAGCGCAAACATCAGCATCGCAAGCTTCGACTGGCAGTAGGCACGCCATGGCACATAGGCGCGCTGCGACTGCAAATCGGCGAAACTGATCGCGCCGGTGCGGTGGGCGAGGCTCGACAGATTGACGACGCGGGTGTTTTGGCCGCGGCGCAGCTGCGGCAACAGATGCGCGGTCAGCGCGTAGTGGCCGAGATAGTTGGTGCCGAACTGCATCTCGAAGCCGTCTGACGTGACCTGCCGTTTCGGCAGCGCCATCACGGCGGCATTGTTGATCAACAGGTCGAGCGCATCGTGGCTGGCGGCAAAGCGCGCGGCGAAATCCGCGACCGATGCGAGGCTCGCGAGGTCGAGCGTTTCATAGGTGACCGCGGCATCGGGGAGCTGCGCGCGGATCCGCGCCAGCGCGTCCTGCCCCTTGGCGCCGTTGCGGCCGGTCAGCACGACATTGGCGCCGGCACGCGCCAGCGCGAGCGCGGTCTCATAGCCGAGCCCGCCGGTTGCGCCTGTTATCACCGCGGTCCTGCCGCGCTGCCGCGGAATGTCTGCAGTGCTCCAGCCAGTCATGCTTATATCTCCTTGCGACACGAATCGGTTCTGACGGTTGTTGTCGGTCTTGCGGGTTCCAGCCGCATCCGGTGAAATGTGCACTAAGTGCATTTTTGCAAGAGGTGAAAAATTTGAAGCGCCCTGCGCCCGCGCGCAAATCTGCCAAGCCCCGGCACTCCAACGAGAATTCGGCGCCGCCCGCCGCGACGTCCGGCCTGCGCGCGCGCAAGCGGCGGGAAACACGGGAGCGGTTGACCCGGGCGGCGATGGCACTGTTTCTCGAGCGCGGCTTCGAGGCGACCACGCTCGACGACATCGTCGCCGCAGCTGATATCTCGCGCCGCACCTTCTTTCACTATTTCGCGTCGAAGGAAGACGTCGTGTTCGCCTGGCAGGAGGACGGCAGCACGGCGCTGATCGCAGCGGTCGCAGCGCGCCCGGCCACCGAATCCATGCTGCAGGCCGCGGAGAACGCGATCGCCGAGATGGTGCGGCAGCTCGATCCGCGCGAGGCGGTCGCACTGGCAAAGCTCAAGCGCGACAATCCGGCGCTGCAGGCCCGCGATCAGGTGAAGTACGAGAAGCTCGAGCGCGATCTCGCCGACGCCTTGCTCAAGCGCGCCGGCAACAAGGCCGACCGGATGAGGGCCCGGCTGGTCGCAATGATCACCACCGGCGCGATGCGCGTCGGCGGCGATCTCTGGGCCGCCGACGGCGCCCGCGAGAAGCCGGATCTGCTCGCCAAGCGCATCTTCGCCGCGATCCGCGCGATTTTTGAGTGAGCGTGCGGAGCGACAGGATCTCTGCGCTATTCGTTAGGCGAATTCTGGTGAGGTGAGCACGCTGGTCAGGCTCCCCCTTGCGGGCCCCGCAAGGGGGGAGGGAACCTTGCCGCTGGTGGCTCCCTTACGCGATCGAAGTGAAGCTGCGTTGCCTGGCGCAAGAGAACAGCGTCACATCAGCCCCTGATGAACGCCAGCAGATCCTTGTTGATGGTCTCGGCTTCTGTGGTCGGCATGCCGTGCGGAAAACCCTTGTAGGTCTTCAGCGTGCCGTTCTTCAAAAGCTTGGCCGAGAGCGGGCCGGAATCGGCGTAGGGCACGATCTGGTCGTCGTCGCCATGCATCACCAGCACCGGGACGTTGATCTTCTTCAGGTCCTCGGTGAAGTCGGTCTGCGAGAAGGCGACGATGCCGTCGTAATGCGCCTTGGCGCCGCCCATCATGCCCTGCCGCCACCAGTTCTGGATCACGGCCTCCGACGGCTTCGCACCGGGCCGGTTGTAGCCGTAGAACGGCCCGGCCGGCAGATCGCGGTAGAACTGCGAGCGGTTGGCCGCGAGTTGCGCCTGCAGGCCGTCGAACACCGACTTCGGCAGGCCGCCGGGATTGGCCGCCGTCTGCAGCATCAGGGGCGGCACCGCGCTCAGGATCGCCGCCTTCGCCACCCGGCTCTCGCCGTGGCGCGCGATGTAGTGCACGACCTCGCCGCCGCCGGTGGAATGGCCGACGTGGACCGCGTTCTTCAAATCGAGATGCGCGGTGACGGAAGCGAGGTCGTCGGCATAGTGGTCCATGTCATGGCCGTCGCCGACCTGGGCGGAGCGGCCGTGGCCGCGGCGGTCATGGGCGACGACGCGAAAGCCGTGCCCCACGAAGAACAGCATCTGGGCGTCCCAATCGTCCGACGACAGCGGCCAGCCATGGCTGAACACGATCGGCTGGCCCGAACCCCAATCCTTGTAGAAGATGTCGACGCCGTCTTTGGTGGTGATGGTGGGCATTTGATTGCTCCTCTTGTTGCTGATCCTTTGGTCCGGACACGCAGGCGTAGACGGACCTCGGGCGATGGCGCGTCGCGGACGCGCCATCGCACCTCATCTTCTATGCTGTGCGTCGCTTTGAGACGACGTCACCCGCCCTGGATCAGGCGAACGTGACCGGCCTGAACCGGCGCCAGGCACCGATGATCATCACGGCGAAGAACACCAGCACGACGCCCTGCACCACCGCAAACACCGGGCCGGCGGGCGGATTCGGCGGCACCGCCGGCGCCAGCGCCTGCAGCGCGGGCACCTTGAGGAAACTCTGGATAACAAGCACGAAGACGTTGAGATAGAGCGAGACCATCGCGGTCACGACATAGATCGGCCGCCAGGCGCCTTTGAGCTGCATCGCATACAGCGCGATGCAGGCGATCGCGAGCAGCAGCAGCGACAGGCCGCCGATGATGTGCGACGGCAGCAGCTTCTCGGTCACCAGCGGCGGAATCACGAACCCGGTGGCGCTGGTCAGGATCGTGAACAGCAGGAAGATCGCGGTCAGCCCCGGCATCGCCCGCGAGCCGAGCAGGCCGAACATCACGATCACACCGGCGACGATTGCAATCAGGCTGATAATGACGTGCACAAGCACCAACGTCGTCATGTGACGCACTCCCCAATGAGACCCGCACCACGTTACGATGCATCCTCGAAAATTGCTACACGGTTCGATGGCAGGATGACCGGCATCTCATGACATTTCGCCGACGCCGGCTGTTGCCGAAAATGTTCGCAGCGCTGTCGCAGAACGCGGCACGTGCGCCTGGTGAGACATTGAATCAATCATAGCGCGGGATCGGCCCATTATGCGGCGTCTTGCGCTTCGACAGATCGAACAGCACCTCGTCGACATAGCACCAGCCCCAGCCTTCCGGCGGATCGTAGCCCTCGATCACGGGATGGCCGGTGGCGTGGAAATGCGCCGTCGCATGCCGGTTCGGCGAGTCGTCGCAGCAGCCGACATGGCCGCAGCTCCGGCAGATCCGCAAATGCAGCCAGCGGCTGCCGCTCTTCAGGCACTCCTCGCAGCCGAGCGCGCTCGGCGTGACGTCCTGGATGCCGGCGATGTGGGTGCAGCCTTTTGACATTTTGGCCTCTCTTTATGCATCCCTGTTCAATCCGTCATCCTGAGGTGCGAGCGGAGCGAGCCTCGAAGGATGAATCGGCCACAGACCGAGCCGTGCATCCTTCGAGGCTCGCCGAAGAGGCTCGCACCTCAGGATGACGGGGATAGAGCTACCCCAATGGATCCTTCTCTCACAGCGACGGACTGCCCGCGTCGGCGAGATAGCCGTGCAGGGCGGCGACGACCTGGGCGCCCTCGCCGATCGCGCCGCCGACGCGCTTGACCGATCCGGAGCGGACGTCGCCGACCGCGAACACGCCGGGCACCGTGGTCTCGAGCAGCGGCACGGCGCGCGCGCCCTCGCCGCTCTGCACGCCGGTCATCACGAAGCCGCCGCGGTCGACCAGCACCCCGCAACCCTCGAGCCAGCCGGTGGCCGGATCGGCGCCGACGAACAAAAACAGATTGCGGATATCCATGGTGAACTCGTCGGGCGCGAGCCGGCTGCGCCAGCGCACGCGCTCCAGCGTCTCCGCGCCTTCGAGCCCGATCACCTCGGTGTTGAACATCAATTCGATGTTCGGCGTCGCCTCGATGCGCTCGATCAGGTAGCGCGACATGCTGGCCCCGAGCCCGCCGCCGCGGATCATCATGTTGACCCTGCGGGCATGCGCCGACAGGAACACCGCCGCCTGGCCTGCGGAGTTGCCGCCGCCGACCAGCACGACGTCCTGGTTGGCGCAGAGCCGCGCCTCGATCGGCGAGGCCCAGTACCAGACGCCGCGGCCCTCATAGCTCTCGAGATTATCGATCCCAGGCCGGCGATAGCGCGCGCCGCTCGCCACCACCACCGACCTGGCGCGCAACGTGTGCCCGCATCCGGTGGCGAGCGCGAACGCGCCCGACGCCTTCGTGCAGTCGAGCGATTTGATGGAGACCGGGATCAGCATCTCGGCGCCGAATTTCTGCGCCTGGTTGAAGGCGCGCCCGGCGAGCGCCTGGCCGGAGATGCCGGTCGGGAAGCCCAGATAATTTTCGATCCGCATGCTGGCGCCGGCCTGGCCGCCGAAGGCGCGGGAATCGAACACCGCGACCGACAACCCTTCCGAGGCCGCATAGACCGCGGTGGCAAGCCCGGCCGGGCCGCTGCCGACCACGGCGACATCGTAGAGCTTGTCATGCGCGCTGTTGCCGATCATGCCGAGCGCCATCGCAAGCGCGGTCTCGGACGGATTGCGCAGCACCGTGCCGTTCGGACAGACCACCAGCGGCAGCTCGGCGCGCGTCGGCGAATAGCGCGCGACGAGGTCGGCAGCGTCCTTGTCGGTCTCGGGGTCGAGGAAGTGGTGCGGCTGGCCGTTGCGCGCCAGGAAATTCTGCAGCTGCGCCATGTTGCCGACAGACGCAGGGCCGATCAGCACCGGCCCGCCGGCGCCGCCCTGGATCAAGCTGACCCGGCGCAGGATCAGTGCGCGCATGATGCGCTCGCCGAGGTCGGCCTCGGCAACCAGCAGCGCGCGCAGCCGCTCCGGCGGCAGCAGCAAGGTCTCGACAACACCGTCGGCATGGCCGTCGACCAGCGCGGGGCGGCCGGAAAGCTGGCCGATCTCGGCGAGGAATTGGCCGGGCCCCTGGTCGATCACAGGCGTGACATGGCCGAGGCCGTCGCGCTGGGTGATCGCGATTGAGCCCGACAGCACGACGAACATGCCGGGCCCCGGCTTGCCGGTTTCGAACAGCGCCTCGCCATCCCCAAACGACCGCGGCTCGCCGAAGCGGCGCATCCGCTCGATCTCATGCGCCGTCAGAGTCGGAAAGGTCTGCTCATGGCGCGGAAAGGCGTAAGCGGTTGCGTTCAGCCGATCGATCGTCGTCTCATCTACAGTCATGTCGGCGACCCGCTTCTTCTTCTTGCAACACACGTTCTTGCAACACACGAGCCGGGTTAACGGCGCGGCTCGTTTCCACCGGCGTCATCTAGCGAGCCACGATCTAAAGAGCCATGGCCCGGTTCGGAAGCCACATCCTCGCGACCGCGCGCCTGCGACTTCCGCCGCTTCAGGTTTTCGCGCAGCGCCAGCTTGAGACGATCCTGTCGTGAATCCTTCACGCGGGCCCCGGCCTGCCCGCCGCCCTTGTCCCGATCGCCCGTCATTGCAAAACTTTCGAACTGCCGACGCCTCTAGCAAGAGGCCAGCATAGACAATGGCCGACGCCGGCGCACCCTACCCGGTCGGCCAGTTGTGCTCGATGGCATGATTCGGCGCGCGACAGAATCAGGAGCTTTTCGACCGATCGGGAACCCAATCCGGCCGAAATCGGCCGGATTGGTCGGAATCGCCGGCGAGGAACGCCAATTTCTGCCGATTTCACGGGCAGCAGGGACGCTGTTTCGCTTGCGCGAAAGGGAGGCCTGTGGCAAGAACCGCCCGCTTGGACGGGCCCTTGGGGCCGATTCAATTTTTCCCGGGCATGCTGCCGTAGCTCAGTGGTAGAGCACTCCATTGGTAATGGAGAGGTCGACAGTTCAATCCTGTCTGGCAGCACCACCTATCCAATTGAGAGGCCTAGATCCTCTTGCAATTGCAGCACTAATCCCGCTCGTTTGCCACCAACCGTCGCCACAACAGGTTTGGGTCACCCGACGAAAGCTACTTCGCGGGCATAGAGTCGATCATCGCGGGGCGCCTCGACGACCACGAGCCGCCATTCTTATCTCGCGACAACCGTTTTGCCTGGTTGATCTGCTAGACACACCCACGATCAAGCCGGCCCGAAGGGCCGCCGCGGAACGAAACTTTCTCCGCATCGGCGGGGGCGGATTTTCGCGATAGACCATCGGTCTTCGGCTTCGGAAATGCGCTTCATTCGCCGTCGTCCTCAATCGGCTGAGTCAGACGTCGGACGACATACATCGTCTCGACTGATCGATTTGAAGATGAACGCGGAGGGCGAGTTCTTCTTTTTCGACTGACTTCCCGTTCGCAGATGTGTTTGTCGACTTCCTCCTTATTACAGAGGGAGAATAGGCGCTGGGTCGCGGCGACGGCGGCCTTGTCGCCTGCTTCCGGCGCGGCTTCGACTACACCGCGTCGGCCGCCCTGAGCACGCGGCAGACTGCGCTACGCACCTGCCAGCACGACAAGCTCAAGTCGAGCAAAGTTGCCACATGGACTTGCAGGCGAATTTGTGTAGACCGGTAGTGCCGGTGCAGTTCGGCTTGAGAACTGGGCCGGCATCGCCTTGGGGCACAGCCAATGGGACGCTTGCGTTGCTACTGTTTTGATCAGAGCTGCCGCGCGACCGCTCCCCGCGTCGAACCGGATAATCAGGTCGCCTTGCCCGTCGTGGTCGGCCGTTCCGTGGGGCAGGGCGGTGCCAACGTCCGCAACGATGTTCTCACCATCCAGCAGGCACTGAATGCGGTCGGCACCAGTCAGGGCGGCCCGACGCCACGCCTCGCAACGGATGGCTTGATGGGCCCGTTGACGCGCGCGGCGATCGGCAGGTTCCAGAAGCAGAACATCAGTTTCGTCGATTTCCGCATCGACCCGAACGGGCCGACGATTCAGGCGCTCAATCGCATTTTACGCGCCTCGTTGCCAATCCTGGCGAGCGGATCATCGAGATCGCTCGCGCCCCGCAGCGGTGTCGGCCAGGTTGCGCCGCCGGCGCCGACCTTCACCGTCACGGATGAGATGATGGAGCAGATGTTCGAAGACACCTTGCCCATCTCGCGGGCCTGCGTGAAGAGCGCGCTGCGCACGCTGACCGCGGCGAAAGTAATGGGCACAATCGAATCTCCGGCCCAGACGCTCGTGCGCAAACACTTCGCGGTTCTGCTCAGCGATCCGCCGCCGCCGGATTTTGTGCTGATCGAGCGCACCTTTCGCGCCATCGATCGCGAGCTCTCGGTCGCCGCCCTGAGTCCCGCTACGACTTTCATTAAGTTCCCGTTTACGCTCTCCTTTAACGAGATGGCGGAATCCCGCACGCTAGCGCTCGCGATTTCGAACGGCGTCACCATGCGCGGCGAGACCGTTCAGCTCGACCGGACGAATGGCACATCCGCCACGCTGCGGGCGGATGCGGTGGTGATCGCGCCGGTCTATTTCTTCGCGTCGAGCGACCTGCAGATCGGCACGCTCATCCACGAACTCGCGCATTTCGTGGGGCGGCCGGATGGCCATCCCGATTGCATCGACGATCCGCCGGACAGGTCATCGAGCGATGCCTCCCTCGCACGGTTGCCGCCGGATAGGCGGCCGCGCATCGCGGAGTTCTACGCGCTGTTCGCCTTCGAGGCACATTTCGGACGCAGCATGTTCCGCGTGCTACTCAAGTTCTGAGGCGGGCTGGCCCGCTTTGCGATCCCAATAATATTCAAACTGCGACACCACCGACCCATCCACCCAAAAACCTCACGCTCTTCGACACGCCCTTGCCTCCTCATGTCCATTGCCGGCTGAGACTTGTCAGCGGCCTGATCCATCTGGAGAGCAGTTCCCGGGTGCGCTATACTGTAAAAATTGGCCGGTACTATCCAAAAGCGTAGTGTCAAAAATTATGCAAAGCAGAGGCGATACGATCTGGTTCCCGGCTGCTCGATGGAAGCAGCGGTCAACTTGATCAATGGCAAGTGGAAGTCGGTGATCCTCTATCACCTGCTCGACGGGACTCAGAGGTTCAACGAACTGCATCGGCATTTGGCCGGTTGCACGCCGCGCCTCCTGACCAAGCAACTGCGCGAACTGGAGGAGGATGGGCTGATCCAGCGGATCGCGTATCCGGTCATTCCTCCGAAGTTGGAGTACAGCCTGACCGACGAGGGACGCTCGCTTGGTCCATTGCTGCTGCAGCTCCGGGATTGGGGCCAGGGATGGCTGAATCGGCGCGGCCGCAAGACGCTCGCCGATCGGGCCCACGACCAATCCGGCGCGGCTCACTAGCGGGGCGCTGGCAAACTACTCGCGACCTCTCTACATCTGCACGTCTGCCGCTTTCGACGGCTCAATCCAGTCTACCGGGTTTTCCACGAATCAAGGATCGCGCCGCGCGCCGCCAGGCATTTCGTGAGCAGATGCACGACGGCACGGTGCGTCAGATCATTGGCGGAGACCGCGAAGTGAGCGCTGGCATCCACGCAATGCAGACCATCATCCCGCACGGGCAAATGGGCTTGATATCGCCCCTCGGTTGCGCTTGCATGGGTTGCAGGCCAAGGACGCGCTGAATGCCTGCTAAGCGAGCACCCGAGCCCAGCGGAACTTCAAACCTCAGGAACTTGGCTCGCACCAGCGTGGCGCCCGGGAGGCACCAGCGAGAGCGAATGTCAAGTTCGCAAATTTGGTGAGCGGAGACCGCGCGGAAGTTGAGAGAATCAGATTATTCACGTCAAACCGCTTGATCGCCACGACGAGAAACCCGAGTGCAATCCCCCCGCTACAACATTTTGCTGCTGTGCGCAGCAGCAGCCCTGAAAACCAATACGGTATCGGACCATATCCGAGCGTTTCGCCAATACAGCCAGCATAAATATACGATCGTGGATTCGCTGGCGTTCGATGCGATCGGACCAGATCTGGATGCCTTTGACTGCCTGGTGTTTCACTATTCCGTCGTGATCTCGATGGAGAACTATGTTCCCGCCTCGCTCCGTGACAAGATCAGGCGCTTCAACGGGGTCAAGGTCGCGTTCATTCAAGACGAATATCGATTTATCGATCGTCAGAATGCTGCATTGGCCGATCTGCAGGTCGGAGCGATTTTCACCGTTACGAACTCGGACGTCACCAGAAAAATCTATCGGGACCCGTTCTTCGACAAGGTACGTTTCGAGCATACTTTGACGGGATTTGTACCCGAGCATCTGTTGACGATGGACGTGCCGAATTATTCGGAACGTCCGCTCGACGTTTCGTATCGCGCACGCAAGGCTCCGCCTTGGTACGGATACTTCGCCGAGGAAAAATGGCGAATAGCCGACAGATTTGCCGCTGATGCAGCGCAGTACAATCTGGTCTGCGACATCGACACGAGCGAAACGTCCCGAATCTACGGCGGCTCCTGGGTTGACTTCATCGCGAGCTCGAAGGCCGTTTTGGGGACGGAGAGCGGGGTCAGTTTCATCGATTTCACCGGGGACGCCCAAATCCAGGTGGAACGCTTCTGCGCCGAAAATCCCGATGTGTCCCACGAGGTGGTGAGACAGAAATTTCTGGGAGACGACGACGGCAAGATCGTTATCCGGGTGGTTTCTCCCCGCATTTTCGAAGCTGCCGCGCTTCGTACTCTGATGATCCTCTATGAAGGTGACTATTCAGGTGCGGTAAAGCCGTGGGATCATTACGTCCCGCTCAGCCGCGACCACAGCAACATGGCGGAGGTGGTCTCGGTCATACGAAATCCTTCGAAGGCGCAATCCATCATCGATCGTGCGTTTCACGAAGTCGCGCTGTCTCCGGCGTGGACTTTCAAGCGAATGGTCGAGCGATTTGACAAAGTCGTCGTCGACGAAGCGCAACGGGTTGAGCTTGCGCGCAATGCGATTCCCGGGGCGCTCGACCCCCTGGAACTCGCCATCAGCACGCGCGGACTGGAACTGACCTCACGCGGCCGATATTTGGAAGAACATGTTCTCCCCGTCTACAACAAGCTGATAGAAGACCATCAAGGGCTGGCCAACGCCTACGAAAGGCTGGCCACAGACCACCAAAGGCTGGCGACGGATTGCCAACGGCTAGCCATGGATCAACAGAGCCTGGCCAACATGTCCATCAAGCGCTTCGCCTATACGTGGCTTCGGCGAACCCTCGGTTCCGTCAAGAGAAAATTGACCTCGCCCCTCGGCAACTGAGGACTGTCTACGGCAGAAAGTGCCCTCGTCGGGTTCGCAGGATCAATGCGCGAGCAGCACGCCCACGCCGCCGATCGTCAGCACGACGTAGAACGCGAACACACTGCCGACCCATTTCCAATCGATGTGTCCGTGTTCGGGGCTGAGGCTTTCGATGATGCCGTGCATGATGGTTTCCTTTAGAAGTCGCATGCGCGGCGTATAGCCCGCACCCCGAGCACGTCATGTGACTCACTTCACACTTTGCGATCGCGGAGCGGACTTAAAGCGTGACCGGCCCAGAACTGAAGAAATTGCGCAAACATCTCGGCGAGGCGCTTGGCCGCGAGCTGACGGCGGCCGACATGGCGAAGCTGTGCGGGTTGCCGGCCGCCGGCGGCGCCGAGAAGCTCCGCAAATGGGAGGTCACCGGCCCGACTCCGAAGGTCGCCGCGCTGCTGCGCGTGCTGGCGATGGCGAGCGAGCACTATCCGATCCTGGAGAAGTTCGACGTGTTCGATCGCCACGACGTCCCCGTCAAGGACCGCGCCGCGCGCCGTCAGGCGTTCCGCGAGCAGATGCGCGACGACGTGCGCAAGCGACTTGGTTAGCAAGCGACTTGGTTAGCAAGCGGCTTGATTAGCAGCGGGCGGGCGTCGCACGCGCCGCGTTAAGCCTTCCTTCATTCCGGCTTAAGCGTTCGTTAGGCACAACAAAACGTTTCGCCGCAAAGGCTGCGACTTAACGCTCCGAGCGGTCTTCCGGTGACAGCATTTTATTCAACTGCGGTCTATCTCGCCGGCCATGGACGGCGCCATGTCGCTGCGCCTCCACGACTTGTCCGGAGACTGACCACATGAAGAAGATCCTGCTTGCAACCGCAGCCGCCGTCGCCGCCTTGAGCGCGACCGCCCAGGCCGCCGACCTCAACCGGGGCTATTACCAGAAGGCGCCCGCGCCCGTTTACGCCGCTCCGCTCTACAACTGGACCGGCTTCTATCTCGGCGGCCATCTCGGCGGCGTGTTCTCACAGAACAACACGTTCAACGGCCTCGCGCTGTCCGACTCCAGCGCCCGCTTCATGGGCGGCGTGCAGGGCGGCTACGACTGGCAGCTGTCGCCGATGTGGGTGATCGGCCTTGAAGGCCAGTATTCCTGGGTCGGCAACCACCAGCTCAACGCGATCTTCCCCGGCGGCTATGTCTACAACAACAACCAGCGCGGCATCGCATCGATCACCGGCCGCGTCGGCTACACTTGGGGCCCGGGCCTGATCTATGTGAAGGGCGGTTACGCCTATTCCGACAACAACGAGACGGTGACGCTCGGCGGCGCGCCGGTCGGCTTCGCGCTCACCGACAATCACAGCAACGGCTGGACGATCGGCGGCGGCGCTGAATACATGTTCGCGCCGAACTGGTCGGCCAAGGTCGAGTACCAGTACTATGACTTCGGCGACAGCCGCTTCACCGCGCCGGCCGCGCTGGTGCCGTTCGGCAGCTTCCACAATGACGAGCACACGGTGAAGGCCGGCCTCAACTACCGCTTCAATCTCGGCAACCTCGGCGGCCCCGGCTACGCGCGTTACTGAGACCACGCGCCACAACCAATAATGGAAAGGCCGGCTCGCGCCGGCCTTTTTGCGTCCGGTCGCGTGCATCGATTCCGCAGAGCGAACCAAGCCAGTGCTCCCGCACGACCGCCCTGAAAAATCCCGCGGATCGTCGCAATTTTCCCGATTTTGTTAACCCGCCGCACTGATACTCCCGCGCCGGGGAAACATCCAAGAGTAGTGGCCAGGGGTAGTGGGCCAGGGGGCACGGGGGCAATGGCGTTTCGGTTCAAGCTCGGCAAACTCAATCTCAAGCGCATCGGCCTGCCGCAGATGGGCGTCAGGGGCAGCCTGTTCGCGGCATTCGCCGTGATCGCAGGCATGGCGCTCGTGATCAGCGCAGGCGCCGGCATCGTGCTGCATCAGCTCGGCGGCACCATGACCGATCTCAGCGGCCGCGACATTCCGCGGCTTGCCGCAAGCCTGCAACTATCAGCGCAGAGCGCCTCGCTCGCAGCGCAAGGTCCCGGCCTGCTCGCCGTGCAGAGCGAGGATGCACTCAACGATCGCACCAAGAAGGTGAAGGAGGTCGCGCAGGCGACCCGCGCCAAGCTCGGCGAGATCATCGAGCTCGGCGCCGACAAGTCCGTCGTCAGCGCGCTGCAGGAGAACGTCAAGAACACCGACGAGGCCACCAATAGCCTGATCTCGGCGGCGCGCGAGCGGCTCGAAGTCGGCGCGCTGCGCGACAAGCAGTACAATGCGCTGCGCAAGGCGCAGACGGCCTTCGTCTCCGCCGCGAGCCCCGCGATGCTCGACGCGCAAACGCGACTCAACGCCATCCTCGGCGCCGCCGACGTGTCCGCCGATGACGCCACCGAGGCGGCCCGCACCGTCGGCCAGATCAGCAACGTGCTCGCCGCCGGCAATCTGATGGCCGCCGACATGACCGCCGCGCTGTCGGCCAATTCCAGCGAGACGCTCGATGCGATCGAGGCCGAGTTCAAGAACGGGCGCGAACGCATCAAGTCCAACCTCGAGGACCTGCCGAACAATCCGGCGATCGTCGCGGTGCGCGACACCGCCGAGAGGCTGCTCGTACTCGGCGAAGGCAAGACCGGCGTGTTCAAGATCCGCCAGAAGGAGCTCGACGCGATCGATTACGGCCAGACCATTTTGGAAGAAACGCGCAAGCTCAATGTCGGGCTCGGCATCAGCGTGCAGCAGCTGGTCGAGGCCGTGCAGAAGGAAACCGATACCTCGACCTTCCAGGCGCGGCAGCAGATCTCGCTCGCGACCATGGTGATGATCGCGCTCGGCGCGCTGACGCTGGTCGGCTCGTTCCTGTTCGTCTGGCTCTATGTGGGGCGCAACATCCTGCGCCGGATCCGCGGCCTGCAGCGTTCGATGCAGCTGTTGTCCGACGGCGACCTCGACACCGAGATCCCGCAGAGCCGGCAGCGCGACGAGATCGCTGTCATGGCCGACGCGCTGCAGGTGTTCCGCGAGAGCATGATCGAGGGCCGCGAGCTCACGGCAAACCAGAACAAGGACCGCACCGCCAAGGCGGAGCGCACGACGCGCATGGAAGCGCAGATCGTCACCTTCGAGTCCAATGTCCGCAGCGCGCTCGGCAGCCTGCAGACCGCGGCGAACTCGATGCAGTCGACCGCGCAGAGCATGTCGGCGACCGCCGACCAGTCGAGCGCATTGGTCAATGCGGTGGCCTCGGCCGCCGAGGAGACCTCGGTCAACGTGCAGACGGTGTCGGCCGGCACCGAGGAGCTGTCGTCGTCGATCTCGGAGATCGGCCGTCAGGTCGTCACCTCGGCGGAGATCGCCCGCAAGGCGGTCGAGGAAGCCAGCGCCACCGACAGCACGATGCAGGGCCTTGCCGACAACGCCGCGCGGATCAGCGTCGTGGTCGACCTGATCCAGACCATCGCCTCGCAGACCAACCTGCTGGCGCTCAACGCCACCATCGAGGCGGCGCGCGCCGGCGAGGCCGGCCGCGGCTTCGCCGTGGTCGCCTCCGAGGTCAAGAACCTGGCCAGCCAGACCGCGAAGGCGACCGAGGAAATCCGCCAGCAGATCGTCAGCATGCAGGAGGTGACGACCACGGCGGTTTCCGCGATCCGCAACATCTCGAGCACGATCGGCGAGATCAACGACGTCACCACCGCGATCGCCGCCGCCGTCGAGGAACAGGGCGCGGCGACCCGCGAGATCGCCCGCAACATCCAGCACGCCGCCGGCGGCACCAGCGAGGTGTCGAGCAACATCGTCGGCGTCTCCACCGCGTCAGCCGAAGCCGGCGCCGCCGCCGGCGAGGTGCTGAGCGCCTCCGACGCGCTGCGCCGCGAGGCCGACGTGCTGCGCTCGGAGATCGACGGCTTCCTGTCGAACATCCGCGCGGCGTAGGAATAGGCCCCGGATTACGCTTCGCTCCATCCGGGCTACGCATGCTTTGACCTCCCCTTGAAAAGGGGAGGTCGCTTTGCTCGTTAGAGCAAAGCGGGTGGGGATCTGCTCTCTCGGCTTGCAGCGTCGCCCGCGGCTGACCCCCATCCCAACCTTCCCCCTTTCAGGGGGAAGGAGAAGAGAGAGATCCGGATGAAGCGCAGCGCAATCCGGGCTACGGAATTCGGCGGCCTCTCCACCCCATTCTCCGGACGACTATCTGATTTTTCGGCTGGCGCGGCGGGCAATGTGCCGCTAAGCCGATAGCATGCATACGAAGACCGACAGCCTGCCCTCCTCGGCGGAGGCATTGCGATACCCCTGGGAGAACCATCCCGGCCACGATCAGGTCGTGGAGGTCGCCCCCGGCGTGCTGTGGGCGCGGCTGAAGCTGCCGTTCCGCCTCAACCATGTGAACGTCTATCTGCTCGCCGACGGCGACGGCTGGACCATGGTGGATGCCGGCTTCGGCAACGAGGAGTCGATCGCGGCCTGGACCACGCTGTTCGAGGGACCGCTGAAGCACGTCAAGGTCACGCGGCTGATCGTGACCCACTCGCACCCCGATCATGTCGGTCTCGCCGGCTGGATCACCGAGCGCTTCGGCTGCCCGCTGTTCATGTCGCAGGTGGAATATCTGCAGTCGGTCTATCACCAGAACCGCGGCACCGAGGAGCGGCGCAACGCGCAGCGGCTGTTCTTCCGCCGCCACGGCATGGACGAGGACCTGACTGAAAAACTGCTCGGCCGCGGCCAGGACTATCTGAAGCGCGTCTCGGTGCTGCCGCCGTCCTATCACCGCCTCACCCATGGCGACGAGGTCGTGATCGGCACGCGGCGCTTCAAGGTGATCACCGGCGGCGGCCATGCGCTCGACCAGGTGATGCTGTATTGCGCGGCCGACAAATTATTCCTGTCCGCCGACCAGGTGCTGAGCAAGATCTCGCCCAATGTCAGTGTCTGGGCGGTCGAGCCCGAGCAGAATTCGCTCGGCGAATATCTGGCATCGCTGGCGAGCCTGACCACCACCCTGCCCTACGACGTGATGGTGCTGCCCGGCCATGGCGTGCCGTTCTACGGGCTGAAGACCCGGATCAAGCAGCTCGCCGATCACCATGAGGAGCGCTGCCGGCTGATCGCCGAGGCCTGCCGCGAGGTGCCGCAGACCTCCAAGGAGCTGGTGCCGGTGGTGTTCCACAAGCACGTGCTGGACGAGCACCAGATGGGCTTCGCTGCCGGCGAACTGGTCGCCCATGTCAACTACATGCTGGTCGAGGGCCGGCTGACGGCCGAGATGGCCGCCGACGGCATGCTGCGCTTCAGGACGAGCTGAGCGCCCGGCTCCGGGGCCGCCATGCCGCCTCCCGGCGATTTGACCGAAATCAAGGCGGATAGACCCCCGCTAGGGCAATTTGCCCAACTGCGGCGCATGCCCAGATGTGAGCCAATGCATGGACATTAGAGCTGGAAAAGCTCTAAGAAGAGGCAGCTTTTCCGGTCAGGTTCCACTTTCTGGGTTCGCCGATGAATTACAGCCAGTTTTTCCAAACCGCCCTCAACCGCCTGCATGACGAGCGGCGCTACCGGGTGTTCGCCGACCTCGAGCGGATCGCGGGACGCTTCCCGCACGCGACCTGGCATTCGCCGAAAGGCAGCCGCAACGTCGTGATCTGGTGCTCCAACGACTATCTCGGCATGGGCCAGCACCCCAAGGTGGTCGGCGCCATGGTCGAGACCGCGACCCGGGTCGGCACCGGCGCCGGCGGTACCCGCAACATCGCGGGCACCCACCATCCGCTGGTGCAGCTCGAGGCCGAGCTCGCCGACCTCCACGGCAAGGAAGCTTCGCTGCTGTTCACCTCGGGCTATGTCTCGAACCAGACCGGCATCTCGACGCTCGCCAAGCTGATCCCGAACTGCCTGATCCTGTCGGACGCGCTGAACCACAATTCGATGATCGAAGGCGTCCGGCAGGCCGGCTGCGAACGCCAGATCTTCCGCCACAACGACGTCGCCCATCTCGAAGAGCTGCTGATCGCCGCCCGCCCCGACCGGCCGAAGCTGATCGTCTGCGAGAGCCTTTATTCGATGGACGGCGACGTCGCGCCGCTCGCGAAGATCTGCGATCTCGCCGAGAAATACGGCGCCATGACCTATGTCGATGAGGTGCATGCGGTCGGCATGTACGGCCCGCGCGGCGGCGGCATTGCCGAGCGTGACGGCGTGATGCACCGGATCGACGTGCTCGAGGGCACCCTTGCCAAGGCGTTCGGTTGCCTCGGCGGCTATATCGCCGGCCGCGCCGAGATCATCGACGCGGTGCGCTCCTATGCGCCGGGCTTCATCTTCACGACCGCGCTGCCGCCGGCGATCTGCTCGGCCGCGACCGCCGCGATCCGCCATCTGAAGACCTCGAACTGGGAGCGCGAGCGGCACCAGGACCGCGCCGCCCGCACCAAGGCGATCCTGACCGCCGCCGGCCTGCCGGTGATGTCGAGCGACACCCATATCGTGCCGCTGTTCGTCGGCGATCCCGAGAAGTGCAAGCGCGCCTCCGACCTGCTGCTCGAGGACCACGGCATCTACATCCAGCCGATCAACTATCCGACGGTCGCCAAGGGCACCGAGCGGCTGCGCATCACGCCCTCGCCCTACCATGACGACGGCCTGATCGACGCGCTGGCCGAGGCCCTGCTCCAGGTCTGGGACCGGCTCGGCCTGCCGCTGCGCCAGAAGTCGCTGGCCGCCGAGTAACCCTATCCTTCTCCGACCCCGAATTTGGGCCGGTCGTGCGATGCGCGGCCGGCCCTTTGCGTTATACTCGGGGCAACCGGCCCGTTCTTGGCCGGGACAGGAGATGAGCAGCGATGCTGCACGACTGGGGCGTCATCGCCACGGCGTTCGCCTACATCGGATTGTTGTTCTTCATTGCCAGCCGCGGCGACCGGACGTCGCCGGGCGCGCGCGGCCGTGCCAGCCAGTGGATCTATCCGCTGTCGCTGGCGATCTACTGCACCTCCTGGACCTTCTTCGGCTCGGTCGGCTTCGCCACCCGCACCAGCATCGACTTCCTGGCGATCTATATCGGCCCGATCGTGATGATCGGACTGTGCACGCCGCTGCTGCGCCGCGTGATCGCGCTCGCCAAGTCGCAGAACAT
This sequence comes from Bradyrhizobium sp. 27S5, assembly GCF_037217225.1. Lineage (NCBI taxonomy): Bacteria > Pseudomonadati > Pseudomonadota > Alphaproteobacteria > Hyphomicrobiales > Nitrobacteraceae > Bradyrhizobium > Bradyrhizobium sp. 27S5. The sequence goes on from NZ_CP147714.1 coordinate 8,053,752, forward strand.
CACGTCGATCGCCGACTTCATCGCCGCGCGCTACGGCAAGAGCCAGGCGGTCGCGGCCACCGTGGCGTTGATCGCGATCATCGGCTCCGTGCCCTACATCGCGCTGCAACTCAAGGCGATGGCGTCATCGCTGGAGACCATCCTGAGCGAGGACCAGGCGTTCTCGAAGATCCCGATCATCGGCGACATCGCGCTGATGGTGACCTTGGCGATGGCGGTGTTCGCGGTGCTGTTCGGCACCCGCCACACCGACGCCACCGAGCACCAGCACGGCCTGATCCTGGCGATCGCCGCCGAATCCATCGTCAAGCTGGTCGCCTTCATCGCCGCCGGCGCCTTCGTCACCTTCTGGATGTTCTCCCCGGTCGAGCTCTATGAGCGCGCCCTGAAGACGCCGGAGGCGGTGCGCGCGATCGAATATGTGCCGTCGATCGGCAATTTCCTGATCATGACGCTGCTGTCGTTCTGCGCGGTCATGCTGTTGCCGCGCCAGTTCCACGTCAGCGTGGTGGAGAATTCCACCAGCGCCGAGGTCAGTCGGGCGCGCTGGCTGTTCCCGCTCTACCTCGTCGCGATCAATTTGTTCGTGATTCCGATCGCGATCGCGGGCCTCGTCATCTTCCCGTTCGGCGCGGTCGATGCCGACATGTTCGTGCTGGCGCTGCCGATCGAGGGCAATTCGCAGCTGCTCAGCCTCGCCGTCTTCGTCGGCGGGCTGTCGGCCGCGACCGCGATGGTGATCGTCGAATGCGTCGCGCTCTCGATCATGGTCTCCAACGACATCGTGCTGCCGCTGGTGCTGCCGCGCAGCGACGATATCAGCGCCGGCCAGAAGGATTTCGGCGATTTCCTGCTGAAGGCGCGCCGGTTCTCTATCTTCGCCATCATGGTGCTGGCCTATTTCTACTATCGCGCGCTCGGCAACACCCAGCTGGTCGCGATCGGCCTGCTGTCGTTTGCCGCGATCACCCAGCTGGCGCCGGCCTTCTTCGGCGGCCTGTTCTGGCGGCGCGCCACCGCGCGCGGCGCCATGGCGGGCATGCTGGTCGGCTTCGCGACATGGCTCTACACGCTGTTCATCCCGAGCTTCCTGGAGACCTCGACCACAGGCCTGATGCTGCTGCAGCATGGGCCGTTCGGGATCGAGGCGCTGCGGCCGCAGGCCCTGTTCGGCGCCGACCTGCCGCCGCTGCTGCACGGCGTGCTGTGGAGCCTGGCGCTCAACATCCTGACCTATGTCCTGTTCTCGCTGGCGCGCGCGCCGTCCGCGATCGAGCTGTTGCAGGCCGATGTGTTCGTGCCCAACGCGCTGGCGCCGATCGCGCCGAGCTTCCGGCGCTGGCGCACCACGGTGACGGTGCAGGACATCCAGAGCACGGTGACGCAATATCTCGGTCCCGACCGCACCCTCGAGGCCTTCGCCTCGTTCGCGGCCGACCGCAATATCGTGCTGCAGACCTCGGCGCCGGCCGATTTCGAGCTGCTGCAGCATGCCGAGCGGTTGATCGCCTCCTCGATCGGGGCCGCGTCCTCGCGCCTCGTGATGTCGCTCTTGCTGCAGCGGCGAACGGTGTCGGCCAAGGCCGCGCTGAAGCTGCTCGACGATTCCCACGCCGCGCTGCACTTCAACCGCGAGATCCTGCAGACCGCGCTCAATCATGTGCGCCAGGGCATCGCGGTGTTCGACGCCGATTTGCAGCTGATCTGTTCCAACCGCCAGTTCTCCGAATTGCTCGGGCTGCCGCCGCATCTGGTGCAGCTCGGCATCCCGCTGCCCGAGATCCTCGAATTCATGGGGGCGATCAGTCCGCCGCCGGCCGGCGACAGCGACAGCCTGTTGCAGCTGCGGCTGCGCGCCTACACCACCGAGGGCGAGCCCTATCTGGAACGCTTCACCGACCGCCACCTGGTGATCGAGGTGCGCGCCAACCGGATGCCGGGCGGCGGACTTGTCATCACCTTCTCCGACGTCACGCCGAGCTTCGAGGCCGCCGAGGCGCTGGAGCGCGCCAATGCGACGCTGGAAAAGCGCGTGCGCGACCGCACCGAGGAACTGACGCGGCTGAACTCGGAGCTCGCGCTCGCCAAGGGCGTCGCGGAAGACGCCAACGCCTCCAAGACGCGCTTCCTGGCGGCTGCCAGCCACGACATCCTGCAGCCGCTCAATGCGGCGCGGCTCTACGTCACGAGCCTGGTCGAGCGCCAGAACGGCGGCGAGGATTCACGCCTGGTCGAGAACATCGACGACTCGCTGGAAGCGATCGAGGATATCCTGGGCGCGCTGCTCGACATCTCCAGGCTCGACGCCGGCGCCATGACGCCGGCGATCACGAGCTTCCGGATGGCGGACCTGATGCGTTCGCTGGAGATCGAGTTCATGCCGATCGCCCGCGACAAGGGCCTCGATCTGCGCTTCGTGGCCTGCTCGCTGCCGGTCGAATCCGACCGCTCGCTGCTGCGCCGGCTGCTGCAGAACTTCATCTCCAACGCGATCAAATATACCCCGCGTGGCCGCGTGCTGATCGGCTGCCGCCGCCGCGGCGACAAGCTGCAGATCAGCATCTTCGACACCGGCGTCGGCATTCCGGTGCAGAAGCGCGGCGAGATCTTCAAGGAATTCCACCGCCTCGAGCAGGGCGCCCGGATCGCCCGCGGCCTCGGCCTCGGCCTGTCGATCGTCGAGCGGCTGGCGCGCGTGCTCAATCATCGCATCGCGATCTCGGCCAATGTGAGCGGCGGCTCGGCATTCTCGGTCACGGTGCCGGTCGCGACCGCGGTCAATCATACCGCAGCCGTCACCAGCGCCACGCCGCTGTCGAAGACGCCGATGAGCGGCTCCTTGATCGTCTGCATCGAGAACGATCCCGCGATTCTCGACGGCATGAAGACGCTGCTGACGGCGTGGGACGCCGAGGTGATCGCGGTGCTCGATGCCGACGGCGCGATCAGTGCGATCGAAACCGCCGGCGGCCGCGTCACCGGCGTGCTGGTCGACTACCATCTCGACCGCGGCAACGGCGTCGCCGCGATCCGCGATATCCGCCGCCGCTTCGGCGACGGCATCCCGGCGATCCTGATCACCGCCGACCGCAGCCCGGCAGTGCGCGCCGCCGCGCGCGAGGAGAACATCGCGGTGCTGAACAAGCCGGTCAAACCGGCCTCGCTGCGCGCCCTGCTCGGACAGTGGCGGACGCAACAGATGGTGGCGGCGGAGTAACGAGGGCAACGAGAAACCGTAGGATGGGTGGAGCGCAGCGATACCCATCACCTTTCCGCTTGCTCAACTCCTCTCGCCAAACTCCCCATCCAGACCAGAAACGTCCCCGGCCCAATCCTCAACATAGACACCCTGCTGCACAAGGCGGTGGAACGACGAATGCGGCCAATCGCTCACACGTGTCACAAGCCCATGTTTGACGGGGTTGATGTGAACGTAATCGATGTGCCGAGTAAAATCGGTCTCATCACGGATCGTGTGCTCCCAGTATCGTCGCTGCCAGATACCTCGTTCTCCCTTGCCAGCGCGGCTAGCCGAGACCGGCTCACCGCCAGCCAGCTGTCGAGAGAATGACGTTTTGATGAGCCGCCATCGTGTCGAAAAATCTGCATCTCCGTCCGGCAGGGTCCAGACAGTGTGCAGATGGTCGGGTAGGACCACGATGGCATCGATAGTGAACGGATGGCGTCGCTGGGTCTCACGCAATGCCGTCCGCAATCTATCGACATTTTCGGTCAGCAGCCGACGTCGCCGATCCGCCAGATTAACGGTGAAGAAGAAACAGCCTCCGGCAATGAAATTGCGGCGGTAACCGGTCATACTTCCACGCCCGGCCGCCAAAATGATGGGTATCGCTGCGCCCCACCCATCCTACGCGTTCCATCACGTCGATGGCGTGCCCTGGCGCCACTGGCCGCCGGCGATCTTGGCGGCGGCGATCACGGCTTGCGTCCGGCTTTCAACGCCGAGCTTCTGCAGGATGGCCGAGACATGGGCCTTGATGGTCGCCTCGGACACGCCGAGCTCGTAGGCGATCTGCTTGTTGAGCAGCCCCTCGGACAGCATCATGAGCACCCGCACCTGCTGCGGGGTCAGCGTCACCAGGCGGTCGCGCAGCCGGGTCATGTCGGGATCGCCGCCAGCCGACAGATCGGTGTCCGGCGGAACCCAGACGTCGCCTTCCATCACCTTCATGATGGCATCGCGCAGCGTCTCGACGCCGAAGCGCTTCGGGATGAAACCGGAGGCGCCGAAGTCGAGCGAGTGGCGGATGGTTCCGGCATCGTCGCTGGCGGAGACGATGACGACCGGGATCGCCGGATATTGCGCCCGCAGATAGATCAGGCCGGAGAAGCCGCTGATCCCCGGCATGCTCAGGTCGAGCAGAATCAGGTCGACCTCGGAGTCCCGTTCCAGGAGCCCGGTCAAATCCTCAAACGATCCGGCCTCGCTGATCGTGGCCGAACTCACGACGCTCGACACCGCCTGACGCAACGCATCGCGGAACAGCGGATGGTCGTCGGCGATGACAAGATGAGTATTGGCAGCAGCAGTCATCTCAGTCCCACTAAGCGGATTTCGGCAAACCCGCACCGTTCGGTTGTCGCCCGCGCGGCAGTATCACGCAAGGGCTCGATAATACCAGATGCCAACGCAGTTAACCCGCCCAGCTTGTGCGCCGCAATAGACGCACGCGGGGGCGTTCCATCTCGACCTTCCTCCACAAGATAAGTTCAATCCTGAAAAGGCCAAAAGTCTTATTGGGGCGGGTTTCACTGCGATGTTACCCTTTAACTCAAGCTTGGGGCTTATTCGGGCCCAACCCGGCAGACGGGAGCGAGCATGGCAGCAACAATTCGGGGGGAGCTTTCCAGATGTCCACAATGACTGCAACTTCGGCGCGGCCCGCCGGGATGACCAAGGATGAGCGTTTCGTCATCCTCGCGTCGTCGCTCGGTACCGTGTTCGAGTGGTACGACTTCTATCTCTACGGATCGCTGGCCGGCATCATCGGCGCGCAGTTCTTCTCCGACTATCCGCCGGCGACCCGCGATATCTTCGCGCTGCTGGCCTTCGCCGCCGGCTTCCTGGTCCGCCCGTTCGGCGCGATCGTATTCGGCCGGGTCGGCGACATCGTCGGCCGCAAATACACCTTCCTCGTCACCATCCTGATCATGGGTCTGTCGACCTTCATCGTCGGCCTGTTGCCCAACGCCAAGACCATCGGCATCGCGGCGCCGATCATCCTGATCTCGCTCCGCCTGTTGCAGGGCCTTGCGCTCGGCGGTGAGTATGGCGGTGCGGCGACCTATGTCGCCGAGCATGCGCCGCAGGGCAAGCGTGGCTACTACACCTCGTTCATCCAGACCACGGCCACGCTCGGACTGTTCCTGTCGCTGCTGGTGATTCTGTTCACCCGATCCATCATCGGCGAAAAGGACTTCGCGGAATGGGGCTGGCGCATTCCGTTCCTGGTGTCGGTGCTGCTGCTCGGCATCTCGGTCTGGATCCGGCTGCGGTTGAATGAATCGCCGGTGTTCCAGCGCATGAAGGACGAGGGCAAGGCCTCCAAGGCGCCGTTGACCGAAGCCTTCGCGACCTGGAGCAACGCCAAGATCGTGATCCTCGCGCTGTTCGGCCTGACGATGGGCCAGGCGGTGATCTGGTACACGGGCCAGTTCTACGCGCTGTTCTTCCTGCAATCGATCCTGAAGGTCGACGGCTACACCGCCAACCTCCTGATCGCCTGGTCGCTGTTGCTCGGCACCGGCTTCTTCCTGGTGTTCGGCGCGCTGTCGGACAAGATCGGCCGGAAGCCGATCATCCTGGCGGGCTGCCTGATCGGCGCACTCACTCTGTTCCCGATCTTCAAGATGATCACGACCAACGCCAACCCGGCGCTGGAAAAGGCCTATGAGACGGTCAAGGTGCAGGTGGTGGCGGATCCCGCGGGCTGCGGCGATCTGTTCAACCCGGTCGGCACCCGCGTCTTCACGGCGCCTTGCGATACCGCCCGCGCCTTCCTGGCCCAGTCGTCGGTGAAGTACTCCACCGTGCCAGGCCCGGCCGGCTCGCCGGTGAAGATCATGGTCAACGACAAGGAGGTGCCGTACACGGACGCCAAGACGTCGAACCCGCTGATCACCGCGGCGGTGCAGGCGGCGGGCTATCCGAAGCCGGGTGACGCCGGCATCGTGAAGATGTCGAACCCGTTCGACGTCTTCCGTCCGCAGGTAGCCGCAGTCATCGGCCTGCTGTTCATCCTGGTGCTCTACGTGACCATGGTCTACGGACCGATCGCGGCGATGCTGGTGGAACTGTTCCCGACCAAGATCCGCTACACCTCGATGTCGCTGCCCTATCACATCGGCAACGGCTGGTTCGGCGGCCTGCTGCCGGCGACCGCGTTTGCGATCACCGCCTCGACCGGCGATATCTATTCCGGACTGTGGTACCCGGTGATCTTCGCGGCAATCACCGTCGTGGTCGGCGCATTGTTCATTCCGGAGACCAAGGACGTCGACATCAGCAAGACCTGATCGGTCGACATCTCGATCAAACAGCATCGGCCGCGGAGCGATCCGCGGCCGATGTCATTTGAGAAGCCAGATCGAATTGAAAGCCAGGTCGAACTGAAGCGGTCGAACGCGTCAGCGCGTGGCACCGATGAATTGCAGCACGATCTCGCGCCGGTGCGGACGGGCGCGATGCTCGATCAGATAGATGCCCTGCCAGGTACCGAGCGCCATTTCATCATCAAGCACCGGAATCTGCAGCGAGGTCGCCGTCAGCATGGTCTTGATATGCGCCGGCATGTCGTCGGGACCTTCGGTGTCGTGGCGCCAGCCGCCGTCTTCGGGTGCGGCGCGATCGAGCGCCGTCATCAGATCGACCAGCACCGTCGGGTCGGCATTCTCCTGGATCGTCAGCGAGGCCGAGGTGTGACGGATGAACAGCGTCACCGCGCCCTCGCCAGCACGCACCTCGCGCAGGAATTTTGCGACCTCGCGCGTGATGTCGGTGAAGCCTGCGCCAGAGGTTTCCACCGTCAACCGCGACGAGACGATGCAGGTTGCAGCGACCGATGATGGCGCCGAGCGCGACATAGTTCTCGGTGAGTTCATCTGTACTTTCTCGACATGTCGTCCCGGCGAAGGCCGGGACCCATACTCCGCGGCCCTTCGATTTCTAAGGCTCGGAGTTGATACCTTTCGTAATCAATGTGCATCGGTGGCGATGGGTCCCGGCCCCCGTGCGCAATTGCGCACTAGGCCAAGACGACGCTGTAGAGACAGCGCCAGCACAAAATCAAATCTTGCCGCCATTGACGTCGCGCTGCACGCGGTTGGCCATCTCAATCAGCCGCCGCCAGGCTCGCTCCACGAACGACATCACGCGATCCATGTCGCGGTCGCTCGGCAGCGGAATCTCGATCTTGCGCTCGCCCTCGGCGATCTTCGGCTCGGCCTTCTTCAACGAATCCGATTTCGGCAGCGCCTCGTCGGTCTTGGCCGGCGGCGCGCGCGCCGCAAGCTCGCCCTTCAGTTTGTCATTGTCGGCCTGCAGGCGCCCGATCTCGGCGTCCAGCGCCGCGCGCTCGTCGGGCACCATGTAACAGGCCCAGCCGGCGCTGGAATTGGTGCAGGTCGACACCGCGCCGGTGCGGGTGTCGAGCCGCAGGAAGCCGTCGCCTGCCGGAGACAATGCGTAGCGACCGTTCTCGGTGTCGGGCGCGGTTTGCGCTGTCGCCGCGCCGCTCGTGATCAAAACGGCCGCAACAATTGCGATGGACGATTTTGAGAGCGACGACGCGATGGGCATGGCTTGCTCCGCCTCAACCTGATTCCTGCCCCTAGACCACAGAGCTATAGGGCTTGCGGCCTGACTTCAACGCGTCCTCGAGCAATTCGATCCGGTCCTGGCCCCAGAAGACTTCGCCATCGAGCACATAGCCGGGCGAGCCGAACACGCCGGTGTTGAGTGCATCCTGCCGATTCTGCTCATAGGCCGCGCTGATCGCATCAGAGGGTGAGCGCTCGACAAGCTGCCGGCCGGGCAAGCCGGCATCGTCGGCGAGCTTCACCAGCGTGGCGGGATCGGCAAGGTTGAGCTCAAGCTCCCAGACCGCGGGGTAGGCCCGCTGCAAAAACGGCTCGGGGTCGAGACCCGCCTCAAGCGCCGCGATCACGACGCCATCGGCCAGGCGGCCGTTGAACGGCCAGTTGGCCGGCTGCAGATGGAAATTCAGCCCGCGCTTGTCGCGCCAGCGCTGCAACTCGATCATCCGGTAGCGCTGCCGCACCGGATGGCGCTGCGCGAGCGGCAGCCCGCCGGTCTCCGAGAACAAATCGACCAGCAGCACGGGCCGATAATTTACCTTGAGATCGTAAGTGCTTACGAGCCGAACGAAGGGCTTGTGGCCGATATAGGCCCAAGGTGATTGCAGCGAGAAGTAGTAGTCGATTGGGCGCGGCATGCGGAACCTTGACTGCACGAGAGCGGGAGACTTTCGGTGATCCCAGCAGAGCGGGATAAGCCGCGCAATATCGCTCAATGCCACGCAAGCTGTTGCACTGCGATCACTGTGTCACTCTGACCTTGAATATCTCCAAATAAATCCAACAGAATCAAAGCAATAACTGGTTACGACGCAATCTTGACTTGATTAGACGCGGTAAGTATGGTCCGCGCGGCTTTTGACGGGGACGGGCGCAATTTCCATCATCCGCGGCATCGGTTAGTGTTTGCAGCATGGCTGAAAGCACCAACGACGGCGCAGATGGAAGTCGCGATCATTCGTCTCCCGACGAAGCTGCGCTTTCCGCAAGGCTCGGAAGTCTCGATCATCGGTTGTCAGAAATTCGCGACAGCCGCAGGAGCAAGACTGATCAATCCGGTACTGAAAGCGGGGACAGTGCGGCCAGAGCTTCGGCGATGGCGCTCGGTTTTCGTCTTTCCTCGGAGCTGATCGCGGGCGTTGTCGTCGGGGCGGCGCTTGGCTGGGGGGTCGACCGTTTGCTGTCGACGTCGCCATTCGGATTCATCGTGTTAACGCTGCTCGGCTTTGTCGCCGGCGTGGTCAACGTGGTGAGGTCCGCGGGCGTGGCCTCGGGCAAGCGCTGAGCGCTGACGGAAGTCACGACATCTGAAATTCGATTACCGGCACGATGGCCGGTGGACCAAGAGCCGCGCGGATGAAAATCGACCCGATCCACCAGTTCAATATCGAGCCCCTCTTCACGCTCGGCCACATCGGCAATCACACGATCGCCTTCACCAATTCGACGCTCTTCATGCTCATCGCGGTGCTCTTGATCGCGCTGCTGATGCTGGCGAGCGGCCGGGAACTGGTTCCGGGACGGTTGCAGTCGGTCGCCGAAATCTCCTACGAGTTCGTCGCCACCACGATTCGCAGCACGGCCGGCGCGGAAGGCATGAAGTTCTTCCCGCTGATCTTCTCGCTGTTCATGTTCCTCTGCGTCTCGAACCTGGTGGGCGTGATCCCCTACACCTTCACGATCGCGAGCCATCTGATCGTGACCGCGGCGCTTGCGCTGCTGGTTTTCTTCACCGTCCTGATCTACGGCGTCTACAAGAACGGCCTGAAATTCTTCAGTATCTTCGTCCCCCACGGCGTTCCGATCTACATCCTGCCACTGGTCATGTTCATCGAGATCCTGTCGTTCTTCCTGCGGCCGGTCTCGCACAGCGTTCGTCTGTTCGCCAACATGCTGGCAGGCCACATCGCGCTGAAGGTGTTCGCGGGCTTCGTCGCGATGCTCGGCTTCTCGCTCGGCGCGCTCGGCTGGTTCGGCGGCGTGCTGCCGCTCGCGCTCACAGTGGCGCTGTACGCCCTCGAACTGCTGGTCGCGTTCCTGCAGGCCTATGTGTTCGCGATCCTGACCTGCATCTACCTCAACGACGCCATTCATCCGGGACACTAAGCGGTCCGGGGAATCTTCACCCACCAATCTGTCTATCTTTCTCAAGGAGCTACAAATGGAACCGGCAGCAGCAAAACTTATCGGCGCGGGCATCGCGTGCATCGGCATGGGCGGTGCGGGCGTCGGCGTGGGCATCATCTTCGGCAACTACCTCGCCGCTGCGGTGCGCAACCCCTCGGCCGCGCAGGGCCAGTTCGGCAACCTGATCTTCGGCTTCGCCGTGACCGAAGCGCTCGGCATCTTCTCGCTGCTGATCGCGCTGCTTCTGCTGTTCGTTCCGCTCTGAGCGGCACCCCGTCGCGCCGCCCCTTCGGGCGGCGCGCATGACAGCAACAGGAGAACACCATGGCTGAGAGTCATGGCGAGGCAAAAGGCCAGAAAGCCGGCGCCCACACCGAGACCGATGGCGGACATCACGGCGGAGCCTTTCCGCCGTTCGATTCGTCCAATTTCGCCTCGCAGCTGGTGTCGCTGGCGATTGCATTTGTCGCGCTCTACCTGATCGTGTCGCGTATCGCACTGCCGCGCGTCGGCGGGACGATCGATGCACGTCAGAGCAAGATCGAGGGCGATCTGGCCGAGGCGCAGAAGCTGAAGGACGAGTCCGACGCGGCGCTGAAGGCCTATGAAGCCGAGCTGGCGAACGCCCGTGCCAACGCGCAGGCGATCGGCAACGAGACCCGCGAGAAGCTGAACGCGGCCTCGGAAGTCGAGCGCAAGGCGTTGGAACAGAAGCTGGCGGCCAGGCTCGCCGACGCCGAGAAGCAGATCGCAACGACCCGGACCAACGCCATGAGCAACGTCCGCGGCATCGCGGCGGATGCGGCCGGCGCCATCGTCCAGCAACTCGCCGGCGTCACGCCGGACGCGAATGCGGTCAACAGCGCCGTCGACGCGTCGCTGAAGGGATAGGCCGATGTTTTACGAACCGGAAACCTGGGTTGCGATCGCCTTCGTCATTCTGATGGTCGTGTTCGGCTACCTCGGCGTCCATCGCACCCTGCTGACCGCGCTCGATCACCGTGCCGAGCGCATCAAGGCCGAGCTCGAGGACGCCCGCCGTCTGAAGGACGAGGCCAACAAGCTGCTCGGCGAGTACAAGGCGCGCCGCGCCAGCGCGGAGCGCGAGGCCGAGGAGATCATCTCCAACGCCAAGCAAGAGGCCGAGCGGATCGCGGCCGAGGCCAAGACCAAGATGGAAGATTTTGTCGCGCGGCGGACCAAGACCGCCGAGAGCAAGATCGCCCAGGCCGAGGCCCAGGCCGTGGCCGATGTCCGCGCCGCTGCGGCCAACGCCGCCGTGACCGCCGCCTCGACCATCCTGTCGCAGTCGGTCAAGGGCTCGGTCGCCGACGACCTGGTCGGCAAGGGCATCGCCGAAGTCCGCTCCAAGCTGAACTGACGCGATCACAATTCCTTCCAACAAAGGCCGGCGCGAGCTGATCGCGCCGGCCTTTTTGCTTGTCCAAATCTGTCCGTTCAGAGCACTAGGCGCCTCGTCACCGCGGCCGCGCTACTTCTTCTTTGGCGCGCGGGGCTTGGGCTCCGGCTTCAGGGCCTGCGGGTCGAAGCCGATATAGAAGATGTAATCGTCGTTCTCCGCGGCCGTCGGCGCCGGATAGACCACATCCTCGGCGACCAGGCTGAACGGCACACTGCCGCTCTCGTCCATCTGCACGGTGGTGGTGTAGGCCTTGGTCATGACCGTCCGCTCGCCGATGCCGCCCTTCACCACGGCGACGCGCAGCGGCACCTGGACGGTCGGCGGCGCGCCCGAGGGCCCGGCGATCACCCGCCCCTGGATGCCGATCTTGGCAGTGATCTGCCCGCTGTTCAGGCCGCATTGCCGCGCCGTGCGCGTGATCGAAGCCAGGAACTTGACGTCGTTGCCGACCGCCTCCTTGCCGTTCGCGGCCACGGAATAGGTCGAGGCCCCGGCGCGGATCTGCACCGGCGGACAGGTCAACTCGGCGTCGGCGTCGTTGAGCTGTTTTGGCGCGGCTGGCGCGGCCGGCTTGTCCGAATCGGACGAGCCGCCGCCGAACAGGCTCTTGAAGCGGTCGCTCAGCGACTGCGCCGAGCCGACCGACGGCAGCAGGGTGGCACCGAGACCGATCGTTACCGCCGCCACGAGCGCGAACCTGATCACCCTGTCACCCATGCGATATCCTTAAGCCTCCAAGTGGTCTCCGAGTGGAGTTCCCCGTTTCGCGCGCGTTATAGCAAGCCAATGGCGGCGAACCCAAGGCATCTTGAAAGGCATCGGGTGGTGCCCGCATCAGCCAAAAGGCGCAAGAATCAGCCGCGGAAATCCTCGTGCAGCAGGCCGAACAGCAGGTGGTCCTGCCAGATCCCGTTGATGCAGAGATAGCGCCGCGCCAGGCCCTCGCGGGTGAAGCCGCATTTCTCCAGCACCCGGATCGACGACGCATTGGAGGGAATGCAGGCCGCCTCGATGCGGTGCAAATTGAGCTCGCCGAACAGCGAAGGCAGCAGCACCCGCAGCGCCGTCGTCATGTAGCCGCGGTGGGCGTGCGGCAGGCCGACCCAGTAGCCGATCGTGCCGGCCTGCACGATGCCGCGGCGGACATTGGCGAGCGTGATACCGCCGATCATCACCCCGTCCGATTCGCGGAAGATGATGAACGGGTAGGAACGGTCGGCGGCGATATCCTCGGTGTAGCGGCGCAAGCGGCGGCGGAAGCCCGCGCGGGTCAGGTCGTCGGACGGCCAGATCGGTTCCCACGGCGTGAGATAGGCGCGGCTGAATTCGCGCAATTGCGCCCATTGCGGGAAATCCGACATTTGCGGCGCGCGCAGCAACAGCCCGTGACCGCGCGGCATCAGTGCAGCGGGTCCACTAGACGGCAAACGAAACAGGGCCATGGCCCAACACTCCCCGCCAAGCTATTCCCCCTCGCCCCGCCCTTGCGGGGAGAGGGTTGGGGTGAGGGGCTCCGTCCACGAGCGAGCCGATCGCTGGGACCTGTACCCCCTCACCCGGATTGCACCGGACGATGCTTCGCATCGCCGAGAGCAATCCGACCTCTCCCCGCAAGCGGGGAGAGGTAAATCCTAGTGCAGCAGCGACTTTGCCTTCGACTTAGTCAATCCTTCCGCAAAAGACACCGCCGTGTCCAGACCCCTGCCGCTGCCGAGCGCAACAACGGCGGGCCGGCTGCGCGACAGCAGGGCACGGGCGGCGTTGCGGCTCGATTCGACTGAGACCGCATCGATCCGCGCCACCAGTTCTTCCACCGTCTGCGGCCTTCCATAGGCTAGCACATGGCGTGCCAATTGCTCGGCCCGCGATGAGCAGCTTTCCAGCGCCATCAACAGCCCGGCCTTCATCTGCGCCTTGGCGCGGGCGACCTCGGCCTCGGTCAGGGTTTCCACCGCGTCATTGATGACGTCGACGATGACTTCCATCATTTCCGGCGCGTCGGCCGGATCGGTCCCGGTGTAAAGCCCGAAGAAGCCGGTGTCGGTGTAGGGCGCGTGGAAGGTGTAGATCGAGTAGCACAGCCCGCGCTTCTCGCGCACCTCCTGGAACAGCCGCGACGACATCCCGCCGCCGAGCGTATTAGTGAAGACCTGCAGCGAGAACAGCGACAGGTCGGTCTGCGGCACGCCCTCGAGCGCCAATGTCAGATGCGCCTGCTCGAGATCGCGGTGCACCACGCGCGAGCCACCCTTGCCGAACATCGCGGCCTGCGGCTTCGGCGCCGGCGTGGCGTCGAAGCTTGCAAACTTCTGCGCGACGTCCTCGACGATGCGCTTGTGATCGACGGCGCCGGCGGCAGCGACCACCATGTCCGGGGCGCGGTAATGCGTCGAGAGGTAGTCGCGCAGCATGTCGCGGTTGAAGGCCTTCAGCGTCTTGGCGGTGCCGAGCAGCGAGCGGCCCATCGGCTGGTCCGGGTAGCAGAGCTCGTTGAGATGCTCGAACACGACGTCGTCGGGCGTATCCTGCGCCGCGCCGATCTCCTGCACGATGACGCTCTTCTCGCGCTCCAGCTCATCCGGCACGAAAGACGGATTGGCGAGGATGTCGGAGAGCACGTCGAGCGCCAGCGGCACGTCGGCCTTCATCACCCGCGCATAATAGGCCGTGGTCTCGGTCGAGGTGCCGGCATTGAGGTCGCCGCCGACCGCCTCGATCTCCTCGACGATCTCGCGCGAGGAACGCCGCGCGGTGCCCTTGAACGCCATGTGCTCGAGCAGATGCGAGATGCCGTGCTCGTTCGGCTTCTCGTCGCGCCCGCCGACGCCGGCCCAGACGCCAAGCGCCGAGGTCTCCAGATGCGGCATGCTGTCGGTGACGACGGTCAGGCCGCTCGGCAGCTTGGTGATTTCAACGCTCATTCAGGCAACTCCTTGCTTGGCAGCACGGCTGACCGACAGCACGAAGCGCTCGACCTCGGCAGAATCATTCTTCATGACAGTCATCTGTTCGGACTTGGTCATCAACCCTCCGAGCCAGGCCGGCAGCTGCGGACGCACCCCGCAGGCGGCCTCGACCGCGTCGGGGAATTTCGCCGCATGCGCCGTCGACAGCACGATGTTCGGGATCCCTGAGTCCGAGGTGTCGCGGTCGGCGACCGCGAGCGCGACCGCGGTGTGGGGATCGACCAGATCGCCCGCCTCGCGCCAGGCGGCGCGGATCGCCGCCGCCGTCTCGGTCTCGTCGGCGCGGCCGGCGTCGAAATCGCGACGCACCGCGGCCAGCGTCGCATCCGGCAGCACGAAGCGGCCGGACTGCTTCAGCGAGCCCATCAGGCGGCGGACCTGCTCGGCGTCGCGGCCGCTGGCCTCGAACAACAGCCGCTCGAAATTCGACGACACCTGGATGTCCATCGACGGCGAGGTCGTGGCGTGCACCTCGCGCACCTCGTAGATGCCGGTCTTCAGGGTCCGGGCGAGGATGTCGTTGACATTGGCAGCGATGCGCAGCCAGCGGATCGGCAGTCCCATCCGCTTGGCGACGTAGCCGGCGAAGATGTCGCCGAAATTGCCGGTCGGCACCGTGAAGTCGACGGTGCGCCGCGGCGAACCGAGCGCCACCGCCGCGGTGAAGTAATAGACCACTTGCGCGACGATGCGCGCCCAGTTGATCGAGTTGACGCCGGACAGCGCCACCTGGTCGCGGAAGCGATGGTTGTTGAACATCGCCTTCACCAGCGCCTGGCAATCGTCGAACGTGCCCTCGATCGCCAGCGCATGGACGTTGCCGGCGCCGGTCGTCGTCATCATCCGGCGCTGCACCTCGGAGATGCGCCCGTTCGGGAACAGCACCACGAGGTCGACATTGTCGAGCCCCGCGAATGCCTCGACCGCGGCGCCGCCGGTATCGCCCGAGGTCGCGACCACGATGGTGGTGCGCTGCGCGCGCTTGGCCAGCACGTGGTCCATCAGCCGCGAGATCAGCTGCATCGCGACGTCCTTGAACGCCAGGGTCGGCCCGTGGAACAGCTCGAGCATGAACTGGTTCGGCCCGACCTGGTCGAGCGGCACCACGGCGGGATGGCGGAACGTGGCATAGGCCTCGTTGGCCATGCGGCCGAGCTCGGCGTCGGAAATCTCGCCGGCGACAAACGGACGGATGATCTCGACCGCGACCTCCCAATAGGGACGGCCGAACAGGGCGGCGATGGTCTCGGGCGAAAGCTGCGGCCAGGTCTCGGGCACGTAGAGCCCGCCGTCGCGGGCAAGCCCGGTCAGCATCACATCGCAGAAGCCAAGCACCGGGGCCTCGCCCCTGGTCGAAATATACCGCGTCAAACCGCCCTCCAAAGGCTTCGATCCGAGTCTTAAGCCTTTGATATCATGGAATTATCTAGTTCGCCGCATGCGAACCGGATGAGGTCACCATAGAAGATCGGGCCCCCAATGGGTAGCCCGAAGCGCGCGTCCCGGGGTCGCGCGGGGTGGTGAATTGCCTCGTGATGGAATGGATTGCGCGGATCTCTCTCCGTCCGTCGTCCCGGCGAAAGCCGGGACCCTTAACCACAGCACGTGATGGCGAACGAGGATCGCGGCTCCAGCGTGCGCAAAAATTGAGATTTGGGGTAATGGGTCCTGGCTCTCGCCAGGACGACGATGAGAATGGTGCTCGATTCAACCTGTCAAACAGCTCGTTCGGTGTCATCGCCCGGCTTGACCGGGCGATCCAGTATTCCAGAGACGCCAGTGCTTGAGCGGATAGGCCGCGGCGTACTGGATCGCCCGGTCGAGCCGGGCGATGACAGTGGGGTGGGGACACAACTTCGCATTCTCGCGACATGATTGTCCGAGCTTTGCTCTTCGTTCCGCCCTCTCTTGAACAGAGGGCGCAGGGAAAGCCGGGTGCCGATCGCACCCATGGGCCCCGAGCAAAAGTAGAAAGCTCGGGGGTAGGACCACAGGTGTAACCGGAGCAATCCGGCTTTCCCTGCGCGATGGTTTTACGGCTTACTTCGTGCTCTCCCCGGCGAGACTGGGCTTGTTTGTCACCGCCTTAGCAAAAACGCCTGCGCGCTATTGCGAGGGGACACCGGCCGCTAGGTGGTGTGGACTCTAAGGATTCCCTTTTAGGAGCAAATCAGATTCAAGGCTGCTTTTGGGGAGGCCGCCTTGGGTGTGATGGACCGTTTGGTATTGAGCGACGCGGCGTGGGAGCGGATAGCGCCGCTGATCATAGGGCGCCCCGATCAGAAGGGCTCCACCGGGCGCGACAACCGGATGTTCGTGGAAGGTGTGCTGTGGATCGTGCGTACGGGGTCTCCCTGGCGCGATCTTCCGGAGGTGTTTGGGGACTGGAACAGCGTGTTCCGGCGCTTCAGTCGATGGAGCATCAAGGGTGTTTGGTGGCGGATCTTCGAGGCGATGTCCGATGATCCGGACTTCGAATATCTGATCGTCGATTCCACCATCGTTCGGGCGCATCAGCACGCCGCCGGCGCCAAAAAGGGGGGTCTGAAGATCAAGCGGAAGATCAAGCGATCGGCCGCTCGCGCGGCGGCCTGAGCACCAAGATACATATGGCCGTTCGAGGCTTGGGATGTCCGGTGCGGTTCAAGCTCACCGCAGGTCAGAAGGGCGATGCACCGCAAGCCGCCGCATTGATCGAAGGCTTATCCGCCGAGGTCGTCATGGCCGATACGGCCTATGACGCCGATCACTTGCGCCAAGCCATCGCCGCCAAAGGCGCGCTCGCCGTGATCCCCAACAACCCGTCACGCGCGCTCAAATATCCACTCGACAAGCATTTCTATGCCCAGCGTTATCTCGTCGAATGCTGCTTCTCAAAGCTCAAGCAGTTCCGCCGCGTCGCAACCCGCTTCGAAAAAACGGCCCGGAACTACCGGGCCGTCGTCACTCTCGCAGCCATCGTTCTATGGATGCGCTAGTGTCCACACCACCTAGGGCGTCAGGACCACACGACTTCACCGTCCGCTTCATGTGCACTCGTCAGTCGCACAATCGGCGTCCACCGCATCCCACACCGCGTTCGTGACGACCGCGAAGCGCCCCTCGATCGGGTGAGACGGCAGATTTATAACACTGAGTTACATTTCTGATAAAGCGAAATATTTTTACGTGAGGGGCTTGCGCCGTCGGGCAACTCAGTGGCAGGGGACGTGAGGTGAGCACGCCGGCTGGGTTCCCTCCCCCCTTGCGGGGGAGGGAACCCTTCCGCTGGTGCCTTCCTCACGCGCGACGCGTGAACTGCGGATTGACGATGGTGAAGATCCCCTAACCGCTCGGCGGCGCCAGCGGCTGCACGATCTCCTGGAACGGCGGCAGCGCCTCGCAGCGCGCGGCGTGGGCCTGCAGCGCGGGATAGCGCGCGTCGAACAGATGCGGATGCGCCTCGCCGGTGAAGCGCAGCGCGCAGGCGACCGCGATGTCGGCATGGCCGATACGATCGCCGAGCCAATACGGCGATTGCACCGCCGCGCGCTCCTGCTCCAGCACCGCGAGCACACCCGTGATCTGCGCCTCGCAACGCTCGACCCAGAGTTTGAGCTGCTCCTTGCGCAGGACGCGCTCGTAGATCAGGCTCACCGCCTTGTCGGCGAGCCCGGTCGCCAGCGCCGTGATGCGCAGATGCTTGCGCCGCTCAGGCCCGGAGCGCGCAATCATCGCCTTGTCCGGCCCGACCAGTTCGTCGAGATAATCCAGGATCGCGCCGCTCTCGATCAACGCTTCGCCATCGTCGAGCACCAGCGTCGGCACCCGCCGCACCGGATTGTAGGCCGCAACCTTCTCCGCATCGCCGAAGGTCGACCACGGCTTGTGCTCAAAGGGCAGCCCATAGAGCCGCAGCGCGATCGCGGTGCGGCGGACAAAGGAGGAGTCGTACTGGCCAATCAAAAACATCTGTCATCTCGTCGGTCATGCCGCGGCAGGCCGCTGCCCTCGAAAGCAGGGCTTTCGAGATGTGCGGCCACGCCGGCGTCAGAGGTTGCGCTTTGCACCATCCTAGATGGGCTGCGCGGGGTTGCAACCGGCCGGGTCATTCCAATGAGGCATTGCCTACCGTCGATTCTGCTGGTGCTCGCCGTCAACTGTTGCGGCAGAGCGGACCGTGTTTTGAAGTCGAGCAGCAGCCACACTCGATGTCGTCCCTGCGAAAGCAGGGACCCATTACCACCGGCTCCCGTTGTGGCAAAGGCTGGAGCCCCAGCACAGTAACCAACTCAGTTCGGTGGTTATGGGTCCCGGGTCGCGCTCCCGCTTGCCCGGGACGACGGCAGAGTTTGGAGCAACAGCTATGCAATCACCGGCACATGCCTCGCCGCATCGCGCGGCAATGTGCCGTCAACGCGCGGATCGTCGGCCACTTCGATCTGCCGCTTGAACGGACGAAACCCCGAGCGCTGGTAGAACGCGATCGCGGAGGGATGGTCGAAGGTGCAGGTGTGCACCCAGACGCGGCCGACGTCGCGCGACCAGGCGATCTCGAGGGCGCGGTTCATCAGGAAGCGCGCGGCGCCGGTGCCGATGAATTTTGCGGTGACGCCGAAATAAAGCAGCTCGCATTGGCCGGGCTCGCTGAAATCGAGTTCGAGCAGGCCTTCATCATGGCCCTCAACGACCAGCCCGTAGAGCTCGATGCCGGGCGCGTGGATGACGGCGCCGAGATCGGCGTCATCGAGCCCCGTGCGGGTGAACCACAGCCACTCCTCACCGACGCGGCGGTAGAGATCGCGATACCAGTCGAGCGCGGGCGGATCGACCTTGCGCAGGCGCCATGCGCCGGGCGGATCGTCGCGGCGCGGCGGGCGCTCCGTCATTTCCAGATGTGTGACGACGGCGGCGATCTTGCCGTGGGGGATGTCGGAGTACCCGTCGGGTAGCAGCATCACGCGACCTTTGTTTCCAATTATCGGCGGGAAATATCCGCGTGTCTCGCGGCAGATGCAATGCAACGCTGCGTAACAATGTTACCGATTTGTCAGTCGGCGTTTTGGCGAATCAGGCGCTCGATGTGGAGAGGCCACCGGAGCAGACATCGTGTCGCGCCATCACACGCTGCCGCCGATCATCTATACGCCGCCACCACCGAAGCCGAAGCCTGCGCGACGGCGGCGTGGCATCGGTTACGCACATGGGACGGGTGCGGCTGGTGAGGCCGAGGACGTCGAGGATGGTGCGCCGGTGCGCGGCACTCAGGTTGTGCCGCAGCACGCGCGCCCGGTCGAGACCGTCGAGCGGCGCGCGCCGTCACCGAACGGCAAGCTCAGCGACGACACGCTGCGCGTGATGCTGGA
Organism: Bradyrhizobium sp. 27S5; assembly: GCF_037217225.1. Taxonomy (NCBI): domain Bacteria; kingdom Pseudomonadati; phylum Pseudomonadota; class Alphaproteobacteria; order Hyphomicrobiales; family Nitrobacteraceae; genus Bradyrhizobium; species Bradyrhizobium sp. 27S5. The sequence continues at coordinate 8,073,449 of NZ_CP147714.1, forward strand.
GCTGCAGGAGAGGCAGGTGAAGTAGAGCGCGCGTCGCCTACCAAATTTTCGGTGTCGTCCCGGCGAAGGCCGGGACCCATAACCACAGGATTGAGTTGCGAAGGCACGCTGTGGCCCCAGCGCTCAAAAACAATTGGCATTGGTGGTTATGGGTCCCGGCCTTCGCCGGGACGACGATGGAGATTGGACCACCGCCTTGCTCACCTCGGCGTCAGCGTGATCGCTTCCGCAGTCGCGGCTTCCACCGCGCCGCGGCTGTAGAGCAGCGGCACATATTGGCCGGTCGCCCACAGCGGCGCGAGGTCGCGGTAGTGGGCGCTGAAGGGATCGCCGGATTGGCCCGGCGTGTTGATGGTGCGGCTCGCATCCCAGTTGCCGACATCGAGCACCATGCGGAACGAGGCGCCCGCGGTGAGGTGATAGTCGGAGCGGCGATAGGTGGCGGCGCGCGGCACGTTGGCAGCGCCGCCATAGGCGAGCGGACCGACCGACATCTGCGCCGCGGTGGCCTTGTCGGCGAGCGGCATCAGCGCGTGATCGAATTTTGCGACATGCAGCCGGCCCCAGCGCCAGGTCGACGCATCGGGTCCGAGCTTTGCGGTGACGTCGGCGACGGCCGCGCCGAGGCTGTCGCGCAGCACGCGGTCGCGTTCGGCGGCGGGATCGCTGCCGAGCGCGGCGTCGGGTTTTTCGAGATAGCCGACGATGGCGGAAATGCTGGACGCCTCCGGCGCGATCAGCTCGGCCACTTTCGGCGCCGTGGTCTTGAGCAGGACGGGGCCGAGATGGTTTGCGATCCAGACCTCGTAGACCGCAGCGGCGGCGCTGTCCGCCGCGTCGCGCGCGTCCCACGCCTTCAAGAGATCGAGACCTTTCTTCACGTTGGCATCGTCGGATGACAGCGGCTTCAACAGCGCGACCAGCCGCCGCGCGAGCATGCCTGTGTCGTCGTTCTGCAGCGCCATCGCGTCCGCCAGCGTCACCTTGCTGTTGGCTTGCAGCACCTCGGTGATGCGCTGCCAGCGCGCGCTGTCGGACCATTCGAAGCCGACCCGGCGCTCATTGACCGGATAATCCGCCGGCAGGTTCATCTGGTTGGCGGTGGCGATGAAGCCCTGCTTCGGCTGATACAGCTTCGGCAGCTCGTCGAGCGACAGAAAGCCCTGCCACTCGTAGCGGCCGTCGCCGGGCACCGGCATCAATCCATCGAAGTTCGTGCGGCGCGGCGTCTTGCCGGCCGCGACCCAGCCGATATTGCCGCTGGTGTCGGCATAAACCTGGTTCTCCGACGGCGCGCCCCAGCGCCGCATCGCGCCGAGGAAGCCTGTCCAATTCTTCGCGGTCATGTAGTCGGAGGAGCCGAAATAGGCCGAGGTGCCCGGCTCGAACCAGATCGAGCGCACCGCGAAGGCGCGCTTCTTCGCATCGTCGACGAAGATCACCGGGCCGTGGCGGGTGAACTTCAGCTCGAGGTCGCGGTCGGCCTCACCCTTCACCGCTTCCTTCTCGTGCACGATGCGCATGTCCTCCCAGCCCGTGCCATAGCGGTACTGGTTCGGATTGTCGGGATTGAGCTCGTAGACGTAGAGGTCTTCCTGGTCGACGTTGAAGATGGTCAGGCCGAACGCGATGGTGTCGTTGTGGCCGATCGAGATGCCCGGCAGCGCCGGCTCGCCGGCGCCGATCACGGAGATGCCGGGCGCGTTGAGGGCGACGATGTAGCGCAGCGACGGCACCGAATGCTCGCGATGCGGATCGTTGGCAAGGATCGGACGTCCCGTCGCGGTGCGTGAGGCCGCGATCACCCAGTTGTTGGAGCCGATGGTGTCGCGCTGCTGGTCGGCCGCGGCGAGGAACGTGTCGGGATCATGCGCCAGCGCCGCCTTCTGGTCCTTCGGCGCGGCGAAAGCGACCGGGCGCGTGGCGAGGTCATAGGCCGCGAGCACGCCTTTCGGCACGCTGCAGGGATCGAGCCCGTCCGGGATTTTCGTGGTCCATGCCGGCTCCAGCTTGACGCGGAAGCGATCGGCATCGAGGCCAGCGGCACATGCGACCTGCGCGCGCTTCACCTCGGACGCGACGTTGCGGGTCAGGCGGTGACTGCGGACGCGCACGACATCCTCCGCCGACCACAGGTCCGGCATCGTGCCTGCGATCCTGAACTCGATCGGCAGCGGCCGCTTGCCCGCCTTGACGTCGGCGACATAGGCGTTGACGCCGGCGACGAAGGCCTCGGCATAGGATTTCGCCTTCGGACCATAGGCGGCCCATTCCGCATTCATGTCGCCGCGATAGAGGAACAGGCGCAGCGCCTTGTCCTGCTCGGCATAGGCGAGGCCGAAATCCTTCGCCAGGAGGCCGAGCCCGCGCTTGCGCCAGAGATCGATCTGCCAGAGCCGGTCACGCGCGGCGTTGAAGCCCTGCAGGAAGAACAGGTCGTGCTCGTTGCCGGCATAGATGTGCGGAATGCCCCAGACGTCGACCAGGATCTGGCCCGGCGCCGTCAGCCCGGCAACGTCGGTCTTGACCTCGCGCGCCGCCACCAGCGGGCTAGGCTTCTCGCGCGCCGCGGCAGGCGCGGCCAACATCGCGGCGCAGAGCGCGGCGCTGAGCAGTCTGGTGACCCGGTTGAAATCCGTGTTCATGTTGTTCTCTCCGATGGTTGTTATTGATTGACGCGTTGCCGACGTGTGAGACCATCACCGCGAAGAAAGTGCGCCCCCTCTCCCGCTTGCGGGGGAGGGCTGGGGTGGGGGTGTCGCCGCGATGGGACCAGTCATTATGCGGAGAGAGCCCCCACCCGGATTGCATCTGCGATGCAATCCGACCTCCCCCGCAAGCGGGAGAGGTGCAGCGAGCCTGCCGCACGAGCGAGCAAACCTCACCCGCCCTATTCCCCCTCGTCGCTCGCCAGCACGCCCTTCACGGCGCGCGCCCAGCCGGCGAGCTTGCGGTCGCGCGTTGCCTCGCTCATCGCCGGCCTGAAGCGGTGCTCGAGCCGCCAATTGTCGGCGAACTTTGCGGGCTCCGGATAGACGCCGGCCTCGAGCCCGGCGAGATAGGCCGCACCGAGCGCCGTGGTCTCCTGGATCATCGGGCGGTCGACCGGGGCATTGAGCAGGTCGGCGAGCCGCTGCATGGTCCAGTCCGACGCGGTCATGCCGCCGTCGACGCGCAGCACGGTGTTGGCGGCGTTGGCCTCCGGCCAGTCGGTGCGCATCGCGGCCCACAGATCGAAGGTCTGGTAGCAGACGCTTTCGAGCGTCGCGTGCGCGAGCTCGGCCGGGCCGGTGTTGCGGGTCAAGCCGAACAGCGCGCCGCGCACGCGCGGATTCCAGTAGGGCGCGCCCATGCCGACGAAAGCCGGCACCAGATAGACGCTCTGCATCGAGTCGGATTTGTCGGCAAGCGGCCCGGTCTCGGCGGCGTGCTTGATGATACCGAGCCCGTCGCGCAGCCACTGCACGGCGCTGCCGGCGACGAAGATCGAACCTTCGAGCGCGTAGGTGCGCTGGCCGTTGAGCTGGTAGGCGATGGTGGTGAGCAGCTTGTGCTTCGAAGCCACCGGCGTGGTGCCGGTGTTGAGCAGCGCGAAGCAGCCGGTACCGTAGGTCGACTTCATCATGCCGGGCTCGAAGCAGGCCTGGCCGATGATCGCGGCCTGCTGGTCGCCGGCGATGCCCGAGATCGCGATCGGACCGCCGAACAGATCAGCCGTGCTCTCGCCGAAACGGGCGGAGGAATCCTTGACCTCGGGCAGCATCGAGCGCGGCACGCGCAGCAGCTTGATGAGGTCGTCGTCCCACGCGCCGGTGTGGATGTTGAACAGCAGCGTGCGCGAGGCGTTGGTGGCGTCGGTGGCGTGCACCCGGCCGCCGGTGAGCCGCCACAACAGATAGCAGTCGACGGTGCCGAACAACAGCTCGCCGCGCTCGGCGCGTTCGCGCGCGCCCGGCACGTGATCGAGGATCCAGGCGACTTTCGTCCCGGAGAAATAGGGGTCGATGATCAACCCGGTCTTGGCCGAGATCGCCGGCTCATGGCCCTCGGCCTTCAGTTTGGCGCAGATGTCGGCGGTGCGGCGGTCCTGCCAGACGATGGCGCGGTGCACCGCCTGTCCGGTGGCGCGGTCCCACACCACGGTGGTCTCGCGCTGGTTGGTGATGCCGATCGCGGCGATGTCCTTGGCCTTCAGGCCGGCCTGCTCCAGCGCCTCGCGGCACACCATCACGGTCGAGGTCCAGATGTCCTCCGGCTCGTGCTCGACCCAGCCGGAGGCCGGGAAATGCTGCGGAAATTCCTGCTGCGCCACCGCGGCGATGGAGATGTCGCCGCGAAACACCATGGCGCGCGACGAAGTGGTGCCCTGATCGATGGCCAGCACGAAAGACATGAGCGTTTCCCTTGAGGCGTCTTCCCGAAGGAGATTGGTTCAGGCGCCAAGGGAGCGGATTACCGCGGCGAGGTCAAGATTGACCGACGTAGTGACACCCGGGTCGAGGCGAACGAACTGGTGGTGTCACCCCGTCATCCTGAGAAGCGCGTAGCGCGTCTCGAAGGATGCACGGCCACCAGCCGGGCCGTCGACCCTTCGAGACGCGCTACGCGCTCCTCAGGGTGACGGTGATAGAGCGAGTACAGGGAACGACGGCCGCCCGATCACATCGGCCGGTAGGTCCGCACGTCGCCGGGGACGTTGACGCCGATCTTGATCGCGCCGACCGAGCGGATGATGTCGTCGCCGAGCAACTGGGCGAAGCAGGCGTAGCCCCAGTCGTTCATGTGCAGGCCGTCGGCGGTGACGAAATCGTTGATCGGGATCGCCTGCCGCTCGTGCCAGTCGCGCATCACCTCGAAGCGCGGGAAGATGCCGACATGGCGCAGCGCGGCGATGCGGCCGAGCAGCTTCACCATGCCGCGCGCGCTTTCGGGACGCTCGGTGACGCGCGGCGAATATTGCGGATCGACCAGCACAACGTCGGCGCCGGAGGCCTGCAGCCGCGCCACGCCGTCCTCGACCTGTTTTGCGGTTTCGGAGGGATCGAGGTTGCGCAGCACCGCGTTGGTGCCGACCTGCCAGATCACCATGTCGGGATGCACGTCGATCACTTCGGTCTGCAGCCGCGCCATCATCTCGGGCGCGTCCTCGCCACCCTTGCCGCGGTTGAGCACGGTGATGTCGGCGGCGGGATATTGCCGGCGCAGCTGCCCGGCGAGCCGGTTCGGATAGGTGAATTGGGGCGACGACGAACCATAACCTTCCGTCGAGGACGAGCCGAATGCGATGATGACGACCGGCTTGCCGGCGGCGAGCTTGGCCGCGACATGCGGCAGCGAGCCGGTCGAGCTCGGCACGCCCTTGGGCTGCTGGCACGGCACGCGGTGGAAAATGTCGCTGGCGGATTTGGCGACCTGCCTTACCTTGTCGAACGCCTTCGCGGCGACGCCGGGCTGCTGATTGGCCGCATCGGCTTCGATGGCGGCGGGCTTGTCCGCATCGGGCCGTGCGGCCTCAGACTTGGCACCGGGCGAGAGCGCGGCATGCTGGTCAGCCTGGCCGGTCTGCGCGCGCGATGGCGTGACCGGCACGAGCAGCGCCAGCACCGCAACGGCGCACCCTGCGGTAGAGCGAAAAGGGAAGGCAAAACGCATCAACTCTGCTTCCTCTAATTCTGCTGCACCGGACCCAGATGGGCCGCATCGATCACGAATTTCGCAAGGGCCCGGCCGAGACAGGCGTGAACCTTCTTGGCCAGGTCGACACCATGCGAGGTGCTGAACAGGTCAAAATATCCGGCGTCGCTCCATTGCTTCATGATCGCGAACCGGTCGAACAGCGGAACGTCGTGCTGCTGCGCCACCACCTTCATATTGTCGAGATATGGCGGTGCAGAGATCATCGTCTCCGTACGCGGGCTGTATTGCAGATTGACCAGCACCACGTCAGTCCCGGCGCCCCGCAACGCAACAACGCCGTCGTTGATGGCGGTACGGAAATCGTCGGGATCGACTGCTCGCATAGCATCGACCGTGCCGGTCTGCCAGATAACCAAAGTAGGCTTTTTTGCTTCAACAAGCTTAACAAGGGTTCCCGCGGTCTCCTCGGCGGTGCTCTTTCCCTGTAATTCTACGGATAGATCGATCGCAGACGACGGCAATGCCTCCTTGAGCGCCGCCTGCAGCGTGGCCGGATAGGCGCTCGCCTCATTGCCGGGAATGGTCGAGGAACGGCTGCCCACCACGAGCACGTTGAGCGGCTGGTTGGCCTTCACGGCATCCATGACCTTCGGCAGCGAGCTCTCGGTCGAAAGCAGATAGGCGGGCACGTCGCAGGGCGGTGCCGGCGGCTCGGCGGTGTCGCCTGCGCGTGCGGGCGCCGCCGCCAAACAGGCGGCCAATAGCGTCAGGCCCAGCAGCGTCCGCGCGGACATCATGCTCCCCCTCCCGCCATATCGGCGTTGCCGCCGGCGCTTTTTTTCGAGGCGCCTTTGTCGGCGGAGTGTTTGTACCACGAAATAATCCACGCCATGCCGCACATGATGAGGATGCCGCTGACGCTGATCAAGGCGTGCAGTGCGGCACCGCCAGATACTTCGGCAAGCACGAAGTGACCGGCAAAGGCGAGGAAGACCCCGAGACAGAATATCTCAAGCGAATGCTGGCCACACAGGATCAAAGGTCGCAGCCAGGGCGATTTCAACCCCGGCCAATCCCGGGGCAGGAAGCGCACGGTGAGGGCTGCGAGCGCCAGGAAATGCGCGAACCGCAACACGTCCAGATCGGTCTTGTTGATCGGATACATCCATTGCTCGATCACCTTGGGCATGATGTGGCCGAGCTGCGGCACGTACCAGGTCAGCGTCACGAAGAACGCGGCGACCAGATAGACGATGCAGATCCACATCGTGATGTTCGACGACAGGATGCGCGACATCCGCCGCGCGCCGCCGAGCGCACACCAGGCGCCGAACACGAACAGCAATTGCCAGGCGAACGGATTGAACGCCCAGAAGCCGTTCGGATAGGCCGACAAATAGAGGTCGAACTGCCAGGTCACCGCGTAGAGCACGACCGACAGGCCGAGCGTGACATCGGGCTTCCATTTCATCAGCCACAGGATCAGCGGCAGGAACAGCATCAGCACGATGTAGAGCGGGAGCACATCCATGTTGACGGGACGGAAGCGCAGCAGCAGCGCCTGGACGATGGTGACGTCGGGCTGCTTGAGGAAGTCCATGATCCCCATCTCTTCGGTGTAGAGCGGGTTCTCGAACGAGGTCGCCACATAGGAGATCTCGGCGAGGAAGATCGTGAACAGGAAGACATGCGCGACATAGATCTGCCAGACCCGGCGCAGGATGCGCGCGGTCGCGATCACGAAGCCGCCCTCCAGCATGGCGCGGCCATAGACGAAGGCCGCGGTGTAGCCGGAGATGAAGATGAAGATCTCGGTGGCGTCGGAGAAGCCGTAATTGCGGATCGTCAGCCAGGTCAGGAGATTGGTCGGCAGATGATCAATGAAGATCAGCCACAGCGCGAGCCCGCGGAACAGGTCGAGCCTGAGCTCGCGCTCGCCGGTCACCGGCAGCGTGATTGCAGGCGCCGCGGCCTTCGCCTTCACCTCGGCATCGGCTTTTGCCTCGGCCTTGGTCTCAGCCACCGGCGAACCGGCTATGGGATCGGCAATCGAGCTCATCAAACACCGTATCGGCTGCGGACGCCCCGCAGGCCGTGCTGAAAAGATAATACCGGTCCACGACTTCCGGAGAAAGCCTTGCCGACAAAGCACAGAGTGCGGCGGCATGCCGCCGCGCTATAGAGCGGAACTATGTTGAAACCGGGATGAACGGCCGGCCCCGGGACCGGCTTTTCACGGCCTGCCCGGCGATTGGTTCCGGCTGACCAATTGGCTATGATAGGCGCCTGTTTGCGCATGATCCGGTCGAAAGCGGATTTTGCGCCGAGATCATCGGATTGAGCCGTATGTACCGCGCCGTTACCCGCCAGATCGAAGTCACCGTCGAGCCGAACTTCATGCCGGAGCGCTCATCGGTCGACCGGCGCGAGTATTTCTGGTCGTACAAGATCGTGATCGTCAATGCGGGGCCGGAAACGGTGCAGCTGCGCACCCGGCACTGGATCATCACCGACGCCACCGGCCGCCGCCAGGAGGTGCGTGGCGAGGGTGTGGTCGGCGAGCAGCCGGTGCTCGCGCCCGGCGAGCGCTTCGAATACACCTCGGGCGTGCCGCTGCCGACCGCCTCCGGCTTCATGACCGGCAGTTACCAGATGGTCACCGAAGCCGGCGAGCGCTTCGACATCGACGTGCCGACGTTCTCGCTGGACAGCCCGAGCCCGGACGGGAAAAGGGTGTTGAACTGAGACACTTCTCCCCGGCGACAACGTCGCTGCGAGGGTGCGCGTCCACAAGACTTCAGGGAGCCAGTCCGCACGCTCTCCGTCACTCTGGAGAGCAATCGCGACGAAGCTGTGACGGTCAAACATGGGTTCGCACTCTCGCGGCGCGATCCAACACGTTGGTTTGCTTGCATCAACGCGCGCGTGGCATAGTGCGCAAGCGTATCCGGAAATTGGCGCCCTAAGGGATTGGCCCGGGCCGACCACGTTGCCTCTGCGACAAAAACGGTATATTTTGCTGTTGCTCAGGCGGTTCAATGCGCCGGGCTTCGGTCGATCCCTGCACCGCGCTGCGAATACAGGAGCGTGACCATGCCGATTACGACGCTGAAGGTTTTGGCGAGCCTCATGCAACTCCATGGGCCGGACGCAATCATTCAAAGCGACCATCAGGGTATCGACGCATTGCTGAGCGATCTGCGCGGACAGGGTGTGCAGCAAGGAGTCGTCGCCGACGAAGCCATGGTGACCCAAGCCGCTTTCAGGCGTGGGGGTTTTGCCAAGGGGGCGAACGCAGGCGCGTTTCGCAGAGCAGCGTACGCTCCGGGCGTAGGCGCGTTTCGCCGAGGCGGATTTGTTCGAGGGTACTAGAGCATTTTCGGTTCTGATTGAATCAGAACCGAAGCTCCAGCTTTTTGTTTTGACGCGTTTTCTTCACGCGAACCGGTATCCACTTCGCTCGAAAACGCTCTAGCTAGCTCCTTCAACCAGTCTCGGTATCGGCATGTCAGCGGACGGTGCAGATTTTGCCGCTTTCCAGGATCAGCCGATCACGCAGTTGCTGGTCAAGGTTGCAACGAGATGTAACATCGATTGCTCCTATTGTTACTGGTTCCGCGACGCGTCCGTTTACAGCAAGCCCAAGCTCATGAGCCCGGACGTGCAGCAGCAATTGCTGCAGCGCATAGAACAGCACGTTCTCAGATACGCCCTCGTCGATTTTCCCATCATTCTGCACGGGGGTGAGCCGCTGCTGTGGGGCGTGGAGAACTTCCACCGCTTTGCCGAGGCCTGCGAGGATATTTCATCACGGACCGGCTGCGAGATACCCATCGCGGTCACGACCAACGGCGTGTTGATCGATGACGATTGGCTGGCCTGCTTCGAGGCCCACAACATTTCGGTCGCGATCAGTCTGGATGGCCCGGCGCACATTCACGACACGCACCGCAAGACGTTCCAGGGTACGGGCACCCACGCCGCCGTCGAACGAGCCGCTCGCATGCTGGTGTCGCGCGAGATTGGCGTGATTGCCCTGGCAGTCTGCAATCCCGCTTATGCGCCGCAGAAGTATGCCGATTTTTTCGCTGCGTGCGGGATCTCCAACTACGACATCATGATCCCCGACGCGACGGTGGACGAGCAGCCGCCATCCATTGCCGCGTTCTACAAGGGCTTGTTCGACGTGTGGCTGGAGGCGAATCGCGCCGCACCGACTACCAGTATCCGCATCATTTCCGACATGATCACCGCCCTGCTCGACAACAATTCACCGACCGAGGGCGTCGGCCACAAACCCGTCGAGCTTTGCACCATCATGACCGATGGCACCGTGGAGGCGCACGACGTGCTGCGGATTGCGGGCGACGGCTTCACGAACACCAGCTTCAACATCTTCGATCATGCGATCGACGCGGTCAGGAACGAGCCTCGCTGGAAAGCCGCGCGCGATGCTTCAATCAATCTTTGCGCGAAGTGTCGGCAATGCAAGTTCATGAACGCCTGCGGGGGAGGCTATCTTCCGCACCGTTTCTCCAAGGCGAACGGCTACGATAATCCTTCGGTCTATTGCGACGATCTCTATGCGATGTTTGAGAACATGCAGTCCGTGCTGGAAAACCATCTTTATGTCAGCAAGCCAGACGGCAGTCGCGTCAATGTGGGCGACACTTTGGCAGGCGCCATGCCCGCGAATGCGAGGCACTCTATTTCTGAATAATAGAAATAGTTCCGAGTTTTTCTGATTTGCTCGACGGCCAGTCAACTCGCCATCATTCGATGTGCAATCGCGCATGGGGGCGGCGCAGCCGCCACGCGATCAACGGAATCGACCGGTCGGCGCCAGGAACCAATGCCTCGCGAGACTATTGGCTTCCTGACACAAGCACTTTTGGAGGATTAATATGAAGAATCTCGCGATTTATTTGGCGGCCGGCGCAAGTGCCCTTGTGATGACCGCCACTACCACGGCTTACGCCGGACCGCTTTCACCCGGTGCGTCCGTCGCGCCGGAGAGCAATATCCAAAACGTTCGCATGGTTTGTAATGAAGACGGCCGTTGCTGGCGTGAACGTGGCGAACGCCGCGTCATCATCCGCGAGCGCGGTGATTCATACGGATATGCGCCCCGCGAGCGCTACATCGAGCGCCATGACTATGAAGAGCGTGGTGGCATCGGGTTCCGCGCGCCGGGCGTGAGCGTCGGAATCGGGACCGACCGCTACTAAGGAAAACCGAAAGCGTCAGAAGGGCCGCGGAGAAATCCGCGGCTTTTCCTTTTGGCGGCGTTGCAAACGGCGAGGACCTGGTCTGTCGGCCAACTGCCCCCGCCTTCACATGTGAGGGGCACTGGCGCCTCGCATGCGCTCCAGGAGCCAGAAAGCCCCGATCGCAACGAACGAGAGAACGAAGATTCCTCCGCACGCCAGGAAAGTCTGTACGAAACTCGTATCCATGACATCCTCCAGTTGATCGCTTGCAAGCTCGACCAACGCGCTCAATCTGCCAGATTGTCTCGCGTGATCGGATCGACGGCGCCGGTTTCAGAAGTTCGCAGCGACCAGATCGTAAGAACCCCTGCTTCCGCGAACATAGACCCTGGCAGCGGCGGCACATATCAGATCGCGGTTGGCATCGAACGCGTTCAGAAGGCCTGGCTCGTCGAGGTAGGCATCCGATTGAATGCGCTTCAAGGCGCCTTCGGTGACGAAGAACGATGCCTCAATAGCACTGTCATATCCCCAAAACCGCACGGCGCGCCGCGTCTGGTCGTATGAACGACTATGATTTGGAAACTCAATCATGGATGAGGCCTATCGGGTTGTTGCCATAGCGTGTCGTGACCCGTGACGCGCACATTGAAGTGACGTCCGTCGAGACCGGGGACAAGATTTGGCGGCTAAGGCTTCGCGCTTCCGCAAAGGGGATGCTGAAACAATACAGTTGCGCTACTACTCAGGTGGCTACTCCGCTAACGAATGACAAGCCCATTCGCACTAGGCCGCCACAAATAGATCGCGATTCGCCTTGTTGTCGGGCGGAAGGATCACTACGTCTTTGGTATCACCGCGCGCCCCGGGCTGTTACCGGTGACTGAGAGTGTTGCGCTCCCGCCTTGACCAAAACAGGCGGTCACATGTCAGATATCTCCAAATTCGATCTTCGCGGGTTGCTCGTACCACCGGTGCTGTTGCCGATCTTCTTTGTGCTGCTGATCGCCGCCGCGGTCGCCATTCAATGGTGACCCACCGCCGCGCGCTTTCGCCGCAGGCCGGATCGCCTCCGATGAAACAAACCGAATCAAACGCTGGCTCACGATCTCGATGATCCGAGCGGTGGTCGCCATGGACGAGGCGCGCGAAGCGCCGATGCAGGAGCTTCTCTGCGGCATCGCGGCGCACCGGCCGATTGAGGCGGCGTGTTGCGGTGTGCTCGCCCCCGACTGAGCACCAACACGCTAGTGACCCGCAGGAGCAGGTGCGCCGTTTGCCGCCGGCCCGAGATAGCGAAGTCCATTCGCGGCGAGATTATTGCATCATTTATCAGCTGGCCGAGGATCATATAGGCACCGAGATGCTTGTCCCAGGTCGACTGCCTCGTCCAGTTCAGGGCAGTTTCGATCTCTCAAATCGCTGCGAGCGGCGTTCCAGGCGTTCTAATGGTACTCGATCATTCAGGCATTCCAGCTGTTGTGCTCATTGTCGAGGACGAGATGCTGCTTCGCATGCGCGCGGTAGAAATGGTGGAAGACGCCGGCTATACGCCAATTGAGGCCATGGATGCCGATGAGGCTGTCGCCATCCTGGAATCCAGGTCCGATATCGCGCTGGTATGCACCGACATCCAGATGCCCGGCAGCATGGACGGCCTTGAACTTGCACATGCCGTGCACGGGCGTTGGCCGTCGATCAAGATCATCGTGGTATCGGGGCAATCGAACCTGCCGAGCCTTCATCTTCCCGCCTGCAGCAGGTCCTTCGCCAAGCCACTCGATGCCGGGGAAGTGATAGCTGAGATGCATGGCATGATCGGCCACGCCTGATGCGCTCGCGTTTTTCGTGCCGGATACGTCCAGATTCGCCTGATTGCGCAGAAAACATTCGCCGAAGAGCCAGCTTCTAATGATACGGTCGATGATGTCTCCAGCCGACCTCCGCACAGACCCGCGTGCTGCAAGCAGTGTAGCACCGCAGCAAGACGTTCTGGCGGAAGAGAATGTCAGCCTTCGGCTTCTCCTCGCGCAGGCCGAGATCGATGCCCAGAGTTTGCTGACCGCGGCCGGCATTGACGCCAAGGAGCGCGAAGCAGCCGACAAGCTGCAGAAGGTGATCCTCGAGGAGTTGCACCACCGCATCAAGAACACGCTCGCAACCGTCGGTGCCATTGTCTCCCAGAGCCTGCGCAACCTGGAAGGGGTTGAACACGCGCAGCACGCCATCGAGGGCCGGCTGCTGGCGCTCGGGCGGGCGCACGATCTCCTGCTGCAGGCAAGATGGAGCAGCGCGGATCTCGGCACGGTCGTCCGCGGCGCCACCGAAGCATTCAACAATCCGGATGAGCCGAAGTTCTCGATTTCAGGACCCAATATTCGCATGACGTCGGGCGCCGTCATCGCCATCGCAATGACGCTCAACGAGCTCTGCACGAACACCACGAAGTTCGGCGCCCTGTCCGCCCCACAAGGGCGGATCGACATCAGTTGGAGGCTGGATCAACCAACACAGCGCTTGCATCTGACATGGACCGAGAAAAACGGACCGGCAGTCCACCTTCCGGAAAGGCGCAGTTTCGGGACACGGCTGATCGAGACGCTCGGCAGGCAGCTGCGCGGCGACGTGCGGCTAAGCTATGAGCCGACCGGCTTCGTGTATGCATTCGACGCACCATTGGCTTCTCTGACATCGTCAACCGCATAGGGGACGTCCCGAACCCACCCGCTAAAGTCGGGATATGACGCTCGATGACGAATTAAGTCGACTACCGGGCATAAGGGGTATTTACTGCGGTCATCACCGCTCCGCCTCTGGCCGATATCGGTGACTGAGAGTGCTGCAAGCTCCCGCCAGTAATCAGGAGAGCTTTGTGCCGATTGCCCAACACAGCGAGCCTGAACCGCCGCCTCATGACCTGCTGGCGATGGAGGCCGTGAGGACAAGGGATGCTGCGAAGCCATTCCTGCCCGGCCTTCAGCGCGACGCGATGCTTCGCAAGGCGCGCCTGATCGAGACCGCCTCCCACATCAATGATTGGCTAACATCTCCCGGCCTGCGAACGCCGTGCTAGAGCGTTTTCGAGCGAAGGACACCGGTTCGCGTGAAGAAAACGCGTCACACTGACAAACTGGAGCTTCGCTTCTGATTCAATCAGAACCGAAGCTCTGCGACGTTGAGGACAAGCCGCCCCATGACGAGGCGGACTGAGGCCGCCACTGATCGGATGCCGAAGGGCATGGCCTCCGGTCGTCTCTCACCAGGCAACGGCGTCGACATCGGCTCCAACCTGTTCTTCAGGAACAGGCGACCGCGGTGAACGTTGTTGTTGTGCAGATATTCACGCGCGCCATCCGACTTGCTTATGCCCGGTGATTTGTGGCGTTGGTGCTCGTTATTCGACCCATTGCTTCCCATATAAAAGATCATCCTCGTCGGCCATCGAGATGGGTCGGAATGCGCGGAGAACCTCCAACGAAAGGGCCCGCCATGTTCAAATCTCAGCAGTATCGTGCCAAGGCAGCCGCATATGGCGAACTGATCAAACGTTCGAGCGGTCAGGGCGAAAGCCGCGAGCTTCAGGAGCAGCAAGACCGCCTCGCTTCGCTCGCGGATAACGAGCAGCAACTGGCGGACGATTTTGACCACGCGGTGAACGTTGCGGAGCAGGACCGCTCCCGCGGCGCGGCCCTCGCCGCCGAAGAGGAGTACGTTCTGCGGTGTCTCGGCGCGGCCGTCATCATGCAATGGAACGTCCTGCCGAAGACGCTGCAGCGGGAAATCTTCGACACCGCCGGATCGGTCGGAAAGCTGTTGGAGACGGCGGAGCTCCGCGGGCAGATCGCGCGCTTCCTGCACAAGCACAAGGATGATGCCGGTCGCGACAAGACTCTGGAGGCGCGTCAGGACGCGAGATCGCGCGCTGCGGCTTTGTCGCGGTGGGACAATGAAGGAGGTGCAGTCCCCGACGGACTGCCGATGTAAGCAAACTGCAACAATAGGAGATTCGTTATGTCACTTACCCAATTTGACGTCGATGACGGACCGCACAGCATGGACGGGCTGCGACTTCTCGCCCGGGATGGAAATGAACGGATCGAGGCGTTCATCGGCCGCAAGGTGATGGACGTCTGGGCCGAGTCTGTCGAGCACCGCGGCGGACACCAAAGCCTGTTCCGCGATCAATACAATGCGCTTGGCAGACTGAACCTGGCGGCCATCGAGCGGATCGTCAGTGCGAAATACCAACGCGGTGCTGCGTTCAACCGCCAGCATCCCTATGTCGAGGTGCTGTTCTCGGACATCACCGACAGCGGGGAGACGCTGAATCTGAGCGAACTCGTGCGCGAAGTCTTGCCGCCGGCGTTTCACCGGCTGAGTTGAAGGTCGATCCAGGAGGAATTCCCATGATGAAGAAATCCCTGCTCTCCACTGACGAACCAGAGAAGAAACCACTGCGCGCCGACCGGCCTCCTACCGAAGGTTTCGTGATCATTGTCGACAAACATTTCAAGTCGGAGTTCGACAACGTCGAGGCTGCTGAAACGGCTGGCCGCAAACTGAAGGCGGCCTATCCGATGCTTCAGATCGAAATCTATGACGCCGTCAGCAAGACCCGCACCTTGCTGAGCTGACAGGCCTCGTTACCGGGCTTTGTGGTCGGTCTCCCGCCTACTCGGCGCCGGCTTCCTGCGGCGTGAACTCGTAGACCGACGAGCAGAACTCGCAGGTGACGACGACCTTGCCGTCCTTGACCATCTCGGCGCGATCGTTCGGCGCAAAGCTCTTCAGCATCGACGACACCGCATCGCGCGAGCAGGAGCATTGCGCACGCAGCGTCTGCGGGTTGAAGACGCGAACGCCGCGTTCGTGGAACAGGCGGTAGAGCAGCCGTTCGCCGGACAGATCGGGATCGATCAGTTCGACGTCCTCGACGGTGGAGATCAGCGACTGTCCCTCGACCCAGGCGTCATCGTCCGGCACGTGATGCGTGGCCGTGCCCTCCGGCGCATCGCCGGGGTGCAGATCGGCCTGCTTGGCGCGCTCGGGCGCCTTGGGCAGGAATTGCAGCAGGATGCCGCCGGCGCGCCAGTGCAGCTTGCCGCCCTCGCCGCCGCGCATCTCCTCGCCGACCGCAAGCCGCACCCGCGTCGGTATCTGCTCGGAGCGCAGGAAATATTCGTGGGCCGCCTCTTCGAGGCCGCCGCCGTCGAGCGCGACCAGTCCCTGATAGCGGCTGGTGGTGTTCGCGCCCTGGTCGATGGTCATCGCCAGATGGCCCTTGCCGAGCAGCTCGCCCGAGCTCTGGCCGGTCTTGAGGCGCGCCTCATCGTAACGCGCATAGGCACGTAGCCGGTCGGGCGCCTGGAAGTCGACGATCAGCAGCGAGACCGGACCGTCGGTCCGGGTCTGCAGGATGAAGCGGCCCTCGAACTTGACCGATGAGCCAAGCAGCGTGGTCAGCACGATGGCCTCGCCGAGCAGCTTGCCGACCGCGGGCGGATAATCGTGCTTGTGCAGAATCTCGTCGAGCGCGGGGCCGAGCCGGGTCAGCCGGCCGCGCAGATCCAGCGCGCCGACCTCGAAGGCCAGCACGGCATCGTCGACAGGAACCGCTGACGGCGCGCGAACCGGCGCCTCGGGCGTGATTTTGATGTCGGGGGATTGTGAAACCATGGCGCTCTATCTGGGGTCTCGAACCATGAAATAAAGGGGCTTGCTAGGCACTCGTGTCCCGGACGCGGTGCAGCGTGCAACGCTGCTCCGCAGGGCCGGGACCCACACTGGGTCTCGGCATGGATCCCGGATCAGCAGCGCACCACGCCGCAAGAGCGGCGCGCTGCGCAGCATCCGGGAAACGCAGATATGCTCACGCGACCGCGTCGAAACACCAGGCCAGAATGCCCTTCTGCGCATGCAGGCGGTTTTCCGCCTCGTCGAACACCACGGATTGCGGCCCGTCGATCACCTCGTCGGTGACCTCCTCGCCGCGATGCGCGGGCAGGCAGTGCATGAACAGCGCGTCCGGCTTGGCGAGCGACATCAGCTTGGCATTGACCTGATAGGGCTTCAGCACGTTGTGGCGGTGCTCGCCCTCCTTGTCGCCCATCGACACCCAGGTGTCGGTGACGACGCAGTCGGCGCCGCGCACGGCGGCTTCCGGATCGGTGCCGAGCATGATCGGCGCGCCGGTCGCCTTGATCCAGTCGCGCATCGGCTTCTTCGGCGAGAGCTCCGGGGGGGTCGCGACATTGAGCTGGAACTTGAAGCGCTCGGCGGCATGTGCCCAGGAGGCCAGCACGTTGTTGTCGTCGCCGGTCCAGGCCACGGTCTTGCCCTCGATCGAGCCGCGGTTTTCCTCATAGGTCATGAGGTCGGCCATCACCTGGCAGGGATGCGAACGGCGGGTCAGGCCGTTGATGACGGGAACGGTGGCGTGGGCCGCGAGCTCGAGCAGCGCGTCATGGTTGAGGATGCGGATCATGATCGCATCGACATAGCGCGACAGCACGCGCGCGGTGTCGGCGATGGTCTCGCCGCGGCCGAGCTGCATCTCGGTGCCGGTCAGCATGATGGATTCACCGCCGAGCTGGCGCATGCCGACGTCGAACGACACCCTTGTGCGGGTCGACGGACGCTCGAAGATCATCGCCAGCGTCTTGCCCTCGAGCGGCTTCCTGCCCTTCTCATGGGCCTTCAGCTTCGCCTTCATGGCGGCGCCGGCGGACAGCATGTTGCGCAGTTCGCCGAGCGGCAGCTCGTTGATATCGAGGAAGTGACGGACCGGCTTGCTCATCATCCCGCCGCCTTCTTCGGCTGGGCCGCCGCTAGCGCAGAGCAGGCGCGCTCGAGCGAGCCGATCGACTGGTCGATCTCGGCCTCGGTGACGATCAGGGGCGCCAGGAAGCGCACCACATTGTCGCCGGCACCGACGGTGAGCAGCTTCTCGTTGCGCAGCGCAGCGACGAGGTCGCCCGAGGGCACCACGGCCTTGACGCCGATCAAAAGGCCCTCGCCGCGCACTTCCGCCAGCACGGACGGATAGCGGTCGACGACGGAAGCGAGCTTCTGCTTGAGCAGCAGCGACATCTTCTGCACGTGATCGAAGAAGCCGGGTTTCAGCATCACGTCGAGCACGGCATTGGCCGCGGCGACCGCCAGCGGATTGCCGCCGAAAGTCGAGCCGTGCGAACCCGGCGCCATGCCCTCAGCGGCCTTGGCGCTCGCCAGCACCGCGCCGATCGGGAAGCCGCCGCCGAGCGCCTTCGCCAGCGACATCACGTCAGGGGTCACGCCGGTGCGCTTGTAGGCGAAAAGATCGCCGGTGCGGCCCATACCGGTCTGCACCTCGTCGAATGCGAGCAGCAGGCCATGCTCGTCGCACAGCGCGCGCAGCGCCTTGAAGAACGCCTGCGGCGCCGAGCGCACGCCGCCCTCGCCCTGCACCGGCTCGATCAGGATGCCGGCGGTATGCGGGCCGATCGCCTTCTTCACCGCCTCGATGTCGCCGTGCGGCACCTGGTCGAAGCCGTCCATCGGCGGGCCAAAACCCTCGAGATATTTTGGCGAGCCGGTCGCGGCCAGCGTACCCAGCGTGCGGCCATGGAAGGCACCTTCGAAGGTGATGATGCGGTAGCGCTCGGGATGGCCCTTGGAGAAGTGATAGTGGCGGACCAGCTTGATCACGCCTTCCATCGCCTCTGCGCCGGAATTGCAGAAGAACACGAAGTCGGCAAAGCTCTGCTCGCACAGCCGGGCGGCCAGCGCCTCGCCGTCCGGGCTCTTGAACAGGTTCGACATGTGCCAGAGCTTGGTCGCCTGTTCCTGCAGCGCCTTGACCAGATGCGGATGCGCATGCCCGAGCGCGTTCACCGCAACGCCCGAGGTGAAATCGAGATAGCGGTCGCCGTTGGTTGCGATCAGCCAGGCGCCCTCACCGCGCTCGAAGCCGAGATCGACCCGGGCGAAGACGGGGAGCAGATGCGACGAGGCGCTGTTGGTCATGGCGTTCACTGCCGGTTTGAAGCCGACAATTGCCGGGCGGCTTGACGCCAGTGCAGCAACGGCCAGCTTCGGAAAACAAAACGGCCGCCTTTGCGGGCGGCACGTACAGGCATTCTATGCTGCGGCCAGTAGGTGTCAATCGCCAGAAGCCGGCCTTTGCCGGCCTTCCTGCGATGCGGAACGAGCGCAATCCGGAGCATTCCGGTGCGGTGGAAAAGCCTCATTGCAGTGCTTAACTTTGTGGGAACATGTGGACGCACGGCCGCGGACTCTTGCGCCAGAGTCACGCCATATTGTAGCGTTTGGCCTGTCGGGTACGACATCTCGTGCGGCAGTACTGGACCCTCTAAGTAGCCTTCGTGTCTCACGTAAACGTTCGGGCGCAAGACCGCGCCCGGCGAGGGCTAAGGGATTCTGGCCGCTGGGATTTTGACCCGGATTTGGCTCGCAGCGCCGCTCCAATGACTGGCCGGCGCGATGCGAAAGGAAGAATGCGATGACTGTATTGACCTGGTCCGACGATCGCGTCGAGCAGCTGAAGAAGCTCTGGGAGTCTGGCCTCTCGGCCAGCCAGATCGCCGCGGAACTTGGCAATGTGACGCGAAACGCCGTGATCGGCAAAGTGCATCGGCTCGGCCTCTCCGGCCGCGCCAAGGCCCCCTCCACGGCGGCACCGCGGCAGCGCAAGGCCCGCCCCGCCCAGCACATGATGCGGGTGGCGCGTCCGGTCTCGCGCGGTAACACCGCGCTGGCGCACGCCTTCGAGGTCGAGATGGAGCCCGATCCGATCTCCTACGACAACGTTGTGCCGATGAGCCAGCGGCTGTCGCTGCTCGAGCTGAATGAAGCCACCTGCCACTGGCCGGTCGGCGATCCCTCGAGCCCGGAATTCTTCTTCTGCGGCGGCAAGGCGCTCGGCGGCCTGCCCTATTGCGCGCACCATTCGCGCGTCGCCTACCAGCCCGCCGGCGATCGCCGCCGGCCGTCGGCGAAACCGCAGATCAAGTGAGCACTCGGGACACTGGCGTAGGACTGAAAAAGAAATCCCCGTGAAAGCGGGGATTTTTTTGTGGCTCGTCGCCCGGATGCATCACCGGCGTCGTCCCGGCGCAGGCCGGGACCCATAACCACGAATGGGTGTTGTTAGAAAGCTGTCTGGCCACTTGCCCATTGCGCCGGCCGCGGCGTATGGGTCCCGGCTTTCGCCGGGACGACGCCGTGTTGCGGCTTGTGAATGCCGCGCGGCCTTACGGCTGCGGCTCGGCCTTCGCGAAGCGGTCGTCGAGCGCGTAGCCGGCGCCGCGCACGGTGCGGATCGGATCCTGCTCGCGGCCCGGATTGAGCAACTTGCGCAGGCGGCCGATATGCACGTCGACGGTGCGCTCGTCGATATAGATGTCGCGGCCCCAGACGCTGTCGAGCAGCTGCTCGCGGCTGAACACCCGGCCGGGATGCTCGAGGAAGAATTCGAGCAGACGATATTCGGTCGGCCCGAGATCGATCGGGCGGCCGGAGCGCGCCACGCGGCGCTTCTCGCGGTCGAGTTCGATATCGCCATAGGTCAGCACGGTGGCAAGCCGCTCCGGGCTCGCACGGCGCAGCAGGCCCTTCACCCGCGCGAGCAGCTCGGGCACCGAGAACGGCTTGACGATGTAATCGTCGGCGCCGGTGGCAAGCCCGCGCACGCGCTCACTCTCCTCGCCGCGCGCGGTCAGCATGATGATCGGAAGCTGCTTGGTCTCGGGCCGCGCCCGCAGACGGCGGCACAGCTCGATGCCGGACAGGCCCGGCAGCATCCAATCGAGTACCACGAGGTCGGGGATGCGCTCCTTCAACCTGGTGTCGGCGTCGTCGCCGCGTCCCACCGTTTCGACGTCGTAGCCTTCCGCATCGAGGTTGTAGCGCAACAGCGTCGTCAGCGCTTCCTCGTCTTCGACTACCAGAATGCGTGCGCTCATCGGTCTAAGTTCTTTCTCTGTGGTGATCCGTTGCCCAAACGCAAACCGAAACACTCAACCCCTGAGCATATTCCCCGTGGAAACGGTTTGTCGCGACGACAATCCGGTTCCGCCGATGCGGATCATGCCCTAGTTGCCCGGCACCGTGGTGGCGAAATTGGTCATATCGCCCTTCGGACGCTTGTCGGTGATCTGCTGGCCCTCGATCATGTAGAACACGGTCTCGGCGATGTTGGTGGCGTGGTCGCCGATCCGCTCGATGTTCTTGGCGCAGAACATCAGATGGATGCAGAACGAGATGTTGCGCGGATCCTCCATCATGTAGGTGAGCAGCTCGCGGAACAGCGAGGTGCAGATCGCATCGACCTCCTCGTCGCCCTTCCAGACGTTCATCGCCGCCGGCAGATCGTGCGCCGCATAGGCGTCGAGCACCGACTTGACCTGAGACAGTACGAGGTCGGTCATGTGCTCGAGGCCGCGGATCAACTTCAGCGGCTGGAAATCGCTCTCCAGCGCGGCGACGCGCTTGCCCATGTTCTTGGCGAGGTCGCCGATCCGCTCGAGGTCGGTCGCGACGCGCATCGCGCTGACGATCTCGCGCAGGTCGATCGCCATCGGCTGGCGGCGGGCGATCGTCAGCACCGCGCGCTCTTCGATGACGCGCTGCAGATTGTCGATCTCGATGTCGGCGGCGACCACGCGCTTGCCCAGCGCGACGTCGCGGCGGATCAGCGCGTCGACCGACTCGGTGATCATGCGCTCGACGAGGCCGCCCATCTCGGCGACCAGGCGGGTCAACTCCTGCAGGTCGCTGTCGAATGCCTTGGCGGTATGTTCAGAAGCCATCGCTTGTCTCCTCAGCCGAACCGGCCGGTGATGTAGTCCTGCGTGCGTCGATCGCTCGGCGAGGTGAAAATCTTGTTGGTGTCGTCGAACTCGATCAGCTCGCCGAGATACATGAAGGCGGTCTTGTCGGAGACGCGCGCCGCCTGCTGCATGTTGTGGGTGACGATCGCGATCGTGTAGTCCTCGGAGAGCTCCTGGATCAGCTCCTCGACCTTGGCGGTCGAGATCGGGTCGAGCGCCGAGCACGGCTCGTCGAACAGGATCACCTCGGGACGCACCGCCACGGTGCGCGCGATGCACAGCCGCTGCTGCTGGCCGCCGGAGAGCGACAGGCCGGAGGCGTTCAGCTTGTCCTTGACCTCGTTCCACAGCGCGCCGCCGCGCAGCGCCTTCTCGACCCGGTCGTCCATCTCGGACTTCGAGATCTTCTCGTAGAGGCGGATGCCGAAGGCGATGTTCTCGTAGATCGTCATCGGGAACGGCGTCGGCTTCTGGAACACCATGCCGACCCGCGCACGCAGCAGATTGAGGTCGAGCTTGGGATCGAGAATGTTGGTCTGGTCCAGCATCAGCTGGCCGACCGCGCGCTGGCCTGGATAGAGGTCATACATCCGGTTGAAGATGCGCAGCAGGGTCGACTTGCCGCAGCCGGACGGGCCGATGAACGCCGTGACGCGGTTGGTGCCGAGCGTCAGGTTGATGTTCTTCAGCGCGTGGTGCTCGCCGTAATAGAAGTTGAGGTTGCGCACCGTGACTTTCGGCGGCGCTTCCGGCAGCGGCACCTGGGGAACGTGGCTCGCGGCAGTCGTGGAGACGGAAAGCTCGGTCATTTTGCGGCCCTTTCGGCACCAAGGATGCGCGCGCCGATGTTCAGCGCGAGCACAGTGAATGTGATGAGCAGCGCACCGCTCCACGCCAGCTCTTTCCAGTAGGCGTAGGGGCTCTGCACGAAGTTGTTGATGGTCACCGGCAGGTTGGCCATGGTCTTGGTCAAATCCCAGCTGAAGAACTGGTTCGACAGCGCGGTGAACAGCAGCGGCGCGGTTTCGCCGGCGACGCGGGCGGTCGCCAGCAGCACGCCGGTGATCAAGCCGGATCGCGCTGCACGATAAGCGATCCGCTTGATCACCAGCGAGCGCGGCAGGCCGAGCGCGGAGGCCGCCTCGCGCAGCGGATTGGGCACCAGCAGCAGCATGTCCTCGGTGGTGCGCAGCACGACCGGGATCACGATCACAGCGAGCGCGAGCGCGCCTGCGATCGCCGAGAAGCCGCGCATCGGCACCACGACCGCACCATAGATGAACAGGCCGATGATGATCGAGGGCGCGCTGAGCAGGATGTCGTTGATGAAGCGGATCACCGAGGTGAGCTTGTCGTTCTTGCCGTATTCGGCGAGGTAGGTGCCGGCGAACAGGCCGAGCGGCGCACCGATGCCGACGCCGATCACGGTCATGATGACCGAGCCGACGATGGCGTTGAGCAGACCGCCTTCGGTCGAGCCGGGCGGCGGCGTGTTCTGGGTGAACAGCTGCACGCTGAGGCCGGCGAGGCCGTTGTAGAGCAGCGTGAACAGGATCAGCGCCAGCCAGGTGACGCCGAACAGCGCCGCGCCGACGCAGAGTGCGCGGATGACGATGTCGCTGCGGCGGCGGGATTTGTAGATCGGGTTCATGGCGCTACTTCCCCGCCTTCGTTTCAAGCCGCATCAGCATCAATCGCGCGCCGGCGAGCACGAAGAAGGTCAGCACGAACAGCAGCAAGCCGAGCAGGATCAGGCCGGACTGGTGCAGGCCGTCGCTCTCGGCGAATTCGGAGGCGATCGCGGCCGAGATCGTGGTGCCCGGCGCGAAGATCGACGACGAGATGCGGAACGAGTTGCCGATGATGAAGGTCACCGCCATGGTCTCACCGAGTGCGCGGCCGAGCGCCAGCATGACGCCGCCGATCACGCCGACCCGGGTGTAGGGGATCACGACGCTGCGGACGACTTCCCAGGTGGTGCAGCCCATGCCGTAGGCGGCCTCCTTCAGCACCGGCGGCACGGTCTTGAACACGTCGACCGAGATCGCGGTGATGAAGGGCAGCACCATGATCGCAAGGATCAGCGCGGCGTTGAACAGGCTGAGATAGGACGGCGGGCCTCCGAACACCGCACCCAGCACGGGCACGCCTTCGAAGATCCGGATCATGAACGGCTGGAACGTGTTGGCCAGGAACGGGCCCAGCACGAAGAAGCCCCACATGCCGTAGATGATCGAGGGGATGCCGGCTAGCAGCTCGATGGCGATGCCGATCGGGCGGCGCAGCATTTGCGGGCAGAGTTCGGTGAGGAAGATGGCGATACCGATGCCGACCGGGATCGCGATCATCATCGCGATGACCGAGGTGATCAGCGTGCCGTAGATCGGGCCGAGCGCGCCGAGCACCGGCGGATCGGCCGAGGGTGCCCAGCGCTGCGTCCAGAGGAAGGCGAAACCATATTCCTTCATCGCCGGCCAGGCACCGACGATCAGCGACAGGATGATGCCGCCGAGGATCAACAGAACCGAAATCGCCGAGATGCGGGTGATCCAATAGAAGGTGAGATCACCCAGCTTGAAGGCGCTGAGGGCCTTGGCGCGATCGTACGGTCCCGCGGCTTCCATCACATCGCTCTGAACAGCCATGTCTGCCACGCCAATCCCCTCTTTACTATGTGAAAGCCACGCAAACCGCTACGCCCCGAAGCGATCTTCACTGACGCAGTTGACCGGGCGCCATTCCGGCTTGCGCCTTCGGAGGCGCGAGCCCGGGCCCCGTCCGCGTTTCTTGCCGCGGTAACGGAGCCCGGGCCTTGATCGCTCAACCTGTGCCGCCCTTGGAAGGCGGCACAGGCCGTGTTCGAAATATCGAACTTAGCTCTTGATGTCCGACGACCAGGTCTTCTCGATCAGCTTGACGACCGAGTCCGGCATCGGGATGTAGTCGAGCTCTTCGGCCGCCTTGTCACCCTTCTCGAAGGCGTACTTGAAGAACTTGAGCGCTTCCTGCGAGGCCGCCTTGTCGGTCGAGTCCTTGTGCATCAGGATGAAGGTCGCCGCGGTGATCGGCCAGGAGGCCTCGCCCGGCTGGTCGGTCAGGATCACGTAGTATCCGGGAGCCTTGGCCCAGTCGGCATTCGACGCAGCGGCCTGGAAGGCGGCGATGGTCGGCTGCACGGTCTTGCCGGCCTTGTTGACCAGCGCGGTGTAGGTCAGCTTGTTCTGCTTGGCGTAGGCATACTCGACATAGCCGATCGCGTTCTTGGTCTGGCTGATGTTGCCGGCAACGCCTTCGTTGCCCTTGGCGCCGACGCCGACCGGCCATTCGACCGCGGTGCCGGAACCGACCTTGGACTTCCAGTCGGCATTCGACTTGGCGAGATAGTCGGTGAAGTTGAAGGTGGTGCCCGAACCGTCCGAACGGCGCACGACGGTGATGGCGTCGCCCGGCAGGGTCAGCTTCGGATTGAGCTTGGCGATCGCCGCGTCATTCCACTTGGTGATCTTGCCGAGATAGATGTCGCCGAGCACTTCGCCCGATAGCACGAGCTCGCCCGGCTTGACGCCCTCGACGTTCACGACCGGAACGATCGCGCCCATCACCATCGGCCACTGGACGAGGCCGTCCTTCTCGAGCTGCTCGGCCTTGAGCGGCGCGTCGGTGGCGCCAAAGGTCACGGTCTTGGCCTGGATCTGCTTGATGCCGGCGCCGGAACCGATCGACTGATAGTTCAGGCCATTGCCGGTGTCCTTCTTGTAGGCGTCAGCCCACTTCGAATAGATCGGGAACGGAAACGTCGCGCCCGCGCCGGTAATATCGGCAGCGAAGGCTGACGTCGAAGCGGCGACCATGCCGGCAGCGACGATTGCTTTGATGAAATTCATGGGGTGGTCTCCATCTTGTGAGCGAAGCG
Source organism: Bradyrhizobium sp. 27S5 (assembly GCF_037217225.1). Taxonomy (NCBI): domain Bacteria; kingdom Pseudomonadati; phylum Pseudomonadota; class Alphaproteobacteria; order Hyphomicrobiales; family Nitrobacteraceae; genus Bradyrhizobium; species Bradyrhizobium sp. 27S5. The sequence continues at coordinate 8,099,038 of NZ_CP147714.1, forward strand.
CCGAACGCGCCCGATTGCGCTCACGCCGGTCCATCTAGGAGCGGTCGGTGCTGCTTTTACGAAGGTTGGATGACAGTTGGATGACAGCGCTAAGCAGCTGAAAGTGCTTAGCTTTGGGTCGGTATCGGGGTCTTCGGCCGGGGAAAACAGGCGGTAAAAGTCGCGCCGTTTTTCGGCACGCTTTCGATCAAAAGACGCCCGCGATGACGGTTAAGAATATGTTTCACCAGCGATAATCCGAGGCCGGTTCCGCCCTGGTTACGGCTGTCGCCGACGTCGACCCGGTAGAAGCGCTCGGTCAGCCGCGGCAGGTGCTCCGGGGCGATGCCGGGGCCGAAATCCCGTACCAGGACACGGATTTCGGGGCTTCCCTCGCCGCCTGTGCCCGGAGCGGTCTGGTTGAGCGACACTATGACGCGGCCACCCGAGGCGCCGTATTTGAGGGCATTCTCGATCAGGTTCTCGAATAGGCGGAGCAGTTCCTCGCGGTCGCCGGCGATCGTGACAGGGGTCTGCGGCAGGTCGACGTCAATCTCGACCTGTCGCTCGCTGGCCAGCGCCTCGAGCCCGTCGGCGACCTGACGGATGATCGGCACGATATCGATCGAGGCCTCGGGCCGCACATGGGCCGACAGCTCGACCCGCGACAGCGACAGCAGATCGTCGATCAGCCGCGCCATGCGGGTGGCCTGGGTGTGCATGATGCCGAGGAACCGCTCGCGCGCCCGCGCGTCGTCGCGCGCCGGCCCCTGCAGCGTGTCGATGAAACCGGACAAAGCGGCGAGCGGCGTGCGCAGCTCATGGCTGGCATTGGCGACGAAGTCGGCGCGCATCTCCTCGACCCGGCGCAGCGGTGTCAGGTCGTGGAAGGTCATCAGCATGCACTTCTCGGTGCCGCCGAACTGGGTCGGCACTGGAACCGGCGTGATCACCAGTTCCATCCAGCGATCGACCGGGACGTGGTCGGTGTAGGTGGCCCGCCGCGGCTCGGTGGTCGCGATCGCCTCGCGCAGCGCGGTGATGATCTCCGGCGAACGCAGGGCAAATTGCGCCAGTTCGTTCCGGCGCAGCGCCGGCGCGAGTTCGGCCGCTGCGGTGTTGAGGTGGATGACGCGGCCGGCGCGGTCGAGCAGCACGGCCGGATCCGGCATGCCGGCGACCACGGCGCTGACGGAAGCAGCCTCGACCGGATTGCCACTGCGGACATCCTCACGCGAGGTCCCGGCATCATGTAGCCGCCATGGCACCAGCGCCGCGGCCGCGATGCAGACGAACACCGCGCAGGCGCGCACGAGCGACAACTCGCCGAGTGAAACCACCACGCTCAGCGCCAGCGCCGCGGCGAGCAGGATCAGCGCGGCATGACGCAACCGGTCGGGCCAGGGCGAGAAGATGGAGGAATGCGAATCGTCAATTGCCATCGCGGCGGCTTTCTTCCCGTCGGTTCATGTCTCGCCCAGGCGCGGTCACATCGACCTTCCCTCGGGAGGCATCGGGCCGCTTCATCAGACGCCGGAGTCACCGCGCTTGCGGACCAGAACCGCCTCATGATGCGGCTCAGCGCGGGGACCCGAATCAGCCTGCGGCAGCCGTTTGAGTCGGGCGCCGACGATAACCTCCCGAAACGTCAGCAAGATTACAGATATGACGAACGGCGCAATATAGTAGAGCAGGCGGAAGAGCAGCATGCCGCCGAGCAGGTCCTCGCGGTCCATCTGCCAGAGGCCGACCAGCATGGCGGCGTCGAACACCCCGAGGCCGCCCGGGGAGTGGCTGGCAAAGCCGAGCAGGGTCGCCGACACGAAGATGACGGCGACCACGACGAAGCCGAGATTGGGCTCGTCCGGCACCAGCACGTACATCGCCAGCGCGCAGAAGCCGAGGTCGACGATGCCGATCGCGATCTGCAGTAGCGTCAGCGGACCGCCCGGCAGGGTCACCGTCCAGGGGCCGCGGCCGACCACCCGCGGCTGGGTCCAGACCCAGACCACATAGGCAACCAGCGCGATGATGATACCGAACGCCAGCGTGCGGTTGAGCCAGGGCGGCAGCTGGTCGATGTTGGCGGCAGCCTCCGGGTGGTAGGCGATGCCGAGCCCGAGCACCGCGGCATTGCCGAGCCAGAAGGTGAGGCCGGCGAGAAAGCAAATCTTGGCGACGTCGATCGCGTTCAGTCCCCAGGCCGAATAGATTCGGTAGCGCACCGCGCCGCCGGTGAAGACGCTGGCGCCGACATTGTGGCCGATCGAATAGGAGGTGAATGCCGCGAGCGCGTTGATGCGATAGGGCACGTGGGCGTGGCCGATCGCACGCACCGCGAACAGATCGTAGAAGGTCAGCGTGAAATAGCCGGCTGTGACAAACAGCCCCGCCAGCGCGATTTGCCGCGGCTCGGTGCTCTTGATGGCCTCGAGCACCTCGTTGGTGTCGATGCCGCGCAGCATGTGATAGAGGACGTAGCAGGCGATGCCGATGACGGCGATGCTGATCACAACACCCAGCCGATGCAGGATTTGCTTCTGGCGCAGAAACGCCATCGCCCTGCGTATTGCTTCCAGCATCTAGACCTCGAATTGCGATCCCGCGACGACGGCTCCCGGGCGAACTCCGCCGGCGCTTCGCTGTGTCCTGCCCCGTGTAGCGCGTTTTAAGCCGGAGTGGAATTCGTCGAAGGACAATAAAACGCGCATCTTCAAGATATTAGGGATGATTCATGACAGCGGATGCACAAATATGCGCGTTTCTCGCCACCTTCGACAAGACTTGACATTCCCGTGCGGTAGTTAGCCCGCCGAACGGCCCGCGAGGCATCCGGAATACTACGGGGAGGAAGCCGCGAGCGGCGGCGCGGTCATGCCCGCGCCGACGCCACCGCGGTGACGATTTCCGAGGCATCGGGGAAATGCCCCTTGACGCGGCGGGCGATCACCTTGCCGTCAAGCCTGACCTCGAAGATGCCGCCCTTGCCGGGCACCAGCACCGCATCGAGCCCAAAGCGTTCGCGCAGCAGCGAGGCCGCCTCCCTGGCACGCTTCTCGTAACCGCAGGGACGGCAATAAATGATCGAGAGATCGGTCATGGCGTGGCCTCCCGTCCACTCATGCCGCGCGGCGTTGCGCGCTCGCGGCCTCGATCCCGGCGATCCAGCCTGCGACCGAGCGGCCGATCGCCTCCGGATGATCTTCCTGCAGATAGTGCGCGCCGGCGCCGAGCTGGATAACCGCGCAATGCTGCAGCGTCGCCGCGAATTCGGCGGCGAAGGCCGGCGACACCAATGCGCCGGGCGATGCCGCAAACAACAGCTTCGGATAGCTCGATGCCGCAAGCGCCGCGTGTGCTGCGGTGAGCGCCTGATCGACATCATCAGGTTCGCCTGCGATCGGCAGCTCGCGCGGCAGCATCAATGTCGGCTTGCGACTCTCACGCGTCGCAAACGGCGCGCGGTAGGCGGCCATCTCCTCCTCGCTGAGCTTGCGCAGGATCGAGCCGGGCAGCACGCGTTCGATGAACGCATTGTTGTCGAGGACCATCGCCTCGCCCTCGCCCGGTGTCCTGAACTTCTTGAACGTCTCCCGCGCCGCGTCGTGCTGGTGGAAGTCGGACCAGTCCCGCATCGGACGGATGAACTCCATGAAGGCCAGCCCGCGCACGAGTTGCGGACGGCGCGCCGCGAGATGGAACGCGAGCGCCGTGCCCCAATCCTGCGCGACGAGATACGCCGAATTGATGCCGAGCGCGTCGATCAGCGCGTCGAGATAGTCGGCATGGTCGAAGAAGCGATAGGCGATATCGGGCTTGCCGGACTGGCCGTAGCCGATCAGGTCGGGCGCGATGCAGTGCCCGACCGGCGCGACCAGCGGCATGATGTTGCGCCAGATATAGGACGACGTCGGATTGCCGTGCAGGAACAGCACGTGCGGCGCGTCGCTGCGTCCGGTCTCGCGATAGGCCATCGTGGTCCCGAACACGGAGCGATGATGCAGGCTGATCTCGGCGGACATGGTCATGGCAACTCCTTGAACACGGTTTGGAATGCGATCGTCTTGAAACGCGTCAGCGCGGCTTCGCTGCGTTCGACCTTCATGCGCAGCATCGCGCCCTGCCAGGATGCGAGCAGGAAATCGGCAAGCGCGTCGGGATCGAAGTCGGAGGCGATCTCGCGCTTGGCCTGGGCTTCGGCGATGCAGGCCGCAAACGGCACGCGCCATTCCCGGAAGATGTCGTCGAGCTGCGCGCGCAGCATCTCGCTCGAGCCTGACGCCTCGAGGCTGAAATCGCCGATCAGGCAGCCGCGGGTGAAGCCGTCATGCGCAAGCTTGCCGGTGATGAGGTCGAGATAGCGGCGCAGCCTTTCGCGCGGCGGCAGCGCGGTGTCATCAAGCGCTTCCGCGACGAGGCCGCGCACATAGAGGAAGTAGCGGTCGAGCACCTCGGAGGCGAACAGCTCCTTGGAGCGAAAATGGTTGGTGAACGAGCCCTGCGGGGCGCCGGCGGCGGCGGTGACGTCGCGCACGCTGGTGCCGTGATAGCCGGTGCGGAACATCGCCTTGAGGCCGGCGTCGAGGATGGCATCGCGGAGAGAGGGTTTTGGCATGGACACAATTTAATACGTACGTACGTATTGATGTCAAGCCGCAAAATGATTGCGGCCGGCGCCGCGCATGGCGGCGTCGTTCAGGCCTGAAGGATCAGGTTTGGGGTCAGCTCGCGGGCTTGCTGCGGGAAACTACCCAGTCGCGCAACCAGGAGCCGATGGCGCAGCCGACGAGATAGAGCGCGAACATGACCAGGAAGAGATCGAGCCAGTAACCGAAGCGGCCGGGCACGATTCGCGCGAACGACGCGGTGACCAGCGCGGCGGCGAGCAGCGCCAGCCAGCCGATCCAGACCTTCGAGACGCCCTGCGCCCGATGCACCACCGCAATCCAGCCCATGCCGAAGCCGAGCAGCGCTGCGCCGAGCAGCCAACCCCAGAAGAATGTCGCGAGCACGGTCATCGCTACTTCACCACGAATTCGATGCGGCGGTTCTGCGCCTTGCCGTCTTCACTGTCGTTGCCGGCGAGCGGCTGCGTGCTGCCATAGCCGATCGGCGTGAAGCGGTTGGCGGGCAGCCCGGCGCGCACCAGGTAATCGACCACGGCCTGCGCCCGACGCTCCGACAGCGCCTGGTTGGCGGCTTCCTCACCGTCGCTGTCGGTATGGCCGACGACCTCGATCGTGGCATTCGGGCAGCGCATCGCGGTCTCGATCAGGCGGTCGAGCAGACCGGCGGAGTCAGGCACGATGTCGGCCTTGCCGGATTCGAAGCGGATCTTGCCCTTCGAGAGGATCTCGGAAAACAGCTGCTGGCACACGGTGGGATCGACCGGCGCCGCGGCCGGCTTGACCGTGACCTCGGCCTTGTACTGCCAGCCCTGCGGAAAGTCCTTGCCGAGCCCGTCGCGGATCTGGCCGGCCGCGGCATCATAGAGCGCATCGCCCGACAGCTTCACCTCGCGGTCCGAGACGACAAGCGTTCCGGTCGACAGCCGCGACAGCGCGCCGAGCGCAGGCGCCACCGCCGCCGCAAAACCCGACGGCGCGCCGAGGCTGGCCTTGAGATTGTCGACCACCTTCTCGCTGAAGAACTTGCGGCCGGCGGCCGCGACCAGCGCGGCATGCACGTTGTTGTCAGGCACGTATCCGGTCAGTGTCAGCGTCACCGCGACCGGGTCCTTGTAGGCCTGGAATACGTAAGGCGGCGCCTTGATGTCGTTGGCGGCGACCGAATAGCCTTCCGGCAGGTTCTTCAGCGCGGCCGCGACCGCTTCGCGGCCGCCGAGCTCGCGGGCCATGCCGGCGAGGTTAACCTTGCTGTCGGTCAGCGTGATCTTGCCGTCCTTCAGCTTGCTGATCTGGTCGAGCAGCAAAAGCGCCGCCGCGTCGAACCGCGACGGTGCGCCGCGGGCGAGCGCCATCTGATCCACAACCTCGACACCGCCGAGGCTGGCCTTCGCGGCCTCGGTCAGCTTGCTCTTGCTCGACGGCAGCGGCGCATTGCCGCCAAGCGTGACCCGCACCACGTCGCGTTCGGCGGACCAGACATAGGGCTTGGCCTCGGCAACAAGGCGGGTCTCGTCGTTGACCAGCCGCACGCCCGGCACCGCCTCGACCGACGCCACCGCGCTGAGCCGGCCGTCTTCGGAAAAGGCGTTGGCCGCAAACATCACGTCGCGGCCGTCGACGCTGATGCGGCGCTTGTCGAGCACGGTGTCCTTGAGTGCGGCATTAGAGCGCGCGGCAAGGTCCGCTTCGACCGTTGCCGTGCTGGTCCAGGCCGCGATACCCCAAAGGACGACCAGTGGAATCACGCCCGGCCACCACTTGCTACTCCACTTGAAAAGTCCGTGCATTCAGGGTCCTGCGGGCTCGGGAACCAGAGAGAAAACAAACCCTTGGCTGACTGTCAAACCCCAAATCAAGCATCATGGCGGGGGCGCCATGTCGGACCGGAATAACAGTTTCTTCAGTGGTCTTTCGCTAAGTTTGCGGCGGAATGCAAATCGGCCGGCCGGCGCCCTCATGAACAACTCCGCAACACCGTGATCCGTGCCGGGCTGGAGGCGTTGTATTTTTCGGGCGCGCATCATTTGCTGCGGCCGATCTTCGCCGGCGTCGGCGCCATCTTCATGCTGCACCACGTCCGCCCGCGGCGCGGCGACGCGTTCCAGCCCAACCATCATCTCGAAGTCACGCCCGACTTCCTGCGCGCGATGCTGGCGCATCTGCACGCGCTCGACGTCGATGTCGTCAGCATGGACGAGGCGCATCGCCGTCTCACCGAACGGAACTTCGCGCGGCGCTTCGCCTGCTTCACCTTCGACGACGGCTATCGCGACAACCGCGATTTTGCGCTGCCCGTCATGCGCGAGTTCGGCGCGCCGTTCACGGTCTATGTCGCGAGCGATTTCGCAGAGGGCTGCGGCAGGCTGTGGTGGATCGCGCTGGAGCGGGTGATATCGGCGGCGTCCGCGATCGAGGTGCCGATCGATGGCGCGATGACGAAGATCGACACCTCGACGCCGCCGGCCAAGCGCACAGCTTTCGGCCGCATGCACGACTGGCTGCGTTCCCTGCCGGGCGAGCAGGAGATGCAGGCCGAGATATCAGCGCTTTGCGCCCGCCATGGCGTCGACGAGGCCGGCATCGCGCGCGAGCTGTGCATGTCCTGGGACGAGTTGCGCGGCTTTGCCGACGATCCGCTGGTCACCATCGGCGCGCACACCATCACCCATTGCAATCTCGCCAAGCAGAGCGAGACCATCGCATCGTTCGAGCTCGCGACCAGCCGGGCGCGGATCGAGCAGGCCCTGCAGCGGCAGGTCGCGCACCTCGCCTATCCCTATGGCGACCGGATCGCCGCCGGGCAGCGCGAATTCGCGCTCGCCAAATCGATCGGCTTCAAGACCGCAGTGACCACCCGGCCCGGCATGCTGTTTGCCGAAAGCGCCGACCACATGACCGCGTTGCAGCGCGTCTCGCTGAACGGCAATTACCAGGAAGCGCGGCTGTTGCCGGTCCTGACCTCAGGCGCCGCCACCGCGGTGTGGAACGGTTTTCGCCGCATCGACGCGGCGTGATCGAGCGACGTCCCTAAATTGCTTGAGCATGATCTCTTCGGAAAACCGCTTCGCACTTTTCCGGATCATGCTCTCAGATCACCAGCAACAGCCCCGACACCAGCAACAGGCTGAGGATCACGCGCCTGAAATTGGCCTCGTTGATGTTGCGGAAGGCAAAGATGCCGAGCCACGAACCGGCCAGCAGCGCCGGGGCGCCCAGGATGATGTCGTAGGCGACCTTCATCGAGAGATCGCGATGCAGCAGCATCATCACGAGCGCGGATATCTGCATCGCGGCGATGAAGGGTTGCACGAGGCCGCGCTGCTGCTGCTTCGGCACGCCATGGATGTCGCACCAGATGGTCGGCAGCGCGCCGGGCATCGCGGTCAGCCCGCCGATGAGGCCGCCGCCAAACCCGACAAGCGCGTTGCGCCCTTCCGGCAACCGGCCGTAGCCGATCGCGGGCCTGAACAGCATGTAGCCGGCATAGAGCGCGACCATGACGCCGAAGCCTTCGCGGAAGGTCCGACTATCGGTGTTGTGCAACAGCCAGAGCGCGAGCGGCACGCCAAGCAGTCCGCCTGATATCAGCGACAGGCTCTCCTTCCACTGAATGTGGTGTCGAAGCGCCCACAGATTGGCGCCCTGCACGCCGACGCTGCAGGCCATCATCAGCGGCACCGCCTCGGTCGGCGGCATCGCATGCAGCAGGATAGCGCCGGCAATCGCGGAAAAGGCAAAGCCGGCAAGACCGGATACGAAGGCGCCGCAAAACACGGCCGCGCTGAGCACGAGAAATGACGTGACGTCGGCCACGAGCGGACCTCCGTTGATGAGAGTGATGATGAATGAATTGGGAGAGCGCTAGTCGGTGTGAACCGCCCTCACCTCTTGCGGCGCGGCTGGCTGGGGCTCGGCCGGATCGCCTGGGGCCGCAGGCATCAAAAGCGTCGCAGTGAGCAAATGCAGAACGAGAAATCCGATCGCGATGACGATCAGCAGCGTGATCTCGCTGATCTCCGGAAGTCGAATGATCGATTTGCGCGTCGTCGACCGCTCACCGATGGACATGAGCGCCCTCCAGATTGATACGGTGGCGGTCGGCGCGGTCGATCAGATGCCGATACTGTTTCAGAACGCGGCGCGTCTGGGTCCGTCGCGAGACATGAATTGCGCCAAGGATTGCTGCGAAGAGACCCTTCCGCCTTCGGCCCAATTGAATGAGGGTGACAGGCATCACACCCGTCACTGGCAATGAAATGTGCTTCATTCTTGGAACTCCTTGTCCTGGAATTCCACCCCACGTGCTTGATACGTCAAAGCGGCTGACCCGTTTGTTCAACGCATCACATCTCAAGAAAGCTTGATCGAATCGATCGCACGATCTCTGCGGGCATATCGATCAAGGCAATTCCTTGGATTGGGCAGCAGGTTCGCCCCGCGCGGCGGTTCCTTGACTAGCTCCGCCAACACGGCCAGAACGCTTGCCACAGCAAGGGAGGCAACATGTTCAAGGATCTGTTCTCACTGAAGGGGCGCGTCGCGCTGGTCACCGGAGGATCGCGCGGCATCGGCAAGATGATCGCGGCCGGCTTCCTCGCGCAGGGCGCCGCCAAGGTCTACATCACCGCGCGCAAGGCCGGGCCGTGCGAAGCCACCGCCCAGGAACTCACCGCCGAATATGACGGCGAGTGCATCGCGCTGCCGATCGACATCTCGACCGTCGAGGGCTGCGAGAAGCTCGCAGGCGAGATCATCAAGCGCGAGCCGAAGCTCGACATCCTGGTCAACAACGCCGGTGCGGCATGGGGCGCGGATTTCGACGAATTCCCGGAGAGCGGCTGGGACAAGGTGATGAACCTCAACGTCAAGTCGATCTTCTTCCTGACCAAGGCGCTGGCCAAGCCGCTGCGCGCGGCGGCGACGCATGACAAGCCGGGCAAGGTGATCAACATCGCCTCGATCGACGGCATCTTCGTCAACCCGATGGAGACCTATTCCTATGCCGCGAGCAAGGCCGCGGTGATCCATCTGACGCGGCGGATGGCGACCCGCCTGATCAAGGACAACATCAATGTCACCGCGATCGCGCCGGGCGCCTTCAAGTCGGACATGAACAAGGCCGCGCGCGACCACGCCGACGAGGTCGCCAAGCGCGTTCCGGCGAAGCGCGTCGGCACCGACGAGGATATGGCGGGTGTGGCGATCTACCTCGCCTCGCGCGCCGGCGACTACGTAGTCGGGAACACGATTGCAGTCGATGGCGGCGTGGTCTACGCGACCGCGGGGCTGGAGATCGCGGGGTAAACAGCCGCGCCTCATGAAAACGATGGCGAACACGTGCCCGGCTCACCCCAGGGCTCATGCGTAAGGGCCACCGCTAGCGCTGGATAAGAAAAGGGGCGAGCCTGGGACCTTTTGGCTCGCCCCTTTTCTGCTCTCTCCCGAAGGAGAGCGCTCAGAACGTCAGCTCTCGATCCTCACATATTCGAAATCGCCAGGCTTGTTGTCGATGCCGACCTTGGGCGCCGAGATCCAGGAGGCGAACTGGCCGGGCTCGGTCACCGGCTTCATCAACGAGGCGATGAAGTCGCCGTCCTCGGTCGAGGGCAGCCAGTCGTTCTTGCGCTTGGCCCAGGTCGCATCGTCGATCAAGAGGCCATCGGGCGTCGCATGGACATCCCTGAACTCGCCGATCTGGCGATGGAACACCGTGCTCGGCACGGCGAGCTTGTAGTCGATGCCCGCGGTCGAGATCACCTTGTTCCAGCGCAGCATGCCCTTGACGCAATCCTGCGTGTAGTCGTCGCGCAGCCGCATGTTGAGCGCGGTCAGCGCCGGCTCGTCGACCATCTTGATCTGCCCGTCCACCATCTTCATGACCGGATAGGTCGAGTTCTTGAGCTGGTGATCGTCCTCGATCGTGGTTTCCTTGTAGCGGCCCTTGATGCCGGCGTTGAAGGCGTTGGCGGCGTTGGTCGAGACTTCGGAGCCGAACAGGTCGAGCGACAGCGAATAATGCAGGTTCAGCTTCTTCTGGATGGTCGGCAGGTCGATCACGCCGAGCGCGCGGACTTTCGCGATATCGGTCGGATCGGTGATGCCGGCTTCCTGCATCGCATCGCAGGTGCGCTGCACGACGCGGGTGATGCCGGTCTCGCCGACGAACATGTGGTGGGCTTCCTCGGTCAGCATGAAGCGGCAGGTGCGCGACAGCGGATCGAAGCCCGACTGCGCCAGCGAGTGCAGCTGCATCTTGCCGTCGCGGTCGGTGAAGTAGGTAAACATGAAGAACGACAGCCAGTCCGGCGTCGCCTCGTTGAAGGCGCCGAGCATGCGCGGAGAATCCGCATCACCGGAGCGGCGGCGCAACAAATCGTCCGCCTCCTCGCGGCCGTCGCGGCCGAAATACTTCTGCAAGAGGTAGACCATCGCCCAGAGATGGCGGCCTTCCTCGACATTGACCTGGAACAGGTTGCGCATGTCGTAAAGCGAGGGCGCGGTCTTGCCGAGATGGCGCTGCTGCTCGACCGAGGCCGGCTCGGTGTCGCCCTGGATCACGATCAGGCGGCGCAGCATCGCGCGATGCTCGCCGGGAACTTCCTGCCAGGCCGGCTTGCCAAAATCCTCGCCGAACGGGATGACGCGATTTTCCTCCTGTGGAGCAAGCAGAATGCCCCAGCGATATTCCGGCATGCGGACGTAATCGAACTTCGCCCAGCCGCGCGGATCGACCGAATAGGCGGTGCGCAGATAGACCAGCGATTCCTGGAAACCGTCCGGCCCCATGTCCTTCCACCAGTCCATGTAACCGGGGTGCCAGCCTTCCAGGGCCTTGAGCACCTGGCGGTCCTCGGCGAGATTCACATTGTTCGGAATCTTGGTCGAGTAATCGACGTTCATGATGTTCATGTTCATGGCCGTGCTCCTTGCTGGGTCGGTCTCGTGTCTCGGACGCGGTGCAGCGCGAAGCGATGCGCCGCAGGGCCGGGACCCATTGATTCGTGGTCCACATAAGTCCCGGTTCTGCAGCGCGTCACTTGCGTGCCGCGCAGCGCCCGGGACACAAAATCAAACGCGCGTCATGTCGAATTGCGCCTTCTGGCCGGTGCCGTAGCGGCGCAGCGCGCCGTCCTCACCGACCGCGTTCGGCCGCTGGAAGATCCAGTTCTGCCACGCCGTGAGACGCGAGAAGATCTTCGATTCCATGGTCTCGGGACCGACGAAGCGCAGATTGGCTTCCATGCCGGTGAGGCCGTCGGGCGAGAACGAGGTGCGCTCCTCGAAGAACACGCGGACCTCGTCGTCCCAGTCGATGTCGTCGAGCGCGAAGGTGACGAGGCCGAGCTCTTCGGCCTCCTCGGCGTCGAGCGCCTTGCCGATCGATGCCTGTGCGCGCTCGATATCCGATGGATCGGCCTGGAAGCGCGATTGCAGCCGGGTCAGGCCATGGCTCATCGGATACGGCCCGAAATTCATCGCCGTCAGCTCGATCGCCGGCGGCGGGCGGTTGTCGCCCTGCTTCTGGCCGATCAGCATGTAGGAGCGGTCGGCGGCGAACACGAGTTCGGCGAGCGTGCCGACGAAGCAGGAGCCCGGCTCGACCAGCGTCACCAGCGTGCGCGAGGTGACGTCGATGCGCTTGAGCACGCGCTTCCAGTAATGCCTGACCTCGTTGACCAGCCAGTGCGCCTTGTTGGCCTCCAGGAACGCGTCATAGGACACGACGTTGGCGCGGTCGCCATGGCTCTTGAACACCAGCATCGCGATCTGGAGCTCGTTGATGCGCAGATGCAGGATCGCATCGTCGAGCTCGCGCGCGACCTGCAGCGGCCAGAACGCCGCGCCCTGCGCGATCATGCCGTCGATGTCGGCAGGCGCCGCAGTTTCCGGCGCCTTGATCGAGATCGTGGCGATGCGCGCGGCGCGATCGATGTCGACGCTGACGAAGCCGTAGCGGATCGCGCTGTCGTCGATGGTGCGCGTCAGCGGCGCCAGCGTGATGCCCTTGCCCTCGCCGTTGCGCTTCGATCTGGCGGCGAATTCCTTGACGCGCTCGGCAAGCTTGCCCTCGAGCTTGGAGTTCGGCGCGATCTCGTCGACCAGGCGCCAGGACACGGCGCGCTTGCCCTTGATGCCTTCCTCGATGGTGCAGAAGAAATCGGCGTGGTCGCGGCGCACCTTGCGCTTGTCGACGACGCGCGTGAGCCCGCCGGTGCCCGGCAGCACCGCGAGCAGCGGCACTTCCGGCAGCGCGACGGCGGCGGCGCCGTCGTCGGCCATCATGATGTGGTCGGTCGCGAGCGCCAGCTCATAGCCGCCGCCGGCCGCGGTGCCGTTGACGAGGGTGATGAAGCTCTGGCCGGAGTTCTCGCTGGAATCCTCCAGACCGTTGCGGGTCTCGTTGGTGAACTTGCAGAAGTTGACCTTGTGGGCGTGGGTCGAACCCGCCAGCATGCGGATATTGGCGCCGGCGCAGAACACGCGGTTCTTGCCCGAGCGCATCACCACCACCTTGACCTCGGGATGCTCGAAGCGCAGCCGCTGCACGGCATCGGCGAGCTCGATGTCGACACCGAGGTCGTAGGAATTGAGCTTGAGCTGATAGCCCTCGAACAGGCCGGCATTCTCGTCGACGTCCATGGTCAGCGTCGCGACGTCACCCGCGATGTCGAGCTTCCAGTGTCGGTAGCGCGACGGTTCGGTCTGGAAGTCGATGTACTTCGCCCCGCCTGCAAGGACGCGATCGTCACCAGCCATGGGCCACCCTTATCTGTTGTTCGTTTTGACGGTTCGTCTCGAAGTCTCATGCACAATAATGCATGTTTTCGATCTGGTCCAGTTCAAAACGCAAAAACATGCATTTTGTTTCATATTCCAGAAATTCGCTCGCGCGGCCAATGACCTGGCACCGGCACCAAATGTCAGGCCGCCAAGGTCCGGTCGTCGCGGAGCGCCGCCCGGGCGAATTCGGTGACCGCGTCCAGCGTCACCGCGGCGGCCTCGCGATGCGGCGAATGGCCGGCGCCTTCGATGACCGCGACGTCGACCGGGCAGTAGCACTCCTCCTGGGCGATCTCGACCTGGCGCATCGTGCCGTACTGATCCTCCGCGCCCTGCACGATCAGCACGGGCACGCGGATATAGGCGAGATAATCGGAGATATCCCAGTCGCGGAATTTTGCATCGAGCCAGGCGTCGTTCCAGCCATAGAAGGTGCTGTCGACATCGTTGTGCCAACGCGCCAGCTTCTCCTTCAGGTTGGTGGTCTGATACGCCGTCTTGGTCTCGGCGATCGACTTGACCGAGATGTCCTCGACGATGAAATGCGGCGCGATCAATGCGAGCCCGTGCAGGCGATGGTCCTGATGCGAGCCGGCATAGATCGCCGCGATCGATCCGCCGTCGGAATGCCCGAGCAGGAGGCCGCGGCGGAAGCCGATCCGATCGAGCAGCTTCGGCAGCACATCGAGCGCCTCGCGATGCATGTAATCGACCGGACGCGGCAGCTTGGCCGGCGACGAAGCGCCATAGCCCGCGCGCGAATAGGCGAACACGCCGACGCCGGTCGCCGCCTGCAGCTTCTCCGGGAAATCGCCCCACAGGCCGACGCAGCCGAGGCCTTCGTGCAGCATCACGATGGTCGGGGCCTTCTCGGGCATTGGGCCGATCATGCGGTATTCGAGCTCGGCGCCGTCGATGCTGAGGAAGCCTGAGGGGTTCAAATTCTGCATGATAGGCCTTCCTCACTCGTCGTCCCGGCGAAGGCCGGGACCCATAACCACAGGCGTTAGTTGTTGCGCAAAAGCCGTTGAACAGCGTCTCTCAAAACGAAAGCCGCGGCGTATGGGTCCCGGCCTTCGCCGGGACGACGCGTGGGCAGCTATTGCGCGCCGTCGCGCAATTTGAAGCGCTGGATCTTGCCGGTCGCGGTCTTCGGCAGATTGTCGACCACGTCGATCCAGCGCGGATATTTCCACGGGCCGATCTTCTGCTTGACGTGCTCCTTCAGCGCCTCATTCAGACCGTCGGCTGAGCTGCCGGGCCGCAGCACCACATAGGCCTTCGGCTTCAACAGCCCTTCCGGATCGGCCTCCGGCACCACGGCGGCTTCCAGCACCGCGGGATGGGTGATCAGCGCGCTCTCGACCTCGAATGGCGAGACCCAGATGCCCGAGACCTTGAACATGTCGTCGGCGCGGCCGCAGAAGGTGTACCGGCCGTCGGCGTCGCGCGTGTATTTGTCGCCGGTGCGGGTCCACGCGCCCTCGAAGGTGGCGCGGCTCTTGGCGCGCTGATTCCAGTAGCTCTCGCCGGCCGAGGGCGCATCGACCACGAGCTCGCCGACCTCGCCGTCCGCGACGTCGGCACCGATCTCATTGACCAGCCGCACCTTGTAGCCGGGCACCGGACGGCCGGACGAGCCGTATTTGATGTCGCCGGGCGCATTCGACAGGAAGATGTGCAAGAGCTCGGTCGAGCCGACGCCGTCGAGAATGTCGACGCCGAACCGCGCCTTCCAGGCATTGCCGACCGATTCCGGCAGCGCCTCGCCGGCCGACGTACAGACGCGCAGGCGATTGCCGCCGGACTGCGCCTTGGTCGCCTCGTCGTTGAGCATCGCCGCGAACAGCGTCGGCACGCCGAAGAAGATGCTCGGATGATACTTGTGCATCAGCGCGAACATCACCGCCGGCGTCGGACGTTCCGAGTTGAGCACCGTGGTGGCGCCGACCGACATCGGGAAGGTCAGCGCATTGCCGAGCCCATAGGCGAAGAACAGCTTTGCCGCCGACAGGCCGACATCGTCCTCGCGGATGCCGAGCACCTGCTTTGCGTAGGTCTCCGCCGTCGCGGCGAGGTTGGAATGCAGATGGCGCACGCCCTTGGGCATGCCGGTCGAGCCCGACGAATAGAGCCAGAACGCCGGCTCGTCGGCATGGGTCGGCGCAGTGGCAAACACGTCGCCCTCGCGTGCGATCTCGTCGGACAGCTTGTTGTGGCCGTGCGCGTCCTTGCCGGAGACCACGACGTGTTCGAGGTCGGGCATGCGAGCGATGATGTCCTTCACGACCGGCAGCAGCGCCTCGGAGACGAACAGCACGCGCGCCCGACAGTCGCCGAGGATGTAGGCGTATTGCTCCGCGGTCAGCAGCGTGTTGAGCGGCACCGGCACCACGCCGGCGCGGATCGCGCCCAGGAACACGACCGGGAAATCGACCGTGTCCAGCATGATCATGGCGACCCGCTCCTCGCGGCGGACGCCGAGCCGGCGCAGCATGTTGCCGAGGCGACGGGTCTGCTGCTGCAGCTGGCCATAGGTGATTTGCGACACCGTGTCGTCGAACACGACCTTGTCGCCGCGGCCTTCATCGACATTGCGGTCGAGCAGCCAGGTCACTGCGTTGTAAGTCATGGCCCGCTCCTCAGGCAAAAGCGCGTAGCGCCTGCCCTCTCCCGTCAAGTTTTAAGAATTATAATTCATACAAAGCCACCACATTGGCTTGCTGTCAATCCTCATCGGCACTATGTTTCCTAAAGCTTGGGTCTGATTCCAGCCTGAACAGAACCCGCACGTCGCACAGGGATCATGACCGCAGCCAACGATCCGGAAACCGACTTCCTCGAGCAGCTCGGCCAGCGTGTGCGCACGACGCGCGGCCTGGCCGGCATGTCGCGCAAGGTGCTCGCCAAGGTCTCCGGCATTTCCGAACGCTACATCGCCCAGCTCGAGAGCGGCAAAGGCAATGTCTCGATCGTGCTGCTGCGCCGTGTCGCAGGCGCGATGGGCGCGCATCTCGAGGACCTGATCCCCTCGAGCGAACCGATCCCGGATTGGGCTGTCATCCGCGACTTCTTGCGCAAAGCTTCGCCGAACCAGATCGCGCAGGCCAAGGACATCCTCGCCGGCAGCAGCCCGCTGGCACCGCGCCGCGCCTCGTTCTCCGGCATCGCGCTGATCGGCCTGCGCGGCGCCGGCAAAACCACGCTGGGCCGGCTGCTGGCGAAAAAGATCGGCTGGAGCTTTGTCGAGCTCAACAAGGAGATCGAGGCGCAGAACGGCCTCTCGGTCGCCGAGATCATCGCCCTGTACGGCCAGGAAGGCTTTCGCAGGATGGAGCAGGCCGCGCTGACGCAGCTGCTGGCACGCAACGAATTGATGGTGCTGGCGACCGGCGGCGGCATCGTCTCCGAGGCCCTGACCTTCGACCTGATCCTGTCGTCATTCTACACGATCTGGCTGAAGGCCGAGCCGGAAGAGCACATGGCGCGCGTCCGCCGCCAGGGCGATCTGCGCCCGATGGCCGACGACCGCTCGGCGATGGCCGAACTGCGCAACATCCTGGTCAGCCGCGAACCGCTTTATGCGCGCGCCTCAGCGGTGGTCGACACCGCCGGCCTCTCGGTCGACGCCGCCGCCGCGCGGCTGATCGATTCGGTGCGGCCGGTGCTGCAGAACGAGGCGCGCTCGTTCGGGCTGCGCAGCGTGGCGCTGTAGCCAGCGACGTTAGGTTTAATCGATTCAACGGCAGCCTCGCTGCACCTCTCCCGCTTGCGGGGGAGGTCGGATCGCATCGAAAGATGCGATCCGGGTGGGGGCTCCTACCACGATACGACTCGCGGAGAGAGCCCCCACCCTAACCCTCCCCCGCAAGCGGGAGAGGGGACCGCAATTCCGATGCCGCTGCTGCTCGATCAACGTCACACCGTAGACGCACTACAGCAGCCGGCTCTTCACGCACTCCGCCCCTTCACGCAGCAGCGGCAGGAAGCGGTCGATCAACTCCTTGGCCGGCACGCGATCGACGTGAGCGCCCATGTTGATCGCGGCGACGATGGTGCCGTCGTAGCGGCGCACCGGGACCGAGATGGAACGGAAATGCGGTTCGGCCTCGCGGTCGACCAGTGAATAGCCCTGCGCGCGATCGGCGATGATGACGGCGAGCAGTTTTTTCGGATCGGTGACCGTCTGCGGCGTCACCGGATCGCGGCGCATCGCCTTCAGCCGCGCCGCGAGTTCGGCATCGGCGAGCCGGCCAAGCATCGCGCGACCGACCGAGGTGCAGAACGCCGGCAGCCGGTAGCCGATATCGAGACCGGCGGAGAACACCCGGGTCGGGCTCGAGCGCGCGACGAACACGACATCATCGCCGTCGAGCAATGCGAGCGACGCGATCTCCTGGGCCGCGGTCGCGATGCGATCGAGCACCGGCTGCAGCACCGTCACCACCTGGTTGGATTGCAGGAAGGAGCCCGCCAGCGTCAGCACATGCGGCGTCAGCGTGAACAACTTGCCGTCGGTCGCGACAAAACCGCCATGCGCGAGCGTGAACAGGATGCGGCGCGCGGTGGCACGCGGCAGGTCGGCGGCGCGCGCCAGATCGCTCAAGGTCGCCGGGCCGGAGACGGTGCCGAACACCTGCAGCAGGCGCAGGCCGCGATCGAGCGCCTCGACGAAATCGGTGGCGCGCTCGTCCTGATCGGTCCGCTTCAGCTTGGGCATGGGTTGGGCTTTGAACGGTTCAAAAATTGCGCTTGCTGTCCTGTCCAGACATGGCATAATTCGCACATACGTTCAATAGGCGAACAAATCCAAATCCAGGAGACGCCGCCATGATGAGCCAGGAAGCGAACGATCTGATCACCCGCACCGGCCGCAAGGACGCCTGCGGAAAGCTGATGCGGATGTACTGGCAGCCGGCGGCGCTGGTCGACGAGCTGGAGGGACCGCGCCCGGTGCGGCCGGTCAAGCTGCTCGGCGAAAACCTGGTGCTGTTCCGCAGCGAGGACGGCAGCTACGGGCTGATCGACCGCCACTGCGCGCATCGCGGCGCCGACCTCGCCTTCGGCCGGCTCGAGAATGGCGGGCTGCGCTGTGCCTTCCATGGCTGGCTGTTCGACGTATCAGGTCAATGCATCGAGACGCCCGCCGAGCCCGCCGGCTCGCAGCTCTGCAAGGGCATCCGGCAGCGCTCCTATCCCGTGATCGAGAAGAGCAGCATCCTGTGGGCCTATCTCGGCGAAGGCACCCCGCCGGCATTTCCGGAGCTCGACTGCTTCGTGGCACCCGACAGCCACACCTTCGCGTTCAAGGGCCACATGAACTGCAACTGGCTGCAGGCGCTCGAGGTCGGCATCGATCCGGCACACGCCTCCTTCCTGCATCGCTTCTTCGAGGACGAGGACACCTCGGCCGCCTACGGCAAACAATTCCGCGGCGCCTCCGCCGGCAGCGACATGCCGATGACGAAAATCCTGCGCGAATATGATCGGCCGATCATCAATGTCGAGCACACCGAATACGGCCTGCGCCTGATCGCGCTGCGCGAGCTCGACGAGGAGCGCACCCATGTGCGGGTGACAAATCAGCTGTTCCCGCACGGCTTCGTCATTCCGATGTCGACCGAGATGACGATCACGCAATGGCACGTGCCGGTCGATGACGAGAACTGCTACTGGTACGCGATCTTCACCAGCTACGCGGCGCCGGTCGACAAGCAGAAGATGCGCGACCAGCGGCTCGAGCTCTATACGCTGCCCGACTACAAGTCGCGCAAGAACCGCAGCAACGACTACGGCTTCGATCCGCACGAGCAGGCGACCGAGACCTATACCGGCATGGGCACCGACATCAACGTCCACGACCAGTGGGCGGTGGAATCGATGGGGGCGATCCAGGACCGCACCAACGAGCATCTCGGCCAGAGCGACAAGGCGATCGTGCAGTATCGCCGACTGCTGCGGCAGGAGATCGAGAAGGTTGCCGGCGGCGAGAAGCCGATGCTGTTCCTCGACGACGCCTCCGCGCGCAGCATCCAGGGCCCGGCAACGATGGACGGCATCGGGCCGACGCTAGGTTGGGAGCTCTACTGGATGGAGGTCGACGTCAAGCGCCGCCGCGGCGCGCCGTGGGCCGCCCCGGTGCCGCGCGAGATCGCAGGCCGGGTGCATCATCTGACGGCGGCGGAGTGATGATTTTGGCGTCGTCATTCCGGGGCGGTGCGTCGGCACCGAACCCGGAATCTCGAGGTTCCCCGATGCGCAGTGCGCATCTGAGGTCTGGTCCTTCGGACCATCCCGGAACGACGAACAACAAAGGAGTGACGCGGTGAGCTTTGTCGAGCGTCACGGCCTGTGGTCGGATGAGCAGAAGGAGGCCGCACAGCGCCTCCGCCGCATCGTCGAGGAGAAGAACCTCGAGGTCATCCGCCTCTCATTCCCGGACCAGCACGGCATCCTGCGCGGCAAGACGCTGATCGCCAGCGAAGCGGTGCGCTCGCTCGAGGGCGGCTGCTCGATCACCACGACGATGCTCGCCAAGGACACCTCGCACAAGACGGTGTTTCCGGTGTTCACCGCCGGCGGCGGCTTCGGCATGAAGGAGATGGAGGGCGCGGCCGACGTGCTGATGGTCACCGATCCCACCACGTTCCGCGTGCTGCCCTGGGCGGAGAACACCGGCTGGGTGCTGTGCGATCTCTACTTCAGCGACGGACGGCCGGTGCCGTTCGCGACCCGCAACCTCTATCGCAAGGTGCTCGATCAGCTCGCGCGCCGCGGCTACGATTTCGTCGCGGGCCTCGAGGTCGAATTCCATCTGTTCAAGCTCGACGATGCGCATATGGCGCCGGAGGATGCCGGCCAGCCCGGGCGGCCGCCGTCGGTGAGCCTGCTGTCGCACGGCTATCAGTACCTCACCGAGCAGCGCTACGATCTGATGGAGCCGGCGCTCGAGATCATCCGCCGCGACATCCTCGCGCTCGACCTGCCGTTGCGCTCGGTCGAGGTCGAGTTCGGCCCGAGCCAGTGCGAATTCACCTTCGCGCCGACTGTCGGGCTCGCGCCGGCAGACACCATGGTGCTGTTCCGCTCCGCGGTGAAGCAGATCGCACGCCGCCACGGCTATCACGCGACCTTCATGTGCCGGCCGAAACTGCCGAACGTGTTTGCCTCGGGTTGGCACCTGCACCAGTCGCTGGTGTCGCGCGCCAATGGCGAGAACGTCTTCATGGCCGAGGAAACCGGCAAGGAGACCGGCGAGCCGCTCAGCCCGCTCGGCCGCGCCTGGCTCGCCGGCCTGATCGAGCATGCGCGGGCCTCGACCGTGTTCACGACGCCGACCATCAACGGCTACAAGCGCTACCGCTCCTATTCGCTGGCGCCGGACCGCGCCATCTGGGGCCGCGACAACCGCGGCGTGATGATCCGCGTGCTCGGCGGTGCCGGCGATCCGGCGACCCGGCTGGAGAACCGGATCGGTGAGCCGGCCGCCAATCCCTATCTCTATATGGCTTCGCAGATCCTCTCCGGCCTCGACGGCGTCGACCGCAAGCTCGATCCCGGCCCGTCCGCCGACACGCCCTACGAGACCAAGGCCGCGCTGCTGCCGAAATCGCTGCGCGAAGCGGTGTTTGCGCTCAACGACGATCCGTTCTTCCGCGGGGCGCTGGGACCTGAGTTCGTCGACTATTACGTCTTCATCAAGAACGCGGAGATCGAGCGCTTCCAGGCCGAGGTGTCGGACTGGGAGCAGCGCGAATATTTCGAGATGTTTTGAGGGGAGCGCCCCGCGCGGGACAAGCCCTCGAACCGGTCCACTCTGCGGCTAGAGACTCGCGAGGTTTGCGGCAACAGCCCGTTCGTTCCATTCCAGGCCGAGGCCGGGCGCGTCAGGAATATGCAAAAGGCCATCCTTTATTTCATATGGCCGTTCGAGAATTGGATCGGCCCAATCCTGCCACTCTAGCCAATGTGCGGTCTCCGTTGCACGCATGACATGAGCGGCCACTTCCGGATAAAGATGCGTTGACATCGGTATGCCTGCTGCGCCGGCGATCGCTGCCGCGCGCATCCAGCCCGTCACTCCGCCGATGCGCATGAAATCAGGCATTACCAGGTCGCAAGCCTTTTTCGCGATCGCCTTATGCATCTCCCTCGGGCCATAGAAGTTCTCCCCGATCTGAATCGGTGTCTTCAGTTCTGCCGCAAGCTGGGCGTGCCCGTCGAGATTGTCGTAGAGCACGGGTTCTTCGATCCAGTCGAGGCCGTGGTCGTCGATCATATGGCAGCGCTCGATGGCCTCGGCGAGATTTAGCCCCTGGTTGTAGTCGACCATCAGATGCATGCGCTCACCGACCGCTTTATGCACCGCGTCGAGCGTCGCCAGATCTTCGCGCGGATCGCTTCGGCCGAGCCGCAATTTCAGAGCGGAAAATCCTCCTTCGTTCCGCAACTCCAAGGCTTCGGCTGCGACGGCGGCCGGCTCTTTCAACCAAAGGCCGTTGCTGTTGTAGGATCTCACGGCGCCGACCGTAGCACCCAACAGCACGCACAGCGGCTTGTTTGCGGCCTTCGCCAACGCATCCCACGCAGCCATGTCGAGACCCGACGCGGCGATCATCGACAATCCCTCATAGCCGACAAAGTGGAGGGATCTGCGCGCTGCCTCAAAGAGTTCGACCGGCGCCACGCTTCGACCTCTGAGCAATTCGCTGAGGTCATGAAGTGCGGGAACCAGATATCGCATCGATTTCACGATATACGGCTCGAGATAGCTTCGCCCGACGATGCCCTCCTCGGTCACGAGATCGATGAGAACGAGCGGCCACTCCGATATCGTGACAATGCGCGCGACCACAGGCCGCTTCAGCTTGAGCACCACCGGACGGGCTCTGATTTCTCTGAGCGTCAATGGGTCGGGCATGACGATTGCCTTCGCAGCGCGAGGGAAGAAACTGGTTACAACGGGCTGAAAAAGTCACAGATGCCATTCCATTCGGTTTTTCGACCGGTGTAAATTCACTACCTGGTATACTCAGGGGTGACTGCATGGTGCGATCTGCAGAACCGACACGACAGCGCATCCTTGCTGCCGCATACGTCCTGTTTCGCCAGCGCGGATATAGCCGCGTGAGCATGGACGAAATTGCAGCGGCGACGAGGGTGACGAAGCGCACGCTCTACAATCATTTTCAAAGCAAGGATCAGCTGCTCGCCTTCGTGCTTGAAGCCCAGAACGAATTGGCCTTGGCCGCGTTCGCCACGTTCGGCGACAAGCTGTCCGGCTCGCCGGCAGCGATTATTGACGGCCTATTCCGCGACCTCGCGGTCTGGGCCGACCGGCCACGATGGGCCGGCTCGGGATTTACCAGGCTGGTCATCGAACTGGCCGATCTCCCCGGCCATCCTGCACGCGCAATTGCGCGTCGGCACAAGGCATTGCTTGAAACCCATCTCGGCGACTTGCTGAAGCGGGCTGGCGTCCGCGAGGCTCACCGCCGTGCGCGCGAGATCTGGCTGCTCTCTGAGGGCGCAATCTCCTTGATGCTGGTGCATGGCGATCGGGCCTATGCGGCGGCCGCAGCCGATGCGGCCAAACGACTGCTGCGAGGCTCTTCGCGGTGAACCGCGGAAGGCCTCCACGCCCCGTCATCCCCGCGCAAAGGCTTCGCCTTTGTCGCTGGAGGCGCGAGCCTTGCGGCGCAATTGCGCCGCTGGGCGAGCCTCGAAGGATGCTCGGCCCGGCTGGTGGCCGTCGACCCTTCGAGACGCGCTACGCGCTCCTCCAGCGACAAAGGCGAAGCCTTTGCGCGGGGGTGACGGGGCTTGAATCGGTGCGGCGATCAAGCCGTCAAATCCCCAGATACTTGTGCTGCAGCTCCGGCTCGGCGATCAGCTGCTCGCTGGTGCCGCTCCACACCGCCTTGCCGCGCTCGATGATGTAGTGGCGGTCGGCGATGCGGGCGAGGTTTCCAACGTTCTTGTCGATGACCAGCACCGATTGCCCGCGTCCCTTCAGCATCGACAGGCAGCTCCAGATCTCGTCGCGGATCAGGGGCGCAAGACCTTCGGTCGCCTCGTCGAGGATCAGGAGTTTCGGGTTGGTCATCAGCGCGCGGCCGATCGCGAGCATCTGCTGCTCGCCGCCGGACAGCGTGACGCCCATATTGCCTGTGCGTTCGGCGAGCCGCGGAAACAGCGCATGGATCTTGTCGATGGTCCAGGGATCGGAGGCGCCGAACCGATTGCCTGAGGCGGCGACGAGATTTTCGCGCACTGTCAGGTTCGGAAAGATCTGGCGTCCCTCGGGCACCAGGCCGATGCCGAGCTTTGCGATCCTGTAGGACGGCAGGCCGCGCACCGCCTCGCCGGCGAAACGGATGGCGCCTGATCGCGCCGGCGTCAGGCCCATGATCGAGCGAATGGTCGTGGTCTTACCCATGCCGTTGCGGCCCATCAGCGCGACCATCTCGCCCGACCTGATCTGCAGCGACAGGCCGAACAGCACCTGGCTCAACCCGTAGCAGGTCTCGATCGCGTCGACTTCGAGCAGGGTTTCAGCGGCTTTGGTCTCAACCATGGCGCGTCACCGCATGCTGTTCGCCGAGATAGGCGCGCTTGACCTCTTCATGCTTGCGGATCGCATCCGGCACGTCGCAGGCGATGACGCGGCCATAGACCAGCACCGTGATGCGGTCGGCCAGCGCGAACACCGCCTCCATGTCGTGCTCGACCAGCACGATGGTCACTTCCTTGCGCAGCTCCTTGAGCAGCGCGACCATCCGCGCGGATTCGGTGACGCCGAGCCCGGCCATCGGCTCGTCAAGCAGCAAAAGCTGCGGCTTGGTGGCGAGCGCGACCGCGAGCTCGAGCTCGCGCTGCTCGCCATGGCTCAATTGCGACACCAACACATCGGCACGCTTGCCGAGGCCGACGCGCTCCAGCGCCGCGCGCGCGGCGTCGCGCAGACGCCGCTCCTTGCGCGCATTGCCCCAGAAGCGGAAGGAGTGGCCATCGTGCGCCTGCGCCGCCAGCGCGACATTGTCGATCGCCGAGAAATCCTTCAGCAGCGAGGTGATCTGGAACGAGCGCGCCAGCCCGAGCCGGCTGCGCTTGTAGGACGGCAGGCCCGTGACATCGCGGCCGGCGAAGCGGATGGTGCCGGAGTTCGGCATCACCTGCCCGGTGAGCTGGCTGATCAGCGTGGTCTTGCCGGCGCCGTTGGGGCCGATGATGGCGTGCAGTTCGCCCGGCACCACCTCCATCGAGAGGTTGTCGGTCGCGGTGATGCCGCCGTAGCGACGGACCAGATTTTCGACGCGGAGCAGGGGCTCAGCCGAGGAATCAGGCACGGCGCATCCTCCCGAGCAGGCCCATGATGCCGCCGCGCGCGAACAGCACGATCAGGAGCAGCACCGGACCGAGGATCAGTCCCGAATATTCGGTGACCTGCGATAGCAGCTCCTCGAGCAGGAGATAGACGATCGCGCCGATCACGGGGCCGAACAGCGAGCCCATGCCGCCCAGGATCACCATCACCATGAGGTCGCCGGAGCGGGTCCAGTACATCACAGCCGGGCTGACGAAGTCGGTGTTGTTGGCAAGCAGCGCGCCGGCAAGGCCGCAGATGGTGCCCGCGATCACGAAGCAGACCAGGCGATAGCGGTTGGCATGGAAGCCGATCGCCTGCATGCGCTGCTCGTTGGAGCGGACGCCCTGCACCACGAGACCGAAGCGCGAATTGACGATGCGCCAGATCAGATAGAGGCCGCCGAACAGGCAGGCCAGGCAGAGGTAATAGAACTGGGTGCGGTTCGAGAGGTCGATCAGGCCGGCGAAATCGCTGCGCTTGTAGACGGTGAGGCCGTCGTCGCCGCCGTAACGCGACAGGCCGGAGGTGATGTAGTAGGCCATCTGCGCAAAGGCGAGCGTGATCATGATGAAGTAGACGCCGCGGGTGCGCAGCGAGAGCGCACCGATGACAAGCGCAAACAGCGCGGAGACCACGAGCGCCACCGGCCACTGGATGAAGCCGGAGCCGATGCCCTCAGTGGCGAGGATGCCGACCGCATAGCCGCCGATGCCAAGATAGGCGGCGTGGCCGAAACTCATCATGCCGCCATAGCCCATGATCAGGTTCAGGCTGGCGGCGGCCAGCGCGAAGATCACGATGCGGGTGAACAGCGTCAGGATGAAGATATTGCCGGTCACTGCCGAATAGACCGGCAGCAGGACCAGGGCAGCGCACACCAGCGCCGCGACGGAATTGGAGGCGTTGAGCTTGGGCATCATCGTTTGGCCGCCGGGAACAGCCCTTCAGGCCGCAGCACGAGGATGATGGCCATCAACAGATAAATCAGCATCGAGGACAGCGCCGGCGCCGCGGTCGAGGCCGCCGCCCCGCTCAGCACCTTGCGCAGCAGGTCGGGCAGGAAGGCGCGGCCCATCGTGTCAATGATGCCGACGAACACCGCGGCCATGAACGCGCCGCGGATCGAGCCGATGCCGCCGATCACGATGATGACGAAGGCCAGGATCAGGATGTTCTCGCCCATGCCGATCTGCACGGTGAGGATCGGCGCCTGCATCAGCCCGGCGAGCCCGGCGAGCGCGGCGCCAAGGCCGAACACCAGCGTGAACAACAGCTTGATGTTGATGCCGAGCGCCCCGATCATCTCGCGGTTGGAGGCGCCGGCGCGGATCAGCATGCCGACGCGGGTGCGCATCACGACCAGATAGAGCAATGCTGCGACCGCCAGCGCGACCACGATGATCATCAGCCGGTAGGCCGGATAGTACACGCCGGGAATGATCTGCACCGGTACGGTGAGCCAGACCGGCAGCGGCAGCGCGAGACCGGCCGGGCCCCAGATCAATCGGACAGCATCGTTGAAGAACAGGATCAGGCCGAACGTCGCCAGCACCTGGTCGAGATGGTCGCGGCCGTAGAGATGCCGGAGCGCGGCATATTCGAGCGCGATGCCGAGCAGCAGCGTGGCGCCCAGCGCCAGCAGCGCGCCAAGCACAAAACTGCCGGTCCATGCCACGAAGGTCGCCGCGAAATAGGCGCCCATCATGTAGAGCGAGCCGTGCGCCAGATTGACGAAGTCCATGATGCCGAACACCAGCGTCAGTCCGGCTGCCAGCAGGAACAGCAGCAGGCCGAATTGCAGGCCGTTCAGCAGTTGTTCGACGACGAGATACATCGTGAGGCTACGTCACCTTCAAAAGAAACAGCGGCAGCGCGGATGCGCCGCCGCATTTACGGCTTGTTGGCCTCCCTCGCCCCGCTCTTGCGGGGAGAGGGTCGGGGCGAGGGGCTCTCTCCACGAATCGAGCTTGTGGAAAGGGCCCCTCACCCGATTGCTACGCACATAGCCGAAGCTTCGCTTCGGCGTACTTCTTCAAGAATGGCCGCCGGAGGCGGCCTATGCTCTCCCCGCAAGAGCGGGGCGAGGTGACTTCAAATCACTTCATCGCGCACTTGTCGTGGAAGCGATCCTGGTCGTCCTTGACGATGGTCGCGACCGTCTTCAGCGAGAGCTGGCCGTCGGCGTCCTTGACCACGTCCTGCAAGTAGAAATTCTGGACTGGAATGTGGTTGTTGCCGTACTTGAACGGGCCGCGCACCGATTTGAAGTTCACCTTCTCCATCTCGGCCTTCATCGCGTCTTTCTTCGTCAGGTCGCCCTTCACCGCGACCACGGCGCTGTTGATGAGGTTGGCAGCGTCATAGGATTGCGCGCCGTAGAAGGTCGGGCGCAGGCCCGGATACTTCTTGCGGTAGTCGGCGACGAACTTCTTGTTCTCCTCGTTGGGCAGATCGTTGACCCATTGCTGCGCGCCGGGAACGCCGAGCGCATTGTCCTTCTGCAGCGGCAGCGACAATTCGTCGATGGTGAAGGCGGTATAGAGCGGGATCTGCTGCTTGATGCCGGCCTGCGCATACTGGTTCAGGAACTGCACGCCGGCCGCGCCGGGATAGAACACAAAGATCGACTCGGCCTTGGAGTTCTTCGCCTTGGTGAGTTCGGCGGAGAAATCGAGCTGGCTCGGCCATACCGTGTATTCCTCGCCGACCACTTCGCCCTTGAAGGAGCTCTTGACGCCGGCCAGCATATCCTTGCCCGCGGCGTAGTTCGGGCCGATCAGGAATACCGATTTGACGCCCTTCTGGTTCATGTAGGTACCGACCGCCTGCGGGGTCTGGTCGTTCTGCCAGGAGGTCGAGAACACGTAAGGCGAGCACAGTTCGCCGGCGAGCTGCGACGG
This sequence comes from Bradyrhizobium sp. 27S5, assembly GCF_037217225.1. Taxonomy (NCBI): domain Bacteria; kingdom Pseudomonadati; phylum Pseudomonadota; class Alphaproteobacteria; order Hyphomicrobiales; family Nitrobacteraceae; genus Bradyrhizobium; species Bradyrhizobium sp. 27S5. The sequence goes on from NZ_CP147714.1 coordinate 8,126,694, forward strand.
ACCGGCATTGGCCGAGATCAGGAAGGTCTTCGAATCGACCGCGGTCTTCAGCGAGGCGAGCAGCACGTTCGACCAGATGTAGCCGACGATGAAGTCGACCTTGTCGGATTGCACCAGCTTCTCGGTCTTCTGCTTGCCGACATCGGGCTTCTGCTGGTCGTCCTCGTAGATCACCTCGACCGGCTTGCCGTCGATCTTGCGGCCGAGATGGTCGAGCGCGAGTTCGAACGAATTGCGCATGTCGTTGCCGATCACGGCGGTCGGACCGCTGAAGGTCGAGACAAAGCCGATCTTGACGCTGTCAGCCGCCGTCGCGGGCTGCGCGAGCGCCAAAGCCATGGCGCCTGCCAGCCAAAATGCCTTTTTCATATTCACTCCCCTCCTCAACCAAAGATCCCGCCAGGCTCGATCACGAGGCCCGGGGGTCACGCTTTACGCGCGTCGTTCTGTGACGTGTTTTGTGCGCGATATCGCAAGTCTGCAGCAAGCACGAACCGACGGCGCTCATTTAGAACCTTCGGCGCATACCCGAGCACCGTGCATCATAATTCGTCTAAACCGGGCAAGGCAAGAAATATAATGCCGGTTGCGTAGGCAACGATTGTCGCAGGCCCCCCGCTCCCCTCCAGAGGCCCCCGCCGCACTGCAGCAGGCTTTAAGGATTCGGTAAAGCGCTCGGAAACCACGTCCCGGGAAGCCCGTCCTGGACTTCATGGTCTCGAAAGCATCGCCGGGCGAGGCTCGGTCCAAAGGGACGCGTCGCATGCTGTTGAATTACATTTTCGGCTTCAACGCCCGGCTCGGCCGGCTGGCCTATTTCTTCTTCAGCTTCGTGGTCGGCTGCGGCTACCTGATGCTGGTGTTCGGCATCACCGGCAATGCACCGGCGAGCGGCAGGACGGATGTGCTGCTAGCGCAGGCCGCCAACAGCATGCCGCTCCTGATCGGCTTTTATGCCGTGCTCGTCATGACCTTCATGCTGCAATCGATGCGCATCCGCGACATCGGATGGGACCCGGTCTGCGTGATGGTGGGTTGGATTGCGCTCGTCGTGATCGACCGGATCGTCGCCGGAAAATATCCGGAATATGCACTGACCTACCAGCACACCGGCACGACGGTCGGCGCGCTCGTCAACCTTGCGCTGATGCTGGCCCTGACGTTCTGGCCCGGCAGCCGCCTCGGCGAAGAGCCGCATGAGACGGGCGATGACGGCTTCTCAAGCAGGGGCAGCACCCCGGCCGCAGCCGGCAACCGCGTTGCGCGTATCGCCAGCGGCGAGTTCGGCGGCAAGACGCGGTAGCGCCCCTCTCTCGACCGTCGTCCCGGCGAAGGCCGGGACGACACCGAGTTTGTGGCACGGTCAGCGAGCCACAGGCTAAGCAGCGACCGCTCACCCTCCGTCCACCGCCCATTCGGCGCCGTCGATCGCATAGGCGGCGTGGCGGAAATCCCTGATCGTCGCAACCTTGTCGGCCGACCAGTCGAGCAGCATGAACGAGCGCGGCGGCGCGCCTTGGGCGTCTGGGTCGAACACCAGGATCGCGGGACGTCCCTCGACCTGTCCAGTCACCAGATGCCAGTCGTGGATCTTCGAATAATTGCCGAAGTAGCGCGACACCTCGGCCTTGCCGTTCAGCCGCGTCCGGTTGACGAGCTCGAGCCTGACGTCATCGGCGATCATGGCGCGGATGGCGTCGAAGTCGCGGGCGTTGAAGCGGCCGACATAGGCGTTGAGCCTGCTGCGATCGGCCGGTGACAAGCCGGGCCGCGGCGCGTCGTCGGGCTCGCGGGCGAATTCCCGCAACTGCGTCCGTCCGCGGTGCAGCGCCGCCTTCACCGCGGGCAGGCTGAAATCCATGATGCCGCAGACCTCCTGCAGCGAGCAACCGAGTACGTCCATCAGGATCACGCTGGAGCGCTGCGCCACCGGCAGGCGCATGAAGGTGCGCAGGCTCGCCGCTGCGATCTCGCGGCGGCTGACGTCATCGAGCTCTCCGGCCATCATGTCCACCTCCTCCGGCGCGTGGAGCGCGTCCTGACGGTTGCGCCGCCTGAGGAAATCGAGCGCGGTGTTGTGCGCGATCCGGAACAGCCAGGCTTCCACGTTCTGGATTGGAGCTGCGGACGCGAAGGCCTCCACCGCCTTGATCAGCGCGTCCTGCAGCACATCCTCGCCGTCGATCACCGATCCGACCATGCGGGCGCAGTAGCGATGCAGCCTTGGCCGCATCGCCGCCAGCAGCGCGTCGACCTCGGTCGCTTCAGGCGCTTGGGGGGGTGAGGTCATGATGGCTCCGCCAGGTCGGTTCAAGGCCGGTCGGTTCACGGCTCGCCGGTTCACGGCTCATCCAGCATACGATAATTGCCGACAATCACAGCACTGCGAACCAGCGGCGGCTCGGCGCAACGATCGCGGATGCCGTCCTGGAAGGCCTGAAATGCCGCGAGCTTCGGGATCGGGCTTGAACCATCCTCGGCCGCGGTCTCGACCATGTGGATGAAGGTGTCGTCCTCCAGCCGCAGGGTCAGATAGCGCACGCCGTCCGGTTTCGCCGCCTTCAGCTCGGCAAACACGGCCGAAACCAGCTCGGCATTCTTCTCGGCCATCTCCGGCTTGGCCTTGTACCTGATCAGGGTCCGTCTCATCGCAACCTCCTTGGCTCGGTCTCTGCGGCCGGAACAGGCCGCGTCAGACCCAAGGACGTTTGCCGACCGCCAAAGGATGCGGTCCGGCAAAGAATATTTTCGGCCGCATCCTTTGCCGGCCGCGGTTCGTCCTGGCCTGCGAAGCGCGCCGCAACCTTGCCGCACGCCAACGGAGAACGACCATGCAGACCCCTCGAGAGCGCGCCGAACAGCGCTGGGTGCTCGGCCTCACCGCGCTGGCATCCTTCATGATGGCGCTGGACGCCATGATCATGACCACGGCCTTCGCGACCATCCGCGCCGATTTCGGCAGCCCGGTGGAGACGCTGCAATGGACCGTCAACGCCTTCAATCTGACCTTCGCGGTGCTGCTGCTAACCGGCGCCGCGCTCGGCGACCGCTTCGGGCGTCGGAAAATGTTCGCAACCGGGATCGGCCTGTTCGTCGCGGCCTCGGCGGCCTGCGCGCTGGCCGGCAACGCCGCGGCACTAATCGCCGCCCGCGCCCTGCAGGGCGCAGGCGCGGCGCTGGTGATGCCGCTGGCGATGGCGATCCTCAGCGGCGCGTTCGGCCGGGAGGAACGCGCCCGCGCGCTCGGCATCTTCAGCGGCATCACCGGATGCGCGCTGATCATCGGCCCCGCGATCGGCGGCTTCATCACCGAGCATCTCGGCTGGCGCTGGATCTTCTGGATCAACCTGCCGATCGGCCTGGTCGCGATTGCCCTCGTGCTGGCGCGGCTGCGCGAAAGTTTTGGACCGGCAGCGCCGCTCGACGTCACCGGACTGACGCTGGTCGCCCTCGCGGCGCTGGCGCTGGTCTGGGGCCTGTTGCGCGGCAACAGCGTCGGATGGGCGAGCGCGGAGGTGACCGGCGCGCTGATCGCAGGCCTCGCACTGGCCGTGGCGTTCGTGTTGTGGGAGCTGCGCGCGACGAACCCGATGGTGCCGATGCGGCTGTTCGCGGCAAGACCGTTTGCCTCCGGCATGGCCGCCAGCGTGCTGTTCTATGCCGCGATGTACGGCGTGCTGTTCCTGCTGCCGCAGTTCCTGCAGATCGCGCTCGGCTTCGACGCCTTCGGCGCCGGGCTGCGGCTATTGCCGTGGACGGCGACGCTGTTCGTCACCGGGCCGATCGCCGGCGCCGCCGTCAACCGGTTCGGCGAGCGCACGCTGGTCATCACTGGTCTGCTGATGCAGGCGATCGGGCTCGGCTGGATCAGCGAGATCGTGAGCCCGTCAGTGCCTTATTCCGCGCTGGTCGCGCCGCTGGTGCTCGCGGGCGTCGGCGTCTCGATGGCGATGCCGGCTGCACAGAACGCAGTGCTGAGCGCGGTTGCCACGAGCGAGATGGGCAAGGCGTCTGGTGTCTTCAACATGGGCCGCTTCCTCGGCGGCATGTTCGGCATCGCGGCACTGGTGGCGAGCCTCGTAACCAATGGCGCCGCCGATTCATCCGGACATTTCACCAGCGGATTTGCTGCCGCGATGAGCCTTGCAGCAACGCTGTCGTTCGCCGGCGCCGTCGCGGGACTGTTCCTGCCGATGCGGCGACGAGCCGTCGCAGCAGCCGCGCCGCAGGATGCATGACGTTGCAACGATTGGGTTTCGCTATCGGGCGATCGGGCATTTCGTGTTGGAATGAGGCTGCGAATGACTACATAATCAAATGACGAAGCCGTTCGGAACCGAGAGCGACATCTCATGACGCAAGCGCCGACCAAACCTCATCGCGTGGTGATCGTCGGCGCCGGCTTCGGCGGGTTGGAAGCCGCCTTCGGTCTCTCCGGCGCGCCGGTCGAGATCACGCTGATCGACCGCCGCAACCACCATCTGTTCCAGCCGCTGCTCTATCAGGTCGCGACCGCATCGCTTGCGACCAGCGAGATCGCCTGGCCGATCCGCTATCTCTTGCGCGACCGGCCCGAGGTGACGACGCTGTTTGCCAATGTCTGCGGCGTCGATGCAGCCGGGAAGCAGGTGCAGCTCGACGACGGCGGCAGCATTCCCTACGACACGCTGATCCTCGCCACCGGCGCGCGCCACGCCTATTTCGGCCATGACGAATGGGAGCCGTTCGCGCCCGGCCTGAAGACGCTGGAGGACGCCACCACGCTCCGGCGGCGCATCCTGGTCGCGTTCGAGCGCGCCGAGCGCGAGACCGATCCGGACAAGCGTGCGGCGCTGCTAACCTTCGTCATCATCGGCGCCGGGCCGACCGGCGTCGAGATGGCCGGCACCATCGCTGACCTCGCCAAGGACACACTGCCGCAGGACTTCCGCCACATCGATACACGCAAAGCGCGCGTGGTACTGATCGAAGCTGGGCCGCGCGTGCTGGCCGGCTTTCCCGACGACCTGTCGGCCTATGCGCAAGCGTCGCTGGAAAGACTCGGCGTTGAGGTGATGCTGGGCGCGCCGGTCACCGAATGCTCGGCCGACGGCGTGGTGTTCGGGGACAAGAGGCTGGAGGCCCGCACCATCGTCTGGGCCGCCGGCGTGCGCGCCTCGCGCGCCGCCGAGTGGCTGAACGCGCCGGCCGATCGCGCTCATCGGCTACAGGTCGAGTCCGATCTCACCGTGCCGGGCCATCCCGACGTCTTCGCCGTCGGCGACACCGTCACGATCAAGGGCCCCGACGGCAATCCGGTGCCCGGCATTGCGCCGGCCGCAAAGCAGGAGGGGCGCTACGTCGCCGCACTGATCAAGGCCCGGCTCGATGGCAGGACGCTCCCGCCGTTCCGCTACAAGCACGCCGGCAGCCTCGCGCAAATCGGCAAGAAGAAGGCGGTGATCGATTTCGGCTGGCTCAAGCTCCGCGGCTCACTGGCATGGTGGATTTGGGGCCTCGCCCACATCTACTTCCTGATCGGCGTGCGCCACCGGATCGCCGTGGCGATGAACTGGCTCTGGATTCACACCCGCGACCAGCGCGCCGCACGGCTGATCACCCAAGGCAGCAGCAAGGTCGCGCAGTAGGCGCTGTCGCGGGTTTCGCGCTCTCGCTCTATCTCCGTCATCCTGAGGAGCGCGGCACGCGCGTCTCGAAGGATCGACGGCCACCAGCGGGGCCGTTCATCCTTCGAGACGCGCTGCGCGCTCCTCAGGATGACGGAGCTGCTTGCAACCATTGTGCACCGACCCCTCGCATGAAATACTTGCCACGGCAACAATTATTGCAGGGAGGAAACAATGCAGATCGATGCGCGCGCATGGGCGCTTGCGGCCTCGCTTGTCACGCTGACGTCATTCGCAGGCGACGCGGCGGCGGCGCAGATGCTCGCCGATCCCGCGGCGACCTGTAGCGGACTTACCGGCCCCGCCGATGGCTGCGATCAAGATCGATAGCGCGGTGCTCCAGGCACCGTCGCCGCTCGCAGTCGTTGAGAAAGGACCGACACCGGCCGGCCGCGTCGTCCCGGCCAATCCCGCCTTCTGCAAGGTGCTCGCCCATATCGATCCCGCCGATCCCACGGCGCCGCCGATCAAATTCGAGGTCAACTTGCCGGTGGAATGGAACGGCCGCTCGCTGCAATATGGCGGCGGCGGCTTCAACGGCGTGCTGATCAGCGGCCTCGGCCTGCCGCCGGCCTATCCGTTCGACAAGGCCTCGCCGCTGGCGCTCGGCTTCGCGACCGTCGGCACCGATTCCGGCCACGAGTCGAAGCCCGGCGAGCCGCCGCAGCTGTTCGCGCTCAACGACGAGGCGTTCGAGAACTTTTCGCACAAGGCCTACAAGAAGGTGCGCGACGCGGCGCGGGCGCTTGTCGTGCGCGCCTACGGCAAACCGCCGGCGAGGATGTATTTCATGGGATCGTCCGAAGGTGGCCGCGAGGCGCTGACCATGGCGCAGCGCTACCCCGACGATTTCGATGGCATTTTCGCGCGCGTACCCGTGATCAACTGGGTGGGGCTGCAGCATGCCGGCACCCGCTCGGGCCTTGTCACGATGGGCGACGGCTGGATCCAACCGGCGCAGGTCAAGCTCGTCGCCGATGCCGTGCTGAAGGCCTGCGACAGGCAGGACGGCTCCGACGACGCGCTGGTGCAGGATCCAGTCGGCTGCAAGGCGGCGTTCAAGCCGGCCTCGCTGGCATGCGCGGCGGGCGAGAGCGGCGACGACTGCCTGACCGACAAGCAGATCGCGGCGATCGACACGCTGCATGCGGCCTACAAATTTTCGTTCCCGCTCGCCAACGGGCTCGACGACTATCCGGGCTGGGGCGTGTCCGGCGAGAACACACCGGCATTCGGCCCGACCGGCGGATGGAAGGCGTGGTGGCTCGGCACCACGGCGCCGGCGCAACCGCCCGCGCACACCAACGGCATCGCCTGGATCTACGGCGCCGGCGGAATCCAGTATGTCTTCGCGCGCGATCCGAAACTCGACGTCACGACCTACAGGCCGGAGGACCACAAGGATCGCGTGCTGCAGGTCTCCGCACTGATGGATTCGACCGATCCGGATCTCAGCCGCTTCCACGCCCATGGCGGCAAGCTCGTGATCCTCGAGCACATGGGCGATTACGCGCAAAGCCCCTATGCCGGCATCCGCTATTTCGAGAACGTCGAGAAGAAGCTCGGCAAGGACAAGACGGCGGAGTTTGCGCGGCTCTACACCGCGCCCGGCGTCGACCATGTCGGCTCCGGCGCACCGGCGAATGTCGACATGCTGGCGGTGCTGGTCGACTGGGTCGAGAACGGCAAGGCCCCCGCCGATCTGGAAGTGACGGAGCAGAAGGTGCAGGCGCCAGGCTTCGAGACACTGCGCGCGCTGCCGCTGTGCCGCTGGCCGGCCTGGCCGCATTACAAGACTGGGCCGATGACCGCGGCGTCGAGTTTCTCTTGCGCACCGTAAAAAGGTCGATCCGCGCGTCACCCCATCACCTGGTTCGGCGACCGGCCGAACGCGGCCTTGAAGGCGCGGCTGAAATGCGAGACGTCGCTGAAGCCGAAGCTCAGCGCGACGTCGGTGACGTGACTAAAGCGCCGTTCGGCCAGCGCCTGGTAAGCACCAGCGAGGCGCTGCTGCCAGAGCCAGCGGATCGGCGTCGTACCCTCGCGCGCGAACAGGCGATTGAGCGTGCGCGGCGCCATGTGCTGGGCCGTGGCGATCGCATCGAGATCGAGCTCGGAATCGTCGAGATTGGCGAGGATGTAGGCCTTGACCCGCGCCAGCCGTTCATCGCCGTGCCGCGGCATGTCATCCGTCAGCTCGGTCTGCAGCGTCGTCGCCAAAATGTCGAGCGCTGAGGCACCCAGCCGTGTCACGGCAGGCGCGGCTCCATCATCGAGGCGCGCCAGCCGGCGGATCAGCGATCCCGCCAGCGCTCCCACTTTCGAATCGTTGCCGACCCGCCGTGCGGTCAGGCGGTGCGCATCCGGCAGGCGCGCGAGCAGCAGCGGCCGCGGGATCGACACCATGATCGAACGCGCGCTCGGGGCGAATTCGAGCGTGAACGGCTGCGCCTGGTCATGGAGCATGAGATCGCCGCGGCGCATCTGCACCTCGTGTCCCCCTTGTGCAAAGCCGACCTCGCCGCGCAACGTGAGCCACAGCATGAAATAGTCGCGCGGGTCCCTGCGGACGTCGCTGGCGCTACGCACCACCCGGATACGGTCGGCCGCCGGGGTCGACGACCAGATGTCGTTGATCGCAAGCGGGCCGAAATTGCGGATCGAGATCGACGCGGCAAACGCCTCGTCGGCGACCCGGCGGCATTCGGTCAACGAGAACTCGCGGCAGGTGACGTGATGCCAGCGGTCGAAACTGTCACCTGGCGCGACAAGCGTTTGCGCGACGACTGTGTGATCTGGGGTCTGCATCGGACCTTGCTCCCGCCCAACCCTGCAGCGGGATATTCTGCGTCTGCCGTCCGGTTCTGGCAAGCAGAGGCCAGCGAATGGCCGGCGCAGCCAAGAACGGCCGCCGCGGGGGATGTAGAAATACCTCCCTTTAGGAGAGGAGACACCGCATGGGCTACCAATGCGACATCATCGATCCGGCCAGAACTGTCATGATCGTTGTCGACATGCAGAACGATTTCGTGGCCGAGGGCGCCAAGCTGCGTTCCGCGCAAGCCGCCGCCATGGTGCCCCGGCTGGCGCAGACGCTGAAAGCCTGTCGCGACAAGGGCATCCGCGTCATCTACACCGCGCATGTGCACCACCGCGACGGCAGCGACATGGGGCTCTATGACGATCTCTATTCGCCGATCGCCGACCGGTCGTCGCTGGTCGACGGCACCGCGGGCGTCGAGATCTTCAATGACCTCGCACCCGCGCCGGGCGAGCACGTCATCAAGAAGCACCGCTACAGCGCGTTCTTCGCCACCGATCTCGACCTCATCCTGCGCGAATGGGGCATCACGACGGTCATCATCTCAGGGACGACGACCGAGAACTGCTGCCACGCCACGGCGCGGGACGCCATGTTCCACAATTACAAGGTCGTCTTCCTGTCGGATGCGACAGGCACGTTCGACTATCCGGATGTCGGCCAGGGCGCCCTGTCGGCCGACGAGGTGCATCGCGCCACGCTCACGATTCTCGCGTTCTCCACGGCACATGTGATGACGGCGGCCGAGATGCTGGCGCGGGTGAAGGTGACGGACGGTGCAGCGAGTCCGAAGGCGGCGTAGCGAAGAGAGCGATTCTCGCACGGCATATTCGGTCCGCCTCTCCCCTTGTGGGAGAGGCCGGATTGCATCGACAGATGCGATCCGGGTGAGGGGTTCCGGTCCCTCCGCGCAGTACGCCGTGTGGAGAGATACCCCTCACCCGGCCCTCTCCCAACCGAAGTCGGATTTTTCCGACTTCGAAGATTAGACAGCGCAACTCGGGTAAACCCGAGTTGCGCGGGAGAGGGGCGCAGTCGTGTTCGCGGCGAAGAGCTCACTTCACTAGCGAGCAGCCGCCATCGGCCAGCGGGCGGAAGGCCTGATCGGCCGGGATGGTCGCGATCAGCTTGTAATAGTCGTAGGGGTATTTCGACTCCTCCGGCTTCTTCACCTCGAACAGATACATCGGATGGACGACACGGCCGTCCTGACGGATCGCGGTCTCGCCGAACAGCTTGTCCATGCCCTTGAAGGTCTTCAGCTGCGGCACCACGGCCTTGGCGTCGTCGCTGCCGGTCGCGGCGACCGCATTGAGGTAGGCGAGCGTCGCGGCATAGACGCCGGCCTGGTTGCCGCTCGGCATCTTGCCGTTCATGCCGGGACGTGCGGCGAAGCGTTTTGCGAACGCGCGGGTGTCGCCATTCATGTCCCAGTAGAAGGCCTCGAGCAGCTGCAGGCCCTGCGCGACCTTCAGGCCCATGCCGTGGACGTCGTTCACGAACAGCAGGAACGCGACCATGGTCTGGCCGCCCTGCTGGATGCCGAACTCGGCCGCCTGCTTCACCGCGTTGATGGTGTCGCCGCCGGCATTGGCGAGCCCGATCACTTTTGCTTTCGAGTTCTGCGCCTGCAGCAGGAAGGACGCGAAGTCCGACGTGCCGAGCGGATGCTTGCTCGATCCCAGCACCTTGCCGCCGTGCTTCTCGATGTAGTTCGTCGCCTCGGCTTCAATGCCTTTGCCGAGTGCGTAGTCGACGGTCACAAAATACCAGTCCTTGCCGCCGCGCTGCATCATCGCAGCCGCCGTGGTGTTGCCGGTGGCCCAGGCGTCGTTGACCCATTGAATGGTGTTCGGCGAGCAGGCCTTGCCGGTCAGATCGGAGCTCGCGGTCGACGACGCCAGGAACGTCATCCTCGAGTCGCGCAGGATGGTGTTGATAGCGAGCCCGACGGCCGAGTTCGGCACGTCGACAATGGCATCGACGCCTTCGACATCGAGCCATTTGCGCGCGATCGCAGATCCGACGTCGGCCTTGTTCTGGTGATCGGCATAGACGATCTCGACCTTGATGCCCTTGCCGCCGCCGTTGAAATCCTCCGCCGCCATGCGCGCGGCTTCCACCGAGCCCATGCCGTTGGTGTCCTGGAAGATGCCGGAAATGTCGTTGAGCACGCCGACGCGCACCACATCGCCGGAAATCTCCGCGCGTGCGCTGCCTGCGGCGCAGGCCAGTGCCAGCGCCAGACCAATCCTAAATCGCCCAACCCCGAAGCCTCTCATCCTATCCACTCCCATGTTTCCTCAACCAACCTTTTGCCGGTATTGAGCGTCTCGTCAGGCCGGCGTGATCTCGACGGGCAGACTGTTGAGCCCGCGCAGTGTGTTGTTGAAAAGGCGCTTCGGCTCGCCAGTGATTTCGATCTTGGCGACACGACGCGCCAGCGCCGCCATCATCACTTCGCCTTCGAGGCGGGCGACGAGTTGGCCGACACACATATGGATGCCCGAACCGTAGCCGACATGGCCCGACGTACGACGCGTGATGTCGTAGCTATCGGGCTTGTCCCAACGGCGCGGATCACGATTGGCCGCAGCCAGGAACATCAGCACCTTCTCGCCTTCGGGAATACTGGCGCCACCGAGCTCGACGTCGCGGGTCGTGGTACGGAAGAAAGTCTGGACCGGACTTTCGAACCGCACGGCTTCCTCGAAAGCGTTGCGCGCCAGGGTCGGGTCGTCGCGCAGCCTCTCGAACTGGTCGGGGAAGCGGGCAAGGCAGTAGACGGCGGCACCGATGCCGTTGACGGTGGTGTCGAGACCGGCCGATAGCAGCGAGCGCACCAGGAGCGGCGCCTCGGTCGCGGTAATGGCACCGCTATCGACGTGGGCGTGGATGCAGGCGCCGATGCCGCCCGGGGTGAGATTGTCGCGCTGACATTGCTCGGCAATATAGGCCTGATGCGGCGCCGAGCGCTCGATCGCCTGCTTGCGGAGCTCGTTCGGCGGCCCGAAGGCGTTGAACACCAGGCTTGCGTAAGGCAGCAGATGCTCGCGGCCCTCCGGCCGCAAGCCCAGCGCATCCGGGAAGATCGACAGCGGATAGGCTTCCGCAAGGTCCTCGATCGCGTCGAAACTGCGCTTCTCCAGCAGCGCATCGACGCGGGCCTCCGCAGCGGCGGCAAACCGCCCGCGAAGCTGCTTCATCACGGTCGCCGACAGCACCGTGCTCAGCACAGTGCGGGTGCGGGTGTGCGCCGGCGGGTCGGCCTCGAGGATCAGGCTCGGCGGCCGCCACGGCTTCTCCTTGGAGAAGTCGCTGAGGCCCACGCCGCGGCTGGAGCAGAACGTCGCGGGATCGTTCAGGACCGCATGGACCTCGGCATAGCGGGCCACGCCGTAGACGTTCAACTTGTCGAGATAGACCACGGGTGCGGCCTCGCGCAGCCGCTCATGGGTCGGGAACGGATCGGCGAAGAATTCGAGCGCGAACGGATCGACGTCGAGATGCGGGACGGACGTCCCTGCCGTTGCAGTCATCGGGACCTCCCGAGGTTTGATCTTGTCAACACGGGCCGCATGTCTATTGCTCCCGAGCAGTTTCGCAGCGATGATTTGAGAAATGAGCAGCCAGCCCCTCCCCCGAAAGCCCCGCCGGCCGAGACCGGCCGATCCCGCAGACGCCACCGACGGCCCGCTGCTGGACCTCAACCGCTATGTGCCGGCGTTCATCACCTTCATCGGCAACAAGCTGTCGAACAGCGCCACCGCCTTTTACCAGAAGAACTTTGGCGTCAACGTCACCGAGTGGCGAATCATCTCGCAACTGGCGATCGAGCCGGGGATTCCAGCCTCGCGGATCTGCCAGGTGATCGGCTTCGACAAGGGCCCGGTCAGCCGCAACCTCGCGGCACTGCAGAAGCGCGGGCTTTTGACGATCCGCACGGCGCCCGACGACGGCCGCACCCATTCGATCACGCTGACCGCGCGCGGCCGCGCCATTCATGACAGGGTGATCGTCGCGGCGCTGGAGCGCGAGCGGCGGCTGCTGTCGTGCCTGAAGAAGGACGAGCGCGAGGTGCTGATCGACCTGTTGCGCCGGTTGCACGAGAATCTCGGCGCCGTGACCGGGCAAAGCACGACCTGACCGTACGGCGGGACCCTGCGCCACCGCGATATTCGCCCGGTCTTCCATGCGTGCTGCTCGCGCGCTGCTGCGCAATATTTTCCTCCCAAACGCGTGGCCGTTGACCGGCCCTGTCCCGATTGGCACGGAAACTCGCACAGCTTAGTTGCCATGGCAACTAAAAATACGAACCCTTGCCGGGCAAGGCTCCGGGGAACCGGTGCGGACGGCTCAAGTGTATGGTCCGCCAGACGTTCCACAAACTCGGTGTCGTCCCGGCCTCCGAGCCGGGACCCATAACCACCAATGCTGATTATTGCGCGCCAGCGGAACGACGACCTTTGTACACAACGTCGGCCGCGGAGTATGGGTCCCTGCTTTCGCAGGGACGACGGCGGTGTACGTGGCGCCCTGCCAGCACCCTACCGGTACAAATCACGTCACGAGCCCGCGCAGGCGATCGGCTCGGCCGACGCGTCGTCCTCCAGGACCGCCACTGCTGCGACGCGGCGCGTCAGCACGGCGCGCTGGTTGATGTAGCCCTTGTCGGTGATCTCCCCGCCGTCGACGGAAGCGGGCTCGGCGAGTAGCAGCGCACGGGTGGCGTGGCCGGAGGAATGACCGCCTTGCGCCTTCAGCCTTGCGAGCCCCTGCCCGATCGCGGAGCGGATCGCAGGATGGCTGATCACCTCTCGCACGTCGGCGCTCTCGGAAAGTTCCGCCAGTGCGCGGCAGGCGGCAATGTTCGGAAACACCAGGAACCGCACCTCGTCGCAGCCATGGCCGGTGACGACGATGTCCTGCGCAAGCGGGGCCAGTGCCGCGATGCCAGCGACACGCAGGGTGCCGACGCTGACCCAGGTTCCTGAATTGAGCTTGAAATCCTCGGCGACGCGGCCGTCGAAGAACAGGCCGAGATCGGGCCGGTCAAGATCGGCGAAGGTGACGGCGTCGCCGATCTTGTAAAAACCCTCGTCGTCGAAGGCCTGGGCGGTGAGTTCGGGCGCCTTCCAGTAGCCCGGCGTGACATTGGGCCCGCGCACCCGCACCTCGAGCTTGTCGCCCGACGGCACAAGCTTGAGTTCGGTGCCGGGGATCGGCACGCCGATATTGCCGGAGCGCTTGGCGAGGAAGTGGCAGTCGGTCGCGAGCGGCGAGGTTTCTGTCGAGCCCCAGGCCGACACCATCGGCAAGCGCCGCCCCACGGTCTGCAGTGACAATTCCTCGAGCGCGTCCCACAGATTCTGCGGCAGCGCCGCGCCGGCATAGAAGGCGAATTTGGTTCCTTCGAAGAATTTGCGGCGCAGTTCGTCGTCGGTGCGCAGCGCCGCGATCAGCATGTCGAAGCCGCGCGGCACGTTGAAATAGACCGTCGGCACCACGCTGCCCAGATTGGCGAGCGAGGTCGCGAACAGGCCGGGCGCCGGCTTGCCGCCGTCGATATAGAGCGTGCCACCGTTGCGCAGCACCAGATTGAAATTGTGGTTGGCGCCGAAGGTGTGGCTCCAGGGCAGCCAGTCCAGGATCACAAGCTCGCCACCGGACTGATCGAGGAACGTCCAGGTCTGCGCCTTGGCCTGCTGGCTCGAGGTCAGCATGCGCTGGGTGTTGATCACGGCCTTCGGCGTGCCTGTTGACCCCGAGGTAAACAGGAATTTTGCGATCGTGTCCGGCGTCACCGCCGCGAAGGCTTTTGCAATCTCGGGCGCCTCCGGCGTCGCTGCGACGGTGCGGAACGGCAATGCGTCGGCATCGCCGGGATTGCCGCTAACGATGGTCGCCCGGTGCAGCGGCTTGATCGCGGCCAGCGCCGGCGCGAACGGTTTTGTGCCCGTGACATAGATCGCGCCGGGATCGAGCAACGCGATCATGCTCCTCAACTTGTCGAAGTCTTTCGACATCAGCGAATAGGCCGGCGAGATCGCGGCCGAAGGCACGCCGACGTGCTGGGCGGCGAGCGCAAACAGCGCGTGATCGATGCCGTTGTCGGACAGAATGACGAGTGGTCGCTCGGCGCTCAGCCCTTGCGCCAGCACCCACGATGCGACCCGCCGCACGATATCGAGCGCATCGCGATAGGTGACGGTGCTCCAGGGCGCCTCGGCACTGGCGCGCTCGCCGAGGAAGATGCGATCCGGCGCCTGCCGCGCCCAGTGCTCCAGCCAGTCGCCGATGCAGCGGGCGCCTTGCTTCAGCGGCGTGGTGGATCGAACCAGGATGCTGCCGTCATCGCGGCGGTCGGCAACGATCGCGGGCGTCGCGAACAGGCGGTGCGGATTGTCTGCGCTGGCGGCGGCCATCGTCATGATTTCCTCCTCGCCCGTATCTTGCGGGACCGCACTGCAACATCGTGCAGCATCGCGGTCCCGGCCGGGCTCTTTGGCGATAATGTTGCGGACATCAATTGTTGTCGTCAACAACAATCTTTCCCTTAGGCCGCGGGCGCGCTAGCATCGCCGCCATGGCAAGCCAGCAAAAGACGTCGCGCAAGGCGACAGGAACCGGAGCGGCAATCCGCCGCCCCCACGCGCGGGCGACGAACGGCCGGGAACATGGCGGCGACGCCGGCGATGAGATCGGCCTCGACGCGCTGGCCGGCCACGCCGGCTATGCAGTGCGGCGCTTCCAGCTCTGGATCTTCCAGGACTTCATCAAGACGCTGGCCGCGGCCGATATCCGTCCGACCCAATATTCGGTCATGACCGTGATCGGGGCCAATCCGGGCCTGAGCCAGATGGCGGTGGCCAAGCGGCTCGGGATCGAGCGCGCGCGGCTGGTGCATCTGCTCGACAGCCTCGAGGAACGCGACTTCGTCAGCCGTATCCCCTCCGCCACCGACCGCCGCACCCATGCGCTGCATTTGACCGCGCGCGGCAAGACCGCGCTGGCCCAGTTCAAGCGGCTCGCTGCCGAGCACGAGCGGCACGTCGCCGAGAAGATCGGCAAGGAAAACCGCGAGCGGCTGCTGCAGATCCTTGCCTGCTTCACCTGACCTCTGGGTCAGATTTCGGCTTGATCAGACCTGCCTTAAAATTAGGCAGAAGCATTCGCAGGCGAGTCTTCCGCAGTTACTGGCGACGGCTTCAAACAATTGATATTGTGCAATAATCTGCCGTGACGCGAGCGCAGTCGAATTGTACACAATGGCACATTGCTTGCTTCGATCAGGCTGCAATTCCCTCGCGGAGGGCATCCGATGCCTTGCCGCTCAACAGACGGGGCCAACCACGTGACTGAAACTGTCGCCGCGATCGTTGCCGCGCATCGCGCCGGGACCATGACGCCGGCCCAAACCGTGGCGCGCAGCTACCAGCGCATCCGCGAGCACAACGATCCCGCCATCTTCATCAGCCTGCGTGACGAAAAGGAGGCGCTCGCCGAGGCTGAGCGTCTCACCGACCCGACGCTGCCGCTCTCCGGCGTGCCGGTCGCCGTGAAGGACAATATCGACGTCACGGGCCTGCCGACCACCGCGGCCTGCCCGGCCTTCTCCTACATGCCGGCGCAGGATTCCACGGCAGTCGCAAAGCTGCGTGCGGCCGGCGCCATCATCATCGGCAAGACCAATCTCGACCAGTTCGCCACCGGCCTGGTCGGCGTGCGCTCGCCCTACGGCATTCCCAAGAATCCGGTGCGCGGCGATCTCGTGCCCGGCGGATCGAGCTCAGGCTCCGCGGTCGCGGTATCAGCGGGACTGGTGCCGCTGTCGCTCGGCACCGACACCGCGGGCAGCGGCCGCGTACCGGCGATGCTCAACAACATCGTCGGCCTCAAGCCGAGCCTCGGGCTGATCTCGAACGCGGGACTCGTGCCTGCGTGCCGAACGCTCGACTGCATCTCGGTGTTCTCGCTGACCGTCGACGACGCGCTGGCCGCGCTCGCCGTGATGGCCGGGCCGGATGACGCCGATCCGTTCTCGCGCGACCGGCCGCTGGCACCGCTCGCGGCGTTTCCGGCCAAGCTGAAGCTCGGCATTCCCAAAAGCGGCCAGCTGATCTTCTTCGGTGATCGCGAAGCCGAGCAAGCCTATGGCGAGGCATGCACGCGATGGCAGTCGCTCGGCGCCGACCTCGTCGAGTTCGATCTCGAGCCGTTCTACGAAACCGCCCGGCTGCTTTATGAGGGCCCCTGGGTCGCCGAGCGCTATCTCGTGATCCGCGACCTGCTGGCGTCGTCGCCTGACGCAATCCATCCGGTGACCCGCGAGATCACGATCGGCGGAGCGCGGCTCACGGCGGCCGATACGTTCTCCGCGCTGTATCGGCTGCAGGCGCTGCGCCGTGTCGCCGCGCGCATCTTCGCGCAATGTGATGCGATCGTGCTGCCGACGGCGCCGACCGTCTATTCGACGGCTGACGTGCTGGCCAACCCGATCGAGCTCAACTCGCGGCTCGGCACCTACACCAATTTCGTCAACCTGCTCGATCTCTGCGGCCTGGCGCTGCCGGCAGCGATGCGGCCCGACGGCGCGCCGTTCGGCATCACGCTGCTCGCGCCCGCCGGCCGCGACGCCGAGCTTGCCGGCATCGGCCGCGTGTTCCACGCCGACACCGGACTTGCCATCGGCGCCAAGTCGCTGCCGCAGCCACCGCTTGCCGCAGTGCCGGCGCAGGCCGGGGCCGGCGAGATCATCATCGCGGTGGTCGGCGCGCATCTGTCCGGCATGGCGTTGAACCATGAGTTGACGACGCTCGATGCGCGCCTGCTGGAGGAGGCGGTCACCGCGCCGGACTACAGGCTCTACGCACTCGACACCACGCCGCCGAAGCCCGGCATGCTGCGCATCGAGCCGGGCGCGGGTCACGCGATCAAGCTCGAGCTCTGGGCGATGTCGCCGGCCGCGTTCGGAAAATTCGTCGCCGCGATCCCGCCGCCACTGTCGATCGGCACCATCAGGCTCGCCGACGGACGGCAGGCCAAGGGCTTTATCGTGGAGCCTGCCGCGATCAACGGCGCGAAGGATATTTCCGCCTATGGCGGCTGGCGGGCGTTCATGGCGGAGAAGGCGAAAATATAGCCGCAGCGGAGATGCGCTCCCTCGCCCCGCTCTTGCGGGGAGAGGGGCATCCCACCGCCAGGCGGTGCGAGTTGAGAGACCTACACCGACACCGCGTAGGTCTCGTATTCGCCGCGTACCTGCTCGATATGGGCGCGCATTGCGGCGGCGGCGCCCGGCTTGTCGCCGCGCATGATGGCGACCACGACGCGGTCATGCTCGGCGTGCGACTTTGCCAGCCGCCCGAGGTTGCGGAATTGGGCGCGGCGGAACGGCTGCACGCGCACCCGCGTCGCCAGCGTGATCTCGGCGATATAGGCGTTCTGCGAGCCGGCATAGATCGCGTTGTGGAAGCGCTCATTGACCTCGTGGAAGCGCTCGGGATTGCCGGTGTAGCTCAAGACCCGCAGCTCCTCATGGACCGCTTCCAGCGCGTGGCGCTCCGCCGGCGTCATCCGCTCGGCGGCGAGGCCGGCGCACATCGCCTCCAGCTCGGCCATCGCCTCGAACATGCCGGTGAGTCTTTCAAGGGACGGCCGCGCCACCACCGCGCCGCGATGGGCGCGGGCATCGATCAAGCCGCTGGCGGCAAGCTGCCGCAGCGCCTCGCGCACCGGCGTGCGGGAGACGTTGAAGCGGCGCGCGAGATCGGTCTCATCGAGCCCGGCGCCCGGCGGCAGCGTGCCGCGCACGATCTCGTCGGCGAGCTGCAGCCGCAGCTCTTCGGCGCGGGTGATCTTGTCGGTGAGCGACGACGGCCGATCCACCCGGCGCACGGCCGCGTCGGGCTCTGCGCCCGGCGGCATCCGCGTCGGAAGATCGTCCAGGCTCATGCCTCAAGCGCCCTTTCAAGCAGTCCAGTTCAAACGCCCATACTCAAGCGCCTTTGGGCTCGTCGATGACGCTTACATGGGCCGCGACGATTCTCCAGCCCTCGGGGAAGCGAATCCACGTCTGCATCTGCCGCCCCACTCTACCCGGTGTGCCGTCCCGATAAAACAGCGTCGAGGCGATCGCAGTGTCGCGGCCATAGGTCGTGATCACGGTGCGGTCGATCTTGCGCATCAGGCCGACCGGCGAGCGCCCGGCGCGAAACGCCATGATCTCGGCGTAGCCATAAAGGTTCTCGCCGATGCCGTAGCGCAGCGTGCGGCTGTCGTTGCGGAACAGTTCGTCGAGCACCGCGACATCGTTCGAGACCAGCGCTTTCTCGTAGCGCTGGAACTGCGCGGTGACCTCGGCGACCACGTCGGGAAGATCGATATCCATATTAGAACCCTCTCGGCGCGGGAGCCGCAGCAACGCCCATCTGTTCCAACGCGTAGGCGACCCGCAGCGCGATGTCCTCGCGCCACGGCGCCGCAATGATCTGCACGCCGATCGGCATCGGCTCAAGCGGCACCGGCACGGCCACCACAGGCAGGCCGATGAAGGAGATCGGTTGGGTGTGGATGCCGATATTGGCGCGCACCGGCAGCTCGACGCCATCGAGCGTGAAATTGACCTGACCGAGCTTCGGCGCAGTACACGGCGTCGCCGGCGCGAGGATCACGTCGACCGACTGGAACAGCTCCGCTGCCTTGGCGCGGAACCAACGGCGGAATTTCTGCGCCTTG
Source organism: Bradyrhizobium sp. 27S5 (assembly GCF_037217225.1). NCBI lineage: Bacteria > Pseudomonadati > Pseudomonadota > Alphaproteobacteria > Hyphomicrobiales > Nitrobacteraceae > Bradyrhizobium > Bradyrhizobium sp. 27S5. Next base: position 8,145,918 of record NZ_CP147714.1, read on the forward strand.
TCGACATAGACGGCCGGAACCATCGCGCCCGCGATGAAGCGGTCGCGAACCGCCGGATCGAAATCGTTGGGACGCTTGCGCAGGCGATCGAGGTGCAGTGCGGCGCCCTCCGTCGTGGTGATGATAAAGGCCGCGGCGCGGGCGCGCGCGGCTTCCGGCAGCTCCACGGTCTGCGTGGCGCCGAGCGCCTTGGCGACACGCGCGACCGCTTCAGTCGCCTCCGGAAACACGTTCTGCTGGAAATAGCCGCCGGCGATCGCAACGCGCAGCCGGCCGACGTCATTGGCAAGCAGCGGCACGGTCGGCTCAACCGATCCCACGATGCAGGCCGGATCATCGGCATCAGGCCCCTGCATCGCGTCATAGGCGAGCGCGAGATCCTTCACGCTGCGCGCCAGCGGACCGAGATGGTCGAGGCTTGCGACGAACGGATAGGACCGCGCGCGCGACAGCCGACCATAGGTCGGCTTCAGGCCGAAGGTGCCGCAGAACGACGACGGCACGCGGATCGAGCCGTTGGTATCGGAGCCGAGCGCGATCGGCACCAGTGCGCCGCCGACGGCGCTGCCCGAGCCGCCCGAGGAGCCGCCGGTCATCCGCGTCGGGTCATGCGGATTGCGCGACGGGCCGTCATGCACGTTCTCGCCGGTGAAGTCGTAGGCGTATTCGCCCATGTTGAGCGCGCCGACCAGCACGGCGCCGGCGGCTTCCATCCGCTCGATCAGCGCGGCATCGCGCGGCGACGGCGGCAGGTCGCGGTTGATCTTCGAGCCGGCGCGGGTCGGGAGGCCCTGCACGTCGAACAGGTTCTTCACCGCGAAGGGAACGCCGGCGAGCGGGCCGACCGATTGACCCGCCGCGATCACGGCATCGATTGCCCTGGCCCTGGCGCGTGCACGATCGGCGGTGACGTCGGTGAAGGAATTGAGCACCTTGTCATGCGCCGCGATGCGCGCGAGCGCAGCCTCGGTCGCTGCGAGGGCTGTCATCTTGCGGCTTGATACGGCCTGCGCGATTTCGGCGGCCGACATGGAAGCGGGAGTTTCGGACATCGCAGTCTCAGGTCGAATAGACCGCGGCCGACACGATCTCGTCCGGCAGCGGGAAGTCATCGACCAGCCGCGCCAGCCGCAGCGAGACCTCGAGATTGGTGCGCACCGCGGGACGCCAGGCGTCTTCCAGCGGCAACGCCATCGCGCGGGCGACGGCATTCATGTAGTCGTCGAGATGGTCGGCCATTTCGCTCCCAATAAATTTCTCAAGCAACCGGCAACGGCGGATGCGGGATCGCCGTCAGCAGCTCCCTTGTATAGGCATCCTGCGGATTGCCCAAGACTTGTTCGGACGTGCCCTGTTCGACGATGCGACCGGCCCGCATCACGATGACGCGATCACACAGCAGGCGCACCACATTGAGGTCGTGCGACACGAACAGATAGCTCATGCCCATCGACTGCTTGAGGTCCTGAAGCAGATTGAGCACCACCGCCTGCACCGAGACGTCGAGTGCCGCGGTCGGCTCGTCCAGGATGACGAGCTTCGGGTGCAGCGCGATCGCGCGCGCGATGCCGACGCGGGCCTTCTGGCCGCCGGAAAGCTGGTGCGGAAAGCGGTCCAGAAGATTGACCGGCAGGCCGACCAGCCGCGCGAGCTCCTCGCAGCGGTCGCGGAGCGCGTCGCGCCCCCTGATGTCGCCCAGCTGCATGATCGGGTCCGCGATGGCGCGCGCCGCGGTGAAGCGCGGGTTGAGGCTGTCGGTCGGATCCTGGAACACCATCTGGATCTGGCTGCGCCGCGGCAGCCGCGCGAAGGACTGCGGCATGATGCCACCGATGTCCTCGCCGTCGAACAGGATGCGGCCGGAGCTCTGGTCCAAGAGCCGCATCACCATCATCGACGTCGTCGACTTGCCGCAGCCGGACTCGCCGACCAGCCCGACACTCTCGCCATGATCGATCGAGAAGCTGATGCCATCGACGGCGCGGAAGATCTCCTCCTCGACCGGCGGCTTGCGACCGAACAGTTTTGCCAGCACCGAGCCCGCGCCCTGGCGCGGGTATTCCTTGACGAGCTTTTCGACCGACAAGAGCGGCTGTGTTCTCTCGTCACCCCCGGGCTTCTTCCCCCTCTCCCCGCTCTTCGCGGGGAGAGGGTTGGGGTGAGGGGCTCCGTCCGCGAGCAGAGTGCTTGGAGAGAGCCCCTCACCCGCCACGCTCTGGCGCGCAAGTGCGCTGCCGAGCGTGTCGGCCTCTCCCCGCGAAGAGCGGGGAGAGGCTGAAGAAGCCTCCTCCTCCGGCAACAAATCCCGCAGCGACACGCCGAGCCGCGGCGTCGCGCGCATCAGCTTCTTCGTGTAGTCGTGCTGTGGCGACGCGAAAATGTCGGCCGACTTCGCGGTCTCGACCACGCGGCCCTTCTCCATCACCACGACGCGGTCACAATAGGCGGCAGCGAGGCCGAGGTCATGCGTGATCAGGATGGTCGACATCGCCCGGCGCCGGGTCAGTTCGACGATCAGGTCCATCACCGCCTTCTGGGTGGTGACGTCGAGGCCGGTGGTCGGCTCGTCCGCGATCAAAAGCTGCGGATTGCAAGCCAGTGCGAGCGCGATGACGACGCGCTGGCACATGCCGCCTGAGAGTTCGAACGGATAGGCGTGATAACGCTCGCGCGGACGCGCGATCTTGACCTGCTCCAGCGCCTCGATCGCCTTCTCGCCGCGGTCGGTGACCTGTGCCTGCTGGACATGCTGGCGCAGCACATCCTCGATCTGATGCCCGACCTTGCGGATCGGATTGAGGGCGGCGCGCGGATTCTGGAAGATCATCGAGACTTCGCGGCCGCGCAGATCGCGCATCTGGCTCTCGCTCGCCGCCTTGACGTCGATGCCGGAAAACATCACCGAGCCGTCGGCGATCCGGCCGGCCCGATCGAGGATACGCATCACCGCGTACGAAGTCACCGACTTGCCGGAGCCGGACTCGCCGACGATGCCGACGGTCTCGCCCTTGCCGACCGAGATGTTGACGTGCTGCACCGCCTTGACGATGCCGCGGCGGGTGGTGAACTCGACCGTGAGGTCGCTGACGTCGAGCAGGGGCTGAGCGGTCATGCGCGCCTCCCCCCATGCGATGCGTCATCCAAAAATCCGCAAAACAACCCCATGCAAAGTAGCGGAGAGGTAGCGCGACACCGTGCCGAGACAGTCATCAGGTCCTCCGCTGCGGATCGACGATGTCGCGCAGGCCGTCGCCGAGCAGGTTGAAGCAGAACACCGCGATCATCAGCGCAAGGCCCGGGAACAGCGCGATCCACCATTCGCCTGAGACCATGAAGCCTGCGCCCTCGGCCACCATGATGCCCCACTCCGCGGTCGGCGGCCGGACGCCAAGCCCGATGAAGGACAGGCCGGCGGCGTTGAGGATCGCATAACCCATGGTCAACGACATCTGCACGATCATGATCGGCATGATGTTCGGCAGAATGTGCCCGAGCAGGATGCGGTATTCGCCGTTGCCGGAGAGCCGCGCCGCCTGCACGAAGCCGGCATTGCGGCGGACGTTTGCTTCTGCGCGCGCGACGCGGGCATAGAGCGGGAAGTTCACGATCGCGGTCGCGATGATGATATTCTGCACGGTGTTGCCGAGTGCCGCGACGATGCCCATTGCCAGCACGAACAGCGGAAACGCCATGATGGTATCGGCGATGCGGCCGACGATGCGGTCGGTCCAGCCGCCGAAATAGCCGGCGGCGATGCCGGCCAGCCCGCCCATCAGGAACACCAGCACGACGGAAGCGACCGCGATGAAGGTGTCGAGCCGCGTCGCCACGATGACGCGGCTGAAGATGTCGCGGCCGAGCTGATCGGTGCCGAACCAGTGCGCGGCGGACGGCGGCTTCAATGCAGCCGCGGTATCCGAGGCGAGCGGATCGTACGGCACCACGTAGGGCCCGAACAGCGCGGCAAACAGGATCACGATCAGCAGCGCGAAGGCAAAGCCGGTGACCTTGTTCTCGCCGAGGACGTAGCGGGTTTGCTCAATGACCGCGGCGAGACCGGAGGTGCGTGCGGGACCGACCGGCTCAACAGTGGGGGCAACGCTGCTCATCTGTCCTCCCTACCCTTCCAGCCTGACGCGCGGATCGATCACGCCATAGAGGATGTCGATCAGCAGATTGAGCAGCACGTACATGACCGCCATGGTCAGCACGAAGCCCTGCACCGGCGCGAAGTCGGATGCGATCAGCGCCTCGACCGCGTAGGAACCGATGCCGGGCCAGGCGAACACTTTCTCGACCAGCACGTTGGCGCCGAGCAGGAAGGAGAACACCATGCTGAGCGTGGTAATGACCGGCAGCATCGCATTACGAAACGCATAGGTGACGATCACCTTGCCGGGCGACAGGCCGCTGGCGCGCGCGGTGCGGACGAAATCGGAGGCCAGCACCGCCAGCATCGAGGCGCGCGTCATGCGCGCGATCGGCGCCAGCGAGAAGATCGCGAGCGTCACCGCCGGCAGGATCAGCTGGCTGAGCGCCGAACGGAACGCCTCGAAGTCGCGCGCGATCAGCGTGTCGATCAGATAGAAGCCGGTGACGGTCGGCGGTGCGCTATAGAACACGTCGAGCCGGCCGAGCGGCGCCGGCGCCCAGCCGAGCCGGAAGTAGAACACGTAGACCAGCACAAGCCCGGTGAAGAACACCGGCAGCGAAACGCCGGCCGTCGTGGTGACGCGGCAGAGATGGTCGATCCAGGAGCCCGGCCGCGTCGCCGCCAGCACGCCGAGCGGGATCGCGATCACGATCGAGACGACGAGGCCGAGCAAGGTCAGCTCGGCCGATGCCGGCAGCCGATTGCGCAGCTCGGCGGCGACCGGCTGTCCGGTGGTCAGCGACGTGCCGAGATCGCCATGGGCGAGATCGTTGCTGTAGCGGACGAACTGCTCGATCAGCGGCTTGTCGAAGCCGAGCTTCTTCCTGATCTGATCGACCGCCTCTTTCGTTGCCGCAGGCCCTGCAAAATACGCCGCGGGATCGCCCGGCAATGCGCGCGTCAAGAGAAACGTCACGATCACGACCCCGATCAGCGACGGAATCGCGAACAGCAACCGCTTGCCGATCAGGGTCCGCATGGGCCGCTCCTGACGTGAGCGAAAGCCGCAACGGGACTGCGGGGGCTCCCTCCCCCCTTGCGGGGGAGGGTTGGGGAGAGGGGTGGCCGCAAACACCGCCGTCTGGGCTTACCCCTCTCCCTGCCCCTCCCCCGCAAGGGGGGAGGGAATGAGAGAGTAGCGCTCACCTCACTTGAGCGAGCGGCCCACGCCAATGTGTCGCGGACGATCAGCATCACCGCCTCACCCCTTCGCCATCGCGCGGTAGTCGAGGCGGCGGTGGAACCAGTATTGGTAGCCCGAGATGTTCTTCTGCATCGCGACGTTGACGAAGGGCTGATAGAGCGGGATGCGCGGGATGTCGGCGAAGGCGAGATCGACGAAGCCCTTGACGTCTGCGTCGTAGGCCGCGGTGTCGCCGGCTGCGGCAGCGGTGCGCGCGCCGTCGATCAGCCTGTCCATCTCCGGCGACTTGTAGCTCATGGTGTTGAAGACGGAATTGTTGCCGTGATAGCACCAGTAGAAGAAGTACTCGGGGTAATCGAGCCAGCCCGAGAACACGTTGGTGAACAGCGGCATTTCCTTCTTGTTCAGCTCGGTGCGCCAGTTGGCGCCGGGCACCTTGTTGATCGTGGCCTTGATGCCGAGCTGCGCCAGGCTCTCCTGCACCAGCACGCAGAGCGGCTCGTTGACGCCTGCGAAATTCAGGTCGAACGAGATCGTGGTCTCGAAGCCGTTGGCGTAGCCGGCCTCGGCGAGCAGCGCCTTGGCTTTCTCCATGTCGGTGTCGTATTTCGTCGGCTGCGGCCAGGCGACCTCGGTCGGCTTGTCCTTTGCTGCGCCGAACATCGGGTTGGCGAGGCCGAACAGCACCGCATCCATGATCTTCTGATACGGCATCGCGTAGGCCATCGCCTGCCGCACCTTGGGATTGTCGAACGGCGGCTTGGTCACGTTCATGCCGATATACTGGATGCCGTTGGAGAACGGCAGCGAGACCACGTTGAGCTTGCCATTCGCCTTCATCTCCTGGAAGTCCTTGAACGGCAGCTCATAGGAGATGTCGGCGTCGCCGCGCTCGAGCAGCGCACGGCGGTTGCCGGCCTGCGGCACCATGCGCCAGATCACGCGCTTGATCTTCGGCAAGGGACCGCAGACCCAATCGTCGTTGCGCTCCATGATCACTTCGGTGCCGGCGGTCCATTTGGTCACCTTGTAGGCGCCGGAGCCCGCGGTCTGCTGCTTGGTGAATTCGAGCCCCCACGGATCCTTTTCGCTGGCGTTCTTCTTCACCAGCTCGGAGTTGACGACGCAGGGCACGATCACGGCGAGATCGGGGATCGTCAGCCTGTCCTTCCTGAGGAAGTCGACGCGCACCGTCGTATCGTCGATGACGACGAACTGCTCGGGCTTGGTCAGCGAGCCCGCGCTCATCTGGAAGGTCGGGAAGCCGCCGACCGAGACGGCGCGGTCGAGCGACCATTTGACGTCCTTCGCCGTGACCGGCGCGCCGTCGTGGAATTTGGCGTTCTTGCGCAGCTTGAAGGTGACCGACATGTCGTCGATCTTCATGTCCTCGGCGAGTTCACCCTTGAACTTGTCGCGGTCGTAATAAGGCACCCCGCCCGGACCGCTCTTCATCTCGTGGCTGATCAGCCGGTCGTAGCAATTCCACGACACCTCATAACCGGGCACGTTGGTGCCGATACCGTGGATATCGAGATTGTTCGGACCGCCCTCGGAGACGATCAGCAGCGTCTCAGAGCGCGCGTCGGCCTTGGCCGGCGACCAGATCGCGGGCGCGGTCGGCGCCAGCGCCCCCGCTGCCAGTCCGGACACCGATTTGAGGAAATCGCGACGCTTCATGTGATGCTCCAAATGCCTTTTTGGAAAATGGCTTTGGAACAGGGATCGCAAGGTTTGTGCCAACCCTTAACGGAATCTTATTCCGAATTAAGCAATTGAAATTCAAGGCAAAACATTGCACTGGCAGCAAAGTCCGGCCAAGCACGTTGCATACAAAGGCAGACAGTTTGCCCAATATGAGTGCAAACGACAGGTGCTGCTCGCCTTTTCGTGCAACCAGCGACCAGGCGTCACTAGCTGGGACGCGGACTCATTAAGGCGTAGCCACAGGCGGTGCGAGCGCGAGCTGTCAGTGGCGTGGCGGTTAGGTGGGGCGCCATCCCGTTTCACCTGTGAACGCTTGCAGGCGAACCTTCCCCCGGCCCTCCAGTGGCGTCAGTCATGCCGAGCTGGGGAGCCGCTCTCCGCCAGGCGATCCAGCCAACTACTATCGATAGTGCCGCTACGACAAGCGGCGCCACCCCGTGCCCGTATTCGCCGTGGAGTGTGACGGTCGCGAGCGCCGCCAACATCACGGCGCAGCCGAGCGCCGAGCCCCACAGCCGCGTCCGTGCCCGCGCCAGCAGAACGGCGGTCGTGAGTTCCAGCGATCCGGTTACGAAATGGAACCAGTACGGGTATCCCCACCGCAGATATTCTTCGTAGATAGACCCAGGGGCGAAGATGTTGCTGAGCGATCCCACAACGAAGAAAGCTGCAAGCGCCAAGGCCGAGACTAGGCGCCAGGAAATCTTTGACATTTGTCCATCCTTTTCTGATTAGGGCGTCGCGGAGAGACGGCCGGCTCGCGACGCATTCATTCCGAAGGAGATGCGAATTTCCGGAACAGGTCCGAAAGTCGCATCTCATCGCTGATCCGCGGACCTAAGCCGTGGCGGCCTTCTGGGCCGCTGCGAAGACATCGCGGGGAAGCGTTGTGCCGGCGACGCGCTCCGTGCCCGCTACGCCGACGTCCATCCAGCCCGCGTTGACGGCGTCGAACATCGCTTCAGCCGGTCCGGTTTGGCCCTTCGGGATGCCGAACTGCTCGAATGCTGCCGGCCACTCCGCCCGCGGGACAGCGAAGGCGTGGACTTCGCGCTGCATGACATCGCCCAGTTGCGCTGCGACTTCATCCGCGCTGACCATCGAACCAAGTTCGATGGCGCGATGCTCCGACCACGCCGGCCCGGTCAGCAGCGTCGCCACCTCGGCACCGATGTCGTTCGTCGCGACCATGGTCGATTTCCGGTTGGTCGGGTTGTAGTAGACGGGGAGCGTGCCGCCCTTGGCGACGTGCAGGCCGTAAAGGAAGTTCTCGAAAAACCCGCCGGCGCGCACGAAGGCGGTCGGCGATGTCAGTTTGCGAAAGCCTTGCTCCAGCAACGACAGGGCCGTGATCATCCCCAGCCCGCTGGTTCTGTTCGCCCCCATTGACGAGAGCCCGACGACTCGCGGCGGCGGGGCCTTGGTCAGCGCCTCGACATAGTTCGCGATGACGCCCTTGGCTTCCTTGAAGTCCGGCGAGGGGGCCCAGACGGCCGGCAACATTACAAACGCGCCGTCGACGCCCTTGAGCGCCCGCTCGATGGCGGCCGTGTCGTTCCAGTCGCCGTCCACCAGTTCCACGCCCTGGTCCGTCCAGCTTGCCGCCTTCCCGCGGTCGCGAACCAGCGCGCGTACTTTCTTACCTTGCGCCAATAGATGCCTGGCCGTTGCGCCGCCGACTTTTCCTGTAATTCCAGTGACTAGAAACATGCGTATTCTCCGGGTGCTCAATGGCCTATATTCTAGGGTAGGTCTCACATAGAGACCGCAGACCTGCACCGTAAGGAGGCAGTTTTTTGTAACCAGGAGAGAAAAAGGGGACCGGCATGAGCGACGCATTGAGCGCGATCGAGCGATTCAGCCGATATCAATCGGACGACGCCCAGTCAGTAGAGCCCGTGCATTGCCCGGTGCGCGACGTGCTCGACTGCATCGGCGACAAGTGGAGCATACTCATGATCATGACCCTCGCGACGCGACCGCAGCGCTTCGGCGAGCTTCGCCGAGCCATCCGCGACATCTCGAAGCGCATGCTCACACAGACGCTGCGCGACTTGGAGCGCGACGGACTTATCACCCGCCATGTCTTTCCGACCAAGCCGCCGGGCGTTGAATATCGCCTTTCCCCGCTAGGCCAATCCCTGCTGGACCCGATGGCGAGCCTCATCGATTGGGCCGACCGTCGCTATTCGGATATCCATGCTGCGCGCGTCCGCTTTGACGAAGCCCCCTGTGATGTCCCGCGTTAGTGATGTGAAACAGAAGTTCACATCATCGCGTGTGTGAGGTTTGGCGGCGTGCTTCCGATGCAGATAACAGCAGCCGGTTCGTTAGCTGTTGCCGAGAATGGATGTCGGCATTCGTTACGGTGATGGCCGCTGGCGGAATCTCAAGTCTACCCTCCTGCTGCACGACGAGTCAGAACTGACGGCGATCCCGGAATTGCGGCGTTCAATAATAGTCCGGCCAGATCAACTGCTGAAGCTGCACGAAATCGTCGACCCGGTCCGGCCACCCCTCGATGCAGATGTGCCGGAGCGGATCGCTGGCCCCATGCAGCATCAGCAGCGCCATCAGCCGCCGCTTCAGCGCGAACGTCACATCCGCGGGTGCAATCCCAAAGCCGTCGAACAGGCTGCGCACAAGCCGCGGATGGCCGGCGGCCATGAAGGCGCTGGGACCGAGCAGATCGTACTCGCCCCACCCGGTCCGGACATCGCCGAAGTCGAACAGGCCGGCGACGTGCCAGCCGTCGGCCCGGCGCTCCAGCAGGAAATTCTCCGGGATGTACTCGCCGGTCAGGATCACCGGCGGCGCGTCCATCGGGATCAGTTCGGCGGCGTCCCGCAGCAAATCGTCGAGCCCGGCGAGGAATTTCGCCGGCAGGCCGAGCCGCTCGTGCCGCGCCCGGCACTGCGCGATCTGCCCGCGCATGAAGGCCTCCCAGCGCGGCTCGATCGCAAGCAGGCGGCCGGGCGGCACGCGCTGTACTTCGGCAATCACGGCGCCGATCTCGGCGAGCACGCGCTCCCGCTCGGCCTCCGACAGCGACGGCCACACCTCCGAGCCGACGGTGCCGGACAGGCGGGTGATGACGAGATACGGCCAGCCGTCCCGCTCGCCCTCCGCGACCAGGTCGGGAATCGGAAAGCCGAGCCGTCCGCGCAATTCCGCCAGCGCGCCGCGTTCGGAGACGAATTGCGGGCGCAGAAACGGTGGAAACAGTTTCAGGATCAGTTCACCGTCGAGCCCGATAACGAGATTGGTGCCGGTCGAGAACACATGCGGGGTGCGCCAGAACAGCCCATGGCCGTCGGCAATATCGCGCGCGACCGGCAGCCAGCGCGACGTGTCGCTGCGCCAGGCGCGGTAGGTGTCGTAGGTGGTCAGGGATGGAAGGGATATCATTTCAAGGAATCTCGTAGCCCAATCTCTCCCCGTCATCCTGAGGTGCGAGCGGAGCGAGCCTCGAAGGATGCACGGCCCGACGGTGGCCGTCGATCCTTCGAGAGGCCGCTTCGCGGCTCCTCAGGATGACGGAGAAGCAGTTGAGCAGCCTGGCTGCACGATCACCGGTCCGGATTGGCGCGCTCGAACTGGCGCAGCAGGCGGTTGCCGCGTTCAACGGCGTTGTCCATCGCGGCCTGCGCCGTACGCTTGCCGGCGAACACCTGCTCGAGCTCCTCCTCGATCACATCGCGGATCAGGACGAACGAGCCGAGGCGGATGCCCTTCGAGTTGTCGGTCGGCGGCTTCAACGTGACCTCCTCGATCGACATCGAGGCGCCGGGATTGCGATCATAGAAGCCCTGCGCGCGGGTGAGATCGAACGCGGCGTGGGTGATCGGCAAGTAACCCGTGTTCTGGTGCCAGGCGGCCTGGACTTCCGGCCGCGACAGATAGGCGAAGAACTTCGCCACTCCGGCATATTCGGCGCGCGGCCGGTCGCGCAGCACCCACAGCGTCGCGCCGCCGATGATCGAGTTTTGCGGCGCGCCCTGCACGTCGGGATCGTACGGCATCATGCCGTAGCCGACCTCGAATTTTGAGTTGGCCCTGATGTCGGCTCGGGTGCCGGACGAGCCGATGAAGATGCCGCACTCGCCCTTCTGGAAGCGCGGCTCGGCCAACTGCCCGCGGCCGCTATAGTCGAAGGTCTTGTCGGCCTGCCACTGCGCGAGCTGCGCGATATGGCGCACCAGCAGCGGGTTGTTGAAGATCAGCTGCGCGTCGAGCCCGGAGAATCCGTTGGCCTTGGTCGCGATCGGCAGATTGTGGAAGGCGGAGAAATTCTCGACGTTGATCCAGGACGGCCACGACGTGGTCACCCCGCACATTGCGCCCGCGGCGCGCAGCCGCTTGGCCGCGATGCCGAGCTCTGGCCAGGTCCTCGGAGGCTGGCTCGGATCGAGCCCGGCCGAACGGAACATATCCTTGTTGTAGTAGAGGATCGGCGTCGAGGCGTTGAACGGAAACGACAGCATGTTGCCATCGACATCGGCATAGTAGCCGGCCACCGCGGGCAGATAGGCCGACGGCGCGAACGCTTCCGATTGATCGCGCATCAGCTCGAACACCGGATAGATCGCGCCGCGCGCCGCCATCATGGTTGCGGTGGCGATCTCGTTGACCTGAACGATCGCCGGCTGGCTGCGCGAGCGGAAGGCGAAGATCGCCGCGGTGACGGTTTCGGTGTAGTTGCCCTTGTAGACGGGCACGATCCGGTAGTCGGACTGCGAGGTGTTGAAATCGGCGGCGAGCTTCTCGAGCTGCTTGCCGAGCTCACCCGACATCGCGTGCCACCACATGATCTCGGTCGCAGCTTGCGCGGGCGATACAAGCAGAAGGGCCGCCACGGTGAGTTGCAGGAGTTTGAAAGCGAACTTCACGACGAGCTGTTCCTCGATGCCAGCGCGCAGTCATAAGGCGCCACAACCCCGGATTCAATCGACACAGCAGGTTGCACCGCGGATTTAACGTTTGGCCGATGGGCGAACCACCCACGTTCTGCTAGAAAGCATTGAACCTTTTCCTCCCGCCCTGGACACAAATCACAAGGGGAATTGTAGCCTGTGTACCGCCGCGCCGGCCTTTCGCGGACAATGATGCTTGCCGTCGCGCTGTTATGGACAGCGGTTTCGGCGAGCCTTTCTGCGCGCGAATTCCGCACGGCCGATACCCAGAATGAGGACTATCCGACCGTTCAGGCACTGAATTACATGGACCGCCTGATCGCCGAGCGGACCTCCGGCCGGCACCGCATCGTGGTCTTCCATTCCCGCCAGCTCGGCGAGGAAAAGGAGACGCTGGAACAGACCCGGGCCGGCGCCATCGATCTGAACCGGACCAACGTCGCGCTGATCGGAACCATGGTGCCATCGGTCAACGTGCTGGCGATGCCGTTCCTGTTTCGGTCGCTTGAGCACCTGCAACATGTGCTGGACGGACCGATCGGGACCGAGATCCTGAACAATTTCGAAGCCCATGGCTTCGTCGGATTGACCTTCTACGATTCCGGCGCCCGCTCGATCTACAACAGCGTCCGCCCGGTGCGCTCGCTCGACGACCTCAAGGGGCTGCGGCTGCGCGTGCAGCAATCCGAACAGATGTCGGACATGATCCGCGCTCTTGGCGCCCAGCCGGTCGAAATGCCCTACGGCCAGGTGCTGACCGGGCTCGCCAACCGGCTGATCGATGGCGCGGAGAACAACTGGCCGTCCTTCGTCACCACCGGCCACTACAAATACGCCGGCTACTACACCTTGACCCGGCACACCATGAGCCCGGAAGTGCTGGTGATGTCGCGCAAGGCCTGGGCCAGCCTCTCGCCGGACGAGCAGACCATCTTCCGCGATGCCGCGCAGCGCTCCAGCATCTATATGCGCGACAAGTGGCGGGAGCTCGAGGAGCGCTCGCGCAAGCAGGCGGAACTCGCGGGCGTCAAGGTCGTGACCGACTTCGACCGCAAGCCGTTCGAGGCGGCGATGGCCGGTATCTATGCCAGGGCCGAGCGCGATCCCGCTCTATCAGCGCTGATCGAACGCATCCGCAACATGGAGTAACCGGATCTTGGCTGCACCCAAACAGGACAGGAAGACACGGCGGCCGGCGGCCTTTGGGCCGCAGGGCCGTTTCCGTATCGTCCAGTTGCTGCGTGCGGTGCCGATCCGCTGGCGCATTCTTTCGATCGCGCTGCTCAACTCCGCGGTCGTGATCGTGCTCGCGGTGCTGATCTGGAACGGTTCGAAGGTGCTCGGCTCCGCCTGGGAGGATGTCCGCCAGGTGCGGGAATCCGACAAGATCCTGGCCAAGCTCGAAAGCGAGACCAGCCGGCTGCAGAACCTGATCCACCGCTACATCAACCAGCCGAGCCCGGACCTGTTCGCGGAAATCCTGCTGCTGCGCGAGGCCGTGCTCGGCACGCTGACGAACCGGGCCTCGACCGACCCGATGCTGTCGGGCTCGGTCGAGCAGCTGGAACGCGTCACCAGCCGCTTCCTCGACGGCTTCGGTGAATTGCGCACCTTGCAGACCAAGATCTCCAAGACCTATGACGAACAGGTGCTGACGCCGACCAAGGACATGGCCGGGCTCTATTCGATCATCGAGGGCGCGACCGGGCATCGCGATGCGCTGATCTGGCCCGCACTCGGCAAGTCGCGCGAGGCGTTCACCTCGCTGCTGGTCGCCGCCAACGCCTACTACCTCTCGCTCGCCTCGTCGTCGGCCGAAGAGGCCCGCCGCAACATCGACACGATCGAGAAGACGATCCCGGTCATGACCGATATGGCCGAGAATGATTTGCAGCGCATGGCGCTGGCGCGGCTCAAGGTCAAGACCGCCGAGCTGCGCGACGGGCTCGGCAAGCTCAGCGAACAACTCACCAACCGCACCGACCTGTTGCGCAACTCGATCGACGCCAGCCAGGCCGACGCGATCGGCGCGATCGACGATCTCTCGGTGAAGATGCGCCAGCGCGAGCAGAAGGCGCAGGAGACGTTCGACAGGACGCTGTCTTCGATTTCGCGCCGGGTGCTGTCGATTGCCGTGGTCTTCCTCGGCGTCATCATGTCGGCCGGCGTCATGATCGCACTGTCGATCCGGCTGCCGCTCGCGCAGATCATGGCCGCGATGCGCACGATCACCTCGGGCGATCTCGACCGGCCGGTGCAGGGCACCTCGGCCAAGGACGAGGTCGGCGCCATGGCGCGCGCGGTCGAGGTATTCCGCGAAAACGCGATCGCCAAGCGCAAGACCGAGGACGAGCTGCGCACCGCCAAGGAGAAGGCCGAGAGCGCACTGCTCGAGCTCAATGCCGCGCAGCAGAACCTGATCGATGCCGAGCGCCTCGCCGCGCTCGGCGGCCTCGTGGCCGGCGTCGCCCACGAGGTCAACAACCCGATCGGCATCAGCCTGACGGTGGCCTCGAGCTTTGCCCGCCGCGCCGAGATGTTCGACAACGACCTGAAGACCGAGCCGCTGCGCCGCTCCAAGCTCGATGACTTCGTGCGCGCTTCGCGCGACGCTTCGCAGCAGCTGGTCTCCAACCTGCAGCGCGCCGGCGAACTGATCCAGTCGTTCAAGCAGGTCGCCGTCGACCGCTCGCATGCCGAACGGCGCCAGTTCAGCCTGGGCGAATCGACCGACCAGATCGTGGCGAGCCTGCGGCCGGTCCTGAAGAAGGCCGCCATCGCGCTGTCCGTCGACGTGCCCGAGGGGCTCCTGATCGACGGCTATCCGGGCGCCTATGGGCAGATTTTAACCAATCTTTTCCTCAACGCCGTCAATCATGCCTTCGCCGACGGCCGCTCCGGCAACATCACGATCTCGGCCCGCGGCCGCGGCGCCGATGATGTCGAGATCATCTTCGCGGATAACGGGGCTGGCATGACGCCGGACGTGCAGCGGCAGGCGTTCGACCCCTTCTTTACGACGCGCCGCAACGAAGGTGGTACGGGTCTCGGCCTCCATATCGTCTATAACCTGGTCACCCAGCAGCTCGGCGGACGCATGATGCTGGAGTCAAGGGTAGGACAAGGCACCACTTTTCGCATTATCATGCCCAGGATCGCCAAGGGCCAGCCCACGATCACTGACGCAGCAGCTGACGGAACCAGTCAATGGCCGAACAGGACGATGTCCTCCAACTGATCGACGATACCGAGAGCCCCCCGGAGGACTCGTCGGCCCGCAAATGGAAGATCGCCGTCATCGACGACGATCACGCCGTCCATGAAGGCACCCGTTTCGCGCTCAGCGACTACAATCTGAACGGTGCGACGCTGGAAATCCTCTCGGCCTACTCCGCGGCCGAAGGCCGCACGCTGATGCGGGACAACCCTGATATCGCAGCCGTGCTGCTCGACGTCATCATGGAGACCGACGTCGCCGGCCTCGAGCTCGTCGAGTTCATCCGCAACGAGATCAAGAACGAGACCGTCCGCATCATCCTGCGCACCGGCCAGCCCGGCCAGGCGCCGGAACGGCGCGTCATCGTGCAGTACGACATCAACGACTACAAGGCGAAGACCGAGCTCACCGCCGACAAGCTGTTCACCTCGCTGACGGCGGCGCTGCGCAGCTACCAGCAGCTCGAGCGCATGGTGCAGACAAGGCGCGGCCTCGAGATCATCATCGACGCCGCCTCGACCCTGTACGATTTCAAGTCGATGCAGCGTCTCGCCGAAGGCGTGCTGACCCAGCTCGCCTCGCTGCTCAATGTCGATTGCGCCGGGATCCTAGTGCTGCGCGACGACGGCAACGCAGCCGCATGCGATTTCTCGGTGTTGGCCTGCTCGGGCTGCTACAGCCGCTTCATCGGCACCACCTCGTCGAGGGCGCTCGATCCGGACCTGCGACACATGGTGGAGGCGGCATTCCAGCGCCGCAAGAACGAGTTCGCCGACCACCGCAGCGTACTCTATTCGCGCACCGGCAGCGGCCGCGAGGTCGTGGTGCTGCTGCAGGCCGAACGCCAGCTCTCCGACACCGACCGTGCGCTGGTCGAGATCTTCTCGAGCCGGCTGTCGATCGCGTTCGACAATGTGATCCTGTACCAGCAGCTGCACGAGGCCAACAGCCAGCTCGAGGACCGCGTCGCGCAGCGCACCCGCGCGCTGATGCAGGCCAACCGGCGGCTGTCGGCGCAGTGGCTGCGGCTACAGCGCGCCAACGGCTTCAAGAACGAGATCCTCGGCACCGTCGCCCACGACCTGAAGAATCCGCTCGGCGTGATCCTCGGCCGCACCGAGATGCTGACCGAACTGATCGGCGCCGGCTCGCCGAAGGAGAGCGTCACGTCGCAGGTCGAGCACATCCGGGATGCGACCAAGCGGCTGACCTCGATGGTCGACCACCTGATCTCGGATGCGATGGCCGATGCCTTCGACATCACCATTCGCCGCGAGCCGGTCGATGTCGCAGCCCTCGTCAACGAGGTCACCGAGGCCAATTTGCCCTCGGCCGTCAACAAGCAGCAGAGCATCTCGGTCTCGGGTCCGCAGCATTTCGTCACGATGTGCGACGCCGACCGGATCCGCGAGGCGATCGACAACCTCGTCAGCAACGCCATCAAATACTCGCCGATCGGCGGCAAGATCACGGTCTCGGTCAGCCACGAGGGCGAAGACACCGTGATCCGCATCTCCGACCAGGGCCCCGGCCTCAGCCCCGAGGATCTCGGGCGGCTGTTCGGCCGGTTCCAGCGGCTGTCGGCCAAGCCGACCGCGGGCGAGAGCTCGACCGGCCTCGGCCTCTCCATCGTCAAGCGCATCATCGACATGCATGGCGGCCATGTGACCGCTCAGAGCCCCGGTCCCGGACAGGGGTCGACCTTTACGGTTACACTGCCGGCGACAGAGACATCATGAACCAGAACCCGCATATCTTCATTGTCGACGACGAGGCGCCGGCCCGCGAGATGGTCGGCGATTACCTCAAGATGCACGGCTTTGGCGTGACGCTGTGCGATGGCGGCAAGAGCCTGCGCAAGGAGATCGAGAGCAGCACGCCCGATCTCGTGGTGCTGGACCTCAACATGCCCGAGGAGGACGGGCTCTCGATCATTCGCGACCTCAAGAGCAAGATCAACGTCCCCGTCATCATGCTGACAGCTACTGCCAGCCCGATCGACCGCGTGGTCGGGCTCGAGCTCGGCGCCGACGATTACGTGGCAAAACCCTGCGAATTGCGCGAGCTGATGGCGCGCATCCGCTCGGTGCTGCGGCGGAGCGGCCCCGCGAAGACCGCTGCGCCGGAGCCGGCCGGTGCAAAGGCCGAAAAGGAGCAATTGGTGCGGTTCGGCACCAAATGGCTCGATCTCGAGGCCCAGGCCTTGCGCGACGACGAAGGCAATGAGCACCCGCTGACGGCCTCCGAATTCGGCCTGCTGAAGGTGTTCGCGGCCAATCCGAAGCGGGTTCTGTCGCGCGAGCGGCTTTTGGAACTCGCCAATGCGCGCGACGCGGAAGCCTTCGACCGCGCCGTCGACCTCCGCATCATGCGGATCCGCCGCAAGATCGAATTCGATCCGACCAAGCCGTCGGTGATCCGGACCATCCGCGGCGGCGGCTACCTGTTCTCGCCGACCGGCGATAAGGCATAATCTATTCCGCAGCTGCCCCGACACCCTGAGGAGCCGCGAAGCGGCGTCTCGAAGGGTCGACGGCCACCAGTCGGGCCGTTCAGCCTTCGAGGCTCGCTCCGCTCGCACCTCAGGATGACGGGATGGCACCATCAAATCCATCGATTTGGCTGTGCGGCACGCCCAGAATCCACACAGCAAAGGCTGTCAATCCGCGCAAAAATCCCTAAGTTTCGGCCATGCCGAAAACAGCCTCCACAGACCCCGCCAAATCAGCCCCGAAGACCGCCCCCAAGCCCGTTGCCGCCGAGCCCGTTGCTACCAAGGCCGCGGCGAAGGGCGACCATGTCTTCCTGGTCGATGGTTCGGGCTACATCTTCCGCGCCTATCACGCGCTGCCGCCGCTGAACCGCAAGTCCGATGGGCTGCAGGTCAATGCCGTGCTTGGCTTCTGCAACATGCTCTGGAAGCTGCTGCGCGACATGCCGGAGGACAACCGGCCGACGCATCTGGCGATCGTGTTCGACAAGTCGGAGATCACCTTCCGCAACAAGCTCTATCCCGACTACAAGGCGCACCGGCCGCCGGCGCCGGACGATTTGATCCCGCAATTCGCGCTGATCCGCGAGGCGGTGCGCGCTTTCGACCTGCCGTGCCTCGAGCAGGTCGGCTTCGAGGCAGACGATCTGATCGCGACCTATGCGCGACTGGCGAGCGAGCGCGGCGCGACCACGACGATCGTATCTTCCGACAAGGATTTGATGCAGCTCGTCAACGACAAGGTCGTGATGTACGACACGATGAAGGATCGCCGCATCGGCCGCGACGAGGTGATCGAGAAATTCGGCGTGCCGCCGGAGAAGGTGGTCGAGGTGCAAGCGCTGGCCGGCGACTCCACCGACAACGTTCCCGGCGTGCCCGGCATCGGCATCAAGACCGCGGCGCAGCTGATCATCGAATATGGCGACCTCGATCAGCTGCTGTTCCGCGCCAGCGAGATCAAGCAGCCGAAGCGGCGCGAGGCGCTGCTCGAGAACGCCGAGAAGGCCCGCATCTCGCGCCAGCTCGTGCTCCTCGACGACAAGGTCGCGCTCGAGGTGCCGCTCGACGACCTTGCCGTGCACGAGCCCGACTCGCGCCGGCTGATCGCCTTCCTCAAGGCGATGGAGTTCTCCACCCTCACCCGCCGCGTCGGCGAATACGCGCAGATCGATCCCGCCAATGTCGATGCCGATCCCGGCAACAAGAGCGGCGCCAGCGTGTTCTCGCCGCTGCCGCCGTCGGACGTGACGCCCGCGCCCGGAAACGGATCGGCGGCCTCTGCATCTGCAACGTCAGCGTCGAAAGAGCGCGCCAAGCCGAGCGGCGCGCGCGACGACAAGAATTCCAGCCTGAAGGGCACGCCGGCCGCGCTGGCGGAGACCCGCGGCGAGGCGATCCGCAACACCGGCTTCGACCGCAAGGCGTATCAGGCGATCGGCAGCCTCGACCAGCTCAAGGCCTTCATCGCCCGCGTGCCCGACACCGGCTATGTCGCGATCGAGGCGATGTCCGAATCGATCGACCCGATGCAGGGCGAGCTCTCCGGGCTCGCGCTGGCACTGGCGCCGAACGACGCCTGCTACGTGCCGCTCAGCCACCGGCAGCCCGGCGGCGGCGCAGGCCTGTTCGATGCAGGCCTCGCACCCGGCCAGATCAAGGCTGCCGAGGCGCTTGAGACCCTGAAGCCGCTGCTGGAGTCCGCCGGCATCCAAAAGGTCGGCTTCAACGTCAAGTTCACCTCGGTGATGCTGGCGCAGCACGGCATCACCTTGCGCAACATCGATGATGCGCAGCTGATGAGCTACGCGCTCGATGCCGGCCGCGGCTCGCATGCGCTGGAGTCGCTCGCCGAACGCTGGTTCGAGCATGCCGTCGTCAATTACGGCGGCCTCGTCGGCAGCGGCAAGGGCAAGCTGACCTTCGATCAAGTCACGATCGACAAGGCGACTGAATACGCCGCCGAGAGCGCCGATTTGATCCTGCGGCTGTGGCGGGTGCTGAAGCCGCGCCTGGTCGCCGAGCGGATGACGACGGTCTACGAGACGCTGGAGCGGCCGCTGGTGTCGGTGCTGGCGCGAATGGAGCGGCGCGGCATCTCGATCGACCGCCAGGTGCTGTCGCGGCTGTCGGGCGATTTCGCCCAGACCGCGGCGCGGGTCGAGGCCGAGATTCAGCAGATCGCCGGCGAGCCGGTCAATGTCGGCAGCCCGAAGCAGATCGGCGACATCATCTTCGGCAAGATGGGATTGCCCGGCGGCACCAAGACCAAGACCGGCGCGTGGTCGACC
Source organism: Bradyrhizobium sp. 27S5 (assembly GCF_037217225.1). NCBI lineage: Bacteria > Pseudomonadati > Pseudomonadota > Alphaproteobacteria > Hyphomicrobiales > Nitrobacteraceae > Bradyrhizobium > Bradyrhizobium sp. 27S5. The sequence goes on from NZ_CP147714.1 coordinate 8,165,834, forward strand.
ACCGCGCAGGTGCTGGACGACCTCGCCGAACAGGGTCTCGAATTCCCCAAGAAGATCCTGGAGTGGCGCCAGGTCTCGAAGCTGAAATCGACCTATACCGACGCGCTGCCGACCTATGTCAACCCGCAGACCCATCGCGTGCACACCACCTACGCGCTGGCCGCGACCACGACGGGGCGGCTGTCGTCGAACGAGCCGAATTTGCAGAACATCCCGGTGCGCACCGAGGACGGCCGCAAGATCCGCCGCGCCTTCATCGCGACGCCGGGCAACAAGCTGGTGTCGGCCGACTATTCCCAGATTGAGCTGCGTCTGCTTGCCGAGATCGCCGACGTGCCGGTGCTGCGCCAGGCGTTCCGCGACGGGCTCGACATTCATGCCATGACCGCGTCTGAGATGTTCGGCGTGCCGATCAAGGACATGCCGAGCGAGGTGCGCCGCCGCGCCAAGGCGATCAACTTCGGCATCATCTACGGCATCTCGGCGTTCGGCCTCGCCAACCAGCTCGGCATCGCCCGCGAGGAAGCTTCGGCCTACATCAAGAAATATTTCGAGCGCTTCCCTGGCATCCGCGCCTACATGGACGAGACCAAGGATTTCTGCCGCCGCAATGGCTATGTGACGACGCTGTTCGGCCGCAAGTGCTATTACCCTGATATCAAGGCGTCCAACGCCTCGGTGCGCGCTTTCAACGAACGCGCCGCAATCAACGCCCGCCTGCAGGGTACCGCGGCCGACATCATCCGCCGCGCCATGATCCGGGTCGAGGGCGCGCTCGCCGAGAAGAAGCTCTCGGCGCAGATGCTGCTGCAGGTGCATGACGAATTGATCTTCGAGGTGCCCGACGGCGAAGTCGCGGCGACGCTGCCCGTCGTGCAAAAGGCGATGCAGGATGCGCCCTTCCCCGCGGTGATCCTGTCGCTGCCGCTGCAGGTCGACGCCCGCGCCGCCAACAATTGGGACGAGGCGCATTAGCTTTCTTGCCTCTCCCGCTTGCGGGGGAGGCCGACGCGCGCGAAGCGCGCGGCGGGTGGGGGCTCTCACCGCTGAAAGATTCTGCGCGGAGACACCCCCACCCCGCCCTCCCCCGCAAGCGGGAGAGGGAGCCCTCACACCATGTTCGCGGCTACATTGCTCCGAGAGCAATTCCAGCATGGCCGCGCGGCGGACGACACGCTAGACATGCGTGTATCCCCTCGCGAGAGCCATCATGCCCCACACATCCACATTGCTCGGCTTTGCGCTCGTCTGCCTCGGCATGGTGCTGACGCCGGGCCCGAACATGATGTACCTGATCTCGCGCTCGATCACGCAAGGCCCCGGGGCCGGCATCGTCTCGCTCGGCGGCGTCGCGCTCGGCTTCGTGTTCTACATGCTGTGCGCGGCGTTCGGCATCACCGCGCTGCTGTTTGCCATCCCCTACGCCTATGACGCGCTGCGCTTTGCCGGCGCCGCCTATCTGCTCTGGCTGGCGTGGCAGGCGCTGAAGCCCGGCGGCCGCTCCCCATTCCAGGTCAAGACGCTGAAGGTCGACGGCCCGCGCAAGCTGTTCGCGATGGGCTTTGTCACCAATCTGCTGAACCCGAAGATCGCGATGCTTTATCTCGCGCTGCTGCCGCAGTTCATCGATCCCACAGGCGGTAGCGTACTGACGCAGTCGCTCGCGCTCGGCTCGATCCAGATCGTGATCAGCGTCAGCGTCAACGCGATGATCGCGCTCGCCGCCGGCTCGATCGCGGTGTTCCTCGGCACCCGCCCGACCTGGCTGCTGGTGCAGCGCTGGCTGATGGGCACGGTGCTCGCAGGGCTTGCGATGAAGATGGCGCTCGAGGCAAGGAGGGCGTGAGCTTCTTACCTCGCCCCGCCTGCGGGGAGAGGTCGGATCGCATCGTCAGATGCGATCCGGGTGAGGGGGACTCACCGCGAATTCAATTCTCACCGTCTTTGCGGCACCGCCCCTCACCCCAGCCCTCTCCCCGCAAGAGCGGGGCGAGGGAGAAGATCAATCCAGTTTCGCCTCCATCCCCCGCTTCGTCGCGGGGCGGGCCATCAGCGTCTCGTACCAGCGCTTGACGTTGGGGAAGTCGGCCAGATCGACCTTGTGGCGCGGATGGCGCCAGGCCCAGCCGAGGATGGCGAAATCGGCGACCGAGAGATCGCCGGCGACGAAGTCGCGGCCATCCAGCCGGCGGTCCAGCACGCCGTAGAGCCGCCGCGTCTCGACCATGTAGCGCTTCAGGCCATAGGCGCGGTCCTGCTCGTTCTCCAGCGCGATGAAATGGTGCACCTGGCCCGGCATCGGGCCGAAACCGCCCATCTGCCACATCAGCCATTCATAGACCGGGATCCGCTCGGTGAGCGGCTTCGGCAGGAACTTGCCGGTCTTCTCGCCGAGATAGAGCAGGATCGCGCCGGACTCGAAGATGCTGACACGCTTGCCGCCGGGTCCGTCGGGGTCCACGATCGCCGGGATCTTGTTGTTCGGGCTGATTTCGAGGAAGCCGGGCGCCATCTGCTCACCCTTGCCGATATTCACCGGGATCACCTTGTAGGGCAGGCCCATTTCCTCCAGCGCGACGGAGATCTTGCGGCCGTTGGGCGTGTTCCAGGTGTGCAGCTCGATGGTCATTTCCGCTTCCCATGCAAGTGTTTGGCGCTTGCTTTAGGGGGAACCCGTTGATGGCACAACCCGCGCTTTCCGCACACGGCTGCGCTGAAATGGCGGCGCGGGCACTGTTGACGGCGGGATTTACCCGCTGGAATGTGTTGGAGACCGCCGATAGATTGCCGGCCGCCGCAAACCGCCAAGAAGCCCCCAAAGGGAAAAAGCCTTGTCCAAATCAGCCTCCCGCGCCCGCCTCGCCGAGATCATCCGCAAGCGTTCGTTCGGCCGCGGCGAGATCACGTTGGCGTCGGGCCGCAAGAGCGACTTCTATTTCAACCTGAAGCCGACGATGCTCGATCCCGAAGGCGCAGCCCTGCTCGCCGAGCTCACCTATGAGGCGCTGAAGGACGACAAGCTCGATTTCGTCGGCGGGCTCGAGATGGGCGCGGTGCCGCTGGCCGGCGCCATCGCACAGCTCTCCTGGCTGAAGGGCCACCCGATCGCCGCCTTCTTCGTGCGCAAGAAGCCGAAGGAGCACGGCGCGCGGCTTGCCGTCGAAGGGCTGGCCAAGGGAGAGACCCTGGCGGGCAAGCGGATCGTGATCGTCGAGGACGTCACCACGACCGGCGGCTCGGCGCTGAAGGCCGTGGAAGCCGTGCGCGAGGCCGGCGGCGAGATCGCGCTGGTCTTCACCATGGTCGACCGCGAGGAAGGCGCCACCGAGACGTTTGCCGAAGCCGGACTGCCGTTCCGCGCGCTGTACAAGGCCGGCGAATTCTTGAAGGGCTGACGGTTTCTCTCTTCTCCCTCGCCCCGCCCCTGCGGGGAGAGGGTTGGGGTGAGGGGCTGCTTCCACGAGCCGTGAACGTGGTGAGACCTGTACCCCCTCACCGGATCGCATCTTGCGATGCGATCCGACCTCTCCCCGCAAGCGGGGCGAGGTAAAGAGAGGTTCGCGCAACCTCGCCTTCTTCCTGTGACGCCGTCACGCACGATCAATCGCTCGTTTACCATCCCGCACTATGGTGAATCCGCCGGGGCAGCTTGTCGCCACGGCGTGGTGCGTCGGTGGAGTTGGCGTTGCGTACAGAGTTGAGTGATCGGCGCATGCGGCGCCGCGTGATGCTTGCCGCCGCGGCGTTTGCGGGTTCCGCCCTGGTCGTGCCCGCGCCCGTCTCGGCCGAAGGGCTGTTCGACTTGTTCTTCGGCGGTGCCCAGAAGCAGCAGGGCCGGCAGGCGCCGCCGCAGGCCAATTTCTTCGCCGACCCGTTCGGCCTCAACCAGCAGCCGGAACGGCAGACGTCCGCGCCCATCTCGGCGCCGCGCGTCGCCGGTTCCGGCCCTGCCTATTGCGTGCGCAGCTGCGACGGCAAATATTTTCCGCTGACCATGCGCGGCAACGCGACGCCGGCGCAGCTTTGCCAGGCCTTCTGTCCGGCAAGCGCGACCAAGGTCTATTACGGCGGCCATATCGACAGCGCCGCATCGACCACTGGCGAGCGTTACGCCGACAGTGAAAACGCCTTCGCCTACCGCAAGGCGTTGCGCGCCGACTGCACCTGCAACGGCCGCGACCCCGCCGGGCTTGCGCCGGTCGACCTCGCGCTCGATGCCTCGCTGCGCGCCGGCGACGTGATCGCGACCACCGACGGCCTCGTCGCCTATACCGGCGTGCGTGTCGGCAACGAGCAGTCCTTCGACTTCACGCCGATCGCCTCCTATCCGGGGCTGACTGCGGCGGTCCGCGCGCGGCTCGGCGAAATGAAGGTCGCTCCCGTCAGCGCCGAGCTCGCCGGCGACGCGCCGCTGCCGGAGACCAGCCGCGATGTCGCGCCGTCGGCGCCGTCGTCTGCTGTTCCTAAGATGACGACACCAAAGCCGGCGAGGCGCGCGGAAGTGAACTGATGGGCTAAGTCGTCATTCCGGGGCGATGCGACGCATCGAACCCGGAATCTCGAGATTCCGGGTTCGCCTCTTCGAGGCGCCCCGGAATGACGACGTTACAAATTGCTACCGCGCCACGATCACGCCGATCACGTCTGGCGCGGCCATGTATTTCTCCTCGATCGCGGCGCGCGCGGCCGCGCGGTTCTCCGGGTTGAGGATGCCGCGCTTCTCGGCGAGGATCATCCAGCAATAGCCCCACCAATCCGTCAGCATGCCGTGATCGTCGACCAGATCGTAACCGTGCTCGGCGGCGAAGATGCGCGCATGCGCTTCATCGAGCGCGTCGAGCCAGGCGTGATCCTCTGATGAGAACAACTCGTCGCCGAAATCATCGGTGGTGTAGCCCCAGATCGACATGCAGACCGCGTTGAACTCGCGATCGAGCTGGTCGTCGTCGATCGGCTGGCGTCGCGAGGCCTGGTGCAGCCGCGACAGCGACCGCGCGAAATCGGCAATCCGGGTCAGGGCGAATGGATCGAACGCGATGGTGGACATGTAGTCCTCGTGGAGACTGAGAGACCATAGATATTGTGTCGGCACAGGCACCGAATCACAATGATATATCAAAGACTTGCTAAAGTGTTCTTAATTCGTTCTGATGCCATCTTAGGCGTCGCCCCGGCGAAGGCCGGGGCCCATAACCACCGCGATCGGACATCTCACGTGATCGGTGCCCTGAAATGAATGCCGCAGCCTACTACGTTTACATTCTCGCGAGCCGCCGCCATGGGACGCTCTACATCGGCGTCAGCAACGATCTTTGCAATCGGCTGACGCTCCATCGTTCCGGACGCGGCTCACAATTCGTCAAGAAGTACGGGGTCACGCGACTGGTTTACGTAGAGGTCTACGCTTCACCACAGGAGGCGATTGCACGGGAAAAAGCGCTGAAGGAATGGCGCCGCGACTGGAAGCTTCGCCTGATCGAGCAAGATAATCCGGAGTGGAGCGACCTGTCCCATCTTCTCTGACGGCTGTGGTTATGGGCCCCGGCCTTCGCCGGGGCGACGAATTGCGGTGACTGCCGTTTCCTCATGAAAAAGCGGTCGCCATGCTCGCACGGCCCCCAAAAGCAATTCGGGCCGCCGACAAATGTCAGCGGCCCGTTGAAAATTGCTTCGGAATGAAATGCGTCGGAGCTTAAAAATGTGCCCGCCCCACGGGCGACAGTTCGTTTGTAAAGAACTCGTTAAGTTCTGGGAATCCGTATCACCACGGTGTTCCCGACTGCGCGTGAAACGCCTTGCGCGCCGGCTTAATTCGCCGCCGACAGCAATTTGTCACCGCAAGCATTTGCGTAGAACTTGCCGCCGCATTGCCGCTTGATGGCGGCGCAGCGCGCGGCCGGCGAGGCATTCTGCGCCACGCTGAAGCTGCAGCTCAGGCCGTCGGCGCTGCGGCCGAGTTTGCCCGCTGCATAAGCCGCGCTGGTCGCCGTGATGCACACCACGAGCAATGCTGCGGCCGCGATCTCGATCAAGAGTCTCATCACGCATCCTCCGCCAACTTGCCGCAAGATTTAGGCTTTCATGGTCGATCGTAGCACCGGCAACGACGGTTCCGAAGGCCCCTAAATCGGCCCGGTCCTTGCATAAAATGTCGGCAGCGCTGTGCACGGCAACGTTTCGGGCGGTTTTGATTGCCATGCAACACGCGTATCATCGGGTTGGGGCATGATCCGGACATTATGATCGCATCATGATCCGGAAATCTGAACGGCAGGGATTGGGCGTTGCAGGAACAAACAAACTACCCGGCATTGAACCAGCCGATCGATGAGCTGGCGCTGACCGAGATCAAGGGCGCGATCCTGGCCAAGCTGCGGCTTGCGATCGGCAAGGACGCCACCGTTGCGACCAGGCGCGACTGGTACAAGGCCGCGACGCTGGCGCTGCGCGACCGCATCGTGCACCACTGGCTGACGGCCGAGAAGCAGAGCTACGACGCCGGCGCCAAGCGCGTCTATTATCTCTCGCTCGAGTTCCTGATCGGCCGGCTGTTCACCGACGCGCTGAACAATATGGGGCTGTTGCCGGTGTTCGCGGCCGCGCTCGGCGACCTCGGCGTCGACCTCTCGGAGCTGCGCAAATGCGAGCCGGATGCGGCGCTCGGCAATGGCGGCCTCGGACGGCTGGCGGCCTGCTTCATGGAGAGCATGGCGACGCTGGCGATCCCCGCGACCGGCTACGGCATCCGCTACGATTTCGGCCTGTTCCGCCAGATCATGAACCATGGCTGGCAGCAGGAATATCCCGACGAGTGGCTCGCCTTCGGCAATCCCTGGGAATTCCAGCGGCCCGAGGTGGTCTACAACGTCCACTTCGGCGGCCATGTCGAGCATGTCGATGACCGCGGCCGCGACCTCGCCACCTGGCACCCGGCGGAAACCGTCGAGGCGATGGCCTACGACACGCCGATCGTGGGTTGGCGCGGCCAGCACGTCAACGCGCTTCGGCTGTGGTCGGCGCATGCGCCCGATCCGCTCCAGCTCGATGTCTTCAACAGCGGCGACTACGTCTCGGCCAGCGCCGAGCAGGCGCGCGCCGAAGCGATCTGCAAATTCCTTTATCCGAACGACGAGAGCGCGGCGGGCCGCGAGCTGCGGCTGCGCCAGGAATATTTCTTCGTCTCGGCGTCGCTGCAGGATCTGGTGAAGCGGCAGCTCGCCTCCGACGGCGGCCTGCGCAGCCTCGCGCAGAAGGCCGCCGTGCAGCTCAACGACACCCATCCGAGTCTTGCGGTCACCGAGCTGATGCGCATCCTGGTCGACCTGCACAATTTCCGCTGGGACGAGGCTTGGAAGATCACGGTCGCGACGCTATCCTACACCAATCACACGCTGCTGCCGGAGGCGCTCGAGACCTGGCCGGTCGAATTGTTCGAGCGGCTGTTGCCGCGCCATCTCGAGATCATCTACCGCATCAACGTGGCGCATCTCGCGCTCGCCGAGGAACGCTTCCCCGGCGATATCGAGTATCGTGCCTCGGTGTCGCTGATCGACGAGCGGAGCGGCCGCCGCGTGCGCATGGGCCAGCTTGCTTTCGTCGGCTCGCACCGCATCAACGGCGTCTCGGCGATGCATTCCGACCTGATGAAGGAGACCGTGTTCCACGACCTCCATCATCTCTATCCGTCGCGCATCACCAACAAGACCAACGGCATCACCTTCCGCCGCTGGCTGATGCTGGCCAATCCGCGGCTGACCGCGCTGCTGCGCGAGACCTGCGGCGAGGCCGTGCTCGACGACTTCTCGCTGCTCGAACGGCTCGAGACCCATTCGAGCGACCTCGAATTCCAGAAGCGCTTCCGCGACGTCAAGCATCACAACAAGCTGGCGCTGGCGCGGCTGATCGGCGAGCGCAACAGCATCAAGGTCGACCCGTCGGCGCTGTTCGACGTGCAGATCAAGCGCATCCACGAATACAAGCGGCAGCTGCTCAACATCCTGGAGACCATCGCGCTGTACCACGCGATGAAGGACGAGCCGCAACGCGACTGGGTGCCGCGCGTAAAAATCTTCGCGGGCAAGGCGGCGGCGAGCTACCGCTACGCCAAGCTGATCATCAAGCTGATCAGCGACGTCGCCGAAATCGTCAACAACGATGCATCGCTCGGCGGCAAGCTGAAGGTCGTCTTCCTCGCCGACTACAATGTCAGCCTCGCCGAGGTGATCATCCCGGCCGCCGATCTCTCCGAGCAGATCTCGACCGCCGGCATGGAGGCCTCGGGCACCGGCAACATGAAGCTCGCGCTGAACGGCGCGCTGACCATCGGCACGCTCGACGGCGCCAATATCGAGATCCGCGACAATGTCGGCGAGGAAAGCATCGCGATCTTCGGCCTCGAGGCCGGTGATGTCATGGTCCGCCGCAAGCAGGGATTGGACGCCAGCGACGCGATCAGCAACTCACCGCGGCTGGAGCGCGCGATCCGCGCCATCGAGAGCGGCGAGTTCTCGCCCGGCGATCCCGCCCGCTTCGCCTCGATCGGGCACGCGCTGCGCTACCTCGACCACTACATGGTTTCCGCCGATTTCGATTCCTACTACGACGCGCAACGCGGCATCGACGCCCGCTGGCGCGTGCCTTCCGCCTGGACCCGCGCTTCGATCCTCAACGTGGCGCGCATGGCGTGGTTCTCCTCCGACCGCACCATCCGCGAATATGCCGAGGATATCTGGCACGTGCCGGTGCATTCGACGGTCTCGCCGCAGCTTGGCGTTCAGCGCGAGGCGAAGGGCTAATAGAGGTAATTCCCGGGCAGCGGAAATCCATTACTTTCGACGTCATTGAATTCGCTGCAGCAGCAATGATACTGCACGGCTGAAGCGAGGCGGATTTGGCAATGCCTGTCGGCGAGTACGTTAGCCCGGACGGGCAGCTGAAATTCATTGTTACCTGCCCCGATGGTGATTGGACCATCGGCTTTGACGGATATCCGTGGCACACGCATGGAAGCGTCTTGGCAGCACTCACCGGACAGGACGAGGTAGTGGCCGTCGAGCGGCTTCTCGCCGATCTAATCGGCAATGTAAGTGTGATCACGCTGGCGCGTCGGGCCGGCAAATTGGTCGACATCTGGGTAACAGATGATCCGGCGAAAGACCTGTCGAGCTGCAAGGAATACGGCAGTGCCGAAGACACGGTTGAGTTTCGACTATGGAATGGGACGTCGGTAAAGATTTAACGGATCGAATTCATGCTCACCAAGACCCCGCACCTGTTCGATGACGCCACTGCCGTGACCGCCGGCGACAGCCGCTGGCAGGGACGGACCAGCCCGGATTACTGGGCGTTCGTCGGCCCGTTCGGCGGCTGCACGGCGGCGACCATCCTGCGGGCGCTGATGCAGCACCCGCAGCGCGCGGGCGATCCGCTGGCACTGACGGTCAACTACTGCGCGCCGGTCGCCGAGGGCGTGTTCGATCTCGATGTCCGCCTGGTCAAGGCCAACCGCTCCAGCCAGCACTGGTCGGTCGAGATGACGCAGGGCGGCGGCGAGGTCGCGACGCTGGCGACCGCCGTGTTCGCCGAGCGCCGGCCCTCGTGGTCGCACCAGCCGGCCGACTTTCCCGGCGCGGTGGCGTTCGAGCAGCTCCGGTCCTATCCGAAGCTCGCGATGACCTGGGCCAACCAGTACGACTTCCGCTTCGCCGAGGGCGAGCCGAACTTCAGCGGCAGCGCCGCGAAGGAACCGTCGAGCGCCTATTCCAAGATGTGGATCGCCGACCGCGTGCCGCGCAAGCTCGATGCGCTGTCGCTGATGTCGATGTCGGACGCCTTCTTCGGCCGCGTGTTCCACGCGCGGCACGAGCTGGTGCCGTTCGGCACGGTGTCGCTGACGACCTATTTCCACGCCGACGCGGCGGATCTGGACGCAGAGGATACCACTCGCGTGCTCGCCACAGCCGACGCCAAGACCTTCCACAAGAGCTATGGCGACCAGCACGGCGAATTATGGTCGCCCTCCGGCCGCCTGCTGGCGACCACGACGCAGATCGCCTACTTCAAGGCCTAAGCGAAGCGCACATATCCACATTGGTCTGTCGCGACCGGATTGCCTATTTCAAGGGTTGAGGGAACATTGGCGCGTCGCTTCTGTTCCACGCCTTTGGGAGCACCGCCGCATGTCCGAAGCCGACAATTCCAAACCATCGCGCATCGCTTTGCTGGGCGTTCCCATCGAGATCGGCGCATCGCAGGCCGGTCCGCTGATGGGACCGGACGCGCTGCGCACCGCGGGTATCGCCCGCCTGCTCGAGCAGCTCGACTTCCAAGTTGACGACCACGGCAACCTGGCGATCCCGGCTGTTGTCGCCGACGGCCCGGTGCCGGCGAACACCAGATTCTACGACGAGGTGAAGACCTGGACCCGCGCGCTCTCCGAGCGCGCCTACTGGCTGGCGCATTCCGGCGCGATCCCGATTTTCATGGGCGGCGATCACTCGTTGTCGATGGGATCGATCAACGGCGTCGCACGCTACTGGAAGGAAAAAGGCCGGCCGCTGTTTGCGCTGTGGGTCGACGCGCATGCCGACTACAACACGCCGGCCACCACCATCACCGGCAACATGCACGGCATGTCCGCGGCCTTCCTGTGCGGCGAGCCCGGCCTCGACGACCTGCTCGGCGGGCTGCCGCGCGCCTCGATCCCGCCCGATCAGCTCGACCTGATCGGCACCCGTTCGGTCGATCCGCTGGAGCGCAAATTGCTGCGTCAGCGCAATGTCGCGATATCAGACATGCGCCAGATCGACGAGTTCGGCGTCGCCGTGCTGACCCGCCGCGTCATCGAGCGCGTCAGGGCAAAGAACGGCGTGCTGCATGTCTCGTTCGACGTCGACTTCCTCGACCCGGCGGTGGCGCCCGGCGTCGGCACCACGGTGCCTGGCGGCGCGACCTATCGCGAAGCGCATCTGATCATGGAGCTGCTGCACGATTCCGGGCTGGTGCGTTCGCTCGATATCGTCGAGCTCAATCCCTTCCTCGACGAGCGCGGCCGCACCGCGCGCGTCGCGGTCGAATTGATCGGCAGCCTGTTCGGCCTGCAGATCACCGACCGCCAGACGCCAAGCAACGCGGTGCTGCCCGAGATGGGCGAGTAGCACATACCCGGACCCGTCATCCTGAGGTGCGAGCACTTGCGAGCCTCGAAGGATGTACGGCCCGGCTGGTGGCCGGCGACCCTTCGAGACGCCGCTGCGCGGCTCCTCAGGGTGACGGAACGAGGACGTGTCGCGCGGATAGAGGAAGACAACTGCAATAAAAAAGGCGGCCACGAGGGCCGCCTTTTCAAATCGCGGGATCGTTGCGCGCTTTACTCCGCCGCCAGCTTCACTTCCGGCGCGGCGGCGCGGACTTCGGCGTCGACCTGCGCTTCGAACTTGGCAAAGTTCTTCTGGAACATGCCGACCAGTGCACGCGCGGTCTTGTCGAACTCGACCTTGTCGGCCCAGGTCTTGATCGGATCGAGGATGTGCGGCTCGACGCCCGGCAGCGAGGTCGGCACCGCGAAGCCGAAATACTTGTCGGTGCGGAAGTCGGCATTGCGCAAGCTGCCGTTCAGCGCCGCGGTGAGCAGCGCGCGCGTCACCTTGATCGGCATGCGGCGGCCGGTGCCGTACTTGCCGCCGGTCCAGCCGGTGTTGACCAGCCAGCAATCGACATTGTGCTTGGCGATCAGCTCGCGCAGCAGATTGCCGTAGACCGACGGATCGCGCGGCAGGAACGGCGAGCCGAAGCAGGTCGAGAATTCCGGCTGCGGCTCGTTGCCGAGCCCGCGCTCGGTGCCCGCGACCTTCGCGGTGTAGCCGGACAGGAAGTGATACATCGCCTGCGCCGGCGTCAGCTTGGCGATCGGCGGCATCACGCCGAAGGCGTCGGCGGCGAGCATCACCACATTCTTCGGATGCGGCGCGCGGCCGGTGCGCGAGGCGTTCGGGATGAAATCGAGCGGATAGGCCGAGCGGGTGTTCTCGGTCTTCGAGCCGTCGTCGAAATCCGGCACGCGATCATTCGCACCGAGCACGACGTTTTCCAGCACCGCGCCGAAGCGCTTGCTGGCGGCGTAGATCTCGGGCTCGGCCTCGGCGGAGAGCTTGATGCACTTGGCGTAGCAGCCGCCCTCGAAATTGAAGATTCCGTCGGCGCTCCAGCCATGCTCGTCATCGCCGATCAGCGTGCGCTTGGGATCGGCCGAGAGCGTGGTCTTGCCGGTGCCGGACAGGCCGAAGAAGATCGCGCTGTCGCCGTCGGGGCCGACATTGGCCGAGCAGTGCATCGGCATCACGCCCTTTTCGGGCAGGTAGAAGTTCAGCGTGGTGAACACGCTCTTCTTCATTTCGCCGGCATAATAAGATCCGCCGATCAGGACGATCTTGCGGGCGAAATCGATCGCGACGACGTTCTCCGACTTGCAGCCGTGACGTTTCGGATCGGCGCGGAAGCTCGGCAGATCGATGATCGTGAGTTCCGGCACGAAGCTCGCGAGCTCCGACGCCTCGGGGCGAATCAGCAGCGTGCGGATGAACAGCGAGTGCCAGGCGAGCTCGGTGAAGACGCGGGTCTTGATGCGATGCGTCGGATCGGCGCCGCCATAGAGATCCTGCGCGAACAGCGTCATGCCTTCGGCATGCTTGAGGAAGTCGGCATAGAGCGCCGCGAACTGCTCCGACGTGATCGACTGGTTGCCAGCCCACCACATGCTCTTGTCGGTCAGGTCGTCGCGGACCGTGAACTTGTCCTTCGGGCTGCGGCCGGTGAACTCACCGGTATCCGCGCAAAGCGCGCCATCGGCCGAGAGCACCGCTTCGCCATTGCGCAACGAATGCTCGTAGAGCTGCGGCGCGCCATAGTTCCAATGCACGCCTTTGAGATTTTTTAAGCCGAATTTGTCGGCGCCGAAGGCACCGTTATGCACGCCCGTCTCTTGCACGAAGTACCTCCTCGAACCCGCGTATCCTTGTTCGCGCGAATGTCGCTAATCGCGCCCTGCCGCGGTGACCGTCATCAGAATATAGCCTCTCGGCCCCGGTCCGGCGACCTAATAGTGGGGATCGCCGGGCTTGCCAAGCCAGTCGAACGGCTTTTGGTTGATTCCAAGGCGGGCACATCATCTGGCGCAAATACCGCAGCGCGGGACCCTTTCGTTTTGCTTTCGCTTTCGCTTTGTTTTCACAGCAGTCGGGCGGCGTTCCACTACCTTTCTCGCTGCGTACAAGGCGTTGCGATGCACAAAAGGTGCCAGCTAGCGGGCCGCGCCTTCGCCGATCAGGGCGAACGGCGCCCAGAATGCCGGGTATGCATTTCGCGCCGAGGATGTGTCGTTGAGATAGGCGAGCATCGCCTGGCGCAACGCCTCCGCGCGTCCCAGTTTGGGATCGGCCTTCAGGCGATCGAAGGTCGAAATGGTCAGCCGCGTTGCGGCCTCCGAATCCACCGACCAGTGCGACACCAGCAGTGCTCGCGCGCCCGCATAGAAGAACGAGCGCGCCAGCCCTGACAGGGCTTCGGCACCGGGCTTGTCGCCGGCGATCGTGTTGCACGCAGATAGCACCACCCAATCGGCGTTGAGCTTGAGCTGCGCGACCTCGCTCGAGGTGAGCAGTCCGTCGTCAAGGTCTGACGGCTGATTAGGAATGCTCAACACCAGCGAAGGTTCCGCAACTCCCTTCACATCGCCTGCAACCAGGCCATGCGTTGCGAAATAGATGATTGCGTAGTCAGCCAGTGGCGCGCGCTTCACCACAGTTTCGCTCGCGTCAGCGCCGAGATGGATGTCGGAGGCTTCAGCGCCGAGATCCTTTGCGACCGCATTCAATTCGTCGGCGGTGTCAGGCAGTTGCGGCAGCGCGGCGGCAAGCCGCGCACGATCGACGCCGGCGCCTTGCCAGAAATCGGTGTAGGCCGACGTCACCAGCGCGCGCGAGGCCTGCTTGACCGCGGTGCGATTGGCGCCCGAGCCTTCGCGCGACGGATTGAACAGCGGATCGCCAAAGCCGGTCAGCGGCTTTGTGCTTTGCTCCTTGCGCGCGAAGACGCGCGACGCCTTCAGGCTGGAAGCCGCAGGCAACACCGATACCGCCTGCCGCTTCAACAGCCATGCCGCGTCGCGATAGCCGGCAAATGTTTCGGGAATCGCTGAAGGCGGCGGCTCGGTGACCAGCAAATGGAATGGTAGCGCTGTCAACGCTCCTACAGGCGCGACCAGCAGGCTGCGCTTGTCCCTGACCAGCGCATCGACCGGGCCGAGCAGCGCCGCGTAGAGCTCATTGGCCAGTGCGAGATCGAACAGGCCGGCCTTGCCGCTGGCATCGCTCGCCTTGCCGATATCGAGCCCGCGGCGAAATGCAGCAATTTTGGCAGACAGCGCATCGCCGCCGAGGGAGACCTGCTTCCAGTCGACCGCGTCGCGGGTCAGCGCGAACACGAAGCTTTCCTTGTTAGCGACCGCGAACAGCACCATCGCCTCGTCGGGCGAGAGCAGCGCCTGGATCTCCCGCGCGGTCATCGGCAAGGGATTCGACAGCGCGGCATAGTCGGGGAACTCGATCGCAAAGGTCTTTTGCAGGCCGGCACGCTCGGTCGCGATGGCGGCGAGCCGCGCGCGGCTGCGCGCCTCGGCCGCGGCGTCGCGCTTGGCGCGGTCCTTCGACACCGCCGACAGCAGCGACTTGTCGAGAGCCTCGGCTTCCGCCGCGAGGTCCTGGTCGCGGCGCACCAGCTGCGCGAGACGGTCGGTGCCGGCGGCAAGCCGCACCGCAAGCTTGTTCACGGCCGACGCCGCCGATGACTGCGTGGCGCGCTGGACCACATTCAGCGCAGCGTCGAGCGCCCTGTCGCCGGTCAGCAATTGCTGGCGCTGCGCGGCGAGCAAGACCGGCAGCGCTATGCGGAGCTGCGCCCGGCCATTCGTGATCGAGGTCTCGACGATCGGCAGCGCGTCGGCGCTGCGGCCTTCGGCCTGGTAGAGCCCGGCGAGGTTGTTGAGCGATATCGCAAGATCGGGATGATCGGGTCCCAGCGCGCCTTGCCGGATCGCAACAGCGCGCTGATAGAGCGGCTCGGCATCGGCATAACGGCGCTGCCGATCATAGAGATCGGCGAGATTGTTGAGCGAACGCGCCACATCGGGATGCTCGCGCCCGAGCACTTTCTCGCGGATCGCAAGCGAGCGCCTGATCAGCGGTTCGGCCTCCGCATAGCGCCCCTGCACCTTCTCGACCTGGCCGATATTGTTGAGCAGGGTCGCGACCGCTGGATGCTCCGGACCAGCCGCCTTCTCGTAGATCGCGAGCGCCCGCTTGAACAGCGGCTCGGATTCCGCGTGCCGGCCAAGCTTCTCGTACAGCGTCGCGAGATTGTTGAGCGATTGGCCGAGATCGGGATGGTTTCGACCTAGCGCCTTCTCGCGGATTGCCAGTGCCCGCTTGAACAACGGCTCGGCATCGGCATAGCGCTCCTGCCGCTGATAGAGCGCGGCAAGGTTGTTCAGTTCAGGCGCGGCATCGGCGGAATCAAGACCCGACACTCGGTCGAGGATCGCGATGGCGCGCTTCAACAACGGCTCGGCCTCGGCGTCGCGGCCCTGCGCGCCGTAGATCTGGGCGAGATTGTTCAGCGCCGCCGCGACATCGCGGTTATCGGACCCGTACTTCTTTTCGAGGCTGTCGAGCAGGCCCTGCGCCAGCGGCAGCGCTTCGGCATATTTGCCGGCGCGGCTGAGCGCGTTGATCCTGGCGCTGAGCGCTGCGACGCTGCCCTGCTGTGCGAATGCCGGTGCGGACAGGCTGCTGCTCGCGGCCAGCGCAAGCCACAGCGTGACGACCAGATGGTTGCCTGACTTCATAGGCCTCGCTCCTGGCGCAGCAAGTTCGCGCAAGGAGCAGCGGCCATGCGACATCATGCCTCGCTGCGCTGCCTTCCTCAGTTGCGCTGCCTTGGGTCGCGGCAGCGGCGGCGTCCGTTCAAGACAAGGCCTGAGATTATCGCGATGCTATTGCTTGGCGCGCGCCTCGCCGGCGAGCCGCACGAGCATCTTGCGCAGCAAGGTGCCGTTGGTGACCCTCTCGGGGAAATCGAGCCGCAGCGTGTTGCGGCCGGCCTGCATGTCCATGCCCTCTGGGTCGCTGCCGGTGCAGAGCCAGTCGGCACTTTCCGCGCCGAGCAGCCGCGTGGCGTAGAGGTTCATGGCCTCGCGGTGATCCTCGTTCATATGCGCCACCGCGCCGGGCTCGGCCTCCAGCAGCGCTTCGGCCCCGCCGAGATCGGTCAGGAACTGCGCCGGCTTGAGGTCGACGATACGGCCGAACCCGGCCACCAGATGGGCGCCGCTCGGCTTTATCAAGAAGAACGAAAAATCCTTAAATTCTACAAAGGCTTCCGCCGAAGGATGGGCGCCGAGATAGCGCCGGCGGACGAGCTCCCGCTCAGCCTCCGCGACCTCCTCGGCCTTACCCCCCAGCATGATCCGGGCGCCCTCCAGCGGATCGCCCTCGGCGCGCTCGTCCAGCATCAGCGACACCCGGCTATCGGCAAGGATGTTCTTGGTGTGCAGCGCCAGCCGCGAAATCAGCAGGATTGGCGAGCCGTCGGGATGACTGGCCAGATTGACCAGCGAGCAATAGGGATCGCCGGTCCCGGTCATCAGCGTGGCGAGCGCCCCCTGGCGGCTGCGGCGCAGCAGCGAGCGGGCAAGACGGGCGGGGTCGAAGTCGGCGGTCGGTTGCATGGGTCTATCGGATCATTTTATGGGCGAATCGGGCCGGTTCCGCATGAAAAAAGGGCCTTTTCTCAGGGTCTAAGGGTGCTATATGGGGTCCATCGCTTGGGTCGCAGCGTTTTTGCGGAACTCGGTCACACTTCAGCCCAGCTTGCATTGCTCGTTGACCGCGTTCGAAGCCCATTTCCACGGCGCGTCGCCAGAGTGCCCGCCGCTTAAGCCACTCTCAAATTGTGAAAGCAGCACATGCCCACAATCGCCCTGGTCGACGACGACCGCAACATTCTTACTTCGGTCTCGATCGCGCTCGAAGCCGAAGGCTATCGCATCATGACCTACACGGACGGTGCGTCGGCGCTGGATGGGTTTCGCACGTCGCCGCCCGATCTGGCGATCCTCGATATCAAGATGCCGCGCATGGACGGCATGGAGACGCTGCGCCGGCTGCGCCAGAAGTCCGACCTGCCGGTGATCTTTCTCACCTCGAAGGATGAAGAGATCGACGAATTGTTCGGCCTGAAAATGGGCGCCGACGATTTCATCCGCAAGCCGTTCTCGCAGCGCCTGCTGGTCGAACGCGTCAAGGCCGTGCTCCGCCGCGGCCAGCCGAAGGATCCGACCGCCGCGCCGAAGGAGCCGGACGCCCGCGCGCTCGACCGCGGCCTGCTGCGGATGGACCCGGAGCGCCACACCTGCACCTGGAAGAACGAGCCGGTGACGCTCACCGTGACCGAATTCCTGATCCTGCAGGCGCTCGCCACCCGCCCCGGCGTGGTGAAGAGCCGCAACGCACTGATGGACGCGGCCTATGACGACCAGGTCTATGTCGACGACCGCACCATCGACAGCCACATCAAGCGGCTGCGCAAGAAGTTCAAGGTGGTCGACGACGATTTCGAGATGATCGAGACGCTGTACGGCGTCGGCTATCGCTTCAAGGAAGCCTGATCTGCACTTCCCGGGCGGCTTGTTACCTGACAGGGTCCGCACGGCTGGGGTAAGCTCGGGCCACCATTTGCTTCGCGGGACGACATCCATACCAACCGGCAGCTTTGCCAGTGCTTGATCGAACGCAGCTCGAGCAGGGACTGAACACCGAGGACGCGTCCCAGCTCCTCGATCACGAGGCCGTGGCCGACGACGTTGCGCAGGACTTGGCGCAGGAAAAGGGCTGGCGCCGGCCGCTCGGTTGGCTGCGCCGGGCCGGTCAGTTCTTCTTCGCGCTGTCGTTCTCGAGCCTGACGCGCCGCATCGTCTCGCTCAACCTCGCCGGCCTCGTCGCGCTGGTCGCTAGCATCCTCTATCTCTCGCAATTCCGCGCCGGCCTGATCGAGGCGCGCACGCAGAGCCTCTTGGTCTATGCCGAGATCATCTCGGAGGCGATTGCCGCCTCCGCGACCGTCGAAGGCAATACCGTCACGATCGATCCCGACCGCCTGCTCGACCTGAAGCCCGGCGAGAGCTTCGGCCAGCCGGATGAATCGGCGGATTTCCCGATCAATCCCGAACGGGTCGCGCCGATCCTGCGCCGCCTGATCGCGCCGACCAAGACGCGAGCCCGCATCTTCGACCGCGATGGCGGCCTGATCCTCGACAGCCGCAACCTGTTCGCGCGCGGCGACGTGCTGCGCATGGAGCTGCCGCCACCGTCGGAGAAGTCGTCGCTGTACGACAAGACCAAGGCCACGATCAAGACCTGGCTCAACCGCGGCGACCTGCCGATCTACCGCGAGCTCGGCCCCGAAGGCGGCAAGGGCTATTCGGAAGTCGCGCAATCGCTCGAGGGCATGAAGGGCAGCGCAGTGCGCGTCACCGAGCGCGGCGCGATCATCGTGTCGGTTGCCGTTCCGGTGCAGCATTTCCGCGCCGTGCGCGGCGCACTGATGCTGACCACGCAGGGCGACGACATCGACCAGCTCGTGATGTCGGAGCGCCTCGCCATCCTCAAGATCGGCGGGGTCGCCTCCGCGGTCATGATCATGCTGTCGCTGCTGCTGGCGAGCACGATCGCAGGCCCGGTACGCCGGCTCGCCGACGGTGCCGAGCGCGTCCGTCACCGCATCCAGACCCGCGTCGAGATTCCCGATTTCACCGGGCGCCGCGACGAGATCGGCCATCTCTCCGGCGCACTGCGCGACATGACCAACGCGCTCTACAGCCGCATCGAGGCGATCGAGATGTTCGCGGCCGATGTCGCCCATGAGTTGAAGAACCCACTGACCTCGCTGCGCTCCGCGGTGGAGACGCTGCCTTTGGCGCGCAACGAGAACAGCCGCGCGCGGCTGCTCGCCGTGATCGAGCACGACGTCAGGCGGCTCGACCGCCTGATCTCCGACATCTCCGACGCAAGCCGGCTCGATGCCGAGCTGCAGCGTCAGGACATGGCGCCGGTCGATCTGCGGCGGCTGCTGACGACGCTGACCAGCGTCGCCAACGAGACCCGGCTCGGCCACGACGTCGCCGTCGAAGCCCGCTTCGAGGGCCGCGGACCGACCGACACGCTCTCGGTGCCCGGCCATGATTCCCGGCTCGGTCAGGTGATCTCGAACCTGCTGTCGAATGCGCAATCATTCTCCAAGCCGGGCGACAAGGTGCGCATCGTTTGTCGCCGCAGCCGCGGCGAGGTCGAGATCGTGGTCGATGATGACGGGCCCGGCATCGGCGAGGACGCGCTGGAGCGGATCTTCGAGCGCTTCTACACCGACCGGCCGCATCAGGGATTTGGCCAGAACTCCGGCCTTGGGCTCTCGATCTCCAAGCAGATCATCGAAGCGCATGGCGGACGCATCTGGGCCGAGAACCGCCTTGGCCCGGTGGACCAAGATGGCCAGCCCACAGTTGCCGGCGCGCGCTTCGTGGTCAGGCTGCCGTCACTATGAGCGACAATTCAAGCGTGCACGCATCCGCCGTTCTGGTCGGCGAGCGTGCAGTGCTGATCCGCGGCCCCTCGGGCGCCGGCAAGTCGCGTCTGGCCTTCGAGCTGATTCTCGCCGGGCGCACCGGAGCGCTCCCGCCGGCCATTTTGGTGGGGGACGACCGTGTCTATCTCGACACAGCCGGCGAACAATTGTGGGTTCGCCCGGCACAGCAATTGGCCGGCCTGATCGAGATCCGAGGCCTCGGAATCCGCCATTGCCCGTTCGCAAACGAGGCCGTGGTGGGGCTGGTCGTCGACCTCGCGGCCGATGACGCCGCGCGGCTGCCGTCGCCGGAGGCGCTCAAGACTCGCCTTAATGGTGTTTCAATACCGCGAATTCCCGTACCGGCCGGCTTCCAACCCCTGCCGCTGGTTGTCGCTGCGCTGACGACAACCTGAAAGTTCATGTTCCCGTAATCTTGCGGCCAATTGTGAGAAGGGAATTGGTAACCATATCACATCCACTATCGCGTCGGATTTTGCCGGCGCAGCCTCCCCTCTCTACCGCCAGGAACAGGGAGACTAGCCAAGATGCCCTCTTGCGCAGGGCCTCTGGATGGTCAAAGTGGCGCGTTCGTGCGGTGCACCAAAGGGCGCCCGCGAGGAGTTTCCGATGATTGGTCTAGTGCTGGTGACCCATGGGCGCCTTGCCGACGAGTTCCGAGCCGCGCTCGAACACGTCATGGGTCCGCAGAAACAAATTGAAGCAATTACGATCGGCGCCGAGGATGATTCCGATCTCTGTCGAAGCGACATCATCGAGGCGGTGAACCGCGTCGATAGCGGCGACGGCGTTGCGATCCTCACCGACATGTTTGGCGGCACGCCGTCGAACCTCGCGATCTCCTGCATGAGCCGCCCGAAGGTGGAAGTGCTTGCGGGCATCAATCTTCCGATGCTGGTCAAGCTCGCCAAGGTTCGCGAGGAGCGTTCGCTGCCCGACGCGATCGCGATGGCCCAGGAAGCCGGCCGCAAGTACGTCACGATCGCCAGCCGCGTTCTCGCAGGCAAATGAGCGGCGAGGCCCCGGGCGAGAATCAGGTCGGCCCGGGCGTGCCGGCCGGCGCCATTTCCCGTGAGCTCTTGATCGTCAACAAGCGCGGCCTGCATGCGCGGGCATCAGCCAAATTCGTCCAGATGGTCGAGCGCTTCAACGCCGAGATCTGGGTCACGCGCGGCGGCGAGACCGTCGGCGGCACCTCGATCATGGGATTGATGATGCTCGCCGCCGGGCCCGGCACCACGGTCGTGGTCTCGGCAAAGGGCGAGCAGGCGCAGCAAGCACTGGACGCCATCGCCGAACTCGTCGCCAGCAAGTTCAACGAGGAAGGCACGTAAGGGCTGCCCGCCCGCTAGGCCAAGCCATCACCGTCACCCTGAGGAGCGCGCATCGCGCGCGTCTCGAAGGGTCGACGGCCCGACTGTGGCCGTGCATCCTTCGAGGCTCGCAAGAGTTCGCACCTCAGGATGACGGAACGGCAATGGCGACTGTTCAAGACAGTTGGTGGCAACGATGCCGCGGCGCTACTTCGCCGGCGGCACCAGATAGACTTTCCAGACCGTCGACGGGCCGGGATGGCCGTTGAAGAAGCGCATGGTGGTCATCACCAGCGGCTCGGCATCCCTAGCATTCTCCGCCATCCATGCCTCGCACGGCTTCAGGAACACCGGATCGGTGGTGTCGCAGACGCCGATGAAGCCGAGGCGCTTGGCCTCGTCGAGTGATGTCAGCCCCGACGACCACGCCTCGCCCGGCACCAGCGACGCCGGATGATCGGGGCTGTAGAACGTCATCGGCTCGCCAATGTCGGAACGTGCGACGACCACGGCCCAGCGCGAATGGAATTTGGCCTGCCAGGTCTCGGTGAGCTCGCGGGCGAGCTCGGAGCGCGCGGCGTAGGTCGAGGCGCCATTGTGGCTCGACGCCATCTCCTGCGTGGCGATGCTGGGCGCAGCGATCAGCGTGGCAACCGTGGCCACCAACCAGACGGCTGATATCGAGAACAGCGCCATCCGCGGGATACGAAGCGAGGGGATCGCCACCAGCGCAAGCGGCACCAGGAAGAACAGCGGGATGCCCCAATCGGTCTTGATATAGACCTCGAAAGCCAACGCGCCGAGCGGCGGCCCGATCGCGACGATCGACTGGATGATCCAGACATTGAGCGCCTGCGGCCGATTGACGCCCGGATTGGGTCCGCGCGACCAGATCCGCGCCAGCACGTCCGACGGCCGCCACGGCACCGACCCCAGCAGCAGCGCCACTAGACCCAGCACGACGGGAATCGCGAGCAGCCCAAGATTGTGCACGATGTAGCCGATCACGAGCTGGACGTTGAGCGCGCGGCTCGACAGCGCGTAGACATCGCCGGCATAGGTGAACGGCAGGAAGTTCACCTCCTCCAGCCAGACCAGATGCGGAATCATCGCCACGACCATCGTGCCGATCGCAACCCATGGCGCCGGCGAGCGCAGGAATTGCATCCGCTGCGGATGGATCAGCGCGGCAAGCCCGATGGCGCCGATCATCGTCACCACCCAGTACTTGGTCATCAGCGCCAACATGCCGGCAAAGCCGAGCCAGAGGCCCGATTTCACGGTGCGCTTCTCGAACGCGTTCAGATAGGCCAGCACCAGGAGCGGCAGCGGCACCAGCTGCGCGAGGTCGGCGTTGTACTTGAAGCCCTTGAAATTGAAGATCGGGTAGAGCGCGAGCATCACCACCATGAAGAACGCACGGCGGCGATCGACGACCCGCAGCGCAATCAGCCAGCAAACCACCAGCGCAAAGCTGACGGTTGCCATCGCAAGCGCGTAGGTCGACCAGTTGGTGACCGGGAATATCCTGAACCAGACCCCGGCGATCCAGCCCGACAGCGGCGGATGCTTGCCATAACCAAGCAGGAAGCGCTGGCCCCAGGCATAGGCCTCCGCGACATCCATATGGACGTCCTGCGCGGCCTTGAGCCTGATCAGGATCAGCGTCCACAAGATCGCGTGGACCAGCGCGAAGCCGATCACGAGCCACAGGCCGGTCCCGGGACTGGTTGCGCGCGAGGCAACCCATGCGGCGATGCGCCGGATCGTCAGCTTGCGGCTGGTGCGCCGGGCGGCAGGGAGGGTGGAGACGGTCGACATGGCCTGTGCCTAAAGGCATGACCCGGAAAACTGGAAAGTGGTTTTCCGAAGGGATCATGCCGAATGGAAGCGGAAGCGCGATGAGTGAGTGCTCACCAGCAGTTCAGCGCGCTTTAGCGCGTTTTTGTGGCGAGTGAAATCAGCTTGGCGTGAGAACGCCTCAAACCGGCCGATTCACTTTCCGAGAAGCTCCGGCCGGTACTCGAAATGCATGGTATCGTAGTGATACCATTTGCCGCCCCAGATGAATCCGTGGCGCTCGAAAATGTCGACGATCTGCTGCGGCATGCGGTTTTTGTAGGCGATTGTGCTGCCCTTGCCCGCCCACAGCCAGTAATCCGAAACTTTCAGGTTGAGGTCGATCGCAGCGGCGTAGCCATGCATGCTCATCCGGCCGGTATCGGCGACGGCGCGACACGACAGCACACCGGCGATCGGAAAGGCGGCGGCGCGCAGCCCGGAGCGAGCGCGTCGATCTCGGCCGAGACCTGCTTGAGACGCTCGGCCACGCCGTTGACCCGCGTGACCTGAACCGGCTTGCCCCAGGATCGCGGCAGCCAAATGATCGTCACCAGGTTCCGCCTGACCTCATCCGTATTGCAGTCGCCGTACATCTTCTTGAAGAAGGCCTCGTTGCGGAAACGGCCGGGATCGGCGTTCGGGGCCGGCGGCGCGGCTGGCCCGGACGGATAGGACAACCGCATCTGATCGAGGATCGACGCATTGCGCAGCATCTGATCGAACGGCTTGCCGACGACGCCGTCATCGACCGGCATCACCGTGCCGTCACGCCAGGTGATCGTGGTGTCGTCGTGCCCGGTCAGCGCGTCGGGATAGGCGCGCACCAGACGGTCGAGCAGCTCGCGTCTGTCTTGGGCATGCAAAAGTGGCGGCATCAGTGCGGGCAAGAGCGTCAGTGCGAGCAAGACATGGGCGCACGCCACCCATCGCACAGCCATTCGGCGTTTCCCGGCCTGATCGATCGGCGCGGCATTGGCCTCTTCGATCGCGTTCATCCTCGGATTCCAGCTGTTCGGCGCTACCAGGCGAAGCGAGGGTTTCGGGCCGAAAGACCTAGCAGAAACCTGCCCGAAAATCGATCGCGGCAGCCCTGACTGAAACACCCCGGTGATTCGCCGCCACACCCCTGCAAAATACCGCAATATGGTTGCCCGCGCGGGGGTGCGGATGCTATCCCGCGCCCCATGACAACTGCCCCGATTTCGAACATCCGCAACTTCTCCATCGTCGCCCATATCGACCATGGCAAATCGACCCTCGCCGACCGCCTGATCCAGATGACGGGCGGCCTGACGGATCGTGAAATGGCGGGCAAGGAGCAGGTGCTCGATTCGATGGATATCGAGCGCGAGCGCGGCATCACCATCAAGGCGCAGACCGTCCGGCTGAACTACCGTGCCAAGGACGGCAAGGATTACATCTTCAACCTGATGGACACGCCCGGCCATGTCGACTTCGCCTACGAGGTCTCGCGGTCGCTGGCGGCGTGCGAAGGTTCCCTGCTGGTGGTTGACGCCAGCCAGGGAGTGGAGGCGCAGACGCTCGCCAACGTCTACCATGCGCTTGACGCCGGTCATGAGATCGTGCCGGTCCTGAACAAGGTCGATCTGCCCGCAGCCGAGCCCGAGAAGGTCAAGCAGCAGATCGAGGACGTGATCGGCATCGACGCGTCAGACGCGGTGATGATCTCGGCCAAGACCGGCCTCGGCGTGCCCGATGTGCTGGAAGCGATCGTCACCCGCCTGCCGCCGCCGAAGGGCGACCCTGACGCGACGCTGAAGGCGCTCTTGGTCGACAGCTGGTACGACGTCTATCTCGGCGTCGTCGTGCTGATCCGCGTCGTCGACGGCACCATGAAGAAGGGTAGCCGCATCCGCATGATGGGCACCGGCGCCGCCTACGACATCGAACGCGTCGGCTTCTTCACGCCGAAGATGACGCAGGTCGAGGAGCTCGGCCCCGGCGAGATCGGCTTCATCACCGCCGCGATCAAGGAAGTCGCCGACACGAGAGTGGGCGACACCATCACCGACGACAGGAAGCCGGTCACCGAAATGCTGCCCGGCTTCAAGCCGGCGATCCCGGTCGTGTTCTGCGGCCTGTTCCCGGTCGATGCCGACGATTTCGAGACGCTGCGCGCCGCGATGGGCAAGCTCAGGCTGAACGACGCCAGCTTCTCCTTCGAGATGGAAACCTCGGCCGCGCTCGGCTTCGGCTTCCGCTGCGGCTTCCTCGGGCTGTTGCATCTGGAGATCATCCAGGAGCGGCTGTCGCGCGAGTTCGACCTCAATCTGATCGCGACCGCGCCGAGCGTGATCTACAAGATGAAGCTGACCGACGGCACCGAGTTCGAGATCCACAACCCGGTCGACATGCCCGACGTGGTCAAGATCGCGGAGATCGAGGAGCCGTGGATCGAGGCGACGATCCTCACCCCCGACGAATATCTCGGCAGCGTGCTGAAGCTGTGCCAGGACCGCCGCGGCGCGCAGAAGGAGCTCACTTACGTCGGCTCCCGCGCGATGGTGAAATACGACTTGCCGCTCAATGAAGTGGTGTTCGATTTCTACGATCGCCTGAAGTCGGTCTCCAAGGGCTATGCCTCGTTCGACTATCATCTGACCGACTACAAGCCGGCCGATCTCGTGAAGATGCAGATCCTGGTCAACGCCGAGCCGGTCGACGCGCTGTCGATGCTGGTGCATCGCACCCGCGCCGAGGGCCGCGGCCGCGCCATGGTCGAGAAGATGAAGGAGCTGATCCCGCCGCACATGTTCCAGATCCCGATCCAGGCGGCGATCGGCGGCAAGGTGATCGCGCGCGAAACCGTCCGCGCGCTGCGCAAGGACGTCACCGCGAAGTGCTACGGCGGCGACATCACGCGCAAACGGAAACTTCTGGAGAAGCAGAAGGAAGGCAAGAAGAAGATGCGGCAGTTCGGCAAGGTCGACATCCCGCAGGAAGCCTTCATCGCCGCACTCAAGGTGGATAGCTGAGAGGATGTGAGGCTATATCCTCGTCCACCGCTGTCATCGCCCGGCTCGATCGGGCGATCCAGTACGCCGTGGCCTCTCGGCTCAAGCACTGCGGTCTCTGGAATACTGGATCACCCGCATGCGCGGGTGATGACACTGAGCAAGCTGAGCAATCACCCCGTCATCCTGAGGCGCCGTCACGAGCTGTCGCCGGCTTGACGACAACGACACCAGTCCCGCCCGAACCGAAAATCTCGAAAACAACCCCATGCAAAGTAGCCTGAGGTGGATAGCTGACGCGCCGCAGCCGGGGCGCCTGTTGCCTATTTTTGTCCCAGCAACAAAACGCACCATGATTTGAATCGCCACGACGCGACGTGCGGACTAAGCTGCCGCCATGTTGCGCATCCTGTCTCTCTCGATTGTTATCCTCGCCTTGCTGCAGCCGGACCTTAGCGCGGCCGCTTCCTCGAAAAAGCGGCAGAGCGCCCGCTGGCACGGCTATGGCTTCCTGCCCGGCTACCGGCAGCCGCCCAACGAAACCATTCCAGTGCTCGGACCGCGCGGCGCGGCCCGCGGCTACCCGGATTATTCGCCGCGCTACTGGTATGGCGACGACATGTATTATTTCGGCCGCCCCGGATTCTACCGCGGCCGCTACAATGGCGGCAGTTTTGGCCCGTGCTGGACCTGGACGCCGATCGGGCGGGCGTGGAATTGCGGGTAGAGCATGATCCGGAAAAGTGTGACGCGGTTTTCCGAAAGATCATGCTCAAACAAGAAGCTAAAGCGCGATGATGGTTCAACCCAATCTCATCGCGCTTTAGCCGCGTCGCTGCGACATCTCGCACACGCAACTCACAATCCGCTGATCCCGGAATGAGAGGCATGTTGCCCGTCATATTGCCCCTGGACCTCAGATAGGCCACCATCCTCCCTGCGCGCACCACAAAAACAACAGCGCCGGGGAAACGCATGAGCAAGGACGCTCGGTTCGACTATGGCTGGGTCGTCGTCGGCGCGGGCGCGCTGATGACCTGCGTCGGCTTCGGCACCATGCTGTCGCTCGCGGTGTTCCTGCAGCCGATCTCGGATGCGATGGGCTGGTCGCGCGCCGGCATATCGGCAGCAGCGACGCTGGATTTCCTCTGCATGGGCTTTGCGGCGTTTGCCTGGGGCGCGCTGTCCGACCGGTTCGGCACCCGCATCGTGGTGCTGGCGGGCAGCCTGCTGCTCGGCCTTGGCCTCGTGACGGCAAGCCAGGCGCAGAGCCTGTGGCAATTCCAGCTGTGCTTCGGCGTGCTGATCGGGATCGCCGCCGGCAGCTTCTATGCGCCGATGATGGCGCTCGCCAGCGCCTGGATCGACAAGCATCGCAGCCTCGCGGTGGCGCTGGTGTCGGCCGGCATGGGCGTATCGCCGCTGACCGTCGCGCCATCGGCAAGCTGGCTGATCACGGCCTATGACTGGCGCTTTGCGATGCTCGTCATCGGCATCGTCGCATGGGCGCTGTTGATCCCGGCATCTTTCCTGGTGCGCCCCGCGCCCCACGGATCGACCGTCGCGACTGGCGCGGCCGCGAACGCGCCACAAGCGGAATGGACCGTGGCGCAGGCGCTGCGCACGCCGCAATTCATCACCTTGGCACTGGCGCATTTCGCCTGCTGTGCGGCGCATTCCGGGCCGATCTTCCACATGGTGTCCTACGCCATGGTGTGCGGCATCGCGCCGTTGACCGCAGTCACGGTCTACAGCCTCGCCGGCTTCTCCGGACTCGGCGGACGGCTGCTGCTCGGCGTGCTCGCAGATCGGCTCGGGGCAAAGCCGGTGCTGGTCGGCGGCCTGCTGGTGCAGGCGCTGTCGATCGCGACTTATCTGGCGGTGGCGCAGCTCGGCGAATTCTATGCGCTGTCGGTCGTGTTCGGCCTCGCCTATGGCGGCGTGATGCCGCTCTATGCCGTGCTGGTGCGCGAGTTCTTCGGCGCACGGATCATGGGCACGGTGTTCGGCGCGGTGTCGGCCTTCGCGAGCCTCGGCATGGCGCTCGGGCCATGGGCCGGCGGTTACGTGTTCGACACGTTCCACGGCTACACATGGCTGCACGCCGGTTCCTTTGCGATCGGCCTCGCCGCGGTCGCGGTCGCGCTGAGCTTCTCCACCAAGCGCCGGCCGTCGCTCGATCTCGGCCGCGCCACGGCCTGAGCGTGCGCGTCTGTCGATCAATCACACATCGGAGCTTGGGATGGATAGCTGATCTGCGTCGGCGCCGTCCCGCCTTGCCCTCCCCTGTTGGATGGGTCACCATCGTGCATCCGCCCAACAACAATGTCAGAAGGGGCCGAGGAAACGCATGAACAAGCCGCAGGGGTTCGACCTTGTCGAGCGGGCGCGCGCGCTGGCGCCGCTGATCATAGCTGAAGCCGACGAGATCGAACGGACGCGGCGGCTGACGCCTTCCGTCACATCGGCGCTGGTCGAGAACGGGCTCTATCGCGCGCTGCTGCCGAAGCGTTTTGGCGGCGCCGAGGCGACCCTGGAAGCGTTCATGCAGATGCAGGAGGAGATCGCCAAGGCCGACGCGTCGACCGCCTGGTGCCTCGGCCAGTGCGGCGTCTGCGCCATGACCGCGGCCTATCTCGAGCCCGACGCGGCCAACGAGATCTTCAACACCGCGCCCGGGATTCTCGCCTGGGGCGCGATCGCCCATGAGGTCCGCGCCGAGCCCGGCGGCTACCGCGCCAATGCGCGCTGGGACTTCGCCTCGGGCTCGCGGCAGGCGAGCTGGCTCGGCGCCCATGTCCGCGTCGTCGAGGCCGACGGCTCGCCGCGCAAGAAGGCCGACGACTCGCCGGAGATCCGCACCATCCTGTTCCCGATGTCATCGGCTGTGATGTACGACGTCTGGGACGTGATCGGCCTGAAGGGCACCGGCACCGATTCCTACTCGGTCGACAACCTCTTCATCCCGGAAAAATTCGCGGCGCTGCGCGACGATCCCACCGCGTGCCGCGAACCGGGTCCGCTCTACAAGCTCTCCACCAACATGGTGTTCAGCATGGGCTTTGCCGCCACCTCGCTCGGCGTCGCGCGCGCCATGCTGGATGCGGCGACCGAACTTGCCCGCGGCAAGACCCCGCAGGGCCTCAAGGCGATGCGCGACCACAACGCGGTGCAGGGCCAGATCGGCCGCACCGAGGCGAGCCTGCGCGCCGCTCGCGCCTATCTCTACGCGACGGCGAACGACGTCTGGCGCGATCTGTCGCGCGGCGATCCCATCAGCGAGGCGCATCGGATCGCGATCCGCATCGCCTCGACCTGGACCATCCACCAGTCGGCCGCCGTGGTCGACATCGCCTATCACATGTCGGGGGCAACCGCGGTATTCGCCAAGAATCCGTTCGAGCGGCGGTTTCGCGACATGCACGCGATCGCGCAGCAGATCCAGGCCCGCGACACCCAGTATGAGGATGCCGGCAAGGCGATCCTGGTGGGGAATCTCTCCGCGCCGCCGACAGCGCGCTAAAGCGCGATGAAGTCAGGTTGAACCAGGGCGCGTACTCATGAATCCGCCATGTCGGCTCTGCCCCCTAAAACCTGATATCGCCGGGTGACAACGGCATGTCGGTTTTGGGCCAATATCGGAAGTAACGGACATGACGTTGCGGCGTACGCAGAAGCAGCGTTCAATTCTGACAGACGAAGAACGCGACGTATGGGTGCGAGCGCCATGGGATGTGTTACAGCCCAACTTGCCGCACGGGCACGATGCCTCATGACTTAGGAGCGCCGCCAATGCTTTCTGAGTTACACCGGCTGTTAGCCACCAGACCGTGTCAAATACGGATCCAAGGATCCAGCTAATCGGTCCGCCACTTGTCTGGCGGACAGCGTGGACTGCTTTTCGGGATAGAGCGAGCCGACGGAATTCACGACCAGCCCGCTACAAGCGGCAAGAACAACTATCGCAATCGCAGCGAGATATTTGGTCCTCATGACGATGGTCCCTTCATCGCCCCATGAACTAACTGGGCACTCTCAGAAATGGTTCCCGCGCGCAACGATGGCATCGATGGGATGCGTCGACCTCCCACTCCGGGTTCCTCCGAATGGAACATCGCGTCGCGAGATCAAGGAACGAAAGCGCACGCCGGGCTTTAGAGAGATGCGAGACCGCCCCTCGCTGGTAGAAAGTCCGCGCATGTCGCGGATAGCCAAAGGTCGCGACCAAAGACCCGCTGTTGTGAAAACGAGCGCTCGCGCAGATAGCCAAAAGCGGCGGTCTCCCGGTCCATTCAAAAGTCGCTGGCCGTGCCTCCACTGAGGTTACGGAGGCGGTAGCTACGATGTCGGACTTTGGCTGGGTTTGCATTTACGGGAACGAGAGCAATTGCATGAACCATCGCGTTGACCTTGACCACGCGCACAGCCGCGCCATCGTTCGAGAGATCGGCGAGAGATTGGGCGCGTCGCTGAAGCCAGAGCCGGGACTACCAGAGGGACTTAGACAGCAAATCGACCGGCTCCGCGAATTGGAGGAGCAATCACCATCGATCATTCCAGCGGCCGAGCGCTGGGACAAGGTTCGCCGCTGAGACGGCTCGGCCGAATTGGATGAGCAATGCCATCGGTGAAGCGCCGTGCGTCAAGAATTCTGAATGAGTACGGCGAGGCACAAGCCGAATTGATCGGCAAAGCCGTCGTCCTTACAGATGGAAAAGCAGGCACGGTCGAGCACGTTTGGCTGGATGAATTGCACGGGCTTCGGATTTCGATCAAAGGTCATGACGGAAGATGGCCGGTCTCAACCATCAAGATCACGGAGAACTAGCGCGCTGCACGGCGCGATCCTTTCAGATCAGCCCAATCAAGATGAAAAGAGCGATTTCGGCCAGGAAAGTGGCGCTCATGATCGCGACCGTAAGGAACACGTCGCCCGCCGAGAGAGGATTCATGAATGCCTCGCATCTTGCGAAGCCCCAAGAGTAAATCATTCAGGCCAGAAAATGTTTCGGTTTCAACGCAGACGGCGCGAGATGCGGGCCGCGGACATCCGAGGGCGGCCTAAAGGCAGGGCCCGCTTCGGGTCAAACTCAGAAGTCGGAACACGCAATCGTAACGACCGCTTCACCTCAACACCGGGACTTTCGATTAGCCAGCGCGGCACTTCCGAAAAGGGCCAACAAGGCGACATTCGCGAAATGAAAGAGGCCGCCAACTGAGGCGGCCTTAGTGGATAGCTCCCAATTCTTTCAGCTCGGCGCTCTTGTGAGCGCCAACCGATACTGTTAGTCGCAACGGCGGATCCTGCGGACCGAACCGTCGTCGCGCTCGATCGTGACGGTGCGGCATCCACCGCGATATCCGCGATCATATCCGTTGTCATATCCGTAGGCGCGATAAGCGGGTCGATCGTAGTCTCGGTAGTAACGCCGCTCCGGGCCCACTACTACGCCTCCGAGCGGAGTTTCAACGGCAACTTGAGCCAACGCGGGTGCAGTGGAGATCGGCGTGGCGATGGCGAAACCAGCTACCGCCAATACACCAGCCAGTAACAGGGTTCTCATACGAGTTCCTCCCTAGTTATCGCATTGCTTTCCAACATCCGAGGTAGGGCATGGTTCCTGCACGAAATTCATCCAAACGGCGGGCGGCGTCGCAGCGATCTGATGCGATGGGCCGGTTCCAGACATGCCTGCAAATTAGAGCGGTCCTCCGAATAGCCCATTTGACGGGCCTCCAGCTTTCGCGTCAGCGTCGCCGGGACGCTATGCGCTCAATATCGGCCGCGCATTGATCATTAAGAAGATCACCTAGCCTGCGCACATCCTTGATACCGAAGTACACGTTGCAAGGTGTCTCGGCCAAACGGAAGTGAGGCAACCTGCGCCCGACTTTTACGAATCTGCGGTCACGAAAAACTGGTTCGGATTTATATGTGTCGTATCTGAGTTCGCCGAACGAGCCGACGATATGGCGGACGCTTACATTTCCGTAGCACCACAAGCCGGCATAGACGCAAGCGCCGTTGAGGTATCTCAAATCATATGCAGCAAAGCCATCCGTATCGGCGACGCGCTTGAAGTACCTAAGCCATCTGACGAACATTCTTGTCTGATCGATTTTTACGATCATTCGTTCTGTCGTGAGAATATACGCAAATGCCCCGCCTATGCGCAGCGCGAATAACTGAGGTATGAAAGCAAATATGACTATCACACAGACAACTATCCATCGTCCTCTTACGAGCCCTTCAATGGCGTGTTGCTCGGGTGTTAGGGTATAGATTCCGTGGTACGCGAAAAGCGCCAGGAAAAGAGCTCCCCACGTAGGAACGGTCGTTGAGCAGAAGAAAGTACTGAACCATCCTGGCGTGCCAATCCAGACAACCCGCTCGTCTTCACCCAGCTTGGGTGTCACCCCGGAGGCGTCGACCAGGTCTTGAGGCGGATCGAATATCGACAGACCGCGCTGGATCATTGATCGAAAGCTCGCTTGCAAGGCGCGGTCGAGAATCGAAATTGTCCGCGTCTGAACTCTAGCGCAGGCGAGGCAATGATGCACGCTATGCGTGTATTAACCGTTAATCCTCCATTCTGAATGCCGCTGAGTTGTGTGCAATCAACCGGACAAGGACAAAGGCCAAGCAGCGCAGGGGGAGGGCTGGGGTGGGTATCGCCGCGTATCCCATCGTGGAGAGAGCCCCCACCCGCAATCGGGAGAGGCGAAGCGAGTCTGCGGTCCGACTGATTCAACCTAACTCCATCCCGCTCCAGCCGCTCGGTACGAAAGTAGCACCGGCGACAACGGTCGCGGCACGAATACCGGCCGCAACAACACCCGGTTGTTAAGCTTTTTCTGAGACTTTGCGGGCGGCGCTAATGCCTGGAGTTCCGCTGGTCCCATGTTCACGCTTCGATCGATTGCCGCCCGCCTGATCCTGGCGATTTCGCTGACCGTTGCAGTCGCCTGCGCCATCCTCGGCGGCTTCTCCATCAGCCAGCAGCGCGCGTTGACCCGGCTGGCTCTCGATCAGCAGCTCAAGCTGCAATATGACAGCGTGATTGCAGCGATCGACTACGAGGGGCGCGCTGCGCTGGCGGTCTCGGCTGTCATCGCCGCCTTGCCGCCGGTCGAGGATGCCATCGCTAGGGGCGACCGCGATGGCCTCGGAAAGCTGCTCAGCGCTCCCTGGGCGTCGATGAAGGCGCAGGGCATCCCGCTGATCTCGTTCTGGCAGACCCCGGCGACGAGCTTCTACCGGGTCCACGCGCCAAAGCTGTTCGGCGATGACGCCTCCGCGCGGCGCACGACGGTGGTGGAATCGATCAAAGCCGGCAAGCCGATCGTCGGCGTCGAGCCCGGCCGCGAAGCGCTTTCGATCTTCGGCATGACCCCGATCATGCACGACGGCAAGACGCTGGCCAATGTCGACGTCGGCGCCGCCTTCGGCAAGGAATTCGTCGACCGCGCCAAGAAGCGCTTCGGCATCGACCTCGCCGTGCATTCCTTCGACGGCCAGAGCTTCAAGCGGCTGTCCTCGACCTTCGGCGACACGGTGGTCGCGACCCAGGACGAGCTCAAGGGGGTGATGAGCGGTTCGGCACTGCTGCGCGACGCTACGCTCGACGGCCATGCGGTGGAGCTCTATCTCGGGCAGATCAAGAACTATGCCGGCGAACCGGTCGCCGTGCTCGAGATCATCAAGGACACCAGCG
Organism: Bradyrhizobium sp. 27S5; assembly: GCF_037217225.1. Classification (NCBI taxonomy): domain Bacteria; kingdom Pseudomonadati; phylum Pseudomonadota; class Alphaproteobacteria; order Hyphomicrobiales; family Nitrobacteraceae; genus Bradyrhizobium; species Bradyrhizobium sp. 27S5. The sequence continues at coordinate 8,199,371 of NZ_CP147714.1, forward strand.
ACTATGAAGCCGCCGCATCAAGCGCGCAGCGCAATCTGATCCTCGGCACGGTCGCGATCCTGGCCGCAGCCGTGTTGCTCGCGTTCCTGCTCGGCCGCGGCCTGTCCCGGCCGCTCACCGCGATCACCGCCGTGATGAACCGCCTGTCCAGCGGCGATACCAGCGTCACGATTCCCGGCAGCGAGCGCCGCGACGAGCTCGGCACCATGGCCAAGGCGGTCGACGTGTTCCGCCGCGGCATGATCGAGACCTCTTCGCTGCGCGACGCGCAGGAAGCCGACAAGGTGAAGGCTGCAGCCGACCAGCAGGCGTTGCAGCGGCAGATGGCCGACCGCTTCGAATCCGACGTCAAGGGCATGGTCGCCGCGGTCGCGCGGTCGTCGAGCGACATGCAGCGCGTCGCCAACGAGATCACCACCAGCGTCAACGGCGCCTCGGAACGGACCACGGCGGCGGCTGCCGCGTCCGAGGAGGCGTCGGCCAGCGTCAATGCGGTCGCAGCCGCCACCGAAGAGCTGGCCTCCTCGATCACCGAGATCGGCCGCCAGGTCACCCATTCCAGCCATGTCGCCGACAATGCAGTCGCCAAGGCCAAGGAGACCACCGAGATGGTGACGAGCCTGGCCGCATCCGCCGAGAAGATCGGCGACGTGCTGCGCCTGATCAGCGCGATCGCCAGCCAGACCAATCTGCTGGCGCTCAACGCCACCATCGAGGCCGCGCGCGCCGGCGAGGCCGGCCGCGGCTTTGCCGTGGTCGCCGCCGAGGTGAAGGGATTGGCGAGCCAGACCGCGAAGGCGACCGAGGAAATCGCCGGCCAGGTCGGCGCGATCCAGTCAGCCACCGGCAATTGCGTCAGCGCAATCGGCGACATCAGCGGCACCATCCGCGAGATCTCGGGGATCGCCACCGCCATCGCGGCCGCCGTCGAGCAGCAGGACTCGGCGACGCGGGAGATTGCCCGCAGCGTGCAGCAGGCCTCCGCCGGGACCGTCGAAGTCTCCGCCAATATCGCCGGCGCGAGCGAGGCCGCCGGCCAATCCCGCGCCCTTACCGGCAATGTGCTGGATACGTCCAGCCAGCTCGGCGATCACGCATCCGCGCTGTCGCACAGCGTCGACACCTTCCTCGCCGGACTGCGCAACGCCGCTTAATCTTACTGTGCCATAGGCACAATACCCGTCATCCGTCACCCTGAGGTGGCCGCTTCTTCAGCGGCCCTCGAAGGGTCGACGGCCACCAGCGGGGCCGTGCACCCTTCGAGGCTCGCAAGAGCTCGCACCTCCAGCGGCAAAGGCGACGCCTTTGCGCGGGGATGACGGGCCTGGAAGCGTACGCCTCTTGCCTATGACGCAGCAGTACTAGAGCGTGATCACGGCCAGGGCAGCACGGGCGGCGGCGCCGATCGCTCCGCCTTGTCGTCCGGCCCTGACCCGTCCTGCCCCCATTTGCCCATGAACGGCATCTTGAGCAGCCCGGGCAGCGATTGCTTCTCGGGATCATCAAAACCATCGAGGCCGTAGCGCAGCTCCGCGAAGCGCGGACCGTGATTGTAGGTGCCGCCGAGCCGATCCCAGATCGAGAGCAGATTGGAATAATTGCTGTCGGTCTCCGGCTGGTGACGGGAATGATGCATCTTGTGCATGTTCGGTGTCACGAAGACGAGCCGCAACCAGCGATCGAGCCGCTCGGGAAGACGGATATTGGCATGCTCGAACTGCGCGTTGAGCGCCGACAGCGTCAGATAGGTGACCAGCACCCAGGCCGGCGTTCCGAACACCAGCACACCCGCGATGTGCCAGCCGATCCGCCACAGCGTTTCGCCGGGATGCTCGCGGAAGGCCGTGGTGACATCGACGAAGCGGTCGGCATGGTGCATGCGGTGGAAGCGCCACATCCAGCCGAGCTTGTGCATGGAGACGTGGGCGAAATAGGCGAACAGGTCGAGCCCGATGAGGCCGAGCAGAAGCTGCTCCGGGGGCGACAGGCCAAGCCAGTACGACAGGCCGAATTTCGCATCCCACGTCCATTGCGCGGCCAGCGGCGACAGCGGGCTGAGCAGCAGGTTCACGCCGACGAAGATCACGGTGATGGCGACGTTGCGGCCGATGTTGCGCATCCGCTCGCCGCGGCCATAGCTGAACAGCGGAAACGCGGCCTCGAACAGCAGCACGATCGCGAAGCTCGCGAGCAGGAACGCGATACGCGAGCCGGTCGACGGCAGCTCGACATCGGCCATTTCGCCTGCGCCTGGGTGCCACAAAAGCTTTGCAAAGCCGATCATGCCGATTGCTCCTCTCTTTACAAAACGAATATTCGTTCTTTATAATGATGGCAGACGATCGTCAAGCCGGCCTCGCTCGCCGGCGAGCCGTGGCCCGAATTCGCGACAAGGACCGACAATGCCGAAGGTGAAACCCGAAACGCTCGCGATCCGCCGCGAGGAGATCCTGCAGGCCGCGGAGATCTGCTTTGCCCGCCAGGGATTTCACCAGACCACGATCCAGGACGTGATCAAGCAGTCCGGGCTCAGCGCCGGCTGCATCTACGGGCATTTCGCCGGCAAGGAGGAGTTGATCCAGGCGATCGGGGAAAGCCGCCATGGTCGCGACAGCGCCCTGCTCGCGCTCAAGGGCCCATCGGATGATGTGCTGCAGAGCCTGCGGTCGATCGCCCGCGCCTTTCTCGGCGACCTGCAGAAGGAAGAGGGACTGCGCGCCCGCCGCGTCGCCTTGCAGCTCTGGGCCGAGGCGCTGCGCGACGACGTGGTCCGCGAGCAGGTGATCAGCGGAATCCGCCAGCCGATCGCCCTGATCGTGGAGTTGCTGCGACGCGGCCAGAAGAGCGGCGCGATCGACCGCAGCGTGCAGCCGCGCGGCGCGGCGCGGGCGATGGTCGCGATGTTCCAGGGCATCGTGCTGCAGCGGCTGTGGGGCGAAACCGTCTCGACATCGGAGGCGATGCACGCCTTCGACATCTTCCTTACCGGCCTTGCCGCCAGGCATTGACGGAGGGCGCGGTGAACATCCATGACCTCATTGCCGGCATCGTCACGGGCCTCGCCGGCGGATTGACCGCAGGCCTGCTCGGCGTCAGCCCCGGTGGCGGACTGGTGGTGTTCTCGGTGCTGCTGCTCGGCGCCGGCCAGCATGTCGCGCAGGGCATTTCGCTGGTCGCGCAGGTGCCGCCGACCAGCCTGACCGGGATCAGGCGCTATTGGCAAAGCGGCAACCGCACGCCGCTGCGCTGGATCGTTCTGTTGACGTTTGGTTTCGTAGCCGGCGGCGGCGCCGGCGCGCTTGCCGCGAACCACGTCGCCGAGCCCGCCCTGCGCTGGACCTATGTGGCCTATCTCGTCGCGCTTGACGCGATGCTGATCCTGCGCGGCGGACGCGACAAGCCGGAGCATGACGGCGATGACGCCACGCGCGACATATCGTGGCCGGCGCTGCTCATTGTTGGCCTGCTTGCCGGCCTGTCGTCCGGCTTTCTCGGCATCGGCGGCGGACTGGCGACCGTGGTCGGATTGAGCGCCGTGCTCGGGGTGCCGCAGCATCAGGCGCAGATGGCGAGCCTCGTGATGTCGCTGATCCCGACCACGATCCCGTCGGCCTGGATCTATTGGAGCGAGGGCGCGCTCGCGTCATGGCCGGTGCTGGCAGGCGTCATCGTCGGCCTGCTCGCCGGCACCGATCTCGGCGCCCGCGCCGCCAACCGCATCGACCGCGCGACGCTGCGCATCGCGATGATCTTCTTCGTGTCGCTGATGGCGGTCTATATGACCTTCAAGGCGCTGTGGTAGATAGACACGACACGCCCTCCTCGCGGAGCCCACCATGCGCAAGCCGGCAACATCGACCAGCAAGGCGGCACGACGCCCGCACGCGAAAGCCGCTGATGCGCTGTTCGACACCTACCCTGCCCCGGTCAAGGCCAGGCTGCTGGCGCTGCGTCGCCTGATCTTCGAGACCGCGAAGGCGACCAGGGGCGTCGGCGCGCTGGAAGAGACGCTGAAATGGGGTCAGCCGAGCTACCTGACGCCGGAGACCGGCAGCGGCAGCACGATCCGGATCGATCAGGTGAAGCCGGCCGCCGGCCAGGTCGCGATCTACTTCCACTGCCAGACCAACCTGGTCGAGACTTTCCGTGAGCTCTATCCCGAGCTCAGCTACAGCGGCAACCGCGCGATCCTGCTCGATGTCGCCGGCAAGCTTCCGGAGGTAGCGCTGCGCCACTGCGTGGCGCTGGCGCTGACCTATCATTTGAACAAGAAAGCGACGTAGGCTTCGCTACGCCGCCGTCGCGACGCGCTGCGCCTTCAGCAGGCTGATGACCTCGGCATTCGGCCGCGCCCGGCTGAACAGAAAACCCTGGCCCTCGTGGCAGCCCTCGGCGCGCAGGCAGCTCAGCTCCGCTTCGGTCTCGACACCTTCCGCGGTGATGATGACGCCGAGCCCCATGCCGAGGCTGACGATCGAACGCACGATCGCCTGCGCGTCCGGGTTCGAGCCGAGGCCGCGCACGAAGGACTGGTCGATCTTGATCTTGTCGAACGGAAAGCTGCGCAGATAGCTGAGGCTCGAATAGCCGGTGCCGAAATCGTCCATCGACATCCGCACCCCGAGCGCGCGCAGCGCATGCAGCGTCGCCAGCACCTGACTGCTCTTCTCGAGCAGCAGCGTCTCGGTGATTTCGAGCTCGAGCCGCCGCGCCGGCAGGCCGGATTGCCGCAACGCGTCGGTGATCAGCGCCAGCAGATTGCCGGTGCGGAATTGCAGCGGCGACAGATTGACCGCGACGCGCACGTCATCGGGCCATTGCGCCGCATCCATGCAGGCGCGATGCAGCATCAGCGCGCCCAATGGGTTGATCAGGCCGGTCTCCTCCGCCACCGGGATGAACTCGCCGGGCGAGATCATGCCGCGCTCCGGATGCGGCCAGCGCACCAAAGCCTCGAAGCCGGTGATGCGTCCGCTCGCGAGATCGACCAGCGGCTGGTAATAGGGCCGCAGGCCTTCGTTCTGGATCGCATCGCGCAAATCGATCTCGATCTTGCGGCGGCTCTGGGCGCGCGCATCCATCTCGGCCTCGAAGAACGAGAAGGTGCCGCGGAATTCGCTCTTCGCGCGCGACAATGCCATGTCGGCGCTCTTCAACAGCTTTTCGGAATCCTCGCCATCGCCGGGCGACATCGCGATCCCGATGCTGGCGCCGATCACCACCGAATGCCCCTCGAGCAGGTACGGCTCGCCGATCGCGTCCAGGATCCGCCTTGCCAGCAGCACCGCGTCCTCAGGCCGCATCACGCCGCCCTGCACGATGGTGAATTCATCGGAGTTGAGGCGCGCCATCGCATCTTCCTCGCGCAGCGTCGAGCGCAGGCGCTTGGCGACCCCGCGCAACAGCTTGTCGCCGATGCCGTGGCCGAGCGTCTCGTTGACCGCCTTGAAATTGTCGAGCCCGAGGATCAGCACCGCAACCTTGTCGGTCGAGCGGCGGGTGTGCTGCAGCATCTCGTCCATCTGCTGACGCAGCAGGTTGCGGTTGGGCAGGCCGGTCAGGCTGTCGTGCTGGGCCATGAAGGCGAGCCGCGCCTCGGCGCGCTTGCGCTCGGTGATGTCCATCAGCGCGAGCAGCATCGCCGGCTGGTCGCCATGCATCAGCTGGCGCGAATAGATCGCAAGGTCGATCAGCGTGCCGTCTGCGCGCACATGCTTCCAGGTCCGCGCCGCCTGCTCGTCGCTGCTGCGGCCGGCGGCCCAGGGCAATTCGGTGTCGAACGCCTGCAGGCTCCTGATCGTCATTCGCTCGAATTCGGCACGGACGTAGCCGTAATGCGCGATCGCGGCGTCGTTGACGGCGAGGATCCGTTCGCCGTCGAGCGCACACAGGATCATCGGCACCGGATTGCCGTCGAACAGCAGGCGGAACGACGCTTCGCGCTGCTTCAGTTCGGTGATGTCGACGCGCAGACCGACGATGCCGCCATCGGCGGTCAGTCGCTCCTCGATCAATACCACGCGGCCGTCGGCTAGCACCTGCTCGTGCCGTTCGCCCGGCTGGTACATCTTCTTGACCCGTTCGGCGATCCACTCTTCCTCGCGGCCTTTGGCCTCGGGATAATCGCCGCGCGCGACACCGATGCGGATGGTGTCTTCCAGGCGCGCACCGTGCTCGAACAGATCGGAGCTGCGCTTGTAGATTTCCGAGTATTTCTTGTTCCAGAGCGTGTAGCGGCCCTCCGGGTCCAGGAACACGATGCCCTGCGGCAGGATGTCGATCGCCTCGCGCAATCGCGCGTTCGACTTGCGCGCCTCGGCGATCGCGGCCTCAGCCTGCGCGCGCTGGCGCACCAGCTCGCCGATCTCAACGGCTGGGCGGCGCAAGCTGCCGGACACTTTCGGCACCGCTTGGGGCCGGCGCCCCCGGGAGCGGGCCGGTTTGGCCTGGCTTGGTTTCTTGATCTTCTTCGGCCGCATCATCGGTATCGCACGCCCCACGCGCATTCCAGCTCGGCGATATTTCTGCGATAAGTCTCTGAAAAATTGGTATCTCTTGGCGAAGCGCTGCGCTGTATGAGATATCCGGGCATGCCTGCTTTGCAGGCGGGTTCACGCCACGCGCGAGTTGCCGGCGGTGTGCAAGCGACGAACAGCGCAGATTTGCAGCGTGGAAGCACCGAAGCGTGGTGAAGGAAGCGTAAATCGGCGCGCGAATGCCCAATGAATGCGCCGAATGCGCTGCAAGCGCATCAATGTTTGCCAGCATGTGACAGGGTTATCGCAGGGTTAAGCCGCTGCGCGCTTCTGCCCGCCTGCGTGCCAAGCGGGCTAGAGCATTTTCGGTTCTGATTGAATCAGAACCGAAGCTCTAGGTTATTGTCTTGACGCGTTTTCTTCACGCGAACCGGTGTCCACTTCGCTCGAAAACGCGCTAGTTGGTGATCTGGATCCGCGTGCCGCCGCGGCCGTTGCGCTCGACCAGCCCATAGAGCTGTGCTGCGTGCGAGGGATGCAGGCGCACGCAACCATGCGAGGCCGGCCCGCCGAGACGCGTGAGCTCGTAGGTGCCATGGATGGCAAAGCCGCCATGGAAGAAGATCGAGTACGGCATCGGCGAGTTGTAGTACTTCCGCGAGTACCAGCGGCGCGCCAACATCTGCGGACGGAAGACTCCGCTCGGCGTGCCATAGCCGCGGCGGCCGGTCGACACCGGCCAGTTGTAGCGCGTCGCGCCGTCGACGCTGACCGCCATGCGCTGGGACGATTTATCGATGTGAACGACGATGTCGGCCCGCGCCGGAGACAATGCCAATGTCGACGCGGCGATCGCGGCGGCAAACGCCAGCCGTACGCATACGCTTGTCATAATGACGCCTACCCTGAATTATTGCGGGCATGATGTCGCCTGCAACGTGTGCTTGTAAAGTGGCGTTGCTCACATGCGCGCCAGGAAGCCGCGGGTAATCTTAATCCGTCTTGTGGGCGATCAAGCAAATGGGATGAATGCGCGGTCCGCCTGCTTCGAATCCATGCTAGCCTCGCGCCGACAGAGTGATCCGAATGACACCCCGCCTTCGTCTGATCCCGCTCCTGATCTCAATCCTCGTCGCCTGCACCGTATCCGCGCGGGCGCAGGACAAGGGCTCGCTCGCTCCGCAGCCATTGCCGCCGCTCGCTAACCCTAACGATCCAAAGATCGGGGCGAAGGAGCTGTTCGCACGCAAGGTGCTGCCCGCGGCGATGCCGACGCGGTCGATCGGCGGCTACACCAAGGGCTGCCTTGCCGGCGCGGCGCAGATGCCGCTCAACGGCGACACCTGGCAGGTGATGCGCTTGTCGCGCAACCGCTACTGGGGTCACCCCGACATGATCGCGCTGTTGAAGCGGCTCGCGGTCAACGCGCACAAGGACGCCGGCTGGCCGGGCATCCTGGTCGGCGACATCGGCCAGCCGCGCGGCGGCCCCGCGCTGACCGGTCACGCCAGCCACCAGATCGGGCTCGACGCCGATATCTGGCTGACGCCAATGCCGGATCGCAAATTGTCGCGCGAGGATCGCGAGGAGATGTCGGCGGTGATGATGGTGCGCGACGACCGGCTCGACATCGATCCGCGCGTGTTCACGCCGGCTCATGCGCTCGTCATCCGCGACGCCGCGCGGGAGCCGGCGGTGCAGCGCATCTTCGTCAATCCCGCGATCAAGAAGGCGCTGTGCCGCGACGCCAGGGGCGACCGCAGCTGGCTGTCGAAGGTCCGGCCGTGGTGGGGCCACGACTACCATTTCCACATCCGCATGCGATGTCCGTCCGGCAGCCCCGAATGCGAGGGACAGAAGCCGCAAGCGGAAGACGAAGGCTGCAAGCCGTCCGACCTCGCCTACTGGTTCAAGGATTCGGTGCTGCATCCGAAGCCGCCGCCGAAGCCGCCGAAACCGCGCCCGCCGACAACGCTGGCGCAGCTGCCGGCGGACTGCAAGGCGGTGCTGAACGCGCCCGACGCCAAACAGTAGCATCCAAGGCAATAACATCTTCGTCAGGCGGCTATGCCGGCCGGCTCGAACTGCGTTATGATCTGATGTCGTCGCGCCGTAAGCGCGTACGAGCGATGGATCGGGGCCGCTGATCTGTTTCATCCGTCATCATCTTAATGGACCAGACATGCGCAAATCGCTCCTCGCCGCATCGCTCCTGCTCGTCTCGGTTCCCGCTTTCGCAGCGGAAGAGCCGAGCGGCTGCGACAAGTTCAAATGGTCGATCGACCGGGCACGCGCCGCGCTGACCGCGCCGGATCGCGCCAAGCTCGCCTCGGGCAGCGAGCAGACCGCATTGCCATCGACCGCCATCACGTTGGCGCTGGTCACGCCCAGCGACGCCAAATTGCCGACTCCGCCGGAGCGCGCGCCGAAGGACGGCACCTTCGCCGGCTTCACCAGCTTCAAGGCCGCGCCGAAGGCCGGGCTTTATACCGTCAGCCTCTCGGCCGGCGCCTGGGTCGACCTGGTGCAGGACGGGCATTTCCTGAAGCCGAAGGCGTTCAGCGGGGCGACCGATTGCGACGGTATCCGCAAGACCATGAAATACGACCTCGCCGCCAGCCCCTTCGTGCTGCAGGTCAGCGGCTCAAAAGAGAACTCGCTGTCGATCACGATCCAGCCGTCGGATGAATAGGACGACCCGTTAGACAAACGGTCGCCTTTACCGTAAGCCTCAGCCTGCTATGTTTGCAGTGCGATATCCCTGAGGACCGTAAGTCCTTCGGGGACCAGCGGAACAGCGCTTCCGTCCGTCGCAGGCCAGACTTCACCCAACGCCTGATTTGCGCGTGCTGGTTCGCGCGCGAGCTCGCACGGAGCGCTTCCATGTCACGACTTGCCGGACTTTTCACTGCCTTCGTCATCCTGCTCGGCGCGATCCATTCGCCCGCGAGCGCCGAGGACAAGACGCTCACCGTCTTTGCCGCGGCCTCGATGAAGAACGCGCTCGACGACATCAATGCGGCCTACACCGCCAAGACCGGCGTCAAGATCAGCGCCAGCTATGCCGCAAGCTCGGCATTGGCAAAACAGATCGAGCAGGGCGCGCCGGCCGACGTGTTCGTCTCCGCCGACACCGACTGGATGGACTACGCGATCAAGCAGAAGAACATCAATGAGCAGACCCGGGTCAACCTGCTCGGCAACTCGATCGTGCTGATCGCGCCGAAGGATTCCAAGATCGACAACGTCAACATCGGACCGGGCTTCGATCTCGCCAAGCTCGCCGGCGACGGCAGGATCGCGACCGGCGACGTCAAGGCGGTGCCGGTCGGCAAATATGCCAAGGCCGCGCTCGAGAAGCTCGGTGCATGGCAGGCGGCGGAGCCGAAATTCGCGATGGCCGACAGCGTGCGCGCGGCACTGACGCTGGTGGCGCGCGGCGAGGCTGTGCTCGGCATCGTCTACTCGACCGACGCCAAGGTCGAGCCCGGCGTCAAGATCGTCGGCACCTTCCCGACCGACAGCCATCCGGCCATCATCTATCCGGTCGCGGCGACCACGACCGCGAAGCCGGAGACCGCGGAATATCTCGCCTTCCTGCGTTCGTCGGCGGCGAAGACGATCCTCGAGAAGTATGGCTTCAATTTCCTGATCAGCCCGACGACCTGAGCGTGTTTGAGATCTCGCCGACCGAATGGACGGCGATCCTGCTGTCGCTGCGGGTCGCCATCATCGCAACGCTGGTGGCGACCCCGTTCGGGATCGCGCTCGCCTGGCTGTTGGCGCGGCGCGACTTCTGGGGCAAGTCGCTGCTCGATGCCGCTGTGCATCTGCCGCTGGTGCTGCCGCCGGTCGTCACGGGCTATCTGCTGCTGCTGACCTTCGGCAAACGCGGCCTGGTCGGCGGCTGGCTGGCCGATCATCTCGGCATCGTGTTCGCTTTCCGCTGGACGGGCGCGGCGCTGGCCTGCGGCGTGATGTCGTTTCCGCTGCTGGTGCGGCCGATCCGTCTCTCGATCGAGGCGGTCGATCGCCGTCTCGAGCAGGCCGCCGAGACGCTGGGCGCGGCGCCGTGGCGGGTGTTCGCAACGGTGACGCTGCCGCTCGCACTGCCGGGCGTGCTGGCCGGCATGGTGCTCGGCTTTGCCAAGGCGATCGGCGAGTTCGGCGCGACCATCACCTTCGTCTCCAACATTCCCGGCGAGACCCAGACCATTTCGTCGGCGATCTATTCGCTGATCCAGACGCCGGACGGCGACACCGCTGCAGCCCGGCTCGTGATCATCTCGGTCGTGCTCGCGGTCGGCGCGCTGGTCGCAGCCGAAGTGTTCGCGCGCCGGGCCACCGCGCGCCTGCACGGGCAATAGCGATGCTGCGCGTCGACATCACCAAGCAGCTCGGCGAGTTCACGCTTGCGGCATCGTTCACCAGCGAGGGCCGCGTCACCGGCCTGTTCGGCGCGTCCGGCTCCGGCAAGACTTCGCTGATCAACACCATCGCGGGACTGTTGCGCCCGGACCGCGGCACGATCGTGATCGATGGCGAGACCGTCGACGACACCGCCGCCGGCATCCACGTGCCGACCTGGCGCCGTCGCATCGGCTACGTCTTCCAGGACGCACGGCTGTTTCCGCATCTCGATATCAGGCAGAACCTCGACTACGGCCGCCGCATGAACGGCCTCGCCGAGGATCCCGCGCAACACAAGCGCGTCGTCGACCTGCTCGACATCGGCGCCCTGCTCGACCGCCGCCCCGGAAAGCTCTCCGGCGGCGAGCGCCAGCGCGTCGCGCTCGGCCGCGCGCTGTTGTCGAAGCCGCGGCTGTTGCTGCTGGACGAGCCGCTGGGCGCGCTCGACGAAAGCCGCAAGCTCGAGATCCTGCCCTATCTGGTGCGGCTGCGGGACGAGGCCGGCGTCCCCATGGTCTATGTCAGCCACGACGCGGCCGAGCTGCGCCAGCTCGCCACCCAGATCGTGATGCTGCGCCGCGGCCAGGTGACCGCGTTCGGCGGTGTCAAGGTGCTGACATCCGGCGCCTAGAGCTTCGGTTCTGATTGAATCAGAACCGGAGCTCTGGATTCTTGTTTTGACGCGTTTTCTTCACGCGAACCGGTGTCCACTTCGCTCGAAAACGCTCTAGCTGGCCGTTTTTCCGAAAGTCGGCATAAGATAGCCAATCTTGTCTGCTAGGCCCGCATTGGGACATCCGATCGGGCATGGGGAAGGGCACATTGTGCGACTGACAGGCTGGGTATTGCTGCTGATCGGCGCGGTGCTGTGCGCCACGATTTCGTGGGCCGCGCTCGGCTTCCTGCTGATGGGCGTCGGCCTGATCGCGCTGCAGGTCGCCGAACGCCGCCGAAGCCCGGCAGATGATACCGCGCCGGCAGCCGCGGGATTTACCCCTCCGCGCCTCAGTGCCGGGCTGCGGCCGCCGACCCTCGACCCGGTCACCGGCCAGGACGCCGGACCTCAGCGTCAGCCACGCCGGGTGGCTTGGCCCGACAAGAACGGCGCGCCCTACGACCGGGAGGCGTGGCGACGGCTGGTCGAGAGCGATCCTGATCTGGCCCAGATCGCGCATGTCCTCGCCGACTATGGCCCGCAATATGTCGACGAGCTGGCGGCCAGCTATCTCGCCGCCCCCGACAAGAGCCGCCTGGGGGCGATCGTCGACGGCATAATCGCGCGCGCCCGCAGCGGTCAGCCGGTCCCGCCGGCCCCACCGCTCGAGGCATCGCGGCCACCGCCGGTGGTCGAGGTATCGCGGCCGCCGCCGGTGCCGGTGCCGCCCCGGCAGGAGCCGAAGGTGGTGGTCGCCCCTGTCGCCAAGCCAGCGGCGCCGCCGATACCGCCGAGCAATCCCGCCGATGCGCTGGAATCGTCCCTGCTCGCCACCGTCGAGGAGGCTTCCGCCAGGCTCGCCGCCGAACGCGCGGGTCTCTTCAAGCCCGGCAGGGAGCCCAGCAAGGCAACCGAGAACCGGCCGCCGACGGCGAACCAGCGGGAACCGCTGTTCGGTCGCGCGCCCCGGGACACGAAGCCCGCCGCGCCGCCGCCGATGCCGATCCCGGCTGAGACTCCCGCCGATCTCGAAGCATCGTTGATCGCCGCCGTCAGCCAGGCCGCCGCCAAACGGGCGGATACCCCCAAGCCTCCACCGATACCGGAGCGCGCGCCGATCGCGGCGAAGCCCGAGCAGGACGCCCGCGCCGTCGCGCCCAACCAGCCGAAGCCCGCGCCGCCGGCGCCGTTGCCACCTCCGCCCGCCATCATACCGCTCGCGAAGCGACCAGCCGGAAAGACAGCGGCCGACGATCTCGATGAGACGCTGCTCGCGGCGCTGGCCGAGATTTCCGGCCAGAAGTTCAAGGACGAACCCAAGCCGGACTCGCCCGGCCCGCCGGCCGACGACGGCCTGTCCGAGATGATCAAGAAGTTCGCGCCGGATTCGCAGTTCTTGCGCAAGCAGTAGCGCTCAGACCCCCGCCACCGACGCCCAGATATCGGCGAGCTTGCGCCGCACGGTCTGCATCCGCGTCTGTGGCGCGACCTCCTCCTCTTCCGGCAGCCGCAGGCCGACGACGTTGACGCGGCCGCCGCTGATGCTGCGCGCCACCAGCACGATCTCGTCGAGCGCAAGCTCGGCGCCTTCCTTCGGCGCGCGGTCGAGATTGATGTCGAAATAATCCGCAAGCGTCAGCTTGGCCTGGTGCTCATCGACCTTGACGCCGTAGATCTCGGCGAGCTCGCCCAGCGTATGCTCGCCCGAGACCATGAAGTCGCCGAGCAGATGCGGATCGGGCGTGCTCGATGGCGCCATGTCGACGAAGAAGCGGTCGAGCGCCTCGGCGCGCTCCGGCGGCGCCAGCAGATAGATGTAGTCGCCCGGCGCGACCGGATCGGCCTCGACAGGCGTCAGGATCCGCTCGTCGCGGATCACCAGTGTCGGCTTCGACCACGACGGAATCAGCCCGCGGCGGAAATACAGGCTCTTGGGCCGCACCGGATAGCCGACCAGCTGCTGCTCGAGCTGGCCGGGCAGGTCGAGCTCGACGCGACGCGGGCCGCGTTCGGCGCGCGGCAGCGCGACATGCAGCCGCCGTGCCGCCGGTCCCAGCGTCCAGCCCTGCAGCAACAGCGAGATGATGACGACGACGAAGGCGACGTCGAAATACAGATAGGCCTTCGACAGGCCGACCAGCATCGGGATCGAGGCCAGGAAGATCGCGACCGCGCCGCGTAGCCCGGTCCAGGCGATGAAGATCTTTTCCCGCCAGTTGAACTTGAACGGCGCGAGGCAGATCAGCACCGCCAGCGGCCGCGCCACCAGCATCAGTGCGAATGCCACCAGCACCGCGCCGCCGGCGCTGGAGAGCAGGCGATGCGGTGACACCAGGAGGCCGAGCAGCACGAACATCACGATCTGCGCCAGCCAGGTCGCGGCGTCGAGGAACGTCACCACCGAATTATGCGCGCGGGTCGGCCGGTTGCCGATGATGATACCGGCGAGATAGACCGCGAGGAATCCCGAGGCATGCACGATCTGCGAGCCGCCGAAGATCACCAGTGCCGCTGTGGTGACGAACGGCGCATGCAGGCCCTGCGGCAGCGCCACATAATTCAGCGCCAGCACCACCAGCCGGCCGCCGATCACCCCGATGATGGCGCCGAGCACGGCTTCCTGGATGAACTCCATCGCGATGTGCGAGGCCGAGCTCTGGCCGATCGAGATGAACTCGACCAGCATCAAAGTGAGGAAGATCGCGAACGGATCGTTGGTGCCGGACTCCGCCTCCAGCGTCGCGCCGACGCGCGGGCGCAGGCGCAGGCCCTGGGTATGCACCAGGAGGAACACCGCCGCGGCGTCGGTCGAGGCCACCACGGCACCGACCAGGAGCGACTCGGTCCAGTTGAGGTCGAGCACATAGCGGGCGACCGGCGCCGTGATCAGCGCGGTGAGCAGCACGCCGGCGGTCGCCAGCACCATCGACGGCACCAGCACGGTGCGGATGCTGGCAAACCGCGTCTTCAAGCCGCCGTCGAACAGGATCAGCGCCAGCGCCACCGAGCCGACCAGATAGGTGGTGCGGACGTCGTCGAACTGCAGCCGGCCGGGGCCGGAATCGCCCGCCAGCATGCCGACCAGCAAGAACACCAGCAGCAACGGGGCGCCGAACCGCAATGCCAACAGGCTCGACAGGATGCCGGCCATCACCAGCACCGCGCCGAGCAGGATCGCTATACTGACGGAGTCAAGGGATGCCATGCGCCTTCGGGGGTCTCAAATACTTGCAATTGCATCCTTATCGTCGCCACACCGGGACGCCAAACGATTTCTGCCATAAGCGGCAATGTGCCCGGTCCCGCTGCCCCGAGATCCTTTTCCGTTCCGATAAAATCGGAACGGGTCTCTCGATTCTTGTTCTGACGCGTTTTCTTCACGCGAACCGGTGACCACTTCGCTCGAAAACGCTCTAATGCGCCTCGACACTGTGGTGTATCGATGGTCGCGCGCGCGCCGTTGTGGGAATCTCCCAACACCTTCGAATCACATTTGCCTGACCCGCACTGCAAGTTGAGAATTTGCCGATGGACATGAGCTGGAAGGACGTCCTGGAATCGATCCAAATGGCCGCGCGCTCGGTCGGCGCCGAGGTCGCCTCGCCCTGGTTCTATCTGCAGTTCGGCATCATCCTCGCCGCCGCGGGCCTCGCCTACGCGGCCGATACCGCCATTCACTCACGGGTCGAATTGTCGTCGCTGGCGAGCCGGTGGCCGCTGCCGCTCCGGCACTTTGCCCGCGTGATGGTGACGAGCGCCTCGACCGCCGTGTTCGCGGTGCTGATGGTGATCTCGCGCATCGTGATGTGGCACGCCACATGGCCGAGCCGCAGCTACCTGATCGCGGTCTCCGCCAAGCTGGCGCTGGCCTGGCTCGTGATCCGCCTCGTAACCTCGGTGATCGACAACGCCTTCATCGTCAAGACGGTGTCGATCGCAGCCTGGGTGGTTGCGGCGCTCAGCATCGTCGGCCAGCTCGATTGGGCGGCCGACACGCTGGATTCGTTCGCCGTCGTCATGGGCGGTCTGCGGCTGTCGCCGCTGCTGCTGATCAAGGCCGGCGCGGTGCTGATCCTAGCGTTGTGGCTGAGCAATATCGCCAGCAATTTCATCGACGGCCAGATCACCCGCTCGACCGACCTGACCCCGTCGATCCAGGTGTTGTTGGTCAAGATCATTCGCATCGGCCTGATGGTGGTCGCGGTCGCCATTGCCTTGAGTGCCGTCGGGATCAACTTGTCGGCTCTGGCGGTGCTTTCCGGCGCCGTCGGCGTCGGCATCGGTTTCGGCCTCCAAAAGATCGTCGCCAACTTCATCTCGGGGATCATTCTGCTGGTCGACAAATCGGTGAAGCCGGGCGACCTCGTCACCATCGGCGACAGCCAGGGCCGCATCAGCGCGATGAAAACCCGCTACATCTCGGTCGCCGCCGGCGACGGCCGCGAGTTCCTGATCCCGAACGAGGATTTGGTGACGCAGAAGGTCACCAACTGGACCTATACCGACAAGAATACGCTGGTGAAGATCGCCTTCGCCGCCAATTACGACGCCGATCCGAGACTGGTCTGCAAGCTCGCGATCGAGACCGCCGCGGCCCACGCCCGCGCGCTCAAGGGCAAGCCGCCGAACTGCATCCTGACCGAATTCGCCGAGCTCGGCATGAAGTTCTCTCTGACCTTCTGGATCGCCGATCCCGACGGCATGGACAATGTGAAGAGCGACGTCATGCTGGCGCTGTGGGACGCCTTCAAGCAGCAGGGCATCAGGGTGCCCTATCCGGTGCGGGAACTCCGGATCCGCGGCGGCGCGCCGCCGGTCGAGAGCGTGGTCGAGGTCTCCAGCTAGCATTTGAACACAGTTTTTTCGGACAAGGAGCGGCCGCTGTTCCGGATTGGGCCGCGAAATCAAGCAGTTTGGGCATTGTCCCCATGCCCAACCTTGGCTTGCACCGGGCGCGCCGATCATTAAATTAGAGCCTGAAATCAGCCCCTTGCCCGCAGAAACGCCCCGCCCATGAGCTATATCGACGCCACCGACACCTCCCTTCGCAAGACCGGCCAGATCAAGCTGCACGGGCAGAGCGGCTTTGCTGGCATGCGCAAGGCCGGCGCGTTGGTGTCGAAATGCCTCGACGCACTGACCGACCTCGTCAAGCCGGGCGTCCCGACCTCCGATATCGACGAGTTCGTCCGCAAGTTCGCCTTCGACCACGGCGCCTATCCGGCGACGCTGATGTATCGCGGCTATCGCTACTCGACCTGTACCTCGATCAATCACGTGGTCTGCCACGGCATGCCGGGCGATCGTCCGCTAAAGGAAGGCGACATCGTCAATGTCGACGTCACCTTCATCGTCGACGGCTGGTACGGCGATTCCAGCCGGATGTATGCGATCGGCGCCATCGCGCGGAAGGCCGAGCGGCTGATCGAGGTGACCTATGAGGCGATGATGCGCGGCATCGCGGCGGTGAAGCCCGGCGCCACTACCGGCGATATCGGTCACGCCATCCAGAGCTATGTCGAACCGCAAGGCATGAGCGTGGTGCGCGACTTCTGCGGCCATGGCCTCGGCCGCCTGTTCCACGACGAGCCGAACATCATCCATATCGGTCGCCCCGGCGAGGGCGTGCCGTTGAGGCCCGGCATGTTCTTCACCATCGAGCCGATGATCAATCTCGGCAAGCCGCATGTGAAGATCCTGTCCGACGGCTGGACCGCGGTGACCCGCGACCGTTCGCTGTCGGCGCAGTTCGAGCACTCGGTCGGCGTCACCGCCGACGGTGTCGAGATCTTCACGCTGTCCGAGCGCCATGGCGAGAAGCCCTGGGTTCAGGTGTAGGCAGGTCGAAACGTTCCTGCGGCAAGTTCGGTGTATCTCTCCCGCTTGCGGGGGAGGTCGCATCTAATGCGATGCGGTTGCTACTCAATCTAACGTCATCACGCTTGATCAATAATCGCTTCGCGTCCGCTCGACGATCTCCTCGGGCGTGTGGTTCTCGCCGATCGACATCGCGCAGATCCGCGACAAATGCAGATAGGACAGCCCGGTCTCCTCCGCCCAGGCGTTGAATTGCGCCTGTACCTTGGCGAGATCGCGCTTCGATTTGACCTCCTCGGCAATATCGAGGCCTGCATCGCGCAGGCAGGCGACGACGTCGCGCGAGGTGACGAAGCCATCCCAGCCGAGAAAGCGCAGCAGCATCTGCCCGGTGTTGCCGCCGAGCCGGCTGCCGCGCTTGGCCAGCAGATCAAGCAATCCGACCTCATCCGACGACGGCCATGCCGCGAGGAATTTGCCGAAGCTGCCGTGCTCGCGCGCGATCTCCTGCACGAAGCGGCCATTGTCGCGCACCGACATGATCTTGGCGCCGTTGCGCACGATCCTTGTGTCGCTGGTCAGCTTCTCCCAAAATTCATCTGATTTGAAGGCGAGCTTGGCGGGCTCAAAGCCAAGGAACGCTTGCTCGAAACCCTCCCATTTGGCGTCGATCACGCTCCAGGCGAAGCCTGCGCAGAACACGCGCCTGGTCATCTCGGCCAGCACGCGGTCGTCGCCGAGCTTTGCCAGCGTCTTGGCGCCCGCCGGCGGCCGCAGCAATTTCGCCAGTGCCTTCGGCCCGCCCTTGCGCTTCTCGGCGCGCGCGCGGATCACCTTGAATGACGTCACGCCGTCCTCCCCCATTTCGATCTCGAACCGTTGCAGCGAACGGTAATTCGCCCGTCGCATCGTGGCAAACCGGGGAAGTGGGCGCCTCACACACGATCGTCGTTCTGGCAAAAGCCAGGACCCATTTGCGGTGGCATCACCCGCGAAAGCGGGTGATCCAGTATTCCAGAGACGCCACCGCTTGAATCGAGAAGCCGCGGCGTACTGGATCGCCCGGTCCCGTCTACGCCAAGGCTTCGACGGGGCTTTCGCTCTCAGGCGCGCCGAAGCTTTAGCGGAGGCGGCGAGCCGGGCGATGACCGTGGGTTGCATCGCCCCTTGCAAAACCCGGCGGGCACGGCATGGTTGTGGCCGATGCCCGCCAAAGCCAGTGACAGCACCGATCAGCCCGACGGGACGCCGCATTATCATGGCCATCGCGAACGGCTGCGCGAACGCTTCCATGCGGCCGGCCCCGACGCGCTGACCGACTATGAGCTGCTGGAGATGGCGCTGTTCGCTGCCATCCCGCGCCGCGACACCAAGCCATTGGCCAAGGCGCTGCTGAAGAAGTTCGGCTCCTTCGCCGAGGTGGTGCACGCGCCGGTGGCGCGGCTGCGCGAGGTCGACGGCATCAAGGACGCCTCGATCAACCAGCTCAAGCTGCTGGCGGCAGCCGCCGGCCGGATCGCCAAGGGCGAGATCAGGCGCAACATCGCGCTGTCGTCCTGGAACGACGTCATCGACTATTGCCGCACCGGCATGGCGTTCGCCGACAAGGAGCAATTCCGCCTGCT
The DNA here is from genome assembly GCF_037217225.1 of Bradyrhizobium sp. 27S5. Lineage (NCBI taxonomy): Bacteria > Pseudomonadati > Pseudomonadota > Alphaproteobacteria > Hyphomicrobiales > Nitrobacteraceae > Bradyrhizobium > Bradyrhizobium sp. 27S5. The sequence goes on from NZ_CP147714.1 coordinate 8,218,354, forward strand.
GTTCCTCGACAAGCGCAACCAGCTGATCGCCGACGAGGTGCAGCAGACCGGCACCGTCGATCACACCCCGGTCTATCCGCGCGAGGTGATCAAGCGGGCGCTGGAATTGTCGGCGACCGCGCTGATCCTGGTGCACAATCATCCGAGCGGCGACCCGACGCCGTCGCAGGCCGACATCCAGATGACCAAAGCGATCGTCGAGATCGCAAAACCGCTCGGCATCGCGGTGCACGATCACATCATCGTCGGCAAGAACGGGCATGCGAGCTTCAAGGGCATGCGGCTGATTTAGCATTGCACTCAACAAGCCGCCCGCTGTCGTCCCGGCGAAGGCCGGGACCCATTGCCACAGGGGTGAATTGTTGAAGCCGGCTGCGGCCCCAGCATCGCCAACCAACTGATATCTGGGGTTATGGGTCCCGGCCTTCGCCGGGACGACGGTGTTGGTCTGATTCAATGTGAAGCAGCTTTTCCGGTGTCATCACCCGCGAAAGCGGGTGATCCAGTATTTCAGAGACAGTCGTGTTTGAACGGATGGGCCTCGGCGTACTGGATCGCCCGGTCAAGCCGGGCGATGACAGCGTGGATGAAGACACAGCTTCGCATTCTCGCGACTTGGTGCGCAATTGCGCACCTGGGGGCATCGCTTTGCGAGCCCCGGAATGACGATTGCGTCATACGAACCACGCGCGATTGCCGCTAAAATAGCCAATGCAACGTTTTTCGCGTGGCGGCGTTTGTTGCAGGTTGAATTGCTGGCCTTGGGGGGCGTGATGTCCGATTTTGTCGTTGAGGAAGGCCTGCCCTATCCGCTGGGCGCGCATTGGAGCGGCCATGGCACCAACTTCGCGGTGTTCTCCGCCAATGCCAGCAAGGTCGAGGTCTGCCTGTTCGACGGCGAGCGCGAGACCCATCGCCTCGAGCTGCCCGAATATACCGACCAGGTGTTTCACGGCTTCATCAACGGCGTGCAGCCGGGCACGTTGTACGGCTTTCGCGTCTCAGGCCCCTACCAGCCCGACGGCGGTCACCGCTTCAACCCGAACAAGCTGCTGCTCGATCCCTATGCGCGCGCCCATGCCGGCAGCCTGACATGGAATCCGGCGGTGTTCGGCTACAAGATGGAAAGCGGCGACGATCGGACGTTCGACGAGCGCGACAGTGCGCCGTTCATGCCGAAATGCGTCGTGTGCGATCCCAATTTCGACTGGGCTCAGGAGCCGCAACGGCAGGAAGCCCACTGGGACGAGACCGTCGTCTACGAGACCCACGTCAAGGGCTTTACCAGGCAGCATCCCGGCATCCCCGACAACCTGCGCGGCACCTATGCCGGCCTCGGCTCGAACGCCGCGATCGACCATCTGAAGGCGCTCGGCATCACCTCGGTCGAGCTATTGCCGGTGCACTCCTTCATCAACGACAGCAATCTCCTCGAAAAGCACCTCACCAATTATTGGGGCTACAACACGATCGGCTTCTTCGCGCCGGACCCGCGCTACGCCGCCGATGTCCCCAACAGCCTGCGCGAATTCAAGGAGATGGTGTCGCGGCTGCATGGCGCCGGTCTCGAGGTGATCCTCGACGTCGTCTACAACCATACCGCCGAAGGCAACGAGCGCGGTCCGACGCTGTCGTTCAAGGGCATCGACAATGCGAGCTACTACCGGCTGTTGCCCGACAAGCGGCGCTACTACATCAACGACACCGGCACCGGCAACACGGTGAACCTGTCGCATCCGCGGGTGATCCAGCTGGTGATGGACAGCCTGCGCTACTGGGCCGGCCACATGCATGTCGACGGCTTCCGCTTCGACCTCGGCACCATCCTGGCGCGCGAGGTCTATGGCTTCGACGAGCAGTCCGGCTTCCTGAAGGCTGTCAACCAGGACCCGCTGCTCGCGACCGTCAAGCTGATCGCCGAACCCTGGGACTGCGGTCCCGGCGGCTACCAGGTCGGCGGCTTTCCGGCGGGCTGGGCGGAGTGGAACGACAAGTACCGCAACACCGTGCGCGATTTCTGGCGCGGCGAAGCCACGCCCGGCGCGCTGGCGCCGCGGCTGCTCGGCTCGCATGATGTGTTCAACCGCGAGGGACGCCGCACCTGGGCCAGCGTCAACTTCATCACCGCCCATGACGGCTTCACGCTGAACGACTGGGCGAGCTACAACAACAAGCACAACGAGGCCAACGGCGAGAACAACAGCGACGGCACCTCCGACAATCATTCCTGGAATTGCGGCACCGAGGGTCCGACCGACAATCCCGACATCCGCGCCTTGCGCGAGCGCCAGAAGCGCAACATGCTGGCGACCCTGCTGGCCTCGCAGGGCACGCCGATGCTGCTCGGCGGCGACGAGTTCGGCCGCACCCAGCGCGGCAACAACAACGCCTATTGCCAGGACAACGACATCTCCTGGTTCGACTGGAATTTGTCCACCGACGCCGAGAGGCAGCTCGCCTTCACCAAACGGATGATCAAGCTGCGGCGCGATTACCCGATCCTGCGCCGCAGCCGCTTCCTCTCCGGCGATCGCGACGCCGAGCTCAACATCCGCGACGTTGTCTGGATCAGCACGTCGGGCGTCGAGATGACGCGGGCCGATTGGACCACCGGCTGGATCAAATGCTTTGCCGCGCTGCTCGACGGCCGCGCGCGCAAGACCGCGATCGCACGCGAGGGCGAGGACGACACCGTGCTTGTCATCCTCAACAGCTATGAGGGCGAGGTCGACTTCAAGCTACCGACGACATCCGCCGGCGCGCACTGGTCGCTGCTGCTCGATACCAGCGCGCCGGAGCAAGCGGCGGGCGGACAGTTCGGCTTCGACAGTATCTACAAGGTAACGGGCCGCTCCTTCGTGCTGCTCACGACCGGCGAGGTGAAGTAGCTCTGTAGGGCGGATTAGCGAAGCGTAATCCGCCGTTCTGCGTTGGACGCGAAGCAGTGGATTACGCCTTCGGCTAATCCACCCTACGAAGCAGCTTACGACTTCCACTCAAACCGTGCAGGCCGCAACGATCTTCGGCAGAAAGCTCTGGCAAAAATCCAGATAGGTTCTGACGATGGTCGATTGGTGACGGTGCGGCGGATAGAGCAGGTTGAGCGACCATTCCGGCAACGGATACTGCGGCAACAGTCGGACCAGGCGCTTCTCGCGGATCGGCGCCGCCGCAAGGAAGGGCGGCAGCTCGGTGACCACATCGCCACGCAGCGCGCGCCTGTACAAATGCTCGTAGTCGTTGGTGGCCAGCAACGCCCTGGGCTCGACAACATGCCCGCCCAAGTCCCAGCGCGCCTGCTCATCGATGCGCGAGGCCCACGTCGCGCATGGCAGATCATGCAGCGCATCCGGATGTTTTGGCACGCCGAGGCGCTTCACCAGTTGTGGGCTGGCCACGAGGATATTGCGGGACGAGAGCAGGTGTCGCGCCACCATGGCCTCGTGAACGATCGCGCCGACACGAAGCGCGACATCGATGCCGTCCTCGACCAGGTCGACACGACGCTCGGTCGTGTAGAGGTAAATCTCGATATCGGGATAGCGCCGCTGGAACGCGGCCAGCAACTCCCACCACGGCTCGAACGTCGGCGGCAATGACAGCCGCAGGCGTCCCTTCAGATGGGCCTGGTCGTTTACGATCACCTGCTCGGCCTCGAGCAGCGTCTCGATGCCGCGGCCGGCGTGTTCGTAAAGCCTAGCGCCGGCATCGGTGAGCCTGGCGCCGCGGACCGAGCGCTCAAGCAACTGGACCTTGAGCTGCCGCTCGAGATCGCGGATGCGGCGGCTCAATGTCGGCAGCGGCATTCCAAGGCGCGTGGCTGCCGCAGACAGGCTGCCCGCCTGCACGACCGCAACAAACATCCTGACGGCGTTGAGATCCATCCGACGTTCCTACCATATTCGGTAGGATATCTGCCAACCTTGGTCATTTATTTTCGTATTTGGATGGACTACCAGCTCGCGCGGAGAGGACCTCATCCGGAGCCCCTATGAAAACGAGCATCTTGGCAGCCATGTCATTTGAATTGGCGGGAACCATCGCGTCCGCACAAACACCACCATCGGCCCCGCAGCGCGTCACCATCGACACCTACAACCGCGCCCAGACCGATACCTATTTCGCCGGGGTGGCCGGCAGCGGCGGCTTCGGAAAATTCCGCCATGGCCGCGAGCTTGCTGCTCCGGTGCAGCAGGGCATCGTCCGCCCCAACCGCGACACGCTGTACTCGCTTGCGGTGTTCGATCTCGATGCCGGTCCGGTGACAATCGAGCTGCCCGGCGGCGCCAGGCGTTTCAGGGCGATGCAAATCGTCAATGAAGACCAGTACACCCTTGCGGTCCATTACGGCGCCGGCCGCCACACCCTGACCCGCGAGACGGTCGGAACGCGCTACGCCGTTGCGGTCGTCCGCTTCCAGGTCGATTTTGCGAACGCCGAGGAGGTCCGGCAGGTTCACGCCCTGCAGGACGCGGTGAAGGCCAGCCAGGACCGGCCCGGCGCATTCGAGATCCCGAACTGGGATGCGGCAAGCCTGAAGACGGTGAAAGCCGCGCTGTTGCAGCTTGGCGCCACGGTCTCCGATACGCGGCGGATGTTTGGTGCCAACGAACATCAGGTCGATCCGGTGCGACACCTGATCGGAAGCGCGATGTTGTGGGGCGGCAATCCGGAGCGGGACGCGCTTTATCTTCCGATCACGCCCGCGCGCAATGACGGCGGCACCATCTACCGGCTGACGGTCAGGGATATCCCGGTCGATGGTTTCTGGTCGCTCACCGTCTACAATAGTGAAGGCTACCTGCAACCGAACCCGGCCAATGCCTATGCGGTGAACAGCATCACCGCAAAGCAAGCCGCCGATGGCGCGGTCACCATCCAGTTCGGCGGCTGCGACGGCAAGGTCGCCAACTGCCTGCCGATCACGCCGGGGTGGAATTACACGGTACGGCTGTTCCAACCGCGCGCCGAGATCCTCGACGGCAGCTGGAAATTTCCCGAGGCGCAGCCTGCGGACTGAGCCGCGTCCGGTACCGCGATCCTCCACCCAAGGTCCCTCCCCGCGACCCCGCCGGCCAATTGACATTCGGCCGCGGGGTGCCAGACTTTGGCAAAAATACAGGGTGGAGACCTCTGGATGGCCAATCTTTCGGCCTCAAATCACGTCGCCCGTGTTTTATCGGCGGCCAATCAGGTGGCCGGCGTCGACACCGAGACGCGAATTGCCGCGTCCTGGCGGCGCTGCCTGGTCAATCACAATCTCGATCCGGCCCGGCGCGGGCCGCCGCAGACGCTGACCGAAGCCGAGGTCCGGCACATCGCCGAGCCGATGGAGGACCTGATCCAGGTCGCGATCCCGGAGCTCGAGGACCTCGCCCGCGTGCTCCACCATAGCGGCTACTGCGTCAACCTCGCCGACCCCAACGCCACCATGCTGGTGAGCCGGCTGCCCGAGGGCGACTACGCGCGGATGTTCCTGGAATGGAAGATCTACACCGGCTCGAACTTCGCCGAGACGTTTGAGGGCACCAACGGGCTCGGCACCGCGCTCGCCGAGCAGCGGCCGATCCTCGTGCATGGCGACGAGCATTTCCGCGAGCAGTGGCACATGTTCACCTGCGCGGTGTCGCCGCTGTTCGATCATGCCGGGCGCCTCGCCGGCGCCGTCAACATCTCCTCATGCCGCAGCGACCTCGGCCGCAGCGCGCATGAACTGGCGCTCGCCGTCACCACGGAGGCGACGCGGCGGATCGAGCAGTCGTTCTTCCGCCGGCGCTACCGCGCTTCCTGGATCGCGACCCTGCCCGGCGATGGACACGGCATGCTCGCCTATGACGACGACCGCCGCGTCGTCGGCGCCTGCCGCACCGCGCGCGGCGTGTTCGGATTGACCGATGCGATGGTCGACGACGGCATCGAGCTGTCGCGTCTGATCCAGCTCGACGATCGCGCGACACGCGCCGCGGACGAGTCCGTCACCTTGCGCCGGGCCGATGGCACGCCATGGGGACGCGGCCACCTGGCGCCGCCGGTGCGGGCGCGTTCGCTGCGGCCCCTGCCGACACAGCCGCGTGAAAAACCGGCCGGGCAGTTCGGCGGCCTGCACAGGCTTGCCGGTCGCGATCCCGTGCTGATCAAGGGCGTGAAGCGGCTGATGACGGTCGGCAATCTCGATCTGCCGATCCTGCTCCGTGGCGAGACCGGCGCCGGCAAGGACGTGTTCGCGCGCGCCATCCACGCCGCCAGCAGTCGTGCCGGCCGCAACTATGTCGCGCTGAACTGCGCGGCGATGCCGGAGAGCCTGATCGACGCCGAGCTGTTCGGCTACGAGGCCGGCGCCTTCACCGGCGCCCGGCGCGAGGGATCGAAGGGACTGATCGTGCAGGCGAGCGGCGGCACGCTGTTCCTCGACGAGATCGGCGACATGCCGCTGGCGTTGCAGACGCGGCTGCTGCGCGTACTGGAGAATCGCGAGGTCTGGCCGCTTGGCGCGCTGAAGCCGGTTGCGGTCGACATCCGCCTGATCAGCGCCACCCATCGGGATCTGGCGCTGATGGCCGAAGACGGCAGCTTCCGCTCCGACCTGTATTACCGGCTGCGCGGCATGGAGGTTCGGCTGCCGGCGTTGCGCGAGCGTGCCGACAGGCGCGATGTCATCGCGCAGATCGCCGACGAGGAGGCGCCGCACTGTCGTATCTCAGCTGACGCTTGGGTGCAGCTGATGGCCTATCCGTTCCCCGGCAACATGCGCCAGCTCCGCCATGTGCTGCGGCTCGCCGGCGCCACTGCCGAGGGCGGCGTCATTACCGAGGCCGACCTCGATTTGCCGGCGTTCAGCGCTGGAAGCGCCGAGGCGGATCATGCGGGAAGCGAGCGCGCGATGATCGTGGAGGCGCTGCGCGCCAGCGGCGGTCGCGTGACCGAGGCGGCGAAGGCGCTCGGGCTCAGCCGCGCCACGCTGTATCGGAAGATCAAGGCGTTGAAGATCGGGTTCGACGGCTAGACCAAATATTTCATTCGAGCAAAGTTCCCTCGGATCGGGGCGTCGACCCTTATGGCGCGATATCGCCTTGCCAGGAAAGGTGATAGCCTACGGCTTTTCTGCAACGCCACGGAGCGGGTCCTATGACACGGTTTCCCCTCGCTGTGGTCGTTGGCCTGGTTGCCGCGACCATTTCGCAGCCTGCTACCTCACATTCCGAAGAACAACGATTGGGCAAAGTGCATTTTGTGACGTCCTGCAAGCCGGAGGCGCAGGAGCTGTTCGATCGCGCCATGCTGTATCAGCATTCGTTCTGGTACAGCGCGTCGCGCCGCACCTTCGAGGAGGTGCTCGAGGCCGACCCGCAATGCGCGATCGCCTATTGGGGCATCGCGCTCAGCTATCTCTACAATCCGCATGCGCCACCGCCGCCGGACAACCTACCGCTCGGCCTCGCGGCCGTGAAGAAAGGCCAGGCGCTGGGTGCGCAGACGCCGCGCGAGCAAGAATACATCAATGCGATCGCCGCGATGTATGTCGACTATGACAAGGTCGATCACCGCACCCGCGTGCAGCGCTTCCTCACCGCCGAAGAGCAGGTCGCGACCCACTATGCCGACGATGACGAGGCGCAGATCGCCTATGCGATCACGCTCAACGTCGCGGCGTCCCCGACCGACAAGACCTATGCCAACCAGCTGAAAGGCGCGGCGCTGCTCGAGCCGATCTTCAAGCGCCAGCCCGAGCACCCGGGCATCGCGCACTATCTGATCCACCTCTACGACTATCCGGCGCTTGCGGAGAAGGGCCTCGACGCGGCGATGCGCTATGCCAAGATCGCCGAACGCGCGCCGCATGCCCAGCACATGCCGTCGCACATCTTCACCCGCGTCGGCTACTGGAAGGAATCGATCGCCTCGAACAAGGAGTCCGCGCGCATCGCCAAGGAAAATGGCGAACAGCAGGATCAGGCGCACGCGATGGACTATCTGGTCTATGCCTATCTGCAGCTCGGCCAGGACAAGGAGGCGCGCGCGGTGGTCGACGAGCTCGGTAAGATCGAGTTCAAACAGGATCGGTTCGCGGGCCCCTACGCGGTGGCGGCAAGCCAGGCCCGCTATGTGTTCGAGCGCGGCGACTGGAAGGGAGCTGCCGCGCTTGAGGCGCGTCCGACCAAGTACGCCTACGCTGACGCCGTCACCTATTTTGCCCGCGCGGTCGGCGCCGCGCGCTCGGGTGATCCGGCGGCCGCCAAGGCCGACATCGGGAAGCTCGTCGAGCTGCGCGACAAGCTCAAGGACGCGAAGGACGCCTACTGGTCGAACATCGTCGACATCCAGCAGCAGATCGCGAGCGCCTGGGTGCTGTACGCCGAAGGCAAATATGACGAGGCGCTCGGCGCGATGAATTCCGCCGCGGAGGCGGAAGACAAGACCGAGAAGCATCCCGTCACCCCCGGACCGCTGGCGCCGGCGCGCGAGCTCTATGCGGCAATGCTGCTCGATCGCGGCAAGGCGAAGGAGGCGCTGGCCGCCTACGAGGCCGTGCTCAAGAAGGAGCCCAACCGGCTGGCGGCCTATCTCGGCATGATCAAGAGCGCCAAGGCGTCCGGCGATCAGGCCAAGACCCAGGAATGCGCGGTGCAGATCGCCCGGCTCACTGCGGATTCCGACGTATCGAGGCCGGAGCTGATCGAATTGCGCCAGACAACCGGAAGCAAGCTCTGATGCTGCGGATACCATCGCGCAACAATGGATGGCGCAACGGTGCGGCGGCGCTGCTCGGCGCCGTCGGACTATCGCTGTGCCATATGCCGCCGCTCGGCGCGATGGAGATCCTCGGTCAGGCCGGCGTGCTCGGCGAATGGGAGCTGACCGGGCATCTGACCGAAAGCGAGCCGGGCGCACGAAAGCAATTCTCCGGACCGCTGAAGATGAAGCATGTGGGGATCTGCACCCAGGACGGACCGGAGGAGCGGGCCGGAGAGATCCTGCTGCAACTCGCGGGGCCGGATTCGCAGGTGACGGCCGAGCTGATGCTGGACGGCGCGCCCTGCACCTACAGCGCCCGCAAGACGCATGCCTATGAGGGGACGCTGTCGTGCGCGGGGCGCGCGCCGGTCCCGCTGATGGTGTGGCTGAAATAGAAGTTGCGGGACGCGCGCGATCGCTTCATCGCACGCGTCACGGCGGCAGATCAGCCGCGGTGCTTTTTCTTTAGCTTCTTTCCGGGTGCGCCTTTCGCAGGCCACGCAGTTACCCGCGGCGGCGGTCCCGCGTGGCCGGATTTGTCCTTATGCTTCTTTTTCTTACCCGACGCCGGCTCGCCGCCGAACTTCGCGCCGCTGTCGCGGTAAGGCTTGCCGCGGTGCTTTGGTCCGGCCGTCTCGCGCGGCACGTCGCCGTGACCAACACCGCCATCGCTATCGACCGCCTCGCGCCGGGGCGCGTGTGATCCCTTGTCGGACGCCGCCTGCCCTTGCGGCGCGCCGGTGAGCGGCTCGATGCGGATGCTGTCTTCCTTGTCCGGACGCTGGACCTTGACAGCGAAGGATTCGGCAACCCGCTCGGAAATCTCGAACTCGGTCGTGGTATCCATGATCCTGATCGCGCCGATGTCGCGCTTGTCGATGCCGCCGCGACGGCAGATCATCGGCAACAGCCAGCGCGCTTCCGCATTCTTTTTTCGTCCGATCGCCGCGCGGAACCAGACGCTGGCTTCCGCCATGCCGTGGCGCGACGATGATGTTCCGCTCTTCGATCGGGCTCTCGCGGGCCGGTCATCACCGCGTGAACTGCGCGGATCGTCCCGGCCGCGATCGTCACGCGATCGGCCCTTGCCCTCGCCGGGATCGCTGATGTCTTCGGGCGACGGAAGCCGCGCACGATAGAGCCGCGCCAGCGCCGCGGCGATCTCCTCCGGCGAGCGCTCGGCGAGCAATGCCTGCGCCAGCACCAGATCGTCGGGGCTCGACTCCTCGGTGAGCACCGCATCCTTCAGCATGCGTTCGTGATCGAGCTTGCGGATTTCATCCGGCTGCGGCGCGGTGCCCCAGACCGCATCGATGCCGGACAGATTGAGCAGCAATTCCGCACGCCGTCGACGCGCCGGCGGCACCAGCAGGACGCTGACGCCCTTGCGGCCGGCACGGCCGGTGCGGCCCGAGCGATGCTGCATAACCTCGGCGTCATTGGGCAGATCCGCATGGATCACGAGGTCGAGGCTCGGCAGGTCGATGCCGCGCGCCGCCACGTCGGTCGCCACGCAGACGCGGGAGCGTCCGTCGCGCAACGCCTGCAGCGCCTGGGTGCGCTCGTTCTGGGTCAATTCGCCGGACAGTGCGACCACGGAAAAGCCGCGCTCCAGGAGCGCCGACTGCAAATGCCTGACGGCTTCGCGCGTGTTGCAGAACACCAGCGCGCTCGGCGCGTCGAAAAAGCGCAACACGTTGACGACCGCGTGCTCGACATCCCCCGCAGCGATCCGGATCGCGCGGTAGTCGATGTCGGCATGACCACCCTCGTCGCCCGCGACCTCGATCCGGAACGCCTGCTGCTGATACTGCTTCGCCAGCGCGACGATGCCGCGCGGGAACGTCGCCGAGAACAGCAAGGTGCGCCGCGCCTCCGGCGTGGCCTCGAGGATGAACTCCATATCCTCGCGAAACCCGAGATTGAGCATCTCGTCGGCTTCGTCGAGCACGACAGCCTTCAATTCCGAGGTGTCGAGGTGGCCGCGGCGCAGGTGGTCGCACAGCCGGCCGGGCGTCCCGACGACGATATGCGCGCCGGCGGCAAGCTCGCGCTGCTCGCGGCGCGGATCCATGCCGCCGACGCAGGAGACGACGCGTCCATCGGCATATTGATAAAGCCATGCGAGTTCACGATGGACCTGCAAAGCAAGCTCACGCGTCGGCGCGACGATCAGGGCAAGCGGCGCAGCCGCCCGCTCGAACCGCTCGGCCCCGTCCAGCAGATCGGTCGCGATCGCAAGCCCGTAGGCGACGGTCTTGCCGGAGCCGGTCTGGGCCGAAACCAAGAGGTCGCGGCCGACGGCTTCGTCGGCAAGCACGGCGACCTGAACGGGGGTCGGCTGATCGTAGCTGCGCTCGGCGAGGGCCCGGGCGAGCGGCGGGCTGGTGGTCGAAAATGACACGAGAAGGGAAATCCTGGTTGGCGCAGAACGCCGCACCCGGCGGCGTCGAGTCGCGAGGTCCGGCAGGCGGCACGGCCGCGCGTGGCGATTGTGATTTCGGCTGCTTTACGCCAAGCGCGGGCAAATCACCATGCCCCATGGACCGCAAATTGGGCCGTAAATGCGGTGCCCGGGCCGGATTTGATCCCGCCACGTGCCGCAGGGGACGATCAGCCCCCCGGCCGTGAGCGGCGCAGCCATTCGCTCAGGTCGATCCGGCCGAGGCGGGCCTCGCCCAGCGGCACCAGCGAGTGCTGCTCGACCCGGCCGCCCCAATAGAGCGCCTCAGGGTCCCTGATCACCTCGCGCGGGTCGCAGACGGCCTTCAGGTAGCGGGCCACGATTTCGTTGAATGGCGCGCGGTCCGGACCAGCGATCTCAACGATGCCGTTGCGCGGGGCCTCGAGCGCCACATCGGCCACCATGGCCGACACATCCTCCGCCGCGATCGGTTGGAACAGGCCGGGTGACAGCCTGACCGCCTTGCCATCTCCACCCGCATCGGCGATCGCGCCGACGAATTCCATGAACTGCGTCGCGCGGATGATGGTGTAGGGAACACCGGAGGCCTCGATCAGCTTCTCCTGGGCCACCTTGGCGCGGAAGTAGCCATTCTCGGGCGTCCGGTCGGTGCCCACGATCGAGAGCGCGACATGGTGCCGGACACCGGCCGGCTTCTCCGCCGCCAGGAGGTTGCGGCCGGAGGTCTCGAAGAATTCCATCACCGCCTTGTCCTCGAACGATGGCGAATTGGCGAGGTCAATCACCACGGCCGCGCCGGCCAGCGCCTGGTTGAGCCCCTCGCCGGTGATGGTGTTGACGCCACCCTTCGGCGAGGCGGCGACGACGTCATGGCCGCGCTGGCGCAGAATGGTAACGGTCTTGGACCCGATCAGTCCGGTGCCGCCGATCACAACGATCTTCATGGTTGCTTCTCCCTTGTTGACGAGAGATCTTGGAACGCGCCTGTGCTTCCGATTGCCGCCGGCAACCGCGATGAGCGTACCGACGCCGTCATCGACCGCGCCTGCACGCGCGACGGGGCTTATAGCATGCGCTCGCGCATATGATGCGCGCGTCGATTTGATCAGGATTGGTCAGCGATGCTGATTGACTATCGGAGGACGGCTCGCGTCCGACGCGGCGAAAACACGGAAGAGCGGCAATAGGATCGTCGCAATCCAACCGACCGCCGACTCCGTCAATCGATCAGGAAAACTCGTTCCAGCTGACGCGGCGCGCGTCGAGATCGCCGAGCACGACGGGGTCGTGGATGTTGCGCACGCTCTGGAAGCCAGAGCGCAGATAGATCAGCGGATCGACCGTGGTCACGGCGCGCACATGCTGGACTTCGCCGATGAAGACCGAATGGGTTTTGGTCTCGAGCTCCTGCGTCAGCACGCAGTCGAACGCCGCGACGGCATCCTCCAGCACCGGGGCACCGGTCGCGCCCGTGGTCCAGCGGCCGAACGCAAAGCGGTCATCGCCGTTGACGCCCTTTTGGCCGGAGAAGGTCAGCGCCAGCATCGCGTGGTCTTCGTTCAGGAAGTTGATGACGAAATGGCGCTCCTCGCGGATCCTTGTATGCGCGCTGGCGTTACGGTTAACGCAGACCAGGACCGAGGGCGGATTGTCCGAGAGCGAGCAGGCCGAGGTCACCGTCAGGCCGGTGCGCTGGCCCGGCTCGCGGCCGACCGTCACCAGCGCCACCGCGCCCGCGCAATGGCGCATCGCCTGCTTGAAACTCTGTGCGTCGACCGTCATGCCCTGACCCTGAACCGATAAAATCCCCTTCAAGATATGCGGCGCGGGGTGCGAGGCAAGCCCCGCACCCCGCGCAGCTGTCATGCAGCCTTCTCGAACTCAGCGCCGAGATGCTTGAGCCGCGGCATCACCTCGTTCTTGAGCAGCTCCAGCGAGTGCCGCCAGGCCTCCGGCTTGTGCTTGTAGTCGAAGCCGAACACGCAGAGGACGCCGAAGCCGCCGACCTCCTGGTAGATCTTCTCGATCTTCTCGGTAACGGTCGCCGGCGAGCCGACGATCCAATTCCGGCGCGCGCAATATTCGACGGTGACGTCGCTATCGGGCACGTCGGGCGCGTGCTTCAGATAGTCCTTGAAGCCGAAATGACCGAGCAGCGGCAGGAAGTACTCGCCCATCATCCGGCCCATCATGTCGCCGGTCGACAGCCTCCACGCCTCCTCGTCGGTGTCGGCGACGAACACCTCGCGCACCAGCCGCCAGTCCTTGCGGCTCGGCTTGCGCCCGGTCTTGGCCGCGCCGGCCTCGACCGAATCCCAGTGGCTGCCGACATAGGCCGGGTTGAGGTTGAGGCTCATCGGAATGAACCCGCGCTCGCCGGCGAGCTTCAGCGTGTCCGAGTTCTTCGATAGTCCCGCGACGCCGATCGGCGGATGCGGTCCCTGCAGCGGCTTGATATGGGGCTTGAGGAAATCGAACATCGTGTCCGGCTTCGACACTGTCCAGAACTTGCCCTTGTGCGTCCACGGGCCCGGCTCCGACCACATCTTCAGGATGATCTCGAGCGCCTCGCGGGTCATGTCGCGGTTCTGGCCGGACATGCCGTCGACATTGAACATCGCCCAGTCGCTCGGCAGGCCGGAGGCCGCGACGCCGAAATTGAGCCGTCCGTTCGAGAGATGGTCGAGCATCGCGACGCGGTTGGCGAGCTCGGCCGGATGATGATACGGCAGCAGGAAGCCGCCGGGGCCGATGCGCAGATTCTTGGTCTGCAGCAGCGCCTGCGCGACCAGCAGATCAGGCGACGGGTGCGGCTCCCAGGGTGCGGTGTGATGCTCGCCGATCCAGGCCTCCTGATAGCCGAGCTCGTCGAGCCAGCGCAGCGTCTGCAGGTCCCAGTCGTGGCCCTCCTTCAATCCGCACTCCGGCGGGTGCGAGGGCATGGTGAAGTAGCCAAGCTCCATGTGCATTTCCTTCCTTCTGGCTTTGCGGTTCAGTCATGCAATGCGTCTTGCCGCGCATTCGAAAGATGCGTTGAGCAAGCGCTGTGCCAGCGCGGAAATCGCAGGAGAGGAGGAGGAAAGACGGCGTTTTTGGCCAAGTATGAGCCATGCCTCGGGCTCAGCGAGGCCCTTGCCGTCTCATCGTCGCGAGACGGTGTCGCAAGCCGTGAGACGCCGATGGCGTTCGGCTAATTTACTCCCTCTCCCCGTTCTTACGGGGAGAGGGTTGGGGTGAGGGGCTGCCTCCGCACATACGGAGACAGATACTCTCGCGGAGACTCCCCCTCACCCGAATTCGAGCTTCGCTCGAATTCGACCTCTCCCCGCAAGCGGGGCGAGGTAAAGCTGAGCCCGTTGTTCGATCCGGCCGAAAAGCCCGTCTGCCTTACCCCGCAGCGCGGCGCGGCAGCGCGCCGGTGTCCGGCTCCGACGGCGGGGGAAGCTGCATCAAAATGGTCTGGCCCATCGAGGCGATCTCGATGCCCTCTTCCTGGAAGCGTCGCTTCATGCGGCGGTTGAACTCGCGTTGCACCGACCAGCGGCCGCCATCGGTGCAACGAATCTGGCCGACGATGGTCACCACCGAGCCGTCGACCTTGTCGACACCCCACAATTCGAGATCGCCGCGGATCAGCGCGCGATACGCCGCCTCCTGGCGCATCCCGGCGACGATGTCCTTCAGCACTTCGCCGGCGCGGTCGGTGTCCTCCTTGTAGGACACGTGACGCTGACCGCGGCATTGCCGGCGCCGCGGCTGGCATTGGTGATCGTGGTCACCGCGCTGAACGGCACCACATGCACCGAGCCGTCGCCGGCGCGCAGCCGCATGGTGCGGATCGAGACATTCTCGACCACGCCCGAGAGCCCCGACACTGTGACGTTGTCGCCGACCTGCACAGTGTTCTCGATCAGCAGGAACAGCCCGGTGATCAGATCCTGCACTAGCTTCTGCGAACCGAAGCCGATCGCGATGCCGACGATGCCGGCGCCGGCGAGCAGCGGCGCGACATTGACGCCGATCTCGCTGAGCGCCGTGAGCCCGACCACCGTGACGATGATGCAGAACAGCGCGGTGCGCAGCATCGGCTGGAAGGTGCGCAGGCGCGCGGCGCGGGCGAAGTGTCCCTCGCGCGACAGCGATTCAATCTGCCGGTCCATCAGCGCATTGGCGACTTCCCAGATCACGGCCGCGGCGAATGCGGCAATCCCGATCGTCACCAGCGCCGAGATCAGGCGAGAGCCGATCTGGCCGCCATAGAACCAGACGATGGCGTCGACGCCCCAGACCTCGAGCAGCGCGACGAAGCCGATCAGGGCGATCACCGCCGTGACCACCTTGCGCAGCAGCGGCAGGTAGCGATTGGCGCGCGTCTCCAGCCCGGGGAAGCGGTGCAGCAGCTCCGGGCTGATGCGGAAGCCGCGATCGATCAGGCTCAGCACCACCATGATGACGAGGCGGGTGACCAGCAGCACCGCGACGGTGCCGACGAAATATTGCAGCAGCAGCGAATAGCCGTTGCGGATGTTGAGCGCCCACACCGCCCACAGCGCGAGGTCGAGCGCGATCGCCAGCACATGCCAGAGCGACGCGAGACGATTGCGCGTCCGCGCCGCGAGGCCGGTGCGACCGGCCGGCGCGCGGATCGCTTCCGCGACCTGCCGGCGGCACTGCAGGATGATGACGACGACGAAGAGATGCACGATCAGCATCACGAGCCGGAGCAGCGCGGCATAGCCGGCGCGATGCAGCCCAAGCAGCAGCGCGACATTGGCAAAGGCGATGCCGGAGACGCCGACGGCCACGATGCGCCGCGCCCAGATCTCGATATAGGCCGCGGTCTCGGCGCGGACGCGGAACAGGCCGAACGGACCGGCCAGCGCGCGCACCGCGCAGATCAGCACGCGCGAGAACACATAGGCGTTGACGACGGCCAGGATCACGAGCCGCGTGGTCGACTGGTCGCCGATCTCGGTGCCGAGCAGTGCGGTGGCGACGCCGCCGAACACCACCACCGGCAGCAATTCGAGCACGAGGCGGCCGAGCACGAAGGGCAGCCGGACCAGCGACTGCCAGGCCCGCGCCAGGCCGAGCCGGCGGCGATGCAGCTCGCCCTCCGGGGTGACGTCGGCGACCGACGACGGCGGATCGGCGCTGGCCAGCGCCTGCACCGGCACCCGCGCAGTCTGCGGCAGCCGCGCTTCCAGGAATGCGACCGGCCGCTTGATCAAACGGAACACCACCCATTCGGCTGATAGCGCGCAGCCGAACACCAGCGCCAGCTTCCAGGCGATATCGATCAAGAGGCCATAGGCAGCCGGATCGTTGGCGGTGCGCACGAACCAGTAATAGAACGCCGGGAAATGCGTCAGCGTGCGCGCGACGTCGGCGACCTCGCGCGACATCTCGCCGACCTGCTCCGAGACCATCAGCAACAGCTCCGCGCCGAGGCTGTCGGCGGTGAGCGGGATCGGCGACTGCTGCTCGGGGGCCGGCGCGGGCTGCGCCGCCTGCGGCGAGGCGTTGGCGATCGCCCGCAGCGTGTTGATGATCTCGCCGCGCTTCTTGTCGTCCTGCAGCGTGTCGAGCGCGCGCCTGGCCTGCTCAGGGGTCAGCGCGTCACTGGCCGCGGGTTGCGGCGGCGCCGGCTTGGCGGCCGGCTGCGCGAGCGCGGGAGAAAGGAACAGCGTGAAGACGAGAAGGATCGCAAAACGAAGTTTGTGCGACACGAGGACCTCATAAAAATAATCGCGCGACGGAAGATTCCTCGAGAGAATCTGCCTCGCGCTCGCATCATGTCGGATTACTCCTTTTCGCCCCGATGATGTGTCGGAAGTTTGCCGTTGCAGCGGCCATCTCTTGGCATTTCTCTTGGCATTTGTCTTGGCATTTGCCGCAACACAATCGTCACAAGCGTTGAAGTGCGTTTACGCTCTGCAGCGCGTTCCGCGCTGAGCGGGCCAATCGGTGCTCGCCACACGCCAGGGCTGAGGTAGGACAATCTTTCGCTTGACGCGCAAAGGCCTCTATGATGTTCTTACTTTGTTCTTCGCGTTCCATTGCGTTGCGGGGGGTCTCATGCACGATGTTTTTGCCGACGACGGACCGGTGCAGCTTTTCATCCACGACGACGATGAAACCCCGCTGGAATTCGTGCAGGATTTGTTGCGAACGGTGTTCGGAAAATCCCAGCAGGAAGCCGTCGCGGCGGCTGCCTTGATCGAAGCCAAAGGTGCTATTCCGTGCGGCCCTTATCCGGCACCGGTGGCACGGGCAATATTCAACTCGGCGAAGTGGCTGATCCGCTCCAACGGCCAGCCATTGATGATCACCTCCGAATCCGCTGACGCCAGCCGCCCCTGCGATCTCTGCGAAGCCCCGCGGGCCGTGACGGAGATTTTTCTCGCCGGTATGACCGGTGCGACCGCCTCGCTGTGCAGCGATTGTCTGCTCGCCGCACGCCGCAGCTCGGAAGAATTGCCAGGCGAAACGTTTCGATCCGCTTACGTTGCGCTCGACTGGCATTTCGCCGACGTGCCGCGCAACCTGATCGTGACGCGGGCGCGACAGTTTCCGGGTCACATGCGCGCCGACGTTCAGGTCGCGATTGACAAGTTGCTCACCGATCCGATCCACTTCTTCGGCATCCATGAGGAATATCGCTACGAGACCCTCGACTTCGCGGCGCTGATGAAGGCCGGCCGCAATGCACCGGCGATCGCGCCGCCGCAGTATCACGACGTCGACATCGGCGAGGCCGAGCCCGTGAAGTGCCTCGCCAATGGACTGTGGCTGTGCCGAACCGAAGAGCTGCGCTACGCGGTGCTGCTGACATTCCATCGCGAATACAACCACGAGCCGTCACTGCGGATCGAGCTTGCGGTGCCCGCCGGCGCGGCCGGCAATGCTTTCGTGCAGCGCACCTTCGCCGAGCTGGAAATGGCCGTGCATGCGGCGCGATCCTATCGCGGCAAGATCCTGTCGTTGGAGGATGGCGCCAATTATCGCGGACGTTCGCGTGGCTTGACCGTGCATCGCTTGCCGACGGTTGCTCGCGACGACGTGATCCTGCCGGACCGGACGCTGCGGCTGCTCGACCGCAACGTGCTTGGCTTTGTCGAAAGCCGCGATCTGCTGCGCGGGCTCGGCCAGTCGACCCGCAAGGGCATTCTGCTGTACGGCCCGCCCGGCACCGGCAAGACCCACACCATTCGCTATCTCGCCACCAACCTGCCCGGCCACACCACGCTGATCATCACTGCCGAGCAGGTCGGGCTGCTCGGTGCCTATATGAGCCTTGCGCGGCTGCTGCAGCCGACCATGGTCGTGATCGAGGATGTCGACCTGATCGCGCGCGACCGCGAGGACATGGGCGGACCGTGCGAGGAATCCCTGCTGAACAAGCTGCTCAACGAGATGGACGGCCTGAAGGAGGATTGCGATATCCTGTTCGTGCTGACCACCAACCGGCCCGAAGAGCTGGAGAGCGCGCTGGCCGGCCGGCCCGGCCGCATCGATCAGGCGATCGAGGTGCCGCTGCCCGACGAGACCGGGCGCGGCAAGTTGATCCGGCTCTACGGCAAGGGCCTGCCGCTCGACGAGGCCATCATCGACCAGGCAGTGGCACGCACGGCAAGCGTCAGCGCCGCCTTCATCAAGGAGCTGATGCG
The DNA here is from genome assembly GCF_037217225.1 of Bradyrhizobium sp. 27S5. Classification (NCBI taxonomy): domain Bacteria; kingdom Pseudomonadati; phylum Pseudomonadota; class Alphaproteobacteria; order Hyphomicrobiales; family Nitrobacteraceae; genus Bradyrhizobium; species Bradyrhizobium sp. 27S5. Next base: position 8,237,182 of record NZ_CP147714.1, read on the forward strand.
CCGCATCGCCCAGGCGAGCATCGCACGCGGCGGCGGCCGGGATGTCACTGCTGAAGACATCGACGGAGCGCTGAACGAAATGCTGTTCGACGGCGGCCGGCTCAACGTCAAGCTGCTCGGCGGCGCGCAGGGAATGAGCGCGGTGTGATGGCCGACGCATCAGTGCGGCGCTGCTTTACACTATCTCAAAAATGAGATATTTATCTGGTGTCCTGGCGCGTCGAAATCCTCAATGAGGCCGTCGCAGCCGAGATCGCGGCGTTGCCGGTCGACATGCAGGCGCGCTTCCTCCGTCTCTCCGAACGTATCATTGCCGCCGGGCTGGAAAGCTTGGGAGAACCGCATGTCAAGCACCTGGTGGGGAAGCTTTGGGAGTTGCGGCTGACAGGGCGCGATGGAATTGCGCGGGCACTCTATGTGACGGCCACCGGTCGCCGGGTCGTAGTCGTGCGCGCGTTCGTTAAGAAATCTCGGAAGACGCCGCCAGCTGAGATCGAGTTGGCGTTGCGGCAAGCAAAGGGAATTGCATGACCATCCCGTTCGAAAAGCTCAAGGCGCGCCTATTGGCCAATCCCAAGGTCAAGGTCGAATACGAGGCGCTTGCACCCGAATTCGAGATCGCCGCAGAACTGGTGAGAGCGCGCCAGCGCGCTGGACTGTCGCAATCCGAACTTGCCATCCGGATGGGCACCAGTCAGTCGACCGTCGCTCGCCTCGAAAGCGGCCAAACGCTGCCGAGCACCAAGACGCTGCTACGATTTGCCAAGGCGACTGGCAGCAAGTTCCAGATCCGACTCTCGGCGGCGTAACGCCAAGCAACAGACGATCCGCCCGCCCATCGGCGCCGCTGGCTGATTATCCCCGCTGCACCGGCGCCAGCAGCAAGTCACGCTCGCCGGCCGCGAGACGCGCAAGCTCGTCCGACATCCGCGCCAGCACGCGGTCCCAGGCCTGCGGTCGGTCCTGGCGGAACAGCCGCATGGTCGGATACCAGGGCGTGTCGGCGCGGTCGCGCAGCCAGCGCCAGTCGAGCGCATAGGGGCACAGCAGCCAGACCGGGCGGCCGAGTGCGCCGGCAAGATGCGCCACCGAGGTGTCGACGGCGATCACGAGATCGAGCGCGCAGACGGCCGCCGCGGTGTCGGCGAAATCGCCGAGCGTCGGAGCGAGGTCGACGATATCGGAACCGAGGCTCTGCAGGACCGGTGCATCGTCCGGCCGCGGTTCCTTCTGCAGGCTGTAGAGCTGGACACCAGGTGTGACCAGCCGCGGCAGCACGGCGTCCGCCGGCAGCGAGCGCTGGCGGTCGCCCTTGTGCCTGGGATTGCCGGCCCAGACTACGCCGACCTTCAGCCCGGCAGCGCCGGCGAGCGCCGCGCGCCAACGCGCGAGCTTGACGGCATCCGCCTGCAGATAGGACACCGCTGCGGGAATCGTATTGACGGTGGTGCGGAAGATCCGCGGCAGGCTCAGCAGCGGCAGCTGTAGATCGAACGGCGGCAATGGCTCGCCGCGGGCGAACACCGCGACTTCCGGCAGCATCGGCCGCAGCAGTGAGACCAGCGCCGGCTGCACCTGCAGAATGATCCGGCCGCCTCTGCCCGCCAGCATCGGTACATAGCGGACGAAATTGATGGCGTCGCCGAGCCCGTATTCGGCAAACAGCAGCAGCGTGCGCCCGGCGAGCGGCTCACCCTGCCATTCCGGCTCATCGAACACGGGATCGCCGTCACTGAGCATCTTGGTCTTGCGGCGCCACTGGTACTCTTCAAAACCCTCCTCGAACTCGCCGTTCATCAGGAGGAAATGCGCGTGGTTGTAATGCGCAAGCGGCTGATCGGGATCGAGCGCGATGGCCTTGCGCGAGGCCACCAGCGCCGCATCGATGTCGCCGGCATTGCGCAGCGCGACCGCGAGATTGGCATGGCCCTTGGCGTAATGGGGCTCGAGCTCGATGGCGCGCCGATGTGCTGCGACCGCCGCCTCGACCAGATTCTGCGCCTCGAAGATGATCCCGAGATTGGTGTGCGCAGCCGCATAGTCCGGCTTGAGCGCCAGCGCGAGCTCGGCGCAGGCGATGGCGTCGTCGACCTGCCCAAGCTCGAAGAGGCAGGCGCCGAGATTGTTGAGGATGACGTGGTCGGACGGGTCGCGGGCCGAGACCTTCCGATAGATGCGGAGTGCCTCCTCGCGCTCGCCCGCTTCGTGCAGCACCATCGCCAGCAGACGCTGCGGCGTGAGGTTTTCCGGATCGAGCGCCGTCGCGCGGCGAAATTGCACGATCGCGTCGTCGAGCAGGCCCTGGCGGTAGAGCGCGCCGCCGAGACCGCAATGCAGCCCGGCATTGTCGGGATCCGTGCCAAGCCCGCGGCGATAGGCGGTGGCGGCGTCGCCGAGCTTGTTCTGATCGGTCAACACATTGCCGAGATTGAGCCAGACGCCGCGATAGGCCGGGTCCCGCGCGATCACCTCGCGATAGGCCTGCTCCGCCTCGACCGGCCGCCGCTGCCCGGCCAGCGCAACGGCGAGGTTGAACTTCGCCCGCGTCAGGCCGGGATCGAGCGCGATGGCGCGGCGGAACGCCGTCTCGGCCTCGTCGAAGCGCGACAGATCGCACAGCGCAACGCCGAGCTTGATGTGCAGGCCGGCATCCTTCGGCCGCAGCGTCACGCCGCGCTGGAACGCCGCCGCCGCGCCTTCGTGCTCGCCCTTCACCGCGAGCGCATCGCCGAGCGTGGCGAATGCCGGCCCATGATGCGGATCGAGGCTGAACACCCGGTTCAGCAGCACCGCGCCCTCGGCAGCACGATCGGTCACGAAGGCGATGACGGCGGACAGATGCAGCGCCGGAACATGGTCGGGATCGGCAGTCAGGATGTCGCCGCACAGCGTGCCGGCCTCCGTCGCGCGGCCCGCGCCATAATGCGCCACCGCATCCAGCAACATCCGATCAACCACCACACTGCCCACGATACCGCCCTCGCCCTTGGCAATCCCGATAGGGATTAAACGGGCGGCGCCGCCAAATCCGGCACGAATATCCCGATTGAAGAATCATGACCCGGGTGCAGGCCCTGATCTCTTCTCCTTCCGCCTGAAAGGGGGAAGGTCGGGATGGGGGTCAGCCGCAGACGACGCTGCAAGCGGAGAGAGCGGATCCCCACCCGCTTTGCTCCGCGGAGCAAAGCGACCTCCCCTTTTCAAGGGGAGGTTAAGAGGGCGACCAGGAGCGCTGATGCGCCCGCCATCGCCCCTCTTGACGTCCGGCGCATCATGCAACATATGAAGTTACATGATGCGCGATAGCCGTTTGTCTGGTGTGCTGCACGGCCTGCTCCACATGATCGGAGCGGGAGAGCCGGTCACGTCGGAGCAACTTGCCCAGGCGATGGCCACCAACCCGGTGGTCGTACGCCGCGTGATGGCGGGCCTGCGCGAGAAGGAGCTGGTCCGTTCGGAGAAGGGCCATGGCGGCGGCTGGACGCTCGCGCGCGATCCCGCCGACATCACGCTCGCGGACATCTATCGCGCGGTCGGCGCGCCTACGATCGTTGCGATGGGCCATCGCTCGGAAAATCCCGGGTGCCTGGTCGAACAGGCGGTCAACGACGCGCTCACAGGTACGTTTCGCGAGGTCGAGGCGATCTTCCTGAAGCGGCTCGGCGCGGTGACGCTCGATGCCCTCGCCAAGGATTTCAAGCGCCGGCTCGCCAAGCACAAACAGAGCCTTGAGGACCAGATCCATGCAGTCAAGTGAGCAGGCGAAACCTCTGCCGTTCAACGATCCCGCGCACTGGGACAAGATGGTTGCCACCTACGAGGCGCAGTCGCAGCCGTTCACGACGCACTTCGCCGACGCCGCGGTCGCAACACTCCCGATCGGCCGGTCATCCAAAGTGCTCGACGTCGCCACCGGCACCGGTGCGGCAGCGCTTGCCGCCGCCCGCACCGGCGCAGACGTCACCGCGATCGACCTCTCCGCCGGCATGGTGGCGCGGGTCCGTGCGCATGATGTCGCGAACATCGAGGCGCGGCAGATGGACGGCCAGGCGCTCGACCTGCCGGATGCTGCATTCGATGCGGCGGTCTCGGTGTTCGGCGTGATGCTGTTTCCCAATTGGCGCGCCGGCTTGCGCGAGATGGCGCGGGTGACGCGATCAGGCGGGACGGCCGCGATTGCGGTCTGGAAAAGCGCCGACGGCGCCGCCGTGCATCTGCAACTCGCGCAGATCATCCGGCGGCTTTATCCTGACAATGTCACACCGATGCCCTGCACGGGCCTCGCCGAGCTCGCCGATCCCGGCCGCCTCGCTGCTGCGGTCGTCGCCGCCGGCTTCACCGATCCGGCGGTCGCCGAGATCACCCACGACTTCAAGCTCAATGTCGGCAATCCCGGCGATGTCGACAAACTGTTCGAATTCATGCCGCATTGGAGCGGCCTCGACGCGGACCAGAGCGCCGCGGTCGCACGCGCTTTCCGGAGCGAGATCGAGCGCGGACGGGTCGGTGACATCTTCGCGATTCCCTCGACCGCACTGATCGCGACGGCCCGGCGGCCCTGATCGCAGTGCGGAGTTTGGCGGGCTCGGTGAGGCGGGTCCGTGGCCGTGCCGTTCTCGCCTCAGCGCGTATCGTCGTCCTGCTTCTCTCCATCGCTCGGCGGCTGCAGGCCGGGGCTGTTGGCCCAGCGGTCGAGCTCCTCGATGACCCGCCGGTGGCTCGGCCGCAGTGTCGACGGACCACCGGGCTCCTGCGACAATTTTCGGGGCAGCTTGACCTGTTCTGGCATGGCGAGGCTCCAGAACTGGGCGGTGTGCGGGCCATTCGCAGCGCTCGCTACGCAAGGCGTGGATCGCCAGCCGCAGCAGCGCGTGAAGATTATTTGCGGTCTGCCGGCTTCGCTGGCGCTGCGACCGGCTGCACGGGAGCCGCCTGCTCCCACGGCGCCGGCAGGATGACCCGCGCCGGCGGCAGGTTCTGCGCGGCGCGCTGCACATTCGCATTCGCCGGCCGCGGCTCGTCGCTGGCGCTATCGGCATGTGCGATGGCAATGGCGATACCGAGCGTCAACGCGATAGATCCAAGTGCCGCGCCGATCGATCCGGCGGACCGCAACATGGCGGACCGCCGCCTGTTCAGGATGGCAAGATGAGATGAGGCCATCACAACTGCTCCTCACGCAATACAGATCGTTCGAAGCCGTGCGAGACGCGCGCCTCGCACGGCTCAAGGCAAATCGTCAGGTCTTGATGTCGGCCGGCAGCTTGCCGCCGTTGGCGGCGAGCTTGGCCATCACCTGCTGATGCAGCCAGACGTTCATCGTGGCGGTGTTGTTGGTATCGCCGGTGTAGTGCAGCTCCTTCGCGAGCTCCTTGCGCGCTGCAAGGCTGCTGTCGAGGCCGAGCGCCTTCATCAGATCGACGATCGAGCTGCGCCAGTCGAGCTTCTCGCCGGTGGCCGCGGCGGCCTTGTCGACGATCGCCGCGACGTCGACGGTTTGCGCCGCGGGCGCTGCCGATGCAGCCGACGTTGACGGTGCTGCCGGCGAGGCACCCGGCGCAGCCGTCGTTGTGGTCTCAGCGGCGGTCCCAGCCGTCTTAGCCTGGGCGCCATGGCCGAAGATTGCACCCATGATGCTTCCAAAAATGCTCATGATCTCTCACTCCGTGCGCCCGAGACAGCGTTTGCCTCATGGCGGGTTCCAGTGACGGAGCGGACGATAGGCAGGCCATTGGCCGAGCGGAAGATGACCATCGTCACTATCGGAGTGCGGGACCGCGTGGTGCAGTTGGCGGGGAAAGTGTGCCGCTCGCCAAGCGGCCGCGTGAGAGCCTTTCATCGTACGCCCCACGTGCGATGAAGTCAGCCGCCCCGGCCCGATTCGCCAGCCCCGAGAAGTCGGGGCGGCTGACACAAACCTGCGCCTAAGTTTCCTGAGCTAAAGCTGGCGGCGACGGATGGTCTGCGCGAGTTCGACAAAGCATTCCGCAATGCCTGTGCCGGTTTTCGCGCTGACCGATTTGACGCTCGACTTCGCGAGCTCGCCGATCGCGCCGGCGCTTCCCGCAGCCTCCGGCAGGTCGATCTTGTTCAACAGCGCCCGGTACGGCCGGCCGGGAAATCGCTCCTCGAAGCCGCGGACCAGCTCGACCATGCGGGTCACCGTCTGCGGCCGCGTGACGTCGGAGACGATGATGGCAGCGGATGCGCCGGTGACATAGACGGTGTCGAAGATCTGCGTGCCGAAATCGCCGTCGGTGTCCCACAGCACGAGGCGCATCGGATCGCTGTCGTCCACCGGCACCACGTCATGGCTCAGGATCTCGACGCCCAACGTCGATTTGTACTGGCCCTCGAACCGGTCGTAGATCAGCCGGTAGAGGATCGAGGTCTTGCCGACCCCCATATCGCCGAGCAACATGACTTTTGCGGTGAGCATCAGCGCGACACTTCGCCTCGATAGACCGTCTCGAACGACACCCGGCGGTTGCCGCCGACGGTGGCGTCGGGCCGGTCAGTGATCGGCATCGTCGCGGCGCGCGACACCAGGATCAGCCGCGACGGATCGACGCCAAGCGCGGCCAGCCTGCGCTGCACCTGCTCGGCCCGCTTGCGCCCCAGCGTCCGGTTGGTGCCTTCCGTGCCGCTCTGGTCGGCATAGCCGACGATGCGCACCCTGAGATCGTTGTTGGCCAGCACGCCGGCCAGTTCGCGCAGCTGCTGCTCGGCCTGATCGGCGTCGAGGAATTCATCGGAATTGTAGACGAAGAAGATCGCGGAGGCGGCGATGAACCGGTCGAGCCGCGCCGTCGGTCCGTCGGCGACGGACTGCAGCTTCGCAACCTGCTCGCCCAGCTTCGTAGACTGCTCGCCGAGCTTGTCATATTGCGCGCTGAGCGCCGCATGTTTCTGGTCGCCCGACTGGGCTTGCGCGCTCATCGCCTCGCGCATCTGGTCGAGGCTCGCCTGCAGGCGCACCATACCCTGCTGCAGGCCCGCGATGCCGGCCTGCGATGCCGCGACCTGCTCCGGTGCGGACACCAGGCCGATGCGGTTGACGATCTTGTACGGCGCCGCCGCAGCGGCGAGCACGTCGAGCAGTGGTGCGGTCTCCAGCTGACTCGGCTCAATACCCGAGACCGCCACGCTACGGCTGCCGTGATCGAAGTCGAGCCGAAGCGGAAACGAGGCCAGCAACGGCTGCTTGGTGGCGAGCTGCTCCAGCGCCGTATGGGTCCGCCGCTCCAGCAGGCTGCGCGTCACCGACGTCACCGCAAGCCAGAGCAGCAGCGCGGCGATAGCCGCGAGCACGGCGAGCAGGATAACCTTGCCGCGCCGGCTCGCGATCCTGCGCGGGGTGTCATCGGTCTCGATCGAGCCGGCAAGCGACGCGAGCATCGGCCCATCGCAATCCGCGCCACGGTCGATGCGCTCGATCGCATCGAAGAACAGCGAATTGATCCTGGCATTGTCGGCGGGACGCAGCGGCCCTAGGCACTCCGCCGCCAGGATGAAGCGGGGCGAGGCGCGCAGCGCGAGCTGCCGCCCGCCGAAATCGAGCGTTTGCAGATTGCCTTCGCCGGCGAGCGCCTGCACCGAGAATTCCAGGATCGCCGCGACCATCGCACTGAGCAGGTCGGCCCGTTCGTCGGCAGTCGCGTCGCGCTTCCAGTCCGCGATCAGGCGGCCATTGCCGCGCTCGATGATCAGCAGGCGGTTGACGCGCGGCGGGTTGTCCGCGAGCACGAATTCGCTGATCGGGCGCCCCGTCACCAGCGACTTGACGCGCCCCACCCACAGCTGGGCCGAGGTCAATGCATTGATGCGCTGCTCGAGCGAGGCAACCAGTTCCCGGAACGAATTCGCCACCGCGGCACTGACCAGCCGGCCGACGATCGGATAGAGCGCCTCGATCATCTGCTCGCGCGAATTCTTGATCTCACTCCGGATCGCGGAGACCACGACCGGCGCAATCGCGCTGGCAAGCTCACGCGGCCGGTTGACCTCGGCGCGCTCCAGCGCCTCCACCAGGATGCCGGCGGTTGCCGTCTCCAGGCGGTCGGCGTTGCCGACATATCGCTGCAGCGAGTCGAGATCGGCCTCCAGCGACGTCAGACGCGTCGCCTCGGGCTGAAACAGCAATGTCTTGAGCTGCTCGATCTCGCGGTTCTGGCCGGCAGCAGCTGCCATGCTATGTGCCCGAGCGGCCCGATCCCAATCCGCTGATCGCCGCGCCGAGCTGGGTGATGGCCGCGCCGACATCCTTCAGCGAGTCGAGGCGCTTCTGCTCGGTATCCCGCTCGAGGTCGGAGAGCCTCGCCTGCAGGGCGGTGAGCTCGTTGGTGAAGTCCGCCTGCATCTGCTTGAGCTGCGCCTGCATCTCCTCGCGCAGACCCGAGAGGTTGGTCTCGAGCGAGCGTTGCGCGCCGCCGAACAGCAGATCGCGGACCTGATCGATCGCCGCCATGCCATGCGCCGCCGCATCGGCGCCGTTGCCGGCCGCCGGAGGGTTTGCCAGTCCGTCGGTGGTCTGGCGCTCGATACCCTTCATGGTCATTCCCTGCTTACTACTCATGGCCGCGCAATCCGGACGTGCGGTGTCAAAAAGCAAATCCGGAACAATCCTATAGCCAATTTTACGGGCGCGGCCCAGAGAAAGGCGAGTAATCTCAGCCGGATCAACCGCGTGGTTGTGCGGCTTGAGGCAATTATTTCTAGTAAGTTATTGCCTTTATTGCCAGTTCCGTACGGTTCTTGACCTGGCATTTCTCCAGGATCGTGCTGACATAGTTCTTCACGGTTCCTTCGGCCAAATGCAGCCGTTCACCGATCTCGGTGTTGCTCTTGCCCTCGACGATCAGCGTGAGAATTTCATTCTCCCGCGCCGTCAGCCCGTCACGAACCGGCAGCTTCGCCGAGACGCGCGGGCCGCGCAGCCGCTTGAACTCGTCGAGGATGCGCGCGGCAACGCTCGGCGAAAGCCCGGACTGGCCGTTGATCACGGCGCGGATCGTGCCCGCGATCTCCTCGATCCTGGCGTCCTTCAACAGATACGCCTTGGCGCCTGCGCTGACTGCCTCGAAGATCAGATCGTTGGTCTCGAACGTCGTCAGCACCACGATATGGGTCTGCGGCAGTTCGCGGAGAATCCGCTGGGTCGCCGCGATGCCGTCGACCCGCGGCATCTGCAAATCCATCAGGATGACGTCCGGCCGATAGCGCCGCGCGAATTCGATGGCCTGCTCGCCATCGGCCGCACCAGGCAGGATCTCGAAATCGTCGTTCTGCTGGGCGAGCAGTGTCGCGATACCTTCCCTGATCAGCGTCTGATCCTCGGCGATCAGCACCCGTACCTTCTCAATCCTGCTCACGGGCTTCCGTCATCCTCTCGAAGGTCTTCTCGCTCCAAAGCGTGATCCGATCGAATCGGATCATGCTCTTATCCTCTCGTTGGTCGCGTTTACTTTACGCGAACCGGTAGCCACTTTGCTCGAAAAACGCTCTCAATGCGCGGGCCGTGACATCAATCGGCCAGCACGCCGGCAGACGCTGTCGGCGGCGCCGCCACGGGGAGCAATATCCGGACCAGCGTTCCCTGGCCAGGCGCGCTCTGCACCGCGCAGCTTCCGCCGACAAGTTCAGCAAATTCGGCCATGCCAATCAATCCGAAATGTCCTGGAGTAGGCTCCGCGGGATCGAAGCCGCGGCCGTCATCGCGGATCTCGACGACGAGCTTGCGGCCGACCGCGGCCGGCTCGGCGAAGGCGTGAAAAGAGACGCGGCGCGCCTGCGCATGTGCCTGAACATTGCGCAGCGCCTCAGAGAGGATGCGTTGAACGGTCAGACCGCAGTCGCGCAAGCCGGGCCGTGCCTGCTCGTCGATCTGGATCGAGACCCTGACGCCGCTGCGGGCGGCGAAATCGCTCAGCAGTCCCTCGACATCGGGATCAAGCTTCAGATCGTCCGGCGTGCGCAGGCGATCGATGGCTTCGCGGGCGCGCGAAAGGCCGCTCGCCGCCGCGTCTTCCGCGGTCGCAAGACTGTCCGCCACGCGTGCGGGGTCGGCCGACAGATAGTGCCTGATCAGCCGGATCTGGGTCAGCAGCGCCACGATCGAATGCACCAGCGTATCGTGCAGATCGCGCGCCAACCGAAGCCGCGTCCGCGCCAGCGAGGCAAACCGCACCTCGGCGCTCGCCGCCTCGAGCTGCTGCTCCATCAGCCGGCGCGCCCGGCGCTCGCTGCCGAGCAGCGTTTCGACCTGACGGCCCGCGAAATCCGGCATGGCGATGACGAAGTAGTGTGACTGCGCGCCGTTCCATCGCACCACCGCCGTTATCGGCTGCGTGATCCCCGGAGAGGCGCCGCGCACACCGGCCAGCGCGATCATGTCCCGCTGGCCCGCGGCCAGCGCCGCCAACTCGGCTTCCATGCCGACCAGCAGCATGCACTCGCAGCAATCGACGCCGATGGCGGGAAGCCATTCGACCAGCCGCCCGATCTTCCGCTGCATGCGTCGGTCGGCAGCGATGACGGCGAGACCGATGACATCGGCTTCTGCGGCCGCAAGCAAATCCGCGCTCAGATCGATCATGCGTTGCCCATCAGCTCAGCGACCGCCCACTCTGGCGTAAGCCGGCAGCGGCCGCAAACGAATATGACTTTCGTCACGACCGATCCTGACTTTCGTCAGATGCCGCTGCCGCTCGAAATGCGGTTGTCTCCCTAGAATGAGCAACGGCGCAATCCATGATGTGCCACATGTCGTCGCCGATGACGACGCCAGCCGGGCCGCGCCCTTGCAGGGCCGCGCCGATCGACCGGAGCTTGAACTGACAATGAGGGGCGCGCCACGGAAACCGTCGCGCATCGAGCTGCGCATGTTGGCGGAAGCAGAGAAGCCCGCACGGCGTCGGCGCCTCAGTGCGACCCAGAAGGTGGCGCTGCAGGAAGCCCTCGCCGGCCGCCTGCAGCTCTATCCGCGCGGATATGCCGCGCGCAAGACCGGGCCGTTCCACTCGCGGCGTGCCATTCTCGGACTGGTGCGCGCCGGCCTGATGAGCCTCAGCGCAACGGCGCGTTATGCGGCCGTGACCAAGCGCGCGCGGGAAATTTATGCAGCTCCGACGGCGGACGGCGTGGTCCAGGGCGCGATGAGTTCAGATTGACCTCTCATCGCGCCCTGGGCTCCTGTCTGCGCATGATCTCCGCGCAAACGCGTTCCGCGTTTGTCGCGAGGGAAACCGCCATGCACTTTGCGCTAACGCGGCCCGTCGCGTCCGGATCATGCTTCTTGTTTGAGCATGATCCGTTCGGAAAACCGCTACGCACTCTTCCGGATCATGCTTTAGCCCTTGAGCGCGGTCACCACCACCTCGATCAACGCGCCGCCGCCGAGATCGGCCACACCGACCGTTGCCCGCGCCGGCAGATTGTCGCCGAAGAACTCGGTCCAGACCGCGTCCATCTCCTTTTTCTTCGACAGGTCGGTCACGAAGATCGAGGCGCTGACAATGCGCGAGGGGTCCGTTCCGGCCTGCTTCAGATAGCCCGAAATCTTACCGAGGATGTTGCGGGTCTGCTCGCCCATCGCGACGCTGGTGTCGTCGGCGATGGTGCCGCCGACAAATACGAAGCCGTTGGCTTCGACGGCGCGATGCATGATCGGCGTGCGGATGCTGCGGGTGATGGTCATGATGTCTCGTCTTCAGGGTTGGGAAGTCTGGAAGCGCTCGATGCCGAGATCGCCGATCCGGGTCTGGGTGCCGCCATTGGCGATCAACTCGGCCATCACGGCGCCGGCGGCGGGTCCGAGCTGAAAGCCATGCAGCGAAAAACCGAACTGGTGATAGAGCCCCTTGTGGCGGGCACTTGGTCCCAACACAGGCAGCTCGTCCCTGGTGCGCGCCTCGATGCCGGCCCAGGCGCGCATGATGGTCGCGGCGCGCATCACCGGAAACAGCTCGAACACGGTGCGCGCACTCACCGCGAGGCCGTGCCAGTCGAGCACCGTCTCGTTGCGGTCCTGATCCGGCGTCGCCAGATGGCCGCCGCCGATCAGCACCGTGCCATTGGCGAACTGCTTGAACGACAGCTTGCGGCCGCGCAGGATCACGACGGGATCGATGAAATGCGGCACGCGCGAGGTGATCATCAGCATCGGCGCCACCGTCTCGACCGGAACCGGCTCGCCGAGACTGGCGGCGATCCGCCCGGCCCACGCGCCGGCTGCGTTGACGAGCACCGGCGCAGCGTAGCTGTCGGCGCCGACATCGACATGCCAGAGCCCGTCATGCTGGCGGATATTGCTGGCGGCGATGCCCTCGCGCACGGTCGCTCCGAGCATCGCGGCCTTGCGTCGAAACGCCGTCGTCGTTTGCGCCGGATTGGCCGCGCCATCGCGCCGCGAGACCACGCCGCCGGGACAGCTGTCGGCCACGGCGGGCACCAGCCGCCGCAGCTCCGTTGCGTCGATCAGCTCCTCATGGGTGAAGCCGAGCGCGTTCAGCTCAGCGACCCGCGCGCGGCAGGTTTCCAGCTCCGCGGCGTTTTCGGCGACCAGCACCTGGCCATGGCTTTCGAAGCTGCAATCGTCGTCGACCAGCTGCGCGATCCGCTCCCAAATGTCCATCGAACGAATCGAGAGCGGGATTTCGGCGACGTGCCGTGCAAGCTGCCGGACCCCGCCGGCGTTGACGCCGGAGGCGTGTCGTCCGGCATAGTCCTTCTCGATCAGGACCGGCTTCATGCCGGCGAGGCACATGTGAAGCGCGGTCGAGCATCCGTGGATGCCGCCACCCACGATGATGGCATCCGCAAGCTTCGTCATCCGCGCACCACGGCTTTGACGTCGGCCTCGGTCCGCGGCATGGCGGCGAGCTCCGCCAAGGTGATCGGTTTCACCGGCGCACGCAGCCGGTAGTAACCGATCTCCTGCGGGCTCTTGCCGCGCGCCTGTGCCATCAGCTCGGTGACAGTAAGACCGCAAAGACGCCCCTGGCACGGGCCCATGCCGGTGCGCCGATAGGCCTTGAGCTGGTTCGGACCGGTCGCACCGATGGCGACGGCATCGAGAATGTCCTTGGCCGTCACCTCCTCGCAGCGGCAGACGATGGTGTCCGCCGACGGTATCCGAAACTGCGGCGCCGGACGGAACAGCACGTCGAGAAAGGCGCGGCCGCGTTCGGCCTGCGCCAGCGCCGTCTTGAGCAAATTGTCGGCAGCGAGTTTCGCCGTGGCGGCAGGCGCCAGCGCTTCGACCGCGGCGCGCGCGGCGATGCGGCCACGCGCCACCGCAACGGTGGCGCCGCCGATGCCGGCGCCGTCGCCCGCAATGGCGATACCTTCGACCGACGTGTTGGCGTCGGCATCGAGCACCGGCGACCAGCACAGCTGCCGGTCATCCCAGCGATGTTCGATCCCGGCCGCCATCGCCAGATTGACGTTCGGCACGACGCCCTGATGCAGCAGCAGCAGCTCCGCCGGAATGGTCTCGCGCCGCCCGCCGGCAACGTAGCTCACGCTGGCAAGCTGGCCCTCACCGGAAGCGGCGAGTTCGCTGACGCCGGTGACGACGGGGACCTTCGCCTTCACCTCGCGCATCATCGCAAGCCCCTTGGCGAAATAGGGCGACATCAGGAATCCCAAGGCGTGAGGCAGAGCCGCAAAGTAGTTCCTGCGCTCCGTCGTATCGAGAATGCGATCGATCCGGCCGCCGAGGCGCAGGATCTGGGCCGCCAGCAGCCACAGCAGCGGCCCCTGGCCCGCGATCACGGTCGGGCCATCAGGCACCAGGCCCGACGATTTCAACATCGTCTGGGCGGCGCCCGCGGTCATCACGCCCGGCAGCGTCCAGCCGGGAATTGGAAATGGCCGCTCCAGCGCGCCGGTCGCGAGAATCACCCGCCGCGCCTTGATGAAGCACGACGTGCCGCCGACCGAGACGCCGATCTCGAGCTGACGATCGAGGCTCCAGACCGTCGCGCGGTGAATAATCTCGGCACCGCTCGACTGCAGCTCCGCGACGAGATCGGCACCTGCCCAATAGTCGGCGCCCAGTTGCTCGCGCGCCTTCACCGGCGTCGACGCGATGCTACGCCAGACCTGGCCTCCGGGGCCCGGATTCTCGTCGAGCAGCAGTGTCGACAGGCCGGCCCCGGCCGCCGTCGCGGCCGCGGCAAGCCCCGCGGGGCCCGCTCCAATCACCACGACGTCATAATTGTCTAGACGCGGCGTCGTGGTCATCGGCCGATCTCCCTCTTGCCCTTCTGGATTTCGATCTGCATGCCCTCAGTGACCGGCACCAGGCAGCCCTGGCGGTTGCCGACGCCATCGATGGTGACGAGGCAGTCGAAACACACGCCCATCATGCAATAGGGCAATCGCGGCGCACCGCTGACTGCGGTGGCGCGGCGCACGTCGCGGCCAGAGGCCAGCAGCGCCGCGGAAACCGTGTCCCCGGCGCGCGCCTCGATGGCGGCGCCATCGACAAAGATCTGCACACTCGGCCGCTTGTCTTGATCGGATCGTTTGAACATTGGATGCCTCTTCAATGCTGGCCTGCGCGCGGCGCGCCGAAGCGGCGGGCCGAGAACGCCCCCACCAATTCCGGCGCGAGCGCGCCGTCGGCGACCATCCGCGCGACGTCGAAGGCATGGTTGGATGCCAGCGTCACGCCGGAATGGCAGCAGGCGACGAAGGCGCCGGGCGCGCTCTCCGACTGGTCGTAGATCGGAAAGCCGTCCTGCGTCATCACGCGGATGCCGGCCCATGTGCGTATGACATTGAGGCGCGCGAGATGCGGAAACATGCGCTGCGCGCGATCCGCCATCACCGCACTCACCGCATGATTGACCGCGCGATCATCGAGCTGCTCCTCCCGGCTGTCGCCGATCATCACCGTGCCCTCGTCGGTCTGGCGCACGGTGGTCAGCGGGTGCGGCAGGAACGGCACGGTGCGCTCGGTCACGACGATCTGTCCGCGCGTCGGCTCCATCGGCGCATCGAGGCCAACCATCGGCGCCAGATTCTGATTGGCGTTGCCGGCCGCGAGCACGACTTTTGCCGCGCGGATTTCGCCCTGCGGCGTCGCGAGCCTGAATTCGCCGCCCTCGCTGACGATCGCGGTCACCGGCCGCTCCGGCAGATAGTCGACGCCGAACAGTTTCATGCCGGTATGAAAGGCGCGGAACGTACGCAGCGAATTCACGTGACCGTCGAGCGGACAGAAGCTGCCGCCCGAGACTTCCGGGCCGATCAGCGGCAGCATCTTCTTAACGGCGGACGCCGACAGCATCTCCATCCTGTAGTCGGCCGCGCCGACCTGGTTGTGCATGCGCGTGACGAGCTGGCCGCGCTGCGCGAACTCGTCCTCGCCGAGCGTCAGATGAAATCCGCCATTCTGCTGCAGGGCGACGTCGAGGCCGGTCTGGTCCTTCAATTCGGCCGCAAGCCTGCCCCACGCTTCCGATGCCCGCACCGTCCAGCCGGTATAGGCCGGCATGCCGAGCCCCTTGCTCTGCACCCAGACCAGCGCAAAATTGGCGCGCGAGGCGCGCTTGGCGATATCACCTTCGTCGAGCACGGCCACCGTCTTGCCGAGCCGGCCCAACCCCCAGGCAATTGCGGAGCCGAGCAGGCCGCCGCCGACGACAGCGACGTCATAGTCCTTGTGCATGGGTTCTCCTATCGCCCCGGATCGCTCTTGCCGGCGAGCACGCGGTCGAGCCCGTAGAAGCGGTCAAGCAGGATCAGCGCCGTCATGGTGATCGCGATCACGCTCGCGGATACCGACGTCACCAGCGGATCGATGTTGTCCTGGATGTAGAGGAACATGCGGACCGGCAGCGTCTCGGTGCCGGGCGCCGCGAGGAACACGGTCATGGTCAGATCGTCGAAGGACTGGATGAAGGCGAGCGCCCAGCCGCTGATCACGCCGGGCAGGATCAGCGGCAGGGTGACGCGGCGAAACAGCGTCCAGCCGCCGGCGCCGAGCGAGACCGCCGCCATCTCGATCGAGCGGTCCATGCCGGTTGCCGCCGCCAATGTCAGGCGCAGCGCGAACGGAAACACCACGATCACGTGGGCGACAAGCAGCGCCGTAAAACTTCCGCCCATGCCGATCGAGGTGAAGAAGCGCAGGAAGGCGATGCCGAGCACCACATGCGGGATCATCAGCGGCGACAGGAACAGCGCGACCAGCGCGTCGCGGCCGCGAAACCGGTAGCGCGCAATCGCGAGCGCCACCGGCACCGCGAACAACAGCGCGACGAAGGAGGACAGCATGCCGAGCCCGAGGCTGACCCAGAAGGCGTGAACGAATTCCGGATAGTTCGCGATCGCCCTGAACCAGCGCAGCGAGAAGCCGTTGGTCGGCAGCGACAGGAAGCCCTCGGGCGTGAAGGCGACCAGGCAGACCACGACGATCGGCGCCAGCATGATCACAACGAAGATGACGTGAAAGGCAAGCGCCAGCGGGCCAATGGTTCTCATCGGAACACCTCGGCATAGCGCCGCTCGATGAGAGCGTTGCTGCCGACGACGATCAGCGCCAGCGCCACCAGCAGCAGTACCGCGACCGCAGCACCAAGCGGCCAGTTCAGCGTGTTGAGGAATTCGTCATAGGCCAGCGTCGCCGCGACCTTGAGCCTGCGGCCGCCGATGATCGCGGGCGTGGCGAAGGCGCTGGCCGACAGCGAGAACACGATGATCGCGCCCGACAGCACGCCGGGGATGATCTGCGGCAGGATGATGCGGCGGACGATGGTGAAGGCGCCGGCGCCGAGCGACATCGCGGCATTCTCGATCTGCGGGTCGACGCGCTGCAGCGCCACCCAGACCGAGAGCACCATGAACGGCATCATGACATGGGCAAGTGCTACGACGATGCCGGTTTCGGTGAACATGAAGGGCAACGGCGCATTGATCAGCCCGAGCGAGATCAGGAGCTTGTTGACGAGGCCGTTGTTGCCGCCGAACAGCAGCGCCCAGCCGAGCGTGCGCGCCACCACCGAGATCAGCAGGGGGCCGAGGATCAGCAGCATGAAGAAGCCCTTCCAGCGTCCGCTCATGCGGTTGAGGATGTAGGCCTCGGGCGCGCCGAGCACGGCGGTGATCAAGGTCGCCAGCAGCGCGATCCGGAATGTCCGCCAGAACATCTCCGCGTAATAGGGATCGCTCGCGATCTCGCGCCAGTTCTTCAGGATGAAGACCGGCTCGATACCCTTGTATTGGCCCCAATCGTGAAACGAGAGCATCACGGTCATGGCGAGCGGGATCACCAGCACGCCGCCGAACAGCATCAGCGCGGGCGCGGACAATAGCCACGGCGCGGTCGCGGCGCCCTGATCGGACGATGCCGCGACGGCTCGCGGCGCGGTGTCGACGGCGCTCATGCGACGCCTCCAATCGGACGCACGCTCATGTCCTCCGGCCGCCACGCCAGGCAAACCGCCTCGCCCTCGGCCGGCTGCGGCTTGCCGTCGTTCTGACGGACCACGAGCGCGGGCCCGCATTCGGTCTCGCACTGGAACAGCCAGTGATTGCCCTGGAAAATCCGGGTGACGATTTTGGCGGCGAGCCCGGCGTCGGCAAAGCTGATGCGCTCGGGGCGAAGGCTGATCGTCACCGGGCCGGCTACAGCCGCCGGTGCCGGCGCGTGCCAGGAGCCGGCAACCAGCCGCGCCGGCGTCGCCGTCCGATCAATGGTCGCGGCGAAATCATTGGTCTTGCCGAGAAACTGCGAGACGAAGGCCGACGCCGGCCGCTCATAGGTCTCCTGCGGCGTGCCGATCTGCTCGATGCGGCCCTGGCTCATGACCACGATGCGATCCGACAGCGACATCGCTTCGTTCTGATCGTGCGTGACAAGGATCGTGGTGGTGCCCAGCGTCCGCTGGATCTGGCGCAGCTCGATCTGCATCTCCTCGCGCAGCTTGGCGTCGAGGTTCGACAGCGGTTCGTCGAGCAGCAGCACGCTCGGCTGGATGACAAGCGCCCGGGCCAACGCCACGCGCTGCTGCTGGCCGCCCGACATCCGCCGCGGATAACGCTCCTCAAAGCCCGCAAGCCCGACCATCGCGAGCGCCGCAGTGACGCGCTCGGCGCGCTGGCTCCGCGGCACCCGCCGCATCTCGAGCCCGAAGGCGACGTTCTCCGCCACGGTCATGTGCGGAAACAGCGCATAGCTCTGGAACACCACGCCGAGGCCGCGCCTTGCCGGATGCACCGCGGTGAGATCACGCCCCTCGAGGCGGATCGCGCCCCGCGACGGCTCGAGGAAGCCCGCGATCATCTGCAGCGTCGTGGTCTTTCCGCATCCGGACGGACCGAGAAACGAGATGAACTCGCCCTTGCGGACCGCGAGGCTGAAATCGTCGACGACGGTCTTCGAATCGAACTGTTTTGCGACGTGCTCGAGTTCGAGAAAGGACATCGATGTGCTTTCCGGATATTGAAGGAGCCGGGATTGATGGCGCGGGTGGGAGGCGGCCCTCGCGAGAGCTCAGCGCTCGACTTCGCGATTCCAGCGCTTGGTCCAGTCCTCGCGCTTCTCGTTGATCGCCGTCCAGTCGGGATTGTAGAGCTTCGCCGCGCGCTCGCCGATCGGCGCCATCTTGCCGAGCCCCTCCGGGATCACCAGCGATTTCAGCACCGGCCCGTAGCCATATTCCTTCAGCAGCACGAGCTGGATCTTCGGATCAAGCAGCATCTTGATGAAGGCGCCGGCGAGCGGCGACGCGTTCGGCTTGGCGATCGGGCACGCGGTCGTGAGCAGCGTAGCGGCACCTTCCTTCGGGTAGACGAAGTCGACGGGGAAACCGGTGCTGGCAAAACTCTGCACCCGGCCGGTGCCCCATACCGCGAGCACCGCCTGGCCGGACTGGAACAGCTCGGTCATCTTGCCCGGCGACGGCTCATAGGCGAGCACGTTCGGATTGATGTCGTTCTTGAAGATCTTGAAGCCGGCATCGACATTGGCTTCGCTGCCACCGTTCATCCGCGCCAGCATCAGCAGCGCTTCCAGGCCGTAGGTGTTGTTGATCGGCGGAATGACGAGCTGCTGCCGGTATTTTGGATCCTTCAGATCGTTCCAGGACGTCGGCGGCGCCCAGCCCTTCTCGGCAAACACCTTGGTGTTGTACATCAGGCCGGTCGCGACGATGCCGATCGCAACCGCGCGATCGTCCTTGAAGCGCGCCGTGTCATAGAGATCGACGTTGGAAAGACCATCGAGCTTGCCGCAGAAGCCAAGCTGGATCGCCTGGTACATCGGACCGTCGTCGACGATCGCCACATCGATCTGCTGGTTCCCCTTCTGCGCCTGCAACTTGGCGAGCGTGTCGGTCGAGTTGCCGGCGACATATTGAACCTTGACGCCGTTGGCCTGCTCGAACGCGGGGATCACCTCGTCGCGCATCGTCTTCTCGTACGAGCCGCCGTATCCCGCGACATAGAGCGTCGTCGGCTGGGCCGAGGCCTGCGACGACACCGAGACCAGCGCCGCGAGGCTGGCTGCGCACAGAAGGCGAAGAGTCTTCATCGTCCAAGCTCCCATTTCGCTGCGCAGCGGCGTCCCGGCAGTCGATGACCGGGAGGCCGGCGCGTGTGGTTGGCCCTGCGCCCGTTCAAAGCTCGATCGAGCAATAAAACGGTATCCAGAAACCGTCTACGTCCTTTCAGCCATTCCAATCTGCTGAAAAAACATGCGGTATCCAGACTTGATGAAAAAGATCGCAGCCCTCGCTTTCGCCGTCCAATGAATAATGGCAGGCTCCATATGCCGAAATATTATGAAGGACGAACAAGTTGGCGCGGATCAATCCACGGCAGGTCGAGGCCTTCAGGGCCATGATGCTGACCGGCAGCGTGACCGAGGCGGCCAAGCTGATGGCCGTGACCCAGCCGGCGGTGAGCCGATTGCTCCGCGATTTCCAGGCGCTGCTGAAGATGGAGTTGTTCGAGCGGCGTGGCAGCGGGCTGGTGCCGAGCACGGCGGCCACGGCACTTTATATGGAGGTCGAACGCTCCTTCGTCGGCCTCGAGCGCATCACCGCGGCTGCCGAAGAAATCCGCAGCCGTCGCACCGGCACGCTGCGCATTGCCGCGCTGCCTGCGCTGTCCAACGGCTTCCTGCCGCGGCTCACCGGACATTTCCTGAAAGAGCGGCCCAATTTCAACCTCGCCTTCTTCGGCGTGATCTCGCCGATCGTGATCGACTGGGTGCTGAACAATCAATGCGACATCGGCTTTGCCGAGGCCCCGATCGCGCATTCCGGCCTGCCATGCGTGCGGATGCCCGCACTGCCGCGCGTCGCCATTCTTCCCGCCGGCCACCGGCTCGCCAGCAAGGCCACGCTCGAGCCGGGCGATTTCGAGGACGAGACGTTCATCTCGCTGTCGGCCGGCTCGACCGGCCGCCACCTCATCGACCAGGCCTTCAGCCGCAACGATGTCCGCCGCATCCTGCGCGTCGAAACGATGCTGTCGGAGATCATGTGCGGGCTGGTCTCGTCCGGTCTTGGCGTCGCGCTCTGCGATCCGTTCACGGCGCGGGAGTTCGAGAGCCGCGGCGTCGTGGCGCGCCACTTCCTGCCGCGGATCGATTTCGAATTCGCCGCGGTGTTTCCACCGCAGCGGCGCCCCTCGCCCGTCGCGCTCGAACTGGTGGAAACCCTGCGGCAAGCGCTCGTTGCGCTGGACGGCGAGACTGCGACCGGCATGGGCTGATCACGGAATTATGAAGCTTAACTGCTAAGATTAACTTTACAGTTTATCTTCATATCTACTATCGACTTCGTATGAGCAGTTCACCCGCCCGTACCGGCTCGGCGCGCACCTCCGCGCTCGCTGAAGACCTTCGTTTGCTGATTGGCACGCTGAAGCGCCGGCTTCGCGAGCAGGGCCAACGCGAGGATCTGCCGCCGTCCCAGGTTGCGGTCCTGCTTCGTCTGGAAAAGAACGGCCCCGCGACCGTGTCCAGCCTGGCGCGATCGGAGGGGATGCGTCCGCAGTCGATGAGCTCGGCGATCGCAGCGCTCGAGGCCGCGGGCCTGGTCCGCGGCGCTCCCGATCCGGACGACGGAAGGCAGACCATCATGTCGCTCACCGAGACCTGCCGCGAGCGGCTGCGCACCGGCCGCGCGGCGCGGCAGGACTGGCTCTCGCGCACCATCGCCGCGCGGCTGACGCCGCGGGAGCAGGAAGAGCTCGCCGCCGCCGTCGGCCTGCTGAAGCGGCTGGTCAACGATTGATGCGGCCGCGCCGATCGCGCGAAACATCCGCTGGACAAGGAAACGATGATGGCTCTGACGACGCTCGATCCGGTCACCGCCCTCATCGTCGTCGATCTGCAACGCGGGCTGGTCGGCTCGCCCTTCATGCATCCGTTCGCAGACGTCGTGGCGCGGACCTGCGCGCTCATCAGCGCATTCCGGCAGCGCGGACTGCCGGTCGTGCTGGTCAATGTTGACGGCGCTGCGCCGGGACGCACCGAGCGGCCGCGCCAAGGTGGACAGTTTCCCGACGGCTGGACCGACCTGATCCCGGAGCTCGAGCGGCAGCCGGACGACATTGTCGTGACCAAGCGGACATGGGGCGCGTTTGCGAGCACCGATCTCGGGAACCAGCTGCGAGCCCGCGGCGTCACCCAAGTCGTGATCGCCGGCGTCGCGACCGGCACCGGCGTCGAATCCACCGCACGGCAGGCCTATGAGGCGGGCTTCAACGTCACGCTGGCGATCGACGCCATGACCGATGTGCGGCCGAACGCGCATGCCTACAGCGTCGAACACGTGTTCCCGCGGCTCGGCGAAGCCGGCTCGACGCAGGCGATCATCGACCTCCTTGAAAGGACCAACGCGCATGAACTGGCTTGACCTCGTCGCCTACTTCTTTGGCGGCGCCTTCCTCACCAACGCCATCCCCCACGTCGTCGCCGGTATGATGGGCGAACCGTTCCAGAGCCCGTTCGCGAAACCGCCGGGCGAGGGCCTGTCGTCATCATCAGTCAACATCGTGTGGGGCTTCTTCAACCTCGCCGTCGGATATCTCTTGGTCTGCCGGGTCGGCGACTTCGGCTTGAGGACCACCAGCGACGTCGCGGCGCTCGGTCTCGGCGGCCTCCTGATCGGAATGTTTCTGGCGCGGCGGTTCGGACGGTTTCACGGCGGCAATGAACCGCAGCGAACATGAGACGCGTCTTTCGATCGCTGGCGAGCTTCAACTACCGGATCTGGGCGGCGGGCGCGCTGGTGTCCAACATCGGCACCTGGATGCAGCGCGCCGCCCAGGACTGGCTCGTCCTCACCCAGCTCACACAGCATAGCGCATCCGCCGTCGGCATCGTGATGGCGCTGCAGTTCGGACCGCAGCTGCTGCTGATGCCGTGGACCGGTTATGCCGCCGATCATTTCAACCAGCGCAAGCTGCTGATGGCGACGCAGGCGACGATGGGCGCGCTCGCGCTGGTGCTCGGGATTCTTACCGTCACCGGACTGGTGCAGCTCTGGCACGTCTATGTGTTCGCCTTCCTGTTCGGCTGTGCCGCCGCACTCGATGCCCCGGTGCGCCAGACCTTCGTGGCCGAGCTGGTCAGCGACACCAACCTGTCGAATGCGATCGCGCTGAACTCGACCTCGTTCAACGCCGCGCGCATGATCGGCCCCGCCGTCGCCGGCCTCATCATCGCCTCGGTCGGCACCGGCTGGGCGTTCCTGTTCAACGGTGCATCGTTCCTGGCGGTGCTGACGTCGCTGACCCTGCTGCGCAGCTCCGAGCTGCGCCCGAACGCCCGCGCCCATCGCACCAAGGGCAGCGTCATGCAGGGCTTCCACTATGTGTGGTCGCGCCCCGATCTCCGGGCGACGCTGATCATGCTGTTCCTGATCGGCACCTTCGGACTGAACTTCCCGATCTTCATCTCGACCATGGCGGTCGGCGTGTTCCACACCGATGCGCGCGGCTTTGGCCTGCTGTCGTCGATAATGGCGCTCGGAACCATGTCGGGTGCGCTGCTGGCCGCAAGCCGCGACCAGCCGCGCTTCGCCTCGCTGATGCTGGGATCAGCGATCTTTGGGCTGGGCTGCACGCTGGCCGCGCTGGCGCCGAGCTATTGGCTGTTTGCCGCGGCACTGGTCGTGATCGGCGTCGCCGCGCTGACCGTCACCAACACCTCGAACGCGCTGATGCAGCTTTCGACCGAGCCCGCGATGCGTGGACGCGTGATGGCGCTGCGGCTGGGCGTGGCGCTCGGCGGCACGCCGATCGGCGCACCGATCGTCGGCTGGGTCGCCGATCATCTCGGCCCGCGCTGGGCGCTCGGGGTCGGCGCCGCCGCCGGCTTTGCCGCCGCGATCGTCGCCATTGCTTTCCTGTCGCAACGGGATGTCGAAGCAAGCCAACTGCCGCCCGCGGTGAAGCGGTAAGCAGTTCGGTCAAGCCGACGCTTAAAATCACAAAAGAACCTCGATCAGACGGGGACCGGGATCTTTCATCGCGCTGGCGAACTGGTTCGCGAATTCCTCGACCGACGTTGCGCGGCTCGCCTCTACGCCCATGCCGGACGCGAGTTTGACCCAATCAAGCTCGGGATTGTGCAGATCGAGCATCGAAAAGGCCTTGGGTCCGGGATCGCCGGCTCCGACCCGCCCGAGCTCGATGTTGAGAATCGCGTAGGAGCGGTTGGCAAAGATCACCGTGGTGACGTCGAGCTGCTCCCGGGCCTGCGTCCACAACGCCTGCAGCGTATACATCGCTCCACCGTCACCGTGGAGACAGACGACTTTCCGGTCCGGGCAGGCGACCGCAGCGCCTGTGGCGAGAGGGATGCCCTGCCCGATCGCACCACCGGTCAGCGTCAGATGATCGTGCGGCGCGATCGTGGCTGCAAACCGATGCATGCCGCCGCCTGCCGTTGCGCCTTCGTCGGAAATGATGGCCCCATCAGGAAGATAATGGGCGATGACCTGTCCGGCCGTCCGCGCATCAAGCGGACCGGCCGGAATGTCCGGCTTGTTCAATGCGCCGACGTGCAGCGGCCGACCTGCAGCCTTCACTGCGTCGGCGAGGGCCTCCAGGGCGACGACGCCATCCTCATGCGCGTGGGCGAGATAGAGAATCCGGCAATGCTCGGGCGTGCACCAGGACGGCTTGTTCGGATAGGCGAAGAAGCTGACGGGAGGCTTGGCGCCGACCAGGATGAGCTGCTCCGTCCCGCTCATGAACTCGACGATTTGCTCGGCGAAATAGGGAATGCGTTCGACCTGCACGCGGCCGGCTCCGCGCTGGCAACGCGGCGCGAAGGTATCGCAGGCGATCCGTGCGCCGGTCGCCGCGGCGATCCGGCCGGCTGCGTTGAGCCCGCGCTCCTTCAGCGCGGCCCCGCGGATCAGCATCATGGTTTTCTTGTCCGATCGGAGCGCGGCCGCGGCTTGGTCGATCGCCTCGGTCGAAACCTCTGCCGGCATCGGCTTCGGCAAGGCCGGCGCCGGACGATCAGCTTCCAGCCAGGCGGTGTCGGCGGGCAGGATCAAGGTCGCGATCTGACCGGGATATTGCAACGCCGCCTCAACGGCACGAGCGCCGTCCGCAGCAACAGTCTGGGCACTTGCCGACGAATGCACCCACGCGGAGACCGGCCGTGCGAACCCATGGACGTCGGAAGCGAGCGGCGCGTCATATTGCGCGTGATAGGTCGCGTGGTCACCGACGATATTGACGATCGGTGTCGCCGCGCGTCGCGCGTTATGGAGATTGGCCAGTCCGTTCGCGAGTCCCGGCCCGAGATGCAGCAGCGTCGCGGCGGGCTTCTCTGCCATGCGACCATAACCGTCGGCCGCGCCGGTCACCGCGCCTTCGAACAGGCCAAGCACGACCCGCATGCCCGCGACCCTGTCGAGCGCTGCGACGAAGTGCATCTCCGACGTGCCGGGATTGCCGAAACAGACCTCGACACCCGATTCGACGAGCGTCCGCAAAAGACTTTCCGCGCCGTTCATGCCGTTTCTCCGTCGTGCGGTTGATCGCCTGGCTCGTTATGATGTTCCCACCCGGGCGTCCGGTTTCGTCTTGTCAGACGAAGGCGCTCAATCCCGTGATCGACTTGCCGACGATCAGGGTGTTCATCTCGCGGGTGCCCTCATAGGAATAGATCGCCTCGGCATCCGCCACGAAGCGGCCGATATGGTTCTCAAGCAGGATGCCGTTGCCGCCGAGCAGCTCGCGCGCGTAGCCGACGGTCTCGCGGCATTTGACGGTGCAGAACGCTTTCGCGAGCGAGGCGTGCTCGTCCAGCATCACGCCTTCATCCTGCAACTGCCCGAGCCGCAACATCATCGCCTGCGTCGCGGTGACGTTGCCGAGCATCCTGACCAGGAGATCCTGCACCAGCTGGAAGCCGCCGATCGGTCTGCCGAACTGCTGCCGCTCGGTCGCGTAACGCAGCGCGTGCTCATAGGCACCCATCGCACAGCCGACGGCGAACCACGCCACCCCGGTCCGGGTCATGCGCAGC
Source organism: Bradyrhizobium sp. 27S5 (assembly GCF_037217225.1). Lineage (NCBI taxonomy): Bacteria > Pseudomonadati > Pseudomonadota > Alphaproteobacteria > Hyphomicrobiales > Nitrobacteraceae > Bradyrhizobium > Bradyrhizobium sp. 27S5. The sequence goes on from NZ_CP147714.1 coordinate 8,262,692, forward strand.
ACCTTGGCGGTATCCTTGAAGGTGTTGGCGTTCTGCAGGCGGTCCGCCTCGGGAACGCGGCAGTCCTTCAGGGTGATCAGGCCGTTCTGCACCACGCGCAGCGCCATCTTGGTCTTGATCTTCTCGACCGAGAAACCGGGATTGTCCTTAGCCACGACAAAGCCCTTGACCTGGTTGGAGCCCTCTTCGCGCGCCCAGATCACGTTGATGTCGGCAAAGGTGGCGTTGCCGATCCACTTCTTCTGGCCGTTGAGGATCCAGACGTCACCCTCGCGCCGGCAGGTCGTGAGCATCCCGCCTGACGTGGCGGAGCCGACCAGCGGCTCCGTGAGACCAAACGAGCCGATCTTCTCGAAGCGCATCATCGCCGGCAACCAGCGCTGCTTCTGCGCCTCATCGCCGCACAGATAGATCGAGCCTGCCGAGAGCCCGGTGTGGACGCCCCAGAAGGTTGCCACCGAGGAATCGACCCGCGCCAATTCCATCGCGACAAAGCCGTTCAGAAGCCAGCTGCCGCCGGCCGCGCCGTAACCCTGATAGCCGACGCCGCCGATGCCGATCTCGGCCATCTTCGGGATGATCGCGAACGGAAATTCGTCGCGCGCCCAGAACTCCTCGATCACGGGCGCGACCACGCCTTCGGTGAACTCACGCACGCGCCGCACCAGCGCGCGTTCCGTCTCGTTCAGGACGTTGGCAATCCCGTAGAAATCGCCGTTGATCGGCGGCGGCGCGTAGTCCGGCTTGGCGGCCCGTGTTGCCTGCGCGTTTGCCATGGTGTCCTCCCTGATGCCTGGCGATGTTTCGCCTTGATATCTCGCGCTCCCGGCAGAACGCGACGTCCTGCCGGGATTCGTCGTGTCGTGACGTCAGGTCGGCTTGTTCGGACGGACGCTGCTGCGGAACTCCTCAAAACTTTCCTTCATGCGGTCCTGGATGATCTTGACCGCGTCGGTGGTCGACTGCCGCGCGGTCGACGCGCTGTCCTGGGCGCCCTTCACCGCAATATCGAACATCTTCCGCGCGAATTCGGTCTGCAACGCGAGGTTCTCGTGGACCTTGCCAAGCGGCTTGTATTCGCGCGCCAGCGTCGAGGCCTCGCGCAGCCCGGCCTCCAGCACCTCGCGCTGCTTCTGCGCCACCGATTGCGCGCCTTGCGCCGCGACCTTCGCGCTCTGGCCGAGCGCTTCGAGGTTCTTCTTCTGGGCCTGCAGCAATTCGTCCACGTTCAGCTTCGGCAAGCCGAGATCACTACCGAACTTCCGCAGCATATCGATGTATGAGCTGTTATCCGTCATGATGTCCTCCCTGTGGTTACGATTTTTGCCGCCCGTCTCCGGACGTTGGAACGAGATCCCTGAGGTAACTGGTGGTGCGCGTGAGCAGCGATGACGACACGGCCTGACGGCTCTCGTCAGCCAGGAATGCCTCGATCAGGCCGGCGGTTTCCTTTGGCCGCGTCACCATGAACAGGTGCCCGTCGTCGATCATGTGCAGCTCGGCGTTCGGGATCAGGCTTGCCATGATCTGACCGTTGATCGGAGGCACCAGCGGGTCGTCACGGCCCATCAGGATCAGCGTCGGCTCCGGCAACGACCACAGCCATGGCAGGCTGGTCCAGCCGGTCATCGCGAGCAGCTGATAGAAGTAACCCATGCTGCGCACGCCATGCATCGCCGCCGCATGCCGGCCGATCAGGGACGGGTCATCGCGAAACGCCCCGCCATAGATGTCGGCGGCGACCGTCTTCATGTAGCCCTTGTCGGTGTAGCGGCGCGGCGTCGCCATCTTCCACAGCACCGCAGGGCTTGCCGGCACCATGGTGAAACCCGGCGCCGTCGCGGCAAGCACCAACCGCCGGCAGCGCTTTGGAAACTGATGCGCGAACTGTTGCGCAATTCCACCGCCCCAGGACACACCGGCGACATCGACCTCGGCATGGCCGAGCTCCGCGACAAGATCGGCGGCCAGCCGCGCCAGCGTTGACGGACGATAGGGCCACGCCGGCCTTGGCGACCCGCCGACGCCGGGCACATCGAAGATGATGGCGGTCGTATTGGTGAGCGCTTCCAGGAACGGCCGCGCCAGCTCCCAATTGGCGCCGATCCCGTTGAACAGCGACAGCGGCGGCGCGCTGCCGTCACCATGCCGGATCGCGACCTGGAGCAGCTGGCCGTCGATCGTGACCTGCCGCGTCTCGATCGCGCCGCGCTGCGTGGCGGCTGCCGGCCCAACCTTTGCCGGACTTGCCTTGTCGGCGCTGGTGAGATCTTCAGTCAAAGACGTAGGTTCCTGGAGCCGCAGCAAGGGTCGGATAGCGCGTGCTGCCGAGCACGGCCGGCGCATTGACCTCGTCGCCAGAGCGCGGCTGCAGCCAGTCGCGCCAGTCGAGCCACCAGCTCCCCTTGCGCTTTTCGGCCGAGGCCATGAACGCTTCGGGCTTGTCCGTGGAGATCGGCCCGATCATGAAGGACGCCTTCGGATTGCTCGGCGGATTGATCAGGCTCTGCAGGTGCCCGCTGCTCGACAGCACGAAGGTGGTGCCCTCGCCCATGATTTGCGCCGTCTTGTAGACGCCCTTCCACGGCGTGATGTGGTCGGTCATGCCGGCGACGACGTAGCTGTCGGCCTTGACCTTGCTCATGTCGATGGTCTTGTCGTTGAGCTTAAGCTTGCCGGCGTTGACGAACGGGTTGGAGAAATAGAGATCGAGATAGTCGCCATGCAGCGCCGCCGGCAGGCGGGTCGTGTCGGCGTTCCAGTACAGGATGTCAAAGGCCGGCGGCTGGTTGCCGAGCAGATAGTTGTTGACCCAGTAGTTCCAGATCAGATCGTTGGGCCGCATCCAGGCGAACATCCGCGCCAGGTCATGGCCATCGACAATGCCGCGCAGCTGCGACGAGGCCTTCGCCGCGCGCATGGTCTCGGGTGTCATCAGGCAGCCGAACGTGCTCTCCTCGGCCGAGTTGGGGTCGAGCAGGCAGACCGCCAGCACCAGGTTCTTGATCTTCTTTTCGGCGGCGCTGCCAAGCGTCGCGAAATAAGCTGACGCGGTGATGCCGCCGGAGCAGGACCCCATCATCGAGATGTCCTCGCTGCCGGAAATCTCGCGCGCCGCGTCGACGGCCTCGTCCAGCGCTGCGACATAGGTGTCCAGCCCCCAGTCGCGGTGCGCCGCCGTCGGGTTGCGCCAGCTCACCGCAAACACCTGGATGCCGTTCTCGAGCAGGAAGCGCACCATGCTCTTGTCCGGCGAGAGGTCGAGCGCGTAGTACTTGTTGATCTGCGGCGGCGTGATCACCAGCGGCCGCTTCCTGACCGTCGGCGTCGTCGGCGTGTACTGGATCAATTCGAGCAGCTCGTTACGGAAGATCACGGCGCCCGGGGTGGTCGCGAGGTTGTCGCCGACCTTGAATGCGCTCATGTCCACCATCGACGGCATGCCGCGATTCTGCGTCAGATCCCCGATGTAGTTCTTCAGGCCGGACCACAGGCTCTGTCCGCCGGTGTCGATGAACTTGCGGACCGCCGCCGGGTTGGTGAGCATCGTGTTGGTCGGCGCGACGGCGTCGATCAGGATTTCCGTGATCAGGTGCGCGCGCTGCTTGTCGATATCGCTGAGGCTGGTCTTGTCGACCAGGCCGTTGACCGCCTCGCCCCAGGCCAGATAGGCCTTGAGCAGGCCAGAGTGCAGCGAGCTCTCCTTCCAGGTCGGATCGGCGAACCGCTTGTCGCCCGCCTTCGGCGCGCGCTCGGACTTGCCGGACACGATGGAGCCGAGTTCGCCGACGAAGGACAGCCACTGCTCGGTCGCGACCTTGGGTTCGTTGATGACGGCCTTGAACAGGATGCCGGCGCCCTCGACCAGGTCCTGGCCCTGGATGCCGACCAGTGGATTGAGCGCCAGCGTATTCCTGGACGCCGCCTCGGACACGTCAGACGCCGGCGAATCCGGACCGCGATTTTCTGTGCTCATTGCTTTGCTCCCGCCGCGGGAATCAGAAGGGCCAGCGTTTCGGCGATCAGCGCCGGCTTCTCCGAGCCTTCGACCTCCAGCGTGTTCTGGGTTTTCATGATCACCTGACCGCCGTCCTTCGGCTCGATGCCGGCAAGCACGACGCGCAACCTGACGCGGGCGCCGGACGGCACCGGCGCCAGAAAGCGGACCTTGTCGATCCCGTAGTTCAGGCCGGCTGCGGCGTCGCGCGGGATGATGCCGACCTGCATCGCAAGCGGCGCCACCATCGCGAGCGTCAGATAGCCATGCGCGATCGGACCGCGGAACGGGCTCTCGCGCCTGGCCCGCTCAACGTCGACATGAATCCACTGGTGATCGCCGGTGCAGGACGCAAAGGCGTCGATACGTTGCTGGTCGACCGTGACCCAGTCGGAGATTCCGAGCTCCCGTCCGACATGTTCGCCCAGGCCGGCAAGCGTGAGGTTGCTCATCTTGTGGTCCTCCTCGATCCCTTCTCGGCTGCGCCTGCGCGCTCACATGTTGCCGTACTGCTCGCGCAGCTCCTTCTTGTTGATCTTGCCGACGCTGGTCTTGGGGATGCTGTCGATGAACAGGATCGTCCCGGGGATGCCGTATTTCGAGATGACGCCCTTGTCGGCGAACACCTTGAGGTGGTCCTTGATGGCGACGTCGCTGAGGCCGTCGGCACCGGAGGGCTTCTTGACCACCAGCGCGAGCGGCCGCTCGCCCCATTTCTCGTCCTTGACGCCGATCACCGCGGCCTCGGCAACACCGGCGCATTGCGTGATCAGATCCTCGATCTGCAGCGACGAGACCCATTCACCGCCGGTCTTGATCACATCCTTGATGCGGTCGGTGATCTGGACGTAGCCGCCCGGGCTGACCACCGCGATGTCGCTGGTGTGCAGATAGCCGCCCTCCCAGAGCTGCTCCGAGCCCTCGGGATTGTTGAAGTAGCCCTGGGTGAGCCAAGGTGCCCGCAGCACGATCTCGCCGGCGGACTTGCCGTCATGCGGCACGTCCTTCATGTCGGGATCGACGATGCGCAGGTCGACCAGCGGGCCGGCGATGCCGGCGCGGGTGCGGAATTCGACCTCGCCATCGGGATCGCCGCTGAGGTCCTTGGACTGGACATGGGAGACCGCGGCGAGCGGGCCGGTCTCCGACATGCCGTAACCGGCGAAGATGTCAATGCCCGCCGCCATCGCCTGCTTGGCCAGCGCCTTCGGTAACGCCGAGCCGCCGATCACCATCTTGAGACCTTTGAGATCGACGTTCGCCGCAGCGGCGGCGTTGAGCAGCATCTGCAGGATGGTCGGCACGCCGTGGGTGAAGGTGACGCCTTCGCTCTTGATCAGCTTGACCAGCATCGCCGGCTCGTAGCGGCCGGGATAGACCTGCTTGGTGCCGGCCAGCGTCGCCGACCAGGGGAAGCCCCAGGCGTGGACGTGGAACATCGGCGTGATCGGCATGTAGACGTCGTCGCGCGAGAAACGCCCTTGGGTCCCCGCCATGCCGAACAGCGCGAGCCCGGCGAGCGAGTGCAGCACGAGCTGGCGGTGGCTGTAATAGACCCCCTTCGGCAGGCCGGTCGTCCCTGTCGTGTAGAAGGTGGTGGCCTGGGTGTTCTCGTCGAAATCGGGAAAGTCGTAGTCGGGCGAAGCGGCAGCCAGCAGGCTTTCATATTCACCGATGAAGGACAGGCCGCCGGTCTGCGGCGACGGCTTGTCCGACATCACGATCAGCCGTTTGACCTTGGGCAGTTGCGCCTTGATGCCTTCAAGTAGTCCGACGAACTCGTCGTTGACGAGCAGCGTCGATGCGCCGGCGTGATCGATCGTGTAGGCGATCTGCTCCGGCGACAGGCGGACATTCACGGTCTGCAGCACGGCCGCCATCATCGGGATCGCGAAGAAGGCTTCGAGGAAGCGGTGGCTGTCCCATTCGAGCACGCCGACGGTGTCGCCGGGTTCGACGCCTGCCTTGCTGAGCGCCGAGGCGAGCCGGCCGATCCGCTCTCTCGTCTGCCGGTAGGTGAATCGCTTGAGATCGCGATAGACGATCTCCTGGTCCGGCGCCTGCACGCGCGGCGTGTGCCAGAGCTGCTTGAAGATGAGTGGATATTGATAGGCGGATTGGGCAGTCTGAATCAGTCTTCCAACCATGGAAGCCTCCCTCGACCTGGCATGTCCTCCGGCCAACGTCCGCATTTCTTAAGCGAGCGGATCGCGTGGTCTGCCGTCTTTTGTCACGACGGCCTGACCGTGTGACATTAGGACGAAGCCTCGCGTGATGCCCGAGATTTGTGAAGGTCCGAAACGGACATCGGCGGGGTCTTAGCCGGACAAGCTGCTCTCATCGACGGCCGCCGTCTTGAACAAAGCTGCTCTCTCTGACGCCGGCGGCGTCTTTTCGACGCGCTTTCTGCTGCCTTGCTACAAGGGCGAACCCGCTGATATGTCTGCGGATATGACTGGTGATATTTCTTGGGTTGTGCCGCGAACCAGTTATGTTCCGTGATGACGCCGAACCGCAATCCGCCGCGTCGGAGAAGCTGGGTCGCCTCACACGTTGTCGTCTTTATTTGCTGCGCCGCAGGAAAGGCTGGTGCGAGTTGCAACCAACCACGCGACCGAAGAGACCCCTGGGCCCTCGCAGCGACATGCTGAGCGTCGGCGCCGGCGACAAGGTCTACGAGACAACCAAGCTCGGCGCCGTCTTCGACATGCTGGCGAGTCACGGCGTCCCGGCCGACGCCATCCTGCGCAACACGAACATTCCGCTTGCCGAGGTTCATTCGCCGCAAGCGCGGATCTCGCTGACGCAGCTGATAACGGTCTGTCAAAACGCGTTGCGCCTGTCGACCGACCGTCATCTGCCCTATCGAATCGGTGCGTCGATCCACATCTCGACGTACGGAATGTACGGCTATGCGCTGCTGTGCTGCCCGGACTTCCGCAAGGCGATGGAATTCGCGATGCGTTATCACGCGCTCGCGGCGCCACTGGCTGCGATCGACTTCACTGAAGACAAGGCCCATGCGAGATGGACCATCGAGCCCAATCTGCACGCGTTTGCCGATCCCGCGCTCTACCGCTTCGTCGCCGAGATGCAGATCGGCATCCACATCTCTCTGATGCGCGACATCATGGGGCCGGGCTTTGTCCCCTCCGAAATCACGCTCGCTTACCCGCAGGCGGCGGACTTCGATCTCCCGCTCGACCATGTCGGATGTCCGGTGCGCTTCGATCAGCCCGCCAACCAGATCGTCTTCAAGGCGCAATTGCTGGACCGGAGCGCGGATCTCGGCAACAAGACGACATATCCGACCATCGTGGCGCTCTGCGACGACTTGCTCGGAGACTTGAGATTACGAACCGGCGTTGCCGGCAAAATTCGCGCCATCCTGCTCCGCGACATCGCAAATCCCCCGACGTTCGAGGCCATCGCCAAGCAGCTCGGCGTGAACGACCGGTCGTTGCGGCGTCAGCTTCGTCAGCAGGGCTTTTCCTTTCGCGGACTGCACGACGAGCTGCGCACCCAGATTGCCCTGAAATATCTCCGCAACACCACGCTGGCCAACGAAGACATCGCGCTGGCGCTCGGCTTCAGCGACGCGGCAAACTTCCGGCGCGCGTTCCACCGCTGGACCAACAAGGCGCCGAGCGACATCCGCGGCGAATAGTTGCGGGACCGTCGCATCATCTCGCGCGCGAACGCACAGCTTCTAGAAGGCGTAGGACGTCTTGCTCGGCTGCACGGTCAGCCGAAACGCGACATCGGTCGAACCATCCATCAGCTCGATCATGTGGCCGCACACCAGGCAGCGAAACTCACCTGCGGTGCCACCCTTCGACGTCAATTCGATCCGGCGATAGCCGGCCTCGCAATGGGGACAAGTCACATCGGATTTGCGCATCGAATCAGCAAGCGGTTGCTCTCTGCAGTTTTCCCACACACCCATCGTCGGAAATGTGACGGCCGCCTAGCTGGATGTAGGTCGACCGGAGCACCGGGAATTTGTGCTGTCCTTTCAACCGAAAAATTCCCGAGAGCCGCAAGAGCAATGCTGGGCCACAGGCAAACAAAGCGAATGCGCTAAAAAACGAGCGAGCGCTCTCTCAGAAAATTTGCTCATCCCCCTTTTCCGACGGCCGTTTCGTAGGCTAGGAATGACGCAAGGGCGCAAAGCCCACACCCGGACCAGCAACAAAATGAAATGGTCCGGGAACATAGCCAGGGAGGCAATTTGGGTCTCGCGCGTCAGCGGCCGGGGACGAATGCGTTCGCGATGGAGGTGCTTTGCGCACGCATCCTCGAACGTCATCGCGATTCCATCCGGGTCCAGAAAACGCATCTCGCCGTTCCGAACCTCACGCGCATCATCGGCGCGACGCTCACGCTTTCCAACAAGCACGGCTTTCACGCCACCACCCTGCGCCAGCTCGCAGAGGCCTCCGGCCTCAGCATGGGCGGCCTCTACACCTATTTCGACAGCAAACCGACGCTGCTGTCGATGATCCTCGGCGAGGTCGCCGAGACGGCGGCGGAGGTCCTCAACTCGCCGCCCGCCAACGTCAAGCAGGATGCGCGCAAGCATCTGCACTGGATCGTCGCGACCCATATTCGCATGAGCGAGGCGATGCAGCCCTGGTTCGTGTTCTGCTTCATGGAAGCGAAGTCGTTTCCGGCCGCAGAACGCCAGCGCGCCATCGAGATGGAGGTGATGACCGAGAAGATCATCGCCGACGTCCTCAGGCAGGGCGTTGCCAGCGGGGTCTTCGCGATCGATCAGATCATGCTGACGGCCTCGCTGATCAAGCCGCTGCTGCAGGACTGGTACGTCAAACGCTGGAAATACCGCAGACGCGGCACCTCGATCGAGGCCTACATCAACGCCGTCGGCACGTTTATCGACGCCGCGGTCGCCGGCAGAGCGCGGCCGAGCCGCGTCGCGACCACCTCCCGCGCAAAATCCAGGCAGACGGGAACAGCCATAGCCGCAGGAAGGACGAGGCAATGAAGCGATTGCGGTTCAATCAGCAGGAGATCGTCTTCGCGGTATTTGCTGCCCTCTTCCTGGCGTTCTCGATTTTCCTGCGCGGCTTTCTGACCCCGGAGAACATGCTGACGCTGCTGCAGAACGTGGCGGTGCTCGGCATCCTCGGGCTTGCGATGGCGATCGTCGTGATCGGGCGCGGCATCGACATCTCCCTGATCGCAGCCCTCGCGGTACCTCCGGGGCTCGTGCTGCAGATGGTGCAGAACGGCCACTCGCTGCCGGCCTCGCTGCTGACGGCCGTGCTGCTCACGATCGGCTTCGGTCTGGTCAATGGCTGGCTGATTGCCTACGCCGAAGTTCCGTCGCTGTTCGCGACACTGGCGAGCGGCCTGCTGCTCGCCGGCCTCGGCCAGACCGCGCTGTTCCAGCTCGACGTCGTGCAGTGGAGCGACGGCATGGCCGGCTTCGAGCGGCTCGGACAAGGTACCATCGTCGGCATTCCGACCTCGATCGTGATGTTCGCGATCGCCTGCGCGGTGGTTGCGTTCCTGCTGCGCCGGACCCGCTGGGGCGCCTACATCTACGCGATCGGCGACAATCCCTATGCGGCCCGCGTCACCGGCATCCCCTCGCGCCCGATCATCGTGCTGCAATATGTCGTCGCGGCGCTGATCGGCTGCTTCGCGGGTCTGGTGATGGCGGCCTCCGTCAACTCGATGCCGACCCGCATCTTCAATTCGACCCTGATCTATGACGTCATCCTGGTCGTCGTGCTCGGCGGCATCGGGCTGTCCGGCGGCCGCGGCGGCGTGCTCAACGTCATCATCGGAACGTTGCTGATCGGCACCATGCTGAACGGCATGACCATCATGGACATCTCCTACGCCGGACAAAATCTCGTCAAGGGTGTCGTCCTGCTGCTCGCGGTCATCACGGATTCATTCCTGAACCCGCGCAACGAAGAAACCGCACAGCAGGGCGACATCTGATCAAGCAGAGAAACAACCATAACCAAGGAGGAAGCGATGAAGCGCATTGTCAGTTCTGCAAAGGTGACCGCCATAGCACTGGGGCTTGCGGCCATCGCCGCACCGGCCCTGGCCCAGCAGGGCCTCGACGAGCCGTTCCAGAAGCCGTTCAAGGAGGCTCTCGCCGGCAAGACGGTGGCCTACGTTCCGGTCGCCATGAACTTCGACCTCACCGAAGGCTGGTACGCCGGCATGAAGAAGGAGCTTGAGCCGTTCGGCGTCAAGTTCGAGATCCGCGATCCGAACTGGAACACCAATGCCGGCGCGCAGGCGGTGACCTCGCTGATCTCGGAAAAGCCGGCCGTGATGGTGATCCACAATCCGGACGTGCAGACCTATGCCAAGCTGCTGCAGCGCGCCGAGAACGAAGGCATCTACGTCATCCAGATCAACATGGGCTCGGCCTATCGCTCTTCGGCCTTCGTCGGCGCCAACTGGATCGAGATCGGCGAGAAAGACACTGAGGCGGTGGTGAAGGCCTGCCAGGGCAAGTCGAACAAGATCGCCATCGTGCAGGGCGCGCTCTCGGCGGCGGCCAGCGCCTACACGCTCAAGGGCGTTGAGAACGTGCTCGCCAAGCATCCCGAGATCAAGGTGGTGTCGAGCCAGGCGGCTGACTGGGATGCGGCGAAAGCCAAGGCGATCACCCAGACGGTGCTGAAGCAGAATCCCGACCTCTGCGGCATCGTCGGCTTCTGGGACGGCATGGACATCGGCACCGCAGCCGCGGTGAAGGAAGCCGGCCTGACCGGCAAGGTGTTCGTGGCGACCTCCGGCGGCGGTGAACGCAAGGGCGCCTGCGAGCTCGTGAAGTCCGGCGCCTTCGACCTCAACCTGAGCTACGACGTGCCGACCCAGGCCGCGCAGATGGCCGGCACGATCAAGTGGCTGCTGTCGTCGGGCGCCAAGGCCGGTTCGATCAAGGGCTCGGAATACACGACCCTGATTCCGATCACCAAGGAGAACGCGGACAGCCAGACCGCGTGCTGGAATCTCAGTGACCTGAAGAAATAGCCTCGCCATTCCCGCTCGACGTCCCGGGTCACGCCCGGGACGTCGACCTCCCAAATCGAACGCCTTTGGAATGCCGATGCGCGACACCTTGACGAGCCTGCGTTACCGCTATTGGCCGGATCATCTCCTCGGCGAGATCCTGTCGAAGCGTTGGACCGAGACCGCAATTCCGGTGATCCTGCTCTTGATCGTCGGCTTCGCGCTCAGCCGCTCTATCGATCACTTCCTGTCGCCGTCGAGCCTTGCCGATACCGCGCGGCAGGCCGGCGAAATCGGCTTCATCGGGCTCGGCATGGCGCTGGTGGTCATCGTCGGCGGCATCGATCTGTCGGTCGGATCGATCTTCGCGCTGACGGATTTCTGCGCGCTCTATCTGCTCGACGTGCTGAACTGGCCGGTGCCGGCAGTTGTGGTGGCCACCCTCCTCTGCGGCGCATTGCTCGGTGCCGTCAACGGCGTGCTGATCGGATACTTGCGGCTGCGTGCCTTCATCACCACGCTGATCACCCTGATCATCTACCGTTCGGCGTTCGATCTCCTGATCCAGCGCTACTCCAATTCGATTGCCGCGGCCTTCCCCGACATCCCGTCCTGGAATTTCATCGGCGGCGGCGACGTGTTCGGCATTCCGAGCGTCGCACTGGTCTACATCGTCATCGCGATCTTCGGCCATATCTTCATGACCCGGCTGCGCCCGGGCTGGCACATCACCGCGATCGGCGGCTCGCGCCGCTCGGCTTATAATTCCGGCATTCCGGTTCGCCGCACCATCGCACTCTGCTATGTCGCAAGCGGCGTACTGACCAGCATCGCCGCACTGTTCTTCGCGGCACGGCTCGGCACCGTCGGCGGCGACATCGGTGTTGGCCTCGAGGTGATCGTGCTGACCGCGACCGTGCTCGGCGGCATCACGCTCGGCGGCGGCAAGGGCTCGGTCGCCAAATCGCTGGTCGGCGTGCTGATCGTGCTCCTGATCACCAACGGCCTGACCACGCTCAACGCGCGGGGCGGCATCAACCGCATGGCGCTGGCGGGAATTCTGCTGATCGCGGCCATGGTCGACATCCGCTGGCAGAAGAACCGCACCCGCATCATCAGCAAGGTCTATGTCGCGCCGACCTATCACGCCTTGCCGCCGCCACCCGCGACCGAGATCGGCCAGGGCGGCCCGTTCGAGCAGAACGACAAGCTGCGCGACGTCGAACTGATCGGCCTCGGCCGCATCGAGGCGCCGGAGGACGTGATCCTCGATCGCAACAACAATCTCTATGCCGGCTCGCGCCATGGCGACATCATGCGCTTCTACGCGCCCGACTATCAGCGCATGGAAGTGTTTGCCCATATCGGCGGTCAGCCGCTCGGCATGGCCTTCGACCGGCAGGACAATCTCTATGTCTGCATCGGCGGCATGGGCCTCTACCGTATCAAGCCGGACGGTACGGTCGAGAAGGCCACCGATGAAACCAATCGCAGCATGCATTCGGTGAACGACGACAGCCGCCTGCGGCTGGCCGACGACCTCGACATCACCGACGACGGCCTGATCTTCTTCTCGGAAGCCACCGTGCGCTACGAGATGGACGAATGGCCGATCGATGGCCTCGAGGCGCGCGGCAACGGCCGCATCATCTGCTACGACACCAAAACCGGCGCCACGCACACCGCGCTGCGCGGCCTCAAATTCCCCAACGGCATCTGCGTCGCCAGCGACGGCCAGTCGATCCTGTTCGCCGAAACCTTCGGCTGCTCGATCAAGCGGCTGTGGTTCGCGGGACCGAAGAAGGGCCAGGTCGAGGTGGTGATGGACAATCTGCCGGGCTATCCCGACAACATCAACCTCGCCTCCGACGGCAATTACTGGCTGGCGCTGGTCGGCATGCGCAGCCCCTCGCTGGACCTCGCCTGGAAGATGCCCGGCTTCCGCCGCCGTATGGCCAAGCGCGTCCCGGTCGACGAATGGCTGTTCCCGAACATCAACACCGGCTGCGTCGTCAAGTTCAACGAGCAGGGCAAGATTCTCGAATCGTTCTGGGACCTGCGCGGCGAGAACCATCCGATGATCACCTCGATGCGCGAGCATCGCGGCTATCTCTATCTCGGCGGCATCATGAACAACCGGATCGGCCGTTACAAACTCGACAACGCGGACCCGAACTACGTGCAGTATGACAAGCGCTGGGGGAAGCTGTCGTGATCGCGGCTGTCAGGGAATTCGCCAACCGCTTTCTCGGCCGCGGCGAGGCCACCATCACCGTGCCGTCGTTCGACGGTGCGCTGAAGCCGAACCAGAAACTGGAGGCCGCGACCACCGTGCTGGAATGCGAGGCGCCCGAGGACCTCGCAACCGACGGCCGCAATCTCTATGTCGCCGACGGCCGGCGCCTGCTGCGCCTCGACGGCAGTGCCGCGACCGAGCTGCGCAGCTTCGATCGGCCGATCTCGGCGCTCTGCACGCTCGCCGACGGCGGCATCGCGGTCGCGCTTGGCGGCCGCGAGGTGCGACTCTATGCCAACCCCTCGTCTGGCGAGCCGAGCGTGACGTTCAGCGACGCCGCCTTCAATGCGATCAACGCGCTGACGCCGGCGGACGACGGGACCTTGATCGCCACCGACGGCTCGGCGAGCTGCGGCGTCGACGACTGGGCGCGCGACCTGATGGAGCTCAACCGGAGCGGCCGGGTGTTCCGGCTCGATCCCAGGACCAAGTTGGTGAAGCCGCTGGCGTCGAAGCTCGGCTACGCTTTCGGCGCCTGCGCGCAGGGCGATGGCCTGCTGGTCAGCGAGAGCTGGCGGCATCGTCTCGTCCTGGTCGCGGACGGCAGGCCGCCGCAGGTCGTGCTCGGTCACCTGCCCGTCTATCCCTCGCGGCTGTCGAAGGCCGCGGGCGGCGGCTATTGGCTCACCGCATTCACCGCACGCACCCAGCTGATCGAGTTCGTGCTGCGCGAGCCGGGCTACCGGCGCCGCATGATGGCCGAGATTGATCCGGCCTATTGGGTGGCGCCGCGGCTGCGCTCCGGCTTCTCGTTCAAGGAGCCGATGCAGGGCGCACACATCAAGACGATGGGCGTCATCAAGCCATGGGCGCCGCCACGTTCCTACGGACTCGTGATCCGGCTGAGCGAAGACGGCAAGCCAATGTATTCGCTGCACAGCCGGGTCGACGGCATCAACCACGGCGTCGTCGCGGCGCTCGAGATCGGCGACGACCTTGTGCTGATCGCCAAGGGACCGGGCCGCGTGCTGAAACTGCCCCTCGCCGGGCTCGCCGAGGAGGTCGGCTTATGATCGACACCGTGCTGTCCCTGCGCAAGGCCACCAAGCTTTATGCCGGCGTGCCCGCCATCGAGGGCGTCGACTTCGACCTGCGCCGTGGCGAGATCCACGCGCTGGTCGGCGAGAACGGCGCCGGCAAGTCGACGCTGACGAAAGTGATGGCCGGCGTCGTAGCGTTGACCTCGGGCGGCATGACGGTCGATGGCGCGGAGGTCGCGCCGCGGACGCCGCTGGAGGCCCGCAATCTCGGCATCGCCATGGTGTTCCAGGAGAACAGCCTGGTGCCGACCATGACGGTGGCGCAAAATCTCTTTCTCGGGCAGGAGAAATTCTACAACAGGCTGCGCGGCATCTACATCGCCGCTCAGCAATTCCTGCAATCGCTCAATTTCGATGTCACGCCGACCGCGACCGTGAGCGGGCTCGGCGCAGCCAAGAAGCAGATGGTCGAGATCGCGCGCGCGGTCCTGCACAAGGCCAAGGTCATCATCTTCGACGAGCCGACCGCGTCGCTGACGCCGGAAGAGAAGAAGTACTTCTTCGACCTGGTCCGCGACCTCAAGAAGCGCGGCGTTTCGATCATCTTCATCTCGCACGCCCTGGAAGAGGCCCTGCTGCTCGCCGACCGCATCACCGTGTTGCGCGACGGCAAGCACGTCATCACCGACGACGCGGCGAAATTCGACCGCGCGGCGATCGTGCAGGCGATGGTCGGACGCGACCTCTCCAACACGCTGTATGGCGCGCGGAAGACCAGCGTCCGGCCGGCAGGCGCGCGCGTGCTCACCGTGCAGAACCTCAAGATGGCGCCGATGGTGAAGAACAATTCGCTGTCGGTGTTTGCCGGGCAGATCACCGGCGTGTTCGGCCTGGTCGGCGCGGGTCGCACCGAGACCTTCAAGATCGTCTCCGGCGTGCTGAAGCGCGACTTCTTCCACGGCGGCGAGATCCTGCTGCATGACAAGCCGGTGCGCTACCGGGTCCCGGCGCCGGCGGTCAAAGCCGGCATTGCCTACGTGACCGAGGACCGCAAGGTGGAGGGCTTCTTCGAGACCGCCTCGATCGCCCGCAACATCTATCTCGGCCTGCTCTCCAAGTTCCCCGGCGGGCGGATGCTGTTGTCGCGGCGCGAGACCAACTCGGTCGGCAAGACCTGGACCCAGCGGCTGAAGGTGCGCGCCATCGGCGACGAGGCCAAGGTGGTCGAGCTCTCAGGCGGCAACCAGCAGAAGGTAGTGATCGCCAAGTCGCTGGTGCAGGAGCCTGAGCTGATCATCTTCGACGAGCCGACGCGCGGCGTCGACGTCGGCGCCATCGTCGAGATCCACGAGTTGATCAACCAGCTCGCCGACGAGGGCAAGGCGGTGGTGGTGATCTCGTCCTATCTGCCCGAGATCATGGCGCTCTCGGACCGCATCCTGGTGTCACGCCAGGGCAAGGTGGTCGAGGAATTCTCCGCGCTCGAAGCCACCGAGGAGAGGATCATGTACGCGGCGATCCATTGATGCCGCGACGCGCAAGCGTCACGGCCAGCTCGCGATGCCATCGCCGGAGCACGATCGCATTGAGCGAGCCCGCCGCATCAGCCGCGATCCTGGCCGCCTACTGCTTTGGACCAACGGTTCCGGTTGTCTTCAGCCTCGCCGACCGCACCCAACCCGAGACGTCGTTGCCCGTCCGCGGATTGATGTACATCACCGACGACCAGCCATCACTAGTTTGCGCATAGGCGACGAGCTCGTCATTCGGAATGACGAAGACACCGCTGACCGGACAGTGCAGATTCGGCGCCGAATAGAATTGCAGCCGCCCCGTGCCCGTCACCACATTGGCGAGCGGCGGCGAGAATATCGGGACCCGACTGGTGCCGGTCTGCGGCTCCTTGCAGCCCGACGGCGTCTGCGCATGCACGGACGCGCCCAGAGCACCGAGCGTCACGGCGCTGCAGACGATGCAGGCGAGTATGGACCTGTCCGACATCATTTCATCCTCCCGGACGCACTGAAGGTCGCCGCCCGTTGGCTTGAGATGTTTGTCGCCGGACATGGCGAACAGGTTCTGCGGCTGAGACGAAAGTTTGCGTAGCGGGACAGGCAGCGCCGCGATCGAGCAATGCGGATGTATTTCCTCCGGGGCTAGGCGTCCGGCTTCCACTGCGCCACCGCCGCGTCGAGCCGTGTGCGGTTAGCGATGCCGTGAAGTTGCTATCCGCAGGGGAAACAAACGGAAACACCGTCGGACAGTCAGGGAATTGATCGTGATTCACTTCGGCCGATGTCGAATCGCGCGTCAGCTCCTCATGGACGGCCGATTTTTTATCGCGCCGAGCCAAACCGCGCGCGGCCTGTTCAATAGCTTCCTGCTTCAGGTGAAAAGCCCAAACCGAGCGCGAGCTACGCAGCGAGCCGGCTGGCATAGCAATTCGTTCGTGATGCCGGACGACTGTTTCGGCGTTGACCGTCGCGACACTCTGCTATTGCAGAGCGTGACCGCTCATGAACACTCCTTCCGCCAGTCTGGCACCTTGGCGAGTTGGCAGCAGAATGTTACGCGCTATGCCAGCGGGAACAAGCGGCTGGTGCTGGCCATCTCTGCAGCGTTCGCCGGACCGCTTGTCGGTCCATGCTCCGCGGAAGGCGGGGGGCTGCATTTCGAGGGCGCGTCATCGACGGGCAAAAGCACCGCGCTGCATGTCGCTGGCTCAGTGTGGGGCGGCGGCGATGCAAACGGCTATGTTCGATCGTGGCGCGCAACCGCGAACGGACTTGAAGGCGTCGCTCTCGCCCACAGCGACACCCTTCTTCCACGCGGCAATGGAGTACGAAACGCAGACGACAAAAGCCGAGGAGCAATTTGCGCAGAAAAGACAAGAATTCGACGACCAGCACTCCCAGTTCTCAAGGTGAACGTCAGTCCGAATTCGAGAAGCTGAAGTCTGGCCTGGAAGGCATCACGTTAGCCTACGAGACACGCATGCAGTTGCAGGGGCCAGTCCGATACTGGAGACTTCGCGCGGACCAAAATCGCCTAGCCTATCGCGTCGCATTGGCGATACTGATCGTATTCTCGGCAGGGGCGATATATGTCCTTTATTGCCTTTATGACCGTGCAGCATCGCATCTGCCCACAGATGGAGCCGCCGTTCCCTGCGCCGCACTTTTCAAGGCCACAGCATTTGCCTGCTCATGACGACCGTCGCATTTTGGGTCGGTCGGATTCTCTTGCGGGTATATCTCAGTGCCTATCACCTCGCGACTGACGCTGAGGAGCGAAGGACAATGATCATGACCTTCCTGGCTCTCGCAAAAAGCAAATCCGTCGAAGAGGTCGAAGAGAAGGACCGGCAAGTAATCTTGACGGCACTGTTTAGGCCCGGCTCAGACGGAATAGTTAAAGATGATGCAGCTCCAGAAGTCGGCGGACTGCTACAGGCGCTCATTAGAAAACCATGACGCCAGCACGGGGGGCGTGAGAGCGTGAGAGCCTTGGCGACGACGTTGCCGGACGACCCGTCAGCCCCCCGTCAGGTTTGACGCTTACACTCCTCTACTTTTGAGGAGGGTTTCATGTTCAGCCTTTCGAAGCCTGCGACGGATGATTTCGACGCCTCGCGCCCGGTGTCCACCCTCGCCACGGTTACGCTGTTCAGCGTTATCGGCTTGGTTTTGTCTCTCGCTCTCGCGCGCTATGGGATTGATATCGCCGCCAGCATGTAGCGGCGAGCTGCCAGCCTTTTCCGGGAAGAACAATTGACCAACCAATAGCGCAACGGGCCGTTCGATCGCCAAATCCTAGCGGCTTCTCTACGCGCGCGATCGGCGCGATCATCCGCTTATGCCGTCACGCCGCTACACAGAATGGTCCGGCCGCTCCTTCCCGCCCGGTAGCCCCGGGGAATGGCTCGCGGACGGACATGTGACGTGCAACATAAAATGCCATGGCGACTGCAACAGGATGGTGGACGTCCGTCTGGACGCATTGCCGCAGGATCAGTCCTGGTCGCGCGTCGGCTGGCGTTTGGTCTGCACCACCTGTGGCGTTGCTGGCGCTGTGCACATCGTTCCGAACTGGCATGACATGGGTGGGCGCCGTGCCATTTTGAGAAAACTGGAGATCGTGATGGAGATCGCTGCCTCAGGCCAGGCGCACGTAGCGATAGCTTAAAACCAGCGCCCCCAGCGCCGGACGTTAGTCACAGCGCCAGGGATCGCTACTCCCAGGGGCTGAGGAGCGACTGGGAGCTGGAACGCCGACTCTTGCCGTATCCATTCGTTCCTACGAACAACGATCAGCGAGCTGCCCCTCCGAGGTACGAAACGATTGCGCGCCTGCGCGGTATTCTACTCGTCAGGATTTTGCACTTTACATCCTGGGGCTAGAGCCAACGCTGCCCGCGTGTATTTTTTGCGGGCAGCGTTGAGCCCTAATCCCCCGACTGAGATTCGTACGACATCTGGGCGCACCTGAAGTGCACCGCTTGCGGCAAGGTCGGTTGGGTCGATACGCGGCTAGACTGGGGCGAGGTGATAAATTTCAGCAAAGGCGTCTCTGGCTAGGCCACTCCAAAAAGAAAGGCCCCAGCGAGGGGACACAAGCCGGGGCCTAGTTTGGACTTGAAGGATCAGGCGCGCGGTGTTGCGCCCTAGCGGCAACCACGCGAATGGACCGCATATGAATCGTACCGTGCATAGGCGCCGCGACAACCCAGCCGATGCGCATAGGCCTATGCTTTAATTCCTTGGCGGCGTTGAAGCGAAACGGCCCCGGTCGGGCTTGGGGAGCACACCGGGGCCGCTTCGTGGGGCGCCCCTTTCCGGAGGAGCGCCATTCACAGTATCGGGAAAAAGTGGCAGTCGGTACTACGCTGGCGGGCTACTCCAGAAGATGCGTGCAACAGAAAGAACCCCAGAGCGTCGGAGCACTGGGGCCAAGTTTTTCCTATGCATCAATGAAAATCGGGGCGTGACACCCGAGATTCCAAATCTAACATGGCTGTCAGGAATTGCCATTTTTTCCCGAATTCGCTGTAGGTAAGGAACGATCGGACCGACCGAACGTCTATATGAAGCTTCCAGCCAAGGGCGCCCCCCCGACTGCTGGAAGAAAACCCGTATCGCTCGGGTTGGCGGCCCCAGGTGGGGGCCGCTTTCGTTGAGTTCGCCAAACGGGCCCCCGATACCTATCTTCCGGGGATGCCGATTACCCGAAAACCGATCGAGATCCCGCCCGAAGTCGCCCGCCAGTTCCGGCCGACATATTACGTTCCATGCCGCGCACGCCTCGATCAAGCGCGACGAGATCGCCACTAACTCAACACCTGCTCTTGAGCACTTGCCGAAGGGCACGAAGCTCCGACTGGCAAACTGCCCTCGAGTTGTAGTTGATGAGCTGAAGCGCACCCCATTCACGGGCGTGAAAGCCTTGGCGAAGACGTTGCCGGACGACACACGCCAAGGCTCACCACACAACGGATTGCCCCTTGAAGGGCCAGCCCCCGCGTGAGGCCCGCTAACGCACTAGCTCTGAGGTTTGGTCAGGAACGAGTCCTGTGTCCAGGCGGCGGCGCCCATCGCTACAGCGATCGAACCCCCATCGACCCGACCGGAGCTACTGGTCAGATACTGGTTCAGCAACGCAAAGCTGTTGCTTGCCTGAGACGCCGCCGTGCCCTGATCTCCAGACCAAGAGGCCGTCTGCCGTGCGGGGTCTGCCAACGAGCTCGGTTGCGCAAAATCTTGGTTTGCCCAGCTTCCAGTGCTTGCGCCGGTCGTGCTCGCCGACCAGCCGGACGGTGAAGCCAGTCCCATGGCGCTTAGGAAGCTGGGGACGGTCGTTGTAGTAGCCGTTCCCGGGTCGACTGCCGCGGTACTCGGCGAAGTCGTGTCCGAGGTTGCAGTCGGCGTGACAACAGTGGTCGGAGTGGTAGTTGAGGTAGCGGTCGTGTCCGAAGTGCTGGTCGTGGTCGGCTGGGACGGTGGCGTGACCGGCGAGGAGGTGTCGACCCTCGCTCCAGTAACGGAGCCGGCGCCGCCGGGCAATCGATAGAGCTGGATTTCGTCGATCTGCATCTGCATCGTCGAGGGGGTAGAGCCATCAAGTGCAGTATGCCAGCCGGCCGCGTTTGAATTCGCGACCTGATTGCTCATGATCAGCTGCATCGGCTGGTTCGGAATCTGCGCCTGCGCGCTGGTCACCGTCGCTATCTGTCTTCCGTCGAGGTACCAGGTGATCGATTGGCCGGGCACCCAATTGATGCCGTAGGTATGGAAGCCGGCCGTGAGATCGACGCCGGTGTCGACAACACCGCCGACCGTCCCTGACGGCGAGTGAAGATGCCAGGAGAAGGCCTGGTTTGCCGGTCCCGAGCCGGTATATCCGCCCTCCTGGATATCGATCTCGAAATTGTCGCCGCTGTTCGAGCCTGCGCCGGGCATCAGCCAAAGCCCTGGCCATGCACCATTGCCGCTCGGCGCCTTCATGCTGATCTGAAGGTAACCGCCGTTAAACTCGAAGTTGCCGTAGCTGCTGACGGCGCCCGACGTAATCGGAAATGACTGCACCGAGCCCTGATTCATGCCGGTGACGGTCTGCTTGGCCGCCGTGAGATTCAGCAGACCGTTGCTCACGGTCACCTGGCTCGGCATGTCGTAGTCGGCATCGTACGGGCCGCCCGGCCCGCTTCCACCCGATCCATAGCTGTTCCACGCCGAACCGTTGGCGGCGCGGCTCGTGATGTAGGTGTGCCAGTCGCTGTCTAGCGAACTGGAAAAGCTGTCCTGATAGACGAGATTGCTTGACGTAAAGCCTGCTGGCGCGGCAAGGGCCATTCCATGTTCCTTCCGAGGATTGAACCGAGAATTCCACCGTCGCGAACCGCGCGACCATTCCACTGCCGCGAATTGCGCGACCATTCCAGCGTCGCGAATTGCGCGACGGACCCCGTGCCCGCAGCGGGTGATGCGGGCAGATTTCAACGCAGTGGAGATTTGAAGGTACGCCCCCCCCACTGCTAGACTAGCTTGGCTAGTGAGGGAGTATGGCGAAAAAAATAAGGTAGCATGGCGACAATTAGACGAGGTGCGTAGGCGACTGACCCGGCTCAATCGATCATAGCCGGCGGCGAGCATGAAGGCCGCCCCGGCTGATATGGAGTTGATAGTGCTGAAGTCCGTGGCGTTTTTGACCCAACCGATCCTTCCGTTTCTTCTACCCGTGGGCCGAAGCAAGCGGCCAGCTGCCCGTTGAGAAGCACGGAGTTGAAGGTCGCGAATTACGTCGATCGTTTCGTTGTAATTGCGATCAAGGCACATAACTGGGCGCAGGCGCTTCTCGCTAAGAACGCGGACGAAACGAGTGCCGGGAGACGTCGTCAGCCGGGCGACTTTTGGCGTCGGCCGACGCCGTCGAAGAGCGACGCGGCAACGATAGATCAGCCAGCGATGATATCTTCGAACACTGACCGAGGCACGCCACGCTGCGGCCACTGCTCGTACGGGACCGCCCAAGGACCCAAAGGCGTACCTTCGAGACGCAGGTGTTCAGCCTCAAGACGCTCCATCTCATCTCGACCGCCAAAGCGAACACGCTCGTCCCAAGCCAGCGCCTTGGCGTACACGTACTCGGCCATGCGCTTGATCTCGGTGTCATTCAGGCTGGTGCGCTTGATCGTCGGCATGATGGCGGCTGCGAGGCGCGCCTTTGCCTTGGCGATGACGCGGTCAAATTCTGCCAACACGGGCTTGGCGCGTATGTTGACCTCTCGGAGGTCCTTGGTGCCCAGCGAACGCTTCAGGTGTTTCTGCGCGGCCTTGCCGTTGTTCAGCTCGCGCGCAACCGCAGCCTGCAGTCCCTTGGGCTTCTCTGGCACCGTCTTCGGGCACAGTACGTCCCGTGCCTATCCTTGATAACGCCCATCAACATGCGCACGATTTAGCACCACCGCTTGTGACCACCACGCGGCAGCTAAACGCTTGTATCTGCGTTAGTTCTTGATTTTCAATGGGAACTTGCGTGAATGGCGCGCCCGGAACGATTCGAACGTCCGACCCTCAGATTCGTAGTCTGATGCTCTATCCAGCTGAGCTACGGGCGCATTTTCGCGGCAGGGCTTGAAGCCCAGACGGCTCCGAGAGGCCCGGAACGTCGCGAAAGAGCGCTCTAGCTACAGGCTCCCGGTCCGGTTGGCAAGGTCTGGAAACGCCAATTTCGGCGCGGTTTTGGCCCGCGCTTCCGGCATACCGGGACGCGTTTACGCCCGCGCCCGCTCGCTGCGGACCGAGAGCAGTTCCACCGGACGATCCGGGATCGAGATCCGGAAGGTGGCGCCGATGGTGCCTTCGACCAGATGGATATGGCCGCCATGGGCGCGGATCAGCTCGGCGGCAATCGCGAGACCAAGCCCGCTGCCGCCGGGGCGGCCGGAGGTCTGGAACGCCTCGAACAGGTGCTCGCGCGCCTTGGCGGGCACGCCGGGGCCGGTGTCGGAGACCTCGATGATCGCAACCGTCCCCTCGCGGCGGCCGGTGATGCGGATCTGCTGGGCGCCGCCGTCGCTGGCGGTGCGGCTTTCCAGCGCCTGCGTCGCGTTGCGCACCAGATTGAGCAGCACGCGGAACAGCTGGTCCGGGTCGGCGTCGATGGTGAGCCCGCGCTCGATCGCGCTGATCCAGGTGATCGAGACATCGGTCGCAAGCCCGGCCGACTCCCGCACCTCGGCAACCGCCGGTTCGACCATGATGACGCGGCGGTCGGGCGCCGCCTCCTGCGCGCGGCCATAGGACAATGTCGACTGGCAGAACGCGATGGCGCGCTCGAGCGAGCGCAGCAGTTTCGGCGCGAAGCGCTGCACCCGCGGGTCGGGCACGCTGGCAAGCTGGTCCGACAGCAGCTGTGACGAGGCCAGCAGGTTGCGCAGATCGTGATTGATCTTGGAGACGGCGAGCCCGAGCGCGGCGAGCCGGCTCTTCTGATGCAGCATCGAGACGAGGTCGCGCTGCATGTCCGACAGCTCACGCTCCGCAACGCCGATCTCGTCGCCGCGCTGGCTTGGCACGATGATTCGCGCTGAGCTTTCCGGATTCTCGTGGAAGCCGATCAGGCTCGCGGTCAGCCGCCGCATCGGGCGGACGAACAGATAGTGCAGCGCCAGATAGACCAGGCCGGCGGTGAGGCCGGCAATCAGGAGGGCAACGACCAGCACGTTGCGCGAGAAGCGATACATCGCCTGCCGCAGCGGCTTCTCGTCGATCACCACCTCGATGAATTGCGCCTGGCCCGGCGCGGCGCCAACCACGCGGATGGTCTGGTCGCCGTGTTCCAGCATGATCTCGAAGGCATCGACGATCGCCGACCACACCGTCATGGTCCGCATGTCGACGTCATGGTCGATCGCGGCCGGCAAATCGGCGCTGGCAAGCAGGCGGCGCTGCTGCCCGAGCTTGATGGCGACGGCGCGGGCACCGATGCTGGTCAGGATCTGCCGCGCCAGCGAATCCGGCACCAGGCCGGAGGGGGCGGCGTCGAGCACCAGCGCCGCAGTATTGGCGGCTGCCAGGCGGTCATTGAGCCGGTTCATCCGGAAGTTGGCGATCGCCGGCACGTAGATCAGGAGCCCGGCGATCATCACCAGGGGGATCGTCAGCAGCAACAGCTTGCCCGACAGCCCGAGCCGAAGGGACGGCTTGGGCCGCTGCTTCTGCGCGGGCGCCTGATCGTCAGTTAGAGCCACAAGATAAGGCCTTGCTTGGCTTAGGGGTCGGAAGATGCCGCCCGGCCCCCAAGCCGGTCAAATTACGGATCGCTAATGTCGGCGGTTCCTAGAGCATTTTCGGTTCTGATTGAATCAGAACCGAAGCTCTAGCTTCTTGTTTTGACGCGTGTTCTTCACGCGAACCGGTGCCCACTTCGCTCGAAAACGCTCTAGAGCGCCCCACAGCGCCCCTCACCGTCAAAAACCCCGCGAAAACAGATATATTCGCCCTAATTGCGACGTTTCGAAGAAGCCCGTTTGCGACGCCCTGTGACATTGACGAAAACAAGACGCTCCCTTATAAGCCGCGCCAACTGTCCGCGATGGCCCGGTTCTTGACCCGGGGGCGGCTCGTTCGGGGCCGTAATCGGCGCGTTTGAGCCCGCCAGCATCACCGGACTTCATCTCAATACAACGGCAAATTGCCCGGTCAGCGGAGAATTACCCGTGAAGCGGACTTATCAACCCAGCAAACTGGTGCGCAAGCGCCGTCACGGCTTCCGCGCCCGTCTCGCCACGGCCGGCGGCCGCAAGGTCCTCGCTGCGCGCCGCGCGCGTGGCCGCAAGCGCCTGAGCGCCTGAGCCCGGACGTCTCCACTCCGGAGATACCCATTATGGATCGGCTGAGGCAGCGGGCGGATTTCCTCGCCGTTGCCAATGGCGCGCGGGCGAATACCGCAGCTTTTGTGCTGCAGGGCCGCCGCCGCGACGATCAGGGCCCGATCCGCGTCGGCTATACCGTCACCAAGAAGAATGGCACCGCGACCGAGCGCAACCGCATTCGCCGCCGGCTTCGCGAAGTGATTAGACGGGTCGGTGCCATATACATGCGGCCGCACCATGATTATGTGCTAGTCGGCCGTCGTGACGCGCTGACCCGCGACTTTGCGACCATGCTTGACGACCTGCGGTCGGCGCTGCGCCGCCTCGACCGGCCTGCGCCAAAGGCGGGTAACACAAGCGCGCCCAATCCGAACGGAATGACGAGACCATAAGAGATGTCCGACAACCGCAACACGATCCTTGCCGTCATTCTGTCCGGCTTCGTCCTGATCGCCTGGCAATATTTCTACAATGTGCCGCAGATGGAGAAGCAGCGCGAGGTCCAGCGCCAGGCCGAGGTGCAGAAGCCAGCGGCGCAGCCGGCGGCTCCGGGTGCCACTCCTGGCGCCGCTCCGGGGACTTCTGCGTCGCCGGCGCCGGGCGCGCCTGCCGCCGACGCCCCGGTGGCGAGCCGCGAGACGGTGCTCGCTTCCGGCCCGCGCATCAAGATCGACACGCCGCGCGTCACCGGCAGCATCGCGTTGAAGGGCGCCCGGATCGACGACCTGGCGCTGGTCCAGTTCCGCGAGACGGTCGACCCCAAATCGCCGGCTGTCGTGCTGCTGTCGCCGTCTGGCACGGCCGAGCCTTATTACGCCGAGTTCCTGTGGCTGACCGCCAACGGCTCGTCGGTGAAGACCCCGAACGGCGAAACCGTCTGGCAGCAGGAAGGCTCGAACAGCCTGTCGCCGACGAGCCCGGTGACGCTGAAATACGATAACGGCCAGGGGCTGATCTTCCGCCGCACCATCGCGATCGACGATCGCTACCTCTTCACCATCAAGGACGAGGTCAACAATCTCGGCAGTGCGCCGGTCACGCTGTATCCGTTTGGGTTGATCTCGCGCGGCGGCAAGCCGCCGGTCTCCGGCTACGCGATCCTGCACGAAGGCCCGATCGGCTATCTCGGCGAACACGGTCTGCAGGAATACACCTACAAGAATCTCGACGAGAGCAAGACCTCGACCGGCGGAAACTCTCGCGGCGTCGTGTTCTCGAAGGTCACCAACGGCTGGCTCGGCATCACCGACAAATACTGGGCCACGGCGCTGCTGCCCGAGACCGACGCAACGCTCGAAACCGCAAGGTTCACCACCGGCGACAAGCGCTACCAGGCCGACTACATGCTCGGCGGGCAAACCATCCCGATCGGCGGCACCGCCGTCGCCAGTGGGCGGTTGTTCGCCGGCGCAAAGGAGGCCGCTGTCGTCGGCCTCAACTTCCCGCTGGTCGGCTTCGGCGGCTACAACAAGCAGCTCGGCCTCAACCATTTCGATCTGCTGATCGACTGGGGCCACTTCTACTTCATCACCAAGCCGATGTTCCTGGCGCTCGACTGGTTCTATCGCCTGGTCGGCAATTTCGGCATCGCGATCCTGCTGGTGACGGTGATCGTGAAGCTGCTGTTCTTCCCGCTCGCCAACAAGTCCTACGCCTCGATGGCGAAGATGAAGTCGGTGCAGCCGCAGCTGGCCGCGCTCAAGGAACGCTATCCTGACGACCGCGTGAAGCAGCAGCAGGAGATGATGGAGATCTACAAGAAGGAGAAGATCAATCCGATCGCCGGCTGTCTTCCCGTCGTTGTCCAGATCCCGGTGTTCTTCTCGCTCTACAAGGTGCTGTTCATCACCATCGAAATGCGGCACGCGCCGTTCTTCGGCTGGATCAAGGACCTCTCGGCGCCCGATCCGACCAACCTGTTCACGCTGTTCGGGCTGATTCCGTTCGATCCGATCGCGCTGCTCGGACCGCATATCGGAGCTTATCTGGTGATGGGCATCTGGCCGATCATCATGGGCATCACGATGTGGGTCCAGATGAAGCTCAACCCGGCGCCGCCGGATCCGACCCAGAAAATGATCTTCGACTGGATGCCGCTGATCTTCACCTTCATGCTGGCGGGCTTCCCGGCGGGTCTCGTGATCTACTGGGCCTGGAACAACCTGCTGTCGGTGCTGCAGCAGAGCTTCATCATGCGCAAGAACGGCGTAAAAGTAGAGTTGTTCGACAATCTCAAATCCACGTTTCAAAAAAAAAGCGTGACGACTGAGACCAAGAAAGCGACGTAGCTTCCGGCAACAACGCTTCATCGCCACGTCATGCCCGGCCTCGTGCCGGGCATCGACGTATTGGAGGGCGGCAGGACGTTGACCTGGATGGCCGGGTCGTCTTACGCCAAAGACACGCCTTGGGCCTTTGCCTGGCCACCACGAGATGGGATCCTTCGCATGAGCACCGAACCCGATGCGGAGCTGATCGAGCAGGGACGAAAGCTGTTCGCCGGCGACTGGCGATTCATCTGGGCCTCGCCCTCGATCGAGACGCTGCCGCCGATGGCCGGCCTCGAGGTCGCCTTTGCCGGCCGTTCCAATGTCGGCAAATCGAGCCTGATCAACGCGCTGACCGGCCGCAATGCGCTAGCTCGCACCTCGCATACGCCGGGCCGCACCCAGGAACTGATCTTCTTCGAGGGCCCGGAAAACGCGGACTTTCGTCTCGTCGACATGCCCGGTTACGGCTACGCCTCGGCGCCGAAGACCAAGGTGGCGTCATGGACGGCGCTGATCCACAAGTTCCTGCTCGGGCGCGCGACGCTGGCGCGGGTCTATGTGCTGATCGACGCGCGCCACGGCATCAAGGACGTCGATCTCGACGTGCTGAAGACGCTGGATAAGTCCGCGGTCAGCTACCAGGTCGTGCTGACCAAGGCCGACCAGGTCAAGGCAGGCGAACTGAAGACCGTGATCGCCGACACGTCAGCGACGCTGGCAAAGCATCCCGCCGCGTTCCCCGAACTGCTGGTGACCTCGTCGCGGACCGGCGACGGCATGCCGGAGTTGCGCGCCGCGATGGTGCGGCTGATCGAGGAACGGCGCCGATGAACGGCCTATCCCGCCTTCTGATCGGCGTTGCCGCCGTCATGGGCGCCTGCGGCGTGATGCTGGCGGCGGGCGCAGCCCATATGCCTGATGCCACGCGGCTGGCGGCGGCGTCCTCGATGCTGCTGTTCCATGCACCCGCCGCCATCGCGACCATTGCCGTTGCGGACCGCGCTGTCATCCATGCCAAGTTCGGAATTGCGGCAGCGGCCGGTTTCGTCATCGCGGCGTCATTGTTCGCCGGCGACCTCGTGCTGCGCCAATATGCCGGCCATGGATTGTTTCCAATGGCTGCCCCGATAGGCGGAACGCTGCTGATCCTGAGCTGGCTGGTGCTGGCGGTCGCAGCGATGTGGCCGAGGCGGTGATGACCACCTTCCTTCTCCCCTTGTGGGAGAAGGTGGCGTGGACGCAGTCCTCGCCGGATGAGGGGTCTCTATCCGCGGAGACAGACCCCTCACCCGGCTCCGATGCTATCGCATCGAAGCCACCCTCTCCCACAAGGGGAGAGGGTTTGAAGACCACTTTGCGCCCCGCCCGCCAATCAGATAGAACCCTGCGCGCCCCTCCGCTGACGACGAGACCAGTCCCATGACCGACCAGCACATCAGCCCGCTCGATCAGGCCCGCATCCTGTCCGAGGCGCTGCCGCACATGCAGGAATATGACGAGGAAACCATCGTCATCAAGTATGGCGGCCATGCCATGGGCGCCGAGGACACCGCCAAGGCGTTCGCGCGCGACATCGTGCTGCTGGAGCAGACCGCGATCAATCCGGTGGTCGTGCATGGCGGTGGGCCGCAGATCGCGACCATGCTGAAGCGCCTCGGCATCCAGTCGGAATTCGCCGCCGGCCTGCGCATCACCGACGCCGCGACCATCGAGATCGTCGAGATGGTGCTGGCTGGCTCGGTCAACAAGCAGATCGTCGGTTACATCAATGAGGCCGGCGGCAAGGCCGTGGGCCTCTCCGGCAAGGACGGCAACATGGTGAAGGCGTCGAAGACGACGCGCACCATGGTCGATCCGGATTCCAACATCGAGAAGGCGGTCGATCTCGGCTTCGTCGGCGACCCCGAAAAGGTCGACCTCACGCTGCTCAATCAGCTGATCGGCTATGAGCTGATCCCGGTGCTGGCGCCGCTGGCGACCTCGCAGGACGGTCAGACGCTGAACATCAACGCCGACACCTTTGCCGGCGCGATCGCGGGCGCGCTGAAGGCAAAGCGCCTGCTGCTGCTGACCGACG
Organism: Bradyrhizobium sp. 27S5; assembly: GCF_037217225.1. Classification (NCBI taxonomy): domain Bacteria; kingdom Pseudomonadati; phylum Pseudomonadota; class Alphaproteobacteria; order Hyphomicrobiales; family Nitrobacteraceae; genus Bradyrhizobium; species Bradyrhizobium sp. 27S5. Next base: position 8,291,689 of record NZ_CP147714.1, read on the forward strand.
TGCCCGGCGTGCTCGACAAGTCCAAGAAACTGATCCCGGACCTCTCGATCAAGGAAGCCCGCAAGCTGATCGCCGACGGCACGATCTCCGGCGGCATGATCCCGAAGGTCGAGACCTGCATCTATGCGCTCGAACAGGGCGTGCAGGGCGTCGTGATCATCGACGGCAAGACGCAGCACGCGGTGCTGCTCGAGCTCTTCACCAACCAGGGCACCGGCACGCTGATCCATAAGTAATGGCAGACGCGGCAGCGCGACCAGAGCGTTTTCGAGCGAAGTGGATACCGGTTCGCGTCAAGAAAACGCGTCAAGGCAAAGATCCAGAGCCCCGTTCCGATTCCATCGGAACGGAAAAGGCTCTGAAGGCCGTCATCGCGGGACTTGTGGCGAGGATGCCTCGCCGGTCGCCGGCGACGCGGCTCGCGATGTCGCTGCCGGCCGCGCTGGTATCAATCCTGTTCTCGGCGGCGCCGGCGCATGCCGACCTCAAGCTCTGCAACCGCATGAGCTATGTGATCGAGGCCGCGATCGGCATCGACGACAAGGCGGCGACAGCGACACGCGGCTGGTTCCGCATCGATCCCGCCACCTGCCGGGTGGTGGTGCAGGGCACGCTGACCGCCGACCGCGTGCTGCTCAATGCGCGCGCGCTCGGCGTCTACGGCGCCTCGCCGATCCCGCAGAACGGCACCGACACGCTCTGCGTCGCGCAGGACAATTTCGTGATCGCCGCCGCGCGCCAATGCCGCTCCGGCCAGACGCCGGCGCAATTTACCCAGATCACGCCGACGCAGACCGATGACGGCAATCTCGTCGCCTATCTCGCCGAGGACAGCGAATATGACGACGAGCAGGCGCGGCTCGCCGGCATCCAGCGCCTGCTGGTGATCGCGGGCTACGACGCGGCGCCGATCGATGGCGTCGACGGGCCGAAGACCCAGAGCGCGCTGTCGGCGTTCCTCAGGAGTCGCGGGCTCGCCAGCGACATCGTGCAGTCGCCGAACTTCTTCGCTACCATGATCGATGCCGTGCAGAAGCCGTCGGCGTCGGGGCTGACCTGGTGCAACGACACGCAGTACAATGTGATGGCCGCGGTTGCGACCGATGACGGCAAGGTGGTGACCAGCCGCGGCTGGTATCGGATCGACCCCGGCAAGTGCCTGCATCCCGACGTCACGGGCACGCCGAAGCAGATTTATTCGTTCGCCGAGGCCGTCGACAGCGACAACCGCGCCATCCGCATCAAGGACAAGCCGCTGAACTGGGGCGGCGCGGTGCAGCTCTGCACCCGCGAGAGCAAATTCGAGATCAACGAGCAGGGCGATTGTGCCACCCGCGGCCTCGCCGCGCTTGGCTTCACCACCGTCGACATGACCAGCGGCGGCAAGACGCTGCGCTTTGCGATGCCGTGATGCGCGGGACGAGAGATTGAGCAAACCATGAAAACTCCCCGCAGCTTCGGCCATGTCGAGGCCTGGGTGTTCGACCTCGACAACACGCTGTACCCGCATCACGTCAATCTGTGGCAGCAGGTCGATGCGCGGATCGGCGAATTCGTCAGCAACTGGCTGAAGGTGACGCCAGAGGACGCGCGGCGGATCCAGAAGGACTATTATCTGCGCTACGGCACCACGATGCGCGGCATGATGACGGAGCATGGCGTGCAGGCCGACGACTACCTCGCCTATGTGCACAAGATCGATCATTCCCCGCTGCAGCCGAATCCGGCGATGGGGGCTGCCATCGCCAAACTCACCGGGCGCAAGCTGATCTTGACCAACGGCTCGGTCGGCCATGTCGATGCGGTGCTGGGCCGGCTCGGCATCACCAACCATTTCGACGGCGTGTTCGACATCATCGCGGCCGATCTCGAGCCGAAACCGGCGCCGCAGACCTATCAGAAGTTCCTCAGGCTGCACGACGTCGATCCGGCGAAAGCTGCGATGTTCGAGGACCTCGCGCGCAATTTGGTGGTGCCGCATGAGCTCGGCATGACCACCGTGCTGGTGGTGCCCGACGGCAGCCAGGAGGTGGTGCGCGAGACCTGGGAGCTCGAAGGCCGCGACGCTGCCCATGTCGACCATGTCACGGATGATTTGACCGGGTTCTTGCAGCGGCTGAACGGATAGCCCTGATCTCTCCACACGTCGTCCCGGCGAAGGCCGGGACCCATTACCATCAGTCTCTGTATGGCTACGCGCTGTGGCCCCATCGTGCTGCACCGCTGGCATTCGTGGTAATGGGTCCCGGCTGCGCCGGGACGACGTTGAGTTTGCCTTGACTCTCCTGCCCCAAATTCCGAAAAAGCCCTGCAAAATTCCCGTCATAATCACCGATACGCCCAAGGATTGTCCCGATGTCGCTGGCCGCCCTCGAAACCACCGTCAACGCCGCGTTCGACGCCCGCGAAGGCATTTCGACCTCGACCAAGGGCGAGGTCCGCGAGGCCGTCGATCACGCGCTGGAACTGCTCGACAAGGGCGAGACTCGCGTTGCCGAGCGCGAGGCCGGCGGCAAGTGGAAGGTCAATCAGTGGCTGAAGAAGGCGGTGCTGCTCTCGTTCCGCCTCAACGACATGGGCCAGATCGCGGGCGGCCCGGGCAAGGCGTCGTGGTGGGACAAGGTGCCCTCGAAGTTCGAGGGCTGGGGCGAGAACCGCTTCCGCGACGCCGGCTTCCGCGCCGTGCCGGGTGCGATCGTGCGCCGCTCGGCCTTCATCGCCCGCAACGTCGTGCTGATGCCCTCCTTCGTCAATCTCGGCGCCTATGTCGATGAAGCCACCATGATCGACACCTGGTCGACGGTCGGCTCCTGCGCCCAGATCGGCAAGCGCGTGCACATCTCCGGCGGCGTCGGCATCGGCGGCGTGCTCGAGCCGCTGCAGGCCGAGCCCGTCATCGTCGAGGACGACTGCTTCATCGGCGCGCGCAGCGAGGTCGCCGAGGGCGTGATCGTGCGCAAGGGCGCGGTGCTGGCGATGGGCGTGTTCCTGGGCGCCTCCACCAAGATCGTCGACCGCGAGACCGGCGAGATCTTCGTCGGCGAGGTCCCGGAATATGCCGTCGTGGTGCCCGGCACCATGCCGGCCAAGCCGCTGAAGAACGGCCAGCCCGGCCCCGCGGTCGCCTGCGCCGTGATCGTCAAGCGCGTCGACGAGCGCACCCGCGCCAAGACCAGCATCAACGAGCTGCTGCGGGACTGAGAAGCGCTGCGCTAAATTCCTCATCCCGTCACCCTGAGGAGCGCGAAGCGCGTCTCGAAGGGCGATGGCCCGGCTCTCGGCCGTTCACCCTTCGAGGCTCGCTCCGCTCGCACCTCAGGATGACGGGTCCAACGGAGGATCGAACCAATTTCCATCCGACGTCGACAAAACTCCGGGCCGCGAAAATTGCCGCCGCCCGGAGTTTTTTCATGGACTGGGCCAATTACCTGTTCGGCTTCAAGGGCCGCGTCAACCGGGCCAAATTCTGGCTCGCGGGGCTGATCATCGTCTGCTGGATGATGTTCTTCGCCCTGCTGGTGGTCTCGGCCGGCCTTGGCGGCAAGGATGGGTTTGGCTTCAATGTCGACGACATCTTCCGGGCGTTCGACCCGGACAGCTACAAATCGCTGACCTCTGCCGGATTGCCGGCGCTGCTGGTCAAGGCCTGCGGAACGGCGCTATTCGTTTGGGTCTATATCGCCGTCTCGATCAAGCGCCTGCACGACCGCGACAAGAGCGGCTGGTGGATGATTCCGTTCTTTGCGATCCCGGGTCTGATGAGCCAATTCTCGGACCGGCTGCCCGATGAATCCTATTGGGTCATGGCCGCGGGCTCGATCGTCTTCGTGCTCTATATCTGGGGCTTCATCGAGCTCGCCTTCCTGCGCGGCACGTCATACCCCAATCGATACGGTCCCAATCCGCTAGGAAAAACCCATGAGAGGCGAGGAGGCGACCGCGGCAGTGGGTCGCGCTCCGGGAGGGGCTGGGATCAGCAGAGCGAGCTCGATATGGTGCCGCACAAAGCTGGTCCACCCACGGGGTGACGTGTTAAGCGAGACGCATGAATGATGCCGTCTCGATCACCCGCGATCTCGTTCGCTGCCCCTCCGTCACCCCGGCCGACGCCGGCGCGCTCGGCGTTCTCGAAGGCCTGCTGAAGGCGGCAGGCTTCGACGTCCATCGCGTGACGTTCTCCGAGCCCGGCACCGCCGATGTCGACAATCTCTACGCCCGCATCGGCAGCTCCGCGCCGCACATCACCTTCGCCGGCCACACCGACGTGGTGCCGCCCGGCGATGAATCGGCGTGGACGATCGGCGCATTCTCCGGCGAGGTGAAGGACGGCTTTCTCTACGGCCGCGGCGCCGTCGACATGAAGGGCGGCATCGCCTGCAGCGTCGCCGCGGTGCTGCAATATCTGCAGGACCATGGCGGCAAGCCACAAGACAACGGCAACGGCTCGATCTCCTTCCTGATCACCGGCGACGAGGAAGACGTCTCGATCAACGGCACCGTCAAGCTATTGAAATGGTGCGCCGAGCGCGGCGAGAAATTCGATCATTGCGTGCTCGGCGAGCCCTCCAATGTCGAGGTGCTCGGCGACATGATCAAGATCGGCCGGCGCGGCTCGCAGTCAGGCACGCTGGTGGTCGATGGCGTGCAGGGCCACGTCGCCTATCCGCACCGCGCCTCGAATCCGGTGCCGGATATCTCGCGGCTGATCGTGGCGCTGAGCGACGAGCCGCTCGATCACGGCAGCGCGCAATTCCAGGCCAGCAATCTCGAATTCACCACAGTCGATGTCGGCAATACCGCCGGCAATGTGATCCCCGGCCAGGCACGGGCGAAATTCAACATCCGCTTTAATGACAACCACACCCAGGAGAGCCTGCGGCAGCTGGTCGACGAGCGGCTGGCAAAAGCCTGCGGCAACCGCATCCGCGCCCACATCGACTGGATGCCGTCGAACTCGAACGTGTTCGTCACCAAGCCGGGGCCGTTCACCGACCTCGCCGTCGCTGCGATCGAAGAGATCACCGGCCGCAAGCCGGAGCTCTCCACCTCGGGTGGGACCTCGGATGCACGCTTCATCTCCAGCTATTGCCCGGTGATCGAATTCGGCCTGGTCGGCCAGACCATGCATCAGATCGACGAGCGCACGCCGGTGGCCGATCTGGAGAAGCTGACGCGGATATATCGGGGCGTGCTGGATCGGTATTTCGGCTAGCCTCGCGACCGTAGGATGGGTGGAGCGCAGCGAAACCCATCATCTCACCGCGTCGAAAGAAAGTTGATGGGTATCGCTTCGCTCCACCCATCCTTGTATTAGCGCGCTGGGTTAGACTGGCCTCGTTCCGTGAGGAATGGCCCAGCTCGGGTGGCCGCCCGGGCTGGGCCGCTGATCGATCGGATCGATACCCATCGAAGCCTTGAAGGCTGTTATTCGTAGCAAGATCGCGATCGGCACTTCATCGGGACCCGCATGGTTGAACGAACTTTAGGTTCGCATCACAAGGGAGGGTCGAGGAAGATGGCCAAGCGTATCACAATCTGTGCCGGAATCGATATTGGCAAACGGAAGCTCGACGTGGCGCTCGACGACGGCTCGGAGCAGCTGCAGGTGGAGAACACGGCGGAAGGTTACAAGACGCTGTTGGAGTGGCTTGGGCGCCATAAGGTCAGGCGAATTGGGATCGAGGCGAGCGGTGGCTATGAGCAGCCGGTCGTCGTCGAGCTGCGGCGCAAGCGGTTTGTCGTCGTGGTGTTCCAGCCGGCGCAGGTGCGTGCCTATGCCAAATACCGCGGGCAGCGTGCCAAGAACGATCGGATCGATGCCGCGCTGATCGCCGCATGCACCGCTGCGGTCAAGAAGATCCACCCGGCACCCGATGCAAGATTGCCGCCCTTGGCCGGGCATCTGACGCTGATCGATCAGATCGGAGAAGATATCGCGCGGTTCAAGAACCGGCTCGAGAGCTGCCGCGACGCGCGTATCCAAAAGCTCTGGAAGGACGACATCGCCCGTCTGGCCAAGCGCGAACGAGTCGAGTTCAAGGCTCTGGTGGCAGCGATCCGCAAGCAGCACGATCTCGCCGCTCGGCTCGACCTGATCTACAGCGTCGGTGGGGCCGGGCTGCCGACTGCGGTCTCCGTCCTGGTCCGGATGCCCGAGATCGGCCAGGTCAGCCGCGAGCAGGCCGCAGCACTTGCGGGCCTTGCGCCTTATGACGACGACAGCGGCGAACACATCGGCGCTCGTCACATCGACGGTGGACGCAAACGTCTGCGCCATGCGCTCTATGCTGCGGCGCTGGCGGCGTCTTTCCGCTGGAATCCGCAGCTCATGGCCCTGTACAAACGATTGATCGCCGCCGGCAAAGGCCACAAGCGTGCCCTGATCGCCTGCGCCAGGAAGTTGCTCATCTTCATCAACACCGTGGTGGCCCGAGCGACCCCTTGGCAAGCTCACTTGCCAGTCGTCGCCCCGGCGACCTGAAGCGTTTCTTTGTTCGATCGGGGCACCGTTTCTTCGTCCCGACCTGCCGTCACAAGGACGCCGCGCACAGCGGCCGTCAAGGATGGCCGTCGCTCAAATGCTGCCACATCCCACCCTCGACAGGCCACGCCTTGATGGCCGCGAGCACGGCGTCAGTCTCAACGGCGATCGGGCAATTCAATCGCACACAACCGAAAGAGCTAATGGTTGCTACGAAGCTACTCGCGCCAGACAAAAACATCGAAATCAACCCCATGCACAGTAGGGATTGGGGCCGCTAATAATCCACCCGCATCAGATAGAGCCCGTCCGGTGGCGCGACCGGGCCGCAGGCGGCGCGGTTGCGGGCGGCGAGCGCAGCAGCGAGATCGTCCGCGCTCCAGCGGCCCTCGCCGACCCAGACCAGCGAACCCACCATCGAGCGCACCTGGCTGTGCAGGAACGAGCGCGCCGAAGTGAGGATCGAAACCGCGTCGCCTTCCCTGACCACGTCGAGCTGATCGAGCGCCTTCTCCGGCGACTTGGCCTGGCACTCGGTGTCGCGGAAGGTGGTGAAATCGTGCTTGCCGAGCAACCGCTGCGCAGCCTCGTGCATCGCCGCCGCATCGAGCGCGCGCGGCACGCGCCAGACGCGGCCGAGGTCGAGCGCGAGGTTCGCCCGAGTGTTGGTGATGCGATAGAGATAGTGCCGCTTGGTCGCCGAGAAGCGCGCCTCGAAATCGTCAGGCACGATATCAGCCGCCAGCACGCCGATCGGATTGGGCCGCAGATGCGCGTTCAACCCGTCGCGGAAGCGGCCGGGCGGGAAATGCTTGGCGATGTCGCAATGCGCGACCTGGCCGCGCGCGTGCACGCCGGCATCGGTACGGCCGGCGCCATGGACGCGCACGTCCTCGCCGCAGATCGCCTTGACCGCCGTCTCCAACGCGCCCTGCACGGTCGGCGCGGTGTCCTGGATCTGCCAGCCGGAGAACGGCGTGCCGTCATATTCGATGGTGAGTTTGTAGCGCGGCATCAGGCGAGCCGCGCAGGCGGCTTCAGCGGAGTGCCGTGCAGAAAATCCGCCGCTTTCATCGGCGCCTTGCCGGCGCGCTGCAATTCGAGAATCCGGATCGCACCCTCGCCGCAGGCGATGGCAAATTTGTCGTCGAGCACATCGCCCGGCTCGTCCGAGCCCTTGGCGAATTCGCAACGCAGGATTTTCAGCCGCACCGGCTCGCCTTCGCCTGATAGCTCGCACCAGGCACCGGGGAATGGCGAGAGCCCGTGAATGTGCCGAAGCACCGCATGCGCCGGCTGCGTCCAGTCGATTCGCGCCTCGGCCTTCTCGATCTTGGCGGCGTAGGTGACGCCGTCCTCGCTCTGCTTCGTAAGCTGCAAGCCGCCACGCTGCAGCGCGCCCATCGCGCGCACCATCAAATCGGCACCGAGCGGCGCCAGCGCGTCGTGCAGATCGGATGCCGTCATGCTGTCTGAGATCGGCAGCCGCTCGGCCATCGCGACGTCGCCCGTGTCGAGGCCGACATCCATCTTCATCACCATCACGCCGCTCTCGGCGTCACCCGCCATGATGGCGCGGTTGATCGGCGCGGCGCCGCGCCAGCGCGGCAGCAGCGAGGCGTGCAGGTTGAAGCAGCCGAGCCTGGGCGCATCGAGGATCGCCTGCGGCAGGATCATGCCATAGGCGACGACGACGGCGGCATCCGCGTCATGCGCGCGAAATTCCTCGAGCGCTTCCGGCGTCTTCAACGTCTTCGGCGTCAGCACCGGAATGCCGAGGCGGCGCGCCTCCTGCTCGACCGGCGTCGGCTGCAACTGCAGCCCGCGCCGCCCGCCCGGCTTCGGCGCGCGAGTGTAGACGGCTACGACCTCATGGCCATGGGCCACAAGCTCCAGCAGCGTCGGCACTGCGAAATCGGGCGTGCCCATGAAGATCAGACGGAGCGGCATCAACAGCACTCGCTGCGTTCCCTCCCCCCTTGTGGGGGAGGGTTAGGGAGGGGGGTAGCCGCAACGGCGGTGCTTGCGGCTACCCCCCTCTCCGGCTCTCCCCCACAAGGGGGGAGAGGGCGCATCGCACAAGCGGAAACGCTGTTCACGCTACACTCACTCCGCCGCGCGCTTGGCGGCCTTCTCGAATTTCTTGAAAACGCGGTCGCGCTTCAGCTTCGACAGATAGTCCACGAACAGCACGCCGTTGAGGTGGTCGATCTCGTGCTGGATGCAGGTGGCGTAGAGCCCCTCGGCATCCTCTTCATGCACCTTGCCGTCGAGGTCGGTGAAGCGCAGGCGCACCCGCGCCGGACGCTCGACCTCCTCGTAATATTCGGGGATCGACAGGCAGCCCTCTTCGTAGACCGACAGCTCTTCCGAATGCGAAATGATCTCCGGATTGATGAACACCCGCGGCTGCGGCGTGGTCTCGCCGTTCTCGTCGCGCTTGGCGAGGTCCATGGTGATCAGCCGCAGCGGCTGCGCGACCTGGATTGCCGCGAGCCCGATGCCGGGCGCGTCATACATGGTCTCGAGCATGTCGTCGGCGAGCTTGCGGATCTCCGGCGTCACCTTCTCGATCGCCTTCGACACCAGCCGCAACTGCTTGTCCGGCAGAATGATGATTTCTCTGATAGCCATGGCCGCGATTTAAGCTGCGGGCATGATGCGGTCAATGCGTTCGGGAACCCCTTAAGGCGGCCTTAACCACGTTTCTTTACACAGCGTTAACCAAGAAAATTGAGGGAGCGTTTACCATAAATGTTCCCTTTTCGTTCGGAAGCGACGCCGAATCGGCTACAACGGCTGGCATGAACGAGATTCTCCTCACGATCGGCGACCTCCCGGTCCGCGTCTCCGACGCGTTGATCGGCCTTGGCGCGCTGGCGCTGATGCTGCTGTTCGCCATCGCGGTGGTGATCGCACGAGCCAGCCGGCGCAGCGCGGAACTGGCGATGGCCCAGGCCATTCGGGCCGACGAGCTGGAAGAGCGGCTCGCCGACATGCTGCGAGCCCAGAGCGAGGCCTCCGGGCGGGTCGATGCCATGGGGCAGGCGCTGGCCGGCCGCCAGGCCGAGATGGCCCGTGCCGTCAACGAGCGGCTGGATTCGGTGACCCACCGGGTCGGCCAGTCGATGGAACAGACCACGCGCAACACGATGGATTCGCTGCGTGTGCTGCATGAGCGACTCGGCATCATCGACCACGCCCACAAGAACCTCAACGAACTCACCACCCAGGTCACGACGCTGCGCGACGTGCTCGCCAACAAGCAATCCCGCGGCGCGTTCGGCCAGGCGCGGATGGAGGCGATCGTCCAGGACGGCATGCCGAAGGGCTCGTTCGAGTTCCAGTACACGCTGACCACCGGGAAGCGGCCGGATTGCGTGGTGTTCCTGCCCGACCAGCGCCCGCTCTGCATCGACGCGAAATTCCCGCTCGAAGCCATGACCGCGCTGCACGATGCGCGCAGCGACGAAGAGCGCAAATTCGCCAGCCAGCGGCTGCGCGCCGACGTGCTGAAGCATGTCAGCGACATCGCGGAGAAGTACCTGATCCCCGGCGAGACCCAGGACACCGCGCTGATGTTCGTGCCGTCGGAGTCGGTCTATGCCGAAATCCATGACGGCTTCGACGACGTGATCCAGAAGGCCTATCGCGCCCGCGTCGTGCTGGTATCGCCCTCGCTGCTGATGCTGGCGATCCAGGTGATGCAGCAGATCCTGAAGGACGCCCGCATCCGCGACGCCGCCGACCAGATCCGCAACGAGGTGATGCATCTCGGCGATGATCTGGCCCGCCTGCGCGAGCGCGTGCTCAAGCTGCAGAACCATTTCGGCCAGGTGAACGAGGACGTCAGGCAGATCCTGATCTCCGCCGACAAGATCGAAAAGCGCGCTGGCCGCATCGAGGAACTCGACTTCAGCAAGTCCGAGACCCCGATCGAAGTCCCCCGCTTCGTCAAGCCCGCCGCCCCCGAGCTGTTCCCCGCCCCGCGCAAGCTGCAGGCGGGGGAGTAGGTGTTGTCTTTAGAAGTTGTTTAGCGCGCTCGCGCCACCCAATCGGGGTCATCGCCCGGCTTGACCGGGCGATTCAGTATCCCAGAGACGGAAGTTGGGAACACGTAGCTACTACATCTACATTCTCGCCAGCCGCCTCGGCGGCACACTCTACATCGGTGTGACAAATGACCTCATTCGCCGCGTCGGCGAGCACAGACTGAAACTCATCGAGAGTTTCACTGAGAAATATGATGTGGTGAAGCTCGTTTATTTCGAGCAATTCGATGATCCTGAGAGCGCGATCCATCGCGAGAAGCGGCTCAAGAAATGGCCGCGCGCGTGGAAGATTTCGCTGATTGAGAAGGATAATCCGGACTGGAACGACCTCTATCAGGAAACTGCCGCAGGCGGCGGATAGGCCTCTGGGATACTGGATCGCCCGGTCAAGCCGGGCGATGACAGTCTTTTTGGGGCCGAATCTGGTAACACCGGTTTTATGACAGCACCTGAAGCTACGTCAGACGCGTCCGCGAAGCCGCAGGAACTTGCCGCCACCTCCTGGCGCGACAGCTTCGCGGTCTATCTGCAGCCGCGGGTGCTGATCGTGCTGCTGCTCGGCTTCTCCTCAGGCCTGCCGCTGGCGCTGTCGGGCTCGACGCTGCAGGTGTGGATGAAGGAGGCCGGGGTCGATCTCGGCACCATCGGGCTGCTCGCGCTGATCGGCACCCCCTACACGCTGAAATTCCTCTGGGCGCCGCTGGTCGACGCACTGCATGTGCCGCTGTTCACGCAAATGTTCGGTCGCCGTCGCGGCTGGCTGCTGTTCTCGCAGCTGTTGCTGATCGCGACGATCCTGGTGCTGGCGATGGCCGATCCGGCGCGATCGCCATGGTTCGCGGCCTTTGCCGCGCTGCTGGTCGCAGCCGCCTCATCGACGCAGGACATCGTGGTCGATGCCTTCCGCGTCGAAAGCCTGCCGGAAAGCGAGCAGGCTGCCGGCATGGCATCCTATGTCGCGGCCTACCGCATCGGCATGCTGGTCTCGACCGCAGGCGCGCTGTTCATCGTCAGCGGTTTCGAGTCCGCCGGAGTGGCGCGCCCGTCGGCGTGGATGTGGGGCTATGTGGTGATGGCCGCGCTGGTCGTGATCGGCATTGTCACCGCGTTGGCTGCGACCGAGCCGGCCCAATCGAAAGGCGCGGAGGCGGCCACGCATGCGCAGACCGCAGCCGAACGCGTATGGCACGCGGCGCTCGGCGCGTTCTCCGAGTTCCTCAGCCGCAAGGATGCATTCGCGGCGCTCGCCTTTGTGGTGCTGTTCAAGTTCACCGACGCGTTCTCGGGCACCATGACCGCGCCGTTCGTGATCGACATCGGCTTTTCCAAGGTCGACTACGCGGCAATCGTGAAGGGCGTCGGTCTCGCGGCGACCTTGATCGGCGGATTTGCCGGCGGCTTCGTGGCGCGGCGCTATTCGCTCGCCACCAGCCTTTGGATCGGCGGCGTGCTGCAGGCGGTCGCCAACCTCTCGTTCTCCTGGCTCGCGCATGTCGGCGTCGATCAATGGGCGCTCGCGCTGGCGATCACGGCGGAGAACTTCACCAGTGCGATCGGCACCGTGATCTTCGTCGCCTATCTCTCGGCGCTGTGTCGCAACCCGCTGCACACCGCGACCCAGTATGCGCTGCTCACGGCGCTGGCAGCCGTTGGCCGCACCTATTTGTCGTCGGGCGCGGGCTATGTGGCCAAGGCCGTCGGCTGGCCGGTGTTCTTCGCGATCTGCGTGCTGGTCGCGATCCCGAGCCTGATCCTGCTCGCCTGGCTGCAGCGCCGCGGGCATTTTGATGAGTTGGGGCCGGTGAGGGTTTAAGCCTCCGCTGTCGTCACCCGCGCAGGCGGGTGACCCAGTATTCCAGAGACAGTTGTGCTTGAATCGAGAGGCCGCGGCGTACTGGATCGCCCGGTCGAGCCGGGCGATGACATCGTAATTGAGGCACGGCCCTACTTCGCCACCACGCTCCACTTGGTGACGATGGCTTCGCTCATCTGGCCGGCGTCCTGGGCGCAGGCGACCTCGTCGACCTTCACCGAGATTTCCTTGCCGGTAAGACTCTTCAGCTGCGCGGCCTGGGCATCGTTGGTCGGAATGAGCTGGAAGGTTTCCGGCCCGGTCTCGAGGTTGCAGAGACCGTTCGGCGGCGGCAGACGACGCGGCTCGCTGGTGATCTGGTAGGTCGCGACGCGCTTGCCACGGTTCTTGGCATCGCGCACCTTCAGGGCGCTGAGTTCTCCCGACAGCACGTCGCCGGCCCGGATCATCTTGCCGGGCTTCTGCGGCGCGTCGCTCTGCTGCGCAATGGCGCAAGGCGCGGCGAAGGTGGCTGCCAGAAACGCAAAGCCCAAGCGTACGCCGAATCGGTGTGTCGTCATTTTCAGGAGTTCCGTATCTAGATTCGTCAGAGCGTGAATGACCGTCCCCGAATCGCCATCCACCCTATCATTTTGTTTCAGCGCGATCTTTTCGGCTGTCGCCGATCGCCTGGCGAACGTCGCCGTGCCGGCTCTCGATCGCGCGCTAGAACAGCGTCCGCTGCCGCATGGCTGCGGATAGCGTACCTTCATCGAGGTAATCAAGCTCTCCGCCGACCGGCACGCCATGCGCCAGCCGCGTCACCCGCACATTGGCCTCCGACAGCAGGTCGGTGATGTAATGCGCGGTGGTCTGGCCGTCGACGGTCGCATTCAGCGCGAGAATGATCTCGCTGACCTCAGGCGCATGCGCGCGCGCCACCAGCTGATCGATGGTGAGATCCTGCGGGCCGACGCCGTCGAGCGGCGACAGCGTTGCGCCCAGCACGTGATAGCGGCCATTGGTCGCATTGGCGCGTTCCAGCGCCCAGAGATCGGCGACATCGGCGACCACGACGATGATCGAGCGATCGCGGCGCGGATCGGTGCAGACCGTGCAGGGATTTTGTGTATCGATGTTTCCGCAGGTCTTGCAGACCTGGATCTTGTCGATGGCGACCTGCAACGCCGCGGTCAGCGGCGTCATCAGAGCCTCGCGCTTCTTGATCAGGTGCAGCGCCGCGCGCCGCGCCGAGCGCGGGCCCAGCCCAGGCAGCCGCGCCAGCAGCTGGATCAGGCGTTCAATCTCGGGGCCGGCAACGCTTGCAGCCATTTAGGTCGGACCAAATCCCGGCGGCAGGCCGAGCCCGCCGGTGATAGCCATCATCTTCTCCTGCATCGCGGTCTCCGCCTTGCGGCGGGCGTCGCCGAGCGCGGTGACCAGCAAATCCTCGAGCACCTCGCGTTCCTCCGGCTTCATCAGCGACGGATCGATCTTGATGCCCTTCACGTCCATCTTGGCGGTCATGCGCACCGCGACCAGGCCGCCGCCGGAAATGCCCTCGACCTCGACATTGCCGAGCTCGTCCTGCATCGCCTGCATCTTGGATTGCAGCTGCGCTGCCTGCTTCATCATGCCGAGAAAATCAGCCATGCGTGCGTTCCTATCACCAGATCAATCGTCGTCGCTGTCGGAAGTTTCAATCGGGTCTTCGCCGGTCGCATCCGCTACCGGCACCTCCGCGGCAAGGCGGCGGACCTCGACCACCTTCGTACCGGGAAAGCGCGCCAGCACCTCCTGCACGCGCGGATCGGCTTCCGCGGCGCGCTGATGCTCGCTGCGCGCCAGTTCGTTCTGCGAACGCACGGTGGGCTGGCCGGCCTCGTTCGAGATGATCACGGTCCAGCGCCGCCCGGTCCACAGTTCGAGCTTGCGCGACAGATCGGTGACGAGCGCGCGCTGCGCCTTCGGCTCAAGCGCGATCTCGAGCTGGCCATCCTCGATGCGCACAAGCCGCACATCGGCCTCCAGCGCACTCTTGGTCATGATGTCGCGCTTCTCGCCGGCGAGCGCGATCAGCTGCGGGAAGCTTGATATCCGCAGTGCCGGCGCGGCATCGGCAGCCGGCGCCGCCATCTGCGGACGCGCGGCGAAATCGGCGCGTGGCGCCCCCTGCGGGGCACGCACCGGCGCCGACGACATCGCAGACATCGCCGAGGACGGCGCGCCGCGCGACGGCTGCGACGCGGCCGAGCCTGAGGTCGCGGGCGCTGAGCCACCGCCGTTCTGCTCGATCATCCGGATCGCTTCATCCGGCGTCGGCAGGTCGGCGACATAGGCGATCCGCACCAGCACCATCTCGGCGGCAGCTGCCGGACGCGTCGCGGTCTGCACCTCGGTGATGCCCTTGAACAGCATCTGCCACATCCGCGACAGCACGCGAAACGACAGCTTTGCGGCGAATTCGCGCGCGCGCACCCGCTCGGTCTCGCCGAACGCGACATTGTCGGCGGTCGCCGGCACGGCCTTCACGCGGGTGACGAAATTGACGAACTCGGCAAGGTCGGACAGCACCACCACCGGATCGGCGCCGACGTCATACTGCGCGCGGAATTCGGCGAAGGCTGAGGCGAGATCGCCGCGCGCCAGCGAATCAAAGAGATCGATGACGCGGGTGCGATCGGCAAGGCCGAGCATCTGCCTGACCGCGTCGGCCTTCACAATGCCCGCGGCATGCGCGATCGCCTGGTCGAACAGCGACAGCGAGTCGCGCACTGAGCCTTCGGCCGCGCGCGCGATGATGCCAAGCGCCTCCGGTTCGACCTCGACGCCCTCCTTCGCGGCAATATTGCCGAGATGCTTCATCAGCACGTCGGCCTCGACGCGGCGCAGATCGAAACGCTGGCAGCGCGACAGCACCGTGATTGGCACCTTGCGGATTTCGGTGGTGGCGAACACGAACTTGGCGTGCTCCGGCGGCTCCTCCAGCGTCTTCAGGAAGGCGTTGAAGGCCGCCGTCGACAGCATGTGGACTTCGTCGATGATGTAGACCTTGTAGCGCGCGCTCGCCGGCGCATAGCGCACGCTGTCATTGATCTGGCGAACATCGTCGACGCCGGTATGGGACGCGGCGTCCATCTCCAGCACGTCCATGTGCCGGCTTTCCATGATCGCCTGGCAGTGCACGCCGAGGTCGGGCATGTGGATGGTCGGCCCCTTCACCGAGCCGTCCGGCTTGGCGTAGTTCAAGGCGCGGGCGAGGATGCGCGCGGTGGTGGTCTTGCCGACCCCGCGGACGCCGGTGAGGATCCAGGCCTGCGGAATCCGCCCGGTCTCGAACGCGTTCGAGACGGTGCGGACCATGGCCTCCTGGCCGATCAGATCCTCGAAGCTGGAGGGGCGGTATTTGCGGGCGAGAACGCGGTACGGCTTGGCCGTATCCGGCGCGCCACCCAAATCAAAGCCGCTCTGGCTTGCGCCGTCGGACGGTTGGGAGGGGTCGCCAGCGTCATTCATGCATCGATCCGCAACTTGGGAATTGTCTCTTGCAGCCGGCGTGCGGATAGGAGCCGAAATCAAGCGCCGGGCGCGGAGACCGCCATTCCAGCACGATTCGCTCGGAAAAACAGGTAGGAGACTGACGAGCGACCCGATCCGGACCTCGTTAGGGCTGCTTCCTTCCGGACCTGACCCGGTTGGCGAGTGGCTCGTCCACCGCCAATCTCCCGGTCCCTATTTGGGGCCAAAACCGCCGGAAAGCAAGCGGCCTGACCGTGCTTTGTGGGACTTGTGTGGGAACACGGAAAGGCATTATTTGCCCCTCATGTCCGCCTCCAATTGGTCGCTGCATTCGCAGCTCAAAAAAGACACCATCGACATCGGCGACCTGCCGCTGTGCAAGGTGCTCGTCATCAAGGATGCGCATTATCCTTGGCTGCTGCTGGTGCCGCGGCGCGACGGCGCGGTCGAGATCATCGACCTCGGCGAGGTCGAGCAGGCGCAGCTGATGACGGAGATCACCCGCGTCTCGCGGGCCCTGAAAGAGGTCACCAAGTGCGACAAGCTGAATGTCGCCGCGCTCGGCAACCTCGTCCCGCAGCTTCATGTCCATGTCATCGCGCGCCGTACCAGCGACGCTGCATGGCCGCGTCCCGTTTGGGGCGTGATGCCGCCGCTGGCGCATGACGCCGAGGAAGTGCAGAATTTCATCAGCGCGCTTCGCCGCAACATCTGGTTGGGTTGAAATTCAATGTCCGCATCCGATTCCTTTCCGCTCGGCCAGCCGGCCTTCGTCACCCATGTGCTGGACCGCGCCGCCCATCTGCGCAGCAATGACGAAAAACTGTTCGCGCTCGAAGGCCATCGCGAGGCCCGCGCCTATGTGATCTATCGCGACTCGCTGGTGGTGAAGCAGGAGGATGGCGGCGCCCGCGCGCTGCTCTCGCTGGAGGAGGCCCGCGGCTTTGGCGCCAATCCCGGCACGATCTTCCTGGGCTTGCGCGATGCCGCGCCGATCTTCGGCATGGGGATCGCACCACAGGCCGCGGAAAAGCTGGTCGGACGTCCCGACGTCGCGATCACCGAATTGCGCGGCATGGCGATGCAGGGCGTGGTGCCGCCCGAGCAGCTCTCGGCGATCGCGATGGCGAAATCGATGGTGACCTGGCATCAGCGCCACGGCTTCTGCGCGAACTGCGGCACCCGCACGGCGATGAAGGACGGCGGCTGGAAGCGCGAATGCCCGAGCTGCAAGGCCGAGCACTTTCCGCGCACCGATCCGGTCGTGATCATGCTGGTCACGTCAGGCGACAAGGTGCTGCTGGGACGGCAGAAGCAGTTCATGCCCGGCATGTATTCCTGCCTCGCCGGCTTCGTCGAGGCGGCCGAGACCATCGAGGACGCGGTCCGGCGCGAGATTTTCGAGGAGTCCGGCATCCGCTGCACCGACGTCAATTACTACATGACGCAGCCCTGGCCCTATCCGTCATCGCTGATGATCGGCTGCACAGCGCGCGCGACCAACGAGGACATCGTGGTCGACCGCACCGAGCTGGAGGATGCGCGCTGGTTCGACCACGCCGAGGCGACGCTGATGCTCAAGCGCCAGCACCCCGACGGCCTTGCCGGTCCGCATCCGTTCGCGATTGCCCATCATTTGCTCGGCCGCTGGGTGCATCACCGAAACCCGTTGGACCAGTAGCGGGAACCGGACATCGTTCTGCCGATTAGTCCAGACACAGGTTGTGGCAGTTGGAGCATGATCCGGAAAAGTGCGAAGCGGTTTTCCGAAAAGATCATGCTCAAATAACGGGCTAAAGCGCGGTGAGCATTCAACCTGATCGCATCGCGCTTTAGCGGAACCATTGCGACGGACCCCTGCATGAATTTTCCGAACGGCGCCTCGAAAGTCCCGCCCCGCATCCTCTGCATCGGCCTGCCGGTGCGCGACCTGACCTTCCGCGTCAATGTCCCGGCGCGCGGCTCCAAGGAGAACGCGACGCATTTCGACGAGATCTGCGGGGGCAATGCGCTGAACGCCGCGATCGGCATCGTCCGGCTGGGCGGCCGCGCCTCGATCTGCGGACCGATGGGCGATTCGCGGGAGACCTCGAGCCGCTACATCTTCGACAAGCTCGGCGAGGAGGGCATCGAGACCAACCATCTCATCCACATGCCGAACCTGGTGACCCCGATCTCGGCGATCATGATCGACGACACCGGCGAGCGCACCATCGTCACCTTCCGCGATCCCGAGCTCTGGAAGGTCAAGCTGCCGCCGACCGAGCTGTTGCTGGAAGATTGCGCGGCGATCCTGACCGAGAGCCGCTGCGCGCCGTTCTGCACCGAGCTGTGCGCCGAGGCCGTCAGGCGCGGCATTCCCGTGGTTGTCGACGTCGACCGCGCGATGTCGATGCGGGAAGGGCTGCTCACCGCCTCCTCCCATCTGGTGTTTTCCAGCGAGCCGCTGCAGGAGACCGCCGACGTCACCGACGACGGCCAAGCGCTGCAGAAGCTCGCCAAGCTCACCCCCTCCTTCCTGGCCGGCACCCGCGGGCCGATGGGGACGATCTGGCTCAACGAGCAGGGCGAGCTCGAGGAAACCCCGGCCTTCCCGGTCCACACCGTCGACACGCTCGGGGCCGGCGACGTCTTCCACGGGGCGTTTGCGCTGGCCATCACCGAGCAGCAGGAGCTGCGGCAGGCGCTGCGATTCGCTTCGGCCGCTGCAGCGCTGAAATGCACCCGCTTCGGGGGTGCTTATGCCGCACCGCAACGTGCTGAAGTTGAAGCGTTTTTGGGCGAACACGCCGAGGCCCGGCCGGCCTGACTGGCCACGACCCGCTTGATTTGGAAGATTTTTCTCTATATGAGGGAGATTGAACCTTCATGTGGAACTTTCTTCTATGACCGATGTCGCCATTCAGCTTCACGACAACAACCGCCGCCTTGACGCGATCGACCGCAAGATCCTGACCGTGCTGCAGGAGGACGCCTCGCTCTCCGTCGCCGAGATCGGCGACCGGGTCGGGCTGTCCTCGACACCGTGCTGGAAGCGCATCCAGCGGCTGGAGGCCGACGGCGTGATCCTGCGCCGCGTCGCACTGGTCGACCAGAACAAGATCGGACTCGGGATTTCGGTGTTCGTCTCGGTCGAGAGCGCCGACCATTCGGAAGCCTGGCTGCGCAAATTCGCCGACGCCGTCAGCGCCATGCCCGAGGTGATGGAGTTCTACCGGATGGCCGGCGACGTCGACTACATGCTGCGCGTCGTGGTCGCGGACATGCAGGCCTATGACGTCTTCTACAAGAAGCTGATCTCGGCGGTGCCGCTGAAGAACGTTACCTCGCGCTTTGCGATGGAGAAGATCAAGTCGGTGACGGCGCTGCCGGTGCCGGCGGCGTAAGCACCACCTTCTCAGCTGTCATCGCCCGGCTTGACCGGGCGATCCAGTACGCCGCGGCCTCTCGGCTCAATCGCTACCGTCTCTGGAATACTGGATCACCCGCTTTCGCGGGTGATGACAATCCAATTTGCCGCTCGCAGCGCGCTCAAATCTTCTGATTGTACTCGCCGACCTCGGGGTGGGTGCGCAGCACGGAATCCATCGCCTCGAACAGGTCGTGCATGCGCTGCTCGCTGACCGGGCTTTCCACCACGACGACGAGCTCCGGCTTGTTCGAGGATGCGCGCACCAGGCCCCAGCTGCCGTCCTCGACCGTGACGCGGACGCCGTTGACGGTGACGAGATCGCGGATGTTCTGGCCCGCGACCTGCGCGCCCTTCTGTTGCAGCGTCTCGAAGTGCTTCACCACAGCGTCGACGACGCCGTATTTCGCCTCGTCGGCGCAATGCGGCGACATGGTCGGCGACGACCAGGTCTTCGGCAGCGCGTCCTTCAGGTCGGCCATCGACTTGCCGGGGGCGCGGTCGAGCATCTCGCAGATCGCGATCGCCGACACCAGGCCGTCGTCATAGCCGCGGCCGAACGGCTTGTTGAAGAAGAAGTGACCTGACTTCTCGAAGCCTGCGAGTGCGCCGAGTTCATTGGTGCGACGCTTCATGTAGGAATGCCCGGTTTTCCAATAGACCGTCTTCGCGCCCTGCTTCTGCAAAACAGGGTCGGTCACGAACAACCCGGTCGACTTCACGTCGACGACGAACTGTGCATTCGGGTTGATCGCCGACATATCGCGCGCCAGCATGACGCCGACCTTGTCGGCAAAGATCTCCTCGCCGGTGTTGTCGACCACGCCGCAGCGGTCGCCGTCGCCGTCGAAGCCCAAACCCACATCAGCCTTGTGCGCCAGCACCGCATCGCGGATCGCGTGCAGCATCGCCATGTCTTCCGGGTTCGGATTGTATTTCGGGAAGGTGTGATCGAGCTCGGTATCGAGCGGGATCACCTCGCAGCCGATCGCTTCCAGCACCTGCGGCGCGAACGCGCCCGCGGTGCCGTTGCCGCAGGCCGCCACCACCTTCAGCTTACGCTTCAGCTTCGGCCGGTTGGTGAGGTCGGCGATGTAGCGCGCCGGATAGTTCTCGTGAAACTGGTAGGAGCCGCCGGTCTTGTTGTCGAACGCGGCGTTGAGCACGATCTCCTTCAGCCGGGTCATCTCATCGGGGCCGAAGGTGAGCGGGCGATTGGCGCCCATCTTGACGCCGGTCCAGCCATTGTCGTTGTGCGAGGCGGTGACCATCGCGACGCAGGGCACGTCGAGATCGAACTGCGCGAAATAGGCCATCGGCGTCACCGCGAGCCCGATGTCGTGCACCTTGCAGCCCGCCGCCATCAGGCCCGAGATCAGCGCGTATTTGATCGAGGCGGAATAGCCGCGGAAATCGTGACCGGTGACGATCTCCTGCTTGACGCCGAGCTCAGCGATCAGCGCGCCGAGCCCCATGCCCAGCGCCTGCACGCCCATCAGGTTGATCTCCTTGTTGAACAGCCAGCGCGCGTCGTATTCGCGAAACCCGGTCGGCTTCACCATCGGCTCGGATTCGAAGGCATAGGTGTTCGGAACCAGCGCGGATTTCGGCTTGGGAAACATGGATCGGCCTTATGGTCATGCAGAGGGTATCGCCGCAGCCTTTAGCGAATGCGCAGGCCGGGCGAAAGCTGAGACTGCGGCTGGTGGCCGACAATTACGGCGGAAATGGCGGCGATATCGGGTCGCCGCGGATACCCCGAAAGGGCTGGATTTATTGCTCCAGCAACAACTTGCCGTTGGCGTATTCGAAGCGCTTCAGCTTCGACAGGAAGGACAGGCCGAGCAGGTTTTCGGACAGCGCCTCGTCCGGCAGCACCAGGGCGTCGACGTCGCGCACGGTGAGGCCGCCGAGCTCGATCATGGCGATGCGGGCACGCGCGGCCTTGATGGTGCCGTTCGCGGTGGTGACGCGCGAGGTGTAATCGCCCGGCACCGGACGCAGGCCGAAGCGGGCGGCCGAGGTTTCGTTCAGGGCCACCACGGAGGCGCCGGTGTCGACCATGAAGTTGATGCGCTGGCCATCGATCCGGCCGTCGGTGGCGAAATGGCCGCGGGGATCGGGCGCAATGCTGAGCGTGCGGGAGCTGGCCTGCGCCACCGTGACGGCGGGGGCGATGGTCTGCTTTGCGGTGGTCGCGGCGGCGGGCGACATCTTGCTGGCCATCTGGGCCATGAAGGTGCCCAGCCCGATCAGGATGGCCGCGAAAATCATCAGGTTACGCATGACACCATACTCGGAAAACCGAACACGCAATTTCACCACGCCGCACGCCCCGCCGCGAGCAAGCGCGGCAGCGCGAGGCTGCCATTTTGGCGAAAAGATGAGCGAAGAGTTAATGCCAGCCCGTGAGAGGCGGCCAAACGCCTCGGCCGCCTCTCACGGAAGGATTTTGCCGGCTTTCAGGCCGTCTTTCAGGCCGTCTTGGCAACCGGGCTCGGCATCGCAACGCGCAGCGCGTAGTAGACAGCGCCCGCGATTCCGACCCCGAAGAACCAGCCATAGACCGCCCACCACGCCGGCAGGATCGAGGTGAAGTTCGGCAGCACCGACGAGAACAGCGCGCCGATGGCGGCTGCGATCAGCGCGCTGACATTCCAGCCGTTCTGGAAGCGATATTCGCCGTTCTCCTGATACAGCGCCGGCACGTTCACGCGGCCTTTGGCGATCAGATAATAGTCGACCATCATGATGCCGAAGATCGGCCCCATTGTCGCGCCGATCAGGCCGACGAACGAGGCGGCGTTGCCCTCCCAGGGCGCGAACGGATACAGCGCCAGCGCGATCAGCGCTGCGATGTAGCCGCCCTTCTTGAAATCGATATGCCGCGGAAACACGTTGGAGAAATCGAACGCCGGCGAGACGAAATTGGCGACGACGTTGATGCCGAGGGTTGCCACCGCAAAGGTAACCGCAGCGAGCAGCGCCAGGAACCAGCTGTCGAACTTCGCCGAGATCTGGTCAGGATGCAGCAGCACCTCGTGATAGACGTTGAACGCCGCGATCGTGGTGACGCCGGCGACCAGCGAGAACAGGATCAGATTGACCGGCAGCCCCCAGATGTTGCCCTTGCGCAGCGCGTGCACGTCGGGCGCATAGCGCGAAAAGTCGCAGAAGTTGAGATAGAGCGCGGCGAAATAGGTGATCCAGGTCGCGGCCACGGCGCAGAGCGCCGGGAAAGAGCCGGGAACGCCGGGCACGCCGGCTTCCTTGGTCTTCTCCAGCAGCACATCCTGCGGGATCGGCGCGGTGAGCGAGATGCCACCGGCCGCGATGCAGAGATAGACCGCAAGGATCAGCATCATCAGCCACACCGCCGGCCCCGCCCAGTCCTGGAAGCGGCGCACCGTTTCCATGCCGCGCTGGATGATCAGGAGTTGTAGCGCCCAGATCACGACGAAGCAGATCACCTCGAGCGTGGAATGGCCGAGCATGTGGCTGGACTGGTGGAACGCCTTGAAGCTGTCCATGCGCGTAAGCAGCGCGACGATCGCACCCGAGGCCGCCGCGGTCTGCGCGCCGTACCAGAAGCAGGCGACGATGGCGCGCACCAGCGCCGGAATGTTGGCGCCCCAGACCCCGAACGAGGCGCGCGCCAGCACCGGATAGGGCACGCCGGTCCGCACGCCGGCATTGCCGATCAGGCTCATCAGCACGAAGATCACCAGCGAGCCGACGCCGATCGCCAGGATGAAATTGACGAAGCTGCCGCAGAGCAGGAACAGGCTGGCGGCGAGATAGTAGCCCCACAGGCTGTGCACGTCCGACGTCCAGACGTTGAAGATGCTGAAGGCGCCCCAGTTGCGTTCCCTGGCCGGCGCCAGGTCTTCGTTGTAGAGCGACGGCGATGCGTTCTTGATCTCCAGGTTCTTGAAGTCCATGGCAGCGTCCCCAAAGTGCGAGCCCGTGATCCCGGCGCGCAAATCTAACCACCGTTTGCAGGCACTCGCCAGCGCAACCGATCAAGCATGAACCGGAAAACGGAGACTCGGTCTCGTCCCGGCGAATGAGAGAAATGCGACCTTGGGGCGCAACAACGCGAAACGTTGACGCGGCACGACAAAGCATTGCCTCGAAGATTTAGGTCCCGCGCGGTTTCAAGCGCCTTGTCGGCATCGCGCTGGCGGGATCTTCCGGCCAGGGATGGCGCGGATAGCGGCCGCGCAGGTCGGAACGAACCGCGGCGTAGCTGCCGCGCCAAAAACCTGGAAGATCGCGCGTCACCTGCACCGGCCGCTGCGCCGGCGACAGCAGTTCCAGCACCAGCGGCACCGCGCCCTTGGCGATCGAGGGATGGATGTTGAGCCCGAACAGCTCCTGCAACCGCACCGCAATGGTCGGGCCCTGCTCAGCCTCGTAATCGATCGCAAGCTGCGTTCCGGTCGGCGCCTCGAAATGCGTCGGCGCCTCGCGGTCGAGCCGCGCGCGCAATTCCCACGGCAACAACGCCATCAGCGCATCCGACAGATCGCCGGCGGACAAATCCTTCAGCGCGGTCTTGTCGTACAGCGCGGGCACCAGCCAGTCCTCGGCACGCGCGGCGAGCGCGGTGTCCGACAGATCGGGCCAGCTCTCATCCTCGGCCTTGCGCAGGAACATGATCCGGTCGCGCCACTGTTTCGAATGCTTCGACCACGGCAGCCGGTCGAGGCCCGCCGCGATCAGGCCGTCGGCGAAGATGCGCGCGGTCTCGGCCGAGGGCTGCAGCGACATCGGCGCTTCCGACAGCGTGATCGCATGCAGCGAGCGCCTGCGCCGCGCGCGCAGCGCCATCGCGCCGCGGTCGAACGTCACCTCTTCCATGGTCTCGATCTGGTCGGCGAAGCGCTGCTCGATCTCGTCCTGGGTGATCGGCGCCGCCAGCAGGATGCGGCCACTCGCGGCCGTTCCGGTCAGTTCGGCGACGGCGATATAGGGCAGCCGCGCCAGCGCCACGGTCTGCTCCACCGCGGCGCCGCGGCCATTGGCCAGCACGAAGCTGCCATTGCCGCGGTTCCTGGCGACGCGATCCGGGAACGCGAAGGCAAGCATGACGCCGGTGGAGAGATCGCCGCGATCGACAGACACTACCTTTGCGGGCCCCCATCCCCGGCCCTCCCCCGCAAGGGGGGAGGGAGAAGAAAGTCTCTCAGACCTCTCCACCTGCGAGGCCCAGCGTTCGGCCATGCTGCGCGCGCTCGATGCCCGCTGCGAACGGTCGCGGCGGAACTGGTCGAGCCTGTGGTCGAGATCGACGCTGTCGCCGCCGAGCCCGCGCTCGGTCAGCACCGCGGCGATCTCGGCCGCTTCCTCGCCTGCACTGAGGCGGGCGGAATCCACGATCATCCGCGCCAGCCGCGGCGGCAGCGCCAGCGCGCGCAGGCTCTTGCCCTCCTCGGTGATGCGGCCGTCGCCGTCGAGCGCACCGAGCTCTGACAGCAGCGATTTCGCTTCCTTCAGCGCTGGCCCCGGCGGCGGATCGAGGAAGGCAAGGCTGCCGGGATCGCTGACGCCCCATTGCGCGAGGTCGAGCACCAGCGAGGACAGGTCGGCGGAGAGGATCTCGGGCGCGGTGTAGGCCGGAAGCGACGCGGTCTGCGGCTCGTCCCACAGACGGTAGCAGACGCCGGGCTCGATGCGGCCGGCGCGGCCGCGCCGCTGATCCACCGCAGCGCGCGAGGCCCGCACGGTCTCGAGCCGGGTCAACGCAATGTCAGGCTCGTAGCGCGGCACCCGCGCCTGGCCGGAATCCACCACGATGCGCACGCCCTCGATAGTCAGCGAGGTCTCGGCGATCGATGTCGCCAGCACCACCTTGCGCGTGCCCTTTGGCGCCGGAGCGATGGCGCGATCCTGCACACTCGCATCGAGCGCGCCGAACAGCGGCACGATCTCGACCGACGCGTCATGCACGCGTTCGGCGAGGAAGGTCTGGGTGCGGCGGATCTCGGCCGCGCCCGGCAGGAAGGCGAGCACCGAGCCGGCATCGGCGCGCAGCGCGGTTGCGATCGTCTCGGCCATCTGCCGCTCCAGCGGCGCGTCCACCTTGCGGCCGACATAACGGGTCTCGACCGGAAAGGCGCGGCCCTCGCTCTCGACAACAGGCGCATCGCCAAGCAGTCTTGCGACCCGCGCGCCGTCGAGCGTTGCCGACATCACAAGGATACGCAGATCCTCGCGCAGGCCGGTTTGCGCGTCGCGCGCCAGCGCCAGCCCGAGATCGGCGTCGAGCGAGCGCTCGTGGAATTCGTCGAACAGCACCGCGGCGACGCCGTTGAGCTCGGGATCGTCGAGGATCTGGCGCGAGAAGATGCCTTCGGTGACGACCTCGATCCGCGTCGCGCGCGACACCTTTGAGCCGAAGCGCACGCGATAGCCGACGGTCTCGCCGGCGCGCTCGCCGAGCGTCTTCGCCATCCTCTCGGCGCTGGCGCGCGCGGCGATGCGGCGCGGCTCCAGCACGATGATCTTCTTGCCCTTGGCCCACGGCGCATCGAGCAAGGCCAGCGGCACGCGCGTGGTCTTGCCGGCACCCGGCGGGGCGACCAGCACTGCGGCGTTATGGCCATCGAGCGTGCGGTCGAGTTCATCGAGCACGGCGTCGATCGGCAGCGGGCTATCGAATTGGCGCGGCAAGGACTCTCATCGCGGCAGCGGCTGGGACGGCCTGCGTCCCGTGGTTAACGAACGTCTCTGTTCCTTTCGGAATACTGGGCCTCTTAGACCATTCGCCTGTTGCAGGGAACCGGGGAAAGGCCGGGTTCGTCGGCACATCATTTGTATGAATAAAGGAGAAAGCAACAGATCGGGCCGATGATAGGCACGATCACGCCGAAACAGGACAAGGATGACCACAAACGGCACAGCAGCTGCGACAGATCGTTCCGCCGGGAACGTGGGCGCGCGCGTCGATTGGGTCGACTATGCCAAAGGCATCTGCATCATCATGGTCGTGATGATGCACTCGGTGCTGGGGGTCGAGAAGGCCGCCGACCAGACCGGCTTCATGCATTATGTCGTGATGTTCGCAAAGCCGTTCCGGATGCCGGACTTCTTCCTGATCTCGGGACTGTTCCTGTCGGTCGTGATCGACCGCGACTGGCGCACCTATCTCGACCGCAAGGTGATGCACTTCGCCTATTTCTACGTGCTGTGGGTGACGATCCAGTTCGGCTTCAAGGCACCGTCGCTGGCCGCCGAGGCGGGCTGGGGCCAGGTCGGGTTCGCGTATCTCGAATCCTTCATCGAGCCGTTCGGCACGCTGTGGTTCATCTATCTGCTGCCGATCTTCTTCGTCGTCACCAAGCTGACGCGCAACGTCCACCCGCTCGTGATCTGGCTGATCGCAGCATCGCTGGAGTCGGCGCATGTCACGACCGGCTGGACCGTGATCGACGAGTTCTGCGCCCGCTTCGTCTATTTCTACACGGGCTATGTCCTCGCCAGCTATGTGTTCGCGTTGTCGGACCGCGCGCGCGCGCAGCCCGCGCTTGCCCTGCTCGGACTTGGTCTCTGGGCATCGATCAATGGCGGCTTGGTTGCGCTCGATATCAGCGAATGGCCGATCGTCTCGCTGGCGCTCGGCTTTGCCGGCGCCTGCGCGATCATCGTGACCGGCACGCTGCTGGCGCGCGCGCACTGGCTCGGCTTCCTGCGCTTCTGCGGCGAGCATTCGATCGTGATCTATCTCGCCTTCTTCCTGCCGATGGCCGCGACACGCACCCTTCTGCTGCGGTTCGAGGTCATCCACGACATCGGCCTGGTTTCGCTGATCGTGACCGCGGTCGGCGTCGCCGGTTCGCTCCTGATCTGGCGGCTGGCGCTGGCGGCGCGGGCCAATTTCCTGTTCGAACGGCCTGATGCGTTCTGGATCGCCCCGAAAAAGGCAGCGCCCGCTTTGCAAGCGGCCGAATAGGCCCGAATAGTGCCAAAAGTCATGGGCCGGATTCGTTCCGACAGGGGCGATTCCAGCCGCCCGAATTTTCCGCGCATTGAAATTACTGGCTTTTTGGCCCCGAATGTTTCGTCGTCGGACCGCCGACGAAACAATTCTCCCGGTCACGAAACCATTTTCCGCTTTTCGCGCAGACATCCGGAAACGGGCGGTAACTAACAATTCTCCTAACGAACCGCCGCCTAACGGCGAATTGGGAGCCTGTCATGCCGAACGTCATCGCCATCAACACTGCAGCCAAGAAGCATATCGACGCTGCCCGCGCGACCTCGGATGAAATGCTGCTCGCGAGTATCGCCAAGAATAACCGCACCGCGATGCACACGCTCTATGCCCGTCACAATGTCCGGGTTTACCGCTTCGTGCTGCGGATGGTCCGCGACACCACGATGGCCGAGGACCTGGTCAGCCAGGTGTTCCTGGACGTCTGGCGCACCGCGGCCCAGTTCGAGGGCCGCTCGCAGGTTTCGACCTGGCTGCTGTCGATCGCCCGCTTCAAGGCGCTGACCGCGCTGCGCCAGCGCAAGCATGAGGATATCGACCAGGACGATGTGCTGGAGATCGCCGATGGCGCCGACACGCCGGAAACCTCGCTCGATCGCGCCACCACCAGCGAGATCCTGCGCGCCTGCGTGGCCAAGCTGTCGCCGGCGCACCGCGAGATCATCAACCTGGTCTATTACCATGAGAAGTCGGTCGAGGAGGCCGGGCAGATCATCGGTATCCCGCAGAGCACGGTGAAGACCCGCATGTTCTATGCCCGCAAGCAGCTCGCCGACCTCCTCAGGGGTGCCGGCGTGGACAGCGTCGCGGCATAATCTAACGCAAATTCAGCCACTTAACAGGAGATCGCGCGATTCGGGCAATTGTCGACGAAGCCGAAAAAGTGAGGCGACGAAACAATTGAAACAATCGACGACATCACCCGGAAAAACCCGATCTCTATACCCATATCCAACGACGCGACCCCAACCACTACCAGCTCAACGAGTTTCGACGCTTCTCTAGTTCCAACCTCCCAAGTAGCCTCCAACGACCCGGCCGGGATGCCCCCCAGCCGGGTCGCTCTGTTTTTGGCGCGGCGTCGTGATGCCGAACGCGCCTCGTCTCACACGTACGTGACGTCATCCGCGACGGCTCAGCCGTAACGGGCAGACCGTCCTCGCGAAGACCATCAGGCGTACCCGGCATGGCCCTGTGGCGCGCCGGGAGTTCTGATGGACGGACGACGATGCTCAGCCTTGCCCTAGCCCTGCTTGCCGGTGTCGCCACCGTCGCCGCCCCCTGCACCCTGCCGATGCTGCCAATCTTGCTTGGGGTATCGATAGGCCAGACCCGCAAGGCGCGGCCTGCGGTGATCGCGCTCGGCTTCGTGATGTCATTCTCTGCGGTGGCATTGCTGCTGAGCGCGATCACGCGTGCGTTCGATTTCGATCCGAATGTGCTGCGCACCGGCGCAGCCGTCCTGCTCGCCGGCTTTGGCCTCTTGATGATCTGGCCGGCGCCGTTCGAATGGCTGTCGATCCGGCTCAGCGGTGCTGCTTACGGCGCCGGTCAGGCTGCGCCGTCGCAGGGCCTGCTCGGCGGCTTCGTGCTCGGCAGCACGCTCGGCCTGGTGTGGACGCCCTGCGCCGGACCGGTGCTCGGCTCGATCCTGACCATCGTCGCGACCTCGAAGGATACGGCGTGGGCGAGCCTGCAGCTGGTCACCTACGCGATCGGCGCCGCGATCCCGATGCTCGCGATTGCCTATGGCGGCCAAGCCGTCACCACCCGCGTGCGCAGCATGGCGCGGATCGCGCCGCGTCTGCAGCAGGGCTTCGGCGTCGTGATCATCGGCTTCGCTGCGCTGTCCTACCTGCAATACGACACGCTGATCGTGGCGTGGCTGACCCAGTTCTATCCCAACGGCCAGATCGGCCTCTGAACCCCACAGGAGATATCGATGCCCGTGCGCTTGCTTGCTGTCTCGGCCCTCGTTAGCGCCCTTGGCCTGGGCGGCGCCGTCATCCCCGGCCTCTGCTCGGAGTTCGACACGCCTGCGAAAGCGGTGCCGGTGGCCGCGGCGATGACCGCCGAACAGAGCCAGACCGCGCCCGAATTCGCCGGCATCAGCAACTGGTTCAATTCGAAGCCGCTGAAACTCGCTGACCTGCGCGGCAAGGTGGTGCTGGTGGACTTCTGGACCTATGGCTGCGTCAACTGCGTCAACACGTTGCCGCACGTCACCGAACTTTATTCAAAGTACCGGGACCGCGGCCTCGTGGTGATCGGGGTCCACACCCCGGAATTCCCGTTCGAGCATTCGGCGTCCAACGTGCAGGCGGCACTGAAGCGGCACGGCATCCTCTATCCGGTGGCGCAGGACAACAATTCGCAGACCTGGAACGCCTACGGCAACCAGTATTGGCCGGCGCAATACATCATCGACCAGAACGGCAAGATCGTCTTCCAGCACGCCGGCGAGGGGCGGTACGACGAGATCGACCGCACCGTCGCCCGGCTGCTCAACGCCAACAGCTAGAGCGTTTTAGAGCGAAGTGAACACCGGTTCGCGTGAAGAAAACGCGTCAAAACAAGAATCTAGAGCTTCGGTTCTGATTCAATCAGGACCGAGGCTCTAGCGCATCAAACAGCAAGCCAAAGCGCGATGACGTTGCCGTCCGGTCTCATCGCGCTTTGGACAATCCGCCCTGTGTCGTCGTCACATCCGGCGTGGTAAGGTCCACGCCAGGTCGGCGACAAATGGTGGATCATGTTCGAAGGCTGGGATGCGGTCGTACTCGCCCGCGCGCAATTCGCTTTCACGATGTCGTTTCACATCGTGTTTCCCGCATTCTCGATCGGGCTTGCGAGCTATCTCGCGGTGCTGGAAGCGCTGTGGCTCGCCACCAAGCGCGAAGTCTACATCAACCTGTTCAATTACTGGCTGAAGATCTTCGCGGTCGCGTTCGGCATGGGCGTGGTCTCGGGCATCGTGATGTCCTACCAGTTCGGCACCAACTGGTCGTCCTTTGCCGACAAGACCGGGCCGGTGATCGGCCCGATGATGGCCTATGAGGTGCTGACCGCGTTCTTCCTCGAGGCGGGCTTCCTCGGCGTGATGCTGTTCGGGCTGTCGCGCGTCGGCCCAAGGCTGCACTTCCTGGCGACCCTGATGGTCGCGATCGGCACGCTGATCTCGGCGTTCTGGATTCTGTCGGCCAATTCCTGGATGCAGACGCCGACCGGCCATGCCGTCAATGCCGATGGCCAGTTCGTCGCAGCCGACTGGCTCAAGGTGATCTTCAATCCCTCGTTCCCCTATCGCCTTGTGCACATGGTGCTGGCGGCCTATCTCACCACCTCGCTCGTGGTCGGCGCAGTCGGCGCCTGGCACCTGCTGCGCGACCAGCATCTCGCCGGCCCGCGCGTCATGTTCTCGATGGCGATGTGGATGGCGACACTGGTGGCGCCGATCCAGATCCTCGCCGGCGACCAGCACGGCCTCAACACGTTGGAGCATCAGCCGGCCAAGGTGATGGCGATGGAAGGCCACTACCAGAGCCACAAGGATGGTGCGCCGCTGATCCTGTTCGGCTGGCCCGACCAGGCCGAAGCGAAGGTGAAATACGCGATTGAGGTGCCGAAGCTCTCGTCGCTGATCCTGAAGCATTCGCTCGACGCCCCGCTCGCCGGCCTCGACACCGTGCCGCGTGAAAACTGGCCGCCGGTGCCGATCACCTTCTGGTCGTTCCGCATCATGGTCGGGCTCGGCTTCCTGATCCTGGGGCTCGGCCTGCTCAGCCTGCTGATGCGCTGGCGCGGCATGATGTACCAGTCGCCGCTGCTGCACCGCTTCGCGGTGCTGATGGGCCCGGCCGGCTTCATCGCGGTGCTCGCCGGCTGGATCACCACGGAGACCGGGCGGCAACCCTTCACCGTCTACGGGCTGTTGCGCACCACCGACTCGGTATCGCCGCTGGCGGCGCCCGCGGTCGGCTCGTCCCTGATTGCCTTCATCATCGTCTATTTCGCCGTGTTCACCGCGGGTGTGATCTACATCCTGCGGCTGATGGCGCAGCCGCCGCATCCCGGCGAACAGGGCCCGACAAAAGATCTTCCCGCCCGTGCCGCCGGCATCACGCCGGCCGCGGGCGCTGTCGTGGAGGGTGCGCGATGAGCATTCCCATCGACCTCACCACGATCTGGGCCTTCATCATCGCGTTTGCCGTGTTCGTCTATGTCGTGATGGACGGCTTCGATCTCGGCCTCGGCATCCTGTTTCCGGTGTTTCCGCAAAAGGCCGACCGCGACGTCATCATGAACACGGTGGCGCCGGTGTGGGACGGCAACGAGACCTGGCTGGTGCTGGGCGGCGGCGGCATGATGGCGGCGTTTCCGCTGGCCTATGCGGTGCTGATGCCGGCGCTCTACACGCCGATGATCGCGATGCTGCTCGGCCTCGTGTTCCGCGGCGTCGCCTTCGAATTCCGCTGGCGGACCCAGAAAGCGCGCAACAAATGGGACCTCGCCTTCGCCGGCGGCTCGCTGGTCGCGACCCTGGCGCAGGGGATCGCGCTCGGCGCCATCCTGCAGGGCATCCATGTGGAGGGACGCCAATATGCCGGCGGCTGGTGGGACTGGCTGACGCCGTTCAGCGTCCTGACCGGCATCGCACTGGTGATCGGCTACGCGCTGCTGGGGGCGACCTGGCTGGTGATGAAGACCGAGGGCGAGTTGCGCGACCGCGCCTATCACCTGAGCTGGATCCTGCTGATCGCGATGCTTTGCGCGATCGGCGCGGTCAGCATCGCAACGCCGTTCCTGGCCGTGCAGTACACCCAGCGCTGGTTCGCCTGGCCCAACATCATCCTCACCGCGCCGGTGCCGATCGCGGTCGCCGCGGCCACCGCGCTGCTGCTGCGCGCGCTCAGCAACAAGAACGACCACCAGCCGTTCTTCCTGACACTGGCGTTGTTCGCACTGTCCTATGCCGGGCTTGGCATCAGCATGTACCCGTACATCGTGCCGCAGAGCATCACGATCTGGCAGGCGGCGGCGCCGGCCAACAGCCAGATCTTCATGCTGTTCGGGGTCTCGATCCTGGTGCCGCTGATCCTCGGCTACACCGCCTGGGCCTATTGGGTGTTCCGCGGCAAGGTGCGGCCCGGCCACGGATACCACTGATGCCGCAGGCCCCGAATCAACGGCCGCTCGGCCAGCGCCTGTTGTGGTTCGCAGCGCTCTGGCTCGGCGGCGTCGGCACGGTCACAGTGATCTCGTTCGCGTTGCGACTCTGGATTGCGCCGAAATGAGGCGGATGGCGCGGCACATCCCGGCGCGCAATGACAAAAAACAGAAGCATTACAGTGATATAGTGTGACGCCCGCCCTAAACTTGCCATCAAGCTGCCGCTCAGATTTGATGCTGCCGCGATTTGGGGTCGAGCAACCATTGGCTGCGCGCCAACAAGGAGAGCTTTGCATGACGAAACTTCGTCACCTGGTCTGGATGTTGATCGCCACGGGCGCACTCGTGCTGTCGACGTCGCAAGGCTTCGCCCAGAGCCGCCCCGATGCCGACGAGCCCGGCCTGGTCGCCGACGACGGCTACGAGCTCGATCCGGAATGGCAGAAGCAGGTGGTGTATTACCGGACCAACGAGGCGCCGGGCACCATCATTGTCGCCACCGCCGAGCGCCATCTCTACCTCGTGCAGGGCAATGGCCGCGCGCTCCGCTACGGCATCGGCGTCGGCCGCGAGGGCTTCACGTGGCAGGGCCTGGTGAGCATCACCCGCAAGGCCGAGTGGCCGGACTGGGTGCCGCCGCCGGAGATGATCGCGCGCCAGCCCTATCTGCCGCGCTTCATGGCGGGCGGCCCCGGCAACCCGCTCGGCGCGCGCGCGATGTATTTGGGCACCACGGTCTATCGCATCCACGGCACCAACCGGCCCGACACCATCGGCACCGCCGTTTCCTCCGGCTGCTTCCGCCTGGTCAACAACGACGTGGCCGATCTCTATAGCCGCGTTCCCGTCGGCACCAAGGTGATCATCCGCCAGAAGCCCGAACTGTAGCGTCCGATATCCGCCCCGTTTCCCCCGATCACTCGCGAGAGAGAACCCATGCGTACATTTCGAGGCGGCCTGACGATCGGGCTCGCGGTCGCCGTGCTGGTTGCGGCAGCCGCCATCACCTATGAGCGTTACGACACCCGCACGCTGAAGCGCACCGTGCGCCGCGGCGACGTGCTGTGCGGCGTCAACAAGGGCCTGCCGGGCTTCTCGATCCCCGACGACAAGGGCAACTGGACCGGCTTCGACGTCGATTTCTGCCGCGCGGTCGCGTCGGCGATCTTCGACGACCCGTCGAAGGCGAAATTCGTTCCGCTCGACGCCAGCGAGCGCTTCAAGGAGCTGCAGAACCGCAAGGTCGACATCCTCTCGCGCAACTCCACCTGGAGCATGTCGCGCGAGACCAATTACGACCTGTATTTCCCGGCGGTCGCCTATTATGACGGCCAGGGCTTCATGCTGCCCCGCGCGCGCAACATCGATTCCGCGCTCGACCTGAACGGCAGCAAGGTCTGCGTGCAGTCCAACA
This sequence comes from Bradyrhizobium sp. 27S5, assembly GCF_037217225.1. Classification (NCBI taxonomy): domain Bacteria; kingdom Pseudomonadati; phylum Pseudomonadota; class Alphaproteobacteria; order Hyphomicrobiales; family Nitrobacteraceae; genus Bradyrhizobium; species Bradyrhizobium sp. 27S5. The sequence continues at coordinate 8,325,521 of NZ_CP147714.1, forward strand.
CCACGACGCAGCTCAACCTCGCCGACTATTTCCGTGCCAACAACATGAAGTACACGGAGATGAAGTTCGACAAACTGGACGATGTCGTGAAGGCCTATGATTCCGGCCAATGCGATACGCTGACGTCGGACGCCTCGCAGCTCTATGCGCTGCGGCTCAACCTATCCAAGCCGAGCGACCACACGATCCTGGCCGACATCATCTCCAAGGAGCCGCTGGCGCCGGTGGTCCGGCTGCGCGACGACGACTGGATGATGATCGTGAAGTGGACGCTCTACGCCATGATCAACGCCGAGGAGCTCGGCATCACCTCGAAGAATATCGACGAGGCGCTGAAGTCGAAGAAGCCGGAGGTGATGCGGCTGGTCGGCACCGAGGGCGCCTATGGCGAGGATCTCGGCCTGACCAAGGACTGGGCCGTGCGCATCATCAAGCATGTCGGCAATTACGGCGAGGTCTACGACCGCAACGTCGGCGCCGACTCCAAGCTGAAGATCCCGCGCGGCATGAACCAGCTCTGGAACGCCGGCGGCGTCCAGTACGCGCCGCCGATCCGGTGAACGACCGCGCGGCTTAGACCACCGCTGTCGCCGCACTCTCAATTGTCATCACCCGCGAATGCGGGTGATCCAGTACGCCGCGGCCTGTCGGCTCAAACACAAACGTCTCTGGAATACTGGATCGCCCGGTCGAGTCGGGCGATGACAGTGTGTTGCGCGGAGATGTCGCCGCCGCTGATCGACAGCGCGGCTTGGCCACCGCTGTCACCGCACTCTCACTGTCATCACCCGCGAAGGCGGGTGATCCAGTACGCCGCGGCCTGTCGGCTCAAACACAAACGTCTCTGGAATACTGGATCGCCCGGTCGAGCCGGGCGATGACAGTGTGCGTGTAGCGACGGCTCCCGTGCCTCAGTACCCCTTGCCCTGCGCCAGCTGGTCGGCGTGGAAATTGCTGTCGCCGAACAGCTCCTGGCAGACGCGGGCGCGCTTCATGAAGAAGCCGATGTCGAACTGGTCGGTCATGCCCATGCCGCCATGCATCTGCACGCCTTCCTGGACGGCGAGCGTAGCGGTCGTCCCCGCGCGCGCTTTTGCAACCGCAACCGCATTGCCCGCCTTGTCGAGATCGGCATCGAGCGCCTGCAGCGCCTTCAGCACGGCGGCGCGGGTGATCTCGATATCGATATAGAGCTCGGCAGCGCGATGCTGCAGCGCCTGGAACTCGCCGATCGCCTTGCCGAACTGCTTGCGCTCCTTCAGGTAGGTCACGGTGCGGCCGAACACCTCGTCGGAGAGGCCGACCATTTCGGACGCCACAGCGCCGCGGCCGATATTGAGCACGCCCTCGAGCAGCCCGAAACCCTGATCGACCTCGCCGAGCACGCTGTCGGCATTGACCTCGACCTTGTCGAACACGATACGCGCCGCGTTATGCGAGTCGACCATCGCGGTGCGCTCGATTGCGAGCCCCTTCGCCTTCGGATCGACCAGGAACAGCGTCAGGCCGTTCTTCTCGCCGGCGCTACCCGCGCTGCGCGCGGCCACGATCAGAAGATCGGCGGTGTGGCCGTCGACCACAAAGGCCTTGTCGCCGGATAGCCTGAAGCCGTTGCCGGAGCGCGTCGCCTGCAATCTGGTCTGCAGCGGGCGATGCTTTGCACCCTCGTCGATCGCGAGCGCCACGAGCAGCGAGCCGTCGGTGATTTTCGGCAGATGCTGCGCCTTCTGCGCCTCGCTGCCGCCGCGCGACAGCGCCGAGGTGGCAAGCACCGAGGTCGCGAGGAACGGCGACGGCATCAAGGTGCGGCCGATCTCCTCCATCACGATGCCGGCCTCGACGCAGCCGAGCCCGCTGCCGCCGAACTGGTCGGGCACCAAAAGGCCGGAGAAGCCCATCTCGGCAAACGTTGTCCAGAGCTCGCGCGAGAAGCCGGTGGCATCCTTGCTGTCGCGCAAGGAGCGCAGATGCGCCACCGGCGCCTTGTCGCTGATGAGGCCGCGCGCACTGTCGCGCAGCATGGATTGTTCTTCGGTGAGGACGAGGGCCATGGATGGATTCCGAAATGACGACGATGAATTTTCCAACTGTTGAACCCCCTCCCCCTGCAAGGGGGAGGGTCGGGGTGGGGGTCTGCCGCTTGCTCCGTGCTTGCGGCTTGACCCCCGCCCGTCGCGCTCAGGGAGCGCAAGAGCGCTCCCGAGCGCGCCGACCTCCCCCTTTCAGGGGGAGGTGAAGATCACGCCCCCGGCAGATCGAGGATGCGCTTGGCGACGATGCCGAGCATCACCTCCGAGGTGCCACCCTCGATCGAATTGGCCTTGGTGCGGAGCCAGGCGCGCGGGCGGGCGCCGCCTTTGGAGCGATCGCTCTCCCATTCCAGCGCGTCGATGCCGCCCGCCGACATCAGGATCTCGTAGCGCCGCTTGTTGAGCTCGGTGCCGTAATATTTCATCGCCGAGGAGAACGCCGGATGCGATTGCCCCGCCTTGGCGAGATCGACCGCGCGTTCCGCGGCCGCGGCGAGCGCGGCTTCATCGACCTCGAAGCTCGCGATCTGGCTGCGCAGCTGCGCGTCGTCGAGCTTGCCCTGCGCATCGGCGCCGACCGAGTCGGCTGCGATCTGGCCGAGCGGACGGCCGACGCCGCGCTCGCCCATGCCCGAGATCATCGCGCGCTCGTGCTGCAGCAGGTACTTCGCGACGTCCCAGCCGCGATTGACGGTGCCCACGACATGCGACTTCGGCACGCGGACATTGTCGAAGAAGGTTTCGCAGAACGGCGAATAGCCCGAGATCAGCAGGATCGGCTTGGTCGACACGCCCGTTGATGCCATATCGAACAGGATGAAGCTGATGCCGTCGTGCTTCTTCGCCGCCGGATCGGTGCGCACCAGGCAGAAGATCCAGTCGGCATAGTTGGCGTAGGAGGTCCAGATCTTCTGGCCGTTGATGATGTAGTCGTCGCCGTCGCCGACTGCGCGGGTCTGCAGCGAGGCGAGGTCGGAGCCGGCGTTCGGCTCGGAATAGCCCTGGCACCAGCGGATCAGGCCCGCGGTGATCTTCGGCAAATGCTCCTTCTTCTGCTCCTCGGTGCCGTATTTCAAAAGCGCCGGCCCGAGCATCGAGATGCCGAACGAGGTCAGCGGCGCCCGCGCACCGATTGCGGCCATCTCCTGGCGCACGATCTTGGCCTCCTCGCCATCGAGGCCGCCGCCGCCATATTCCTTCGGCCAATGCGGCACGGTCCAGCCCTTGTCGCGCATCCGCTCGAACCAGACGCGCTGCGCGTCGGACGAGAATTTCGTGTTGCGGCCACCCCAGAAGGTGTCGCCATCCGAGGTCATCGGTTTGCGCATCTCCGCCGGGCAGTTTTGCTCCAGCCAGGCGCGGGTCTCGGCGCGGAATTTCTCGAGGTCAGCCATGGTGCGTTTCCAGTCAAATTCGACGAATTGGGATCGACCTTAGACCTGCGCGGCCGCCGAATTCAATATGCCTCGCGGCCGCGCCATGCTCTGGCGTCGGTGGTCACCTCGCGTGATCGGGTGTATCGGCGAGACAGGTAACGATTGAAAAACAAGAGGAAACGGACATGCGGCTGAAGCTGCTTTCGCCTAGCGAAATGACCGCCGCCCAGAAAGAAACCTACGACGAGTCGATCGCCGGCAAGCGCGGCGCGCCACCGGCGCCGATGATGGCCTGGCTGAACAGCCCGGAGATGGCGCGGCATGCCACGCGGCTCGGCGAGGTGCTGCGCTTCGACACGATCTTCCCGGCAAAGCTGTCGGAGATCGCGATCCTCGTCACCGCGCGGCACTGGACCGCGCATTACGAATGGTATGCCCACAAGCGCCTCGCGCTGAAGGGCGGCCTCGACCCGAAGATCATCGAGGACATTCGCGTGCGCCGGACGCCGACCTTCGACGACCCCAAGGCCAGGATGATCTACGACGTCGCCAAGGCGCTGCACGAGGGCCACGGCCTGCCGAAGCCGCTCTACGACGAGGCAGTCGAGGTGCTGAGCCAGCGCGGCCTCGTCGAGGTGATCGGCCTCTGCGGCTATTACACGATGGTGTCGATGACGCTGAACACGTTCGAGTTCGAGCTGCCCGGCGGCGAACTGTCCGAGCTCGCATAGACTCCACCAAGGATGGCGCTTGCGGAAACGCTGCGTTTCCGGATCAGTCGCTCGGGTCCCGGCAAATCCGGCCTATATCATGCGCTGAGGCCTTGCCCCTGACGGCAAGGCATTGACGCCAACGGAGCCAGGCCATGCCGCAAAATCCTCCCATCGTCGCGGGCACGCGGATCGGGCATGTCCATCTCAAGGTCGCCGATCTCGACCGCGCGCTCGGCTTCTATTGCGGCGTGCTCGGCTTCGAGCTGCAGCAGCGCTTGGGCGCGGACGCGGCCTTCATCTCGGCCGGCGGCTATCACCACCACATCGGCCTCAACACCTGGGAGAGCAAGGGCGGCGATCCGCCGCCACCCGGCACCACTGGCCTGTTCCACACCGCCATCCTCTATCCGACCCGCCCGGCGCTCGCCGACGCGCTGCATCGGGTGCTGTCAGCCGGCATCCAGCTCGACGGCGCCAGCGACCATGGCGTCAGCCAGGCGCTCTATTTGCGCGACCCCGACGAGAACGGCGTCGAGCTCTATTGGGACCGGCCCGAGGCCGAATGGCCGCGCAGTGCCGACGGCAAGCTCGCGATGTTCACGCGACGGCTCGACCTCGACGATCTGTTGAAGCAGCGCGCGGTGTAATTCCGCGGCCCGGATAATTTCGTAGCCCGGATCGCGCTTCGCCGCATCCGGCTACAGGTCTTTATTCCCCTTCCCCCTGAAAGGGGGAAGGTCGGGATGGGGGGCAGCCGCGGGCTCTGCTGCAAGTGGAGAGAGCAGATCCCGACCCGCTTTGCTCTGCGAGCAAAGCGACCTCCCCTTTTCAAGGGGAGGTGGAAAGGCAGATCGGATGGAGTGCAGCGCAATCTGCGGCTTTCTCGCCAATCGATCGAGCGGTCCCGATTACTCTTCGCTCATCCGGGCTACTTCCCCTTCATCATGATCGTCACCGCTGCGATCAGTTCGAGACCGATGCAGCCGTAGAACGGCAGCGTGTAGCTGCCGGAGAGATCGTGCAGCAGTCCGATCACGCCGGGACCGAACGCGTAGGTGATCTGGTTGATCGCGGTGATCAGGCTGACCAGCACGCCGAACGCGCGCGGGTCGAACTCGCGCTGCACGATCAGCGCCGGCAGCGTGATCAGATTGCCGACCGAGAAGCCGAACAGAGCGCAGGCGGCGATCTGCGCGAAATCATTGTGCACGTTGATGATGATGACGAGCGCGATGGCCTGGCTGACAAAGGACAGCGCCGATGCCAGCCGCTGGTTGAGCCGGTCGATCACGAAGGAGAAGGAGACGCGGCCGACCACGGCCATCGCTGTCAGCAGCGCCATCGCCACCGTGGCGCGTTCGCGGCCGATCACCTGGTCGAGATAGGCGATCAGATGGACGATGAAGCCGACCTGGGCGAACAGCACCAGCGCGAAGGCGATCGAGACCGAGAGGAAGCGGATGTCGCGCAGCGCCCGCGCGCGCAGCTGCGTCGCCGACGGGGCATCGGCTGCGGCTGAAGTCACCGCGTGAAGATGCGCCGGCGGGCGCCCGACGAAGATCAGGATCACCGGCACCATCACCACGATCAGCAGCACCGCGGCCGCGCTCATCGCGCCGGAGAAGCCGAACGCGCCGATCCCCGCCACCAATAGCGGGACGCCGACGATGCCGCCGAAGCTCGCGCCGTTCAGCGCCAGGCTGATCGCCATGCCGCGCTTCTTGTCGAACCACAGGCCGAGCGTGTTGGTGATGATGCCGAGGCTGGTGCCCGCCCAGCCGAACGCCAGCAATGCATCGGCGAGATAGAGTTGCCAGGGCTCGCGCACCGCGCCGATCGCGACCGCCGCGACCGCCATCGCGAAGGTGCCTGCGATCAGGCAGCTGCGCGCACCGAACGACTTGATCGCCTCGCTGACGAAGGCAACCAGCGCAGCGCCGAACAGATAGAAGAACGTCGTGCCCGACGAGATCAGCGACGCCGGCCAGCCGTGCAGCCGCTGCAGCTCGGCGACATAGACGCTCTGGCCGTAGAAGCCCAATCCCCAGCCGAAGCTCGCAAGCAGGAAGCAGACCACGACGATGCGCCAGCCCTCGTAACCAAGCGAGGATTCGTCTGATTGCGTGGGCGATGATGCGTCCATTTCTTGCTCTTGCTTCTCACATCGTCATGGCCGGAGTAGTCCGTTCCCACGATGTGAGCAGCCGTGCAAAGCCGGTCATTTCGAAACCGATCGAAGTGTCAGCAATTGGCAGCAGAAAATTAGAGGCTTGGCTCCGGGATTTCTTCCACCGTGCGCACTTTCGCGCGCCGCTTGGCGAATGAGGCGAGCGCCAGCACGGCAAGCCCGAGCAGCACCGGCGGGAACACCACCCAATTGACGGCGTTCCAGCCGTAGTGGGCGAGCAGCTGGCCCGACGAGAACGAGCCGATCGCCATCATGCCGAACACCAGGAAATCGTTGAACGCCTGCACTTTGTTGCGCTCCTGCGGCCGGTGCGTTTCCAGCACCAGCGCGGAGGCGCCAACGAAAGCAAAATTCCAGCCCACGCCGAGCACGAACAGCGTCGCCCAGAAATGCGGCGCCGTGATACCCGACAGGCCGATCATCGCGGCCACCGCCTCCAGCGCCAGCCCGAGCGCGACGATGCGAGGTGCGCCGAACCGCGCGATCAGCGAGCCCGTGAAGAAGCTCGGGCCATACATCGCCACGATGTGCCACTGGATGCCGAAATTGGAATCGCTGACCGACAGCCCGCACATCTTCATGGCGAGCGGCGCCGAGGTCATCACCAGGTTCATCATCGGATAGGCGATCACGCCGCACAGCGCCGCGGCGATGAAGCGCGGCTGCCTTGCGATCTCGAGCAGCGGACGGCCGCCATGCAGATCCGCCGCCGCCGGCTTCGGCGCGTCGACGCCCGACAGCACCGCCATCGCCACCAGCGCGACCAGCGCCTGCATCACGAAGGAGAACGCGAACAGATAAGGCGGCCAGATGTCCATGGTCCATTGCACGAGCTGCGGCCCGAGCACGCCGGCGAACACGCCGCCGGCCATCACCCAGGACACCGCCTTGGGCCGGAACGCGGCGCTCGCGCCATCGGCCGCGGCAAAGCGATAGGATTGCGCGACGGCGCCATAGAGCCCGCCGAGGAAGGTCGCGCCGCAGAACAGCCAGAACGACGAATGCAGGATCGCCCAGGCGCCGAGCGCGCCGGTGAGCGTGCCGCAGAAGGTGCCGACGATGAAGGCGACGCGCCTGCCATAGGCGCGCGAGATCGCGCCGGTCGGCAGCGTGCCGGCGGCAAGCCCGAGCACATACATCGAGAGCGGCACCGTCGCGAGCGAAACGTTCGGCGCCAGCGTCGCGCCGACGATCGAGCCGGTGGCGAAGATCACGGCCGAATTGGCGCCGGTCAGCGCCTGCGCCGCCGCGAGCCGCCACACATTGCCGCGCGCCCGCGCATCGTCGCTCGTCTCGTCAGCAGCTGTCACGTCGATCATCGGTCGTCCCGCACTGAAGCCCCGGCGGGAGCCTCCAATCGCCGGCACTATGGAGAGCGGGTGCAGGCCGATCAACCGGCGCAAACGGACGTACGCCATGCGGGAGGCGCACGAGAGAGCGCACCGCCCTCGTGTGCTATTGCAGGGATGACACTTCTATCAGTCCCGTCATCCTGAGGTGCGAGCGGAGCGAGCCTCGAAGGATGCACGGCCACCAGCCGGGCCGTCGACCCTTCGAGACGGACGCTGCGCGGCCTCCTCAGGGTGACGGTGAGAGAGCTTGACGAGCGACGCCTACCGCGCCGGCTTCTTGCCCGGCCGTTTCTCGGCGCGCAGCGCGCCGGTCTTGTGGACCTTGGAGCGCGGCCCCACGAGGTACGGCTTGTGAACGTGCCATTCAAGCGCAAGCGTCGCGGCGAAACCGAAAAAGCTCGAACGGCTCATGCCGAGTCCGGCGGCATGCTTGTCGATCCGTGCGATGAGGCTCTTCGGCAGATAGACGTTCACGCGCTCGGACGGGTCGGGCGGGTCGACGCCGACCATGAAGAAGGCGGCGACGTCCGAGCCCTTCGGCGCCACGATGCGCTCGATCGGGGTCGGCTCCGGCAATGGCTTGCCCTGCTCGACCCAGCCGTCGACGGTCTGCGCCAGCGTATGCTCGGCGCGCTCGATCGCGTCTTCCTGCGATCGCCCCGCGGCAACGCAGCCCGGAAAGTCCGGAAACCATGCCCCGAACGCGCCGCGCGGACCGCGCTCCAGCACGGCCGGATAAAGCCGTCTCTTCATTCTGGCCTCCGCTATCAGCGTATGCTATTTCACACACCTTGATGTGTCAAATAACACAACGCATGAGAGCGCAGGAATGGACCGGCAGGCCGAACTCCGCATCATCCGCGCCGCCTATGCCAAGCAGATCATGGCTGCCGCCAACGTCAGCGACACACGCGTGGCCGCGGCCTTCGCCGCCGTTCCACGCGAGGACTTCGTCGGCCCGGGACCGTGGATGATGCTGCGATGGTGGACCCGCGACTATGCGCCGACGCCCGATGCCGATCCGGTCTATCTCTACACCAACGATCTGGTCGCGCTGTTGCCCGAGCGCCGCCTCAACAACGGCCAGCCGTCGCTGCATGCCCATCTCATGCACCAGGCGGCGCCCGCCGCCGGCGAGCACGTGGTGCATGTCGGAACGGGCACGGGCTATTACACCGCGCTCCTCGCGCATCTGGTCGGACCGACCGGCCGCGTCAGCGGCATCGAATACGATCCGGAGCTTGCCGCACGCGCCCGCGCCAATCTTGCTTCCTGCCGGAATGTCGAGATCATCGAGGGCGACGGCACGCTTGTCGCGTTCGATTCGGCCGACGTGATCTACGTCAACGCCGGCTGCACCCGGCCTGCCGCGCGATGGCTCGACGGCCTCGCCGACGGCGGTCGCCTGATCGTGCCGCTGACGTCGGATCAGGGATTCAAGGGCGGCGCGCCGGAGCAGGTGGCGCGATCCGGTGCGGTGTTCCGCGTCCGGCGCGAGGGAGCAGACTATCAAGCTTCCTGGATCTCACCGGTCGCGATCATTCCTTGCGACGGCGGCCGTGACGAACCGTCCGAAAAGGCGTTGGCCGAAGCCTTCGCCCGCGGCGGCTGGCAGAAGGTGACGCGGCTCCATCGCGACGCCGACATTCCCGACGAACGCTGCTGGCTGCGCGGGGATGGCTGGTGCCTCGCCTATAGTTGATCCATACCCGATGTTCGCCACACGACGCGCAATGGACAGCAAGCGGGCGTCCGCGTAGATCAAGTATGATCGTCAAGCCTCCCCTATCATCGTCGATGGAGTCAGCTGTGTCCCCAGACGAAAGGCCCACTCTCGCCGCTCCTGACGATGATCCCTATCTGTGGCTGGAAGATATCGAGGGAGACCGCGCACTCGATTTCGTCGAACGGCAGAACCGGCTGACGCTGGAAAAATTCGGCGGCGCGCGATTTGCGGCTGACCGCGACCTGTTGGCCGCGATCTACGACCGGCCGGACAATATCCCCTACGTCACGCGCCGCGGCGGGCTGCTCTACAATCTCTGGAAGGACGCGAACAATCCGCGCGGCCTGTGGCGGCGGACGACGCTTGAGGAGTTTCGCAAGCCGAAGCCCGAATGGGAAATTCTACTCGATATCGACAAGCTTGCCAGCGAGGAAAACAAGGACTGGCTGCTGAGCTGGACCCATGCGCCTCCCGAAGCGGGTTCGCGCGCGATCGTAAGTCTGTCGCGCGGCGGCAGCGATGCCACCACGCTGCGTGAATACGACCTGGAAGCGAAGAGCTTCGTCGTTGACGGATTTGTGCTGCCGGAAGCAAAGAGTGGCGCCGAATGGGCCGATGCCGATACGCTGCTGCTGGCGAGCGTGGTTGGCGAAGGCATGGCCACGACCTCCGGCTATGCCCGCACCGTCAGGCGCTGGCGCCGTGGCGAGGCCGTCGAACAGGCTCCGGTGATTTTCGAGGTACCCGCCGACCATATGGCGGCATACTGCGGCGGCGACCGAACTGGGCCCAGTCCGCGCATCTGGTTCACCGATCGCATCGACTTCTTCAATCTCAAGGTCTGGCTCGGCGACGAGACCGGCGCGAAAACCAAGCTCGATCTGCCGACCGACATCTGGCTCGAAGCGCAGCAGGACTGGCTGGCGGTCAAGCTGCGCTCGGCATGGACCGTGGCGGAGAAGACCTATGCGGCCGATTCCGTGCTCGGCATATCGCTGTCGGCCTTTCTCGCAGGCGATCGCCATTTCACTGTCGTGTTCGAACCGGGCGCGCGGCGCGCGCTGCAGGGATTTTTCTGGACCGACGGCGTACTGGTGCTGTCGACCCTGGATGAGTTGCGACCGGTTTTCGAACTCTGCACACCCTCGGCCAATGACTGGACCCGCCGGAATCTGCCAGGGCTTCCCGAGATCGGGGTGGTCGATGTCTGGCGCCTCGATGTGCACGAGTCCGAGAGCAACGGCGACATGCTGGCCAATGTGCAGGACCCGCTGACGCCGCCCTCCCTGATGCTGGTCGACGGCGTCGCGAGCCCGGCACTGTTGAAGCAGGCGCCGAAGACGTTCTCCGCCGACGGGCTCGTGACCACCCAGCACGAGGCCATCTCGGTCGACGGCGAGCGCATCCCCTACGTGCAGACCGGGCCTGCGACGAGAGCGGCGACGCTCCGGTCTATATGAGCGCGTATGGCGGCTTCGGTCTCGCCGTAAAACCCTATTACAGTTCGGCGCTCGGCAAGCTGTGGCTGGAGCGCGGCGGCTCCACGGTGCAGGCGAACATCCGCGGCGGCGGAGAGTTCGGCACACGCTGGCACGATGCCGGCCGCAATGCCGGCAAGCGGCTGGCGCATGACGACTTCGCCGCGGTCGCTGCCGATCTGGTCAGACGCGGCGTGACACGCGCCAGCCGGATTGCCGCGGAAGGTGGATCGAACGGCGGCATCCTGATCACCAACATGCTGACGCGCTATCCTGAACGGTTCGGCGCCCTGTTCTGCACGATTCCGCTGATCGACATGCGCCGCTACACCAAGCTTCTCGCCGGGGCGAGCTGGATGGCGGAATATGGCGATCCCGACAAGCCGGAGGAGTGGGACTGGTTGCAGACCTACTCGGCCTATCATGCGGCGAAGTCAGGACAGCACTATCCGCCGATCCTGATCGCCACCACAAGGCGCGACGACCGTGTTCATCCCGGACACGCGCGAAAGATGACGGCCAAGCTGCAGGCGATGGGATACGAGGCCTATCTCTACGAGCCCGCCGCCGGCGGCCATGGCTACGGCAAGGACAACCAGGAACGCGCCGCCTTCATCGCGCTCGGCTACACCTTCCTGAAGGACAAGATCGGCTGGATCGACAACGGCGCCTGAGCGCGGCTACTTGCGCACGAACATCAGGATCATGTTGTTGGCCGGCATCTCGAAGGCGCCGCCGAGCTTCAGCCCGACGCTCTCCGCAAGCCTCTCGACCTCGGCGATATCGCGCACGCCCCATTCGGCGTCGCGTTCACGCAACGAGGTGTCGAACACGGCGTTGCTGAGCGCGGTGTGCTTGCCGTCGCGCTTGAACGGGCCGTAGAGGAACAGCCGGCCGTCGGCGCGCAGATGCCGCGCGGCGCCGGCGAACAGGCCCTCGGCGACGCGCCACGGCGCGATGTGGATCACGTTGGCGCAGAAGATCGCGAGCAGCTTGTCCGGACCTTCGCCGGCGGACGGCGCCGGCGACCAGGCCGGATCGGACACATCGATCGGTTGCGGCGGCTCGATATTGGCAAGCCCGGCATGCGCGCGCCAGGCGGCGATGCTGCGCAGGTGCGCCGGATGGAGGTCGCTCGGCCACCAAATGATGTCAGGCGTCTGACCCGCGAAATAGACGACATGCTGGCCGGTGCCGCTGCCGGCCTCCAGCACGTCGCCGGATTGGCCGGCGAGGAAGCGTTTCAGGACCGCCCAGATCGGTTGATGGTTGCGGTGGAACGCTGCCGCGTCGAGCCGCCCGTCCGCCTCGACCGGCTGGCCATCCTTGCCGAACTCCACCACGAACTCCGCCACCACTTCTCTCCCTCACGCCAGCCGCTTCTGAACCGTGCAACTGCCATCGGCAAGAGCGGAACCCGCATAGCATACTGCCAAACCGTCATCCCCGCGCAAAGGCTTCGCCTTTGTCGCTGGAGGTGCGAGCTCTTGCGAGCCTCGAAGGATGCACGGCCACAGTCGGGCCGTCGACCCTTCGAGGCTCGCTCCGCTCGCACCTCAGGGTGACGGGTCTAATCTCGTCTGCGCTGACTGTCCGCAAGTGCATTAACCCCATCGCAACGCAACCATTCTCCACATTGCCAGCCGATGGCCTTTGTGCTTTCCACTCTTTATATTGCGATGGGATCATCGAGATTGAAGCCCGGGAAACGTCCTTGATCGCCACTTTCTCCAAGCCAGCCTTCGTCCTGGCGCTGCTGGCAGGCACCGCCATGGCGGTGCCCGCGCAGGCACAATCTGCCGCCGAGGGCCAGAAACTCGCCTTCGACCGCGGGAAGGGCAATTGCCTGACCTGCCATGTCATCAAGGGCGGCGACCTGCCGGGCACAATCGGCCCCGAGCTGACGGGCCTCAAGGCGAAATACAGCCGCGATGAGCTGGTCGCGATCGTAACCGATGAGACCAAGCGCAACCCGCAAACCGTGATGCCGCCGTTCGGCCGAAACCGGATTTTGAGCGAGAAGGAAATCAACGCGGTGGTGGACTTCCTGCAGACGTTGTGACGCCGCGACCGCCGCTCGAGGAGATTTTTTCGATGAACATCACGACCAGCGAATTCTTCAAGACGCGCCGCCTGCTGCTGAAGGGCGCCGGCGTCGCCGCATTGATCGGCCTTGGGGTCATTCCGTTCGACGTGCCGCAGGCGCTCGCCGCCGCCAACGACAAATATCCGGAAGACGCGTTCAAGCAGAAGAGCGAGGCCGACGCGATCAAGGCGCTCTACGGCAAGACTGCCGAGCCCTCGGACAAGGTCAAGATGGACGCGCCGGAGATCGCCGAGAACGGCGCGGTGGTGCCGATCTCCGCCACCACGACGCTATCAGACGTCACCTCGATCTCGTTTCTGGTCAGCGAGAACCCGATCTCGCTGGTCGCCTCGTACAAGATTCCGGCCGGCACGCTGCCGACGGTTGCCAACCGCATCAAGATGGCCAAGACCAGCAACGTCACCGTGATCGTCGAGGCCGGCGGCAAGCTCTACAGCGCCCAAAAGGAAATCAAGGTCACCGTCGGCGGCTGCGGCGGCTGATCACGCGCAAACGATAAGGAAGCAAACCGATGGCATCGAGCATTCGCGTGCGCGCCACGTCAAACGGCGACACCACCGAGGTGCAGGCGCTGATCCAGCATCCGATGGATTCCGGCTTCGTCAAGGACGCCAAGGGCGAGATCATTCCGCCGCACTTCATCCAGGTGCTGACCTTCGAGTATGACGGCAAGCCGGTGTTCGTCGCCGACTGGGGCGGCGGCGTCTCCAAGGACCCCTATGTCAAGTTCGCCTTCAAGGGCGGCAAGAAGGGCGACGATCTGAAGGTCAGCTGGGTCGACAACAAGGGCGCGACCGACACCGCCACGGCGAAGATCCAATGACGCGGCGCCTCGCAATCCGCGCTCTAGAGCGTTTTCGAGCGAAGTGGACGCCGGTTCGCGTGAAGAAAACGCGTCAAAACAAAAATCTGGTCGCAACGCTTGCGCTCGGCATGCTGACGCTCGCGCCGGCCGTGCGCGCGGCCGACACCGTCGATCCCGCCGCCGACAAGGCCGCGTTCCAGAAATTCTTCACCAGCAAATTTCCCAAGCTGAAGCCCGAGGATTTCGTCAACGGTCCCTATTCGATGAACGAGGACCTGCACAAGCAGTGGGAGGAGAAGGAGCAGTTTCCGCCCTACGAGTTCTCGCTCGAAGCCGGCAAGGAGATGTTCTCGACGCCGTTCAAGAACGGCAAGACCTACGCCGACTGCTTCCCGAACCAGGGCATCGGCATCCGCCAGAACTATCCCTATTTCGACGAGAAGGAAGGCAAGGTCGTCACGCTCGAGCTCGCGCTCAACCGCTGCCGCGAGGCCAATGGCGAGGCGCCGTTCTCCTATGTGAAGGACGACATGGCGGCGCTCACCGCCTACATGGCCTTCACCTCGCGCGGCAAGCCGATGGATATCAAGATCCCGAACGATCCACGCGCGCTGGAGGCCTATCAGAAGGGCAAGGAGTATTTCTACACCCGCCGCGGCCAGCTCAATTTCTCCTGCGCCACCTGCCACATCCAGAGCCCGGGCGAGCGGATCCGCGCCGAGGTGCTGGCGCCGGCGCTCGGCATCCTGAACGCGATGCCGATCTACCGCTCGGAATGGTCAGGGATGGGCACCACCAGCCGCCGCTTCACCACCTGCAACAGCCAGATCCGCGGCGTGCCGCTCAATCCGCAGGACGACGAGTATCGCAACCTCGAATATTATCTGTCCTACGTCAGCAACGGCCTGCCGATTTCGGGGCCGGGAGCGCGGCCATGAGAACCATCTTCGCAGCATCAGCCCTGCTGCTCGCAACAGCGACGGGGCCCCTCGCCGCCTCCGAGGCCGACTATAAGGCGGCCTATGCCGCGGCCGAAGCCGCCAACAAGGAAGCAGGCAGCCTGCGCAACCAGTGGACCACCACCGCCGCGACGCTATCCGCCGCAAAAAAGGCCGGTGAGGCTGGTGATTTCGACACCGCCGTCGCCCAGGCCAAGGAGGCCGAGGCACTGGCAAAGGCATCGATCTTCCAGGCCACCAGCGAGAAGGAACGCTGGAAAGACATGGAAATTCGCTGACGCATAGGAGTTAGGAAGGCACTGGCGAAAGGGTTCCCTCCCCCCTTGCGGGGGAGGGTTAGGGAGAGGGGTGAGCCGCACGGGCGGTGTTCGTGGCTTACCCCACTCTCCAACTCTCCCCCACAAGGGGAGAGAGCCCGACCACCGCCCGCGTGACTTCGAGCCAAGTGCTGAGAGAGTGATGATCATCCGCCGCGAATTCCTGAGAGCTTCGGCCGCCGCGACGCTCGTGGCCGGCCTGCCCCGGCTTGCGCGCGGCGCCGATACCGCCAGCGTCTACGACCTCGAGCGCTTCGGCAACGCCCGTATCCTGCACATGACTGACACCCATGCGCAGCTGAAGCCGGTGTTCTTCCGCGAGCCCAGCGTCAATCTCGGCGTCGGCGCGATGGCCGGCCAGCCGCCGCATCTGGTCGGCAAGGCGTTCCTCGACCGCTTCGGCATCCGGCCCGACAGCGCCGACGCCTATGCCTTCACCTGCGTCGAGTTCGAGAAGGCCGCCGGCCGCTTCGGCAAGCTCGGCGGCTTTGCCCATCTGAAGACGCTGGTCGACAAGCTGCGCGCCGATGTCGGCGAAAAGCGCTCGATCCTGCTCGATGGCGGCGACCTCTGGCAGGGCTCAGGGCTCGCCAACGCCATGAACGGCGCCGACATGGTGGAGGCCGCCAATTTGCTCGGCATCGAGGCGATGACCGGGCATTGGGAATTCACCTATGGCGAAGAGGTGCTGCGCGACAATCTCGCCCGCTTCAAGGGTGAGTTCCTGGCGCAGAACGTGTTCCTGACTGAGGAAGCCGCGTTCAACGACGCCAAGGCGTTCGATCCGGCCTCGGGGCGTGTGTTCAAGCCGTCTGTCATCAGGGAGATCGGCGGGCACCGCGTCGCGATCATCGGCCAGGCCTTCCCCTATGTGCCGATCGCGCATCCCAAGCGCTTCACGCCGGACTGGAAGTTCGGCATCCGCGACGAGGAGCTGCAAAAGCTGGTCGATGGCCATCGCAACAACGACAAGGTCGAGGCGGTGATCCTGCTGTCGCATAACGGCATGGATGTCGATCTCAAGCTCGCCAGCCGCGTCACCGGCATCGACGTCATCCTCGGCGGCCACACCCATGACGCGATCCCGATCCCGATCACGGTGACCAATGCCGGCGGCGTGACGCTGGTCACCAATGCCGGCTCCAACGGCAAGTTCATCGGCGTGCTCGATCTCGACCTCGCCAAGGGCAAGGTCGCCAATGTCCGCTACCGCCTGCTGCCGGTGTTTGCCGAACTGCTGAAGCCCGATCCGGCGATGCAGACGCTGATCGACAAGATGCGCGACCCGCATGTCGACGACTGGAGCGACAAGCTCGGCACGGCCGACCGGCTGCTCTACCGCCGCGGCAATTTCTCCGGCACCGTCGACCAGTTGATCTGCGACGCGCTCTTGAGCGAGCTCAACGCCGAGATCGCGCTGTCGCCGGGTTTCCGCTGGGGCCTCACCGCGCTCGCCGGCCAGCCGCTGACCATGGAAGACGTGCTGTCGGAAACCGCGATCACCTATCCCGAGACCTACGTCGCCACCATGACCGGCAGCCAGATCAAGGACGTGCTGGAAGACGTCTGCGACAATCTGTTCAACGTCGATCCCTATTATCAGCAAGGCGGCGACATGGTCCGCGTCGGCGGCCTCGCCTATGCCTGCACGCCGGGCGAATCCGTCGGCAAGCGCATTTCCGAGCTGAAGCTCGGCAACGGCAAGCATCTCGAAGCCGGCAAGCACTACAAGGTCGCGGGTTGGGCCTCGGTCAACCAGCAGAGCGGCGCGCCGATCTGGGAAGTCGTGGCCAAGCACCTGCGCTCCGGCCGGCCGCCGAACCGCGACGAGCCCGGCGTGACGCTGAAGGGCGTCGACGACAACCCGGGCATGACGAAGCTCGGATGACGCGGCGCCCGATCATCGCAGCGCTCGGCCTGGCGGCGCTCGCGCTTGCAACGCCGCTCGCCCGCGCCCAGCTGGCGCCGCTGCAGGACAAGCCGTTCGCCGAGCACAAGATCGTGCTACAGCTCTCCGACAATGATCCGAGGAAGCAGGGCCTCGTCATCAGCGTCGCCAACAATCTGATGAAGCACTACGACCCCGACAAGGTCGCGGTCGAGATCGTCGCCTTCGGCCCGGGCATCGAGCTGCTCAAGCCCGACAATCCGAACCGCAAGCTGGTCGAAAGCCTGGTCGCGCAGGGTGCGCGGGTCGATATCTGCCTCAACACCGTCGACACGATCGAGCGCGACACCGGCAAGCGGCCCGACTACATCGCAGCCGCCACTCCGGTGCAGGTCGGCGTCGCGCAAATCCTGCTCTTGACCGAGAACGGATATACGCTGGTGCGGCCCTGACGGAGCCGCAGGAGCAGGGCTGGAGTAAGTCACGAAATATGGCCCGTCATCCTGAGGTGCACGCGCAAGCGTGCCTCGAAGGATGCACGGCCCCGATGCCTCCGCGCTCCACCGTTCCTTTCGTGAGAGACCCGGGCCGTCCACCCTTCGAGACGCCGCCTACGCGGCTCCTCAGGGTGACGGGACAGGCTGGAACGGGGATGGATTTGCTTTGAATCGACCCCATCTATGGAATAATATCCTCCCTGTGACTCGGCCCGGAGAATAGGTAAGCCGTCATGATCTTTCGCCAGCTCTTCGACAGCGTGTCCGGCACCTACAGCTATCTGCTCGCGAGCCGCGCCGGCGGCGAGGCGCTGATCCTCGATCCGGTGCTGGAGAAGGCCGACCGCTACTGCAAGCTGCTGCAGGAACTCGACCTCAGGCTGGTCAAGGCCGTCGATACACATCTGCATGCCGATCACGTCACCGGCCTCGGCGAGCTGCGCGACCGCACCCAGTGCATCACCATCATGGGCGAGCAGAGCAAGGCCGACGTGGTGTCGATGCGCGTTTCCGACGGCGACAAAGTGACGATCGAGGGCCTCTGCCTCGAGGCGATGTACACGCCCGGCCACACCGACGATTCCTATAGCTATCTGATGGGCGACCGCGTGTTCACCGGCGATACGCTGTTGATCCGCGGCACCGGCCGCACCGATTTCCAGAACGGCAGCGCGCGGGCCCAGTACGATTCGATCTTCAATCGCCTCTTGAGGCTGCCCGAGGAGACCATGGTGTTCCCCGCACATGACTACAAGGGCGACACCGTCTCCACGATCGGCGAGGAGAAGCGCTACAATCCGCGGCTGCAGGTCAAATCGATCGACGACTATGTCGAGCTGATGAACAACCTCAATCTGCCGAACCCGAAGCTGATGGATGTCGTGCTGCCCGCCAACATGCATGTCGGCCTGCACCAGGACGAGCTCACCAAGGAAGGCCTCTCCCTCAACGCACGCGACGCCATCGCGAGCCTCGGCCGGCCCGATATCCTGCTGGTGGATTTGCGCGAGAGCGGCGAACGGGCCAAGCACGGCACGCTCGCCGGCGCGCTGCACGCGCCCTATCCCGGGATTTGCGCCACATTGCAGCCCGGCGGCATGCTGCGCGAAGTTGCCGCCGCGACCGGCCGCCGCGTCGTGTTCTTCTGCGCCTTCGGCGAACGCTCGGCGATGGCGGTGGCCGCCGCGAAGAAGGCGGGACTGGCGAACACCGCGCATATCGAGGGCGGCATGGATGCGTGGAAGAAGGCCGGCGGGCCGGTGGTGCTGGGGTAATTCCCTAGGCTCTTCGCTAACGCGCGCGAAATTATCTACCGTCACCCTGAGGTGCGAGCGAAGCGAGCCTCGAAGGGTCGACGGCCACACTGTGTCCGCGCGCATTTGGCGATATCGGGGCCGTGCATCCTTCGAGGCTCGCAAGAGCTCGCACCTCAGGATGACGGGGTTAATTAGAGCGCTCGGCGCTTACCCGCTGCAGCTCCGCCGTCAACCGATCCAGCGCATCGGCCAGCATCACGCCGCCGCAGACGGTGAGCCGCTCCGGCAGCACGATGCGCTTGCCCTCCGGATAGAACCGCTCCAGCGCCGGATGCAGCAGGAAGGCGCGGCCGTCATCCTCGGCGCGATCGCCGGCCTCCGCCACCAGGATGAAATCCGGCCGCAGTTTCACGATTGCTTCCAGCGAGGCAAATCCGCCGGCGTTGAAGCCGAGCTCGCCGGCGGCGTTGGAAAGACCCGTTGCCGCCAGCAGCGAGTTGACCAGGCTGCTCTCACCCGACACAAAGCCGCGCCGCTCCAGCGGCAGCACCCGATAATGATGACCGTCAGCCACCGCCCGCGCCCGCGCGATCGCCGCGTCGAGGCGCGCGATCTCGGCCTCCGCGCGATCCGGATGCTGCAGCACCTCGCCCATGGCGCGGATCTGGTCCCTCACCTCGTCCAGCGTGCGCGGCACCGTGAACTCGACGAGATGCAGCCCCTTCGCCTTCAGCAGATCGCGCGTCGCCCGCTTGTCGAACAGGCTGACGACGACGAGGTCCGGCTTGAGCAGCAGCACGTCCTCGGCCTCGCCGGACAGCCGCGGATAGTTTCGCGCCCGCTCGGCGGCCCAGGATTGCCAGGCATCGCGGGAGAAACGGCTGAGCCCGAGGATCTGGTCCGGATCAGCCAGCGACAGCACCAGCTGGTCACTGCAGACATTCATCGAGACGATGCGCGGTCCGGCGGCAGACGCGGCACTGGCGGACATGAGCCCAGCAAGAACGGAGAGCGTCAGCAAAAAGCAGAGCCGAGCGAGATGGCTGACACGCAAAAGGTGCGCCCCCTCTCCCGCTTGCGGGGGAGGGTTGGGGTGGGGGTAGCGCCGCAATGAACACTCTTCGAGTGGAGAAAGCCCCCGCCCGCATCGCATCTTTCGATGCGACACAGCCGAAGCCTCGCTTCGGCGTTTCTTAAGAACGGCCGCCGAAGGCGGCCTATGCTCCCCCGCAAGCGGGAGAGGTGAACCGAACTCGCGGCAGTATCTCGCCCGCATCACACGTCCGCCCACGGCACGATAACGGCCTCGCGCTGAAATTCAGCGCGGTAGGCGCTGACCCGGAACACGCTGGCGAGGACCGCTTCCGACAACGCCTCATCCGGCGGGCCTTGCGCCGCCAGCCGGCCCTCCGACAGCACCAGCACGTGATCGGCAAAGCGCGCGGCGAGCCCGAGATCGTGTGTCACCACGATGACCAAGACGCCGGTGTCGGCGACGTTGCGCAGCTTCTGCATCACGTCGATCTGGTGGCGCGGATCGAGCGACGCGGTCGGCTCGTCGGCGAGGATCACCGGCGCCTCGACCGCGAGCACCCGCGCCAGCGCGACGCGGCTGCGCTCACCGCCGGACAGCTCGGTGACGCGGCGGTCGCTGAATTCAGTGACGTCGACCGCCTGCATCGCCCGCAGCACGGCCTCCATGTCCTTCGGCGATAGCCGCGCCGGATCGGTCGCGCCATGCGGATAGCGGCCGAGCGCAACGATATCGCGCGCCGGCAGCGGCCAATGCACCATGTGCCCCTGCGGCAGATA
The DNA here is from genome assembly GCF_037217225.1 of Bradyrhizobium sp. 27S5. Classification (NCBI taxonomy): domain Bacteria; kingdom Pseudomonadati; phylum Pseudomonadota; class Alphaproteobacteria; order Hyphomicrobiales; family Nitrobacteraceae; genus Bradyrhizobium; species Bradyrhizobium sp. 27S5. Next base: position 8,346,025 of record NZ_CP147714.1, read on the forward strand.
GGCGAAGCGCTTCGCGCGCTCGCGCAGCGGCAGTGACGCCAATGCGTCGCCGCCAATCCGGATCTCGCCGTCGGACGGAATCAATCCGGCGAGCGCGCGCAGCAGTGTGGTCTTGCCGGCGCCGTTCGGGCCGACCAGCGCGACCAAATGGCCCGATGCCAGCGACAGCGACACATCGTGCAGCACCTTTCGGCTGCCGAGCGAAGCATCGAGCGCGATGGCGGACAGCAGCGTCATGCCACGCCTCCGCCGAGCGCGCGGCGTTCGCGCATGATCAGATAGAGGAAGAACGGCACGCCGATGATCGAGGTCAGCACGCCGACCTTGATGTCCGAGGTCGAGGGGATGATGCGCACCGCGATATCGGCCGCGAGCAGCAGCGCCGCGCCGGTCAGCGCGCTCGGCACCAGCAGCCGCGCCGGATCGTGACCGATCAGGGGACGCATCAGATGCGGCGCGACGAGCCCGATGAAGCCGATCGTGCCGGTGACCGCGACCGCGCCGCCGACGCCGAGCGCAACGCCCGCGATCACGAAGAGCCGCAGCCGCCCGACATCGACGCCGAGGCTCTGCGCGGCCTCCTCGCCAAGCGTCAGCGCACGGAACGCGTTCGCCTGGCTGAGCAGGATCGCGGCACCCGCGATGATGAAGGGCAGCGCCAGCGCCACATGCTGAAAGCTGCGGTCCTCCAGCGAGCCGAGCAGCCAGAACGCGATCTCCAGCACCACGAAGGGATTGCTGGAAAGATTCATCACCAGCGCGGTCGCAGCACCGGCGAAGCTCGAGATCGCAAGCCCCGCGAGGATCAGGATCAACAGCCCGGCATTGCGGCCGGCGATCGCGAGCAGCGCGAACACCGAGCCGAACGCGGCGATGATCGCCACCACCGGCAACGCGTAGGAGCGCACGTCGGCCAGGCCGAGCGCGATCACCAGCACCGCGCCGAACGCCGCCGATTGCGGCGCACCGAACAGCGACGGCGAGGCCAGCGGATTGCGCAGCAGGCCCTGCAGCGCCGCGCCTGACAGCCCAAGAATGCCGCCGATTGCGAACGCGAGAATGGTGCGCGGCAAACGGATTTCGCGCACGATCACCTGCGCCACATCGCTGCCGCCGCCGAACAGCGCCTCGATCACCGCGAGCGGCGACAGCCGCACCGGCCCGATGCCGAGCGAGATCACGCACAGCAGCACCACAAGCGCGAGCAGCGCCGCGGTGGCGCCCCATCGGCGCCGCGCCGCGACCTCGGCCGCCAAGGCAAAATCCTGCACGCTCATCGGATCCATGCTCTTACAGCGATCGCCGTGGCAGACAAGCGACACTCGACAAAAACCGTGGCCGTCTGACCGCCGCCCGACTTCCGCCGGATTGACTTTGCTGCCCGGCCGAACCCTAGATGAACATGACGGTTCTTTCATGAGATGAAAAGGGAATGCGGTGCGGGGAAACTTCCCCAAGGCCGCGGCTGCCCCCGCAACTGTATGCGGTGAATCCTTCGTCACGGGCCACTGGGAATCTCGGTCCTGGGAAGGCGACGAAGGGTAACGACCCGCGAGCCAGGAGACCTGCCGTCAGCCGTGGTCACACGCGAAGATGCCGGTCGGGGAGTACAGGCATGAGCTTCACCTGAGGCTGTTAGCACGATGGTGAGACTGGTTCGCGGTGACGTGCCACTGACGTTACCGAGGTCTCGCTTATGTCGTCCTACCCATTCCACCATTGGCGGCGCCGCGCGCTTCTGCTCGCGACGACGATGCTCGCGCCGGCAGTCTTCACCGCCGCCGCGCGGGCGCAGCAGGCGCCCGCTCCCGATCAACTACCGGCGATCGAAGTCACCAAGCCGGGCGAACAGAACGTCACGCGCGCCAAGCCCGCTGCAGACGAAGCGCCCGCACCGCGCCGTCCGGCGCCGGGCACCGTAGAGAGCACCAATGTGGGCGGCGGAAGCGGATCCGGCACCACAGGGACAGGCACGGCCACCGGGACCGCCGGCAACGGTGGCGGCGGCCGCCAATTCGCCGGCATTGTCGGATCGTCCTCGACCGTGATCACCGCCGACGACATCGCGCATTCGCCGGTGCAGTCGCTGCCCGAGATCCTCGCGCAGGTGCCGGGCGTGCAGCTGCAAACGCTCTATGGCGGGCCGAACGGCGCCAAGACCGCGGTCGACCTGCGCGGCTTCGGGGCATTCGCCACCGACAACACGCTGTTCCTGCTCAATGGCCGCCGGCTCAACGACGTCGACAAGGCCGGCTTCGACCTCACCACGATCCCGCTCGATTCGATCGCGCGCATCGAGATCACGCGCGGCAACAGCGGCGCCGTGCTCTACGGCGACAATGCGGTGGGCGGCGTCGTCAACATCATCACCAAGACCGGCGTCGGCGGTCCGCCGACGACGATGAGAGCCGAGGCGGGATTTGGCTCGTTCAACACCCGCATGGCCGCCGTCTCCGCGGCGCTCAATGCGGGACCGTGGTCCACCTCGTTCTACGGCAACGGCATCAAGTCCGACGGCTACCGCGTCAACAATGCGCTCGACCAGCGCAACGCGGTCGGCAGCGTCAACTACACCACGGCCGACCTCACCGCTTTCCTGACCGTCACGGGCAGCGACCAGAAGCTCGGCCTGCCCGGCGGGCGGCTGGTCGATCCGTCGATCGGGGTGAACGAGCTGCAAACCGACCGCCGGGGCAGCAGTACGCCGTTCGACTATGCCAACCAGCAGACCGCGAGCGTCACCGCCGGCTTCACCAAGACGCTGATCAACGGCGTCGACCTGATCGTCGACGGCGGCTGGCGGCAGCGCGATACCCAAAGCGGCTTCTTCGGCACGGTACCGACCATCAGCTTCGCCTCGACCTACAACGATGCCGCGCTGGAGACCTGGTCGCTGACGCCGCGGCTCAGCGTCAAGAACGTGATGCTGGGGATGCCGTCGACGATCCTCACCGGCATCGACTATTACGATTCGACGTTCCGTCAGGCACGCGGCGCGTTCCAGGGCGTCGACCCCTTCCACATCTACAATATCGAGCAGCAGAGCGTGGCCGGCTACTGGCAGCACACGCTCGGATTGCTGCCGACCACTGACTTCTCTTATGGCGCACGCGTCCAGAATACCAGCGTCTCGGCGCGCGATCGCTACGACCCGAATGCGCCGTTCGCGTTCGACGCGCAAGCGTCGCCGCTCGACAGCAACGAGACGCAATATGCGCTCCATGTCGGCGTCGAGCATCGCTTCACGGACACATTTTCGGTGTTCGGCCGCGCCGCGCGCGCATTCCGCACGCCCGATGTCGACGAGCGCGTCGCATCGGGTCCGTCATTCGACCCGCTGACCTTCCTGCCCATCGCGCAGAATTTTGCGCTCAAGACCCAGACGTCGGAAGACGTCGAGGGCGGCTTCCGGGTCAGGACCAACCGCTTCCAGGTCCAGACCAGCGTCTATCTGATGGATCTCGAGAACGAGATCCATTTCAACCCGGTGCTGTTCTACAACGTCAATCTCGACCCCACCCGCCGCTACGGAAGCGAGACCAGCGCCTCGCTCAAGGTCAGCGACAGCGTGACGCTGCGCGGCGGCATGGCGATCACCCGCGCGGTCTTCCGCGAAGGCATCTGGGCCGGCAACGACGTGCCGCTGGTGTCGCGCTACACCGGCAGTCTCGGCGTGACCTGGAATATCTGGCAGAACTATCTGGTGTTCGACGCCACCGCGCGCGCCTGGAGCTCGCGCATCATGGACAACGACCAGGCCAATACCCAGACCCGGATTCCCGCTAACGCCACCGCCGACATCAAGCTGAGTGGGCAAATTGACCGCTTCTTCTGGTCGCTCAGCGTCAACAACCTGTTCAACGCGCTCTATTACGACTACGCCATCGCGAGCTCGTTCACAGATGGCCGCTTCTCGGCCTATCCGCTCCCCGGCCGCACCTACATGGTGAAGGCTGGCGCAACGTTTTAGAGCATGATCCGGCGCGGCGGGGGTGTGATCCCGCCGCGCCGTCTCACTCCATTACAAGCGCCAGCAAACTGGGATAGAATTCCGGCAGCTGATTTAACCCGCGCAGGGGAAACGCATGGGCAAGGCCGGAAAGACGAGCAAGGGCGCCGACAAGCCCAGCAAAAAGTCCGACGAAAAGTCGAAGGCGCCTCCGCCACCCGCCGCGCCGCCGGACGACGAGTATGACGAGGATGGCGACATCGCCACGCCGAAGATCGACCGCTATGGCAATGACGACGAGCCGTTGTGAGGGATGAACGATATCCATCCCTGCGTCGTCCCGGCGAAAGCCGGGACCCATAACCACAGGGCCGAGTTGTTGAAGCGCGCTGTGGCCCCAGCGCGTCGCAACAATCATCATTAGTGGTTATGGGTCCCGGGTCGCGCTTCGCTTGCCCGGGACGACGAGAATGGGGTCAGCAAAACTCCGCACTCTCGATCTTCCTGATGCTGCGGCGATCCAGCAGATGCGCGCCAAAGCCGCCGCGCGCCAGCGATGAGGCGATCTGCGGCGATGCCAGCAGCAGCGCCGTGGTCATCGCCAGCGGCGCGGCGCTGAGCCAATCGAGCCGCACCGGCGTCAGCTCTTCCGTGCTGCCGCGATAGAGACCGTCACCCGCGGCGATGCGGCCGCATTCCCTGATCAGCTCGCGCCTTGTGCCGTCGCGCGACGCGCTGCCGAGCAGCGCCTGCATCGCCAGATGGGTCCGCACCCCGGCGCGGCCGTCTGCCAGCGGAGCCGGCGTCTCGTCAAGCGAGACGCGCAGCAGCAGGTCGACCAGATCGGTGCCGGACCGGTATGCGTTCATGGGCTCGACCAGCCGCGGGTTGCAGTCGATCAAGAGCGGCGTTGCGCTGTCGAGCGGCATGATGACATCGACCGAGAGCGCGCCATGCCAGCCGAGATGCGCGCCGATCGTCTCGAGCGCGGCGCGGATCGCCGGCCGGCTCACGCTCTCCTTGATCGCCTCGCCGCCGCCGACGCCGGCCGCGATCTGCCGGTAGGCGTGGAAGGCAATGAGAGTGCCGCGGCAAAACACCGATTGGGCCTTCTCGACGGTGCCGGTGATGAGGTCCTGCACCACCACCTCGCCGGCAAAATCGCCAGCGGATTCGAGATCGTAAAGCGCGCGATGGAGATCGCTGGCGTCGCGCACGAACCAGATGCCACGGCTGGCAGTGCCGATCGACGTCTTGACCACGGAGGGAAACCGCAGGCCGTCGCGCAGCTCCTCGACCGAGTTCACGATCCGGGTCGGCGGCTGCGGCAGGCCGAGCTGGTCGAGCAGACGGCTGAAGCCGGCCTTGCTGTGCACGGCGCGATAGCTGGTGAAATCCGGCAGTGCGAGGCCCACGCGCGGTTGCAGCCGTCCCTCGGCGCGGGCGAACAAGAATCCCTGTTCATGGATCGGCAGCAGCACATCGAAATGCCGCGACGCCAACAGACGCTCGACGAAGCGCAGGAAGCCCGCCGGATCGGTGCGCAGGGGCGGACAATGGTGGTACTTGCGGACAAAGCGGGAATAGCGCGCCAGGCACCAGCGCGAGGGATCGCAGATTTCGACGTGATGGCCGGCCAGCCCCAGGATCGTGATCGCCTCGCGGCCGGAGGTGCTGGAGCCCTCTGACACGAGCACCCGGAGCGGCTTTTTGGCGTCGATCATGACCGATCATCGCCGCGCCGCCACGCTTTGTCGCCGCCATTAATGCCGCATGTGTCGATCCGGCACGCCCACTCCGGGGGCAGCCATGCAGGCGCGTTCATGGACAATTAGCAGCCAGCCTCTATTTTCGGCGCGCCCTGCCGGGCGTTGGGAAAAGGGTTGTCTCAAAAATGGTCGACGTTCTGGCCGCACCGCAGCAAGCAAGAGCCGACAGCGCGGTGCGCACGCTGACGGGGATTTCGGTGGCCCATTGGGTCAGCCATTTCCATATCTTCGTGCTGCCGATGCTGTTCCCGTTCCTGAAGCAGCAGCTCGGCGTCGGCTATGTCGAGCTCGGCCTGGCGCTGACGGTGTTCGCGGTGGTCTCCGGCCTGACCCAGGCGCCGATCGGCTATCTCGCCGACCATATCGGCGCGCGCAAGATCCTGCTGATCGGACTGACGATCGGCGGCTGTGCGCTGATCGGGCTCGGCCTGCATCTCAGCTATCCCTCGCTGATCGTCTGCGCCGTGCTGCTTGGGCTTGCCAACAGCGTCTATCATCCGGCTGACTACGCGATCCTCTCGGCCCATATGGACGAGGCGCGCATGGGCCGTGCCTTCTCGATCCACACCTTTGCCGGCTTCCTCGGCGGCGCGGTGGCGCCCGCGATCATGGCGGCGCTGGTCGCCTCGATCGGCGGCCTCGGCGCGCTGATCGTGGCCGGCGCGGTCGGTCCGCTGGTGGCGTTGTTCCTGATCGTGCTCGGCATTCCCGATGCCGGCGCCAACAGGAACAAGGCGAAGGACGACAATGCGCCGAAGGCCAGCGTGATCACGCCGGCGCTGATGGTGCTGACCGCCTTCTTCACACTGCTCAGCCTGTCGACCTCGGGCATCAACAATTTTGGCGTGGTGGCGCTGATGGGCGGTTACGGCGCATCGTTCTCCACCGCCAATATCGCGCTGACCGCGTTCCTCGGCGCCAGCGCCGCCGGCGTGCTGGCGGGCGGCTATCTCGCCGACTGGACCCATCGTCACAGCCAGGTCGCGGCGGCCTGCTTCGCGATCAATGCCGTGCTCGTGCTGCTGATTGCGCTGATGGACCTGCCGCCCGTCCTGCTCACGCTGGCGATGGGGCTCGCCGGATTCCTTGGCGGCGTGATCGCGCCGTCCCGCGACATGATGGTGCGCAACGCCGCGCCTCCCGGCGCCGCCGGCCGCGCCTTCGGCATCGTCTCCACCGGCTTCAACTTCGGCGGCATCGTCAGCCCGCTGCTGTTCGGCTGGATCATGGACCAGCACATGCCGCACTGGGTGTTCGGTGCCTCGGTGGGCTTCATGGTGCTGACCGTGCTGCTGGCGCTGGTCACCGAGCGCAAGCCGCAGCCCTCCGAGGCTACAATCCGGGCGTAGCCCCGTTCGGCAACCCGGCGCGGCAGGCTCACCGCGCATCGCGCTAACCTCCAGAGGAGCTGCCAAACTCACCGGCCCCAGAATGCCGGCGTCGTCTTGAACCGCCGCCAACTCTTGCGCAGCGTCTTCGCCACCGCGATCTGATCGCGGGCCAGCCAGCCGGCCATCGCGCCGATGCCGAGATGGAGCGCAGGCTGGTCGTCCTGCCGGATGGCATGGAGCAGCGTGCGCGTGCTTCCGATGTCGCACACCCGCCCGAGACTGGCCTGCAGCCCGGCGAGCCGCTTCACGTAGCGCTTCGCCGGCGCGTGCGCGGCATAAAGCGGCAGGAAGAATTCCGCCGCATAGCGCAGCTTCTTGAGGTTGATTCTGAGATTGTGCTGCGCATGGATATCGAGCCGCCGGAAGCGCGCACCCCGCTTCAACGTCTTGCGATGCAATCGTTCCAGAATTTTATCGGCGAGCACCGGCATTGGTTGCGACAGGACAGCCAGCGCTTCGCTGTCGATCTCGTTGCGCCAGCTGCGGCGTTCCACCACCTGCCCCAGCGAGAGCAGGAAGCGGCTGCAACGGGGATCGGCCAGAACGCTTTGCAAGGCGCCGTAGCTCGACTTCCGCTGCTGTTCAACCGCCTGGCGGAGGCCATCCAGGTCGATATCCGGAGCCGCGCGGGCCAAGCGGGCGATCGTCTCCTTGGCGAAGACGTCCCAATCCCGGGCCCGGCCGAGTTGCCGCATCAGCCATTTTGCTTCGCTGTTGACCGCCAGAAATGCCGGCGACGGAATGTCGCGCCGGAACAGCGCACAGATCGTCCGCAAGCGCCGCAAGGCCACCCGCATCTGGTGCACGCCTTCGGGGTCCGATCCCTGCTCGGCCACCGCGTGGTTTTTCAAAAGATGGTGCCAGCAGGAGCCCACCAGCAGTGCGATGACGTCGTCGACCACAAGCTCCGCGGTAACGCCTGACAACTCGGCTTTCGCTGCCGATGGCGCGACGTCAAACGCAAGCGCATAGCCGCGTTCCGACTTGCTGCGCGTACCAATCTGCAGCGGCGCGGCGTCGAGCAACTGCGCTCCGAGATCGAACAGGACGCCGGCATTGCCGCTCTTCAGTTCAAGCTCGATTTCCGACAGGACCTCCTGGCGCGCATTGGCCTCGATCGTCCCCTCATCGAAGACGACTTCAACCGACGCATCTGGCAGATCGAGCTGCCGTGCGTGCCGGCGCACCTTGGTCGCGAAAACCGGCACCAGCGCGTCGTTACTCAGCGCCGCCAGGGGATCGCCGACCTCGTCGACGGGGAGTCGCGCCAGATCAGGGGCGATGCTTTCAACCGGCGCTTCCCATTGGCGTCGCATCAGAGGCTGCGCGCCGTTGGGGGAAAGCTTCAGCGTCTGGATGAAGGTCTTGCCGCTGCGTCGCACGCGCAATGACATGCCATGCTGAAACAGCAGTCGCTCCGGCGTGTCGTAATACACCGTTTCCAGCCGGTGAAACGCGCCGCGATTGCGCGCATGCTGCACGATGCAAGGTGCCTCGCGCAGTTTTTCGAGGCTTCCTTGCGGCGCAAGCAGCTTGAGTTCGATTTCCGCCTGATCGCCATGCCCGACGGCAATGGCAGTGCCCGCATCGATCACGACCGGCTGCCGCTCATTCAATGATATCGCCCCCAGCTTGGTGTATGAAGGTTTCATGACAATGACAAGGCGTACCCTTGCACGACAGCGTGCATTGCGACGAATTGTACCTAAATTCACGCGGTGAAGTTGAAGTGGGTTGCGCCGCCATCCAAGAGCGAGAAACGCGTGCCACGCGTTTTCGATGCTTGTTCATCAACGCAAGCAACAGGTTCCGCGATATCAGGCCGGGACCGCGCGCCTGACGCGCGATGCGTTGTGCATGCGACGCGGTCAGCCCGACCGCCGCGACAGCACCTGTTTGAGCAACGGCTCGATCCGCGACAGCTCGTCGAGATGAACCGCAGACAGTTCGGCGAGATGATCGGCCGCAAGGCCGGTTAGTTTCAGCAACACCCGCCGCTGGTCGGCGGGATCGAGCACGCGCTCGACCAATCCGGCCTCGGACAGCCGGTCGACGAGCTCGACCGTGGTGTGGTGACGAAGCCGCAGCCGCTCGGCCAGATCGCCGATCGTGACCGGCCCGCCACCCGGATACCCCTTGATCGCCAGCAGAGCCTGATGCTGCCGCGGCGTCAGCCCCTCGGCCTTCGCGGCGTCCTGGCTGAACTCCAGAAAACACCGGATCAAATAGCGGAACTGCGACAGCGCCTCGTAATCGGCCTGGGTGGGAACCCGCTTCCGGTTCCTGGCCGGCGATTTCGCAGGCCTTTTCAACGCTGCCATTCGATGTCTCCCGCTTGTAATTATATCGCAATGCGATATGACGCCCGGCGTCCACTTCATCCGAGCCTTACGCCACCCATGAGCGTCATTTCCACCAAATCGAGCGCCTCCGCCAACAACGCCTCCAAGATCGGCGACAAGGCCAGTCATCTTCTGAGCGACTTCACCACCGATCCGCGTGTCGTCGTGATCTCGGCGATCGCCGTGTTCGTCGCCGCCGCCGGCGTGCTGGCCGGGGCGGGCCTGCTGCAGCTGATCAAGCTCGCCACCAACATCGCCTATTTCGGCCGGTTCAGCTTCGCCGATCTGAAATTGCAGGATTCGCCGCTTGGTCTCTGGACCGTGCTGGTGCCGGTCGCTGGCGCGCTGATCATCGGCCTGATGGCGCGCTTCGGCAGCGAGAAGATCCGCGGCCACGGCATTCCGGAAGCCATCGAGGCGATTTTGCTCGGCCGTTCCCGGCTCGACCCCAAGGTGGCGATCCTCAAGCCATTGTCGTCGGCGATTTCGATCGGCACCGGCGGTCCGTTCGGCGCCGAGGGCCCGATCATCATGACCGGCGGCGCGATCGGCTCGCTGATCGCGCAGATGCTTCCGGTGACGGACAACGAGCGCAAGACCCTGCTGGTGGCCGGCGCCGCCGCCGGCATGACCACGGTGTTCGGCACCCCGATCGCCGCGATCATGCTCGCGGTCGAACTGCTGCTGTTCGAATGGACGCCGCGCAGCTTCATCCCCGTCACCGTCGCCGCCGTGGTGGCCGCGGTCGGGCGCACCTTCCTTCACATGCCGGCGCCACTGTTCCCGTTCGCGGGCGGCGTCGACATCTCGGTGCTGCAACTCGGCGCCTGGATGCTGATCGGAATCCTCTCCGGGCTGCTGTCAGGCGTGCTCACTCAGCTGGTTTATGGCTGCGAGGACATTTTCCTGAAGCTGCCGATCCACTGGATGTGGTGGCCGCTGATCGGCGGCCTAGTCGTCGGCCTCGGGGGGCTCATCGAACCCCAGGCGCTCGGTGTCGGCTATGACAATCTTGCCGCGATGCTGAGCGGCGACGTGGTGCTGAAGGCGGCACTGCTGCTGCTCGTGGTGAAGGCCGTGATCTGGTCGGTCGCGCTCGGCTCGGGCACGTCGGGCGGCGTGCTGGCGCCGCTGCTCATCATGGGCGGCGCGATGGGAACGGTGCTGAGCGGTTACCTGCCGCCCGCGAGCCCCGGCTTCTGGGCGCTGCTGGCGATGGCGGCGACGATGGGCGGCACGATGCGCTCGCCCTTGACCGCGACCTTCTTCGCGGTCGAGCTCACCGGCAACACCCATGTGCTGCTGCCGCTGATCGCGGCCTGCGGCACCGCGCATGGCGTCACGGTGCTCTTGATGCGGCGCTCGATCCTGACCGAGAAGGTCGCGCGGCGCGGTCATCATCTGGTGCGCGAGTACCGCGTCGATCCCTTCGCGCTGACGCGCGTGCGCGACGTGATGACCAAGGCGGTCGAGACCGTCTCCGACACCATGACGCTGCACGGCGCGGCAGCCTTCCTGACCAACCCGAAGACCGGGCACCCGAGCTTCCCCGTCGTCGACGCCAACCATCACGTGCTCGGCGTGATCGACCCGCCATCCGTGCTGCGCTGGCGCCGCGCCGGCAAGCATCGCACCGCGACGCTCGGCCAGCTGCTGGCCGGCAGCAAGATCACCGTCGCCTATCCCGATGAATATCTCGACCGGCTCGCCGACCGCCTGATGCAGGTCAACGTCTCGCATCTGCCGGTGATCTCGCGCGAGGATCAGCGCCTGGTCGGCTATATCGGCTGGAAGGACCTGATGCGGGTGCGCGTCCGGCTGCAGGCCGAGGAGACCCAGAAGACAGCCTTCTTCGGCGCGCGGTAGGTGTTCAGGCGGCTTCCGCGGCGGCGGGTCATCGACCCGTCGCGGAACAAATTTCCGCCGGGCGGTCGCACTCGATCCTCACTGGCAAATCGTCGCCAACGCATCCCAGAGCTTCATCGGCGATGGTTGACAGCATCAGGGGGTCACCCATGATGCCGGCAACCAAGAACAGCCTCGGGATGAAACGCCATGACCTCGACCCCAGACCTCGTGATCCGCGGCGGCACCGTCGCCGACGGCAAGGGCGGCGACCTCTATGAAGCCGATGTCGCGATCTCTGGCGGCAAGATCACCGAGGTCGGCAAGGTCTCCGCAAAAGGCAGGGAAGAGATCGACGCCAAGGGCAAGCTCGTCGCGCCCGGCTTCGTCGACGTCCACACCCATTACGACGGCCAGGTGACCTGGAGCAAGGACATCACGCCGTCGTCACAGAACGGCGTCACCACCGCGATCATGGGCAATTGCGGCGTCGGCTTCGCGCCGTGCCGGCCGAGCGATCACGTCAGGCTGATCCAGCTGATGGAAGGCGTTGAGGACATCCCGGAGCCGGTGCTGAGCGCCGGCATTCCCTGGGCCTGGGAAAGCTTCCCCGATTACATGGAGTGGCTGTCGAAGCGCAGCTTCGACATGGACATCGGCGCGCAACTGCCGCATGCAGCGCTCCGCGTCTATGTGATGGGCGAGCGCGGCGCGCGCCGCGACCCCGCAACGCCTGACGACAACAAGGCGATGGCGGCACTGGCTGGCGACGCAGTGCGATCAGGCGCGCTGGGGTTCTCGACCTCGCGCACGCTCAACCACCGCACCTCGACCGGCGACTACACACCGACCTTGAAAGCCGGCGAGGACGAATTGACCGCGATCGCCGGCGCGATGCACGGCGTCGGCCGCAGCGTGCTGCAATTCGTGCTCGACCAGAGCACCGTGCACGAAGATCTGCCGATGATGCTGCGGGTCGCTGAAAACACAAAGTGCCCGATCTCGTTCTCCGTCGCCCAGGCCGACAAGGCGCCGCGGCGCTGGCGGCAGACCATGGACACCATCAATGAAGCCGCCGCCCGCGGCTTGTCGATCACCACCCAGATCGCCGCGCGGCCGGTCGGGCTGTTGCTCGGGCTGGAATTGTCGCGCAACCCGTTCCAGACCCATCCGAGCTACCGTGCCATTGCAAAGCTGCCGCTGGCCGAACGGCTGACCCATCTGCGCCGGCCCGAGATGCGCGCGGCGATCCTGAGCGAGAGCGCGACGGCGACCGACGATCCGCTGTTCTTCCGGCCGAACTACGACAAGATGTATCTGTTGGGCAATCCGCCGGACTATGAGCAGCCTCCGGAGAACGCGCTCGGCCCGCAGGCGCGGCGCCAGGGCCGGCAGCCGGAAGAACTCGCCTATGACGCGATGCTGACCGACGAGGGCCGCGGCATGCTCTATGTGCCGTTCCTCAATTACGCCGACGGCAATCTCGATGCCGTGCATGAAATGCTGCGCGAGCCGAGCGCGGTGCCCGGCCTGTCCGATGGCGGCGCGCATTGCGGCATCATCTGCGATGCCAGCTTCCCGACCTATCTCCTGACGCACTGGACGCGCGACCGCAGCCGCGGCGAGAAGCTCTCGATCCCGTTCGTGGTCGCGGCGCAGTCGCGCAAGACCGCGTTGTCGGTCGGTCTGCATGATCGCGGCGTGATCGCGCCGGGGTTCAAGGCCGACGTCAACGTGATCGATTACGACCGCCTGCATCTGCATCCGCCGAAGGTGCATTACGACCTTCCGGTCGGCGGCCGCCGCTTGCTGCAGCAGGTCGACGGCTACGACGCCACCATCGTGTCAGGCGTGGTGACCCAGCGCGACGGCAGAGCCACCGGCGCGCGGCCCGGCAAGCTCGTGCGCGGTGCGCAGGGGTTGAACTGAAATAGACGGAGAGACACAGCCGCGGCTTTACCCTCCCCTGAAAGGGGAGGGTCGACGCGAATGAAATGAGCGGCGGGGAGGGGTCAGCTCTCTCCGCGGAAACGCTGCCCGAATGGAGAGATGACCCCTCCCCGGCTCGCATTCCGCGGTGCTTCATGCGAGCCGACCCTCCCCTTTCAGGGTAGGGGAATCGCATATGGCTCAGGAGGGGTGTTGCCAAGCGGTTGGAACTGGATTCTTTGGGGGTCTCTCGATTGTCGAGGGAGACCCAAATGCGCAAACTCAGGCGCCTGTTTCGACCGCTCAAGGATCCACGCGCCGGCAACACGCGACACGATTTGTTGGAGATCCTCGTCATTGCCTTGGCGGCGACGCTGGCCGGCGCCAAGACCTGCACCGAGTTCGAGTTCTTCGGCAAAGGCCGAGAGCAGCTGTTGCGGAAGTTCCTGGAGCTTGGACACGGTATTCCTAGCCACGACACGTTCAGCAACGTCTTCCGCGTGCTGGACCCGAAGGGTCTGGAAGCGGTTTTGCGTAAGTTCAGCAAGAGCTTCGGCGTCAAGGGCGTGGTCAGCATCGACGGCAAGGCGTTGCGCGGAGCCTTCACGCGTGGCCGGCGGGCTACGCCGCTACATATGGTCAACGTCTGGGCGGCAGGCACGCGCATGGCGTTGGCGCAGAGAAAGGCTCCCAATCGCAACGAGATTGCCGGCGCTCTCGAAGTCCTCGCCCTGCTCGATCTGGATGGTGCTCTTGTCACCGCCGACGCCTTGCATTGCCGGCCCGACACGGCGCAGGCCATCCGCGATCGGAAGGGCCACTATGTATTGGCCATCAAGAGTAATCGCGGCCGGCTCTTCAAAGCCGTCAAGGCGCTGCTCGATACGGCCCGGAAGCCAGCGCGGGCGAGCCAGCGAAGGACATCGGCCCACGGCCGCATCGAGCGCCGGCAGGCCATCGTCGTGCCGGCCCCAGACTTGGCAAAGCAATACAGCTTCCCTGCTATCGCTGTCGTCGGTCGCATCGATAGTTGGCGCGCCAAGGCCGGCAAGACAGCCAAACACACGGCCCGATACTTTCTGGCCTCACGCCGGTTGTCGGCCAAGAAGCTGCTCGAGGCCGTCCGCGCCCACTGGGGTATCGAGAACAACTTGCATTGGGTTCTCGACGTTCTGTTCGACGAAGACGCCTGCCGTAGCCGCAAGGGCCATGCCGCCGAAAATCTTGCCGCCATCCGAAAGCTGGCACTTAACGCTCTACAAGCCACGCCAGGTCCCACGCGCACCAGCCACAAAATGCTCCAGGCCAGATGGAATAACGACTTCCTTCTCTCCGTCCTCGCCCATATGCGATAGCCCTACCTTTCAGGGGAGGGTGAAAGATACCCCCTTACGTCGGCGACATCGCGCCTTTGATCGTGCCCGCCGGCTGCGACGGGCCGGTCAGCCGCGCGCGCTCGGTGTTGGGCCACAGCAGCAGCAACCCGAGCACGCCCGAGCCCACCATGATCGCGGCGTTGATGGTGAAGCCGGTCATATAGCCCGCCATCGGCGTGGCGGCGTGCTGGATCACGTTGCCCATCACCGTCGGCGCCAGGATGCCCGAGATGGTGTACAGCGCGCCGTAGATCGCGATCACCGCGCCGCGCTGCGACACCGGCGTGAACTCGCCGAGCATCGGCGGGCACACCACATAGATCGAGCCGCACAGGCCGGAGCCGATCACGAGGGCCGCGATCATCAAGCCGCCCGGTGGGGCATAGGGCAGCGTCGCGAGAATGCAGCCGCCGACGATCAAGGGCGCCGCGCCGAGCACGCCGCGCGCACCGCGCGTGGTGAAGCCGCGCGCCAGCATCAGCTGGGAAATCCACCCCGTCAGCAGCACGATGGTCGCACCGAAGATCCAGGGCAGGATCGAGACGAAGCCGGCCTGCTGCTGCGAGAAGCCGAGTCCTTCGATGATGAAGGAGGTGAACCAGGTCAGCCCGAGCGACAGCGCCCAATAGGCGCCGAAGGTCGCGACCACGCAGCCGATGAAGGTGCGCGAGGTCAGGAGCTTCCAGTAGGAAATCCGTTGCTCGTCGGCGGCCGCGGCCGCTGTCGACACCAGCGGCCCTTCCTTGCCGAACGCGAACCAGGCGACGGTCCAGATCAGGCCGACGATGCCCAGCGCGCCGAAGGCGTGATGCCAGCTGTGATTGACGATGATCCAGTTCAGCGCGGGCACCGCGAGGATCACGCCAAACGCCGAACCCTGCGACAGGATCGCGGTCGGCAGCGTGCGCTTCTCGTCGGGAAACCATTTGTAGATGGCGTGCGCGGCGACCGAGAAGGCCGGTCCCTCGCCGGCGCCGAGGATGATGCGGCAGATCACCAGCGTCGTGTAGCTGACGGTGCCGATCATCGGAAATTGCGCCAGCGACCAGATCACCGCCAGGATCAGCAGCACCCAGCGCGTATCGACGCGGTTGACGATGAAGCCGACCACGATCGCCGAGATCGAGAACAGGATGAAGAAGGCCGAGCCGAGATCGCCGAATTGCTCCGGGCTGAGACCCATGTCCTTCCGGATCGGCACGCCGGCGAGCCCGACCACGATCTTGTCCGCAAAGTTCACCACCATGAACAGGAACAGCAGGAAGGTGATTGTCCAGGCGCCTTTGGGCGTCCCCTTCGACATCCCTCCGGGCGTCGGTTGCGTGGTCATGTCTGGCTCCCCGTCGTTTCGTTTTTGGCTTCGTAAAATCGGCCCCAACTGGCGATGCTAGCCACGCCTCGCCACGCAACGCAACACCGCATTTCCTCGGGGTCGCACGCCCCGGCGCGCCGCTAACGGCCCGATCACGATCGCGTCGTCACGCCCGTGAAGCGGTGATCTGTCATGTCCCCCCTGCTATGTTCGGGGCCAACGAAAAGCCCGGGGTTATTTCATGAACAAATCGATCCTACGCGCGGCCACCTGCGTTGCACTTGTGTCCGCCGCGCTGCTCGCCGTGCCTCAAGTCCGCGCACAGGACGTCGCCGCTCCCGACTATGCGGCGATCGTCGCCTCGCCCGACCGTAGCGATGCGGATCGCCAGGTCGACCAGCGCCGCCAGCCGGCCAAGATGCTCGCCTTTGCCGGCGTCAAGCCCGGCATGACGATCCTCGACATGGCGGCGAGCGCCGGCTACAGCACCGAGCTGTTGGCGCGCACCGTCGCCCCGTCGGGCAAGGTCTACGCGCAGGATTCCGCTGCCGTCCTCGAGCGTTTCGTGAAGGACAAGTTCGACATTCGCGCGAAGGCGCCCGCGATGAAGAACGTCGTCCATGTGGTGCGGGACTATGACGACCCGATCCCGCCCGAGGTCAAAAACCTCGACATGATCACCTTCTTCTTTTTCTATCACGACATCACCTATCTGCCGGTCGACCGCGCCGCGATGAACAAGAAGATGTTCGCCGCGCTCAAGCCCGGCGGCTTCCTGGTGATCGCCGACCACTCGGCCAAGCCGGGCGACGGCACCAATGTCGCCAAGACCCTGCACCGGATCGAGGAGAGCACCCTGAAGCAGGAGATCGAGGCCGCCGGCTTCAAGCTGGTGGCCGAGGGCGATTTCCTGCATCATACGGAGGACCCGAAGGACATTCCCGTCTTCAAGGCGCCGGTGCCGATCGACGAGTTCGTCCTGAAATACCAGAAGCCTTGAATGAGGCACGGCCATCGCTTCATCTGACCAGACCGCCGCGGTGCTTCGCGTCACCGGCCTGACCAAGAGTTATCGCTCTGCCGGCGAAGACGTCGCGGTGCTGCGCGGCGTCGACCTCGCGGTTGCGACCGGCGAGAGCGTCGCGCTATCGGGTGAATCCGGCAGCGGCAAGAGCACGCTGCTACATCTGATCGCCGGGCTCGATGCCGCCGACGGCGGCGAGATCAGGCTCGCCGATACCGTCGTCTCCCAGCTCAACGATGCCGGCCGCGCCGAGTTGCGCCGTGACCGGATCGGCCTCGTGTTCCAGCAGTTCAACCTGATCCCGAGCCTGACGGTTGCGGACAATCTGGTGTTCCAGTCGCGCATCGCCGGCCGGCACGATGCCGCCTGGCATGACGAACTGGTCGAGCGCCTTGGGCTGAAAACCCTCCTGAAGCGCTATCCCGAGCAATTGTCCGGCGGCCAGCAGCAGCGCGTTGCGATCGGCCGCGCGCTGGCGCCGAAGCCGTTGTTGCTGCTCGCCGACGAGCCGACCGGCAATCTCGACGAGGACACCGCCGACGAGGTGCTGCGGCTGGCGCGCGATCTGGTGACGCGCACCGGCTGCGGCTTCCTGATGGTCACCCACAGCGCGCGGCTCGCCGCAACGCTCGACCGCCAGGTCAATCTGCATGCCGGAGTAATTGCGTGAGGCGCGCGCTCTGGATCCTCGCCGTGCTGCTCAGCCATTGGCGACGGCATCCGATGCAGCTCGCAACGCTGCTGATCGGATTGATCTCGGCAACCGCGCTGTGGAGCGGCGTCCAGGCGCTGAACCAGCAAGCCCGCATCGCCTATGACCGCGCTGCCGCGACCTTCGGCGGCTCGCGCACCGCAATGCTGGTCGCCAGGGACAGCGCGACCTTCCCGCAAAAACTGTTCGTCGATCTGCGCCGCGCCGGCTGGCGGGTGTCGCCGATGCTGGAAGGCCGCGTCCAGATCGACGGGCGCAGCTTCCGCCTGCTCGGCGTCGAGCCGGTGACGCTGCCCTCCGAGGTCGGCAACGCGCCGGCGATCGGCCGCGGCAACCTGCAATCCTTCGTCACGCCTCCAGGCGAAATGCTGGTGGCGCCTGAGACGCTGCGCGATCTCGGCCTCAAGGAAGGCGAGCGGCCGCAGGCCAACGGCACGAGCTTGCCGCCGCTGCGCGTGCAGGCCGAGCTCGCGCCCGGCGCGCTGGTCGTCGATATCGGCATCGCGCAGGACATCCTGAAAATGCCCGGCCAGGTGTCGCGCCTGCTGATCGGCAAGTCCAAAGCGCCGCATAGCACGCTTGAAAGCGTCGCGGGTGACAAGCTGCGTCTGGTCGAGCCGAGCGCGGAGAGCGACCTCGAACGCCTCACCGACAGTTTCCATCTCAACCTCACCGCGTTCGGCCTGCTGTCGTTCTTCGTCGGCCTGTTCATCGTCAACTCCGCGATCGGGCTCGCCTTCGAGCAGCGGCTGCCGATGCTGCGCACGCTGCGCGCCTGCGGTGTCTCGGCGCGGATGCTCAACACCGTGCTGGTGATCGAGCTGGTGTCGCTGGCGCTGATCGCCGGTCTGATTGGCCTCGTCTGCGGCTATTTCATCGCGGCGGCTTTGCTGCCCGACGTCGTGGCCTCCTTGCGCGGGCTCTACGGAGCGCAGATCCCCGGACAGCTGTCGCTCAAGCCCATCTGGTGGTTCGCCGGCATCGCGATCAGCATTTTCGGCGCGCTCGCCGCAGCGGCCGCGAGCCTCGCCAAGGCGATCCGGATGCCCGTGCTGGCGACCGCGCAACCGCAGGCCTGGCAGCAGGCGCAGCGGCGCTGGCTTATGCTCCAGAGCGCGGCGGCGCTCGCGGTGTTTGCGCTCGCCGCCGGCCTGATCCAGTTCGGCGATTCCCTGATCGCGGGCTTTGCCGTGCTGGCGGCGCTGATGCTCGGCGCGGCATTGATTTTGCCGATGGTCCTGCAGATCGCGCTTGCATTCGGGCAGCGCAGCGCGCGAGCGCCTGTTAGCATCTGGTTCTGGGCCGACAGCCGCCAGCAATTGTCGGGCCTGTCGCTGGCGCTGATGGCGCTGCTGCTCGCGCTCGCCGTCAATGTCGGCGTCGGCACCATGGTGGAAAGCTTTAGCCGCACCTTCCTGATCTGGCTCGACGGCCGGCTCGCCGCCGACGTCTACGTCAGCGCCGCCAGCGACACGCAGGCGAAGGAGATCAGGGCCTGGCTGCACGACCGGCCTGAGGTCGAGGCGATCCTGCCCGGCGGCCGCGCCGACACCCAGCTCGGCGGCGCGCCGATCGAAGTGCTCGGCCTGCCCGACCACACCACCTATCGCGACAACTGGCCGCTGCTCGAGAGCACCGCCAATGCCTGGGTCAGGCTCCGTCCCGGCGACACCTGTCTGGTCAGCGAGCAGCTGTCGCGGCGGATGAAGCTTGGCCTCGGCGACCACATCGAAGTGCCCGCCCCCGGCGGCGCCTGGCCGCTCGAGATCGTCGGCATCTATGCCGATTACGGCAACCCCAAGGGGCAGATCGCGGTCAACTACGCCGCGCTGACACGGCGCTTCCCGCAGACGCCGATGACGCGGATGGGCCTGCGCGTCGCGCCCGACAGAATCGCGCCGCTGATCACGGCGCTGCAGGAGAAGTTCGGCCTCGACGACCGCAACGTCGCCGATCAGGCGACGATGAAGCGGGAATCCAAGCGGGTCTTCAATCGGACCTTCTCGGTGACGGCGGCGCTCAACGCCTTCACCCTCGGCGTCGCCGGCATTGCACTGTTGACCAGCCTCCTGACACTCGCCAATTCGCGGCTGCCGCAGCTTGCGCCGCTGTGGGCGATCGGCCTGACGCGGCGGCGGCTCGCGGCGCTCGAACTCTTGAAGACCATGGCGGTGGCGCTGATCACCGCGCTGTTCGCGCTGCCGCTCGGACTGCTGGTGGCGTGGTGCCTGCTTGCGATCGTCAATGTGAAAGCGTTCGGCTGGCGGCTGCCGTTCCAGATCTTCCCGCTGCAGCTGATCGAGCTGCTCGCGGTGGCGATGGCGGCCGCGCTCTGTGCGGCGGCGCTGCCGGTCGCTAGACTGGCGCGCATGCAGCCGGCCAGCCTGATCCGGATTTTTGCCAATGAGCGCTGAGACATGAAGAGGCCACGCAGCTGCCGCGACGGAACTCTATTCCCTCTCCCGCTTGCGGGGGAGGGCCAGGGTGGGGGTCTCACCGCGAGTCATATTGGGGAGAGAGCCCCCACCCGTATCGCATCTTCGATGCGATACGACCTCCCCCGCAAGCGGGAGAGGTGAAGCGAGGTTGCGGATGCGTCGGTCCATGCAACAGACATTCGCTACTAGCGCTGATATCACGCGCCGTGCCTTTGCCGGCGGCGCGCTAGCGCTTGCGCTTGGCGGCAAGAGCTTTGCGCAGGGCTTTGCCGGTCTCGGCGAGAATGCTGAAGGCTTTGCTGCCGTCACGCCGGGCAAGCAGTTCGCGTTTCCAGCCGATCATGGCCCGCATCCGGAATTCCGGATCGAGTGGTGGTACGTCACCGCGAACCTGTCGGATGCGAATGGCGTAGCCTATGGCACGCAATGGACGCTGTTCCGCCAGGCGATGAAGCCCGGCGGGCCGGTCGAAGGCTGGGCCAACCAGCAGGTCTGGATGGGCCACGCGGCCGTGACCAGCGCCGCGACGCATCGCTTCAGCGAGACCTTTGCGCGCGGCGGTGTAGGTCAGGCCGGTGTCGACGCGACGCCGTTCCGGGCCTGGATCGATGCCTGGGAAATCCGTGGCCTCGATGGGTTCGATGCGCAGATCGTCGCGCCGCTCGAGCTCAAGGCCTCCGCCGCCGACTTCAGCACCACGCTTCGGCTTGCCGCCGACCGTCCGCTGGTGCTGCAGGGCGATCACGGCTACAGCCGCAAGTCGGATCGCGGACAGGCGTCGTACTATTACAGCCAGCCGTTCTACAAGGCGTCCGGCCGCATCGCGATCGACGACAGACCGGTCGAGGTCACGGGCATGGCGTGGATGGACCGCGAATGGAGCAGTCAGCCGCTCGCATCCGACCAGACCGGCTGGGACTGGTTCTCGCTGCATCTGCCCGGCGACGAGAAACTGATGCTGTACCGGCTGCGCCAGAAGGACGGCCGCGAAAACCTGTTCGGCAACTGGATCACGCCGGACGGCCGCTCGACCGAGATCGCGGCGAGCGGCAACAGCATCGCGCCGGTTGCGATCACCGAGATCGACGGCCGCAAGCTGCCGACAGCGTGGCGCGTCGCCCTGCCCGCGCGCGGCCTTGCCATCGAGACCGCGCCACTCAATCCAAAGAGCTGGATGGGAACCAGCTTCCCCTATTGGGAAGGCCCGATCCGCTTCACGGGAAGCCACGCCGGAATCGGCTATCTTGAGATGACCGGGTACTAGAGCGGAATGAGTTTGAATCAGTTGGGCGGCAAACTCACTGCACCTCTCCCGCAAGCGGGAGAGGGAACGCAGTTCCGACGCCGCTGATAATCGCTCTGCCTGTCACACCGGTCGCTGCTGCTCCGTCATGACATCGGGGCCAACGGAACAAGAGGACACGTCCGACATGTACCACTACACGGCCATCGTCACCTGCCTTGCCGTCGCGTTCTATTTCTTCACCTCGCTCGAGGTCGCGCGCGCCCGCGTCGCCTATGGCGTCAAGCTGCCGGCGATCTCCGGCCATCCGGATTTCGAGCGTATCTTCCGTATCCAGATGAACACGCTGGAATGGATGCCGATCTTCCTGCCGTCGCTTTGGCTGTTCGCGATCTATATCGGCGATGCCGCGGCCGCAGCCATCGGCGCGCTCTGGGTGATCGGCCGCATTGTCTACTTCACCGGCTATCGCGAGGCGGTGGCAAAGCGCAGCCGCGGATTTGGCATCCAGGCGATGGCGTGCATCGTGTTGTGGGTCGGCGCGATCGGCGGCGCGGTGTCGCGGCTGATCCATTGAGGGCGCCACATACTCCGCCGTCGTCCCGGCGAACGCCGGGACCCATAACCGCAGCAACCAGTTTTGCGAAGGCTGGGGCCGCAGCGCAGCAGAGCAACTAACATCGGTGGTTATGGGTCCCGGCCTTCGCCGGGACGACACCGATACTTGTTGCCCCAACCGCGCGTCACTTGGTCAGCGGGCAGCCGCTGTCCTTGGCGCTGAAGAACGCCTTGTCGCCCGGCACCACGGCGAGCTGCTTGTAATAGTCCCACGGCTTCTTCGATTCCGACGGCTTCTTGACCTCGAACAGATAGAGGTCGTGGACCATGCGGCCGTTGGCGAGCACCTTGCCCTTGGCAAAGGCGTCGTCGACCGGCAGCTCCTTCAGCTTCACGGCGACCGCTTCGCTGTCCTTGGTGCCGGCCGCCTTCACGGCCTTGAGGTAGCTCAGCGTCGCCGAATAGGTGCCGGCATGGATCATGCTCGGCATCCGGCTGGTGCGCTTAAAGAAGCGCTCGCTGAAGGCGCGCGAGGCGTCGTCGTGATCCCAATAAAAGCCCTCGGTGAGCACGAGGCCTTGGGCTGCCTCCAGCCCGAGACCGTGCACCTCCGACAGCGTCATCAGCAGGCCGGCGAGCTTCTGGCCGCCCCTGACGATGCCGAACTCGGCGGCCTGCTTGATCGAGTTGGTGGTGTCGAGCCCGGCATTGGCGAGCCCGATGATCTTCGCCTTCGAGCTCTGCGCCTGCAACAAGAAGGAGGAGAAGTCCGACGAGTTGAGCGGCACGCGGACCGAGCCGACCACCTTGCCGCCCTTCGAGTGGACGATGTCGCTGGTGTCCTTTTCCAGCGCGTACCCGAAGGCGTAGTCGGCGGTGAGGAAGAACCAGGTGTCGCCGCCCGCCTCGGTCAGCGCACCGCCGGTGCCGACCGCGAGCGCGCGGGTGTCATAGGCCCAGTGGAAGCTGTAGGGCGTGCAGGCATCGCCCGAGATGCGCGAGGTCGCCGCGCCGACCACGATGTCGATCTTCTTCTTTTCCTTCGACAGCTCCTGCACCGCGAGCGCAACCGACGAGGTGGTGAGCTCGGTGATCATGTCGACGTTCTCGACCTCGTACCAGCGCCGCGCGATCGCGGTCGCAAGGTCCGGCTTGTTCTGATGATCGGCAGTGACGATCTCGATCTTCTGGCCCAGCACCTCGCCGCCGAAATCCTCGACCGCCATCCGTGCCGCCTCGAGCGAATACTTTCCGCCGTAGTCGGCGTAGACGCCGGACTGATCGTTCAGAATACCGATCTTGACGCCTTGGGCCATCGCCGGCGCCGCAAGCATCAGGCTGCACGCCGCAACCGCGGCCAAAAATCCCGACTTCATCGTTATGCTCTCCCAGCAGTCTTGATCAGGAAAAATCGGCGCGACATTATTTTATAACCCTGCGCCTGCCCATCCCTTCCCGCTCAGCCAATAGTATGGGCTCAACTCCGCAGCACGACCTCAAACCCGTCGTCCTGAGGTGCGAGCCTTGCGGCGCAATTGCGCCGCTGGGCGAGCCTCGACCGGCGAACGGCCACCAGCCGGGCCGTGCACCCTTCGAGACGCGCGTTCCGCACTCCTCAGGGTGACGGGTCTAGGGCTGCGTCTTCGTCACGCATCCGTGTCACGCCCCTCACCCCGCCACATTCGCCGCGGGCGCCGCCGGCTTGCCCTCGTTCTTTCCTTCCGCGAGGTTGCGCACCACCATGTAGAAGATCGGCGTGAAGACCAGGCCGAACAGCGTGACGCCGAGCATGCCGAAGAACACGGCGACGCCGACCGCCTGGCGCATCTCCGAACCTGAGCCGGACGACACCACCAGCGGCAGCACGCCGAGAATGAAGGCGAACGACGTCATCAGGATCGGCCGCAGCCGGAGCCGGCAGGCCTCGATGACCGCCTCCAACCGCGGCTTGCCCTCCAGCTCGATGTCACGTGCGAACTCGACGATCAGGATCGCGTTCTTGGCGGCGAGCCCGACCAGCACGACGAAGCCGATCTGGGTCAGGATGTTGACGTCCTGGCCCATCAGGCGCACGCCGATCGTGGCCGCGAGCAGGCACATCGGCACGATCAGGATCACCGCGAACGGCAATGTCCAGCTGCCATATTGCGCGGCCAGCACCAAGTAGACGAACAGCACGCAGATCGGGAACACGTAGAGGCCGGCGTTGCCGCCGGTGACCTGCTGGTAGGACAGGTCGGTCCATTCGAAGGTGAAGCCCGAGGGCAGCGTCGCGTCGGCGAGCTGCTTGATGGTGTTGAGCGCCGTCGTCGAGCTGGTGCCGGGCGCCGGCTCACCCTGCAGCTCGGAGGCGGCGTAGAGATTGTAGCGCGCGACGCGGTCGGGGCCGGAGGTATCCTTGAAGTCCACGACGCTGCCGAGCATCACCATGTCGCCGGCGGCGTTGCGGGTGCGCAGCCGCGCGAGGTCGGTGGTCTCCTTGCGGAACGGCAGGTCGGCCTGTGCCGTGACGTGATAGGTGCGGCCGAACAGGTTGAAGTCGTTGACGTAGGTCGAACCGAAATAGGTCTGGATGGTGTCGTTGATGCCAGCGATCGGCACGCCGAGCTTCTGCGCCTTGACGCGGTCGATATCGACGAACAATTGCGGCGTGTTGGCGGTGAACGGCGAGAACACCGACGTCAGGTTGGGCGACTTGCGCGCCGCGCCGACCAGCTCGTCGGTGGCGGAGGCCAGCAGCTCGGGGCCGCGGCCCTGCCGGTCCTGTATGCGGATCGTGAAGCCGCCGCCGGTGCCGATGCCGGGCACCGCGGGCGGCGGAATCACGATGATGAAGGCGCCCTGGATCACCGACAGGCGCTTGCGCAGGTCTGCGGTGATCGCCGTGGCGGTCAGTCCCTTCTTCAGCCGTGCCTCCGGCTCATCGAACACCGGGAACAGCGCCGCGGCATTGCCCGCCTGCGTGCGCGTCGCGCCGGAGAAGCCGGCGAAAGCCGCGACGCGAACGATGCCGGGCGTATCGAGCGCAATCCGCTCGATCTCGCGCACCACCGCCGTGGTGCGCGCCAGCGACGCCGCGCCCGGCAGCTGCGCCGAGATGATGACGTAGCCGCGATCCTGCGCCGGGATGAAGCCCTGCGAGGTGGTTGCGAGTAGCCAGCCGGCGCTGCCGATCAGCACGACGTAGATCGCGAGCATCACCGCGGTGTGGCGGATCACGAAGTCGGCCACCGCCGCGTAGCCGTGCGCCAGCCGGTCGAACACGCGGTTGAACAATGCGGTGAAGCTGTCCCAGCCGCGCGCGATGATGTTCCAGCGCGCCGGCGGGCGCTTGTCCTCGTGCGGCACCAAGATTTGCGAAGCCAGCGCCGGCGACAGCGTCAGCGAGCAGAAGCAGGAGATCGCGGTGGCGACCGCAATGGTCACCGCGAATTGCTGGAAGAACTGCCCGGAGATGCCGCCGAGGAAGGCGGTCGGCACGAACACCGCGCACAGGACCAGCGCGATCGAGACCAACGCGCCACCGACCTCCTCCATGGTCTTGAGCGCGGCGTCGCGCCTGGACATGCCGTGCTCGAGATGGCGCTCGACATTTTCGACCACCACGATGGCGTCGTCGACCACGATGCCGACCGCCAGCACCAGGCCGAACAGCGTCAGATTGTTGATCGAGAAGCCGAGCGCGGCCATCACCGCGAAGGTGCCGACCAGCGACACCGGGATCGCGACGATCGGGATGATCGCAGGCCGCCAACCCTGCAGGAACACCAGCACCACGATGACGACGAGCGCCATCGCCTCGTAGATGGTCTTGATCAGCTCATGAACCGATTGGGCGATGAATTCGGTCGGGTTGTAGCCGATATTGTAGTCGAGCCCCTTCGGGAAACTCGCCTTCATCCGCTCCATCGTGTCGGAGATGCTCTTGGCGGTGGCGAGCGCGTTCGATCCGGGCCGTTGCGTCACCAGCAGGGCCACCGCCGACTTGCGCAGCAGGAAGCTGTTGGTGGCGTAGGACAGCGCACCGAGCTCGACGCGGGCGACGTCGCGCAGGCGCACGGTGCGGCCGTCGGAGCCGGCCTTCACCACGATGTCTTCGAACTGCCTGATGTCCTTGAGGCGGCCAGTGAAAACCAGGTTCGGCTGGAAGGCACGATCGGTGATCGGCGGCTCCGCGATCTGTCCGCCCGCGATCTGCAGGTTCTGCGCCCGGATCGCCGCCAGCACCTCGGTCGAGGTCAGACCGAGATTGGCGATCCGGTCGGGATCGAGCCACAGCCGCATCGAGTAGTCGCGCGCGCCGAACATCTGGATGTCGCCGACGCCGTCGAGCCGCAGCAACTGGTCGCGGACCTGCAGCAGCGCGTAGTTCGAGATGTAGAGCTGATCGAAGCTGTCGTCGGGCGACAGCATGAACACCACCATCAGGATGTCGGGCGAGTTCTTGCGCGTGGTGACGCCGTTGCGCTGCACCTCCTCGGGCAAGCGCGGCTGCGCGATCGCGACGCGGTTCTGCACCAGCACCTGCGCCTTGTCGAGGTCGGTGCCGAGCTTGAAGGTGGCGGTGATGGTGAGCTGGCCGTTCGAGGTCGCCTGGCTGTAGAGATACAGCATGTCCTCGACGCCGTTGATCTCCTGCTCGATCGGGGCCGCCACGGTGTCGGACACGGTCTGCGCCGAAGCGCCGGGATATTGCGTCGTCACCACGACGGTCGGCGGCACCACCTGCGGATATTCCGAGACCGGCAGCGTCGGATAGGCGATCGCGCCGACAATCAGCAGCACGATCGACAGCACCATCGCGAGAATGGGCTGGTTGATGGAAAGCCTGCCGAGATTCATGGTTTGGCACCTGCTGCGGGCTTGTCGCCTGCCGGTGGCTTGGTATCCGCGGGAGCCTGCGCCATTTTCGGCGTCACCTTGGCGCCGACGCGGGCGCGCTGCAGGCCGTCGACGATCACATGGTCCTCCGCCTTGAGGCCTTCGCGGATCACCCGCAGGCCCTCATCGAGCGGCCCCAGCACGACGGCTCTTGCTTCCACCGTGTTGTCATCCTTGACCACGAACACGATCTTGCGCGACTGGTCGGTGGCGATGGCGGTGTCCGGGATCAGCAGCGCCTCATAGGGCGAGGAGCCGATGATGCGGACCCGGCCGAACTGGCCGGGCAGGATCGACAGATCCTTGTTCGGAATCACCGCGCGGCTGCGCAGCGTCGCGGTCGAGACGTCGAGCCGGTTGTCGAGGAAGTCCATCTTGCCCTCATGCGAGGGCTTGGTCTCGCCGGTCAGCGCCACCTGCACCGGATTCGCCGTGTCGCGCGAGCTCGGCCGCCGGCCTTCGAACCACAGCTTGCTGTTGCGCTGATAGGTCGCCTCGTCGACGTCGAAATAGATGTAGATCGGATCGAGCGACACGATCGAGGTGAGAAGCGTCGCGCCGCCCTCGCTGCCTTGCACGAGATTGCCCGGCGTGACCAGATGCCGGCTGACGCGGCCGGCGATCGGCGCCAGCACGTGGGAGAATTCGACGTTGAGCTGCGCGGCCTTCAGAGTTCCCTCGGCCTGCGTCTCGGCGGCGCGTGCCGCCTGCAACGCCTGGCGGCGCTGGTCGACGACCTGCTCCGAGACCGCGCTGGTCTGCACCAGGTTCAGCCCGCGCTCGAGATCACGCTTGGCGAGCTCCCCCTTGGCGCGTGCGTCGGCGAGCTGGCCCTGGGCCTGCAGCACCACCGCCTCGAACGGGCGCGGGTCGATGGTGTAAAGCAGATCGCCGGCATGGACGATCGCGCCATCCTTGAACTCGACACTGTCGACGAAGCCGCCGACACGGGCGCGGACCTGAACTTCCTCGATCGCCTCGAAGCGGCCGGTGAACTCGTCCCAGTCGGTGACCGTGCGCTTGACCGGCTGCGCGACCGTCACGGGCGGCGGAGGCGCGGCCTGCGATTGCGCGCTCTTGTCACCGCAGCCGCCGAGCGTCAGTGCCGCAAGCAAGCCGAGCGGCGCGAGGCCGAGCCCGCCAAGACCACGAAGCGAGTCAAGACGGCCGAGCGAATCATGGCGGCGAAGCGAATCGCGTTCGACGCCGTTAACCGGGGCCGGACGCTCCGTTGTGTCAATCGCACTCAATTCCTTCTCCCCCGGAACGACCAAAGCAGGGCTACCAAAGTCGCATCTAAAATTGCAGTGATTCAACTCGGACGGATCGTCGCGATGTCGCGGCGGTGGACGTCACAGATGTAGCCGACCCCCAGTCTGTTCAAGATGGGCGCCGGATCAAGCGAATAGTTGCGTAGTCTGAACGCCTTACGACACGCTCGCGAAACCGTTACGACGGGAAGGGACAGACTGGCTGGCCTTTCGGGGGTACGAGATCACAGACGGATCGCCGCGAATCAATCACAACGCGAGCTCGTTTCACAGATTCGTCACACCACGCCCGACTCGACTTTTGGCGCACAACCTCCGGCCGCAAACGGCAAAACCGGTCAGTTTTCCCACGCTCTACCTCCCGCTGCATGGCGGAATCGTGGTTAACGGCGCGCTGTCATCCGGACACACATTGACACTCGGAAATATCGCCAATACGGTCATGGTTGCCAAACAGTGAAATTTTGTTGGCCGCCGCATTTTTCTCGAACATTCATTGGACTTTGTCGCGGCGTGAGTGGTGAAGGCGACTACGTAAATGGCAAGCGCATTGGATCTTGCTGATGTCACGGCTCCGCGGACATCGCGGCTTTCCCACATTGCGAGCGAGTCGATGCGGTCTCCAGTCGCGGCCGATCAACTTCAACGTGTGAACGGCTTCACACGTCCCCGTATCCAAAAATTGTAAATACTGACTGGCTTCCACGCCGGTTGCAGGAGTGCACATGACGACCATACCCGCCTATACAATCGGTGGTTTAACCCGTCCCGAACTCCATCTTGATCCGAGCGGCAATATCATCCTGGATCCGTCCGCGCAGGCATTCGTCGATGCGTATGGTCTGCAATATCTCTATCTCGGCTGCCCTCCCGGCACGCCCTTTCCGCCGATCCACGGCTTCCTGTCGGCGCCGACCGACACCAATTCCGGCGCCAACACGGTCGTTGAAGGCGCCGCCGTCAATAGCTCGGTCAATATCACCGCACATTCCGACAGCCTGATCGGCCTCCCGGTCACCTATTCGCTGACGTCCGATTCCTCGCATGGCGGCTTCAAGATCGATGCCAATACCGGCGTGGTGACGATCGCCGACCCCACCAAGGTCGATTTCGAGAGCTCCGGCGGCAGCTATGTCGTCAATGTGCAGGCCACCGACGGCATCTTCGTCTCGTCGCAGAGCTTCACGATCGCGGTCAGCAATGCGCCGCCGTCGACACCGACCGACAGCAACGCCGCCGCCAACGCCGTCAACGAAGGCGCTGCCGTCAACACGCTGGTCGGCATCACCGCAGCGGCGGCCGACGTCAATGGCCCCGGCGTCACCTATTCGCTGACGGCGGACACCTCCAACGGCGGCTTCAAGATCGATCCCAACACCGGCGTCGTCAGCGTCGCCAATTCCGGCAAGATCGACTTCGAGACCGCGCCGGGCCACGCCTACAGCATCACGGTGCAGGCCAGCGATGGCCATGGCGGCGTCAGCTCGCAGACCTTCACCATCAACGTCAACGACCTGCCGGTCTCTACGCCGGTCGACGTCAATGCCGCCGCCAACGCCGTCGTCGAGGGCGCCGCCGCCAACACGCTGGTCGGCATTACCGCTTCCGCGGTCGACCCGAACGGCCCCGCAACCACCTACTCGCTGACATCAGACAGCTCCGGCGGCGGCTTCAAGATCGACGCGAGCACCGGCGTCGTCACCGTCGCCGATCCCACCAAGCTCGACTTCGAGAGCAGCGCGCCCGGCCACGCCTACACGATCAGCGTGCACGCGACGGCCGGCGCGACCTCGTCGACGCAGACCTTCACCATCAACGTCACCGACGCCCCGCCGTCCGCCCCCACCGACACCGACGCCACCGCCAACTCGGTCACCGAGGGCGCGGCTGCGGGCACCGCCGTCGGCGTCACGGCGCACGCGACCGACATCAACGGCGGAGCCGTGACCTATTCGCTGGTCGGCGACACCTCAGGCGGCGGCTTCACCATCAACGCGGCGACCGGCGTCGTCACCGTCGCCGATCCGACCAAGCTCGATTTCGAAACCTCGCACGGCAGCTACACCATCACCGCGCAGGCCAGCGACGGCACGCTGTCGAGCACGCAGACCTTCACCGTCAACGTCACCGACGTCGCGCCATCGACCCCGGTCGACAACAATGCCGCCGCCAACGCCGTCGTCGAAGGCGCGGCCGTGGGCACCACGGTCGGCATCACCGCGTCCTCGACCGACGTTAACGGTCCCGGCGTGACCTATTCGCTGACCGGCGACACCTCCGGCGGCGGCTTCACCATCGATTCCCACACCGGTATCATCACCGTCGCCGATCCCACCAAGATCGACTACGAAAGCGCTCCCGGCCACGCCTACACCGTCACCGCGCAAGCCAGCGACGGCACGCTGACGAATTCGCAGACCTTCACCATCGGCGTCAACGAAGCCCCGCCGTCGAGCCCGGTCGACAGCGATGCCGCCGCCAATGCGGTTGCCGAAGGCGCCGCCGCCGGCACCGCGGTCGGCGTCACCGCATCGTCGACCGACGTCAACGGTCCGCCGGTGACCTATGCGCTGATCGGCGACACCTCCGGTGGTGGCTTCACCATCAACGCGACGACGGGCGTCATCACTGTCGCCGATCCCACCAAGATCGATTACGAGAGCAGCGGCGCGGGCCATTCCTATACGGTGACCGCGCAAGCCAGCGACGGCACGACCGCGAGCTCGCAAACCTTTACGATCGGTGTCACCGACGTTGCGCCGTCGGCCCCCGTCGACAGCGACGTCGGCGCCAACAGCGTCGTCGAAGGCGCGGCCAACGGTTCGACCGTGGGCATCATCGCGTCGGCAACCGACATCAACGGCCCGGCCGTGACCTATTCGCTCACCGGCGACACTTCCGGCGGCGGCTTCACCATCAATGCCGCGACCGGTGTCATCACCGTCGCCGACAGCAGCAAGATCGACTACGAGACCGCGGCGGGGCATGCCTACACCGTCACCGCGCAGGCCAGCGACGGCACGCTGACGAATTCGCAGACCTTCACCATCGCCGTCTCCGACGTCGCGCCGTCGGCCCCCGTCGACAGCAACGCCGGCGCCAACACCGTCGTCGAAGGTGCCGCCGCCGGCACCACGGTCGGCATCACCGCGTCGTCGACCGACATCAATGGTCCGGCCGTGACCTATTCGCTGACCGGCGACACCTCCGGCGGCGGTTTCACCATCAACGCCACCACTGGCGTCATCACCGTCGCCGACCCGACCAAGCTCGATTACGAAAGTGCGCCCGGCCACGCCTATACAGTGACTGCGCAGGCCAGCGACGGCACGCTCACGAACTCGCAGACCTTCACCATCGCCGTCAACGACGCCCCGCCGTCGGCGCCGGTCGATGCCAACGCCAGCGCCAACACCATCGTCGAAGGCGCGGCCAACGGCTCAACCGTCGGCATCACCGCATCGTCGACCGACGTCAACGGCCCGGCCGTGACCTATTCGCTGATCGGCGACACCTCTGGTGGCGGCTTCACCATCAACGCGACGACCGGCGTCATCACTGTCGCCGATTCCACCAAGATCGATTTCGAAAGCTCGGGCGGCAGCTACACCGTCGTTGCCCAGTCCAGCGACGGGACGCTGGCGAACTCGCAAACCTTCACCATCGCCGTCAACGACGTCGCGCCATCGACCCCGGTCGATAGCGACGCTGGCGTCAACCGGGTCGCGATCGGCGCACCCGCCGGCTCGGGAACCGGCGTGACGGCATCCTCGATCGACGTCAACGGTCCCGCCGTGACCTATTCGCTGGTCGGCGACACCTCCGGCGGCGCCTTCACCATCAACGCGGCCACTGGCAAGGTCACGGTCGCCGATCCTACCAAGATCAACATTGCTGATCCGTCCTATGACGTCACGGTCGATGCCAGCGACGGCACCTTGCACAACCAGCAGACCTTCACCATCGCGGTCGTTGTCGACCAGGCGCCGGTCGTCACCGCCGGGCACACGCTGAACTACACCGAGAACCAGGCCGCGACCGCGATCGATTCGGCGATCACCGTCACCGACGGCGACGACGCCAATCTGGTGTCCGCGACGGTGCAGATCACCGGCGGCTACGTCAACGGCGAGGACGTGCTCGCCTTCGCCAACACCGCCACCATCACCGGCACGTTCGATGCCGCGACCGGAACGCTGACGCTGACCGGCACAGACACGGTCGCCAATTATCAGGCCGCGCTGGCCGCAGTGACCTATCACAACACCAGCGACAACCCGTCAGGCGCACCGCGCACCGTCACGATAACAGCCAATGACGGCACGCTGGACAGCAGCCCGGTGACCGACACCATCAACGTCACGCCGGTCAACGACCCGCCCGTTGTGGTCGCCGGCCACACCCTGAACTACACCGAGAACCAGGCCGCGACCGCGTTCGACCCGGCGATCACCGTAACAGACGTCGACAACGCCACGCTGGCCGGCGCCACCGTGCAGATCACCGGCAACTACGCCAACGGCCAGGACGTCCTCGCCTTCACCACCCAGAACGGCATCACCGGCTCGTTCAATACGGGAACCGGCTTGCTGACGCTGACAGGCACAGCCACGGTTGCCCAATATCAGGCGGCGCTCGCCTCGGTGACCTATCAGAACACCAGCGACAACCCGTCGGGCCTGGCGCGTACGGTCACCATCATCACCAATGACGGCTCCGCCAACTCGGCTGCGGTCACCGACACCATCAATGTCACCCCGGTCAACGATCCGCCGGTCACGACGGCCGGCGGCACGCTGAACTATGTCGAGAACCAGGCCGCGTCCGTGATCGATGCGTCGGTCAACGTCTCCGACGTCGACAGCGCCAACATGTCGAGCGCGACGGTTGCCATCACCGGCGGCTTCGTCGCCGGCCAGGATGTGCTGGGCTTCGTCACCCAGAACGGTATCAGCGGGGTCTACAACAGCGCGACCGGCGTTTTGACGCTGACGGGCTCCTCCAGCGTCGCCAACTACAAGGCCGCGCTGGATTCGATTACCTATTTCAACTCGAGCGACAACCCGTCCGGCGCAGATCGCACCGTCAGCTTCACGGTCAACGACGGCAGCGCTAGCAGCAACACCTCGACCTCGACCATCCATGTCACGCCGGTCAACGACGCGCCTGTCGTCAGCTTCGGCGCCATCACCGGATTCTCCGAGCCGCCGAACGGCACGCCGGCTTCGAGCTCGACGCCGGTCACGATCACGCCAAACCTGACGATCTCGGACGCCGAAGGCAACAACATCACCGATGCGACCTTCGTGCTGAACAATCTGAAGGCGTCAGACGCGCTCTCGATCGCAGGTCACGCCGGCACCAGCGGCGACATCGGCGGGATCCACTTCGACATCACCAGCACCGCCGGCACCGAAACGATCAGCTTCACCGGCACCGACACGCTGGCGCATTACAATGCGGTGCTCGACCTGATCCAGTTCAACAACACCAGCGAAAATCCCGACAGCACCGCGCGTTCCTATACCCTGACCGTGCACGATGACGGCGGCACCGCGAATGGCGGCAACAACACCGGGACGGCATCGACGACGGGAAGCGTGACCGCCGTGGACGATGCGCCGACCGCGGCGGTGCCGGCGGACAATTCGCTCGGCACTGCGTTCTCGCACACCGACTTTGCGATATCAGGCCTTTCGGTCGCCGACGTCGATTCCGACCCCGGCACCGTCACGGCCACGATTTCCTCCAGCCACGCGAACCTGACCTTCACCACTACGGGGCTGGCCAGCTTCACCAACAACGACAGCCACACAGTGACGCTGACCGGCACGGCCGCACAGGTCAACACCGCGCTGGCGACGCTGACATACAACAGCGATGACGGCTTCGCCGGCTCGGATACCGTCACGCTGAACGTCAGCGACAACGGCCACACCGGCACCGGCGGGCCGCTCACCTCAGGCGCCCAGACCTTCCATGTCGGCGTCGTGCCGCAGGTGTTCTACATCGACAACTCGGCCACGGCGCTTGCCAACAGCCACAATCTCGGCACCGCTGCCGACCCGTACACCTCGATCGCCGCCTTCAACGCGGCGAACCCGGCAGGGAGCGGCGACTACGTCGTGCTGAGGTCCGGCACCTACACCGAGGCCAACGGCATCAACCTCGCCAACGGCGTCAACCTGGTCGGCGGCAGCCACGCCCTGACCTTCACCAACCCGGTGACCGGTGCCCTGGTCACCGCCAACACCGCAACCGGCACCGATCCGGTGATCAAGGTGACCGGCGCCGACAACGGCATCGACCTGCTCGGCACGTCGGGCCACAGCATCAGCGGCGTCAGCATCGACACCTCGGCCTCGACCGGCATCGGCATCAGCGACGACGGCAACAATGTCGGCACCGTCTCGATGTCCGACATCACGGTCCATACCGGCAGCGGCACTGGCATGAGCTTCACGCATGGCGGCACCATCTCGCTGACCGGCACCGCCAACTCGATCACGTCAGGCACCGGCACCGCACTCGACGTCGAGAACACCCAGATCGGCTCGTCGAACCTCACCTTCAAGAGCATCACCTCGAGCGGCGGCTCCGGCAACGGCATCATCCTCTCCAACACCGGCACCGCAGCCGGCAATGGCGGCCTGCACGTCACCGGTGACGGCTCGACGGCGGGCAGCGGCGGCACCATCGCCAACAAGACCGGCGCCGACGGCAGCACCACGCAGGGCAGCGGCATCTACCTGAACAACACCAAGGACGTGCAAATCTCCTACGTGTCGATGCACGACTTCCAGAACTACGGCATCGTCGGCACCGCCGTCACCGGCTTCACCCTCGGCAACACCACGGTGACCGGCACCAACGGCACCAGCGTCGGCGGCATCGGCGAGGGCGACGTCTACTTCACCGGCCTGTCCGGCACGGCGTCGATCACGAACTCGACCCTCACCGGCGCAGCCTATGATGCCCTGCACGTGTTCAACGACGGCAGCCAGACGCTGAACCGCATTACCGTGACCGGCTCGACCTTCGCGACCAATTCCGCGGCCGGCAATGCGTCCAACGACGCGATCGCCTTCCAGGCGACCGGCGGCACGTTCAACGCTACGGTCCAGAACTCGACCGTCACCTCCGCGCGCGGCGACATGTTCCAGCTCAATCTGCTTGGCACGGTGTCGTCGGACCTGGTCATGACGGGCGACAATTTCAGCAATACCAACCAGAACATCGTCAGCGGCGGTGGCGGCCTGACGATCGGCGGCGGCGGCGCAGCCAACGACATCACGCTGACCTACAACATCTCGAACAACACCATCAAAGGCGCTCTGGGCGGGGCTCTCGCAGTCACCAAAGGCACCGGCACCGACGGGCACTTCACCGGCACGATCAGCGGCAACACGATCGGCACGCAAGGCTCTGCCGGCAGCGGTTCGACGCAGGGCTACGGCATCAGCGTGTTCGAAGACGGCGCGGGTTCGTCGAGCACGACCATCACCAACAATCATATCTCCGGCGTCGTCGGCGGCATCTATACGCTGGTGCATAACGGCGCTGCCGGCGACATGACCGCGGTGATCCAGGGCAACACGGTCGATACGCTCGATTCGACGAACGGGTTTGCCGGCATCTATGTGCAGAACGGCTCAAATACCGGAGCGGGCGGCGACAACAATCTGCTGAACGCCACGATCGGCGGCGCCGGCGCGCTGAAGAACACCGTCGATCTCGGCGGCAATACGGGCCTCGGCCTGGTCGCCGGCATCTTCCTCGAGCAGGAGGGCGTTTCGAAAACCGGCTTGATCGGCAGTCCCGACTATGCCGGCACGCCGTATAATTTCTCGGCGGTCGCGAGCTACGTGGCGAGCAACAACACCGTGACCGGCACCGGAAACGGCGCGGTTGCCACACAGGCCATCGGTGACCCCGGGCAATCCGCAGGCGGCGGCTATTTTGGCGGCGCGCAGTTCCTGGTCGCCAGTTCGGGTGGCGTTGCGGCAGCCTCGCCGACGGCGGGCGAAACCCACCTGACCCAGAGCGAGCTCGACTCGGTCGTGTCGGCGGCTATTGCCCAATGGGCGAAGGCAGGCGCCGGCGCGGGTCAACTCGCCGCGCTGCATGCCGTCACTTTCAGCGTCGCGGACCTCGCTGGCCAGGTCGTCGGCCTGGAAAGCTCCGGCCACATTACGATCGATGTCGATGCCGCCGGCCACGGCTGGTTCGTCGATCCGACCCCATCGGACAATTCGGAGTTCACGCACGCCCTCAATGCGTCCGGCGGCAATCTGCAGACCGATCCGTCGGCGGCAGCGGCGGGTCATCTCGATCTCCTGACCGCCGTTGTGCATGAACTGGGACACGTGATCGGCCTCGCAGACCTGACCTCGCCCTCCGATGCCAATGATTTGATGTATATCAACCTCGCCGACGGCGAGCGCCGGCTGCCGACCGCGACTGACCTGCCGAAGGACCACAGCATGGATCCCGGTCGGGCCCAGCAGAACTTCGTGTTCGTGCCGACCACCGTGGCCCCGAGCCAGCAGCAGGCCAGCGCGCCGGTTGCCAACACGGCGATGGGGCAGAGCTTCAACTTCTCGGCATTCGCCCAGGCGGCGCCGCAGACCGACACCAGCCACGCGGCGAACACCCAAGCGTTGTCAGATCTGTTCAGCGGGCATTCCGATGCCCCCAACCCGTGGGCCGGACACGAGACGGTGTTGGCCGCCATGGGCGGCATGCCGACCGACAATCACGTCCAGACCCAGCTGCATCATGACCTGATCGTCTGATCGGACGCCGTATCGACCAGGATAACATCGACCACGACAACGCCTGCCGAATCGCTTCGGCAGGCGTTGTTCGTTCGGCGCGGTCGAGTCCGGATTCCCGCCGCAGAGAACTCAGATCATCGCGCAGGATGCGCTCGCAGATGTCCGTTTCATGACGTGAACTCCGCAGCCAGTGATCGCACAAGGATCGCACACTAAGGATCGCGTGCCAGCAATCGCGGCTCGCAAGCCACGCTCAACCGGCGATTGAAGAAAAATTGCCAACCCGGCACAATCGTTGAGGTTGCACTTCGTAGAAAACACGCTATCGTGCACACGCTGTCGACACGGCATCATTGTCTCGTATTTTTCATAAATCTTACGACGTATTCGCGGAGGACCGATGGCTGATCCGTTTCTTTCCGAAATCCGCATGATGTCGTTCGGCTTTGCTCCCAAGGGCTGGGCTTTTTGCAACGGGCAACTGCTTCCGCTCAATCAGAACCAGGCGCTGTTTTCATTGCTTGGCACTGTCTACGGCGGCAACGGACAGACCACCTTCGGGCTCCCCAATCTGCAGGGCCGCACCCCGATGCATGTCGGCAACGGCCATGTGCTCGGTGAACTCGGCGGCGAGCAGGCACACACGCTTTCGATTAACGAAATGCCGCAGCACACCCACATCGCGAACGCCACCAACACCAACGGCGCACTTCTGGTGCCGGCCAACAACGTTCTCGGCGCCTTGAACAACGCGTACGCCGCGCCCACGGCGCTGACCGCGCTCGCGCCGGGCAGCATTTCCACGGTCGGCGGCAGCCAGGCGCATCAGAACATGCAACCTTTCCTGACGGTCAATTTCTGCATCGCCCTGCAGGGCGTCTTCCCTTCGCAGAATTGACGGAGACCTCTCATGCCACAACCCTTTATAGGCGAAATCAAAATGTTCGCCGGCAATTTCGCGCCGGCCGGCTGGCAGTTCTGCGACGGCAGCCTGCTGGCGATCTCCGAGAATGACGCGCTGTTCAACCTGATCGGCACCACCTATGGCGGCGATGGCCAGAACACCTTTGCCGTCCCCGACCTGCGTGGCCGGCTGCCACTTCATATGGGCACCAACGCGGGCACCGCGTTCACGATCGGCGAAATCGGCGGCGCCGAGCAAGTCACCCTCACGACGCAGACGATCCCGGCACATACCCATACGATGCAGGCGTCAACGAACACCGGCAGCGGCTCGAATCCGCAAGGCAACGTGCTCGACCAGATGAGCGGCGCGCTGCTGCTCTACAAGGAGCAAACGCCGACCACGCCGCTGAGCCCGGCGGTGATCGGGCCCGCCGGCGGCAGCCAGCCGCACAGCAACATCCAGCCCTTTCTGTGCGTCGGTTTCATTATTTCGCTGTTCGGCATCTTCCCGAGCCAGAGCTAGGAGCGCGACACCATGGCTGACCCCTTCGTCGCCGAGATCCGCATCTTTCCGTTCAACTTCGCCCCCAAGGGCTGGGCGTTCTGCAACGGTCAGCTTGTGCCGCTCTCGCAGAACACGGCGCTGTTCTCGCTGCTCGGCACCACCTATGGCGGCAACGGCACGTCGAACTTCGCGCTTCCGAACATGCAGGGCAACGCGCCACTGGCGCCGGGACAGGGACCCGGCCTCTCGCTGTACGACCTTGGCGAGAACGGCGGCTCCGACACGGTAACTCTACTGCAAACGGAACTCGCCGCGCACCCCCACGACATGATGGCGATCAACCTGCAGGCCGACCAGGCCGCACCGACACCGACCCGAGGCATTGCACGATCATTGAACGGCGCGGCCTATGTCGTCGGCACTCCGACGCCCACGCTGGTGCAGATGAGCACCAACATGATCGGACTGACGGGCTCCGGCCTGCCGCACAATAATCTGATGCCCTACCTCACGCTGAATTTCTGCATTTCGCTGCAAGGCGTCTTCCCACCACGGGGCTGAGGTCGTTTTGGCGCTCCCCGCTTCCCCCACTGACGCACCTGCATTCGGCTGGGCGCGCGCGGCTGAATCCGGTTGCCGGTTTCGCCGCCTGTCGGGGGCCGATCTGCCGTTCCTCGGCCGGCTCTATGCCTCGACCCGCGCCGAGGAACTGGCGCCGGTGCCGTGGAGCGAGGCGGACAAGGCGGCCTTTCTCGAGCAGCAATTCCAGGCCCAGCACGCACACTACCAGCAGTTTTATCCAAATGCCGACTGGCTGGTGATCGCGCGCGACGATGAGGACATCGGCCGGCTCTACATCGAGCGCTGGCCGAGCCAGCACCGCATCATCGACATCGCCTTCATTCCGGCCCATCGCGGCAACGGCTACGGTGAGGCGCTGTTGCGCGACGCGATCGACGAGGCTGCTGCAGCCGGCAAGGATGTCTCGATCCATGTCGAGAAATTCAACCCGGCGATGCGGCTCTACCGCCGGCTCGGCTTCACCACCGAGGAAGACAAGGGCGTGTACGATCTGATGCGCTGGCGCGCCGCAGGAATATCCGGTCGTCAGGTGAAAATGGCCTGATAGCCGTTGCCGTCGGCGACCGGCCCGATCGGCACCAGGAAGATCTCCATCATGCCGAGCGCCGGATGCTGCACGGAGTAGATCGCCTGCGGCAGCCAGGCTCCCTTCGGGCCCGCGAACAGCAGCGAGAACGCGCCGCCCGGCCGGCCGCTGCTGCCCGCGGGCTCGACCTTGGCAAGCT
Source organism: Bradyrhizobium sp. 27S5 (assembly GCF_037217225.1). Classification (NCBI taxonomy): domain Bacteria; kingdom Pseudomonadati; phylum Pseudomonadota; class Alphaproteobacteria; order Hyphomicrobiales; family Nitrobacteraceae; genus Bradyrhizobium; species Bradyrhizobium sp. 27S5. Next base: position 8,385,560 of record NZ_CP147714.1, read on the forward strand.
TCAGCGCCACGACGCCTTCCGCCGCCTGCATCTCGAACTCCGCGTCCTGGTGCGGCGTGAAGTCATCAATCTGCAATGCCGCGAGGTCGACGGTGGATGTCATGCGCACGTTCCCAGTTGCATGCGACGTGTAACACGCCGCGCGATATTGCCGTCAAGGTTTCCGTCAGTCATCCAACTCGAAGCTCTCATCGTCATTTCCCGGTGCGCAATTGCGCACCTGAGGGCTCTCGCTTCGCGAGCCCCGGGATGACGTAAGGTGAGCACACTGGCAAGGCTCCCTCCCCCCTTGCGGGGGAGGGTTGGGGAGAGGGGTGGCCCCGGGCTAAACTGTTCGATGAGCGCACCGCCCTCGCAAAATTTCGTTTGCTGTCGCCGTGACAGATACGGAGAGAGCGCGTCGTGTGGCACCCCTCTCCCTAACCCTCTCCCGCAAGGGGAGAGGGAACCCTGCCGCCGATGTGTCCCTCACGCGCGCGTGCCACTGAGTTGCCCGACGGCGCAAGCCCCTTCAGCGAAAATATTTCCGTTTACCGGAACTGCAACTCGGTGTATGGTCCGCCCGTCTCACCCGATCGAGGGGCGCTTCGCGATCGTCACGAACGCGGTGTGGGATGCGGTGGACGCTGATCATGCAAGCGACGAACGCATGTGATGCGGACGGTGAAGTCGTGTGGTCCTGACGCCCTCGCGGCAGGTGTCCTCTCGTAAAGCGCGTAGCGCTTTGCGAAGGCGGTGACAAACAAGCCCAGTCTCGCCGGGGAGAGCGCGAAGTAAGCCGTAACCCATCGCGCAGGGAAAGCCGGAGTGTTTCCGGTTACACCTGTGGTCCTACCCCCGAGCTTTCTACCTTTTGCTCGGGGCCCATGGGTGCGATCGGCACCCGGCTTTCCCTGCGCCCTCTGTCTTAAGAGAGGGCAAGTAAACGCAAGACTCGGACGCAGCGCGCCGCGAGGATGCGGAAGCGCATGCTTTTCGCTGTCGGACACTTGAATCAGCCAATACCGTCATCCTGAGGTGCGAGCCTTGCGGTGCACTTGCACCGCTGGGCGAGCCTCGAAGGGTGCACGGCCCGGCTAGCGGCCGTCGATCCTTCGAGACGCGGCTGGCGCCGCTCCTCAGGATGACGGTTCGCCCACTTTCGCCAGGACGACGCGGTGGATGCGGCGCCTCCGATCGGGCGCCCCGGAGGACCTGATGACGACCCCGATTTCCTCCGCTAACCTCCCCGCAGAGCGCCGCCAGCAAGGCGGAGCATCTTAGGGGAGGACAGGCGCGTGCATCGAGGCCGTGTCGTATTCGGCGCCATGGACGAGGTCGTGTTCGGGCGCCCCGCCGCTGAGGCGATCGTCGAGCAGCTCGACCGGCTGGGCGCACAGCGCGCCTTCCTGATGGTGTCGGGGACGCTGAACCGCGAGACCGACGAGATCGAGAAGGTCCGCCAGACGCTCGGCGGGCGCTGCGTCGGCACCTTCGACAAGATGCCGGCGCACACGCCGCGTGCCGCGGTCATCGCGGCGACGGAACAGGCGCGTGATGCGAAAGCCGATCTGATCGTCACCATCGGCGGCGGCTCGATCACCGACGGCGCCAAGGCGGTGCAGCTTTGCCTCGCCAACAACGTCACGACATCCGACGGCATCGAGGCGATCCGCACCCATGGCGGCGTTTCGCCCGAGATGAAGCCGCCTGTCGTGCGCCAGATCAGCGTGCCGACCACGATCGCCGGCGGCGAGTTCTCCTCGATCGCCGGCGTCACCAACGAGGCCAAGCGGCAGAAGGAGATGCTGCGCCACCCGCTGGTGATGCCGCGCGCGACCATCCTCGATCCTGAACTCTCGGTGCACACGCCGGACTGGCTGTTCCTGTCGACCGGCATCCGCGCCGTCGACCATTGCGTCGAGGGCATCTGCTCGCGCGAGGCGCATCCTTACGGCGACGCGCAGGCGCTGAAGGGACTGGAGATGCTGGCGCAGGGCCTGCCGCGGGTGAAGGCCGACCCGAAGGACATTTCGGCGCGGATGGATTGCCAGATCGGCACCTGGCTCTCGACCGGCCCGCTCGCTTCCGGCGTGCCGATGGGTGCGAGCCACGGCATCGGCTACGTGCTCGGCGCCGAGTTCGACGTGCCGCATGGCTATACGTCATGCGTGATGCTGCCTGCGGTGATGCGCTGGAACAAACGTGACAATGACGACCGGCAGGCGCTGGTCGCGGCTGCGATGGCTCACCCCGGCGCGGACGCCGGCGACGTGCTCGACCGCTTCATCCGCGACCTCGGCATGCCGCGCAGCCTCCACGAGGTCGGCGTCAGCCCCGAGCATTTCGACCGCATCGCGGCGGGCGCAATGCGCACGCCCTGGGTGCCGCGCAATCCGCGCAAGATCGACGGTCCCTCCCAGGTCCGCGAGATTCTGATGATGGCCGCCTGAAGCATGATCACGTCGCGAGTGAGGGGGAAATAAAGTTCGATGTATACCGGCACGCATGCTTACCTGCGCCCGCTGCAACCCGCCTTCATCATGGCCGGGACCGGCGAGATCGTTACCTATCGTGAGCTGGAGGCGCGCTGCAACCGCCTCGCTCATTTGTTCCGCAAGCAGGGCCTGCGACGGCTCGACCACTATTCGATCTTCATGGAGAACAACAACCGCTACCTCGAGGCCTGCGGCGCCGGCGAGCGGTCGGGCCTGTACTTCACCTGCGTCAACTCCTTCCTCACGCCGGGCGAGCTCGCCTACATCCTGACCAACAGCCAGTCGCGGGTCCTGATCACCTCGAGGCTGAAGCTCGACATCGCGCGCGAGGCGCTGAAGGAGTGTCCGCAGGTCGAGCTCTGCGTCGTGGTCGACGGCGACAGTGAAAGCGATCGCATCGTCGGGCTCGCGCAGGCGACGGCCGGCCTGCCGGCAACCCCGATCGCGGACGAGGCGCTGGGCACCGCGATGCTGTATTCGTCCGGCACCACCGGCCGGCCCAAGGGCATCGTGCGGCCGCTGCCGGAAGAGCCGCCGGGGCAAAACCTGCCGCTGTTCGATTTCCTGATCAAGCTCTGGCACTACCGCGAGGGCATGGTCTACCTCTCGCCGGCGCCGCTCTATCACTCCGCGCCGCAGGCCGCGGTCAATCTCACCATCCGCATGGGCGGCACCGTCGTCATCATGGAGAGTTTCGATCCGGAGCGCTATCTCGAGCTGATCGAGAAATGGGGCATCACCCACAGCCAGCTGGTGCCGACCATGTTCTCGCGCATGCTGAAGCTGCCCGAGGAGGTTCGCACCCGGTACGATCTGTCGTCGCTCGAGATCGCGATCCATGCCGCGGCGCCCTGTCCGGCACTGGTCAAGGACGACATGATCAAATGGTGGGGCCCGATCATCCACGAATATTACGGCGCGACCGAAGGTCTCGGCTTCACCGCCTGCAACAGCCAGGAATGGCTCGCGCATCGCGGTACCGTCGGCAAGGTGCTGCTCGGCGACCTGCATATTCTCGACGAGAACATGCAGCCTTGCCCGAAGGGCACGCCCGGCACCGTCTGGTTCAAGACCGGCTCGCCCTTCGAGTATTTCAACGATCCGGCAAAAACCGGCGAAGCCCGCTCGGCGGACGGCAGCATGAGCACGGTCGGCGACGTCGGCTATGTCGATGACGACAACTTCCTCTATCTCACCGACCGCGCCACCTTCATGATCATCTCCGGCGGCGTGAACATTTATCCGCAGGAGTGCGAGAACCTCCTGATCACCCATCCCAAGGTCGCCGACGCCGCGGTGTTCGGGGTGCCCAATGTCGATCTCGGCGAGGAGGTGAAGGCGGTGGTGCAGCCGGCCGACGGCATCGCGCCGGGGCCTGAACTCGCCGAGGAGCTGATCGCATTCTGCGCCGGCGCGCTGTCGCGCCAGAAGGTGCCGCGCTCGGTCGATTTCGAGGCCGAGCTGCCGCGGCTGCCGACCGGAAAGCTCTACAAGCGCCTGCTGCGCGACCGCTACTGGGGCAACAAGACCTCGCGGATCGTCTGAGCGGGCGATGCGGCGGACCGGAGCGATGCTGCGAGGCAGACCGGAGGGCGCAACGGACTCGCCCGTCGCGCGGATTTCGCGCTATGCTCGGTAATCGCAAGCCAGCTTCGCCGGAGGCCGCCATGCCGTCGCCCCAGCCGCGCGAGCCCGAGCCGGTACAGGCCGGAAAGCTCGAATTCACCGCCGCCGAGATCGGTGCTCTCGCCCACCTCTACCGCGGCGAGGTCTACCGCAGCACGGTCTGGCGCACCCGCCTCGACAGCTCGACCAACTGGGCAGTTGTCACGACCGGGATCGCGCTGTCGGCGACCTACAGCAACGCAGAGGCCTCACCCCTGCCGATGGTGCTGGTCGGCCTGCTGGTGACCGTGTTCCTGTTGTTCGAGGCGCGGCGCTACCGCTACTTCAATGTCTGGCGCGCCCGCGCGCGGCTGCTCGAAACCGATTTCTACGCGCCGATGATTCGCGGCGAAGGCCCCTCGCCGAACTCGGCCTGGACCGAGCTGCTGGCCAACGACTATCGTCACCCGAGCTATCATATCAGTTACGCCCGTGCGATCGGCCGGCGGCTGCGCCGGACCTATGGCTGGATCTTCGCGATCCAGGCCATCGCCTATTACGGCAAGCTCGCAATTCACCCGCTGCCACTCAACGCAATGGCGGAGATTTGGGACCGCGCCTCGATCGGTCCGATTCCGGGAACCATCGTCGTTCTGGCCGGCGTCGCTTTCCATTCGAGCTGGGCACTATTCGCCTTCGTCACGCATCGCATGGAGGTCGCCAGGCGGCGCACGCGTCACAACCTGATCGCGATGGGGTGATGTGCCGCGCCTCGCGTTGTCGCTGGCGGGCTTTTCCCCTAACCTCACCACAACAAGAAAAGTCAGGGAGGATGAACCGATGGACGTGATCCCACTGCGTCAGGGGTTTGGAGCCGAACTGCGCGGCGTCACGCTGTCAGATGTTGCCGCCAGCGATGCCGCCTATGCGGCGGTGCGTGCGGCGTTCGAGGAACACTCGGTGCTGGTGTTCCGCGGCCAACAGGTCGACGACGACATCCAGCTCGCCTTCTCGCGCCGCTTCGGCCCGCCCGAGGTGACCAAGGTCGGCTCGATGGGCACCGGCTCGCATTTCGTGATCCTCTCGACCTTCGGGCCCGACGGCAAGGTCGTTCCGTCCGATCACCGGCAGCAGCTGCGCGCCAGGGCCAACCAGCTCTGGCACACCGACTCCTCGTTCAAGCGCGTGCCGGCGCTGACCTCGATCCTGTCCGCGCGCATCATCCCCGAACATGGCGGCGAGACCGAATTCGTCTCGATGCGGCTTGCCTTCGAGCGGCTCGACAAGGACGTGGCGAAGCGGCTGGAGAATTCGTTCGCCTGGCACTCCTACGCGCATTCGCGCAGCAAGGTGGCGACGGGGCTCGCAACGACCGAGGAAACCGATGCGCTGCCGCCGGTATGCTGGCGCATGGTCTGGCGCAATCCCGTCAACGGCCGCGGCGCGCTGTATCTCGCCTCCCACGCCTATGGCGTCGAAGGCATGGATGCCGAGGCCGGCAAGGCGCTGATCGAGCAATTGACGGAGGCTGCGACCGCGCCCGGCGTCAGCTACCTGCACCAATGGAAGCAGGGCGATGTCGTGATGTGGGACAATCGCGCCACCATGCATCGCGGCCGCCCCTGGCCGGCGCATGAGGGCCGCCTGATGATCCGCACCACGATCTCCGCGACCGAGGCCGATGGCGTCGCGAGCGTGAGCCCACCCTCGTCGCAGGCGGCGGAGTGAACGTAATACGTTTCCCCGTCATCCCCGCGCAAAGGCTTCGCCTTTGTCGCTGGAGGTGCGAGCCTTGCGGTGCACTTGCACCGCTGGGCGAGCCTCGAAGGATGAATCGGCCACCAGCGGGGCCGTGCATCCTTCGAGACGCGCGTTCCGCGCTCCTCAGGATGACGGGTCAGCACCGTCATTGGATCGGCGACAAACTGTCGCTGATTGCGGGGCGCTTCACGCTGCGCGCCTCGCCATTAGCGATCAAATTCGAACGGAGATTCGCCGCCACATAGCAAAACAACCTGAGTTCCCCGTAATCACACGCATTATTCCCGGTCCCTGGATATTTTTGATGCTCTGGCGTCATCCGAATTGCCAATCCCTTCGCGAGCCTCGCTGGTTGCCCGGCAGCCTCACCGTGGTATCGTCGATGCCAATCGGCCATTGAGACCGAAATGTGGGAGGGACCATGCGGAGCGTGCAAGCGCTGGCCGTCGCGGTGTTGTCTGTGCTGACCATCAGCGGCGCTTCACTCGCAGCCGAACCGAAATCAGGCGGCATCTTCAGGATCTATCACCGCGACAGTCCCGGCCGTGCCTCGATCCATGAGGGCGCGACCTATTCGCTGAACGTGCCGTTCATGCCGATCTTCAACAATCTCGTCAATTTCGACCAGCACATCGCCCAAAACAGCGCCAGCACGATCCGGCCCGAGCTTGCGGAGAGCTGGGCCTGGAGCGGCGACAACAAGACGCTGACCTTCAAGCTGCGCAAGGACGTGAAATGGCACGACGGCAAGCCATTCACCGCGGCCGACGTCAAATGCACATTCGACATGCTGATGGGCAAGTCGCAGCAAAAATTCCGGCAGAATCCGCGGAAATCCTGGTACGACCAGGTCGACGAGGTCACCACCAACGGTGATCTCGAGGCGTCGTTCAAGCTGAAGCGGCCGCAGCCCGCGCTATTGTCGCTGCTCGCCTCGGGCTATACGCCGATCTATCCCTGCCACGTGTCGCCAGGCGACATGCGAACCAAGCCTGTCGGCACCGGCCCGTTCAAGTTCGTCGAGTTCAAGGCCAACGAATCGATCAAGCTCACCAAGAACCCCGATTACTTCAAGAAGGGCCTGCCCTATCTCGACGGCATCGAGTTCACCATCATCACCAACCGCTCGACGGCGATCCTCGGCTTCGTCTCGGGCAAGTTCGACATGACATTCCCGACCGAGGTCTCGATCCCGCTGCTCAAGGACGTCAAGTCACAGGCGCCCAATGCCGTCTGCGTGGTGGAACCGAACAACGTCTCCACCAACATCATCATCAATTCGAGCGGACCGCCATTCGACAACATCGACATCCGCCGCGCGCTGGCGCTGGCGCTCGACCGCAAGGCGTTCATCCAGATCATGTTCGAGGGCCAAGGCGATATCGGCGGCACCATGGAGCCAGCACCGGACGGCCTGTGGGCGATGCCCAAGGACATGCTTGAATCGATCCCCGGCTACGGCCCCGACATCGAGAAGAACCGCGAGGAAGCCCGCAAGCTGATGCAGAAGGCGGGTTACGGCCCGGACAAGCACCTGCAGATCAAGGTGTCGACCCGCAACATCGCGGTCTACCGCGATCCTGCGATCATCCTGATCGACCAGATCAAGAGCATCTATATCGACGCCGAGCTCGACGTCGTCGACACCGCGCAGTGGTTCCCGAAGATCGCGCGCAAGGACTATTCGCTCGGCCTCAACCTCACCGGCAATGCCGTCGACGAGCCCGATCAGTCCTTCTACGAGAACTATGCCTGCGGCTCGGAGCGGAATTACACCAATTATTGCAACAAGGACATCGAGAAGCTGTTCGACCAGCAGTCGGAAGAGACCAACCTCGACAAGCGCAAGAAGCTGGTCTGGGAGATCGACAAGAAGCTGCAGGAAGACGTCGCGCGTCCAATCATCTTCCATGCCCGCACCGGCACCTGCTGGCAACCCTACGTGAAGAATGTCACGATCATGTCCAACAGCTCCTATAACGGCTATCGTTACGAAGACGTCTGGCTGGACAAGTAGCGCGAAGAAGATTCGAGACCGGGGAGAGAGCCAGGGTGTTTGCCTATATCGTGCGGCGGCTATTCCTGATGCTCGTGACCCTGTTCGGGATCTCGGTCATCATCTTCGTGCTGCTGCGGGTCGTTCCGGGCAACATCGTCGACATCCTGTTCGATGCCGCGGGCTTCGTCGATCCCGCCGACAAGGCCAATCTCGAGCGCGAGCTCGGCCTGAGCCAGCCGATCGTGATCCAGTACCTGCACTGGATCGGCGGCCTGCTGCGCGGCGACCTCGGTTATTCCTATGTCTCGGAAAAACCGGCGCTGGAGGAAATCCTGCCGCGGATTCCGATCACCGCGCGGCTTGCTGGGCTGGCGCTGCTGTTCTCGGCCTCGATCGGCATCCCGCTCGGCGTCATCAGCGCCGTGCACCAGGGTTCAAAGCTCGACTACGCGCTGCGCGTGGTCAGCCTCAGCGGCCTGTCGCTGCCGTCGTTCTGGCTCGGCCTGCTGGTCCTGATGGCCTCGGTCTCGCTGTTCGGCACGATGCCGATCTTCAACCCCAACCCGAAAACCTGGACCGAGGCATTCGCGATCTATGCCGTGCCGGCGATGGCAGTCGCCTTCCGCAGCGCGGCACTGACCATGCGCATCACCCGCTCCTCGATGCTGGAAATCTTGCGCCAGGACTATATCCGCACCGCGCGCGCCAAGGGCGCCTCCGAGGCCTCCGTGAACTATCACCACGCGCTGAAGAACGCCGTGCTGCCGGTCATCACCGTGATCGGCATCGAGGCCGCGTTCCTGATCGGCGGCCTGATCGTGACGGAAACCGTGTTCAACATCCCCGGCATCGCCCGCTTCCTGGTCGAGGCACTGCGCTGGCGCGACTACCCGATCGTGCAGAACCTTGTGATGTTCATCGCGGTGGTCGTGGTTGTGGTGAATTTCATTGTCGACATGCTCTATGCGGCGATCGACCCGCGCATCCGGTTTGGGGACTAGCATGATCCGGAAAAGTGGGAACCGGCTTTCCGATAAGATCATGCTCAAATAGAGAGCCCGATGGCGACGATCAATTTCGAAAGTGAACTGCGACGCGCCGGGGCCAACGCCACCGGCGGCTGGGGGCGGCTTGCCTTCCTCGCGCAGCGCCACGTGCTTGGCACCATCGGCCTGATCATCATGCTGCTGTTCGTGCTGACCGCGATATCAGCCAACGTCATCAGCCGCTACGACCCGCTCAGCGTCGATTCCGCGCACCGGTTGGCCGCGCCCTCCATGCTGCACTGGTTTGGCACCGATTCCTTTGGCCGCGACGTCTGGAGCCGCATCGTCCATGGCGCACGGATTTCGCTCGCGGTCGGCATCGGCTCCACGACCCTGGGCGCCACGCTTGGCGTGATCGTGGGTCTCACCTCCGGCTATCTTTCCGGCTGGGTCGACCTCGTGTTCCAGCGGGTGACCGACATCCTGCAATCGCTGCCGCTGCTGGTGCTCGCGCTTGTCATGACCGCGGCGCTCGGTCCCTCGCTGCCGAACGTGATCCTTGCGATCGCAATCCCCTTGATCCCGACCGTCGCCCGGGTGATCCGCGCCAACACGCTGGCGCTGCGCGAGCAGCCGTTCGTCGAGGCGGCCAAATCGATCGGCATGAGCGAGACGCGGATCGCGTTGCGCCATGTGCTGCCGAACACCATCGCACCGCTGATCGTGCTCGCCACCGCGCAACTCGGCTCGACCATCCTGACCGAGGCGTCGCTGTCATTCCTCGGCCTCGGCATCCCCGAGCCTTATCCCTCCTGGGGTCGCATGCTGTCGGAATCCGCCGCCGAATACGTCCGCACCGCGCCGTGGCTGGTGATCTTTCCTGGCATTGCCATCAGTCTCGCGGTGTTCGGCACCAATCTGTTCGGCGACGCGTTGCGCGATATCCTCGATCCGAGGCAGCGCGGCTGATGAGCGAGGCTGATACGGCAGACACGGTTCTCGATGTGAAGAACCTGCAGACGGTGTTCTTCACCAATTCCGGCCTGTTCCGCGCGGTCGACGACGTCTCGTTCTCGGTCGGCCGTGGCGAGACGCTGGCGATCGTCGGCGAATCCGGCTGCGGCAAGAGCGTCAGCGCGCTCTCGATCATGCGCCTGGTGCCCGATCCGCCCGGTCGCATCGTCGGCGGCTCGGTCACGCTCGAGGGCACCGACCTCTTGAAGCTCGACGATGCCGCGATGCGCGACATCAGGGGCAACCGCATCTCGATGATCTTCCAGGAGCCGATGACGTCGCTCAATCCGGTGATGCGGATCGGCGACCAGATCATCGAGGCGGTGCGCCTGCATCAGAAGGTGAGCAGCAAGGAGGCCTGGAAACAGGCCGTCGACATGCTGCGGCTGGTGCGCATTCCGGAGCCGGAGCGCCGCGCGCAGGAATATCCGCATCAGCTGTCTGGCGGCATGCGCCAGCGCGCCATGATCGCGATGGCGTTGGCGTGCCGGCCGGCGCTGTTGATCGCGGACGAGCCGACCACGGCGCTCGACGTCACCATCCAGGCGCAGATCCTCGCGCTGATCGTCGATCTGCAGAAGCGGCTCGGCACCGGGCTGATCCTGATCACCCATGACCTCGGCGTCGTCGCACAGACCGCGCAGCGCGTGATCGTGATGTATGCCGGCAAGAAGGTCGAGGAGGCTACCGTCGAGGCGCTGTTCGAGACACCGCTGCATCCCTACACGCGCGGCCTGATGGCCTCGATGCCCGCGGTGATCGCGCTCGGCGCGAAGACCGATGCGCGACTGACCGAAATTCCCGGCATGGTGCCGTCGCTGACCAATCTGCCGCCCGGCTGCGCCTTCGCGCCGCGCTGCAAGCTCGCGATCGACCGCTGCCGTCAGGAGTATCCGCCGCTCGATGAAATCAAGAGCAAGCACTGGGCGGCATGCTGGCGCGCCGGCGAGATGGCGGAGGCGTCATGACCGAGCAGCGCCCGCTCCTCGAGGTCACCGATCTCGTCAAGCATTACGCGGTGCGCGGCGGCGTGCTGCGCCGCCAGGTCGGCACCGTGCATGCGGTCGACGGCGTCAGCTTTTCGCTTGGCGCGGGCGAGACGCTTGGCCTGGTCGGCGAATCCGGCTGCGGCAAGTCGACGGTGGCGCGCACCGTGCTACGGCTGGTCGAACCGACCAGCGGCGCGATCAAGCTGGATGGCGAGGACATCGCACCGCTCAGCAAGACCGCGCTGCGGCCATATCGCCGCTCGATGCAGATCGTGTTCCAGGACCCGTTCGCCTCGCTCAACCCGCGCATGACGGCCGGCGACATTGTCGGCGAGCCCCTGATTGTGCATGGCTTGGCGACCGGCGCGAAGAAGCAGGAACGCGTCGCGGAATTGTTCCAGCAGGTCGGCCTGCGGCCCGACCAGATGAAGAATTTCCCGCACCAATTCTCCGGCGGGCAGCGCCAGCGCATCTGCATCGCACGCGCGCTGTCGCTTGGCCCGCGGCTGATCGTCTGCGACGAACCGGTCTCCGCGCTCGACGTTTCGATCCAGGCGCAGGTGATCAATTTGCTGATCGACCTGCAGCGCCAGCAGAATTTTTCCTACCTCTTCATCGCGCACGATCTCGCGGTCGTCGCCCATATCAGCCACCGCGTCGCGGTGATGTATCTCGGCCGCATTGTCGAGATCGCCGACAAGCACGAGTTGTTCGCCAATCCGCGCCATCCCTACACCCAGGCGCTGCTCGCCTCGGTGCCGATCGCCGACCCCAAGGCCAAGCGGCTCGCACCGATGATCGACGGCGACGTGCCGAGCCCGATCAACCCTCCCTCGGGCTGCGCCTTCCACACCCGCTGCCGCTACGCGATCGATCGCTGCAAGACCGAGCGCCCGGTGCTGCAAACGGCGGGCACGGGTCATCAGGTCGCCTGCTGGCTGAATGACGGGACCGGGTGGATTGATCAGTAACTCAGTGTCGTCCCGGCGAAGGTCGGGACCCAGAGCCACAAATGCTAGTTGCTGCAACGAGCTGCGGCCCCAGCGCGCTTTAACAATCAGCATCGGTGGTTATGGGTCCCGGGTCGCGCTCCGCTTGCCCGGGACGACGGACGGTTATGCGGCCGCCTCGATCTCCACCACGATCTTCCCTGACGTCACCTGCTCGCCCTCGGCAACGTCAATCGACGACACCGTGCCCGCGACGCCGGCGGTGTGGACGTGCTCCATCTTCATCGCTTCCAGCGTCATCACCGGCTGGCCGGCCGCGACCTTGTCGCCCGCCTTCACCAGCACCGCGACGACCCGGCCGTTCATGGCGGCGCGGACCTTGCCATCGCCTCCGGCGGCCGACGCGCTCTCCGGCGGGGCGAGCGTGAGATCGCGGGCCGATAGCGTGACGCCACGGTGCAAGATGTAGAGCCGATCGCCCTCGCGCAGGAACTTGGCCTGCTCCATCAAGCCATCGTGATGGAAGCGGATGCTGTCCTGATCGAGCTCATCGATCTCGAAGCTGAAGCGATCGCCGTTGCGGGTCGCGACGTAACCGCCGTCGCGCTCGCGGAAAATCTCGATCTCCTGCGCGCCGTGGCCGAGATCAATCCGCAGGCCAAGCGGGAACGTCGCCGACAGCGACCGGCCACGCTGCCAAGGCGGTGCGTGCGGATTGGTGACGTAGAGCAGCAGCGCCGCCAGCGCGAGGTCGCTGCTCCGATCCGGCCGCGGCGCCAGCAACACATCGCGGTTGTTGCCGATGAAGGCCGTGGTCGCCTCGCCCTTGGCAAAGACCGGATGACGCAGGCAGTCGATCAGGAAACCCTGATTGGTGGTGACGCCGAAGGCCGTGACCTGTTCCAGGGCGCAGATCAGCTTGCCGCGCGCCTCGTCCCGGGTCGCGCCATGGCTGATGACCTTGGCGATCATCGAATCATAGAACGGCGGAATCTCCGAGCCTGATTGCAGCGCGTGCTCGACGCGGATGCCATCGGGCATCTGCCACCGCGCCATCGTGCCGGATTGCGGCACGAAGTCGTGCCCGGCGTCTTCCGAGCACAGCCGCACCTCGATGGCGTGACCGGAGAAGGTGATATCCTCCTGCTTGAGGCCAAGCGGCTCACCGCCGGCGACGCTGAGCTGCAGCTCGACCAGATCGAGCCCGGTGATCGCCTCGGTGACGGGATGCTCGACCTGAAGCCGCGTGTTCATCTCCATGAAGTAGAAATTTCCGGCGCGATCGAGCAGGAATTCCAGCGTGCCGGCGCCCTCATAGCCGATCGCCTTGACCGCCTGCACGGCGACCGCACCCATCCGTGCGCGCAGCTCCGGTGTCACCGCCGGCGACGGCACCTCCTCGATCAGCTTCTGGTGCCGCCGCTGCACCGAGCAATCGCGCTCGCCGAGATGGATGGCGTTGCCATAGCGATCGCCGAACACCTGGATCTCGATGTGGCGGGGATCGACGATCGCGCGCTCCAGGATCACGGTGGGATCGCCGAACGCGCCCTGCGCCTCCGACCGCGCGCTGCGCAGCGCGTCCGGAAATGCCGCGGCGTCCGCGACGAGCCGCATGCCGCGGCCGCCGCCACCGGCGACCGCCTTGATCATGACCGGAAAGCCGATTGCCTTAGCCTCCGCCAGCATCGCGGTATCGCCCTGTTCGGCGCCCTGATAGCCGGGCACGCAGGGCACGCCGGCCTTTTGCATGATCTCCTTGGCGCCGGCCTTGTTGCCCATCGCACGGATCGCTTCCGGCGACGGGCCGATGAACACCAGCCCGGCATCGCGGCAGCCCTGCGCGAAATCCTCGTTTTCGGCGAGGAAGCCGTAGCCGGGATGCACCGCGCCGGCGCCGCTCGCCTTGGCGGCTGCGATGATCGCGTCCATCTTCAGATAGGATTGGGCCGGCAGCGCCTCGCCGATCCGTACCGCTTGGTCGGCCTCGCGCAAATGCAGCGCGTCGCGATCGGCGTCGGAATAGACCGCGACCACGCCATAACCGAGCCGCCGCGCCGTACGCATGATGCGCAGCGCGATCTCGCCGCGGTTCGCGATCAGGATCTTGAAGAACGGTGTCCGCTTCACAATTGCCCCGCTCATGGCCGCGCCACCGAGAACTGCATGCGCTGCGGGGTGCGCGCCTCCGCCTCGCGGCAGATCGCCAGCACCTCGGCGAGCACGCTGCGGGTGTCGCGCGGATCGATCACGCCGTCGTCGAGCACGCGGGCGCTGGTCGAGAACACGTCCATCTGGCCGTCGAATACGCCGGTGATCTGCGCCTTCATCGCCTCCAGCTTCTCCTTCTCGATCGGCTTGCCGCGCCGCGCGGCCGCCGCCTCAGTGACGATCGCCATGGTTTCGGCGGCCTGCTCGCCGCCCATCACCGCGGTCTTGGCGTTGGGCCAAGAGAAGCAAAAGCGCGGATGGAAGCCGCGGCCGCACATGCCGTAATTGCCGGCGCCGAACGAGGCACCGCAATACAGCGTGATCTGCGGCACCGTTGCCGACGTCACCGCCTGGATCATCTTGGAGCCGTGCTTGATCATGCCGGCCTCTTCATAGGCCTTGCCCACCATGTAGCCGGTGGTGTTGTTCATATAGAGGATCGGCGTGCGCGACTGGCAGCAGGCCTGGATGAAATGGGTCGCCTTGTTGGCGCCGGGCACATCGAGCGGGCCGTTGTTGGTGATGATGCCGATCGCCTGCCCTTCGATGCGGGCATGACCGCAGACCGTCGCCGGGCCGTAATTGGCGCTGAATTCGGTGAAATCGGAATCGTCGATGAAGCGCGCGATCGCCTGACGCATGTCGACGGGACGCTTGTGGTCCATCGGCATGATTCCGAGCAGTTCTTCGGCGTCATAGCGCGGCGGCTTGAACGCGCCGGGTTCGGACGCCGGTCGGTCCCAAGGACCATCCCATGGCAGCTTGGCCATGATGTCGCGCGCGATGCGCAGCGCATCGCGGTCGTCCTCAGCGAGATAATCGCCAAGGCCGGAGATCGAGGTGTGCATCTCGGCGCCGCCGAGCTCCTCCTCGGTCGCGATCTCGCCGGTGGCGGCCTTCAGCAAGGGTGGCCCGGCCAGGAAGGCGCGGGTGCGGCCGCGCACCATCACGATGTAATCGGAGAGACCCGTCTGATACGCGCCGCCCGCGGTCGAGGAACCGTGTGTCACCGTGACAACGGGAAGCCCCGCCGCCGACAGCCGCGCGAGATTGCGGAAGATGTTGCCGCCGCGGACGAAATCCTCGACCCGATAACGCAGCAGATTGGCGCCGGCGCTCTCGACGAGTTGCACATAGGGCAGCTTGTTCTCCAGCGCGAGCTCCTGCACCCGCAACGTCTTGTCGAGGCCATAGGGCTGCAGCGCGCCGGCATCGATGCCGGCATCGTTGGCGCTGACCATGCAGCGGATGCCGGAGACGAAGCCGATGCCGGCGACCAGCCCGCCGCCGGGCACGCTCTTGTCGGCGTCAGCCACGTCGAACATGTAGCCGGCGAGCGTCGACAGTTCGAGGAAGGGCGAGCCGGGATCGAGCACCAGCGCAACGCGCTCGCGCGGCAGCAGCTGGCCGCGCTTGTGGAAGCGGTCCTTCGCCGCGGCGGAGGCCGCGCGGGTCCGCTCCTCCAGCCCCCGCATCCGGGCGATCAGCGCCAGCATGCCGTCGCGATTGCCCTGGAAGCCGGCGCTGCCGGTGGCGATGGTGTTCTCGATGATGGCCATCAAACTTGCTCCGTCATTCCGGGGCGATGCGAACGCATCGAACCCGGAATCTCGAGGTCGTTACGCGAGATTCCCCGATGCGCAGTGCGCATCTGTGGTTCGCGCTGCGCGCGCCCCGGAATGACGAGGGTGGGGATAGCCATCATCATGCACTCTTTCCGTCGAAATGCCCGCTGTATTGCTGCCGCAGCTCGACCTTGCGCAGCTTGCCGGTCGCGGTCATCGGCATTTCCTCGAGGATACGCACCAGCTTCGGCACCTGGAAGCCGCCGAGATGCTTTCTGCAATGCGCTTCGATACCGGCCTCGTCAGCCACCGCGCCGGGTTTCAGCTTGACGAAGGCGGAAACCGCCTCGCCCCATTGCGGATGCGGCAGGCCCACCACGGCGGCGTTCTGCACGGCGGGATGCGCGAGCAGCGTCTCCTCGATCTTGACGGAGGCGACATTCTCACCGCCCGACTTGATCATGTCCTTCTTGCGGTCGAGGAACAGCACCTCGCCATTCGCATCGATCAGGGCCAGATCGCCGGTATGGTGCCAGCCGAACTTGCGCGCCTCCTCGGTCGATTTGGGATCCTTGTAATAGCCCATCATCACATTGGGCCCGCGATGCACCAGCTCGCCGATCTCGCCGCGCGGCAGCAGGTTGCCGTTGTCATCCATGATCGCGGTCTCGTTGACAACAAGCGACTCGCCCCAGTAGTTGCCGAAACGGTCGAGCTGCACCTCGGGCCGCGACATCGTCGTTGCCGGATACATCTCGGTCTGGCCGCTGGACAGCACGAAGTTCGGGCACATGTCCGCCATCGCGCGCTCGAGCAGCGGCTTGCCCATCGGCGCCATGGTGTAGATGCAGCAGCGCAAGCCCGACAGGTCGTATTCGCGCCGGCGCGGGTGATCGAGGATCGCCTGGTACATCAGCGACAGGCCGACGAACACGGTGAGCCGGTCGCGAACGATCGCCTCCATGCAGACGACCGGATCGAAGCCGCGCATCAGCGCCATGCGGCCGCCGACCGAGAGGTAGCTGAGCAGCAGCACATGGCCGGCGCAGTGGAACAGCGGAAACTGCCCGGTGATCCCGTCGTCGCGCGAGAGCTGCATCTCGATGCAGTTGCTCATCACGGCCATGACCACGGCGAGGTGGCAATGCATCGCGCCCTTCGGCCGCGAGGTCGTGCCCGACGTGTAGATGATCATCGCAAGATCGCGGTCGTTGATCTCGATCTCGGGCTCGATGTCGGATTGCCCTTCCACGAGCTCGTTGAAGCTTTGCAGTCCGGTCCTGCCGGCATTGCCGGTCAGGTCGATCGCGATCATCTCCATGCCGCGCGCTTCCAGCGCGGCGCGCCGGTCAGCCTGGGCATGGAGATTGTCATCGATGATGGCAAAGCGCACCTCGGCATGGCCGAGGATGTAGTCCATGTCAGACGGCCCGAGCATGGTGTTGATCGGCACCCAGACCAGGCCGGCGCGGTGGATGCCGAACAGCGCTTTGACGAACTCGACGGAATTGTTGCTGATGGTAGAGATCTTTTCGCCCGGCTTCAGCCCGCGCTGCACCAGATGATTGGCAAAGCGATTGGCGTCGCGCTCGAGCTCGGTGAAGGTGACTTGCCTGCCGCCGTCGGTCAGCGCGACGCGATCCGGAAACCGCCGCGCCGCGCGCTTCAGCAGGTCGCCGATCGCGACCCGCCCGATGCGGCCCGGCCCCGTGACGCCGCCGGTTGCTAAGAGGTTGTCCATGTGTTTCCTCCTCCATCGTCATTGCGAGGAGCTCGCGACAAAATTGCAAAGCAATTTTGCGCTGAAGCGACGAGGCAATCCATTCTTCCCGCGCGGCAAGATGGATTTCTTCGCTCCGCTCGCAATGACGGCGGGGTTGACGATTAATGCCTGACCCCAAAAATCTGCCGCGCCTCCGCCGGGCTCGCGATCTCGCGGCCGGCACGGCGCGCACAGGCGGCGAGCCCTTCGACGAGCTGCCCGTTCGAGGTCACCTTGGTCCCGTCGCCGAGATAGAACGTATCCTCCAGCCCGCTGCGCAGATGGCCGCCGAGATCGGCGGCGCGCTGGTGCAGCGGCCAGATCTCGCCGCGGCCGATCGCGGTGACCTGCCAATGCGCGTCCGGCACCTTCAGCTTCAAGAGGATCGGCAACAGCTCCGGATCGGCCGGCATGCCCGAGGCGACACCCATGACGAAATTGTATTCGAGCGGGCCGGAATACATGCCGGTCTGCCGGTACATGCCGACGCAGCGCACGATGCCGACATCGAAGCATTCGAATTCGGGGATGGTGCCGGCGACCTTCATCACGTCGAGATAGTCCTGCACCTTCTCGACCGCGTTATCGAACATCATCGGCGGCCAGGCCCAGGTGTTGTCGGCCTTGACCTTCAGATAGTTCAGCGAGCCGGCGTTGCAGGCGGCGATCTCGGGTTTGGTCTCGCGCACGCAGTCGAGCGCGCCCTGGTAGTTCGGGCCCGAGGTCCCCGTGGTGTGATTGATGATCACGCCCGGGCAGGCCTCGCGGATCGCCTGCTGGATGTCCTTGCTGACATTGACCTCCCATGACGGCAAGTGACCCTTGTTCGGCTCCTGCTGGCGCAGATGGATGTGCATGATGCTGGCGCCGGCGTTGAACGCGGCCCTGGCCTCGCGCGCCATCTGTTCCGGCGTCACCGGGACGTTGTGCTGCTTCGGGTCGGTAAGCACGCCATTCAGCGCGCAGGTGATGACGGCCTTGTCGCTCATGGCGTCTCGCTTGTCCGGGTTGCAGCGCACATGCGCCGTTGGTTTTCCCATGATGAGAAATTTGCCGGCGCGCCATCTTGCGTTGACTGGCTAAGTCGATGTGTCCACGCCGGAATCCGTCGCCAGCTGGTTAACACAAGACGCAGAGCCCGCGTGACGCATAGGCTCTGCTTGCCAAGCAGAAGCGGCACAACAAGCCGGCACCACGGGGAGAACGTCATGGTCTCGATCAACCGGCGCACATGGCTCACCGGCGCAGCAGGCGCTGGCCTTGCCGCAGTCGCGGGCCTGCGGCCTTCGCTCGCCGAAGACACGCCCGGCGTCACCGCGACCGAGATCAGGATCGGCAGCACCACCTCGCTCAGCGGCCCGGTGTCCGCGCTCGGCGTGCAGGCGCGCTGCCAGGAAGCCTACTTCAAGATGCTCAACGAGCAGGGCGGCATCGCCGGCCGGCAGATCAAGTACATCTATTACGACGACGCGTTCAATCCGGCGAAGACGGTCGAGCAGGTGCGCCGCCTGATCGAAAGCGACAATGTCGCCTTCCTGTTCAACATGCTCGGCACCGCGCCGAACTCGTCCGTCGTCAAATACATCAACGCCGCGAAAGTCCCGCATCTGTTCCTGTCGGTGAACGGCGACAAATGGGGCGACTACAAGAGCTATCCCTGG
This sequence comes from Bradyrhizobium sp. 27S5, assembly GCF_037217225.1. Lineage (NCBI taxonomy): Bacteria > Pseudomonadati > Pseudomonadota > Alphaproteobacteria > Hyphomicrobiales > Nitrobacteraceae > Bradyrhizobium > Bradyrhizobium sp. 27S5. The sequence continues at coordinate 8,404,540 of NZ_CP147714.1, forward strand.
ACCATGGGCTTTGCGCCGAGCGCACGGACCGAGGCGCAGGTGTTCGTCAAATACGCGCTGAGCCAGAACAAGGACGCGAAGTTCGCGGTGCTCTACCAGAACGATGATCTCGGCAAGGATTTCGTCGCCGGCGCCAGGGATGTGCTGGGCGAGCGGTTCGCTGCTGCAGCCGTGGTGGCCTCGCACGAGGTCACCGATCCCACGATCGATTCCCAGATCGTGACCCTGCGGGGCGCCAATCCCGATGTGCTGATCTCGGGCACCACGGCAAAGTTCTGCGCGCAGTCGATCCGCAAGATCTACGAGCTCGGCTGGAAGCCGATGCATTTCATCGCCAGCGGCGCTGCCTCGATCTCCTCCACCATCGCTCCGGTTGGTCTGGACAAGTCGCAGGGCACGATCTCGTCGGCCTATGTGAAGGACGTCGCCGATCCAGCCTGGGCCAATGATCCCGGTGTGAAGACTTTCCTCGCCTTCATGGAAAAATACTTCCCCGACGGCAATCCGAAGGAAGGCTACAATCTCTACGCCTACACGGTGGCGCAGGTGTTGAAGATCGTGCTCGAGCAATGCAAGGGCAACTTTAGCCGCGACAACATCATGGCGCAGGCGAACAATCTGAAGGACATCGAGGTCCCGACGCTGTTGCCCGGCATCCGCGTCAACACCAGCCCGACCAATCATCATCCGCTGCAGCAGCTTCAGCTGCAACGGATCGAGGGCCCGGGCTGGCTGCGGTTCGGCGAGGTGATCCAGGGCGCGAACCTCTAGCCGTCGTCCCGGGCTAGTGCGCAATTGCGCACGGGGGCCGGGACCCATAGCCACAGCCGTTCATTGCATCAAGAGATCTCTGCCATCCCGCATCACGGATAGATCACGCGGTATGGGTCCCGGCCTTCGCCGGGACGACAGTCTACGTTAGCGCGCGTTCACTCGCCGCCTGCCCGGTGCGGTAGATCGCGAGATCGCGCGAGCCGGAGAAGATCGCGCGCGGCTTCAGGCCATAGAAGCGGCGGATCGAGTGGCTGAAATGGGTGCTATCGGGATAGCCGATATCCTGCGCAAGATGCGCGAGGTTGATGTCCTGGTTGGCGAAGTGCAGCAGATGCCGCGCACGCTTCCAGGCGCGGAAGGAGCGGAACGAGATCCCGGTCTCCTCCTTGAACAGATGCAGGAAACGCGAGGGCGATAGACCGGCGTCAGTGGCGCAGCCCGCCGCGGTCACCGGCTCGCCGGAGAATTGCCCGATGCGGCCGATCGCGCGCACAACGCGCGGATCGAGCGCGCGCTGCGGCAGCGCGTCGCCGAAGCACATCGTGTCGAACTCGGCATTCGCAATCGCGTCGCGATGCTGCATCTCGGCAAGCGTCGCGTAGGCGGCGCGGATGCGACCCGCGAACAGATGCGAGTCCGATCCTTGCAAGCGGCGGGCGACCGCCTCCAGCGTGCCGTCGGGCACGCTCTCCGGCTCGATCGCGACGCAGATCGCCGAGCGATATTCGCTGGTGATGGTGTGGCGCAGGTTCGGCATCGTCACGGCGAGCTCGCCATGGGACTCGCGGCCTTCGCTGGTCGACAGATGCAACCCGTCGCGGATCGCGACATAGACATGGAATGCGCCGGGACAGCGTTCGCGCGGGCGGCCGAGCAGCCCGGCATAGAACACCCGTTCCGGCGTGATCAGCATCCGGTGGCCGGATTGCTCGCCCTTTGCGTCCACGATCGCGTCCATGGCGGTTCCTCCTCGCGCGGCTCTTTGGGCCGCTGCGGCGGGAGCTACCATAGCGCAAATTCGCAACCTGTCACCGACGCTGAACGTCGTCATTCCGGGGCGATGCGACGCATCGAACCATGGTGCGCCCTTGCGCACCGGGGAATCTCGAGGTTCCACAATGCGCAATTGCGCACTGGGGTTCAACGCGGAGCCTGTCATCGGGCCGCGCTTTGCGCGGACCCGTTGGCATCGCCCCGGAACGACAGAAGGTCAAGGCCGCGCGCGCGGCGCAACGTTCTGTTCCTGCCCGGCTTTTTGCTCCGCCGCCACCGCGCGCTTGTAGCCGTCACGCTGCTGCAGCCGCGCCCAATAGGCCGCGACATTCGGCCCGAAATCCTTGGCAAGGCCGATATTGCCGGCGAGCCGGAGCGCGTAGCCGTTGGCGATGTCGGCGGCGGTGAAGCGTTCCGCGCAGAGGAATTCGGATTTCGCCGCTGCCGCCTCGACCGCGCGCAGCCGGCCAAGGAACCATTTTGCATAGTCGCCCGAGACCTGCGGGTTGCGCCGCTCCTCCGGCTCGAGCTGGCTGTAGCGGAGCACCAGCGTCTGCGGAAATGTCAGCGTCGCATCGGAAAAATACATCCAGTTCAGGAATGCGCCATAGGCCGGCTCGTCGGGGCCTACGATCAGCGGCGTCGGGCCGTATTTGGTGCCGAGGTAATGGCAGATGCCGGACGATTCGGTCATCTTCGTCTCGCCATCGATCATGAACGGGATGGTGCCGAGCGGATTGATGCCGAGATATTCCTTGGCGAACACGCGCGGCGGGAACGGCAGCATCTTCAGCTCATAGGGAAGCCCGAGCTCCTCCAGCATCCACAGCGGACGGAACGAGCGCGCGGCGTCGCAGTGATACAGCGTGATCATCAGGCGTTTCCCTTTTGCTTGAGGCCCGGCAGCGTGCCCATCATCTTGCACAATACCATGAGCATCACCTCGTCGGCGCCGCCGCCGATCGAGGTCAGGCGGCTGTCGCGATAGGCGCGGCTCACCGGCGTCTCGTTGGTGAAACCCATGCCGCCCCAATATTGCAGGCAGGCGTCGGTGAGCTCGCGGCCGAGCCGGCCGGCCTTCAGTTTCGCCATGGTCGCGAGCCGGGTGACGTCCTCGCCGGCGACCAGCGCCTCGCCGGCGCGGTAGATCAGCGAGCGCAGCAGCTCAATCTCGGTCTGCATCTCCGCGAGCTTGAAGTGCACCACCTGGTTGTCGAGGATCGAGCCGCCGAACGCCTTGCGGTTGCGGGTGTAGTCGATGGTCTCGTTGATGATGTACTCATGCGCCTTCAGGCAGGCCGCCGCGCCCCACAGCCGCTCCTCCTGGAACTGGATCATCTGGTAAGTGAAGCCCTGCCCCTCCTCGCCGATCCGGTTGCGCTTCGGCACCCGGACATTGTCGAAGAAGATCTGCGCGGTATCGGACGAGCGCATGCCCAGCTTGTCGAGTTTTCGCGCGACCTGCACACCCTTGGTCTTCATCGGAACGCAGATCAGGGACTTGTTGCGATGGACCGAGCCGTCGCTGGTGTTGGCGAGCAGGCAGATCCAGTCGGCTTGGGTGCCGTTGGTGATCCACATCTTGCCGCCATTGATGACGTAGTCGTCGCCGTCGGAGCGGGCATTGGTCTTGATCGAGGCGACGTCCGAGCCGGCGCCGGGCTCGGAGACGCCGATGCAGGCGACCTGGTCGCCCGCAATCGCCGGCGCCAAAAATTCGCGGCGCACCTCGTCGGAGCCGAACCGCGCCAACGCCGGCGTCGCCATATCGGTCTGTACCCCGATCGCCATCGGCACGCCGCCGCAGGTGATGGCACCCAACTCTTCGGCCATCATCAGCGCGTAGGAATAATCCAGCCCCTGGCCGCCATATTCGACCGGCTTGTTGAGGCCGAGGAAGCCGAGATTGCCGAGCTTCTTGAACAGCTCATGCGCCGGGAAGATATCGGCCTTCTCCCATGCGTCGACATGCGGATTGATCTCGGCCGCGATGAATCTCTGCAAGACCCGGCGCGGTTCGTCATGGTCGGCGGTGAAGAGCATTTTTGCTTCCTGTCATTCCGGGGCGACCGCGCAGCGGGCGAACCCGGAATCTCGATCCATTCAATCTCTGGGTTCCGGGTTCGCGCTGCGCGCGCCCCGGAACGACGGCATGTCACTCACAACCCCATCTGCCGGCTCGCCAGATCCTTCATGATCTCCTCCGTGCCGCCGCCGATGGCGTTGACCTTGACCTCGCGGTAGATGCGCTCGACCTTGACGCCGCGCATGAAGCCGGCGCCGCCGAAGATTTGCACCGCCTCGGAAGCGCAATGCGCCATGGTCTGCGTCGCCTGGTTCTTCATCATGCAGATCTCGGCGACCGGGCTTTCGCCCTGGCCGAGCCGCCACGCCAGCATTTCCAGCATCGCCTGCGAGGCCGCGACCTTCTGCGCCATGTCGACGATCTTGTGCCGGATCACCTGGTGCTGGGCGATCGGCTTGCCGAAGGTCTTGCGCTCCTTGGCATAGGCGATCGCCTCATCGAGGCAGACCCGCGCATAGGCGGTGCAGCTTGCCGCCATGCCCATGCGCTCGCTGTTGAAGTTCTGCATGATGATCTTGAAGCCCTGGCCCTCCTCGCCGATCAGGTTCTCGACCGGCACGCGGCATTCGTCGAAATGAAGTGTCGCGGTATCCGACGCCCACCAGCCCATCTTCTTCAGCCGGGTGCGGGAGAGGCCGGGCGTGTTGCCCTCGATCAAGAGCAGGCTGACGCCGCCCGGGCCCTCGCCACCGGTGCGCACCGCCACCGTCAGATAGTCGGCGCGCATGCCCGAGGTGATGAAGGTCTTCTCGCCAGAGACGACGTAGTGGTCGCCGTCGCGCCGCGCCTTGGTGCGGAGGTTGGCGACGTCGGAGCCGCCGCTCGGCTCGGTGATCGCGAGCGCGGAGATCTTCTTTCCGGCGAGCACCTCCGGCAGCACCCGCGCCTTTACTTCTGGCCGCGCGGCGCGGGCGATCGGCGGCGAGCCGATGGTGTGGCTCATCAGGCTTGAGGAGACGCCGCCGGCGCCGGCCCGCGCCAGCTCCTGCGACGCCACGATCCTCATGAACTGGTCGGCGGCGATCCCGCCATATTCTTCCGGGAAGCCGAGACCGAGCAGCCCGATCTCGGATGCCTTGGCGTAGAGCTCGCGCGGAAACTCGCCTTCCTCGTCCCATTGATGGGCATAAGGCTCGATTTCCCTGGCAACAAAGCGCCGCATCACCTCGCGAAAGGCCTCATGCTCGCTGGTGTAGAACGGGTTTGCCATCCGCTTGCTCCGTTGATTCCCGCCTCCGACGATGTCCGGATTCTTCCCTGTTCACTTGCGTCGAGTGGCTGCCTGCCGGAGCGGCTTTCCATCCCGGCACAAGCCAGCCAGTAAACGCAAGACAGTATCCCAATACGCCCCCTCCACTGCCAATTCATGGCATCAATTGAGCCAGGAACAGGCGGCGCAAGACTGCCGTTCCGGAGGAGGGAATTTTGCCGGTTCGTTACTACGACTGGATCGCGCATCATCGCCGGCGTACGCCGGACAAGATGGCGCTTGTCGATCTCGCAAGCAATCGCCGCTTCAGCTATGCGGAGCTCGACGCCCGGGTGTCGCGGCTCGCGGGCTATCTGCGCGACGCCCTCAAGGTCGCCGGCGGCGACCGCGTCGCGGTGCTGGCGCTGAACACCACCGATACGCTGGAGGTGCAGTTCGCCTGCTTCCGGATCGGCGCGATCTTCCTGCCGCTCAACACCCGCCTCACCGTTCCCGAGCTGCGCTACATCACCGGCGACGCGTCGCCCAAGGTGATGATCCATGACGACGATCTCGCCGAGACCGCGCTTGAGGTCGCGAAACTCTGCAATGTCGCAGCGACCGTGAGGCTCGGCCCCGGCGGCGCCTATGAGGCCGGCATCGCGGCGGCCAAACCGCTCGAGCGGTTCGAGGAGGTCATGCTCGATGACATCTCGACCATCATGTACACCTCGGGCACCACGGGCCAGCCCAAGGGCGCGATCATCACGCATGGGATGACGTTCTGGAATTGCGTCAATCTCGGCGGCCCCGCCTATATCTCGCCGGCGTCCGTACTGCTGACGGTGCTGCCGCTGTTCCACACCGGCGGGTTGAATTGCTACACCAACCCGGTGCTGCATGCCGGCGGCACGGTACTGATCATGCGCGCGTTCGAACCCGGCGAGGCGCTGAAGCTGATCTCTGACCCGGCGCAGGGCGTCAACGTGTTCTTCGGTGTGCCCGCGATCTACCAGTTCATGGCGCAGCATCCGGCCTTCGCGACCGCGGACTTCAGCCGCCTCGTCATCGGCGGCGTCGGCGGCGCGCCGATGCCTGTGCCGCTGCTCAAGACCTGGGAGGCGCGCGGCGTCGCGCTGCAGCAGGGCTACGGCATGACCGAGACCTCGCCGGCGGTGATGGTGCTCGACCGCGAGGATGCCGCGCGCAAGGCGGGCTCGTCCGGCAAGCCGGTGCTGCACACGGAAGTGCGGATCGTGCGGCCCGACGGCAGCGATGCCGCGGTCGGCGAGCTCGGCGAACTCTGGGTCAAGGGCCCGAACATCACGCCGGGCTACTGGAACCGGCCGGACGCCAATGCCGCCTCCTTCACCGACGGCTGGCTGCACACCGGCGACGCCACGCGGATCGACGAGGAGGGCTTCTACTACATCGTCGATCGCTGGAAGGACATGTACATCTCCGGCGGCGAGAACGTCTATCCGGCCGAGGTCGAGAGCGTGCTGCACCAATTGGCGGCCGTGGCCGAGGCCGCTGTGATCGGCATCCCGAGCGAGCAATGGGGCGAGGTCGGGATGGCGATCATTGCCGTGAAACCAGGCCACTCGCTGACGCCGGCCGAGATCCACGCGCATTGCCAGGCCAATCTGGCGCGGTTCAAGTGCCCGCGCCTGATCGAATTCATCGATGCCCTGCCGCGGAACGCGACAGGCAAAATTCATAAGCCGACGCTCCGGCAGCAATTCAGCCAGCCGAAGCCAACCGATACCGCGGCGTGATCTCAAGACGCGCGTGACGCGTTTCTGGTTTCGCCGCGACAACAATTGCCCCATAGCCGTCTGCCGGGACCGGCTGCGGGTTCGTTGCGTAAGTCCCCAATCAAAATCAATCGAGGAAATTGTCTTTATGAAAACAACAAAACTGTCGCTGCTGGCCGCCGCCACGGCGCTCTGCCTGCTCTCCACCCAGGCCGCCTTTGCACAAAAGAAGTATGACACCGGCGCCTCCGACACCGAGATCAAGATCGGCAATGTCGAGGCCTATAGCGGTCCCGCCTCCGCCTACGGCGTCATCGGTAAAACCGAAGAAGCCTATTTCAAGATGATCAACGATCAGGGCGGCATCAACGGCCGCAAGATCAACTGGATCTCCTATGACGACGGCTACTCGCCGCCCAAGACGGTGGAGCAGATCCGCAAGCTGATCGAGAGCGACGAGGTGTTCCTGGTGTTCAACGCGCTGGGCACGCCGACCCAGACCGCGGTGCAGAAGTATCACAACGCCAAGAAGGTGCCGCAGCTCTTCCTCGCCACCGGCGCCAGCAAGTGGAACGATCCGAAGGATTTTCCGTGGACGATGGGCTTCCAGCCGAGCTATCGCGTCGAGGCGCGGATCTTCGGCAAGTACATCCTGAAAGCCAAGCCGGACGCCAAGGTCGCGATCTTCTACGCCAATGACGATTTCGGCAAGGACTACCTGATCGGCCTGAAGGAGGTCCTCGACAAGTCGTCCGCCAAGATCGTCGCCGAGGAGAGCTACGAGACCACCGAGCCGTCGATCGATTCCCACATCGTCAAGCTGAAAGACACCGGCGCCGACGTGTTCGTCAACATCTCGACGCCGAAGTTCGCCGCGCAGGCGATCAAGAAGATCGCCGAGCTCAACTGGAAGCCGATGCACGTGATGACCGACGTCTCGATCTCGATCGGCGCGGTGATGAAGCCCGCCGGGCTGGAAGCCTCGGAAGGCGTGCTGTCGGCCGGCTACCTCAAGGACGCCTCCGATCCGCAGTGGAAGAACGATGAGGGCATGAAGAAGTTCATGGCCTTCGCCGAGAAGTACATGCCGGGCGCCAACCTGTCCGACGCCAATCTGGTCTATGGCTACGCCGCGGCGCAGACCATGGCGCAGGTGCTGAAGCAGGCCGGCGACAACCTGACGCGCGAGAACGTGATGAAGCAGGCCGCGAGCCTGAGGGACTTCACGCCCGACACCCTGATCCCCGGCATCCGGATCAACACCAGCGCGACCGACTTCGCCCCGGTCGAGCAGCTCAAGATGATGCAGTTCAAGAACGGGCAGTGGGAGCTGTTCGGCGACATCATCAGCGCGGAGACCGGCGGCTAGTCGAGTCCGCTCGACGAGTGAACTTTTATCGCGAAGCCGCCCATTCGGGCGGCTTCGTTGTTCTTGCGGAGTGATAGGCTGGATGAAATCCGGCAGGGCGATGCGCGCCCCTATCTCACCGTCACCCTGAGGAGCCGCGAAGCGGCGTCTCGAAGGGTCGACGGCCCCGCCGGTGGCCGTGCATCCTTCGAGGCTCGCAAGAGCTCGCACCTCAGGATGACGGGACTGGTATCCTTGAGTTGGTTAGTTGCGCAGCATTGAGCGCGTGGTGGCATCCGCGCGCGGCGTAACCTGCGACTATCCCGGCAGGAAGATCGCGAACGGCTCATCGATCGTGCGGCGCAGGTGCTCGCGATAGACGGCAAAGTTGGCGTCGTCGGACGACACCCGCCCGACGCTCGGCTTGGGCACGTTCTTCACCGGCAGGAACGCGATCGGCGCGGCGACCGGCGTCAGCAGCGAGCCGCGGCCGGCGAGCAAGGTCGTGATGATGCCGTACATCTCGCCGGAATTACGCGGACGCGAGACCGTGATCACGCGGTGCTGGCCGTGCCGGTTGGTCACGAGATAGACGAAGCCGGATTCGTTGGGCACCGCCACCTCGCCATACTGGGTGTAGTCGGTATCCTGCCGCTCGCCCTCGCGAAAGCCGAGCGATGATGCCGCCTCGTCCCAGGCGATCTCGGTGCGGTAGGCGTAGATCGCGCCCTTCTCGCCGAACGACGGACGCACCGTGATGTAGGTCCCCTCGATCCGCGCCACCGAGCGGCGGGAATAGGATCCGAGGCTGTCGGGCGCGATCCCGCCATTGGCAGGCGCGACCACGCTGATCGCCTCCGGCAGCTTGCGCAAGGACACGCCGAGCGCCTGCTCCAGCCGTACGGTGGTCGCCAGCGTGAACGGGCGGCGACCGCCGAGCACCTTCTCCAGCGTCGACAGGCTGAGCTTCGCCTGCTCGGCCAGCGTCTGCCGCGAGATGCGGCGGCGCGCGATTTCCTCGCGAATGGTCTCCGCGACCTGCTGGCTCTGCTCGGCGGAAAGCTGCTTGTCCGGCGTCGGCATCGTGATTCCTGCCCGATTCCCATGAGTCTGGGCAGTCTAGCAGACCGGACAATCCATCACAAAACCGCACAAACCCGCCTCGGCCGCCGGCGGGCCGCGCCGGACCGCGGCCAATCATTGCCGATCATTCTGCTCGCGCCAAAACCGCCGTTCTCCATGATCGCGAGGCAGCGAAAGCCTCGCTCGGGAGTGACGAAAATGACGATTTACGATGCATGTGAGAGCAGCCCGCAGATCCGCCTGTCGCGCCGGATGCGCATTGTGCTGTTCTTTCTGGTGGAAGGTGTGGCCGCGCTGGTGATCGGCTTTGCGGCGCTGTTGGTGAGTTTCGATCCGGTGTGGTCGGCCGAGCTGCCGCAACAGGCGGTGCTGCGGCCGGGCGATGCACGATCCGGCTCGCTGCTGTTCAAGACCGACGACGGCTATGCCGATGCAACCAGGCTCGGCATCGATGTCGACCTCACGGTGTCGGGCCCGACCGTCCGCGCCCGCGTCACCCAGATCTTCCGCAACCCGACCAAGGACTGGGTGGAAGCGACCTATGTCTATCCGCTGCCGGCGGGCGGCGCGGTCGACACGCTGAAGATGGTCGTCGGCGACCGCATCGTGGTCGGCGACATCAAGGAGCGGCAGCAGGCCCGCGCGATCTACGAGCAGGCCAAACAGAATGGCCAGAAGGCCGCGCTCACCGAGCAGGAGCGGCCGAATATCTTCACCAATTCGGTCGCCAATATCGGCCCCGGCGAAACCGTGCTGGTGCAGATCGAATATCAGGAGCCGGTGCAGCAGAACGGCAACGAATTCTCGCTGCGGGTGCCGATGGTGGTCGGCCCGCGCTACAATCCACGTCCGGTGGTGCAGAGCGTCGACCTCCGCGCCGATGGCAATGGCTGGGGCGCTACCTCGACCGATCCGGTGCCGGACCGCGACCGTATCGCGCGCGAGGTGCTCGATCCCGCCGAGAATGCGCCGGTCAATCCGACCAACATCACGGTGCACCTCAATGCCGGCTTCCCGCTCGGCGAGGTGAAGAGCCACTTCCACCAGGTCAAGCTAGAGAGCCCCGACAGCACGACGCGCATCGTCAAGCTCGCCGAGGGCCCGGTGCCGGCCGATCGCGATTTCGAGCTGACCTGGACGCCGGCCGCCGAAAAGGCGCCGTCGGTCGGGCTGTTCCGCGAGCATGTCGGCAATTCCGACTATCTGCTGGCCTTCGTCACCCCGCCTTCGGTCGAGCAGGCGCAACAAAAGCAGCTCGCCCGCGAAGTGATCTTCGTGATCGACAATTCCGGCTCGATGGGCGGCACCTCGATGATCCAGGCCAAGGCAAGCCTGCTGTATGCGCTCGGCCGCCTGCAGCCGGCGGATCGTTTCAACGTGATCCGCTTCGACGACACGATGGACGTGCTGTTCCCGACGCCGGTCGCCGCCAACAGCGCCAATATCGGCAACGCGACGTCGTTCGTCAGCGCGCTGCAGGCCCGCGGCGGCACCGAGATGGTGCCGGCGATGCGCGCCGCGCTGTCGGACACCAACCATGACGACGCCAACCATGTCCGCCAGGTCGTGTTCCTGACCGACGGCGCGATCGGCAACGAGCAGCAATTGTTCGAGACCATCAGCGCGCTGCGCGGCCGCTCGCGGGTGTTCATGGTCGGCATCGGCTCGGCGCCGAACACCTATCTGATGACGCGCGCCGCCGAACTCGGCCGCGGCACCTTCACCCATATCGGCTCGGTCGAGCAGGTCGACGAGCGCATGCGCGACCTGTTCGCCAAGCTGGAGAATCCCGCGGTGACCAACCTCGCCGCGAAATTCTCCGACGCGACCGCCTACCTGACGCCGTCGGCGCTGCCCGACGTCTATCGCGACGAGCCGCTGGTGCTGGCCGCGAAGCTCGACAAGCTCGCCGGCTCGGTCGAGATCAAGGGCCGCATCGGCGACCGTCCGTGGAGCGTGACGTTGCCGCTCGCCGGCGCCGCCGAAGGCAAGGGCCTCTCAAAACTGTGGGCGCGCCGCAAGATCGCGGATGCCGAGGTCGCGCGCACCACGCGCCAGGAGAGCCCGGAGGATGCCGACAAGACCATCCTTGCACTGGCGCTGGAGCATCAGCTTGTCACCCGGCTGACCAGCCTCGTTGCGGTCGACAAGACGCCGAGCCGTCCCGAAGGCGAGCCGCTGAAGCTCTCCGAGCTGCCGCTCAACCTGCCCGCCGGCTGGGATTTCGCAAAGGTGTTCGGCGAGCGTCCGCGCCTGCCGGCTGCGCCGACCGAACGCCGCGCCGAAGCAGGCGACGGCAAGGTGCAGTTCGCTGTGCTGAAGCGGTCACCGGTCGCGACGCAAGGGCCCGGCACGGTCCAGCTGCCGAAGACCGCAACCGATGCCGAGCTGAAGATGATCGCGGGCGTGATCCTGCTCACGGTCAGCCTTCTCCTTCTGGTGTTCAACCGGCGTCAGACGTCGCCCCAATGACGTCGGATGAAAGGAGGAGGTGCCCCCCGACCTCCTCCTTCAAGAGCGCGCGCGGCCTTCCCACCCGTCCCCCAGGGGCCGCGCGCGCCACCAGACCCGGAATCTCGAGATTCCGGGTTCGCTTCGCGCCACGGAATGACGGAAGGCTCAACAATGCGCCGCTTCCTTCTCCCGCTCGCCTTCGCCCTCATCGGCCTGATCCTGTTCGGCCAGGGCGCCTATATCCACGCCAAGGCGCTGCTCGCGCAGGTGCTGCTGGAGCGCGCCTTCGCGCAGAGCATCGCGACCGGCCAAGTGGTGAAGCCGTGGAGCTGGGCCGATACCTGGCCGGTGGCCCGGATCGAGGTGAAGCGCCTGCACGCCTCCGCGATCGCGCTCGCCGGCAGCAGCGGCCAGGCGCTGGCGTTCGGTCCCGGCCATGTCGAACAGACCATCGATGCCGGCGAGCCGGGCGTCGCGGTCTATTCCGCGCATCGCGACACCCATTTCCGCTTTCTGAGGGATGTCGCAATCGGCGACGAGATCGACGTGACGCGGAGCGACGGCAAGATTTTTCGCTATCGGGCCGACCGCAGCGCGGTGGTCCGCTTCGACCAATCCGGCATCGATCCGCTCACCGACCGCCATGAGCTGGTGCTGTCGACCTGCTGGCCGTTCGACGCGCTGACATCGGGCCCCGAGCGCTATCTGTTGCATGCGACCATGATTGGACCGGATTCGAGCCCGCTCGAATCGGGTTCCTGACAAGCATGAATTTTGCGTGTGCCGGGATATCGCGCGCGATGCCCTGACTTGCGTCAGCGTGAGTTGCTACCCCCTTCCATCAGCCATAAAAACAATGAAAATCGCGGACCTCGCGGTGATCGACCGTGGGCCAAAGGAAACAAGCAGAACAAGGATAAGGGCAGGCTCCATGGAAGCTCTCGCAAGCGCCGCATCTCATACCTCCCAGAAATGGGCGCCGCCCGCTGACGCCAGCGACATCGTCAAGAGCATCCACGCGATGCTGCATCCGCGCAACATCGTGCTGGTCGGCGCCACCGACAAGCCCGGCAACTACGCCGAGCGGATCTGGAACAATCTGATCAAATACGGATATGCCGGCGGCCTGTTTCCGATCAACGCCAAGCGCGAGACGATCTGGGGCGTCACCTGCTACAAGGATTTTGCCAGCCTTCCCAAAAAGCCCGATCATGTGCTGGTGCTGGTGCCGGCGCGCTTTGCCGTGCAGGTGATCCGCGACGCGGCCGCCGCCGGCGCGCGCTCGGCGACCATCGTCACCTCCGGCTTCAGCGAGCTGCAGGATGAGGAGAGCCAGCGGCTCGCGGTCGAGCTGAAACAGGCGATCAAGGAGACCGGGCTTGCGGTCACCGGCCCGAACTGTCTCGGCAATCTCAGCGCCGGCGAGAACCTGTTCACCAATATCGACGACCGCATCGTCACCATGGAGCAGGGTGCGGTGGCGATCGCCGGACAATCCGGCGCGATCGTGATGGCGATCCGCCAGGCACTGGAGGATCGCGGTGTCGGTGTCGGCTACATGGTCACGACCGGCAATGAATCCGGCCTCGAGACGCCGGACCTGATGAGCTATTTCGCCGCCGATCCGAGCATCCGCGTCATCGTGGTTTATCTCGAAGGCGTCAGGAACACCAAAGTGTTCCGCGACGCCTGCAAGGCCGCGCGCGCCGCCGGCAAGCCGGTGATCGCGCTCAAGCTCGGCGCCTCCGAAGGCGGCCGCGCCGCCGCGATGGCGCATACCGGCGCGCTCGCCGGTTCGATCGAGACATTCGATGCGATCTCGACCCGCGAGGGCGTGATCCGCGTGCGCGGGCTGGATGAACTGATCGAGACCACCGAGTGCTTCGTCCACGCCGATCCGCCGAAGGGCAACCGCCTCGCGGCGGTGTCGCTGTCGGGCGGCAAGCGCGGCCTGCTGATCGACGCGTTCTATTCGGCCGGGCTGAATTTTGCGCCGCTGAGTGAGAGCGCATCGGGGCAGCTGGCCAAGATGCTCGGGCCCGGCAGCATCGTCGGCAACCCGCTCGACGCCGGCTTCGCCGCGGTGGTCGATCCCTCCGTCTACATGAAGTCGATCGAGATCATGATCGACGACCCCGATACCGACATCGTCATCATCGATGCCGAGCTGCCGAAGGCGCCGCATGAGCTGCGCGAACGCAATCTGCGCATCGTCAACGAGATGGCGGGCCACGCCAACAAGCCGGTGATCTATATCAGCGCGATGTCGATCGGCTTCACCGAATTCACCAAGGGACTGCGCAAGTCGCTGCCCGATATCGCGGTGATGCAGGGCCTCGACCGCGCGGTCGGCGCGATCAAGTCGCTGATCGAATATGCCGGTCTGCGCAAGGCGGTGCCCGACATCGCGTCGAGCTCGAAGCCGTCCGCGCGCGCGGTGCTGGAGAAGACGCTGAAGGCGGCCAACGGCGCCGCCGCGCTCGACGAGGTTGCCTCGAAGAAGCTGCTCAAGGCCTATGGCATTCCGATCTCCAAGGAAGAGGTCGCGCAGACCGCAGCCGAAGCGGTGAAGATCGCCAAGTCGATCGGCTTTCCGGTGGTCGCCAAGGTGGTCAGCCCCGACATCCTGCACAAGTCCGACATCGGCGGCGTGGTGCTGAACCTCGCCAATGCGGCCGAGGTGAAGAAGGCGTTCAACGACATCACCGCGCGGGTGAAGAAGCTGAAGGGCAAGCCGAAGCTCGAGGGCATCCTGATCGCGCAGCAGGTCAAGGCCGACCTCGAGCTCGTGGTCGGCGCCTCGCTCGACGCCGAGATGGGTCCCGTGGTGCTGTTCGGCACCGGCGGCGTCGATATCGAGCTGATGAAGGACGTAGCCCTGGCCGGCGCGCCGCTCGATGCCGCCGAGGCGAAGGAGCTGATCGCGAAGACGAAGGCCGGCGTCAAGCTGAAGGGCTATCGCGGCAAGCCCGCGCTGCACGAGCCGTCGGCGGTGAAGGCGCTGGTCGGGCTCTCCAACCTGATGGCGGATGCCAACGGCCGCATCGCCTCGATCGATGTCAACCCATTCCTGATCAACAGCAAGCTCGGCGTCGCCGTCGACGGCCTGATCGTGCTGAACAACGCCGCCGCCAACAAGGCGGCGGGGCATTAAGCGAAGTTGGGCTCGTCAACTCTCTCGGCCCGTCATCCTGAGGTGCGAGCCTTGCGGCGCTGGGCGAGCCTCGAAGGATGAATCGGCCACAGTGGGGCCGTGCATCCTTCGAGGCGCGCAAGAGCGCGCACCTCAGGATGACGGGACTGGAGCCGCGCTAAAAGCTCGCGCCCCATTGCCGCGCGGTCTGCATCACCCAATCGCGGTAGAGCGTCAGCGGCGTGACGCCGGTAATGCCGCCGCAGCCGTCGGTACCGTTCGGCCCCGTCGACCAGCTCACCACGCCGACGATCGCTGGCCCGTTTGGCTTGTCCTCGAACACCGGCGCACCGGAATCGCCGGTGCATGCGCCGAGCCCGTCGCGCGCGCCCTGCCCGACCGGATCGACGAGACGAATCTGCAGCGTGCCGGGCTTGCCGCTTGCGATCAGGCCGGCGACACGAATGCTGCCGCCGCTCTTGCCGTCGCCGCGCACGCTGACGCCGACGCCTGCGATGGTGAAACGGCCGCCGACCTGGATCGGAATGTTGGGCATGCCGAGCGTGGCCGGCGCCTTGCCTGCAGCAGGCGCTGCGAGTTGCAGCAGCGCGACATCGGCGGTCGCGACATGGCTGGTCATCGCCTGCATCCGAAAGCCAGGATGGATCGCGACCGTCCTGACGTCCTGCAGCTTCGGTTGTCGGTCCGCACCGTACTCGACGATCTTGTAGTCGGCGCCGGGCTGCACGCAATGCGCAGCCGTCAGCACCACTTTCGGCGCGATCAGCGCACCGGTGCAGAAATTGCCGCGCGAGCCGACGATCGTGACGACGGCGCCCGCCACGCCATCGGTCGACGGCGCGCCGCCACCGACGATGGCGAATGCGGGAGCCGACACCAGCGACACGAGAACCGTGAGGATCAAGCGATATGTCTTCATCGGCGAAGCAATAGCCCGCTCCGCGCGGGCCGCCAAGCACTGGATCAAGCACCGGATCAGGCTGGCCCCGGCCGCCGATCCGTGTTAGCCGCTGCTCAAGCAACGCGTCATTGGGCAGGAAAGTATGATCGAGGCAGTGATCTGGGATTTCGGCGGCGTCTTGACCACCTCGCCGTTCGAGGCATTCGCACGCTATGAGACCGAGCGCGGCCTGCCGATCGACATCATCCGCCGCACCAACGCCGCCAACCATCTCGAGAACGCCTGGGCCAAGTTCGAGCGCGCCGAGATCGATATCGACGCCTTCGACGATCTGTTCGCCACGGAATCGAAAGCACTCGGCGCCGAGGTGCGCGGCAAGGACGTGCTGCCGCTGCTCTCGGGCGACCTGCGCCCCGAGATGGTCGAGGCACTGAAGCGCGTCAAGGCGAAGTTCAAGACCGGCTGCATCACCAACAATCTGCCGGCGAATGCGATCGGCAGCCGCAGCGGGCGCTCACTCTACGTCGCCGAGGTGATGGCACTGTTCGACCACATCATCGAGTCCGCGAAGATCGGCCTGCGCAAGCCCGACCCGCGCATCTACCAGATGATGGTGGAGACGCTGCAGGTGAACCCGAAGAACTGCATCTATCTCGACGATCTCGGCGTCAATCTGAAGCCGGCGCGCGAGATGGGCATGACCACGATCAAGGTCGTGAATTCAGCGCAAGCGATCGCCGAGCTCGAAGCCGCGACCGGCCTTACGCTGAGGTGAAGCGGTTTCCCCCCTATTCACTTCGCAATCAGGCGACAGCTTCTAATCCTCGGCCTCCCCACGGGTCACGGCACGATCGCGAAATCGCACCGTGATCCCTTCCTTGTCCGGACTGCGCTTCTGCGTATTGCGCTCGGCGGAAATATCCCGGGAACCATGCGCTAACCCCATGCCATTACGAGCCAAACGAGCCTTGTGCTTTGCCCGCAACAGGCGCAAAACAGGTCCGAGTTCAAGGCAAATCCGGAGCTGACCCTCGTGGCTGACACCAGGCCCACCGCCTCGATCGAGGCCGTGGAAAGCGGCCTCGCCGCGCAAGGCTATATTGCGAGCCGGCAGATCGCGACCGCGGTCTATCTGTCGCAGCAGATCGAAAAGCCGATCCTGGTCGAAGGCCCCGCCGGCGTCGGCAAGACCGAACTGGCGAAGGCGATCGCCGCGTGGCGCGGCCTGAAGATGATTCGCCTGCAATGCTATGAAGGCCTAGACGAGGCCAAGGCGCTGTATGAGTGGAAATACGCCAAGCAGCTGCTCTACACCCAGATCCTGAAGGACAAGCTCGGCGAGGTGCTCGGCGGCGCGCAGACGCTGGCTGCCGCGCTCGACCAGCTCCACACGTTCGGCGACGTGTTCTTCTCCAAGGAATTCGTCGAGCCGCGCCCGCTGTTGCAGGCGCTGGAGCAGCCGGCCGGCTGCGTGCTGCTGATCGACGAGATCGACAAGTCGGACGCCGAATTCGAATCGCTGCTCTTGGAAATCCTCTCGGACTTCCAGGTCACGATCCCCGAGCTCGGCACGGTTTCGGCGGTGGCGCCGCCGACCGTGATCCTGACCTCGAACAGCGAGCGCGACCTCGGCGACGCCTTGAAGCGGCGCTGCCTGCATCTGCATATCGGTTTCCCCGAGCAGAAGCTGGAAGAGCGCATCGTCGAGAGCCGAGTGCCCGGCATCTCGCAGACGCTGCGCAAGCAGATGGTCGGCTTCATCCACGAGATCCGCACGCTGGACCTGAAGAAGCTGCCCTCGGTCAGCGAGGCGATCGACTGGGCGCGCGTGCTGGTGCTGCTGCAGGCGAGCGAGCTCGACCATGAGATCGTCAAGGACACGCTCAACGTGCTGCTGAAATACGAGGCCGATATCGAGGCCGCGACGCCGCAGATATCGTCCTTCATCGCCAAGGCGTCGCGCCAGGGCGTGTTCAGCTAGACCAAGATGCGCGAGAACCTGCATCGCTTCTTTCGTGCGGCGCGGGGAGCCGGGGTCCGGGTCTCGCCCGCCGAAAGCATCGATGCGATGCGCGCGGTTGCCCAGGTCGGCTTTGCCGACCGCGACATCCTGCGCGACACGTTCCTGCTGACGCTTGCCAAGACGCAGGACGAGAAGCGGGCGCTCGGCGACTGCTTTGACCTGTTCTTCAGCCAGCCCGAGCCGCAGCAGGAGAGCACTGAGCAGAGCAAGACGGACGACAACAGCGAGCAGGGCAGCAATCCGTCCGCCGATGAGCATGGCGACACGGCCGCCGGTGCCGCCAACGAGAATGTCGGGCCGCTGGCGCAGATGCTGCTGTCGCAGGACCGCTCCGCGATATCGACGGCGATCGCCAATGCCTCCGGCGCGGCCTCGCTGCCCGACATCCGCTACTTCACCCAGCGCGGTATCTTCCAGACCCGCATCCTGGATGCGATTGGCATCCAGCGCCTGCGCGACGATATCGACGACCTGACCACGCGCAATCCGGGGCTCGCTGAGCGGCTGCAGGAGGCGCTCAACGGCCTGCGCGGCACCGTGCGCGACACCGTCTCGCAAGCCCTGCTGCTCTACGGCCGTGAAGAAGCGGAGAACCTGCGCAACGAGATCCTGCGCAACGCGCCGCTGGCGCGGATCGAGCCGCGTCAGGTCGAGCAGATGCGCGCGCTGATCCGCCGGATCGCACGCCGGCTGCGCGAGCGTTACTCCAAGCCGCGCAAACGCCAGCGCCGCGGCCATCTCGACGTCCGCCGCACGCTGCGTCGGAACGCAGCCTGGGGCGGCGTGCCGTTCCTCACCGCGTGGAAGCGCAAGCATCGCGATCGGCCCAAGATCGTGGCGCTGTGCGACGTCTCGGGCTCGGTCGCACGCGTCTCGGACTTCTTCCTGCTGCTGATCCACAGCCTGCACGAGGTCGTCGACGACGTCCGCTCATTCGCCTTCTCGGGCCATCTGATGGAGGTCAGCGACATCCTGGAATCGAAATCGCCGGAAGAGGCGATGAAGGAGATCATGTCCAAGGTCGGCTTCGGCTCGTCCGACTACGGCAATTCCTTCGCCGATTTCGAGGACAATTGGATGAGCGCGATCACGCCGCAGACCACGGTAATCGTGCTCGGCGACGCCCGCAGCAACAATCTCGATCCGCGCGCCGACATCCTGCGCCGCATCGGCGAGCGCTCCAAGCGGTTGGTGTGGCTCAACCCCGAGGGCCGCATGGTCTGGGGCTTTGGCGATTCCGAGATGCCGCGCTACGCGACGTTCTGCACCGTGGTGCGCCAATGCGCGACTGCGCAGCAGCTCGAGCGCGCCGTCTCCGACATCGTGGCGACGTATCAATAGGCCGCTGGCGGCCTAAAGCATGCCCCGGAAAAGTGCGACGCGGTTTTCCGGGAAGATCATGCTTGTCGCGCTTTAGAGCGTTTTCGAGCGAAGTGGACACCGGTTCGCGTGAAGAAAACGCGTCAAAACAAAAGGCTAGAGCTTCGGTTCTGATTCAATCAGAACCGAAATGCTCTAGAGACGAAGCGCGTCGCCGTGGAACAGCCACCCGGCGAATGCAATCAGCGTCAGCGCGACCGACGCCGAGATACTGACAAGCTTGATCGTCGTGATCGCCTTCAGGATCGAGGCCGATCGCGCTGCTCCATGCGGATCGCCGCGCAGCAACAGCCAGCCCAGCAGGAAATCCTCGATCAGGTCGCTCAGCAGATAGACCGCCGGGACCACGAGGCCGAGCCACGCCGCCGGCGGGTAGGACAGGTTGAGCCAGTACGATGACGCCGCCCCCATCGCGCCGGCCAGCGCCAGCATGACGGCGAGATCGAGCGGGAACAGGATCGGGAAGACATACTTCATCCGGAGATCGGACTGGACCAGCTCGCCGAGCTGGTCGCCGCTGTAGCTCAACGTCTTCTCGGGAAAGCGGCTGCGGAATCTGTTGGCAAAGACGCGATCGGAATAGCTGCCGACCCACCAGAACAGTCCGAACGCAATCACCACCAGACCCGCGAGAATGACCGTCACGAGAGCTTGATGGCTCATGCCGATCCGCTTCTGTCCATGGTGAGGACGCTGCGCAAAGCCGCAGGCAAGACGATCGCGCGCACCGGTGAAATCCCCGAAAGGGAGAAAATATCGACGCAATACTGTAATGATCAGGAGGCAGATTCCCACCTTTTCCAAAGTGTTGCAATTGAATTCTGCGGATCGTCCTCAAGCGCCAGTATGCAGCTGATGCCAATGGCGGCCAGAGGATTCGGGTTGCGCGGCGGCCGCGTTCACGCCGGGTACACAGAACCGTATTCTATTGGAGATTGAATCTTGCCCGCGTTCTGCCGTACATTGAGGCCGCGGATTTTCACGGCGACCGCGGGGGCAACGGATGCCGAAGGATATTGTGATTTGTTGCGACGGCACCGGCAACGAGATCGGCGCCAATATTTCCAATGTGCTGAAGCTGTTTCGCGTCACCGACAAGAACGAGCGCGAGCGGGTCTATTACCATCCCGGCCTCGGCACGATCGGCCTGCAAAACACCTGGGGCCGCTTCAAGCAGCAGGTGCGCGGCCTGCTTGGGCTGGCCTTTGGCGCCGGTCTCGACAAGGACACGCTCGGTGCCTACCAGTTCCTGTGCCGGACGTGGGAGCCGGGCGACCGGGTCTGGATGTTCGGCTTCAGCCGCGGCGCCTACACCGCGCGCGTGCTGGCTGCCTTCGTTCGCGTGATGGGCCTCTTGCCGGTCGACCAGCTCGACATCGCCGGCTACGCGTTCAACACCTACAAGAAAGCCAGCTCCGACGCCCAGAAGCCGGACGGCACATTCGACGATGCCCCGCTGAAGGAAGCCTGGCACTTCAGCCAGATCGCCGGCGGCCGCAACATCGATATCGAGTTCGTCGGGGTCTGGGACACCGTGGCCTCGATCATCGTGCCGCGGCAGGACAACTTCCTGTTCGATCTGCAGACGCTGCTGTTCACCCGCACCAATTCGAGCGTCAAGCGCTTCCGCCAGGCGATCTCGATCGACGAGCGTAGGCGCATGTTTCGTCTCAACCGCTGGATCGAGCCGCAGAAATTCCGCGCCGATCCGTTCGATCCGTCGACCGCGGTGGAGCAGGACATCCGACAGGTCTGGTTCGCCGGCGTGCATTCCGACGTCGGCGGCGGCTATCCGGAGGACCAGAGCGGGCCGTCAAAATTTCCGCTGATCTGGATGCTCGAGCAGGTCAAGGCCGCCGGGCTAGCTATGGACCAGGCGCTGATCGATCATCTCGCCTGGGGGATGCCGCTGCCGCCGCGCACGCACGCCTATGTGCCGCCGAGCGCGACGGCCCCATTGCACAATTCACTGACGGGCGCCTGGGAAATCCTGGAATGGATCCCGAAGAGCGACAAATGGAAAGAATGGCCCGCGCGCAAATCCTTCCTCGGCTTCTATCTGCCGATGGGCGAACCGCGGCCGATTCCGAACGACTCCACCATCCATGCTTCGGTGCTGGAGCGGATGGAGAAGGATTCGACTTACCGGCCGATCAACATGCCTAAGGCCTACAAGGTCGAGCCGATGACGCCGCCGCCACCTGCTCCGACGGTGTGACGTCGCTGCACGTCGATCGACTGCGCCCGATCCGCTTGCGGCCGCGGCTCGGCCGCTTGCAGGTGACACAGACGTACAGGCGACAGGCAGCCAACGCCTGAATTGAGTTTATCGCAGGAGGGTGTATTAACATGTTCTGTTCCGGAATCGTTCGACCACGGAACTCGAAACACCCTATCTCGGATCATGACTGCCCAGCCCGCCCTCGACCACGCATCCACGCCGCCTCGCGACGCGCGCGCCGTGCTCAGTTCCGTGTTCGGCCTGCCGGGCTTCCGCGGCGCGCAGGAAGAGATCATCGGCCACGTCACCGATGGTGGCAATTGCCTGGTGCTGATGCCGACCGGCGGCGGCAAGTCGCTGTGCTACCAGCTGCCGTCGCTGCTGCGCGACGGCTGCGGCATCGTGGTGTCGCCCCTGATCGCACTGATGCGCGACCAGGTCGCCGGCCTCACCGAAGCCGGCGTCAACGCCGCGGTGCTGAATTCGACGTTGTCCTATCAGGAAGCCTCCGAGGTCGAGCGGCGGCTGCTCGCCGGCGATCTCGATTTGCTCTATGTCGCGCCGGAACGGCTGCTGACGCCGCGCTGCCTCAATCTGCTCGGCCAGGCGCAGATCGCGCTGTTTGCGATCGACGAGGCGCATTGCGTGTCGCAATGGGGCCATGACTTCCGACCGGAATATATCGGGCTGTCGGCGCTGGCCGAGCGCTTCCCCAATGTGCCGCGCATCGCACTCACCGCGACCGCGGATGCGTCGACGCGGAAGGAGATCGCCGAGCGGCTGCAGCTCACCGACGCGCCGCAGTTCGTCGCGAGCTTCGACCGGCCCAACATCCGCTACGAGATCGTCGACAAGCAGAACGCGACCACGCAGCTGAAGAACTTCATCAAGGAGCGGCATGCCGGCGACGCCGGCGTGGTCTATTGCCTGTCCCGCGCCAAGGTCGAGGACGTCGCGGCGTCGCTCAGCGAGGCCGGCATTCCCGCGCTGCCCTATCATGCCGGGCTCGATGCGTCGGTGCGCGCCCGGCATCAGGACCGCTTCCTCAACGAGGACGGCATCGTAATCGTCGCGACCATCGCCTTCGGCATGGGCATCGACAAGCCGGACGTGCGCTTCGTCGCGCATCTCGATTTGCCCAAGAGCATCGAGGCCTATTACCAGGAGACCGGCCGCGCCGGCCGTGACGGCAAGCCCTCGGCTGCGTGGATGGCCTATGGCCTCTCCGACATCGTGCAGCAGCGCCGCATGATCGACGAATCGACCGGCTCCGACGCCTTCAAGCGCGTCTCGATCGGCAAGCTCGATGCGCTGGTCGCGCTGGCTGAGACCGTGCATTGCCGGCGGCAGCGCCTGCTCGGCTATTTTGGCGAGGCGCGCGCGGAGGAAAGCTGCGGCAATTGCGACAACTGCCTGACGCCGCCGCGGGTCCGCGACGGCATGGTGCTCGCGCAGAAGCTGCTCTCCTGCGCCTATCGCACCGGGCAGCGCTTTGGCGCCATGCACCTGATCGACGTGCTGGTCGGACGGCTGACCGAGCGCGTGAAGCAGTTCGGCCACGACCAGTTGTCGGTGTTCGGCATCGGCCGCGAGCTCAACGAGAAGCAATGGCGCGCGGTGCTGCGCCAGCTGGTGGCGATGGGCCATCTGCGCGCCGACAGCGACGCCTTTGGCGCGCTGAAGCTGACGGACAGCGCGCGCGGCGTGCTGAAGGGCGAGACCGCGGTGATGTTGCGCGAGCAGCCGGAAGGCGCACGCAACCGCGCGATCCGCGGCAAGTCGCGCCGCGGCGAGCTGGCGCCGGCTACCGACGGCAAGGGCGCGGCGGCCAACCCCGCGCTCCATGCAGCGCTGCGCGCCTGGCGCTCCGAGGTGGCTCGGCAGCGTGGCGTGCCGGCCTATGTCGTGCTGCACGATTCCACCATCGACGGCATCGCCGCGATGCGGCCGGACACGCTGAATGAGCTGCGCAACATTGCCGGGATTGGCGACAAGAAGCTCGAGCATTATGGCGACGAGCTGATCAGGCTGGTGAAGGCGAACGACGGCTGAACCTTCCTCACGAGGTCTTCTTCGACGTCAGCAGCTTGATAAAATTCCGCTTCGCCTTGTGGCGCGTCATGAGATCGGCGAGGTAGGCCGAATGCTGGGCGGCTCCGTCAAGCCGCCGCATCCGCTTGATCATGGCGTGTGCGTCGCCGTAGTTGCCCTGGCCACCCAGCCGAACCTTGCGCTCTACCAATTGAGCATAGGCCTTCAACGCCTCGGCAGGGAGATCCGCTTCGCTCGCCTTGGCAAGTTCTTCCATCAGAATTTCGCGGCATCCGTGCTTGCCGGCGGCCACCCATGCGTCCGCCAGCAGTCCCTCCGCCATGAGCACTCGAACTAGAACGTCGGCTGCTCCGAATACGCTCCATTCCGATTGCGGGCCCGAGTTCCCAGCCCGGACGCTCAGCGCAGCGATGGCCTTGTCGCGGACGAGGATCTGGGCCTTGTCATCGCCGGCGGCAGATTTCAATCGCAAGTACAGTTCGACGCTGGGTTCCCGACTGAACAGCTTCCAGAGCCGTTCGTTGGCGTCTTCATTTCGTCCGCTGCGCTGAAGCAGATCACAAGCAAAGAGAACCAGATGTTTGTCGGGCTCATCCTCGAATTTCCACAGCCCCTCTTCGGCCCATTTCAGCGCTTCCTGTTCCCGCCCGTTGTCGAGACAGAGCTGAGCAACGCCGAGATAGTGATACGCGGTCGACAGATCATTCGCCCGAATGGCGATGATCCCGTCGACATCATCGTCTCGTTCAGCAAAACGCTCCATCATGGCTCGAAGCGCATATTCTCCGCCGGGCTGGACCTCTGTTCGCCTCCCTCGCCTGGATTTCACCTTCTGCCACGCTTCGGTTGCCAGCCTGCGGTATTCGGCGAGCCCCGCCGCACCGAGGACGTCAGCATAGGTCTCGCTCGCGCCAAAGAAGAACTCCCAGTCGGAATTGACTTCGCGGGCAAACAACACGCGCGCCAATCCGATGGGATCAGGCTTTGCCTGCTCGCAGGCAGCATGATGAATTTCGCAAGCCCGTGCGTAGCAGGCCCCTCCGCCGCCATCGGAATCATCGACCTTGGTCAAGGCCTCGTCCATTCGCGCGAAGAAATGATCCAGCAGCGCAAGGACAAGCAACGCTCTCCCGCCTTCGAGCAGAACCGAAATGCGATCAAGGGCGCCATCAATCTGACGAGCCCAGTCGCGCATATCGCGATATTCGATGTAGCCGCGGACTCGGGTCGCGTCAGTGATGGCTTTCTTGAGTTGCGCGCTCAGCGTGGCATCGTCTGCCGTGTCGAGCGCGGCCAAGAGTTGCAGTTCTTCAAGCAACTTGGGATCGCGCTCAGCGAGCCCAATAACCATCTCGACAAGGCGATCGATACCCTTCGCGCGTAGATGATCACGTATCTTGCCAAGCCGGTTCGAGGCCTGCCCCAGTTCGCCCGGCCCCAGATTATTGACGGTCAAGGCTACCGCTGTCAGATGCTTGCAGAAGCCCCAATCAGCGAAGGCCTGACAAGTACAATCGCCGGAAAAGCTCTTGCCTCGCCCGGTCAGTTCACAGCGATAGATTTCGGTACCAGCCACCCGCGCAACCACGCGGGCCTCGCCGATCGTCATGATCTCCACCCGGCCATCCGCTTGATAAGCGCTGCCGCGAGCAAAGGTTTTGTCACCAGCGATCTCCCGCAACACCGCAAGATCGAATCGGTCGGTCCGAACCACGGCTTCAATGTCGGAGGCGGATCGCTTTCGGGCTTGCGCCATGTGCATGCCTATTGCTCTCAGGAGGTTCGATAGCCCGAATATATCCGACAGCGCCGGCCCCGACGAGATTCGAGGGTCTCCAGATCACAGAGATTGACGACCGTCTCCTGTTCCGCCATCCGTGGCCCATGTCCGCGCAATCCGAGACCGCGTCCGCCGACCTGCTCCGTCACCCGCCACTGCTGCTGTTCGTGGCCTCGCGCAGCTTCTCCGAATTCGCCTACCAGATCGCCACCGTTGCGATCGGCTGGCAGGTCTACGCGCTGACCGGCAGCGCCGTCTATCTCGGCCTCGTCGGGCTGGTGCAGTTCATCCCGAACGCGTTGTTGGTCTTCATCGCAGGCCACGCCGCCGACCGCTACGATCGCCGCCGCGTCGTTCAGGCCTGCCAGATCATCCAGGGGCTGGCCGCCGCCTATCTCGGCTGGCGCAGCTTTGCCGGCGATCTGACGGTGCCGGAAATCTTCTCGGTGCTGATCGCGTTCGGTGTCGCCGGAGCATTCGGGGACCCGGCCGCCTCGGCGCTGCTGCCGGCCGTGGCGCCGGAGGGCCAGCTGCAGCGCACCACCGCGCTGTCGACCGGCGCCTGGCAGGTCGCGATCGTCACGGGTCCGGCGATCGGCGGCCTCACCTACGCGATCTCGCCGGCCGTCCCCTACGCCGTGATGGCGACGTTCTGGCTGCTCGCTGCCGTCTGCTGTGGCGCGATCCGGCTGGAACGGCCGGCGGCCGAGCCGGACCCGCCGTCGCTCGGGCAGTTATTCGCCGGCGTCAAATTCGTTCGCGGCAATCCGGCGATCCTCGGCACCATCTCTCTCGATCTGTTTGCGGTGCTGCTCGGCGGCGCCAGTGCGCTACTGCCGATTTATGCGCGCGACATTCTGCAAGCCGGCCCCTGGGCGCTCGGCGTGATGCGCGCCGCGCCCGCGGTCGGCGCGCTCGTGATGACGGCCGTGCTGACGCGGCATCCGATCGCGCGGCAGGTGGGATTGCGCATGTTCCAGGCGGTGATCGCCTTCGGGCTGGCAATCTGCGTATTCGCGCTGTCGCGGCAGATCTGGCTGTCGACGATGGCGCTCGCCGCGATGGGCGCCGCCGACACGATCAGCGTTGTGATCCGCGTCTCGCTGGTGCAGCTTGCAACCCCGGACGAGATGCGCGGCCGCGTCGGCGCCGTGAACTATCTGTTCGTCAACGCCTCCAACCAGCTCGGCGAGTTCGAGAGCGGCATCACCGCCGCGCTGTTCGGTGCGGTGCCCGCCGCCCTGATCGGCGGCCTCGGCACGGTCGCGGTGGCGCTGCTCTGGATGAAATTGTTCCCCTCGCTGCACAAGGTCGAGCGGCTGGAGTGAACCGGCGCCCGGATACCGCTGCTGTCAACGCAGCGGCATAGGAGCCATACCCGGCGCGGCAACGCATGCGCTTGCGGGCCGCGCCGCGCTCGCCCTAATGTTTGCCTCGCCCGTCCAACGAGGCGCGGCCGAGTCAACGATACAACGACAAGCCATAACGACAAGACATAGGGAAGAGACGGGCCATGGCTCAGGAGAGCACCGCGCGCAAGACTGCGCGCCCTGCCGAAACCGGTTCATTTGATGCCGTGGTAATCGGCGCGGGGTTTGCCGGCATGTACATGCTGCATCGGTTGCGCGGGCTCGGCTTCACGGCCCGGGTGTTCGAGGCCGGCGGCGGCGTCGGCGGCACCTGGTACTGGAATCGCTATCCCGGCGCGCGCTGCGACGTCGAGAGCCTGCAATACTCCTTCTCGTTCTCCGAGGAACTCGATCAGGAGTGGAGCTGGTCGGAGAAGTATTCTCCGCAGCCCGAAATTCTCGCCTACGCCAACCACGTCGCCGACCGCTTCGACCTGCGCAGCCAGATCGTGTTCGACACCCGCGTCACCGCGGCGACCTTCGACGAGACGGCCGGCAGCTGGCTGATCGAGACCGACCGCGGCGACAGCGTCAACGCGAAATTCTGCATCATGGCGGTCGGCTGCCTGTCGGCGCCGAACCGTCCGGCCTTCACCGGGATGGAGGATTTCCGCGGGCCGATCTATCACACCGGCGAATGGCCGCATGAGGGCGTCGACTTCACCGGCTTGCGCGTCGGCGTCATCGGCACCGGCTCGTCCGCAATCCAGTCGATCCCGATCATCGCGCAGCAGGCGTCCGAGCTCACGGTGTTCCAGCGCACCGCGACCTGGTCGGTGCCGGCGTGGAACGAGCGGCTGTCGGCGGAGTATCTGAAGGAGGCCAAGGCGCATTATCCGGAGCTGCGTGCCAAAGCCCGCGCGCGCCCGACCGGCTTCTATTTTCAGTTCAATGCCCAGCCGGCTTTGCAGGCGAGCGAGCAGGAACGCGAGCGGCTCTATGAAGAAGCCTGGCAGCGCGGCGGCCTGCCCTTCCTCGGCGCGTTCGGCGACCTCCTGTTCGAGCAGGCTGCCAACGACACCATCGCCGATTTCACGCGGGAGAAGATCCGCGGCATCGTCAAGGATCCCGCAACAGCCGAACTGCTGTGTCCGCAAAACGTGTTCGGCTGCAAGCGGCTCTGCGTCGATACCAATTATTTCGAGACCTACAATCTGCCGCATGTGAAGCTGGTCGACGTGTCGAAGACACCGATCCAACACATCACGGGCGATGCCATCGTGGTCGACGGCACCGAGTACAGGTGTGATGCGATCGTCTCCGCGACCGGCTTTGCCGCGATGACCGGCTCGTTCGACAAGATCGCGATCACCGGCCGCGGCGGGCAGACGCTCGCCGAGAAATGGCGCGCCGGCCCGCGCGCCTATCTCGGCCTCGCCTCGGAAGGCTTTCCGAACCTGTTCATGATCACCGGACCCGGCAGCCCGTCGGTGCTCGCGAGCATGATCCAGGCGATCGAGCAGCATGTCGACTGGCTGGCGGATTGCATCAGTCATATGCGCGACATCGGCGCCGGCACGATCGAGGCGGTGCGCGACGACGAGGACGCCTGGGTCGCCCATGTCAACGACGTCTCCACGGTTTCGCTGCGCTCGACCTGCAGCTCCTGGTATGTCGGCGCCAACATCCCGGGCCGTCCCCGCGTGTTCATGCCCTATATCGGCGGCTTCCCGATCTATGTGCAGAAATGCAATGAGGTGATGAATTCAGGCTATGACGGCTTCGTGCTGCAGGGCGGCCGCAACGGCAACGCGCCGCCGCAAGTGCGCTTCACCGAGCGCTGGCAGGTGCCGCTCGACATCGAGGTGATCTCGCCGGCCGCGGTCGCCGCCAGGCGCGTTCCCATGGTCTGAGCAGCAGTGGTATCCCCACCGGGATCGCGCATGATAGTGTCGTCCCGGCCCGCGCTTCGCATCGCGGGCCGCACGGGGGACGATGGCCGACACGGCACTGCAGGGATTGGTCGAGCGGATCGGCGCACATCACGTGGTGCGCCGGCTTGCGATCGAGGCCGCGCACGAGAAGCAGCTGTTCGGCCAAGGCACATTGGTGTTCAATGTCGAGAACTGGAATCTGGCGCCGCGGATCGTCACGACCGCGCTCAAGGCGGCTGGACTCTACGGCCGCGCGCGGCGCAACGCCGACCGGGTCGAGGTACGACGCAATCTGGTGACGTCGGCACGCCTGCCTGCAGCCTTTGACGGCTTCACCATCCTTCAGCTCAGCGATCTCCACGCCGACATCAGCGCCGGCGCGATGCAGCATCTCACGGACATCGTGCACACCATCGCCTGCGACATCTGCGTCCTGACCGGCGACTATCGCGGCAAGACGTTTGGCTCGTTCGAGAAAAGCCTCGCGCTGATGAGGGATCTCTGCGCGCGGATCAAGCTGCCGCGCTATGGCATCCTCGGCAATCATGACAGCATCCGCATGACGCCGGCGCTGGAGGCGATGGGCATCAGGATGTTGTTCAACGAGCAGGAGCCGATCACGCGCGACGGCGCGACGATCCATCTCGCCGGGATCGATGACGCGCATTTCTATCGCACCGACGACATTCCGAAGGCCGCAGCGGCGATCCCGCGCGCTGCGTTCTCGATCCTGCTGGCGCACACGCCGGAATCCTATCGCGCGGCGGCGGCGGCCGGCTTCGACCTGATGCTGAGCGGCCATACCCATGGCGGCCAGCTCTGCCTGCCCGGCGGCATCGCGATCAAGCTGGAGGCGCGGCTGCCGCGCCGCATGGGCAGAGGCGCCTGGCGCTTCCATCAGCTTGCCGGATACACATCGGCCGGTGCCGGCACCAGCCTGGCGCCGGTGCGGCTGAACTGCCCGGCCGAGATCACGGTGCACACGCTGCGCCGCCTCGGCGATTGACGCCGCAGAGCGCAGCGCCACCATCAAGGCTTCTTCGCGCCCGCGCTTTGTTCGTTCACCTTGCAAACGATCAGGAGCGTATAGCCGCGCGCGTCCTTTGCGATCTCGGAGGTCTCCCGCTTTGACGCATCATGCCATTCGGCGATCTGGTACTGCACCGCGCTGTTGTCGAGGAAATCGCGCAACGCGCCGGTCTTGATCGCGAAATTGATGTTCTCCGGGATGCTTCCCGTGGCCCGCGCGACCCTGACCGCGTCGAGCTTCGCGGCCACGACGCCGACCACACCGCCGCCGAGATCGAACAGCGGCCCGCCGCTGTTGCCGGGCTGCACCGCGGCGCTGATCTGCAGGAAACGGGTGTCGTTGAGGATGCCGCTCAGCGAAGAGACGATGCCCGTGGTCACGGTGAAATCGGACGTCAGCAGCCCGTGATAGGGGTAACCGATCGCCACGACGCCGTTGCCGACCGGAATGGCATTCTGCCTGATCTTGGCAACGTCCTTGAACGGCGATGGCGCCTGCAGCAGCGCGAGATCGTTGGTTTCATCGCTCGACACCAGCCGCAGCTTGACCGGCGCCTCGCCGCTCAGATTACCCGTAATCTCGCTGCAGCCGTCGATGACATGATGGTTGGTGACGACATGGCCGGTGCTGCTGACCACGAAACCGGTGCCGGTTCCGCCCCTGGCCTGCTTCTGTGGCGGGTTCGGTGCAGACTGCGCCTGTGCGCAGCCTGCGGGGCCGCCACGGGCTTCGCCGCGACCGCGAATTCCCCGGCACTGGCGACGCCGTTCTTCTTCACCGACATGACGCAGTTGAGCAGCGCCGGCAGCAGTTGTCCGGTCTGATTCAGGTTGAACTGAAACAATTGTCCCTGCGCGAATGCCGTCATCTGGCGCGCCTTGCGGAACTGATTGATCAGGTTGGAGTTCACCGGCATCTCGACATTCACGAGCGTGGTGCCGAGCGGCATGCCGTAGACATTGAACGCCGGCTGGCCGTCAAAGGTC
The DNA here is from genome assembly GCF_037217225.1 of Bradyrhizobium sp. 27S5. Lineage (NCBI taxonomy): Bacteria > Pseudomonadati > Pseudomonadota > Alphaproteobacteria > Hyphomicrobiales > Nitrobacteraceae > Bradyrhizobium > Bradyrhizobium sp. 27S5. The sequence goes on from NZ_CP147714.1 coordinate 8,435,034, forward strand.
AGCGCAAGCGGAAAGGCCTCGCCCGGCGTCAGACGCCAGCTCTCATGGGCAAAGCCCAGCCGCCAGCTGCCATTTTCGGCGATCGCCACCATGAAGAAGATGCCGCTCTGGTAGGTCGACCCCGCCGAGCAATGCGTGAACGCGCCGCTCTTGTCGTCCGTGAAGGCGCCGCCCTTCCAGTTGCCGACCGTGATCGAGCCGTAGGGGCCGCGGGCGCTCGACGGAGCTGCAGACACAAGCAGGCAAGCGGCCGCAACGACCGCCCAGATCACAACTCTCATGATGCGCACTCCCCAGCCACAACCCCATCATAGGAGGCGGAGAAATTCATCCGCAAGTGGTGCGCGGCTTGGTCTTCGGTCCTGCGGCCACGCAATACCGCCGCGGATGCGGCGTTCGCCACACCCTCAGGTTACAGGGCGACATGTTCCTATTTTGTTCCTAAGATGTCAACCCGGACATGATCCAGCGCTGCCAGGGCGGATGCTATTGCGGCTCCCGAACCGAGGACTGCGCCGGCGGATCCGGATCGCTGAACCAGTACCAGGATGCGAGGGCATGCACGCCGACGCCGATCAGGAAGATGCCGGCATAGAGCTCGACCTCGCTGTTCAGCGCCAGCAGGCGGGTGCGCGGCATATAGCCATGGTTCTGGTAGACCCAGAACCAATGTCCCACGGCGACGATGCCAATGCCGAGCGCGGCGATGGCTCGGCCGGCCGCATTCATCATCCTCACGCGAAGGTCTCCCGACTCGCCCGGCACGATGAAACTACCGGGCGAAGCTGACGCGGACCTGACGCGGCAACGCAGGGGGCTTGTAACCCGGATGGAGCCAACGGGTCGCGCGAACGCGCGCCCGATGACAGGATCCGCGAAATCCGGGACGGTATTTCCGCAGAGGGTGCTGTCTTCTCCTTCCCCCTGAAAGGGGGAAGGTCGTGATGGGGGTCAGCCGCGGGCGACGCTACAAGCGGAGAAAGCAGATCCCCACCCACTTTGCTCTGGCGAGCAAAGCGACCTCCCCTTTTCAAGGGGAGGTTTGGAGCAGCGTAGCCGCCTCAGCCGTTCCTGAACGCGTAGGCATAGCCGTTGAGCGCCGGTGCGCCGCCGAGATGGGCGTAGAGCACCTTCGATCCGGCCGGGAAGAAGCCCTTCTGCACCAGATCGATCATGCCCTGCATCGATTTCCCCTCATAGACGGGGTCGGTGATCATGCCTTCGAGCCGCGCGCTGAGGCGAATCGCCGCCTTCGTCTCTTCCGACGGCACGCCGTAGGCGGGATAGGCGTAGTCCTCGATCAGCACGACATCGTCCTCGACGATATCGCGGCCGAGCTCGATAAGCTTCGCGGTGTTCTGCGCGATCGACAGCACCTGCGCCTTGGTCTGCGCGGGCGTGAACGAACCGTCAATGCCGATCACGTTGCGCGCGCGCCCGTCGGCGGCGAAGCCGACCAGCATGCCGGCATGGGTCGAGCCGGTCACCGTGCAGACCACGATGTAGTCGAACTTGACGCCGAGCTGGCGCTCCTGCGCGCGCACCTCTTCGGCGAAGCCGACATAGCCGAGCCCGCCATATTTGTGCACGGAGGCGCCGGCCGGAATGGCGTAGGGCTTGCCGCCCGCGGCCTTCACCTCCTCGATCGCCTGCTCCCAGCTCTTGCGGATGCCGATGTCGAAACCTTCGTCGACCAGACGCACATCGGCGCCCATCACGCGCGAGAGCAGGATGTTGCCGACACGGTCGTAAACCGCGTCCTCGTGCGGCACCCAGCTTTCCTGCACCAGCCGGCACTTCATGCCGATCTTGGCCGCGACGGCGGCAACCATGCGGGTGTGGTTGGACTGCACGCCGCCGATCGAGACAAGCGTGTCGGCGTTGGAGGCGATCGCGTCGGGGATGATGTATTCGAGCTTGCGCAGCTTGTTGCCGCCGAAGGCGAGCCCGGAATTGCAATCCTCGCGCTTGGCATAGAGCTCGACCTTGCCGCCGAGATGCTTTGACAGCCGATCGAGCTTCTCGATGGCGGTCGGTCCGAAGGTGAGCGGATAGCGCGCGAACTTCTCCAGCATACTGGTATCCTCTTTGGTGGTCTGGAACGGCGGCCACACCTATCACCCCAGGCGCGAAAGGTGTTCTCTAACTCAGCCCTCGCAGCTACTGATGATTACTGATTTTCGCGCAGATGCTATGTTTTCTTTCATAAACCAGCCCAATAGTGAGAGATTCTTCCATGTCGGCCCGGCTCGATCGCATTGACCTCAAGATGTTGAGATTGCTGCAGAAGAACGGCCGGCTCAGCAATGCCGAGCTGGCCGATCAGGTCGGCGTCAGCCCCGCCACCTGCCATCGCCGGACGCAAGCGCTGTTCGACGAGGGCTATGTCAGCGGCGTCCGCGCCATGGTGGCGCCGCGCAAGCTCGGTAAGGGCACGCTGGTGATGGTCGGCGTCGTGCTCGACCGCTCGACGCCGGAGAGCTTTGCGAGCTTCGAGCAGGCGGTGGCGAAGCTCAAATGCGTGCTCGACTGCCACCTCGTCGCCGGCGATTTCGACTACTTCCTCAAGATCCGCGCCGGCGACGTCGACGACTTCAAGCGCATCCATGGCGACCAGCTGATCGCACTGCCCGGCGTGCGGCAGACCCGCACCTTCTTCGTGATGAAGGAGGTGGTGGACAATGCGGCGCTGGAGTTTTGAGCCGCTAAAGCGCGATGAGATTGGGTTGAATCGTCATCGCGCTTTAGCTCGCTGTTTGAGCATGATCTCCGCGCAAATGCGTTCCGCGTTTGTCGCGAGGGAAAACCACTTCGCACTTTTCCGGATCATGCTTTAGCTCCGCTCGGCAACTTACTTCGATGCCTTGGCGATCTTGTGCCCGAGATGGCCGGTCTGATGATCTCTGCGGAGTTGGCTCAGCGACGTCTCATTCAGTGCGGCCAGGACATCGCTCAGCTTCTCGGTTTCGGGATAACCCGCCGCGAAACCCGGCCCGTAAACCTTGCGCAGGGTGCGCAGCAGCGTGTCGCCGTGCTTGCCGCTGATTTCGCCGTCCTTGTTGGGATGCCGATTGTCGAGACCTGGCTTGCTCATGCTGCTCTCCCTTGCGCTTTTTGCTGGCAGCATCTGCCTGCGGAGACCAAATGGCAATTGAGGCCGCAAAAACGACCGGGGAACCCCTTCCAACGCCCTCATACAGCCTTCGTCGAAGGCGAGTATTCGGTGGCTATTTGCGGCGTATTCGGTCAATGTGACTTACGTGCTCCTGCGGACTCCGGAGAGGCCTGACGCGGCAATCGTAGCAGCAAGTTGCGTCGATACGGGAAGCCACAGCTCCATTGCGTCACAGCCCAGTCCTGCGTTAGAGCGTTTTCGAGCGAAGTGGACACCGGTTCGCGTGAAGAAAACGCGTCAAAACAAAAAGCTGGAGCTTCGGTTCTGATTTGATCAGAGCCGAAAATGCTCTAGAGCACCCCCTACACTGCAGAGGTGGACAGATGTCATATGCCTACAAGCTGAATGAAGACGTTCACCACCGGGCCCAGGGGCCGCAAGGTCGTGCCGAGGCCGATCAGCCGGCGGTCTACACCATCGTTCAACGCATGCCGATTGAAGCAGACGGGCGGCTTCGATACCGCATCAGGAGCAAAGCAGGCAACATCGAGCGCGTGGTGACGGAAGAGCAGCTGTCGTACTCTCAATAGGCAATGCGCAGCCGTCGAAAATCGGCGCAGGTCGACGGCTTCAAGCGCCTCCATGGCAACCGGTTGAGCGCGCCGTCCGGCGTGCGGCAGACCCGCTCCTTCTTCGTTATGAAGGAGGTGGTGGACCATGCGGCACCGGAGTTTTGAGCCTGACTGATCAATGCCGCAGAGTGGCGGTGAGCTCGGTCGGCCGGGCGGCCCGGGGGGAGTAATCCTCTCATTCGACTTGATGGGCAGCGCAAATCGGCGCAGTCTCACCCGGAATCCCCTCAGGCTGCAGGGGCGCGCGCGGACGCGCGGGGACATCCGCGGATGACGATCATGAACGTCACGGCGATCAGACTGGTGATACCGTTGCTGGCACTTGCCGCCGGCGGCACGGCGGCGCTCGTCTACGGCATCCACCAAACCCAGCAAATCCTCGGCGTGAGCACGCCTTTGATGGCGACGGCGCCATCCGCGCCGGCGGTTCCCGCGCAAGACGAGGACAAGACGCCGCTGGCAAAGGCGCAAACCGAGACCGCGGCGCTCGCCAACGCGCTGGCAGGGCCGCCGCCAGCACCGGGCGGCGATGCGGTGCCGGAGTTCGACGTTGTCAGCATCGAGCCGACCGGCGAGACCGTTGTCGCCGGCAGGGCAGCGCCGGGCGCGACGGTGGAATTGCTGCGCAATGGCGAGGTGCACGATCGCATCGTGGCTGATGCATCCGGCCAGTTCGTCATGGTGCCGCGCCCGCTTCCGCCGGGAAACTATGACCTGACCCTGCGCATCACGCGTGACGGCAAGCAGGTGACTTCCAAGCAGAGCGTGGCCGTGGCGCTCGAGGCTGCGGCAAGGGAGCGGCCGATGGTGGCGCTGATGGCGCCGGACAAACCGATCCGGGTGCTGTCGCAACCTGCGGCCGCGGCGCCTGCGGCCGGAAAGGTGGCTGTCGAGGCCGTCGAGACCGAGCCGGGCGGCAAGCTCCATGTCAGCGGTCGGGCAGCTCCCGGCGCGACCGTCAGGCTCTATCTCAACGACAGCTTGATCACATCCGCCACGGCCGACGAGGCGGGGCACCTCTCGGTCACCATCAACAAGGGCGTAGCGGCCGGCGATTATCGGGTCCGGCTTGACGACGTCGATCCCGGCTCCGGCAAGGTCCGCGCGCGCGCCGAGGTGCCGTTCAACGTTCCCGATGCGACGTCGACCGCGTCGATCCCGGCGCCTGCAGCGTCGTCCGGCCGCGCGGATGTGGCCACACCGCAGCTCGCGGCGGCGACAACCACCGCGGCAGTGAGCTCGCCCTCCGCCGTGATCGTGCCGAAGATCACGACAACGACCGTGGCCCGCGGTGACAGTCTGTGGCGGATCAGCCAGCGCGCACTCGGCGCCGGACAGCGCTACGCGGTGATCTATCGGGCCAACCAGCAGCAGATCCGCAATCCGAACTTGATCTATCCCGGCCAGGTTTTCGTCCTGCCGGCGCGGTGAGATCGGCATTCCGCCGGCGGTCATTTGCCCGGAGATTTCAGGAAGGCCACGATCCCGGCGCGATCCTCCGCCGAACGCACGCCGGTATACGGCTTCATGCCGTTGCCCGACACCACGGCTTCCGAATCCTCGATGAAGCGCAACAGCGTGCGCTCATCCCAGACGATGTCGGATGATTTCATCGCCTCCGAGTAGGGAAAATTCGCCACCGATCCGGCCTTGCGGCCGATGATGTTGTGCAGGTTCGGGCCGGCGCGGTTATCGCCGTCCTTCACCGTGTGGCAGGTGCGGCAGGAATTGTTGAACGCCTGCTCGCCGGACACGCCCGCATCCTGGCCATGGGACCGCCGCAGCGGCAGGAACGCCAGTGCGCAAAGCAGGACGATGAAAAATCTGGGCCGCATCGATCACTCCGTCGGCAATTGCGCAAGCTCGCAACACCGCGTCGCTTGTGCCATGCCGTCAACGCAGAGGCCGCATGAAAGGTCCTCGCGCGCCAAGCCCCTGCATCTGGCGCACGCCCAGCCGCCACACTAGATGTGCTGCCATGCAGCACCCCGCTCTCCAGAATTTCATTGCCAGCCATCAACGCCTGTTTGTCCTGACCGGAGCCGGCTGCAGCACCAATTCCGGGATTCCCGACTATCGCGACAGCGACGGCAACTGGAAGCGGACGCGGCCGGTCACCATCCAGGCATTTTTGGGCGAGGCGGCGACGCGGCAGCGCTATTGGGCGCGCAGCATGGTCGGCTGGCGGCGGTTCGGCCGCGCGATACCGAATGGTGCGCATCGCGCGCTGGCCAAGCTCGAGCAACAGGGCCGCTGCGAGCAGCTCGTGACCCAGAATGTCGATCGTTTGCACCAGGCCGCGGGCAGCCAGCGCGTGATCGACCTGCACGGCCGGCTCGATGTGGTCCGCTGCCTCGGCTGCTCTGCGACGATGCCGCGCGAACAATTTCAGGGCGAACTGGCGCGGCTGAACCCGGCCTGGCTCGCGCTCGATGCCACCGGTGCACCCGACGGTGACGCCGACCTAGAACAGGATTTTTCATCGTTCGTGGTGCCGGCCTGCGAGGCCTGCGGCGGCGTGCTGAAGCCTGATGTGGTGTTCTTTGGCGAGAACGTGCCGGGCGACACGGTCGCTTCGGCGCAGACGCATCTCGAACAGGCCGACGCGCTGCTGATCGTTGGCTCCTCGCTGATGGTCTATTCCGGCTTCCGCTTCGTGCGGATGGCCGAGCAACGCGGGTTGCCGATTGCCGCCGTCAATCTCGGGCGCACCCGCGCCGACGACCTGCTCACGCTCAAGGTCGAGGACCAGTGCGAGACCGCGCTGTCGTTCCTGCTGTAGATCAGCGCTCGCTCGCCGGCGCTCTACGCCCGATGGCGCTGCGATTTGGCCATCGGCATGTTGGCGTTCCAATGCGTCCAGCTCACGCTGGCGAGGCTGCGCTGGTCCGTCGCCAGCGGGCGACGGGTGCGGCGCTCATACTCGGCGATGCAGCGGCCTGACTCGCCGATCTTGCGCTGCAATTCGTCGATCGTCATCTGCGTGGCGCGGCCGCAATTGGCCTTGCCGAGCTGATCGGCCTCGATCGCCTTCAACGCCGCGCGGAGCTTTTTGAGCTGCGCGCGCTGCCAGGCAATATGGCTGTCGCTGTCTGCCGTCATGAGGCCGCCACCATCTTTGATCGTTGCACGCCGTTGGGAACCTCGATGTCGACCTCGAGCATCGAGACGAACTTGCCGCGATCCATCCGGATCACGATCTTGTCGGGATCGAGATCGACATGTTTGGACACCACGCTCAGGATTTCCGAGCGGAGGGTCTCCAGAAGATCGGGCGCACCGCTCCGGCCACGCTCATGCGCGAGCAGGATTTGCAGCCGCTCCCGTGCCACGGGGGCGGACCCTGCACGGCCGCCAAAGAGCCGCATCAGGTTCATCACGCAGCCCTCCGTCGCAGCAGCCGGTCCATGAGCCCCTTTCGCTCGATCGGCACCTTCATTTCGATCTGCTCGCCCATCAGGCGCCGCACCGCGTCGCTATATGCGCGCGCCGGCGCGCTGCCGGCATTGTTCAGCGTCACCGGACAGCCGACATTGGAGGCGCGCAGCACGTCCTGGCTTTCCGGGACAATGCCGAGCAAGGGGGTCGCAAGGATTTCCAGGATATCGTCGATCGACAGCATCTCGCCGCGCGCGGCACGACCGGCATCGTAGCGGGTGACCAGCAGATGCTTCTCGACCCGCTCGCCGCGTTCGGCGCGGGCCGTCTTGGAATCCAGCATGCCGATGATGCGGTCGGAGTCGCGCACCGACGACACTTCGGGATTGGTGACGATGATGGCCTCGTCGGCGTAGCGCATCGCGAGCGTCGCGCCGCGTTCGATGCCGGCCGGGCTGTCGCACAGGATCCAGTCGAACTTGGTCTTGAGGTCGGCGATGACGCGCTTGACGCCCTCTTCCGTCAGGGCGTCCTTGTCGCGGGTCTGCGACGCCGGCAACAGCCAGAGGTTCTCCAGCCGCTTGTCGCGGATCAGGGCCTGCGGCAGTTTCGCAACCCCTTGCACCACGTTGATGAGGTCGAATACGACCCGGCGCTCCGCGCCCATCACCAAATCGAGGTTACGCAGGCCGACGTCGAAGTCGATGACGACGACGTTCTGGCCCATTTGCGCGAGCGCCGCGCCAAGCGCGGCGGTGGAGGTCGTCTTGCCGACTCCTCCCTTCCCAGACGTCACGACCAAAACCTTGGCCATTTCTCTCTCTCCTTGTGGTCGGTCAGTTCAAAGCGGTGATGCGCAGCATTTCGCCCTCGAGCCACGCCTGGGCGGGCCGGTTGCGTAAGCTGTCAGAGATTTCTTCCGCGGTCTGGTAATAGCCGTCGATGGCGAGCAGCTCGGCCTCTATCCTCTGGCAGAAGATTCGAGCCGCCGAATTTCCGTTGATTCCCGCCATCGCGCGGCCGCGCAGCGTGCCGTAGACATGGATCGAGCCGCCAGCGACAACCTCGGCGCCGGAACCGACCGAACCGAGCACGGTGACGTCGCCCTCGGCAAACACGATCGACTGGCCGGAGCGGACCGGGCTCTCCAGCAGCAGCGACGGCAATTTGCTCTTGTCCTTGTTTTTTTCCTGCACCTGCGGCGTCTTCGGTTCGACATGGGTGATCGCGCAGGCCCGGCCGCCGGTCAGAAGCGGCGGCATGTTGGCGGCGAGCTTTGATTCGTCGACACCCTCGATGCCGAGGATGCGGATGTTGCGTTCCCCCAGGCTGCCGACCAGATGCGCGATCGCGGCCTGGCTGAGATCGACGGCCGACAGATCGAGCACGATGGGCTTGCCGGTGAAGAAGCCCGGCGATTTCGCCAGTGTCGCATCAATCTCGGCAAGCCAGGACACGACCGGCACGACGGGCGAGAAAACGAACGCAACATAGGAACGGCCGCGCATGCGGACCTGCTGACGTGCGACCTGTTGAGTTGCGTCCATCGACCCTGACTCGGCTGTCTTTTCGAATGGTTAACAATCGGCCCGCATGGTTAATCAATGGTTAACGAAGCTGGGTGTTTTCACGGATTTGGTTGGGAGGGGCTGACGGGAGGAACCCCCGCGAACGGACCATGACCGGCAACGCCGCGAACGGCCAGCTCTAGCCACTCTCCTCGCAACAGCCGACGGAGGCGGCAGCTCAGTTGCGTGGCGCTATTGGTTTGCCCCGCGCGGCTGCTGCGACATTTGCCGCAGGAAGTCGGCGGTGTCCTTGGTCAGGCCATAGCCTTGCACCTGATTCGGCCTGACGGCAGTTGATGGCGCGGACACTGAAGCCGGAGGGGCCGGCGGGGATGACAGGGCCTGGCTTGCGTGCTGCTGCGGAAACAGCACCAAGACGACGACCAGCCCAACCACCGCGAGAGCGAATACGGCGATGGCCCCGATCACCATTGGATCCGCCTTACGCGGCTCGGCGGCAGCGACGGGGGCCGTTAGCGACGGATCAGGCTCGACCGCGGCTTGCACCGATTCGACGGCGGGAGCGGTAGCAGCCGCAGCGGGCTCCTTGCCCGGCATCGTGCCGGCAACGACCAGCAACACAAAATTTGCAACCCCGACCACCAGTCCGACCGGATTCATCAACGCCATGAACTGATCCGGCGGAAGCTTGTTCGTGATCGCGTAGGCCGCGACCAGGATCGGGATCACCAGCATCGTGCCGAGCATGAATGTTGGACCGATCCAGCCCGGCCACCCGATATCCTTGAACCGCCCTCCAACCACTGCCGCGAGCGCGATGATCACGACGGTATCGATCCCGCCCAACCCACCATTGCTGCCCTTGGTGAGGATAAAGCCCAACGCGAGATGCGCGAGGACCAATGGGACGGCATACAACCAGAAGGTTGGCTGGTCAGTTCGCTCGGGTAGTTTCATCGCCCGCCCCAGATGTCGAGCCGGTTCGGCCACTCACGTTTGCAACCTGTAGGAGACGGGACGAAGCGGGTCAACGCGTCGCTGGATGCGAAGGGCGTTGCTGGAAATATCAAGAAACGCACACGCGACCTTCACGAGGATCGCATGGCTATTCCGCCTTGATATTGGCGGACTTGACGATCGGCCACCATTTCTCGACCTCGGCAGACTGATGGCTGCGCAGCGCCGCGGGGGTCTGCCTGTCCGGCGGCGGGATCTCCTGCCCGAGTTCGGCGAAGCGTTGCCGGACGGCAGGTTCGGCCAGCGCTGACATCACCGCCTTCGACAGCGTCGACACGATCTCGGCGGGCGTGCCGTTCGGCGCCCAGATGCCGTGCCAATAGGCGATATAGAGACCCGGCAATCCGGCTTCATCGACCGTCGGAATCTCCGGCGCCGATGCGAGGCGCGACGACTGGGTCACCGCAAACGCCTTCACGGTCCCGCTCTTCACCTGCGGCAGCGAGTTGGAGGCCTGATCGAACATGATGTCGATATGTCCGGCCATCAAATCGTTCAGCGCCGGACCGGCGCCGCGATACGGCACGAAGGAGAAATTCGTCTCCGTGAGCTGCTGGAAGAACACGCCTGCAACATGCGCGCCCGATCCCGGACCTGCGGTGCCCGATGTCGCCTTGCCGCCATTGGCCTTGAGCCAGCCGATCAACTCCTTCAGATTTTGCGCCGGCAGATCGGGCCGGCCGATCACGAGCTGCGGCCCGCTTGCGATCAGCGCAATCGGCGCGAACTCGCGCACGTCATATTGCAGCTGATAGATCGCGCCGTTGAGGCAATGCGTGCCCCAATGCCCGATCGTGATCGTGGTGCCATCAGGCGCCGCGCGCGACGCGCGCAGCCCCGCCACCGTGCCGGAGGCGCCCGTGACATTCTCGATGATGACGGGATGGCCGAGCGTGTTGCGCATATATTCGGCGAGGATCCGCGCCAGCACATCGGTCGGCCCGCCGGCGGCGAACGGCACGATCATCGTGACCGGGCGCGCAAGCGTTTCCGCGCCTGCGCCGGGCGAAGCAAGCGGCAGCGTCGCCGCGCCGAGTGCGAGTTGCAGCAATGGGCGGCGAGAGATGTTGGGCATGTGCGTTCCCCCTCGTGCTGTCATAGAGCCGGCATCGCCGCACGGTCCAGCCCGAAGACGTCCCTAGAAGCTCCAGCCCTTCGACGTGCCCCAGTCCATCATGAATTGCTCGGTCTCGCGACCGGCATCGGCGAGCCATGCGGTGAAGTCGGCGATCGCGCCGGCGCTTTCATTGTCGGCTAGATAGAACGAGCGGTATTCGCGCTTGCGCAAGCCGAGGCCGCCGAACGGCAGGCAGAGCTGGCCGGCGATCAATTCGTCGATCACGAGGAACAGCGGAAACAGCCCGATGCCGATGCGCTCCAGCGTCGCCTGCAGCGCGAAGAACATCTGCTCGAACCGCAAGGTCTCCTGATCCGCGCTCATCTCGGCGCCGGCCTGGGCCAGCCAGCGCGGCCAGTCGTAGGGCTCGGTCAAATAGGTGATCAGGGTATGGTGCCGCAGGTCGTCGGGAGTGGCGAGCCGCCCGCGCGTCAGCAGATCGACATGGCAGACCGGCGCGATCAGCTCGGTCATGAAGTGCTGCGACATCCAGCCGACCGGCTCGCCGACATTGCCGCGGATCGCGACGTCGAACGAGCGGTCGTTGACGTTGAGCGGCCCGATCGAGGTCAATAACCGTAGCTCGACATCGGCGCGCATGCGCTGGAACGAGGAGATGCGGCGGATCAGCCAGCGCATCGCAAACGTCGGCGGCGCGCTGACGCGCAGCACCGACGGCGAGCCGTACTGCTTCATATCCATCGAGGCGAGCGCAAGCCGATCGAGGATCGCCGTGACCTCGCGATAGTAGATCTGCCCGGCTGCGGTCAGCGTCAGTTGCGAGGGCGCGCGGCGGAACAGCTTGACGCCGAACCACTCCTCGAGAAGCGCGACCTGGCGGCTGACGGCGCCGTGGGTGACGAGCAGCTCTTCGGCGGCCTTGGTGAAGCTCACATGCCGCGCCGCCGCCTCGAATGTTCGCACCGCATTGAGCGGTGGCAACTTTCTCATGATCGTGTCGCGTCTCCGGAAGGCTCAGGAGGATAGCGTGGTGGCGTCCGGATTGTCGAGGGCGCGGACGAACTGAGCGCGGTCGAGGTCGCCTTCCCAGCGCGACACCACCACGGTCGCGACCGCCGTGCCGATGAAGTTGGTCAGCGCCCGCGCTTCGGACATGAAGCGGTCGATGCCGAGCAACAGCGCGATGCTCGCCACCGGAACATGGCCGATCGAGCCCAACGTCGCGGCCAGCACGATGAAGCCGCTGCCCGGCACGGCGGCTGCGCCCTTCGACGTCAAAAGGCAGACCACGACGAGACCGATCTGCTGGACCAGCGACATCGGCGTATCGGTGGCCTGGGCGAGAAACACGCTGGCCATGGTCAAATAGATGCAGGTGCCGTCGAGATTGAAGGTGTAGCCCGTCGGGATCACCAGGCCGACGATGGATTCCGCGCAGCCGGCGGCTTTCATCTTGTCGATGAAACGCGGCATCACCGATTCCGAGCCTGATAGTCCGAGCACCAGCAGCAGCTCTTCCCGGAGATAGCGGATCAGCTTGAAGATGCTGAAGCCCGCAAGGCGCGACACGATGCCGAGCCCGACGATCACGAACAGCAGGCAGGTGAGATAGAACACCAGCATGAAGTGCGACAATGCAACGATCGAGCCGACGCCGTATTTGCCGATGGTGAAGGCCATGGCGCCGAACGCGCCGATCGGCGCAATCCGCATGATCATGCCGATCAGGATGAAGAGGATCTTCGACAGCCGCTCGATCGCCTGCAGCACCGGCTTGCCGCCTTCGCCATAGCGTTGCAGGGCAATGCCGAACAGCACGGCGAAGAACAGCACCTGGAGCGTGTCGCCGCTGGTGAACGCGCCGCCGACGGTCGAGGGAATGATGTTCATCAGGAAGCCGACGACCGTCTGGTCGTGCGACTGGGTGACGTAGGAGGCAACGAGGCGGGAATCCAGCGTATCCGCCGAGACATGCATGCCGACGCCGGGGCGCGCCAGATTGATCACGATCAGGCCGAGGATCAGCGCCGCGGTGGTTGCGATCTCGAAATAGATCAGGGCTTTCACGCCGATCCGTCCGGCCTTGCGCATATCGCCGAGGCTCGCAATGCCGTGCACGACGGTGAGGAAGACGATCGGCGCGATCGCCATCTTGATCATCTTGATCAGCGCGTCGCCGAGCGGCTTCAGCGCTGCGCCGACATCCGGCCAGAGATAGCCGACCAGCGCGCCCAGCGCGATGCCGATCAGCACCTGGACGTAAAGACGCGCATGCCAGGGCGTTGCGACGGCGTCGAGACGGGTGGCGCCGTCATTGGTGATGGTGGACATGGGCGTCGATCCTCGGGACATCTTGATGTTGGCCGCGCGAGTGACTTCATCGGCAAACGCACCGATGCGGCAGCGGCGGGACGTTGGCGGGCGATTGCGTAAAGCGCAAACGAGTTAAGCTCAGGCAGCGTGACCTCAGCTCACAGGCCGGAGTCGGCCTGATTCGAAGGGCGCGCGGCCGACGGCAGGCCGCGTGAGCCTACCTCACGCTCCGTCAGCATTACTCGTTTGCGGGCGCCTCCCCGTTTGACCGACAAGGATGGGGAAGCCGGCCGTCAACCGGCGCAAGGGACGAGGAGCAACAATGAGCAGACTTTCGGTGGCGGTGATCGGCGCCGGCATGGGCGGGCTTGCCTCCGCCGCGGCGCTGACCCGCGCAGGGATCGATGTGACGGTGTACGAACAGGCCCAACGCTTCACGCGGCTCGGCGCCGGCATCCAGATCGGCTGCAACGCCATGAAGGTGATGCGGGCGTGGGACCTGGAGCCGGTACTGCGCCGCGAGGCGTTCTATCCGCGCTCCTGGAACAACAAGGAATACGACACCGGCGCGGTGCGCTTCGACATGGTGTTCGGTCCCGTCGCCGAGGAGCGCTATGACGCACCCTATCTGCTCGGGCATCGCGGCGACCTGCATGCGGCGCTCGCCAGCGCCGTGCCTGACCACCTGATCCGTCTCGACCACAAGCTGACCGCGATCGAACAGCGCGCCGACCGCTCGGTGGCGCTGACCTTCGCCAACGGTCACACCACGACGGTCGACGCCGTGGTGGCCGCAGACGGCGTGCATTCCTTCGTCAAGGAGCGCCTGTTCGGCCGCGACGAGCCAAACTTCACCGGCCGCATCGCCTATCGCACCGTGTTCCCGGCGGCGCTGCTCAACGGCTATCCGATCGACGATTGCACCAAATGGTGGGGGCCGGATCGCCACATCGTCATCTATTACGTCAAGCCTGACCGTAGCGAGGTCTACTTCGTGACCAGCCAGCCGGAGCCCGGCTTCACCGTGGAATCATGGTCGGCCACCGGCGACGTCAGCGAATTGCGCAAGGCGTTCGACGGCTTCCATCCCCAGGTCCGCCATGTGCTCGAGGCCTGCCCGTCGGTACACAAATGGGCGCTGGTCGACCGCGACCCGCTGCCGCGCTGGAGCGACGGCAACATCACGCTGCTCGGCGACGCCTGCCATCCGATGACGCCCTACATGGCGCAGGGCGCGGCGATGGCGATCGAGGATGCGGCGGTGCTGTCGCGCTGCCTGAAGGGCGTCGATCGCGACGGCGTCGCCGAGGCCTTCCGCCGCTTCGAGGCGACGCGCAAGCCCAGGACCTCGCGCGTGCAGTCGAGCTCGCGGACCAACACCTGGCTCAAGAACCCGACCGATCCGGACTGGGTCTACGGCTACGACGCCTGGACCGCGCCACTCGCCGAGCCGGCGCTGGCCTGACCACAGCTCAACAGGAGAAGACGATGACCGACGCAAATCCCCGCGGCGAGAAATTCGAGCGCGGCCTCAAGACCCGCCGCACCGTGCTCGGCGACGCCTATGTCGAGCGATCGCTGAAGGCTGCCGACGATTTCAACTGGCCGATCCAGAAGCTCGCGACCGAATATTGCTGGGACGAGATCTGGAATCGCCCGGATCTCGACAAGCGCGGCCGCAGCCTGCTCAACCTCGGCATGATCGCGGCGCTCAATCGGCCGCACGAGCTCAAGGTACATATCCGCGGCGCGCTCAACAACGGGCTGAGCAAGACCGAGCTGCGCGAGGTGTTCCTGCAGATCGCGGTTTATTGCGGCATGCCCGCCGGGCTCGACAGCTTCCGCATTGCCAAGGATGTCTTCGCGGAGATGGGTCTTGTCGACTGAACCGGCCCCGATCGTAACAGCCGCATGGCAGGGCTTTGTCCGGCTCGATGTGCAGGGCAAAGCCGGACGGCTCAGCGTCCGTGCCGGCGGCCCCGAGCGCGGGGCGCCGGTGCTGCTCTGCCATTCGATCCTGACCAGCAGCGCGATCTGGCATCGGCAGGCGATCGCCCTTGCCGGGCGCGGCTATCGCGTGCTCGCACTGGACAGCCGCGGTCACGGACACTCGGAAGCGCCGCGCGGCCCCTACACCATGGATGATCTGGTGGCGGATGCGGTCGCGGTGCTCGATCACTTCGGCATCCGGCAAGCTCATGTGATCGGCGTCTCGCAGGGCGGCATGACGGCATTCGGTCTCGGCGTGCGTCATCCCGACCGCCTGCTCAGCCTGTGCGCAATCGCCGCACGCGCCGATGCGCCGCCGCCGTTTGCCGCGGCATGGGACGACCGGATCGCGCTGGTGCGCGAGCGCGGCATAGCGCCGCTGGCCGCGCCGACCGCCGAGCGCTGGTTCGGC
Organism: Bradyrhizobium sp. 27S5; assembly: GCF_037217225.1. Classification (NCBI taxonomy): domain Bacteria; kingdom Pseudomonadati; phylum Pseudomonadota; class Alphaproteobacteria; order Hyphomicrobiales; family Nitrobacteraceae; genus Bradyrhizobium; species Bradyrhizobium sp. 27S5. Next base: position 8,450,497 of record NZ_CP147714.1, read on the forward strand.
TCCGCCTTTCTCACGGCGCATCCGACGATCACAGCTGCGCTGCTGAACTGCATCAACGAGACCGATCCCGAAGGCTTCATCGGCTGCGCCCGCGCGATTCAAGACCTCGCCTATCTCGACGGTGTGAAGACGATGCGGCTGCCGCTTACGATGATCGTGGGCGCGCGCGACCAGTTGCTGGTGCAGCCGATGACCGAGCTAGCGGCGATGCTGAGTTGCCGGCTGACGATCATCCCCGGCGCCGGGCATCTGCCCCAGGTGGATCACCCGGACGAGGTCGACGCTGTGATCGACGGGCACTTGCGCGAGCTGGCTCGATTTGCATAGCGCAAAGTAGGAATTCTCAACCCGGTGATAGCTCTTATCGAAATGCGACCGGGCTGGCTGCGCCGCCACCCTGTCGGGCTATCGCTTGGTCCTTTCCATCCGTGGAGGAGATATGTCGGCACCGACTGCTGGCCGTCATCTGCACCTGATTCCCGCATAGCAGGCCTCTGCCAGCCCCTTTGTGGCGGTTCTCGCCCACCGATGACTCCCAACCCGGTGGCGACAGCGTCGTTTCCTCATGCTAGAGTACAGAGAAGGTCACAACGCGCCGGTGTATCGAGCATGGCAGTGCAGACTGACCCTGTCTTGTCCCCTCAAGTGACGCCTCCCTTTGAGCGGGCTTATCGCGCTGTCCTTGCGGCTGATGTGGTTGGTTATACCCGGCTGATGGAAGCGGCCGAGTTCGAAACCCATCAACACCTTCGGACTCTACGTGTCGAAATCACCGATCCGACCATCGTCTCCCATCGCGGTGAAATCGTAAAGAATACCGGTGACGGGTTTCTCGCGGTATTCGAGAGCCCGTTGGATGCGCTGGAGTGCGCGACCGAGTTGCAGCAGGAAATCCCGGTTCGGGAAAGCCAGCATTCTCCCGAGCGTCGCATCGCATTTCGAATTGGTCTTCATTGGGAGCCCGTCATATTCGATCTCGATGACGTCTACGGAAGCGCCGTCAATATCGCCGCGCGCCTTCAGACGGCTGCGCCGGCGGGCGGAATCGTGGTGTCGTCGGCCATGCTCGATAATCTTGATGGCGTCGGAGAACTGAAATTCGACAGTCTTGGCGACCTTCGGCTGAAGAATTTGACGCGGGCCGTCACCGCGTTCTCGTTACGATTGCCGGGGGTGGATCGCGGTGCGGCAGTCGGGTTCGCGGGCTCGCCTTCGAAACGCGCAAGACTGCCCTCGATCGCGGTCCTGCCATTCGTCAGTCTTTCAGACGACGCCGACGACAATTATTTCGCTGAGGGATTCGTCGACGATATCATCGCAACGCTCAGCAATATTCGTCATCTTCTGGTTGTTGCTCGCGGATCGACCATGATGATCGATCGCCGCGCCGTCGATCACGGAACGGTGGCCGGCGAACGGCTTGGCGTGCGATATTTTCTCAGTGGCAAGATCCGGCGCGCCGGCGGTCGAATTCGGCTCTCTGTCGAGCTCGGGGACTTATCGACGGCATCGGTCATATGGGCGGAAAAATACGAGACGGATATCGAGCAGATCTTCGGGGTGCAGGACGAAATCGCCCTCATGATCGTGGGTCGCATCTCGGCGCATGTGCAACAGGCCGAAGTCAAACGCGCGATGCGGAAGCGTCCTCACAATCTGAACTCGTACGATTATTTTCTGCGCGCCCTTGACCTCCTCTACAAGCTGGACTTCGCGAGCTTTTCGCGGGCTCGGACCCTGTTGGAGCGGGCGCGCGAGGAGGACGACGGCTATGCGGCACCATATGCATTTTCTGCGCGTTGGCATATGCTGAACATTGCCGAGGGCCGATCGACCGATCCCGACGCCGAAGTCGCCGAGATCATTCGGCTCTCGAACTGCGCCATCGAACGCGATCCATCCGACGCACTTGCTCTTTCACTGCAAGGGCACGCGCGGAGTGCATTCCATTTTGACTATGACACGGCTTTGGACTGCTTTGATCGTGCGCTTGCGGCGTCGCCAAACAATCCCTGGGCATGGATGTTCAGCAGCGCAACATACGGCTTCATCGGCCAGGCAGCGTCGGGAATTGAGCGGGCCGAACGGGCCATTCGGCTGTCCCCGCTGGATCAACAAGCCTTCGTCAATTATTCACGACTCTGCCAAAATCATTATTTGAACGGCACCTATGAGGAAGCCATTCGCTGGTCGCGAAAGGCACTCAGCCTCAATCCACGGTATGGAAACGCGATCAGGATCGCGGCGGCAAGCCTGGTGGCCGTCGGCCGGGATGAGGACGCCTCGCTGATGGCGAAGCATCATCGGTTGGTCTTGCCGCAGTTCACTGTATCTCACTATGCGCCGCGTTGCCCTTTCAAGGCGGAGCAGGCCTCACTTTACGTGCAAAGACTGGAAGCCGCAGGACTTCCTGCGTGAATTGGAGTGACCCGATTTGACAAAATGATCATTGGAGCTGGGAGGTTGCAATGCAATTTCATTTGCGTGATGGCGGCGGGGACGGTGGCGGCGACGGCGGCGGGGATGGCGGTGGCGGCGGTGGTGGCGGTCAGAGCTATGGTGCAGGCGGAGCCTATGTTGGTTCGCCACCGCCGCAGGGCGCACCTTTCCTGATCTTCGATCCGCTGGGCGGTGAAATCCGTGAGTCGGAATTCAATTTCAATGCGGTTTTCCCTTGGTCGGGGTGGCAACCCGACCTCTTTGGCGTGATCGCCCTGGCGGAGTTCGGCGAGACCAATTGGCGCCGCTATATTCAGCACGATGGTCCGCCAACGGATCATGCAAGAATTGTTGTCGAAATTGATCAGCTGGCCGCCATGGCTCGCGACGAGCGCCCGCGCCTGATCGGGGAAATTCTCGATCAAAATGCGAGACTCCGCGGCTATTTTGCCGAGGTCTTGATGATGTCAGCGTGGTCACATCCCAACACGCTCAAGATCATTGAGATGGCGATCCGGGTCGCTCAAATGGTCGCGATTCACTTCAAGCTCAAATTCAATCGGGCTCGACCGCAACAGATCTGTCCTGCTCTCGTTCCGTTGATCAATTCGCCGGGGCACGCCTCGTTTCCGAGCGCGCATTCGCTCGAAAGCCACCTGATCGCGCTGTCGCTTGCGGAGATCGATCCTCAGCATACCAAAAGGGCACTCGTTGCATTGGCCGATCGCATTGGCCGCAATCGCGAGGTGGCGGGCGTCCATTATCCGAGCGACACGGCTGCGGGGAGGGACATTGCACGCCAGGCGTTCGATATCCTTAAAACTTGTCCGACATTCAAGACGACATTGATCGAGGCCAAACGCGAGCCTGGCGGGGCCGGGACGCTGGCCCTGCCTTCCGGATATCCGACCTCCACAGCGAAACCGGAGGAACGATCGTGACCTCAACAGCAGACGAAACCGTTTCTCTCGTGAACGCAACCTGCGTCCCGATTGAATTGCCTCCGCTCACGCAATCGAGATGGCGGCTGCTCGACTTCAAGAACCTGCAGCAGGAAAAGTCAAACTGGTGCTGGGCCGCGGTCGCGGCCAGCGTCGCCCATTTTTATCGGCCCTCCAGCACAGTAACCCAATGCGACATCGCGAACGGGCAACTCGGCCGGGATGATTGCTGCGTGGGCGGCAAGGAGACATGTAATGTCTACGGCTACCTGATGTCGTCGCTGTTCCGCGTTGGCCATTTCAGCAAATGGACGGCGCGCCGACCCGCGTCCTTTCAAGAGACCCAGGAAGAGATCGGCGGCACCCGCCCGCTATGCATGCGCATCGTCTGGAATGGCGGCGGGGCCCACCTTGTCACGATCAAAGGCTACACCGGTGAATCCGCGCCCGGTGCGCAGCAGCAAGATGACCGCGGCCTGGCGATCGCGGACCCCTGGTGGGGCCTCTCGGACATCGACGCCGAGGAATTCCCGCGCGGTTACATCAACTGCGGCACCTGGACGGACACATACTACACCAAGGGGACAGCGCATGCCGATCTCAGCAGCTGATCTTTCAGATGGGGCCCGCAACGCCGTCCTTGCCGGCATGATCAAGCGAGCATCCACGCGGGGCTTTGCGACGCCCAAGTTAAGCTTCGCGCACAGCGACCATCCCGAAGGCCTCCAGCTTTGCGCACCGCATCGCATTGCACTGCTGCGATTGAACACGTTGCGTCGTCTGATCCGGCCCAACAACGGCGCCAAGGCTCCCGCGTCAATTGAGTTGCCCGCGCTCGATTCCGTAGTGACTATCCTCGGTTGGCGGTTTCTCATCTATGACAGGAACGACGCTCTCGAGCCGATTGCTGCGGCTCATGCTGTGTTGACAGATCACGGAGGTTACCGCCTGGCCGAATTGAACGAGGGGCCATACGTCACCAGCTCTCTCAAAGCGCTTCAGACACCCTCGGTCCGCGAAGCGATCTCGTCCAGCATCGACGATGGCAACTCTTGCGAGCCAATGCTGCTGCTTGCGCCGGCAATTTACTTTGCCGGATTGTGGATCCGATATCAGGACAGCCAAAAAGACTTCATCCTGCCGATGGATTCGAACCTTCTGCCCGCCTTCCGTGACGTGAAGCCCGCACAGCTGCTTGCTGTCCTGTTTCAAGCATCGCTTGCGGTTCCAACCGACAGCGCTTCGGCAGGGTGACACAAATCGGTGCCCCAAACTGCCGGGGCACCCTTCAAAGAAACAGCGGGAGCCCTCAGGCCGATCCTGCTAGCTCCCGCGAATTGCTTCGTTGGTGGCATCGAGGGCGCCAAGCCGCACGATGGATTCTAGCACCAGAGTGTTTTCGAGCGAAGTGGACGCCGGTTCGCGCAAAGAAAACGCGTCAAAACAAGAAGCTAGGGCTTCGGTTCTGATTCAATCAGAACCGAAAGTACTCTAGAGAGCCCGCGCGAAATTGGCGAAGAATTCGTCCGCCATCTTCTTGGCCGTGCCGTTGATGAGCCGCTGCCCCAGCTGCGCGAGCTTGCCGCCGATCTGGGCATCGACGTGATAGCTCAAAAGCGTGCCTCCCTCGCGTTCGACGAGATCGACCTTGGCGCCCCCTTCGCGAAGCCCGCCACACCGCCCTCGCCTTCCCCTGAAATCTTGTAGCCGTTGGGAGGATCGAGATCGCTCAAGGTGACTTTCCCGCGAAATCGAGCCGACACGGGACCAACCTTCATCCGGGCGACGGCGCGAAAGCCCCCCTCGTCGGTTTTCTCCAATTCCTCGCACCCCGGGATGCAGGCCTTCAGGATGTCGGGGTCATTCAGCTTTTCCCAAACCGCCTCCCGAGGCGCCGAAAGTTGAATCTCTCCAGTCATCGTCATCGCCATGGAACGTCTCCGGGCTTTCGGGAATGCATAGCGAGCATCAATTGCGAACCGGCGCGAACACCCGCGCCATGTAGGTGGACAGGTCGTTCGATATCTGCGCGCGCGAGGCGTCGGCGACGCCGGCCAAAGTCTTCGCCAACGTCTTCTTGAACTCGATCTGCATCGAACGGGCGATCTGGATCCGCTGCGCCTGAGGTGATCCCGCGCCGTGCATGGACTCGGTGAGATATCCCACGGCGTTCCTGCCGAGCGTCATATTTTCCACCAGGCGCAGGACCCGGATCCTGTCCTCGGTCGAGACCTCCGGACGTCCCTTGAGATATTTTTCGATCAGGGGGCCGACCGTTTCGTGCCTTAGCTCGCGCTCAGAAGGAAGGGTGACCATCAATCCGCCGGCAAGATCCTGCGCCAGGCGGCCGATCTCGTAGGGAAAACGCGTGACGTGGTGTTTGCACACATTCGCCAGCATCTCGTCCGGAAGATACGCCCCGGACTTCATCGCGATCCCCTGATGGCTCGCGGCGACACCGGTCCCATAGATCGTCTCGTTGAGATGGGTCATCTCGACGAGCTTGTCGCGTACATGCGAGACGTGCTCGACACCGTTGTAATCCGCGACCGCGGCGGCCGCGCCGATCAGCACGTCGCCCACGCCCGTTTTGCACACGTAGCTGCGGCGATGGTAGCAGGTGAAGCGTTCGACCAGCGTGGAGGCAAACTCGAACTCCCCGTCGAGGAAGACGAGTTCATTCGGAATGAACACCTCCTCGAAGACGATTATCGCTTCCTGGCCGGAGAACCGCGCGTTGCCGGCGTCGATGTCGCCCTCCTCGGCGCTGCGCGTATCACAGGATTGCCGGCCATAGATGTAGGTGATGCCGTCGGCGTCCACCGGGATGGCGCCGGCGATCGCGTAGTCTTTGTCGGCAGCCTCCAGCCGCATCGTCGGCATCACGATCAGCCAATGCGAATTCAGGCAGCCCGTCTGATGCGCCTTCGCGCCGCTGACATAGACGCCTTCCGACGTGCGGCGCACGACGTGAAGGAAGAGATCCGGATCAGCCTGCTGCGAGGGCGATCGCCCGCGATCGCCCTTCACATCCGTCATCGCGCCGCCGATGACCAGGTTCGCGCGCTGCACGCGCGCGAGGAACTGCTTGAACCGCGCGTGATAGCCGGTGCTGTGCTTCCCATCCAGATCGTATGTCACCGAATGCAGCGAATTGAGCGCATCCATGCCGACGCAGCGCTGGAAGCACGTACCCGTCAGTTGCCCGAGACGACGCTGCATCTTGTTCTGCATGACGAGATCGCCGGGGCTCGCAGAGATGTGGAGGAAGCGGTTCACGCGGTCCCCGGTCAGAGGCGAGATAGCGGACGCCAGTTCGGGATCCTCGTTGGCGAGGTCGTAGGTCCTCGCGACCGCGTTGATCGACGGCCTGATGATCGGATGGTCGACCGGCTCCTCGACCGCCTCACCCATCAGATAGACCTTCAGCTTCCGCCCTCTCAGGCTCTCGATATATTCGGAGCCGGACCGGATCGGATTGCAGAACTGAGCCGAGCCGCCGGCGACGACGTCCTGATCCATCACGATGCCTCATCGGTGCGGGGCCGCAACGCAACGGCATCGCGGCCCCTGTTATCGATCTGTGTCAACCTTTCTTCACCAGCGGGCATGCGCTGTCCTTGAGCGGACGAAACGCCTGATCGCCGGGAATAACTTCGCGAAGCTTGTAGAAATCCCAATCGCCCTTCGACTCCGACGGCTTCTTGACCTCGTAGACGTACATGTCGTGGACCATGCGGCCGTCCTCCCGGATCCTGCCGTTCCTGGCGAAGAAATCGTTGATCCGCAGCTCGCGCATCTTGCTCATGACGGCCTGCGCATCGTCGGTGCCCGCGGCCTGGACGGCCCGCAGATAGTGCATGGTGGACGAATAGTCGCCGGCGTCGCCCATATGCGGCGGCCGCTTCATGCGCTCGAAGAACCGCTTCGACCACGCCCGCGTCTCGTCGTCGCGGTCCCAGTAGAAGGCGTTTGTCAGCACCAGCCCCTGCGCCGCGCTGAGGCCCAGACTCTTGACGTCGGTGATCCAGACGAGCAGCCCCGCGAGCGACTGTCCGCCGTGCTGGATCCCGAACTCCTGGGCCGACTTGATCGAGTTCACCAGCACGTTGCCGGAGCCGGCCAGCGCAACGACCTGTGCTTTCGACGACTGCGCCTGGAGCAGGAAAGAGGACTGGTCGAACGTCTCGGGCGGATAGCGGGTCGCCCCGACGACTTCGCCGCCCATCGCCTTCACGACCGCCGAGGTATCGGCTTCGAGCGCGTGCCCGAATGCGTAGTCGGCGGTCAGGAAGTACCACGACTTCTTGCCCTCTTTGGCGAGCGCTGTGCCCGTGCCGCGCGCGAGAGCGTAGGTATCGTACGCATAGTGGACGCTATTCGGCGTGCACGCATCCCCGGTCAACCGGGATGATCCGGAGCCGTTGATGATGGCGATCCGGTTCTTCTCCTTCGCCAGTCCGGAGACCGTGAGCGCGATCGAGGAATTGATGAGGTTGCCGATCATGTCGACGTGATCGACGTCGAACCATTTGCGCGCCAGCGCGGATGCGGTGTCGGGCTTGTTCTGGTGGTCGGCGACGACGACCTCGATCGGCTTGCCGAGAACCTTGCCGCCGAAATCCTCGACGGCCATCTTGATCGCCGTAACGGCTCCTTCGCCGGATTCGTGCGAGAACTGTCCGGACATATCCGTCAGCACACCGATTTTCACGCCGCCGTCCGAAATCGCCGCGGTCTGGGCGACGGCGCCGCCATTGATGACCACCAGCGTCGCAACGGATGCGACCAGGACGCTCGCTATTTTCAGGTTCATGACGTTCCTCCCCGGGGTCTCATGCCGCCGATTTCTATATTTCTTTAACTAGCATAACTAGACTTACATTACATGCATAACTAGACTGATTTTTCGGGCGAGTCAATCGCGCCGATGTGCTAGAGGTGCGCTACTTTCGGGGCCGCCGCACTCGCGGTGGCTGCATGGATGGACTTTCCGGAATGCCCGCCGCCGCCAAGATTCAGAGCACCAAAGCCTCGGCCAAACCGAGGTCACCGGCGACTGCGGACCGGACGGCCGCCGGTCGAACCGAACGCAATTGTTCGGTCGCGCGCACGCTGGACATCGTCTCCGATGCCTGGGCATTCCTGATCATCCGCGAAGCATTCTTCGGAACGCAGACGTTTGAAGCGTTCCGCTCGGCGCTCGGCATCCCGCGGGCCACGCTCACCGACCGGCTGAGGAAGCTCACCCAGCTCGCCATCTTCCGCCAGGTCGCGCCCGGCTCCTCGCAACGCAAGGAATACCGGCTGACCAAGATGGGGTTCGATCTCTATCCGAGCTTCATCGCCCTCATGCAGTTCGGCGATCGTTGGCTATCCAAGGGCAAGCCCCCTCCGCTGACGCTGATCCACACCAATTGCGGTTGCGACAGCCACCCCATCGTCACGTGCTCCCATTGCGGCGAAAGCGTCGGCGCGCGCGATGCGACGTACCGGGACGGCCCCGGCGCCGGACGACGCCCTGCCAAGCCGGGCCGCAACACCAGGCGGGCTTCCGACGGGAGCCGGTTCATGCTCGGGCGCCCGAGTTCGGTCTCGCGCGCCCTAGAGATCATCGGCGACAAGTGGAGCTTCATGGTCGTTCGCGAAGGATTCTTCGGTAACCGCCGCTACGACAAGATCCTGACCGAGCTCGCGATCGCGCCGAACATCCTGACCGATCGGCTCAACCGCCTGGTTGCCAACGGCGTCTTCTACCGCCGGCAATACCAGAGCTCCCCCGACCGCTACGAATATCTTCTGACCGAGATGGGCCTGGATCTCTATGGCCCCTTCATCGCGATGCTGCGATGGGGCGACCGCTGGCTTTCCAAAGGCAAGCCCCCGCTGCTGCTCACCCATCTCAAATGCGGACACGACTTCAACGCTTCGGTGGATTGCGACCGCTGCAAACGGCCGATCGTCGCCGCGGATATGCGCTACCGGCTGACCTACGATCCCAAATCGTTCGGCGCTTTGGGGCCGCGATCGGTGGACTGAACGGCGTCCCTCCGTTCACGCCTGGCTCAACGTTTCGACCAGCTTGAAGCGCATGATCTTCCCGGAGCCGGTCCTTGGAATTTCGCCGACGAGATGGGTCGCCTCGGGAATCTTGTAGGCCGACAGATGCGCCCTGCAATGATCCAGCAGCGCAACCACATCGAGTTCGTTGTCCTTCGCAACGACGAAGAGGCAGGGCACCTCTCCCAGCGTCGCATGCTTCACGCCGACCACGGCACAGTCCTTGACCTGGGGATGCCGGACGACGACCTCCTCAATCTCGGCGGGCGCGATGTTCTGACCGCCACGGATGATCAGCTCCTTGATCCGGCCAGTGATCGTCAGATAGCCCGCCGGGTCCGACTTCGCGAGATCACCGGTGTGATACCAGCCCTTGCGCAGCGCAGACGCAGTCTCCGCCGGCTTGTTGTGATAGCCCTGCATCAGGTTCGGTCCGCGGACGATCAACTCGCCCTCCTCGCCGAACGGGACGTCCTCGGCGGACGACGGATCGACGATACGTACGGCGAGCCCGGGCACCGGCAGCCCGCACGATCCCATCGGTCGCGCGCCGTGCAGCCAGTTCATCGTCACCATGGTGGCGGTCTCGGTGATGCCGTATCCGTCGAGCAGCCGCGTCTTGAAGCGATCCTCGAATCCGCGGTTGAGGGTCGCCGGCATGATGGCGCCGGCCGAGATGCAGAGCCGGACCGCGCCGAGGCGCTCGACACCGCTCTCCTGGGCACGCAACAAGAGATAATGGAACATCGTCGGCACGCCCGGCAGCACCGAATACTTTCCCGTCTGCAGCAGGTCGAGCGCCTGCTGAGGCGAAAACTTCTCCATGATGTGCTCGCTCGCGCCCACGGCGAGCACGCCGAGCACGGACAGATTGAGGCCGTAGGAGTGGAACAGCGGCAACGGCGACAGCACGATGTCCTTCTCGTTCAGTTCCGCAATCGGTGTCCAGCACGACGCAGCGATCCAAAGCATGCTGCGTAGCGACAGCAGCACGCCCTTTGCCCGTCCAGTCGTCCCCGACGCGTAGATGATGAACGACGAACGATCGATGTCATTGGGATCGGAGGGCGCTGCGGCATCGTCAGTCGCAAGGCGAGCCAACGAAACGCTTTCCGTTTCGGCATCCGCCCCCGCGAAGATCACATCCGGCGCGATGGAGGAATCGCGGCAGACCTTGTGAATCGTTTCCTTTCTGGCAGGTGTTGTGACGATGAAGCCGCATCCAGCGTCGATCAGCCGATAGCTGATCTCCCCCTCCGCCGCGTCGTAGCTGATGGGGACAACGACCGCGCCGGCACGCAAGGCGGCGAAGCATGCTTCGATCCAATCGACGCCGTTCGGCAGGTAGATCGCGATCCTGTCGCCGTCGCGCAGACCGGCCTTCGTCAGGTTGGCCGCGATCGACGCGGTCCGCCTGGCGAGAGCCGCGTAGGTGACGGACCGCGACGAATCCCAGTACGCTATTTGGCCCGGGCGTTGTTGCGCGTGACGCTCGAGAAGCGTCGCAATCGGCGCGATCAGATCGACGTGAAGCATGCCTCCCTCCCTAGACCATACTGTATCCGCCGTTGACGCTGATCACCTGCCCGGTGATCCAGCTTCCGGCATCGGAGGCGAGCAGGGTGACCAGCGGCGCGACGTCGGAGGGCAGTCCCAGACGACGGATCGCGTAAGCCTTGACCAGCTTCTCGCGGTTCGCATCGACCCAGGTCTTGTCGTGCGCGGTTTCGATCAGGCCGAGCGAAATCGAGTTGGCGGTCACGCCCGAACGGCCCCATTCGCGCGCCAGCGACTTCATCAGCGCGATCGTGCCGGCGCGCGCCGCGGCACCAAGCGCCAAGCCGGATTCGCCGACCCTGGAAGAGTCGCCCATGATCGAGATGATCCGTCCGTGGCCCGACGCCTCGAGCAGAGGGCCTGCGCTGTGGGAACAATTCAGCGCGCCATAGAGGCAGGTGTCGATCTGCTTCTTCCAATCCTCCGGCGTGCTCTCGCTGAACCGTTTGCGGAACACCAGGCCGGCGTTGTTGACCAGGATGTCCAATCCGCCGAAATCGCTCTTGATGTCCGCGATCATCTTCTTGACGATGTCGGCGTCCGCGATGTCGGCCTGGTAGGCCTTCGCCTTGCCGCCGGCCTTCCCGATCTCGGCGACCACCGCTTCGGCATCCGCCTTCGAACTGTGATAGTTGACGGCGACGCTCGCGCCGCGTTCTGCCAGCATCAGGGAGATGGCTGCGCCGACATCCCGTCCGCCTCCAGTCACCAGGGCAACGCGTCCTTTCAAGTCACTCATCTGCTTTTCCTCTCGATTTGAGCTTGGCTTGTTCCATCAGTTTGAAAATGCGCTCCGGCGTCATCGGAAGGATCGCGACACCGACACCGAGCGGCGACAGCGCATCGGCGATCGCGTTGGCGATCGCCGCCGGCGCGCCGATCGTGCCGCCCTCGCCCATGCCCCGGAAGCCGCCCGCCGCGGCGGATTCGCTCTCGACATGAACGACGTCCATGAACGGTATGTCCGGCGCGGAAGGGATCATGTAGTCGACGAGGCTCGCAGTCAGGAGCTGGCCGTCTTCGTCATAGATCAGCTCCTCGAGCAACGCGGCGCCGATGCCCTGCGCGACGCCACCATGCACCTGACCATCGACGATCATCGGGTTGATGAGGCGACCGCAGTCTTCGGCGACGACGAATTTGAGGATTCGCACGAAGCATGTCACCGGATCGACCTCGACCACGGCGATGTGCGTGGCGGCCGCGGTCGTCCCGTTGATCGGATCGTAGGTGTAGGTGGCGCTCAATTCCTCACGTGCATCGACCGGCAGCGTCTTCATGTCGGAATAGACCGCCTTGGCGATCTGCTTGAACGTCACGGTGCGGTCGGTGCCGAGCACAACGGCTTTGCCTTCGCTCACCTCGATGTCGTCAGCGTTGGCTTCGAGAAGATACGAGGCCACCCGCTTGATCTTCTCCTGAAGTATCCTGGAGGCATGCTTCGCGGCACCGCCCCCGAGCACCGCGCTGCGGCTTGCGTAGGTCCCGGTCGACATCGGCACCTCGTCGCTGTCGCCCTGGATGACGCGGACGTCCTCGAACCGGGCTCCGAGATCGTCGGCGACGATCTGGGCCAACGTGGTCTCGAGGCCTTGGCCATGCGAGGCGACGCCAAATGCCGCGGTAATGGCTCCGGTTGAGTCGATCGTGATCTTTGCCGTTTCGGAGCCGGTGTTGATCGGCATGCCCGGCGCCACCGCGATCCTCGACCCGATGCCCGTCAACTCGGCGTAGGAAGCGATACCGATGCCGAACAGGCGCCCTTGCTTGCGCGCGTCGGCCTGTTCCTTGCGAAGCTGATCATAGCCGGCCGCCTCCGCAGCGGCTTCCAGACATTCGATGAAGCCGGTCTTGTCCCAGATAATTCCGGACGCGATCCGGTACGGAAACTCCTCTGCCCGGACCAGATTCCGGCGCCTGATTTCGAGCGGATCAATGCCGAGCGCCGCCGCTCCGAGGTCCATCAGCCGTTCGGCGACGAAGGTCGAGATCGGGCGGCCGACGCCGCGGTAAGGGCCGGTCGGCGGCTTGCAGGTCGCAACGCCGCGCACGGTGCCCCTGTAGGATCCGATCTTGTAGGGCCCCGGAAGGAAACTCACGACCTGAACGGGTTCCAGACCACAGGTCCATGGATAGATCGAGAATGCGCCGACGTCCCCGATCACGTCCGCCTGCAGCGAGGTCGCGATGCCATCCGCGTCGAACCCCATCTGCGCATCGACGATTTCGGCGAACGCCTGGCTGCTGCTGCTGACGTCCTCGAGCCTGTCCGCCGTCCACTTGACCGACCGACGAAGCCTGCGCGCCGCAATGCAGATCAGGAGTTCCTCGGGATAGAGCGATCCCTTCGACCCGAAGCTCCCGCCAACATCAGGTGCGACCACCCGCAGGCGATGCCCCGGCAGGTCCAGCGATTCCGAGATCGCGTCGCGAACGATGCCGGGGATGTTCGACGACGTGTAGAGCGTGATGGCATCACGGCGCTTGTCGTACTCCGCGGCGTAGCTTCGCGGCTCCATCGCCAGCGGCGCCTTGCGCGTCATCTCGAAACGGCCGCCAACCTTGACAGCGGCGGCCTTCAGATCGGCTGCAACATCGCCCTTCTTGAATTCGCGGGCGATCAGCACATTGGTGCCGGCGGCTTCGTGCAGCAGCGGCGCACCATCAGCGATGGCTGATTCAGCCCGAGAGATCGCATCGAGCGGTTCGTACTCGACGTCGATCAATTCGAGCGCGTCCTCGGCCAGGTACCGCGATGTCGCAACGACCGCGACGACGGCCTCCCCGACATAGCGGACCTTCCCGGAAGCAAGTGGCACGATCGGCGTCGCGTAGTAGTTCGGCATCCGCGAGAACGGGATCACCGGCTTGAAATCGCCGGCAATGTCCTCCGCTGTGAGCACAGCGACCACGCCCGGCGCAGCCTGTGCCGCCGCACTATCGATGCGGACGATAAGCGCGTGCGGCTGACCGCTGCGAAGGAACGCCAGATGAAGCGGCCGGTCCGGCTTCCGGTCCGACGTGTATTCGCCGTTCCCGGTCAGAAGACGCGGGTCTTCGGTGCGCTTGATCGGCGCACCGACGTTCCGCGGCCTCAGGACGTCGGAGGGACCTGCGCGCCGATCGCTATTCATAGCCTTCGGATCCCTTGCGCAAGGTCCGCCACTGCGCGTCGTCATGGCCACAGATGATCGTGGCTCCGCTCTTCTCGATTCGCCGGATCTCCTGGAAGGTCTTCAACTGCTGCTCGACGTTCCAGGTATTTCGCGGAGCTTCGTCTGCATCGAGATTCTGCCGCAGACTGACCGCGTCGGACGCCAGTAGAAACCAGCCGTCGCGGTCGAGGCTGACGAGCGCACCGAGCATCCCCGGCGTGTGGCCCGGCAACGGCACCAGCACGACGCTGGAGTCGCCGAACAAATCCTTCTCTCCGCTTACGGGCTCGATCGGCTGTCCGTAGTCCCAGTCGTCCCTGAGATAGCCGACCGCCTCGGCACGCGGCGCGTTAGCGGCTTCGATCTCTTTGGCGTGGGCCAGGATCGTCGCCTTCTTGAAGAACTGGTTGCAGCCGCAATGGTCGGGGTGAAAGTGCGAATTCACGACGATATCGATGTCGCCGGGTTCGAGGCCGCTGCATGCGAGACTCGGCAGCAAGGTCTCGCTTGCGTTCATCGTTGGCTTCATGACTTTGGCAAGCGGTCCCCACCGGCCCTCGGCATCGTCGACCACGGACGGATGACAGCCGGTATCGAACAGCACGTTGCCCTGCTTGTGCCGGATCAACGCGCTGCTGACGGGAAGATCGATGGTTTCGCTGCGGTCGGCGTCCGGCACGTAGATGCTCTTCTTCATACGGAGGCGCCCCGCGGCGAGGAAGTTCAGCTTCATGACGCCTTCTCCGTGCGCTTGGCGGCGGCGCTTCGGATCGCCGCGACGATGTTCTGATATCCGGTGCAACGGCAGAGATTGCCCGAGAGCCCCTCCCGGATATCCTCGTCGGTTAGGAGCGGATACTTCCGGAGCAGGTCTTCGCCGGTCATCAGCATACCCGGCGTACAGAAGCCGCACTGCAGCCCGTGGTGCTCGCGGAACTGAGCCTGCAGCTCATTGAGCTCTTCCGGCGATCCGAGCCCTTCGACCGTAACGATCTCCGCGCCGTTGGCCTGGACGGCCAACATGAGGCAGGATCGCGCGCTGTCGCCGTTCACTAGAACCGTGCAGGCACCGCACACGCCGTGCTCGCATCCGACATGCGTTCCGGTCAGGCCAAGCCGGTCACGCAAGAAATCGGAAAGCAGCATGCGCGGCTCGACATCCGAGACGTCGTAGCTCTCGCCGTTCACGGTCACCGATACGCTGCTTGTCATCCGATCAGCCCCTCATCGCCAACGCCGTCTGCAACGCCCGTTTCGCCAGTTGTGCGAGCAGATGCCTGCGGTAGTCGGCCGATGCATGGAGGTCGTCGTTCGGCGAGACCTGGGAGACGACGATCTCGGAGAAGCGATCGGGCATCCGGTCGTCGAGCTCCAACGCGATGAGTTCCTCCTCCGCCTCTTTCAGCCGCCGCGGCGTATCGGCCACGCCCATCACCGCGACGCGCGCCGCCGCCAATCCGGACGGGCCGCGGAGCACGGAGACGGCGATGCTGGCGAGCGCAAAATCGCCGAACCGGCGCGCGACCTCCTCGAACGCCCAACCGTCCTGCTTCAGGATCGGAAACGCGACCTCCACCACGATCTCTTCCGGCTCAAGACAGTTCGTCAGGGCGTCGACGAAGAATTCCTTTGGGGTGATCCTCCGGCGGCCTGAAGGCCCCTGGACCAGGATCTCGGCGTCGTAGAATGTCGCGAGCATCGGGAGTTCGGCAGCGGGATCCGCATGGGACAGACTGCCACCGATTGTGCCGCGGTTGCGGATCGCAAGATGCGCGACGTGACGCATCGCCGCCGCAATCACCGGCAGCTTCGCGGCGATCAACGGTGAATGTTCCAGCTCGCGATGGCGCGTCAGCGCGCCGATGGCGATGCGGTCGCCGCGGTCCTCAATGTAGGACAATCCCTCGATGCGATTCAGGTCGACGAGCACGGTCGGACGCGCCATCCGGAAGTTCAACAGCGGCATCAGGCTTTGACCGCCGGCCAGCACCTTGCCTTCGCCGTTCGCGGCAACGAGCGCTTCGACGGCGGCTTCCACCGTCGACGGCACGACGTAGTCGAATTGGGCAGGCTTCATTGGGTGCCCTCCAAAGCTGTTTCCCTTCCGGACCTACGCGCCGCGGAACCGCGGCGACCGCTTCTCCGCGAACGCACGGCGGCCTTCCTTGAAGTCCTCGCTGTCGGCGGCTTCGTCGATGAGCCGCTGCGCCGCGGCCGGATCGAGCGCGCCGGCGCCCATCGAAAGCCGGTTCAGCATGTACTTCGCGCCGGCGATCGACAGCGGCGCATTGGCCGCCAACCGCTGCAGAAAGCCCTCCGCCGCGAGGCCTGCGTCTTCGTGCAGTTCGTCGATCAATCCCATCGACAGCGCCTGCTCCGCTGGGTAGCGGTCCGCTGAGTAGAGGATCCGCTTTGCGTTCGAAATTCCCGTCAGGGCCAGCAGGCGTTGCACGCTATGCAGGCCGTAGACGATCGAAAGCCTGGCTGCGGGGATGCCGAACGTCGCGGTTCGATCGCCGAAGCGGAAATCGCACGCCAACGCGAGATGGCAGCCGCCGCCGAGACAATAGCCGGAGATCGCGGCCACCACCGGCTTTCCGAGCACCGCAATCGCACCCGAGCAGGCGTCGACAGCAACCTCGTAGGCGGCGCTTTGATGCCTGTCGTCCCTGATCTCTTCGAATTCGGAAATGTCGGCACCGACCGAGAAATCCTTGCCCGCTCCCCGAAGGACGATGCCGCGAACCTCCCGGTCTCCGGCAAAGCCCGCGAAGATCTCGGCCATTTCGCGCCACATCGCCAACGTCACGGCATTCTTCACGGCAGGCCGATTCAGAATGACGTGAACGATGCCGTCGCGGCGCTCGATGTGGATGTCCTCCGACACGTAACCTCCCCGGCGCCCAGCCGATGAATCCCGGAAACTTTCCGGCGGACAGCCGGTGCTCCCTGTCACTTGCATAAGTAGACTAATTTATTCGGCCGCGTCAAGCCGCAAGAGCTTTTCGACGTTCTTTCCTCGTAAGTGGATGATCGGGAGGCCGGAATCGCCAAGCGAAGCGCGGCCGCGGCGTGCAGCGCCGGCTATCGCTTTCGGGAGCGATCGATCGCAGCGCCGCGGACCATGAGGGCGATCTGGCGGCCGACTTGGTCGACGCTGAGCGGGCCGCCTGCCTTGAACCAGAACACGGTCCAGTTCATGGCGCCGAGCATCGACAGGCGGAAGGCATGCCGGTCGCAGTCGGGATTGAGCGGAAGTTCATCGATCAGGCCCGCGAAGATCTGCTCATACTCGTCGCGCTGACGAACCAGCTTCCGGACGCCTCGAAGATTGTAGTAGCGCGGCGGGGTGAGAATGGCGCGGGTGACGCTGCCGCCGAGCAGGATACGGCAATGCGCGACGATCGCTTCCTCGAGCCGCGCCCACGGATCGGTAACCCCGGCGATCGCAGTTTCGACCTCGCGGCGCATCGCCGTCAGGCTCTCCTGATGCACCGTGAACAGCAGGTCTTCCTTGGAAGGAAAGTGATAATACAGCGAGCCTGACAGCACGCCGGATGCCGCGGCGATCTCCCGGATCGACGTGCCCTCGAATCCCTTGTGGGCGAACAGCCCGGATGCGGCAGCGATGATCTGCCGGCGACGGTCGGGCCCTCTCCGCAGCGATTTCGGCTTCTTCTCGCCGCCCTTCGCGCGCCCTTTGGGCTTCGTCATTCTCTTGTCAGCCGTCAACGGAAACAACCAGCCTCGCCGCTTTCGATTGCCGCCCATCTACACTTTTGAGCACATGTTGTCGAGAATTGTAGCCGGGCGCGACTGGTCCGTTGTGCGGCCTTCCGGACTTCGTAGCCGTCGTCGGCCCGCGGCGTCTTCCCTTGAACCGCAAGCCGGGCTCGCCGAAGGCGATGGCGGAGCAAAGCATCTGGCCCTTCGGCAGATGGTGCTCCTCCGGCGCGTCTTGCCTCCCGGCTCCGGGCGGCCGGGCATCGCGGTCTTCCCGGACAAGTCGTCCCCGATTCGGGTTTCTGACGGAGCATCATCCGCCGACAAATCGCGACGACTTGCTATTCAATCAAGCGAGCGATAGAATAAGAAAATGCGTCGCCAAGCGGCATTCCCCGGAGACTTTCGGCCTCGGGTGAGCTTACGGCGAAAGCGATCGGCAGGACAACGATCCGCCACCAGGAGGAGCGCCGTGAGCCACGGGACCAATCCGGATTTCGGATACGTTTGGCGCGACCTGCGGCGCCAACGGGAGGATGCGGGCCATTCGCCCGGCGCCGATGCCATCAAGGCCGCCGGGTTCGGCCAGGCGACGAACCGGATAACCAATCTCTCGCGGCGCAGAACCTGCTCGCGCAGACCTTCTCCAAATATCTCGCTGCGATGAACCTGCCGGCGCAGGCCAACGCCTTCCAGATCCCCGGAGCGCATCATGTCCGATTTCCTGATCGAGCATACGCCATCAGCCTACAAGTATCCGCTGCTGATCAAGCACCTGTTGCACGCTCCGATGACGCAAGCGGCAGACCAGGAGATCGTCTATCGCGACATCAGTCGCTACACCTATCGCGACCTTCACGAACGGATCGGCCGGCTGGCGGGCGCCCTGACGGCGCAGGGCGTCGTGCGCGGCGACGTTGTCGGCGTGTTGGACTGGGACAGCCCGCGTTATCTGGAGTGCTATTTCGCGATCCCGATGCTGGGCGCGACCTTGCAGACGGTCAACATCCGCCTGTCGCCGGAGCAGGTGCTGTTCACGCTCAACCATGCGCGTCCCAAACTGCTGCTCGTCAATGTCGAGTTTCTGCCGCTTGTCGAGCAGCTGCGCGACAAGCTGGAATCCGTCGAGAGCATCATTCTGATCTCCGATGACGGCAGCTTCCCCGCGGCGGCCGGCAAGGTCGCCGGTCGCTACGAGGAATTGCTGGCGAAGGCGTCGCCGGATTTCGCGTTCCAGGATTTCGACGAGAACACGCGCGCCACGATGTTCTATACGACCGGCACGACCGGCGTTCCGAAAGGCGTCTATTTCAGCCATCGTCAGCTCGTCCTGCACACGCTGATCGACCTGGTCGGCTTCGGCTCGCCGGCCCGGCAAGGCCGCTTCCACCGCGAAGACGTCTACATGCCGATCACGCCGATGTTCCACGTCCATGGCTGGGGGCTGCCCTATGCCGCGACCGCCGCCGGCGTGAAGCAGGTGTATCCGGGCCGCTATCAGCCCGACCTGCTGCTCGATCTCATCAAGACCGAGGGCGTGACCTTCAGCCATTGCGTGCCGACCATCCTCCAGATGCTGCTCTCGGCGCCGAACAGCAACGACGTCGACCTGTCGAAGCTCAAGATGGTGATCGGCGGCTCGGCGCTGTCGAAAGCGCTGGCCAAGGCTGCGATGCAGCGCGGCATCGACATTTTCGCCGGTTACGGCATGTCGGAATCCGGCCCGATCCTGACCATCGCGCAACTGCGCGAGCATGAATTGACCGGCAATCCCGACGCGGAGGCCGAACTGCGGACCAAGACCGGCACGCCCGTCCCGCTGGTCGATCTCCGCGTTGTCGACGACGCGATGAAGGACGTCCCGCACGACGGCAAGACCTCCGGCGAAATCGTGGTCCGCGCGCCCTGGCTGACCATGGGTTACCTCGGCAATCCCTCCGCATCCGAGAAGCTCTGGGAAGGCGGCTATCTTCACACCGGCGACATCGGCACCATGTCGGCCCATGGCGTGGTCCAGATCACCGATCGCATGAAGGACGTCATCAAGACCGGCGGCGAATGGATTTCGTCGATCGAGCTGGAGGATATCCTGATGCATATGCCGGGCCTCAAGGAGGCGGCGATCATCGGCGTCGCCGACCCGAAATGGGGCGAGCGTCCGCTGGCGATCCTGGTGACGGGTTCCGCCGACAGCATCGACAAGAGCGCGGTGCAGGCGCACGTCAAGGGCTACGCCGACAAGGGCGTGATCTCCCGCTTCGCCATTCCGGACCGCATCCTGTTCGTCGACGCGCTCGACAAGACCAGCGTCGGCAAGATCGACAAGAAGGCGCTGCGGGCAAAATACGGCGACGGCTGAGGTCGCAGATCGGCCTGACGCAACGCAGCAAAAACACCGATCGCAAGGAGGGAACAATGGCCGAGAAGACGATCATGGATATGTTTGCCGAGATCGGCAAGCAGTTCAACCTGCCGAAGATCGATTACGACGCCCTGCTGGAGACCCATCGCAAGAACGTCGAGGCGATGCAGGCATCGACGCTCGCGCTCTCGCAGGACGGTCGCGCGCTGCTCGCACTGCAGCAGGACATTCTCACCGACGTGACGCGCCAGAGCCGCGAGCTGATCGCCGAATTCAAGCCTCAAGGGTCTCCGCAAGAGGTTGCGGCCAAGCAAGCCGAGCTCGCGCGGCGCGCCTTCGACGCGGTGGTCAAGAACACCAAGGACATTGCCGAGCTGGTGCAGAAGTCGGGCGCCGGGGCGTCGACCACCATCATGAACCGGATCCGTGAAAGCATCGCCGAGGCGCGCGCGGCGATCGACGGCAAGACCACCTGATTTCTGATCTCAGCGTTCGCGCCAGCCGACGCCGGCGGCTGACCGGATGGACTCAGCGGCAAATCTGGCCGATCTTCGTGCCGGGAAATAAGACAGGAACGCGAGACACGGCCGACACCGACTGACGCACCGGAACTCAGGAACGGACATCACCATGAAAAAGGAAGACGTTCTCAGGCAGTACACCACCCCAACCGGCGCGCCGGCCTTCGTTCCCGGCCCCCATCGCTTCACCTCGCGCGAATATCTCAACATCACCTATCGCACGGACCGCGAAGCACTGGTGAGGCAGGTCCCGGAGCCGCTTGAGGTCGACGAGCCGCTGGTCCGCTTCGAGGTGATGAACATGCCTGACACCACCGGCTACGGCTCCTATGTCGAATGCGGCCAGGCCGCCGTGGTGCGTCACGGTGAGGAGAAGGGCGAGTACATCATCGGCATGTATCTCGACAATCTGCCGGCGATCGCCGCCGGCCGCGAGCTCAGCGCCTTTCCGAAGAAGCTTGGCTCGGCGAAACTGTTCGTCGATTCCGACACGCTGGTCGGCACACTGGATTACGGCGTGCTGAGCGTGGCGCGTGCCACCATGGGCTACAAGCACAAGCCCTACGATTTGGAGAAGGCGCGGCAGGAAATCTGCGTTCCGACCTACATGCTCAAGATCCTGCCGAGCTACACCAAGCGTCCGCGCATTTGCGAACTGGTGCGCACGCAGATCACCAATATCGAGGTCAAGGGCGCGTGGCGGGGCCCGGCGCGCCTGCAGCTGTTCGAGCACGTGCTCGCCCCGCTGGCCGATTTGCCGGTGCGCGAGATCATATCCGCCACCCACATTCTCACTGATCTCACTCTGTCGCCGGCCGCGGTCATCTACGACTATCTGACCGACACTGCGCCAGCCGTGGACAGGGGGTAAGGCCCATGCCCAACTCCCAGCAAGACATCCTCAACCGCTATCGCAAGACGGCGATCATCGGCGCCGGCGTGATCGGCGCGTCCTGGACGGCGGTGTTCCTGGCGCACGGATTGGAGGTCGTCGTCAACGATCCGCGCCCCGACGTCGATGGGTTCGTCCGCGACTATATCCGTAACAATCTGTCGACGCTGGAGGCGCTCGGACTTCCGACCGCGAACCTCGAGGCAAAGCTGCGGTTCGAAGCCGATCTCGACACCGCCGTCGCCGGCGCCGACCTGGTGCAGGAGAACGGCCCGGAGCGGATCGAGTTCAAGCAGGATCTGTGGGCACGCATCAGCAAGGTCGTCGGCGACAAGGCCCTGCTGCTGTCGTCGAGCTCGGCCAAGACCGCGACGGAACAGGCGCTGAAGTGCTCACGGCCGGAGCGGCTATTGGTCGGCCATCCCTTCAATCCGCCGCACCTGATCCCGTTGGTCGAGGTCGTGCCCGGCGAGAAGACCAGCGAGGACGCGGTCGCCGACGCCGTCGCCTTCTACACCGCGCTCGGCAAGGTACCGCGCGTCGTGCGCAAGGAGATGCCGGGCTTTGTCGCCAACCGCCTGCAGCGCGCGATCTTCCGCGAGTGTTGCTATCTCGTGATCCAGGGCGTCGTGAAGGTGGACGAGCTCGACGACATCGTCACCAGTTCGATCGGCCTGCGCTGGGCCGCTGACGGCCCGTTCCGCTCGTTCCACCTCGGTGGCGGCGCCGGCGGCTTCAGGTCGTTCTTCAAGCAGTTCGGCCCCGGCCTCAACGAGGCCTGGAAGAACATGGCGCCTGTCGATCTGAACGAGGCGGCGCAGGACAAGATCATCGCTCAGGCGGAAGCCTCGTTCGCGGCACGCCCGGCGGAGCAGCTGGAAAACGAGCGCGACGCCAAGCAGCTCGCGATCATCCGGGCACTGCGATCGGTCGCGACCGACCAGTAGCGCGCGATGCCATCGCGTCATCCGGGCAAAGCGGGACGTGAACCAGGGGAGGAACGAGATGGGACTTTTGTTCGAAGGCCTCAAGGTGATCGATTGCGGCAGCTTCATCGCGGCGCCGGCGGCGGCCACGGTCCTGTCCGACTTCGGCGCTGATGTCATCAAGATCGAACCGCCCGGTTCAGGCGATCCCTACCGCCATCTCACCAAATTGCCGGGCCATCCGAGGAGCGACCAGAACTATGCGTGGATGCTGGGCTCGCGCAACAAGCGCAGCCTCGCGGTCGACATGGCCAAGCCCGAGGGCCGCGCCGTGATCCAGCGCCTCGCCTCGCAAGCTGACGTCTTCATCACCAACTATCCTGCTTCCGCGCGCAAGAAGCTCGGCATCGGCTACGAGGCCTTGGCGGGGCTGAACGACCGGCTGGTCTACGCCTCGTTTTCCGGGTACGGCGACAAGGGCGCCGAGGCGACCAAGCCCGGCTTCGACGTCACCGCATGGTGGGCGCGTTCCGGCCTGATGGATACGGTGCGCGCCTCGTCGCAATCCGTGCCGGTGCGTCCGGCGAACGGCATGGGCGATCACTCCGCGGGCTTCACGCTGTTCTCCGGCATCGTGATGGCGCTGTACCAGCGCCAGCTCACCGGCAAGGGGACCGAGGTCAGTTCTTCCCTTGTCGCCAACGGCCTGTGGGCCAATGGCTACAACGCGCAAGCCGCGCTGTGCGGCGCGACCTTCACCGACCGCCCCGCGCGCGAAGTCGCCTTCAATGCGCTGACGAATTATTACAGGTGCCGCGACGGCCGCTGGCTGATCCTCACCATCCTCAACGAGGAGAAGCAGTGGCCGGACTTCATGAAGTGCCTCGACCGCGAGGACCTGATCGAAGATCCGCGCTTTGCCAAGAAGGTGGACCGCCTGACCCGCTCGAAGGAGCTGATCGCGCTGCTCGACAAGGAGTTCGAGAAGCACGACCGTGCGGAATTCCGCAAGCGCCTGACCGCAGCCGGCATCGTGTTCGACGTGGTGGCGACGCCCGAGGACATTCCGACCGACCAGCAATTGCTCGACAACGACATCCTGGTGCCGTTCTCCGGAAGCGAGACCCGCACCATCGACAGCCCGATCTCGCTGCGCGGCGTGGACAAGGTGCAGCCGCGGATGCCGCCCTCGGTCGGGCAACACACCGACGACGTGCTGAAGGAAGCCGGATTCGACGCAGCGGCCATCGCGCAGATGCGCGCGGCGGGTGCCGTCGGCTGACGGCCATCGACGCCAGGGACGTTTCAGTTTTCAGGAGCGACGCATGAAGATCGAAGAGCTGTTTTCCGTGAAGGGCAAGATCGCGGTGGTGACCGGCGGCAGCCGCGGCCTGGGGGAGATGATCGCCCGCGCCTATGTCGAGAACGGCGCCAAGGTCTACATCACCGCGCGCAAGGCCGACGCCTGCATGGCGCTGGCCGAGGAACTGTCCAAACATGGCGAATGCATCGCCATTCCGGCCGACCTGTCGCGAATGGACGAGATCGAACGGTTCGCCGCTGAACTGCGCAAGCGTGAAACGAAGCTGGACATCCTCGTCAACAACGCCGGCGCGAGCTGGGGCGCGCAATTCCACGAATTTCCGGAGAACGGCTGGGACAAGGTCATGGACCTCAACGTCAAGTCGGTCTTCTTCCTGACGCAGAAGCTGCTCGATCTGTTGGAGGCGGCAGGATCCGAGAAGGCCTATTCGCGGGTCATCAACATCGGCTCGATCGAGGGCATCCGCACCACGCATCTCGAAGCCTACTCGTATGCCGCGTCGAAGGCCGGGGTCAATCACCTCACCCGCATCATGGCCAAATTCCTCGCGCCGAAGCACATCGCGGTCAATGCGATCGCGCCCGGCTATTTCCCATCCAAGATGACGGATGCGATCGACGAACACGGCTCCCGCCAGGTCGTTGACGACGCTCCGATGAAACGCATGGGGGCGCCGGAGGATATGGCGGGGATCGCGCTGTACCTGGCGTCGCGCGCCAGCAGCTTTGTGTGTGGCGCGGTCATTCCGGTCGACGGTGGGCTCGCCACGACTGCGTAGGGTTTGCCTGACGCAACGCGAAGGGCGGCACACCAGCGGCGTCCGCCCTTGCCGGCGTCAGGACTTATCGTCGGTCGGATCCGCCACCTTGACGATCGCCAGCAGCAGCAGGCCTGAGAGGATATACGCCGCCACGATCAGGTAGGTGCTATAGAGCGAAGAGTCGGTTTCCGCCGTGATGTAGCCGGTCACCGACGGGGCAACTGCCGGACCGAGATTGCCGAGGCTGCTGATCAGCGCGATGCCTCCCGCGGCGCTGGCCTTGGACAGGTACTCGGTGGTCGTGGTGAAAAACAGCGGCGTCGCGGAGACGAAGCCCAGTCCCGCCAAGGTCAGACCGATCACCGAAGCCAGCAGATTGCCGTGGGAGAAGGTGATGGTCATCAGTCCCAGCGCCGCGACCACGACGCAGGCGACGTAATGCCAGCGCCGCTCGCGCGTCTTGTCCGAATGGCGCCCCATCAGCACGGTGCCGATGATGCCCGCGATCTGCGGCAGGGTGGCCAGCAGCCCGACCTGGAACAGGTCGGCGACGCCCCAGCTCTTGATGAGCGAGGGGATCCAGAACACCATCGTATAGGTCGCGCCCAGCAGCAGGAAATAAGTGAACGCCAGGCCGTAGACCTTCGGATCCCTGATCATCTGCCAGAAGTTGGCGTGAGACGAGGACTCGACGTCCTTGTGATCATGGTCGAGTTGGTAGCGGACTTTGGCCTTGTCGTCGGCGGTCAGCCACTTCGCATCCTCGGGTCTGTCAGGAAGATAGAAATAGGCGACGAGGCCGAGGATCGAAGCAGGCAATCCTTGCGAGATGAACAGCCACTGCCAGCCATGCCAGCCATCGATATCATTGAGATACTTCATGGTCGCGCCGGACAGCGGACCGGCGATCACCGAAGCGATCGCCGTCGCGGTCATGAACATCGCGATGATCTGACCGCGACGGGCCGAGGGATACCAGTAGGTCAGGTACAGGATGATACCCGGGAAGAAGCCGGCTTCGAGCACGCCGAGCAGGAAGCGCGCGACATAGAACTGCGTGGGTGTCTGCACGAAGGCCATGGCGACCGCGACGATGCCCCATGTGAACATGATGCGAAGCAGGGTCTTGCGGACGCCGATGCGCTCCAGCAGCAGGTTGCTCGGCACCTCGAACAGGAAGTAGCCGACGAAGAAGATTCCCGCGCCGAAGCCGTAAGTCGCATCGCTGAAGGTCAGCGTCTGCTTCATCTGGAGCTGGGCGTAGCCGATGTTGATGCGGTCGAGAAACGCGACGACGTAGCACAACATCAGGAATGGCAGGATGCGCCAGCCGATCTTCGAATACAGCTGCGCGAGAGCACCGCTCTGCCCCTGGCTGTGAATGCTGTCGACGCTCGTCGTGCCTATGGACATTCGTCACTCCCCTGGTTGGCATTCGCCTGGAGTCTGCGCCCCAGTTGAGAATGGATTTGCCTGGACGTGCGGGTCGACGCCGCTTCCATCGTGTTGCGACGCGGCGGAATTCACATTCTTGTTATTCTAACAGTTGCTTGATTGATTAGCAATCAACGGCTTCAGGCCGGCCGCGCGGCCAGCTCGGCTTGAGCGCGCTGCGCTGCGATGGGCAAAGGCTCGATCAATTCGACCCTTCTGGGCCCCAACCCACCGTTTGAACGACGGCCGGAAAGGTGTGGCTTCGCCTCCGGCGTTTGCGCCTCAATGCCGTGAGGAGTTTTGGGGCTCAAGTTAACCTGGGAATGAAGATCGTTTGCTACACGGTGGGCTCGATCCGGAACCCGACATCGAGTCGCGGCTGATCGTGGCGAGTGCAAAATGATCGAACTTCGCGTTGGAGACAGCCGGGCGTTCTTCGAAGCGCCGTTTCACGCCTATCGCCCCGGCGATGGTTACGTATCTCCGTTACGCGGCGATATCCTGCGCATGCTCGATGCCAAGGCGAACCCGCTCTGGCTTTCGGGCAATCCGTTTCGCTTCTGGACCGCACACCGACAGGGTCGCCCGGTCGGGCGCATCATCGCGCACGTTCATGGCCAATCGAATACGCGACACGGGACCAATCGAGCCCAGTTCGGATTCTTCGACTGCGCCGACGACGCGGAGGCTGCGGCTGCCTTGCTCGACGCGGCCGCCTCGTTTGCCCGCCAGTCAGGCAAGACGGAACTGGTTGGGAATTTCAACCTGACGGCCATGCAACAAGCCGGTGTCGTGACCGACGGGTTCAGTGCGCGCGCCTATACGGACATGGTCGTCAATCCGCCGCACATTCCGGCCTTGCTTGCCGCCAACGGCTTCGAACCGTTCTTTCCGATGACGACCTTCGAACTCGATATGCGGACTGTGGCGCCACAGACGCGCGCGCTCGACCCTTCCGCGGGATTCAGCTTCGCGCCGATCGAACGGCGCAGCTTTCCGGAACGGATGGAGCAGGCGCGTCTGGTGCTCAACGGCGGCTTCGATAAAAATCCCATGTTCGTGCCGCTGACACCGGACGAATTCCAGTTTCAGGCTGGTGAGATGATGTCGATCCTCGATCCCCGTCTGTCTTCGGTGCTCTTGAAGAACGGCCGTCCCGTCGGAACGATCGTGTGCATTCCGGACCTCAACGGCTTGCTTGCCGCCACGCGATCGCGGATCGGCCTGCTGACGCCTTTTCATTATCTGCGCTATCGGTTACGCCGCCGCCGCGCGGTCATCATCTTCTATTCGGTGATCCCCGATCTTCATGGGCAGGGCGTGATGGGCGCGATGCTGGCCCGCACGGTGACGGCCCTGAAGGATGCCGGCTACGAATCGCTTGGCGTCACCTGGATCAGCGACGTCAACGCTGCGAGTCTTCGCCAAATGGAGCGTTTGGGTGCGCGCCCGTTGCAGCGCCTGCACCTGTTTCGCAAGGGATTGTCATGACCCGCGACGATGTGACGGTCTGAACCAGAGCGTTTTCGAGCGAAAGCCTTTCCCGGACTTGATCCGGGATGGCCCCCGGTTCGCGTGAAGAAAACGCGTCAAAACAAAAAGCTAGAGCAGTTTCAGATACTCGATAAGATCGCGCTTGTCGCCTGCATCGAGCTTCTCTCCGAAGCGATGCCCACTATTGTTCCTGCCTGGCGTCGCCGTGTCTATCAAGGCCGGCATCGAAAAAGGTTTGTAACCGCCGGGATAGTTGCCGGTCTCGTCGAGCTTGAGCCCGACTTGCTCGAAATCAAGCGCATGACCGCCGACATTGAATCGCCGGGGTCGCGTATCCGGAGACAGCAGCGAAGTGAGCGTCGGCACCGAACCGTTATGCAGATAGGGCGCTGAGGCCCAGATGCCGGTCAGCGGAGGGGCCGCATAGTTGCCTCCGCGGGCCACCGCGATCTTCGATCCATAGCCGGTCCGGGTGATCGCCGCTGCGAGCGGCTCATCGAATAGTTTGGCGCGCAATCCGTCGGTGCCGACATCGCCGATCCAGTTGGGAAATTCGACTGCGTGGCATAGAGCTGGCGACCGTGTTCGGCACGATCCCTGTCGATGGCGCCGGGGAATGGCTGCGGCCTGTAACTCTTGAGGAAGGCCATCACGTCGACGGCCTCTCCAATATTGCCGAGAGCGGCATCGGGATGGACGCCCATGCTCGGCACGGTAAAGAAAGTCATGATCGTCGCAAGCGACTTCAGATGCGTATCGTCGAGCCCGCTTGCCGTCATCGGCATCTGACGCGCCGGGCCGGGCACGGTATAGGCTCCGTCCGCGAGCAGGCTTGTCCGCCATACCCGACTGCCGAGGTCGGGAATCGAAACGACCCCTGCATCGTCGGCGCCATTGCCGGCGAGGGGAACGCCGAGCGCAAATTTGAGCGCGGCGACGCCATTGGTGCTGCCCGGCGTGCCGTTCGGAAACGGCAGCGGCTTTTCGATGTTGCCGAGATCGGCAATACGCCGCTCGACCAGCGGCAGCACAAACCAGCGCAGGCTTTGTTTTTCGCCCCAGCTCATATCCGGAAAAAGGACGTCGACGGCGGCAATCAACTGTTCGGGGCGTTTGATCGCGTTGCGCGTGGCACGGAAGACCGCGAGCGTGTAGGCCTCGATATCCAGGGAAGTATTGGGCATGCCAAGCCATGTCCGGCGCGGATCAGGCGTTCCGTCCGCTCCGTAGGTGACGCCGGCGTGGCATGCCGCGCAACCGAGATTGGCCACGCGGATTTTTGTCCCAGCAAGCGGAGCCAGATCGCCGTAGGAAAATCCAAGCGGCAATTCACTGGAGCTTTTCGAAACGCCGAGGGGGCGATTGGCGACCTCGGCGCCAGGAAAAAAGCCAAAGCCAGCCAGTGTCGCATCCAGTGTTGATCGAGCCAACGTCGCACTTCTATCGCGCGCCTGGGCGTCGAGCACCAAAGCGGCAGCGACGAGCCGCCAGGGCAACGCATGCGTTCGCAGCGCGTCCAGGCCTATTCCGCCGAAGCCTGCGCCCTCAAATGCCGCAGCGCCTCTTGCCTCCGCGGTAGCGTCGGCCGAAACCGAAGGGCGGGAAAGCGATTCGGTCGTCGTACGCGCCGTCGCCCAAAGCAACGAAGCGCCTGCCAGCGCGACGGCGATAGCTGCGAGGACAAATGAGCGCCGTCTCATGGCCGCATGGCTCCCGTCATGACGTGCCGAGATCAACGAACGCGTCCGGCTGCTCCCATTGCGGATAGTGGCCGCAGCGATCACTCAGCTCAAGCTTGGCTTGGCCCAGTGGCATCATGACCCGTTCGCGATGAAGCGTGGAAAGAACGATCCTGCTTGTCCAAGCTGGTCTGTAGAAAGCGCCCATTTTGGAGGACATCCAGCCGGCTGGCGGAGAGAGTGGGATTCGAACCCACGGTACGGTTTCCCGCACACACGCTTTCCAAGCGTGCGCCTTAAGCCACTCGGCCATCTCTCCGGGAGGCCCTCTCTTGAAGGGCCGGGGCGGATTTTGCAAGGGAGCGCGGGGCCGGAGCGCGAAATTTCCCCAATGGATTGAAAAGATTGGGTAAATTTGCGGTGACGGCAGCCGCGCACCGCGGCCTCACGTGCCTCTGCGAGAGATTTTGGCCGGCTGCGGGTCAAAGACCGGCGCAAATCAATTGATACAGCCGACCGATCCGTCCTCCGTCATTCCGGGGCATGCGAAGCATGAGACCGTAATCTATTTCGCCGCTTGTTCCGTGCTCCGATGGATTCCGGGCTCAACCCTGCGGGCTGCCCTCAGATGCGCAATTGCGCGCCCGGGAATGACGGGTCGATAGAGCCGCAGCCCCCCGCCACTGAGTTGCCCGACGGCGCAAGCCCTTCGCGTAAAAATATTTCGCTTTATCAGAAATGCAACTCAGTGTATGAATCTCCCGTCTCACCCGATCGAGGGGCGCTGCGCATCGTCACGGGTGTTGCGGTGAGATGCGGTGGACGCCGAGCGCGCAGTCGACGAATGCGCGTGAAGCGGACGGTGAAGTCGTGTGGTCCTGACGCCCTAGCGGCCGGTGTCCCCCGCGAGATGCGAAGCATCTTCGCGAGGCGGTGACAAACAAGCCCAGTCTCGCCGGGGAGAGCGCGAAATAAGCCGTAACCCATCGCGCAGGGAAAGCCGGATTGCTCCGGTTACACCTGTGGTCCTACCCCTGTGCTTTTTTGTTGCACAGGGCCCATGGGTGCAATCGGCACCCGGCTTTCCCTGCGCCCTCTGCTCAACGAGAGGGCGGAACGAAATGCAAAGCTCGGGCGGATCATGTCGCGAGAACGTGAAGCTGCGTCCCCACCACAGCCATCATCGCCCGGCTTGACCGGGCGATCCAGTACGCCGCGACCTCTCGGTTCAAGCACCCCTGTCTCTGGAATACTGGATCATCCGCATGCGCGGGTGATGACACCGAACATGCTGTTTGACAGTTGAATCGGACGACGACGATGCACGAGGACGGGCAAGCGCAAACGTGCCCATCCTGCTATGCGATGCGACTAGTGATATCGCGCGGCAAGATCCGCCGTGCGGCGCGGCCACAGGCTCGGTGGCTCAGGCAGCGCCGCGTTTCCCGCACTGTGCGTATCCTGCAGCGCCTCGATGAAGTCCGCGAACCATTGCTGGATGGTGCCGCTGTTGAGCTTCTCCATCATGGCTTCCCAGCGCATCCGCCGCTCGGTCAGCGGCATCGCGAGCGCCGTCGCCAAGGTGCGCGCCATACCGTCGATGTCGTGCGGATTGACCAGCAGCGCAGCGTCGAGTTCGTTCGCCGCGCCGGCGAATTTCGACAGCACCAGCACGCCGGGATCCGCCGGATTTTGGGCTGCGACATATTCCTTGGCGACGAGGTTCATGCCGTCCTGCAGCGGCGTCACCACACCGACCTGCGCGGTGCGGTAGAGGCCTGCGAGCACGCCCTGGCCAAAGCCCTTGTTGAGGTAGCGGATCGGGGTCCAGTCGACCTCGCCATGCTCGCCGTTGACGTCGGTGACGAGCTTTGCCACCTCGCTCTGCAGATTGCCGTAAGCCTCGATCGCGCCGCGCGAGGGCGTTGCGATCTGCAGCAGCGACACCGAGCGCTTCAGCGCCGGGTGCAGCGTCCACATCTTGTCGAACGCCTTGATGCGGTTGACGAGGCCCTTGGAATAGTCGAGCCGGTCAACGCCGATCGCGAGCTTCTCGCCGTTGAGGCTGCGCCGCAGCCGCGTCACGTCGGGATGCATCATCGCCTTGGTCGCCTGCTGCGCGAATTTGCCGGGATCGATGCCGATCGGAAACACCGCGGCGCGGGTGTGGCCGAACGACGAGTTGATGACGCCGTCACGCACCTCGAACGCAAGCTCGTGCTGCACGTAGCTCAGGAAGTTCTCGCAGTCCTCGTCGGTCTGGAAGCCGATCAGGTCGTAGGACAGCATCGCTTCGATCAGCGCGCGATGGTTGGGCACGCCTGCGATCACCGCGCGCGCCGGCCATGGCGTGTGCAGGAAGAAGCCGATCGGCTGCGTGACACCGAGATCGCGCAGCTCGGCGCCGAGCGCGAGGAAATGATAGTCCTGGATCCAGAACACGGAATCGTGCTTGCGGAAGCGCAACAGCGCGCGCGCCATGAACGCGTTCACTTCGCGATAGCTCGTGTAGTCCTCGTGCGAGGCGCGAATCAGATCGGCGCGCGAATGCATCGCAGGCCACAGCGCCGAATTGGCAAAGCCTTCGTAATAGCCGCCATAGTGCGCGGCCGGCAGATCGAGCATCGCCAGCGCGCCCGCACCGAGAGCTTCGACCTCTGCGAAAGGTTCCTTGTGGTTCCCGTCGCGGACACGTCCGCTGGAACCGACCCATATTGCCCCTGTCTTTTCCACCACCGGCAACAAGGCCGCAGCCAGCCCCCCCGTCATGGGTTCATTGGGTTTTCCGCGCGAGACGCGGTTCGATACGACGACGAGGTTCACCAGGTCCCCTCCTGTTGGTCAACTCGCGTATTAACAACCATTCATCAAGATGGTTCCTGATCAAGGAATCTCCCAATTGAAACCAAATTCTGGCGAACGCGCACGGAACTCGCGGGAACTCGCGAAAAGAAAAATTCATGCGAGATGCACGTCACGACGCAAAACAACTGCATTCAGGAGTGCGCGACGCGACGTGCGATGCAGATGATTTGGTTAGGACAGGCTGACGTCCCTATCGTCTTCGAGCAGACGCGCGAGGAATTCGCGCACATCGCTCGGCCGGTCGAAATGTCCGGCGACGCCGGTTGCGCGGCGGCCGACGGAGAATGCGAGACCATTGAAATCGGGCATGATGCCGAACACGGTCTCATCGGTAACGTCGTCGCCGATAAAGAACGGGCGGCGTCCCCTGAACGGCTCATGCGTCATCAGCTCGAGCACACCGGTCGCCTTGGTGAAGCCGGAATTCTTGATCTCGCAGACACTCTTGCCCGGCAGCACCTCGATCGGCGCATTCGGCAGCTCGGCGCGGATCAGCGACACCGCTTCATAGATCGCCTTCTCCGCATGCGGCGCCAGCCGATAGTGCAGCGCCAGCGAATAGCCCTTGTCCTCGAGCAGAATGCCAGGGCTGAGCTTGGCGATCGCGGCGAGACGGCGCTTCAATTCCTTGTCCAGCGGCGGCGCGTGCGCGGCGACCGCCTCGCTGTCCGGCTGCAACCGCATCTCGGCGCCATGGCCGCCGATCGCGGGAAACTGGTCGGGCGCGAAGATCAGGTCGATGTCGTTGAGCGAGCGGCCGCTGACCAGCGCCAGCGCGCCGTTGGTGCGCTCATGCAATCGCTTCAGCGTCGTCGACAACTCCGGCGGTACCCAGACCTCGCGCGGCGTCGGCGCGAAATCGAGCAGCGTGCCGTCGATATCGAGCAGCACCGCGGTCTGTCGCAGCGGCGGGATCAGCGACGCCGGCGCCGGCGCCGGCACGCTGTCGGTCGCGTGGTCAGGGGTGATATCATCATCCACAGGCATTTCGGCCAAATCATGCTTCATCCTAGTCTACTCCACAAATGCCAGTGGTCGCGCGACAGATTCGAGCGATTTTCGCTCGGCCGCGACGGCATAGCGCCACGCGACGGCTGCGGCGACCATCATGAGTGCCGACCCCAGGAGGTAGCCGGCGAACACGCTGCTGCGCGATCCGGTGTCGATCAGCGCGCCGAACAGCGCCGGCCCGATCACGCCGCCGATGCCGGTGCCAACGGCATAGAAGACGGCGATCGCGAGCGCGCGGACCTCCAGCGGAAACGTCTCGCTGACGGTGAGATAGGCGGCGCTCGCCGCCGGCGACGCAAAGAAGAAGATCACCATCCAGGCGATGGTCTGGGTCTGCGCGCTCAACACGCCGATCGAGAACAGATAGCCGGACAACGCAAGCAGCACGCCGGAGATGCCATAGGTCAGCGTGATCATGGTGCGGCGGCCCACCGTATCGAACAGGCGGCCGAGCAGCAGCGGGCCGAGGAAGTTGCCGGCAGCGAAGGGCAGGATGTACCAGCCGACATGGCTGGCGGCGATGCCGAAGAAATCGGTCAGGATCAGTGCGAAAGTGAAGAAGATCGCGTTGTAGAAGAAGGCCTGCGCGGCCATCAGCGTCAGCCCGACCAGCGAGCGCTGCCGATAGGTATAGAACAGCGTCACCGCGACCTCACGCAACGGCGTGTGATCGCGCATCCGAATCTTGATCTTCTCAAAACCCTCGCTCGACTGCTCGTGGCCCAGCGCGGAGGTCTCGATATCGGCCACGATCCTGTGGGCTTCTTCGGGGCGGCCATGGATCATCAGCCAGCGCGGACTTTCTGGAATCCACATCCGCATCAGCAGCACGAAGAGGCCAAGCACCGCGCCGGTGAAATAGGCGATCCGCCAGCCGTGGTCCGGCGCAAGCAATGCGGGATCGAGCAGGACGATCGCGCTCAGCGCGCCGATCGCGGCGCCGATCCAGAAGCTGCCGTTGATGACGAGATCGGTCCAGCCGCGATAGCGCGCCGGCACCAGTTCCTGGATGGTCGAGTTGATCGCGGTGTATTCACCGCCGATGCCGGCACCGGTGAGAAACCGAAACAGCGCGTAGCTCCCGACGTTCCACGACAGCGCGGTCGCAGCGGTCGCCGAGAGGTAAACCGCAAGCGTGATGAAGAACAGCTTCTTGCGCCCGATCCGGTCGGTGAGCCAGCCGAAACCGAGCGCGCCGAGCACGGCGCCGGCGAGATAGGCGCTGCTGGCGAGGCCGACATCGGCGTTGGTGAAGTGCATCGTCGGGCTGTCCTTCAGCGCGCCCGACAACGCACCGGCCAGCGTCACTTCGAGCCCGTCGAGAATCCAGGTGATGCCGAGCGCGAGCACGACGCGGGTGTGGAAGCCGCTCCAGGCGAGATTGTCGAGCCGAAGCGGGATCGAGGTCTCGATGACGCGGTCGTCGCTCTGTGCAACTGGCGACGCAGTCCCGTCCGTCGTTTTCGCAGAGCTCAATTGTGTCCGCTGCAAGTTCATCAGATTGGACCAATGAGAAAAACCCCGGAACGATGTGTTCCAAGGTTCACTCTCCCAGGATTGCGGCAAACGGTGTGCCCGCCACGCGACGTCAACGCCGCAGGCCGGCCAGGGTTCCCGCAATGCGGAAAAGCAAGGAAAACAGCCGCATCGCTGAAAACAGTTCGGGCGGGATTGATTTCGTCTCCCTGGCAGAAGCAATTAATTTCGTCGTCCCGGCGAAGGCCGGGACCCATACGCCGCGGCCATGGCAATGGGCGCGCGGCGAATTGCACGTACAACAATAATGAGTGGTGGTTATGGGTCCCGGCCTGCGCCGGGACGACGATAATTGATAGGCCAGCGCGCTTACGCCGCGCGGATATTCGCCATGAAGCGGTCGAGCTCCTCGCGCAGCCGCGAGCTTTCGACCGACAGCAAGCGTGCCGAGTTCAGCACCTCTTCGGAGGCCGCTCCCGTCTCGGTGGCGCCGCGGTTGACCTGGGTGACGCTCGATGCGGTTTCCTGGGTGCCCTGTGCGACGTTCTGCACGCTGCGCGCGATCTCCTGCGTTGCCGCGCTCTGCTGCTCGACCGAGCTCGCGATGTTGGTCGCGATCCCGGAGATCTGCCCGATGGTGCCGCCGATCTCCTTGATCGCGGCGACCGATTCCTGGGTTGCAGCCTGCATGCCCGAGATGTGGCTGGAGATCTCGTCGGTGGCCCTGGCGGTCTGGCTCGCCAGCGACTTCACCTCGGAGGCGACCACCGCGAAGCCGCGGCCCGCATCGCCCGCGCGGGCGGCCTCGATGGTGGCGTTCAGCGCCAGCAAATTGGTCTGCTCGGCGATCGCCGTGATCAGCTTGACCACGTCGCCGATCTCCTGCGCAGCACGCGAGAGCTTGCCTATCCGCGCATCGGTCTGCTCGGCTTGACGCACGGCGGAATCGGCGATCTGGCTGGATTCCTTAGCGCGGCGGCCGATCTCGTCGACGGATGCGGACAATTCCTCGGTCGCCGAAGCCACCGACTGCATGTTGCTGGAGGCCTCCTCGGAGGAGCCGGCGACCTGGCTGGACAGGTTCTGCGTGGTCTCCGCAGTCCGGGTCAGCGTGCCAGCGGCCGACTCGAGCTGCACGGCGGAAGCCGACACGTTGGAAACGATCGCGCCGACGGCGGATTCGAATTCGTCGGCAAACCGAATCAGCTCGGTGCGCCGCGCCGCGGCGCTCGCCTTGTTCTGCGCTTCCTGGGTCGCGGCATCGCGCTCGGCCTTGGCGACCGCCTGAACCTTGAATTCCTCCACGGCGCCGGCCATCTCGCCGAGCTCGTCACGGCGGCCGAGGCCGGGCAGCACGACATCGAAATTGCCCGCCGCAAGTTCGCGCATCGCCGCACACATCGCCGCGATCGGCCGCGAAATGCCCTTGCCGAGCAGGAACGCCCAGACCAGCCCGAGCACGAAGCTGCCGGCGGCGAGCATCAAGATCAGCTGCTCGGTATCGCCGATCATCGTGTGCGATTCACTTTCAAGCCGCTTCTGGTCGGCAAACAGATCGGACTTCATCGCCGCCGCGCCCTGGCTGATCGCGGCCGCGGATTCCGTCATCTCGATGGTCAATTCGTCGATCGACTTCGCATTGGCGATCAGCTTGGCGAGCGCCTCGCGATATTCTTCGAGCAGCGCAGTGATTTCCTTCACCCCTTGCGTGATCCGCTCGTTCTGCGAGGTGATCCCCTTCACCAGATTGTCGGCGAATTTCAGCCGGGCCAGCGCGCTGGAGGCGACGGTCTTGTCGCCGTTGACGACGAAGGTGTTGACCGCCCCGGTGATCGACTGCAGCTGGTCGGCCACCTTCTTGGCGCCGAACTGGATCGACTGCAGCTCGGAATCATCGGCATTGCTCGGGAGGTCGTCGAGCTTGTAGCGCATCGAGGTCGCGCTGCGGACCAGCCTGTTCTGCGCGGTCTGCGCGCTCTCGTCCTTGATCCGGACGATCTCGGCAAAGATCTTGGTGAAGGCGCGGAATTCACGCTCCAGCTTGGTGATCTGCTCGAGCCGGGCCGGGTAGGTGGTGCCCTTCATCGACGCCATGATGGCGTCCTTCAGGCTGGCTTCGGCGGCGAGCGCCGCCTTGGCGTCGTCCTCCTTGCCGGTCGCGACGTAGTAGCGTGCCAGCGAGCGATAGGAGATCAGTTCGCGGTCGATGTTGCGGGCGAGATCGGCTTCCGCGACGCTCTGGCGATAGGAGCCGACGCCGGCGGAGACCCGCTCGAAGCCCATATAGGCGAAGCCCATGGTGGCGGCCGAGAGCGCCAGCGTGACGGCAAAGCCGAGCATGATCTTGGCGCGGAATCTGAGGGTCGGGAACCTGATCGAGAGCGATCTCTTGAGTCCCGGCATTCCACCCCCCGTCTTCATTCTGAAAACCACGCGGGGTCCGGCAGCAACCCGCCCCAGACCCCGGAGGGCAAAACTAAGGCAGAATCGATAAGGCCCGGTAAATGGGCAACAAGTTCGCCTGAATCGGCACGCTACTACCTTGGTCGGGCCAGGAGGGTGGGCTTGGTGATTGACGCGCGGGACCGGCCCGATAGTTTAGAACCGATCAAACCTGTCCCTGCCCGGGCCAGGAGAACACATCGGGAGGTGTCCCATGTCATCGCGTCGACCGGCGCCGTTGGCGCTTGCGGCGAGCGAAGCTGCCGGCAAAGTCCGGCCAATGACATTCCCCCTCACGACCTAGAATTTATCGGCGGGCCTGACCGCAACCAATCGCGGCATGGCCCGTATGCCCTTACGACCCGCGCTGCCTCAACCGGCCGCGCCAAGAAAAGCAAAAGATTCTGGTCAGGGAGAACGCCTTTGGCGAAGGAGTACGGCAGCGCCACCGACAGCATTGTCGTGGTGCAGGCAAAGACCGACGGGCCGCGGCAAGCAGCCGACGAGATCGCGCGCCAATTGGCGTCAGCTGATCTCGCGATGCTCGTGGTGTTCGTGTCGCCGTTCTATGACCCGCAGGAATTCATTGCCGAACTGTCCCGCCGGATGCCCGACGTTCCGATCTTCGGCTGCACCACAGCCGGCGAATTGTCGCCCGGCGGCTGGGACGAGGACAGCGTCGTCGCGATGGGCTTCAACGCAGCCGATTTCGTCATCGCGGCGCGGCCGCTGTTCGACCTCGCGACCTTCAGGGTCGATCATGGCCGCTCGATCTGCACCGAGTTGCAAAACGAATTCGCGCAACGGACCGAGCATTGCGATCACACCGAGGATTCCTTCGGACTGCTCTTCATCGACGGCATGTGCCAGCGTGAGGAGACCATCATGTCGGCGATCTATGCAGCGCTCGGTGACATTCCGGTGGTCGGCGGCTCCGCCGGCGACGGCCTGCGCTTCGAGAAGTCCTGGGTGTTCCATGGCGGCGAGGCCCATACCGACGCCGCCGTCCTGATCCTGATCCGGACCCGGCTGCCGTTCCGCCTGTTCAAGTGCGACCATTTCGAGCCGACCTCGACCAAGATGGTGGTGACCGAGGCTGATACCGAGCACCGTATCGTCAAGGAATTGAATGCCGAGCCGGCCGCGCTGGAATATTCCCGCGCCGTCGGCCTCAGCGACAGCAAGCTCGAATTGTTCTCCTTTGCCGCGCATCCGGTCCTGGTCCGCGTCGGCGGCGCCTATTACGCGCGGTCGATCCAGCGCACCAATCCGGACGGATCGCTGCAATTCTTCTGCGCCATCGACGAGGGCATGGTGCTGACGGTGGCGCGCGAGCGCGATCCGATCGACGTGACCAGCCGCCTGCTCGAGGAGCTGACCGAGGATCTCGGCGAGGTTTCGATGTTCATCGGCTTCGAATGCGTGCTGCGCCGGCTCGATGTCGAGCAGCGCCAGCTGTCGCGAGAGATGTCGGAGCTCTATCGCCGCAACAAAGTGATTGGCTTTCAGACCTATGGCGAGCAGTATCGCTCCATGCATGTCAACCAGACGCTGACCGGCATCGCCATCGGCAAGCGGGCTGTCGCGCCGCAATGACCGACACCAAGACCACGCGAATTGCGACGCTCGAACGCGAGGCCGAGAAGCTGCGCAAGATCAACGCGGCGCTGATGTCGCGCGTCGAACGCTCGACCGATCAGCAGCTCAACGCGTTCTCGCTGTTCGAGACCGCGATTGCGCTCGATCAGCAGGTCCGCGACCGCACCAAGCAGCTCAAGCAGGCGCTGCAATCGTTGGAAAAGACCAATGGACGCCTGCTGCAGGCCAAGCAGCAGGCCGAGGCGGCAAGCTCGCTGAAATCATCGGTGCTGATTTCGGTGACCCACGACCTGTTGCAGCCGCTGAACGCGGCACGGCTGACGCTGTCTGCGCTCACTGAAATGGCAACCGAGCCCAAGGGCGTCGCGCTGACCGACCAGATCGACCGTTCGCTGGCGACGCTCGAGGACATGCTGCGGACGCTGCTCGACATCTCGAAGCTCGATGCGGGCGTGCTCCGGCCCGAGTTCGGCCCGGTCGCGATCGCCTCGCTGTTCGAGCCGCTGGAGCAGGAATTCGTGGCGACCGCCGCCAAGCGCAACCTCGGCTTCCGGATCATGCCGTCGTCCGCGGTGGTCCGCTCCGATCCGCTGATGCTGCGCCGGATCCTGCAGAACCTTGTGGCCAACGCGCTGCGCTACACCCAGCGCGGCACGGTGCTGATGGGATGCCGTCTCAAGGGCGACGATATCTGCATCGAGGTGCACGACACCGGGCCGGGCATCCCGGAAGCCCAGCGCGAGGCCATCTTCGTCGAGTTTCAGCGCGGCGAAGCCAGTGCCGGCGACAAGGCGGGTATCGGGCTCGGCCTTTCGATCGTGCGGCGGTTTGCCGACCTGCTCGGCCATGACATCAGGCTGAACTCGCGCGCCGGCAAGGGCTCGGTGTTCTCGGTCACCGTGCCGCGCACCCTCGATCCGGTTGCGATCCCGGTGCGCGAGCAGGCCAGCGTCGACTATCGCTATGGCGGCATGGAGGGCGCAAAAATCCTGCTGATCGAGAACGACCTCTCGAGCGCCGAGGGTCTCGCCCACCTGCTGGAGAAATGGGGCTGCGACGTCGCGGTGACGATCTCCAAGACCGAGGCGCTGGAGCGCATCCACGCGCTCGACGGCATTCCCGACGCCATCATCGCCGATCTGCACCTCGACAATGGCGAGACCGGCATCCAGGCCGTCGACGTGATCCGCGGCGAGATCAACGCCAAGGTTCCGGCGATCATCGTGACCGCCGACTACTCGGCCAAGGCCGCCTCCGACGTGTCGGCCTACGGCCATGAGCTGTTGAAGAAGCCGATCAAGCCCGCCGAGATGCGCTCGCTGCTGTCGTTCCTGCTCGCGGCGGAGCAGTCGGCGGCGCGGCTATGAGGAGGCATCGCGCGACGGCGAGGCCGTCACCGGCGCGTGGTCGTGCTTGCCGAAGTCGAGCTTCGACATCGCGATGATCGCCTCGGTCCGGCTCCGCACGCCGAGCTTCCGCAGGATCTCCGAGACATGCACCTTCACGGTGGTCACCGAGATATCGAGCTCATAGGCAATGTGCTTGTTCTGCAGCCCGCGGCAGATCATGTCCAGCACGCGAAGCTGCTGCGCGGTGAACTGGCCGAGATGCTGCATCAGTTCGCGCGTCTCGGCCTGGCCCTTCCGCGCGGCGGCGGTGTCGCGGAAGCGGGTTGGCAGGCACACCGCGCCTTCGAGGATGCCGCGCAACAGCCGCGCCAGCTCGACCTTCGGCGTCGACTTCGGGATGAAGCCGGAAATGCCGAGCGAGATCGCCCCGCCGATGATCCGGGAATCGTCATGCGCCGACACGATCACCAGCGCGCTGCGCGGCGCTGCGGCACGCACCCGGTAGGCGCCGAGCAGGCCCGTGGTCCCGGGCATCGACAGATCGAGCAGGATCAGATCGAGGCCGTCGCGCGCGGCAATCACATCCAGCGCACCGTCGATCGAGGTCGCCTGCAGCACCTCGGCATCGGGAAACTCGGCCCCGATCACGCCGATCAGGGCGGCACGGAACAGCGGGTGATCCTCGACGATCAGCAGTCGAGGGGCACCCGCCTTGCCGAGCGGCGGCTCGTCCGCCAGGGGCGCGGTCGTGGTCAATGCTGCGCCGTCCTCCCTCGGATCGCTGATGACAGCCATTGTGCGCACGAGGTTATCCCAAAGCCGACCGGCAGCCTATAGGGGCGACCTTCAATGCGCGTGCCTCGCAGTGCAGCAAGCCTACTAGGTGGTGTGGACACTTATCGCATCCATAAGACGATGGCTGCGAGAGTGACGACGGCCAGGTAATTTCGGGCGGTCTTTTCGAAGCGGGTTGCAACGCGGCGGAACTGCTTGAGCTTTGAGAAGCAGCATTCGACG
Source organism: Bradyrhizobium sp. 27S5 (assembly GCF_037217225.1). Classification (NCBI taxonomy): domain Bacteria; kingdom Pseudomonadati; phylum Pseudomonadota; class Alphaproteobacteria; order Hyphomicrobiales; family Nitrobacteraceae; genus Bradyrhizobium; species Bradyrhizobium sp. 27S5. The sequence goes on from NZ_CP147714.1 coordinate 8,491,523, forward strand.
AGATGACGCTGGGCATAGAAATGCTTGTCGAGTGGATATTTGAGCGCCCGTGACGGGTTGTTGGGGATCACGGCGAGCGCGCCTTTGGCGGCGATGGCTTGGCGCAAGTGATCGGCGTCATAGGCCGTATCGGCCATGACGACCTCGGCGGATAAGCCTTCGATCAATGCGGCGGCTTGCGGTGCATCGCCCTTCTGACCTGCGGTAAGCGTGAACCGCACCGGACATCCCAAGCCTCGAACGGCCATATGTATCTTGGTGCTCAGGCCGCCGCGCGAGCGGCCGATCGCTTGATCTTCCGCTTGATCTTCAGACCCCCCTTTTTGGCGCCGGCGGCGTGCTGATGCGCCCGAACAATGGTGGAATCGACGATCAGATATTCGAAGTCCGGATCATCGGACATCGCCTCGAAGATCCGCCACCAAACACCCTTGATGCTCCATCGACTGAAGCGCCGGAACACGCTGTTCCAGTCCCCAAACACCTCCGGAAGATCGCGCCAGGGAGACCCCGTACGCACGATCCACAGCACACCTTCCACGAACATCCGGTTGTCGCGCCCGGTGGAGCCCTTCTGATCGGGGCGCCCTATGATCAGCGGCGCTATCCGCTCCCACGCCGCGTCGCTCAATACCAAACGGTCCATCACACCCAAGGCGGCCTCCCCAAAAGCAGCCTTGAATCTGATTTGCTCCTAAAAGGGAATCCTTAGAGTCCACACCACCTAGGGCGCCTTCTCCGCCTTCGTGCCCACGCAGGTGTCGGGGACGGGAAGCGGGATCTTGCCGAGCTCGATGATCGCCTTGTTGCGGCTGAACAGCTTCAGCTTGCGCAGGATCTCGGTCACATGCGCCTTCACGGTGGATTCAGCGAGCTTGAGCTCGGAGGCGATCTCGCGGTTCTGCAGGCCGCGGATGATCAGATGCAGCACGCGAATTTGCTGCGGCGTCAGCTTCTGGATCCGCTCGCGCAGCGTCCGCGCCGTCTCGGATTGGTCCAGCGCGCCGACCGCGACGAAATCCCGCGGCGCCGAGACCGACCCGCTCAGCACCCGCGCGATCGCCTGCGAGAGCTCGCCGAGCGAGGTCGACTTCGGCAGATAGCCGACCGCGCCCATCTCCAGGGCCTCGCGGATGGTGTGCTTGTCCTCCTCGCTCGAGACGATGGCGATCGGCAGCCGCGGATAGCGATCCCGGATCTTCTGGAAGCCGGAGAAGCCGACCACATCGGGCAACAGCAGATCGAGCAGCGCCAGATCGATATTCGGCTCGCTGGCGAGGACGCCGAGCGCCCCCTTGATCGAGGTGGCCTCATAGATCCGGGCATCCGGGTGCGAGATGCGGATGGCATTGCCAAGCGCCTCGCCAAACAGAGGGTGATCGTCGATGATCAGGAACCCCATCATGAGGACCCTCGCACTGCTAGAGCCATTTCCGTTCCGATTGAATCGGAACAGGGCTCTCGATTCATGTTCTGACGCGTTTTCTTCACGCGAACCGGTATCCACTTCGCTCGAAAACGCTCCAATCGCCGATGGCCGCGGCTAGTTCGATCCGCCGGTATCCTGCACGCTCTGCAGATAGGCATATACGTTTCTGAGCTCGTCGTCGCTGAAGACGTCCTTCCAGGCCGGCATGCCCTTGGCTGGCCGCCCGTCATGGACCGTCTTCCAGTAGGTCGATTCCATGTCGTCAGCATAGCGCTTCTTCAGCAGCCTGAGGTCGATCTTCCGCTCGGCCTGCACCGCGTCCGGGCCATGGCAATGGGCGCAGGTGCCGTTGAAGACCTCCCGCCCCGCCGTGGCATCCCCCTTGGCGTCGCCGGCGACAGCCGCGGTCTGAACCGGTTTCTCGGCCGCGGCCGCCTGCCCGACCGTGACGGGTTCGCCCGCCCCGACAGACGACGTCGTCGCCGGGGCCGCCTCGCCGAATTTCACCGGAGCACCGTTCGGCACACCATATTTGGCAAACAGCGCGGAAATCTCCGGCTGCAGCGACGGCAGCACGCCGTCGACCTCATCGCGCAGGGCGCCGGACGCCTTGGCGAAGCCGATCGCGGTCGCCCACACGAGGCCGTCGCCCTCGGTCGCCACGATCTGATATTTGTCGCCATAGCTGGTCTTGTTGAGCCAGCCCGCCACCGGCGCCCAGATGAAGGCGATGTCCACCTTGCCCTGGTCGAGCGCCGCCATGCCCTCCTCCGGGCTCAGCACGGTGACCTTCTGGATATCGTCACGCAGCGCGAGCAGGTTCTGCGGCGTCGACTGATACTGCACCGCAACCCGCAACCCCCTGAGGTCGTCGATGCCGGCCAGCTTGCGATCTTTGGTGCCGACCAGCGCATAGCCTTCATGGGCGATCGGCTTCGAGAAGATCACCGCCGGGCCCATGAAATCGTCGATCAGCGGCAGGCCGACCATGGCGTCGCACTGCTTGCTGAGCAGCGTCTCCCGCACGGTGCGCTTGCCGAAATAGGACTTGTACCAATTGGTGCTCACCGTGCGGCCGAGCTTTTGCGCCACCGCCTGGCCGATCTCGAGATAGAGGCCCGGCTTGCCGGGATCGTCGCTCGAGAACGGCAGATTGGTCGGGTCGGCGCAGAGCCGCAGCGGCGGCCTGGCCTCGTCCGCGCCGGCCGACAAGGCCGGCGCGAGCAGCGCGGTGGAGAGCAGCACGGTCCGGATCGCCTTTCCCAACTGGGCACTGCGCGCACATTTGGGCACTTCGTTCCGATTGATACAGGACACGGACAATGCTGCCTCCCTTGGACGATGCGTTACTGCAGGGCGAACACGAACAGCGAGCCGCCTTCGGGTGCTGCGGCAACCATCTTCTTGCCGATGTCACCGAGGAAGGCCGGCAGCGCCGCGGTGCGGCCGACCACGATCGCGACATACTGCTTGCCGTCGACCGAATAGGTCACCGGACCCGCGCCGATGCCGCTGCCCAGGTTCTTGCTCCACACGACCTTGCCGTTCTTGGCATCGATGGCGCGGAAGTCGCCGTGCAGATTGCCCGAGAAGACGAGATTGCCGCCCGTCGTCAGCGTGCCGCCGTTGAAGGGCAGGTCTTCCTTGATGCCCCACACCTTCTTGTTGGCGACGGGATCCCAGGCCACCAGCTCGCCGAGGAAGCCGCCGGGGCCTTCCTTGGTCGGGAATTCGGCGCCGAGATAGAACACGCCACGCTTGTAGTTCACGTCGCTGACCGACCAGTCCATGCAGACATTGTTGGTCGGGATATAGACCAGGCCAGTCTCCGGGTTGAACGACATCGGCTGCCAGTTCTTGCCGCCGATCAGGTTCGGGCAAATGTCCTTGGCGGGATGGCCGGGGCCCGGACGCTTGTCCGGATCCTCTTCCGCCCGCATCGTGTTGATGTCCCACTTCTTGGCCCAGTTGGCGAAGACATACTTCTCGGCCGAGATCATCTTGCCGGTTTCGCGGTTGGCCACGAAGAAGAAGCCGTTGCGGTCCGCCTTCATCAGAACGGGCGTTTCACTGCCCTTGATCTTCAGGTCGGCGAGCAGCAGCTCGTTGACGCCGTCATAGTCCCAGGCGTCGGCCGGCGTGCCCTGGATGTGCCACTTGATCTTGCCGGTGTTGGGATCGATCGCCAGCGTCGAGGCGGTGTAGAGGTTGGTCAGCTTGCCGAAATTGCCGTCGCCGGTGGAGCGCACCGCGGTATTCCACGGTCCCGGATTGCTGGTACCCCAGTAGACCGTGTCGGACTTGGCGTCGTAGGAGCCGACCAGCCAGGCGGCGCCGCCGCCATGCAGCCCGGTGTCGCCCTTCCAGGTTTCGCTGCCGGGTTCGCCGGGCGCCGGCACCGTGTAGGTCTGCCAGAGCAGCTTGCCGTCCTTGAGCGAGAACGCCTGCAACGAGCCGCGAACGCCGTATTCGCCGCCGCCGAAGCCGGTGATCACCTTGTCGCGAACCACGAGCGGCGGCGAGGTGATGACCGAGCCCTGCTTGTAGTCGACCACCGTCGAGGTCCAGAGCTCCTTGCCGGTCTCGGCGTCGAGCGCGGTCAGCTTGCCGTCGAGCCGGCCGACGAAGATCTTGCCGTCGGCGTAGGACACGCCGCGGCTGTTGACGTCGCAGCAGGCGTATTGAAGCACGTCATCGGGAATATCGGGCTGCCAGGTCCATTTGCGCGCGCCGGTCGCGGCATCGATCGCATAGACGTATTTCGGACCCCACGAGGTCGACACGTACAGTGTCTTGCCGATCACGACCGGCGAAGACTCGTTGGATCGCAGCGAAGCCAGCGACAGCGAGTAGACCAGCTGCAGCTTGCCGGCATTCTCGGAATTGATCTGCTTCAGCGGGCTGAAGCGCGTATTGCCGTAGTCATGGCCGGCGATCGCCCATCCGTTGGGATCGGACGCCGCCTTCACGACGGAATCATTGGCTCTCGACGCACCAATGCCTGCCATCACCATGGCGACCAGCGACACACCGGCAAAGAAAATCCCGCTCCTCAGCTTCATTGGCTTCCTCCAATATGGTTTCGTTGCCGCGATGGATGCATCGCGCGCGCGGATCGCTTCCCAATTTCATGAACCAGCGATCTCTGTCGCTGCGTCGGCGATGAGAATGACAGCAACGCTTTTGCGCCGTTATAGGCGGAAGGTAGTAGCAATCACGGCGACGATTTTCGGCACGTTGCGAGCACCGTCAGCCTGCCGAGAATCGCTTGCGCCGCAGCGCAATTTGATCGCGAAGGAGCGCGTCGCTGGCAGCTTGCAAATTGCTCATTGAACGGCCGCCTGCTAGGATCGAAAACACAGCCCGGCGCCTTCATGACAGGGCCGCGACTACGACTTTGATCGCGGTTACGCCCCACATGAAGCGTGATCTACTGGGCCCATAACGAAGCTATTGGGAGAAACGCGTGTCTACAGTCAAATTGACGGTAAACGGCAAGGCGGTCTCGGTCGACGTTGAGGACCGAACCCTCCTCGTGCACCTCTTGCGCGAAAACCTGAACCTCACCGGCACCCATGTCGGCTGCGATACCAGCCAGTGCGGCGCCTGCGTCGTCCATGTCGATGGACGGGCGGTCAAATCCTGCACCATGCTGGCCGGCCAGGCCGCGGGCTCCAACGTCACCACGATCGAAGGCCTCGCCAAGGGCGACGAACTGCACCCGATGCAGGCGGCGTTCCGCGACAATCACGGCCTGCAGTGCGGCTATTGCACCCCCGGCATGATCATGTCCGCGGTCGATATCGTGCACCGCCATGGTGGCAAGCTCGACGAGGAAACGGTTCGCCACGAGCTAGAAGGCAACATCTGCCGCTGCACCGGCTACCACAACATCGTCAAGGCGGTGCTCGATGCAGCCGGCCGCATGAAGGTCGCGCAGGCCGCCGAATAGCCGGCCCACGCAGCACACACGATCAAGCTCATCACCGCCAGTCTCGATGGAAACGGCGGCAAAACGAATCTCCGGTCGGGAGGACCAGACCATGGGTGTTGAAGGAATTGGCGCACGCGTCGTGCGCAAGGAAGATCGCCGGTTCATTACCGGCCAGGGTCGTTACGTCGACGACGTCAAGATGGTGGGCATGAGCTACGCTCACTTCATCCGCAGCCCGCATGCACATGCCAAGGTCAAGGGCATCGATTCAACCGAGGCCATGAAGATGCCCGGCGTGATCGCGGTGCTGACCGGGCAACAGATCGTCGACGACAAGGTCGGCAATCTGATCTGCGGCTGGGCGATCACCTCGAAGGACGGTTCGCCGATGAAAATGGGCGCGTGGCCGGCGATGGCGCCGGAAACCGTGCGCTTTGTCGGGCAGGCCGTCGCGGTCGTGATCGCCGAGACCAAGAACCAGGCCAAAGACGCCGCCGAAGCTGTCGTCGTCAATTATGAAGAGCTTCCCGCCGCAGCCGACATCAAGGCCGCGATCAAGCCGGGCGCACCCCAACTGCATCCCGAAGCCCCCGGCAATATCATCTATGACTGGCAGATCGGTGACGAAGCCGCGGTCGGCGACGCCTTCAGCAAGGCGGCCAATGTGGTGACGCTGGAACTCACCAACAACCGCCTGGTGCCGAACGCGATGGAGCCCCGCGCGGCGGTCGCGCATTACGATCAGGCCGAAGAGCACTACACGCTCTACACCACGTCCCAGAACCCGCACGTCGCCCGCCTCGTGCTGTCGGCGTTCTACAACATCGCACCGGAACACAAGCTGCGCGTGATCGCCCCCGACGTCGGCGGCGGCTTCGGCTCCAAGATCTACATCTATCCGGAAGAAATGGTGGCGCTGTGGGCCTCGAAGAAGGTCAACCGCCCGGTGAAGTGGACCGGCGACCGCTCCGAAGCCTTCCTCACCGACGCGCATGGCCGCGACCATGTCTCGAAGGCGGAAATGGCGTTTGACAAGGACAACAAGATCCTTGGCCTGCGGGTGAAGACCCATGCCAATTTCGGCGCCTATATGTCGCTGTTCTCTTCGGCGGTCCCGACCTATCTCTACGCGACGCTGCTGTCGGGCCAGTATGTGATTCCGGCGATCTACGCTGAGGTGATCGCCGTCTACACCAATACCACACCGGTCGACGCCTATCGCGGCGCAGGCCGCCCCGAGGCGAGCTTTCTGGTCGAGCGGATGATGGAGACAGCGGCGCGGCAATTGAAGGTCGATCCGACCGAGTTGCGCAAGAAGAACTTCATCACCACGTTCCCGTATCAGACGCCCGTCATCATGGCGTATGACATCGGCGACTTCCACGCCTCGATCGATGCCGCAATGAAGGCGATCGACTATGCCGGCTTCCCGGCCCGCAAGGCCAAGGCGAAAGCCAGTGGCAAGCTGCGCGGCATCGGCGTCTCCTGCTACATCGAGGCCTGCGGCATCGCGCCGTCGAAGGCGGTCGGCAGCCTCGGCGCCGGCGTAGGATTGTGGGAGTCGGCGGAGATCCGCGTCAATCCGGTCGGCACCATCGAGGTGCTCACCGGCTCGCACAGCCACGGTCAGGGCCACGAAACGACGTTCGCGCAGCTGATTTCAGAACGCCTGGGCGTCCCGATCAGCCAGGTCTCGATCGTCCATGGCGACACCGACAAGGTGCAGTTCGGCATGGGCACCTACGGCTCGCGCTCGCTCGCGGTCGGCGGCACGGCGATCGTGAAGGCGATGGAGAAGGTCGAGGCCAAGGCCAAGAAGATCGCGGCTCATGCGCTCGAAGCTTCCGAGAGCGACATCGTGATCGAGAATGGCGAGTTCAAGGTCACCGGCACCGACAAGTCGATCGCGCTGCCGATGGTCGCGCTCGCCGCCTACACCGCGCACAATCTGCCCGATGGCATGGAGCCCGGCCTGAAGGAGACGGCGTTCTATGACCCGACCAACTTCACCTTCCCGGCCGGCGCCTATATCTGCGAGCTCGAGATCGATCCCGGCACCGGCAAGACTTCCTTCGTCAACTTCGTGGCAGCCGACGACTTCGGCCGGCTGATCAACCCGATGATTGTCGAGGGCCAGGTCCATGGTGGCCTCGCGCAGGGCATCGGCCAGGCGCTGCTCGAAGGCGCGGTCTATGACGACACCGGTCAGCTCGTGACCGCGTCGTTCATGGATTACACCATGCCGCGCGCCGACGACCTGCCGTCGTTCCAGCTCTCCCACACCACGACGCTGTGTCCGGGCAACCCGCTCGGCGTCAAGGGCTGCGGCGAAGCCGGCGCGATCGGCGCCTCGGCTGCCGTGATCAACGCGATCACGGACGCCATCGGCAACAACAAGCTGGAAATGCCGGCGACGCCCGATCGCGTCTGGCACGCGATTCACGGTTGAGGGAGGAAGAGCCATGTACGAGACAAACTATCACCGCGCTTCCTCGGTCGCCGACGCCGCAGCCACGTTTGCCAAAGGCACGGAATCAAAATTCCTTGCCGGCGGACAAACTCTGCTTCCTGTGATGAAGCAGCGTCTCGCCGCCCCTTCCGACGTGATCGACGTCTCGAAGGTGCAGGAGATGATCGGCATCGAGGTTTCGGGCGACACTGTCACCATCAAGGCCGCGACGCCGCATTACGACGTCGCGCAAAGCGACGCCGTGCAGAAGGCGATCCCCGCGCTCGCCAATCTGGCGTCGATGATCGGCGATCCCGCCGTGCGCTATCGCGGCACGATCGGCGGCTCGCTCGCCAACAACGACCCGGCGGCGGATTATCCGGCGGCGGTGCTGGCGCTCGGCGCGACCGTCAAGACCAACAAGCGGTCGATATCGGCGGAAGACTTCTTCAAGGGCCTGTTCACGACGGCGCTCGAGGATGGCGAGATCATCACCGCGGTGTCGTTCCCGGTCCCGGCCAAGGCGGGCTATGCCAAGTTTCCGAACCCGGCCTCGCGCTTCGCGCTGACCGGCGTGTTCGTCGCCAAGACCAAGTCGGGTGACGTTCGGGCCACGGCAACCGGTGCGTCGCAAAGCGGCGTCATGCGTGTGGCGCTGATCGAGCAGGCGCTGAAGGCGAACTGGGCGGCCTCGGCGCTCGACAGCGTGACGATCCCGGCGAGCGGCCTGCTCGCCGACATCCATGGCTCTGCCGATTACCGCGCCAATTTGGTCAAGGTGATGGGACAGCGGGCCGTGACCGCGGCCGGCTGATAGCGCTTAAACACAAGTCGAGGGGCGGCGCGCAGCGATGCGCGCCGTTTGCGTTTTACCGGCGCTCCGTTTTACCGGCGTTCCAAGGCAAAAGGGCTTGCCACATCCCGCATTAGGCGAGACAATTTAGCTAATCAGCTAATTAAAAATACCGTCCCACGGACGGCTGGGAGAATGCATGAAGTGCGGCACCAAGCCCGCCGCAACAGCTCAGCCGCTTAACGCCCCACAACCAACGGAACAGCAACGTGCTCGATAAACCTGCCTCCCAGACCGCCGCTCGCGCCTCGGGCCCGCTCGCCGGCTTCCGCATCGTCGAATTCGCCGGCATCGGCCCCGGCCCGTTCGCCTGCATGCTGCTCGCCGACATGGGCGCCGAGATCATCACGCTCGACCGGGTCGGCGCGGGCAAGAATTTGAAGGCGGTGGCCACCCGCGGCCGCAAGGTGATCGAGCTCGACCTCAAGAACAAGGCCGCCATTGCCGAAGTGCTCGACCTGCTCGGCCATGCCGACGCGCTGATCGAAGGCTTTCGTCCCGGCGTGATGGAGCGCCTCGGGCTCGGCCCCGAAATCGTGCTCGCGCGCAATCCCAAGCTGGTCTATGGCCGCATGACCGGCTGGGGCCAGGAAGGCCCGCTGGCGAACGTCGCCGGCCACGACATCAACTACATCTCGATCACCGGCGCGCTGGCTGCGATCGGCACCAAGGAGAAGCCGGTGCCGCCGCTCAACCTGGTCGGCGATTTCGGCGGCGGCGCGCTCTACCTCGTGGTCGGCGTGCTCGCTGCGCTGCTGGAAGCGCAGAAGTCCGGCAAGGGCCAGGTGGTCGATACCGCGATGTGCGACGGCGCGGCGTCGCTGATGTCGATGTTCTACGACATGAGCGCGCAGGGCCGCTGGAGCGGCGGCCGCGACCAGAATTTCCTCGACGGCGGCGCGCATTTCTACGGCGTCTACGAATGCTCCTGCGGCAACTTCATCTCGATCGGCTCGATCGAGCCGCAGTTCTACGCGCTGCTGCGCAAGCATGCCGATCTGACCGACGCCGACTTCGACGCGCAGATGGACCGCAAGGCCTGGCCGGCGCTGAAAGAGAAGCTGGAACTTGTCTTCAAGAGCAAGTCGCGCGCCGACTGGTGCACGATCATGGAAGGCACCGACATCTGCTTCGCGCCGATCCTGACCATGGAGGAAGCCCCGAAGCATCCGCATATGGCGGCCCGCCAGGTGTTCGTCGAGCGCCACGGTGTCACCCAGCCCGCCCCCGCGCCGCGCTTCTCGCGCACGCCGTCTGCGATCCGGGAGCCGGAATTGGCGAGCATTGGGGATGTGACGGCGGCCTGGAAGGCGGGGAAATAATCTCGCTGTCGTCCCGGACAAGCGAGCGTAGCGAGCGCGGATCCGGGACCCACAACCCCGGAACGTCGTGGTGGCGCACGACCGTTCCGCGCGGGACTGCCCCCCGGAATACGCGATCAATTCCGCGGTATGGGTCCCGGCGTTCGCCGGGACGACACTATTGGCTGTGCGCTAGCGTGGCACGCTACGCTGTACCTACGCCGCGTGATCGACCTTCAGCACGCCGCGGCGGATCTGGTCTTCCTCGATCGATTCGAACAGCGCCTTGAAGTTGCCTTCGCCGAATCCGTCGTCGCCCTTGCGCTGGATGAATTCGAAGAAGATCGGCCCGATCGCATTGGCCGAGAAGATCTGCAGCAGCACCTTGGTCTGGCCGCCTTCGACCACGCCCTCGCCGTCGATCAGGATGCCGTTGCTCTGCAATCGCAGGACGTCCTCGCCGTGCTTCGGCAGGCGGGCGTCGATCCGCTCGAAATAGGTCTCGGGCGGCGACGGCATGAACGGCAAGCCGGACGAACGCAGCGTCTCGACCGTCGCATGGATATCGCGCGCGCCGCAGGCGATGTGCTGGATGCCCTCGCCGCGGTAGACGTTGAGATACTCCTCGATCTGCCCGGAATCGCCGGCGTCCTCATTGATCGGAATCCGGATCTTGCCGTCCGGGCTGGTCAGCGCGCGGGAGAACAGGCCGGACGCGCGGCCCTCGATGTCGAAGAAGCGGATCTGGCGGAAGTTGAACAGCTTGGCATAGAAGCCGGTCCAGACATCCATGCGGCCGCGATGGACGTTGTGGGTGAGATGATCGACATAATAGAGACCGGAGCCCGCGGGGCGCGGGTTGGCGGCCCCTAACCATTCGAACTCGGCATCATAGGCCGAGCCCTTGGCGCCGTAGCGATCGACGAAATAGAGCAGGCTGCCACCGATGCCCTTGATCGCGGGCACATCGAGCGTCTTCTCTGCGGATGAAACATCCGCCGGCTCCGCGCCGAGCGTAATCGCGCGCTCATAGGCCTGCTTCGCATCGACCACGCGGAACGCCATCGACGGCGCGCAGGGGCCGTGCGCGGCGACGAAGTTGAAGCCGTGGGTGCCCGGCTCCTCATTGACCAGATAGTTGATGTCGCCCTGGCGATAGACCGTGATCCTCTTGGTCCGGTGGCGAGCCACCGCGACAAAGCCCATCAGCTTGAACAGGGCGTGCAGCTCGCCGGGAATGGGGTGGGCATATTCGACGAACTCGAAGCCGTCGGTGCCCATCGGATTGTCGGCGCTGATCTCGGCTGGCGGCGCATCGTGCGGAAACGGACCCATGACGGTAACTCCCTGATTTGTCTGGAGATCAGTTTCCGTCATCTGCTGCGCAACGTGCGTGCAAAATGACCTTCGTTTTGCTAGGATCGCGCACGATCTGTGCATGAATTGGACATTTCACGCATGCCTGAAGTCGACGCCTTCGACCTCAAAATGCTCGCCGCGCTGCAAGATGACGGCCGGCTGACCAACCAGCAGCTCGCCGACCTGGTCGGGCTCTCAGCCTCGCAATGCTCGCGGCGCCGGATGCGGCTGGAGGAGGAGAAGGTCATCGCTGGCTACCATGCCGACCTCGCCGGCGAGGCGCTCGGCTTCGGCCTGATCGCCTTCATCCACATCACGCTCGCGACCCATTCGCCCGACAATGCCAAGCGGTTTCGCGAGCTGGTCAACCGCGTCGACGACATCCAGGAGGCCTACGCGCTGACCGGCGATGCCGACTACGTGCTCAAGGTGATGCTGCGCGACCTGAAGAGCCTGTCCGACATCGTCAACAACGTGCTGATGCCGCACCAGAGCGTCGCGCATGTGCGCTCCTCGATCGTGCTCGACCGGTTGAAGGAGAGCACCAAGCTGCCGCTCAAATCGCTACAGACGTGATGGCGCAAATCGAGGGAAATACGCCGTTCGCTTCTGTGGCGCGACTTGCGATTATTCCTTCAAAATTGAGCAAGAGAGACGATCATGGCGCTGCAGCTGCGACCGAACTGCGAATATTGCGACAAGGACTTGCCGCCGAGCGCTGTGGACGCGCGGATCTGCTCCTATGAATGCACGTTCTGTGCGGACTGTGCCGAGACCAAGCTCGGCAATGTCTGCCCGAACTGCGGCGGCGGGTTCGCGCCGCGGCCGATCCGCCCCGCCAAGCCGTGGCGGCCAGGCGTTTGCACGGTGAATCAGCCGCCGTCGGACAAGCGGGTGCACCTGAAATACAGCCTCGAGGATGTCGCGGAGAATACTTCACGGTTGAGGGATATCAGGCCCGAGGAGCGGTAAGGCTGCCCTGCTCTCGGGCTCCTTCCCTCTGAAAGGGGGAAGGTGGGATGGGGGTCAGCCGCGGGCGCCGGCGTCCGTGGAGAGAGCAGATCCCCGCCCGGTTTTGCCGCGCAAACCGACCTCCCCTTTTCTAGGGGAGGTGAAGCAGCGCCCGTGCGAATTACTCCGCCGCGACGATCGTTCCTTCGACCTCGCCAAAACCGACGCGATAGCCGTCGCCCTGGCACCAGCCGCGCATCACGAGCGAATCGCCGTTTTCGAGGAACGACCGCGTCACGCCGCTGGCAAGCTCGACCGGCTCGGTGCCGTTCCAGCTGATTTCCAGGAGACTGCCGCGCTGATGCTTTTCGGGACCGGAGATCGTGCCGCTGCCCAAGAGATCGCCGACATTCATCGCACAGCCGCTCGAGGCGTGATGCACCAGCTGCTGCACCGACGACCAGTACATGTATTTGAAGTTGGTGCTGCAGATCGTCTTCGCCTCGTTCATGGCGCCGGCGCGCAGCGCGACGTCGAGCTGCATGTCGTAGTTATTCGGCTGGGTCTGCTTCAGGTAAGCCAGCGGCTCCGGCTGCTGTGCCGGGCCCTGCATGCGGAACGGCTCCAGCGCCTCGCGCGTCACCACCCACGGGCTGATCGAGGTCGCGAACGCCTTGGCCTGGAACGGCCCGAGCGGCACATACTCCCATTGCTGAATGTCGCGCGCGCTCCAGTCGTTGAGGATGACGAAGCCGAAGATCATCTCCTCGGCCTGCTTCTCGGTCAGCATCTCGCCCATCGGCGATGCCTGCCCGACCACCACGCCCATCTCCAGCTCGAAGTCGAGCCGCTTGCACGCGCCGAAGCTCGGCACCTCAGCGGTCGGCGGCTTCAGCTGGCCGCGAGGGCGCCGGACCTTCGTGCCACTCACCACCACCGTCGAGGCGCGGCCGTTGTAGCCGATCGGCATGTGCAGCCAGTTGGGCTGCAGCGCATTGTCCTTGCCGCGGAACATGACGCCGACATTGGTGGCGTGCTCCTTCGACGAATAGAAATCGGTGTAGCCCGAGACGGCAAACGGCATGTACAGCCTGACGTCGGCCATCGGCACCAGCGCCCGCGCCCGCAACTCCCTGTTGTCGCGCAGCTCCGGATGGTCCGAGCGCAACAGCTCGCTGATCCGCGCCCGGGTCGCCGACCACACCTTTGGCCCGAGCGCCATGAAGGCGTTGAGCGAGGGCTGCGAGAACACGCCGAGCGGCCCGACATCGAGCCGGGAATCCTGCTCGAGCTCCCAGAGGTCGAGCACGAAGTCGCCGATCGCGACACCGACGCGCGGCGCGAGGCCGTCCTTCGACGAGAACACGCCGTAAGGCAGGTTCTGGATCGGGAAGTCCGAGGTGGGTGCGACGTCGATGAAGGAGCGGAGTTTTGGGTCGTTGGGGTGGGGCATCGCTTAGGCTCGTCCTTTCTTCCTTCTCCCCTTGTGGGAGAAGGTGGCGAAATCGACCGGAGGGAGATTGCGCCGGATGAGGGGTTTGTATCCGCGGAGACAGACCCCTCACCCGTCTCGAATTCGCTGCGCTCATTCGAGCCACCCTCTCCCACAAGGGGAGAAGGGAAGCGCGCTCGCCTCATCACCCTGGACCCGTCATCCTGAGGTGCGAGCCCTTGCGAGCCTCGAAGGATGCACGGCCCGGCCGGTGGCCGTCGATCCTTCGAGACGCGCTACGCGCTCCTCAGGATGACGGTCGGGCAGCGTGGCCGCGATCAGACCCCCTACTGCGTCTTCGCCACGCGCGGCGGCGCGGCGGTGGTGACGAACGAGGTGGCTTCCAGCATGGCCTGGCCGAGCGGGGTCGGGATCGTCATGCGGAACGGCACCAAAAGGCGGGTGCCCGCGATCGGCACGAAGGCGATCTCGATGTTGCGCTGGGCGGCGAGGTATTTGATGACGGGGCGATCCGGGATGTAGCCCGAGACCGGCACGAAATAGAGCGCGCAGACCAGCGCCGGGCCGTGATAGCCGCGCTCGGCCTTGACGATCTCGACCCGCTTGAAATCGAGCTTGAGGTCGTAGCGCATGCGGCCGTCGAACACGCCGGCGCCGGTGCGGCAGACATCCGGGCTCATCAGTTCGGCATTGCCGGGCGCGCGCAGGAACGAGCCGGTCATCGGATCGAACACGCCCTTCTTCTGCGCATCCGACACCGGCAGGCGGTCGGCATCGACCGGCGGCTCCGGCTCGATGGTGGAGTCCTTGATGGCGCCGTTCGCCAGCACCATCCGGATCGTCTCGGATTTCTTCGCGGTGGTGGTGGTCGCGGTGTACGAACTGGCGACCAGCGACCCATTGACGACGCGGCCCTGCGAGGCGCCCGAGCCGCTGCCGCCGGAAAATGCCTTCAGAAGGCCCGCGGTGCCGCCCTGGGCCGAGGCCGAGAAGCTGTCGTCGCCGATTTCAATGGTCCAGGCGCCCTTGCCGACCGGGATACCGGCCAGCGTCGCCTCATACTGGGCGTCGAGCCGCCCTTGGGCGCTGGCGCGCTCGGCGCAAAACAGCAGGAGGGCACCCGCGCACAGGCCGATGAGCCGGCCGAGCGGGGGCAAAAGGGCAATCGTGGTGGTCACTTACGTACCTGACGGTCCTGCTATCGGCGCTCTGTGCGTTGTCCATCTTTGGCAGTCACATCGGCCGGACAACACGCGCATCTCTTATGGAACCAAGACTTGCAGCCGAATACGCCCTTTATATGGTTGCGATATCCGCCGGTAAGTGGCTGGAACGGCTTATGAACCGCCATTTCCCGCTGCGCCCATGCGGCGATATAATCTTGACGCTTGGGCGATCTGCCCCTATACACCCGCGGTTCCTGGAAAATGGACGCGAATTCAAAACCCCCGCGCGGGCCGCGTGATCGCACGCGCCGCCAGAGGCGGGGATGCAATAAGGATTTTGGTAATGTCCCGGCGCTGCGAACTGACGGCCAAGGGCCCCCAGACGGGCCACAAGGTGAGCCACTCGAACATCAAGACCAAGCGGCGCTTCCTGCCGAACCTGGCCAACGTGACCTTCATCTCGGATGCGCTCGGCCGCAACGTGCGCCTGCGCGTCTCGACCAATGCGCTGAAGAGCGTCGACCACAATGGCGGCCTCGACGCCTATCTGATCAAGGCCAAGGCCGAGGTGCTGTCGCCCCGCGCGCTCGATCTCAAGCGCGCGATCGAGAAGAAGGTCGGCAAGCCGGTGTTCGTGAAGAAGGCGAGCTGAGCTAGCTGCAAGCGCGAAAGCGCGGAGAGAGTTTTGAACGGCCGGGTCGGATGACCCGGCCGTTTTTGTTTTGGGCGAGCTTCCCCAAGAGTTAGTTAGGCCCCAAGGACCTCACCTCCCTCGGCCTCTCTCTTTGCGCTAACTCTTGCAGATCGCTTCTTCGCTGCAGCAGACGGGCTCCCGAGCTTAAGTTGATCGAAGAACACCTTGTTTCTGGTCTCGGCATCGCGAAGCATCTTCCTGTAGGAGATGACCCGTATGTGAGCGTTGTGGGGTGTGGACCAGCCGTAGTACCCATCACCATCTGGCGTTGGATGTTGAGCCAACGATCGTTGGAAGAGCCGTCTAGCTGACGACGTAAGATCGCAGACAATGATGCATTCGAACGGCGTTTGACTGCTAATTTCTGACACAACGGCCCCATCAACGTCACGCACAGTTGAGCCGCGCAAGTCATCTATATATTGGAGCACCTGGTTGACGGGATCCTGGCTCAACTGTTCATCACCTGGTCGCTTAAATTCAACGATGACAATTGGATCATTTGTACCCTCACGTCTAAAGCCCAACGTAACCGGCATGAGGCCTCCACCTCGTCATGGCGCGGTTCGCTTGGGATACAGCCTGGGATGAGCGGATGGGTGGAGGTGAAGCGATGGCAAATGCCATGCTTGATGCCAGGCAGGAAGGTGACTCTTATCGCCGCGTTGAGGTGATCACTGGGGAGCGCCGGCGGCGACGGTGGACGCGCGAGGAGAAGGCCCGGATCGCGGCGGAGAGCTTTGAGGAGGGGACGAACATCTCCGAGGTGGCGCGGCGCAATGGTGTTTCCCGCGGACTGCTCACGGTGTGGCGACGCCAGGTAGCGGCGGCGATGGCCGGCAAAGCCCAGAACTTCGTGCCTATCCAAATTGGCGCCGAGAGCGATGGCGGGAGGGCTGGCGAGTCCGAGTGTATTTCGCCGGGTAAGATGAAGCCCTTGGAGATTGCCGCGCCGCCGGCCAAGGTCTGTGGAGCGGTCGAGATCGAGGTGAACGGGGCGCGCATCCGCGTCGAGCCGGGCGTGGAGCTGGCGACGCTTTCGATGGTGCTATCGGCGCTTCGAGGGATCCGGTGATTGCGCTACGGTCAGACCTCAAGGTGGTGCTGGCGGCCCAGCCGGTCGACTTTCGTAAGTCGGTGCATACGCTGTCGGCGCTGGTGAGCGAAGCACTGCGCGCGAACCCATATTGCGGCGACGTCTTCGTGTTCCGCAGCAAGCGCATGGACAGAGTGAAGCTTCTGGCGTGGGACGGCAGCGGCATGGTGTTGGTAACGAAGTGGTTGCACCAGGGGCGTTTCACCTGGCCACCGATCCGCGACGGCGTTGTGCATCTCAGTGCGACGCAGCTTGCGATGCTACTCGACGGCCTCGAGTGGACGCGTGTGTCGCCCAAGCCTGTGAAGCAGCCGGTCATTGTCGGCTGAGAAGTGAGGATTTCGCTGGAGCGTGGGTCACACGGATGTATCGTCTGATCATGGCGATTCGCCCCGACGCTCTTCCGGCCGATCCAGCAGCTCTGACCGAGATGGTGCTCGCGCTTGACGCTGAGAACGAGAAGCTGCGCGTAGCAATGCAGACGTTCAAGGACATGATCTTCGGGAAGCGCTCGGAGCGGCTTGCCGCGCTCGTGGCCGAGCAGCTCGCACTTGAGCTTGGCGACCTTGAGACCGGCGTCACGCCGCCTGCAGCTGCCAACGACGATGCAGCCGCGGCAAAGCCGCCCGGCAAACCACTGCGGAAGAAGGCGCGCCGCAACATCGGCGCGCTGCCCAAGCACCTGCCGCGCTGCGAGCAGGTGCTGGAGCCGGAGGCGACCGCATGCCCGTGTTGTCAGGGCCAGCTTCACAAGATCGGCGAGGACGTCAGCGAGGTGCTGGACATCATCCCGGCGATCCTGCGGGTGTTGCGGACGGTCCGTCCCAAGTACGGCTGCCGCCGCTGCACCGATGGTGTGATCCAGGCGAAGGTGCTGCCGCGCCTAATCGAGAGCGGCATGGCCTCGACGGCACTCGTGAGCCACGTGGTAGTCTCGAAGTTCGCCTGGTATCTGCCGCTTTACCGACAGGTGCAAATTCTGGCCGGCCAGGGTGTCCATCTCGACCGGGCGACGCTCGCCGGCTGGGTGAAGCGAGCGGCCTGGTGGCTCAGGAGCCTCTATGAGCTCCAGCTGCGCACCATCCAGGCTGCGCCGCGCCTGTTCTGCGACGAGACGCCGATGCCGGTGCTCGATCCCGGACGACATCGCCCGCGCATCTGCCAGTTCTTGGCGCATGCGATGGATGACCGGCCATGGGGCGGCCCCTCGCCGCCGGCGGTGGCCTACGTGTTCGCCGACGGCCGCGGCACGGCGGAGATCGCCAGACAGTTGACGGGCTTTTCCGGCATTCTGCAGGTCGACGGTTATGCAGCCTACAAAGCGCTCGCCCGCGATCATGGCGACGCGATCCAGCTCGCCTTTTGTCTCGCCCACGCCCGACGCAAATTCGTCGACGTGTATAAGACGACCCAGTCGCCGTTCGCTCGCGAAGTGATCGAGCGCCTGCAGGCGGTCTATGCCATCGAAGCAGAGATCCGCGGCAGCAATGCCGAGCAGCGGCTGGCCACCCGCCGCACCAGGTCCGCTCCATTGATGGAGGCGCTCAGGACGCGCCTGACCACAATGGTCGGCCAGCTCTTCTCCCAATCGAAGCTGGCGGAGGCCATCAACTACGCACTCAATCACTGGGACGGGTTGACGCTGTTTCTCCGCGACGGCCGTGTCGAGGTTGACAGCAACACAGTCGAGCGTTCCATGCGCCCGATTGCGATGGGAAGACGCAACTCATTGTTCAGCGGCAGCGAAGGCGGCGCCGAGAGCTGGGCGATCCTGGCGTCGCTCGTGAACACGGCAAAACTCCATGAGCTCGACCCGCAGGCCTACCTGGCCGATGTGCTGGAGCGCATCGTGTCCGGGCGAACCAAGAGCCATCAGCTGCACGAGCTGCTCGCCTGGAACTGGAAGGCGGCGCGCCGGCGCACACCGCAGGCAGCGGCATGAGCCCACGTCGCCATAAAGCAGCATCGTCGATGCCGTCAGCCGCGATGCCGCTTGCGGACCTCGAGCGATGGCTCCAGGCTCGCATCGATCGCCATCCTGCCGCCACTAGCATTCCCATGCTCGACGGCTATGCTGCCGCGATCGTAGCCGGACCGGTCTCGATGAGCCCGCTCGATTGGATCTGCCCGCTGCTCGCGATCGATGCCGACGCGTTCAACCATGGCGGCACGCCGGAGTTCGCCGCGATCTCCGCCGTTGCGCTGCGCCACAACGACATCAGCAACACCCTCTCGACTGCCCCCGATCGGTTCGAGCCGATACACCGGCGCAACCCCAATGGCGACGTCGATCCGCGTCCCTGGTGCCAGGGTTTCCATGCCGCGATGCGGCTCAGGCTGTCGGCGTGGGCGCCGATGCTGGACACCAGCAATGTCAATCACGGCCTGCTTCTGCCCATTCTGTTGCACTGTCGCGACGATCAGGGGCAGCCGATGCTCGGATCCCCCCGAAGCGGCCGCGAGACTGCCGACTTTCTGCGTAACGCCTACGCCGATATTCCAGCGGTCGTCGAGGCCATGCGCCAATATTGGATGCCGATCCGCTACCCACGCGCCCGCTGATCTCCGCAGACGTGGGAGCTCATACCGGTTACAGCCCAACGGATTCACAAATACCAAATCAGGCTCTTTGGCGGATTTTGCGCCTGGAGCAATGGTCCGGATCGGCTTGTCGGAAGAGAAGAACTGATATGTGGCCAGCGAGTCGTCGATCAGCCATAGATTATGGTCAGCATAGTCTCCCGAGCTGTACATCTCGCCCATGGGGCAAATCAGCTCGTGAATAACACGTTCATACCGGTACGCTCGCTTTTCGCTGTCTTCATATTTCAGGAGCAGGTTTGCGAGTTTCAATACCTGGTTGCGCTTAACCACTAGCTCGGCAAGGCGGTGCTTCTCTTGATTTGAAATCTCGCTAAGCACCTCCTCTGCTTGCTTCCTGGCCTCAGGCTCCAGCTTATCTAGGTGATCAAATTCATCGATACGCTTCCTCAACTCCCGTTCGTCACGATAAAGGAGAACAAAGAGATTCTGAGCGATCTGCTCGTCGTCCATACTCGGAGCTAAGCTCGTCACGTAATCGTCGACTTTTGTGATCTGCGTGGCGAGCTGAGGATGTTCCTTAAGCAGAGACTCGACCGTATCTTTTTGCCGACCTCGAAGCTTTCTGATGTGTTCGCCGAGAAAACTCTCGGAGGCTTGAAAGATCGCGTCTTCCAATTTCTCTCGCTGCTCGCGAGTCAGTTTAAAATCAAGCCTCTCTTGGTCCACGCGCTCGTCGAGAAAATCTGAGCTTACAATCGCGACGTAAGCCTTACCATTTGGAAGGTCCTTCAAGGCGTATTTGCGTTCTATTGATATTGGATCACCAACCAAGCGTCCGTGCGCCGTTAGAAGGTATGAATTGCGCAGATTCGTCGAAATAGACGCTTCGACAAACAAGTGATCCACCACGACGTCCGTTTTTCCTTCTCCGAAATCTACCGACACTACTGTCCGCACAGGCTCGTCTACCTGATCGGCAATAAAATCATTCAAGCTCGAAGTCTCGCCCCTGTAGGTAATGCTGATCTTGGGCAGTGTCTTCGCTATGAACTGGGGAAAGAAATGCAGGGCCAAGTCTTTCAAATAAGAAGTGGGCCTGACTCTGCCTCTCTGTTCTGGTCTCAGATCGGACAGTGTGATCTTGGTTTCAAGCGGCGCACCGGGAGCAGATACAACGCGCTTGGCGACGATTGAATTTTGCTTCTCTGGAACGAAGCGAAAGCTCACTCGTTCATTTGATTTTCCCTTCCTATAGACGCTATCGACTTTGATTGTTTCAAACAGCTTGATCCAGATGAATCGGCCTACTCCTTTTCCACCGCGTTGATACTTGAATCGACTATCGCTCGTTTCGAAAGAAGCGAGATTGTCGTCCGTAAAGCCTATTCCATTGTCAGTGACCACAATCGACGAGACGTCGCCCTCGCTGTCAACTTCGATCTCTACGTTCACCCAACCGTTGTCAGCGGCCTTGGCTTCCGTAAACCGATCATTGATTGCATGTATCGAGTTACTGACCGCCTCGTAGACGGAATAGAGCACCGCCGTCTTCCCGTCCGGTAGACGCATATTGTTGATGCGACCCAGTACATCGAACTTCATTCCGTCCCGAGTTTTCACCCGCCTCCAGTTTGACGGCGAGTTGGTCGAACTGCGAGAAATATGTCAATCGGCCTTTCAACCTATGGTTGGCTGCAGCGTAGACGACTGATTTCCCTTTGGTGCCCCCTGTGCCAAAAATCTAATTTCTCCAGAAATTTCAATACGACACACCCTGTCCAGTCCTCGCAGAGAAAATATTCCTCTTCCCCGGCACCCCAACTCAGCACTACAAACAGCGCGTCCCGCCTCCTCTGAGAGGGGCGTATCGCGATCGTCACGGACGTTGGGTGCGGGATGCGGTGGACGCTGTGGGTGCGCTTGACGAGCGCGCCTATCTGCGGACGGTGAAAGCGTGTGGTCCTGACGCCCTAGCGGCCGGTGTCCCCTCGCGAAACGCGCAAGCGTTCTGCGGAGGCGGTGACAAGCAAGCCCAGTCTCGCCGGGGAGAGCACGTATAAGCCGTAACCCATCCGCGCGGGGAACGCCGGGATCGCCCGGCCGTACCTGTGGTCCTACCTCCCGAGCTTTTTGTTGCTCGGGACCCATGGGTGCGTGCTGGCACCCGGCGTTCCCTGCACCCTCTGCTATCGAAGCGAGGGTCACACTGCCGCAAAGCTCGGGCCGATCCGGCCGCGAGGCTGCGTGCGCTCACCCCCTCCTGCTGTTTGACAGGTGAATCGATCCGAACGGCGCGCATCCGTGGCTGCGCGTGAGTGGATTCTTCTTTGTGTGATTGGACGTGGAGTAGAATTATCCATCGCATCGAGTGAGAAGAGATGGATCGCGCTGCCTCGCCAAAACTTCCGCCTTCGCCCAAAGGCTTCGGCGGACAAGACGGCGCGACAAGCCTCGCAATGACGGCGCTGCCAATGGCTGAGAAACGTCCGCTGACAGCTGTTGCCAATGACAGCGGTGTCATCACGCGAATCCATTCTGATGCTTGGAGTGCGCGTGAAGAAAGCCTTAACGCGCCGACGTTAACCGACAAAGAAAGCCTATAAATCACGGCAAAAAGCGGCTTGTCACGCCGAAGCCTTGGCGAAGGCGGATTAATCACAAACTCATTCGCATCATCACGAGCGCATGAGGCGCATGCAAAACGCCACGATCTCTTCCAAGTGTTAGTGTGCAAACAAGCCGTCCGACACGATTGCGATTCGACGCGGCCACGCCGCGCGGGTTTGAAAACCGTGAAGGACATCACGACCGGCACAACTGATTGTGAGGCATGTGCGCCGCACTCTTGGGAACAAGCCAGGCCGTACTTACATCACGTCCAAAGAACGACTCAGTACAAGGAATTGATCAATGCAAGTTCGCGCAGTCGATACGCGCGGAAGACTGGTGCCTGCGCTCGCAACCGCCGCCGTGGCGGTGCTGGCCACCGCCGCCCTCGTCGTCCTCGAATTCCACCCGCCCCGCAATGTGCTGAAGGGCGAACCCGGCATGATCACCTCCGCCGCCGCCAGCCGCGCCGGCGCCACCGTGCTGCCGACCGATCCGATCACGACCGGCAGCGTGCGGTATCGTTGAGCTAGAAGTTCTCCCTCGCCCCGCTCTTGCGGGGAGAGGGTTGGGGTGAGGGGCCTCTCTCCACCAGCGACACTCGCGAACGTACCTGTACCCCCTCACCCGGATCGCATTGCGCTACGCTCCATGCGATCCGACCTCTCCCCGCAAGCGGGGCGAGGTAAGAAGCGCCCGGCACGCGGGGAGAGATTTTGATAGTCATTCCACTTTGCGGCAAACCACCGCACATTGGCTGAGTTTTCCAGCCGACCATCGCGCCCCGCCGCATTTTCGCATCCCTGCCCCGGCGTCTCGCCACAAGCCCAACGGTTGCGGCCTCACGTAAGCTCTCCCCCGAGAACAATAAGAACGCCACAGGGAGGCTCACGATGACATCGAAGGCCATTTGCAAGGCCATCACGGCTCTGGCCGCGCTTGCGCTCGCGACACAGGCGCACGCCGCCGAGAAGAAGTATGGCGCGGGTGCCAGCGACACCGAGATCAAGCTCGGGCAGACCTCGCCATTCTCCGGCGCGGCGTCGGCCTACAGCGTGATCGCGAAGGTGCAGGCGGCCTACTTCAAGATGATCAACGACCAGGGCGGCGTGAACGGGCGCAAGATCACCCTGATCACGCTCGACGACGGCTACTCGCCGCCGAAGACGGTGGAGCAGACCCGCAAGCTGGTCGAGCAAGAAGAGGTCGCCGCGATCCTCAATCCGCTGGGCACGCCGACCGGCCTGGCCGTGCGCAAATATCTCAACGACAAGAAAGTCCCGCAGCTGTTCGTCGGCGCCGGCGCCACGCTGTGGGGCGATTACGCGCATTATCCGTGGTCGATCGGCTTCCAGCCGTCGTACCAGGCCGAGACCGCGGTCTACGCCAAATATGTGCTGACCAACAAGCCGGACGCCAAGATCGCGCTGTTCTACCAGAACGACGACGCCGGCAAGGATTACGGCAACGGCTTCAAAAAGGGCTTGGGCGCGGAGAACACCGCGAAGATGGTGGTGGCGGAAACGACCTATGAATCGACCGATCCGACGGTCGACAGCCAGATCGTGAAGCTGAAATCGTCCGGCGCCAACGTGCTGTTCATGCACGCGATCCCCAAGCAGGCGGCGCAGGCGATCAAGAAGATCGGCGAGATCGGCTGGAAGCCGGACCTGTTCTTCCTCGCGGCGACCTCGACCTCGGTGTCCTCGGTGCTGAAGCCGGCCGGCTTCGACTATTCCAAGGACATCATCTCGTCCTACTCGCTGAAGGATCCCAACGATCCGCAGTGGAAAGACGATAAGGATGTCATCGCCTGGCAGAGCTTCATGAAGAACTACTTCCCCGAAGGCAATCTGCAGGACCAGCTGATCGTCTACGGCTATGTAGTGGCGGAGGCGACGGTGCAGGTGTTGAAGCAATGCGGCGACGACCTCACCCATGAGAACATCATGAAGCAGGCCGCCAACCTCGACATCGCGCTGCCGATGTTCCTGCCCGGCATCAAGGTGAAGACCTCGCCGACCGACTATTTCCCGGTCGAGGCGATGCGGCTGCAGAAGTTCAACGGGGAAACGTGGCAGCTGTTCGGGGACACGATCGGGAATGATTGAGGGGATCTGAGGGGGGAAATTGTAGAGCGCGAAGCCATCCACACCGTCGTCCCGGCGCAGGCCGGGACCCATTACCCCGACTGGATGGTGTGGCGCGACGCTGTGGCCGCAGCCTGCTCCCACAATAAGCTGCGGTGGCTATGGGTCCCGGCCTTCGCCGGGACGACGCGGAGGTTGTTAGGCCGCCGGGACGACGGGAGGTTAGACTCCCCGCTCCAGCAACGCCCGAAAATCCGCCCGCGCGCGCTGCGCCTCCGCCCGCGCGGCCTCCGAGGCATCGCCGAGGCCAAAGTAGCCGTGAATCAGCCCCTCGCCGGCATGATACGTCACCGGCACACCGGCGGCCTGCAACGCCTTCGCATAGGCATGGCCCTCGTCGCGCAGCGGGTCGAACCAGGCGGTGGTCACCACGGCCGGCGCGACACCGGCGAGGGACTTCGCGCGCAGCGGCGAGACCCGCCAGTCGGCGCCATCGGCCGGGTCGGCGAGATAATGTCCGCAGAACCACTGCATCGTCGCACGCGTCAGGAAGTAGCCCTCGGCATTCTCGGCGCGCGACGGAAATCTGGCGTTCTCGGCTGCGTCGGCAAAATTGCCGACCACGTCTGTAACGGGATAGACGAGCAATTGCCCGGCGAGCTTGATGCCGGCATCGCGGCAGGCGAGCGCCGACGCGGCGGCGAGATTGCCGCCCGCGGAATCGCCGGCGACGCCGACGCGGGAGAGGTCGCCGCCGAAGTCAGCGATGCGCGCGACGACGTCGCGAATCGCGGCGAACGCATCCTCGAACGCGCCGGGAAAGCGCGTCTCCGGCGGGCGGCGGTAATCGACCGAGATCACCACCGCGCCGGTCTCGATCACGAGGTTGCGCGCCTGACGGTCATGGGTCTCGAGATCGCCGGCAACCCAGCCGCCGCCGTGGAAGAAGATCACGGTCGGCGCCAGCCCGCTGCCGCTCCGATAGAGCCGCGCGGCGAGCTTCCCCGCGGCGCCCTGCACCTCGATATCCCGCGCGACATCGACCGGCGGCGGCGGCACCGCCTTGCGCGCCTCGGCCAGCGCGCGCAGCGAGTCGCGCGCGCTCTGCGGCGTCATGACCGTAGGATCGCGCAACGGCAGCAGCGGAATGATCTTCTCAATGACGGGATCGAGCGGAAGCGGCATGATCGTGCTTTCTCGGGAGCAGTTGCCGTCTATCTGACAACATGCTCCCGAAAAGCACAACCATCATGCGACGTGTTGCGCGAGCTGCTCCGGCGCAGCCTCGCCCTCCTCGCCGGCGGGCTCGGCCTGCGCGGCGGGCGCAGCGGCCAGTTCCTTGGCCAGCGCGGTGGCGCCGACATAGTCGGTCTTGCCGGTGCCGAGCAGCGGCACCTTGTCGACGACGCGGATGTCGGCGGGCACCGCGAGTTCGGAAGCGCCGATGCTCTTGGCCTGGCGCTGCATCGCGGCGCGATCGGCATCCTTCTGCGTGGTGAGCAGCACGATGCGCTCGCCCTTGCGCTGATCGGGAAGCGTGACCGCAACCGACATCGCCTGCGGCCACAGCGCGGTCGCCATGGTCTCCACCGCCGACAGCGAGACCATCTCGCCTGCGATCTTGGCGAAGCGCTTGGCGCGGCCCTTGATCGCGATAAAACCCTGCGCGTCGACCGTGACGATGTCGCCGGTGTCGTGCCAGCCTTCGGGCAGCGGCTCGAGCACGCCGGGATTTTCGGCGCGGAGGTAGCCGATCATCACGTTCGGGCCCTTCACCGACAGCCGTCCGCCTTCCTCGATGCCGGGGACCGGATCGAGACGGTACTGCATCAGCGGCGAGATGCGGCCGACGGTGCCCTGGCGGTTGGCCATCGGCGTGTTCATCGCGAGCACCGGCGCGGTCTCGGTGACGCCGTAGCCTTCGAGGATGCGGATGCCGTAGCGCTCCATGTAGATCTGCCGCGTGCGCTCCTTCACCGCTTCTGCACCGGCGATGACGAGCCGCAGCGTGCGGAAGTCATAGGCATGCGCCGAGCGGGCGTAGCCGGTGAGGAACGTGTCGGTGCCGAACAGGATGGTCGCACCGGTCTGGTAGATCAGCTCGGGCACGATCCGGTAATGCAGCGGCGACGGATACATGAAAATCGGGATGCCGCCGAGCAGCGGCATCATCATGCCGCCGGTCAGGCCAAACGAGTGGAACACCGGCAGGACGTTGAACACCTTGTCATTGGCATTGGCATCGACCCGTGCCAGCGCCTGCGCTGCGTTGGCGAGGATGTTGCGGTGGGATAGCACGACGCCCTTCGGCGTGCCTTCCGAACCCGAGGTGAACAGGATGACCGCGGGATCGTTGGCGTTGCGGGCAACGCGCGGCGCGATGCCGGCGCGGAAGCCCGCGATCTTGTCGGCGAGGCCGATGCCGGCTCTGACGTCCTCGAGATAGACGACGCGCGCCTGGCCTTCGATCGCCGCGATCAGCTTGTCGAGCTTGCCCTTCTCGATGAAGGCCTTCGAGGTCAGCACGGTCTTGACCTGCGCCGCCTTCATCGCGGCCAGCACGTTGACCGGCCCGGCCGAGAAGTTGAGCATCGCCGGCACGCGACCGACGGTCTGCAGCGCAAAGAAAACGACCGCAACGCCGGCCGAATTCGGCAACAGCACGCCGACATTCTCACCGACCGCAGTGCCCTGCTCGAGCTTGCCGCTCAACACCTGCGCGCCGAGGATCAGCTTGCGATAGGTCAGCTTGGTGCCGAGCGCGTCCTCGATGATCGGCTTGCCGGTGTCGCGGTCGCGATAGGCGTGGCCGAGGCCATCGAACAGCGTCTGGTCGAGCATCGCGTTCTTGACCATGGCGTCGATCATGACGTCCTGCAGCGCGGCACCGGCGGCATTGCGGCGCGCCTTGCCGCGCAGCGACTGGTCGACCGGCAGCTTCACCGGCGGCAGGATCGAGATCGTCACCTTGGGGAACCAGGAGCGCTTGATCTCGCCGTTCTTGAGATAGCTGAGATGCGAACGCTGCGCGCCCTCGATGCGGACCGGGACGACGACCGCATCGGCCTTGTCGGCGATCATCGCAGTGCCGTCATAGACCTTCATCAGCGAACCGGAGACCGTGATGCGTCCTTCCGGGAAGATCACGACCGGCTCGCCGGCGGCCACCAGCTTGATCAGGTCGCGCGCCGCCAGCGGCTTGGACGGGTCCATCGTGTAGTGCTTGATCATCTTCAGGAACGGCTTGGCCCACCACGCCTTGGAGATGCCGGTGTCGACCGCGAAGCTCGCATCGATCGGCAGCGTGGCGTGCAGCAGCGGGCCGTCGACCAGGCTGACATGGTTGGGCGCGATCAGCATGCGCGTGCCCTCGGGCGGCAGGTTCTCCATGCCGCGCACCTCGACCCGGAACAGCGCACGGAACAGCAGCGCGCCGAAGTCGCGCACGCCCTCCTTGCCCCACTTGCTCAGCACGAACCAGACGGTGCCGAAGCTCGCGATGGCGAGGCCGAAGAATATCCAGGCGATCGCAAGCCCCGCGGCCTGCAGCGCGCCGACGAACACCGCGCCGGCGACCATGAAGCCGGCCTGCAAAATGTTGCCGGCGGCGATGATGCGGGCGCGTTCGGACGGCGCGGTCCAGGCCTGCACGGCGGCAAACGAAGGCACCACGAACAGGCCGCCGCCGAAGGCGAACAGGAAGAAGTCGGCCAGCATGCGGAAGCCGCCGAACGAGCTCGCAAACGCAGCCGCGGTGACCTCTTTGCCGAGCGACGTGGTTGCGATCGCCCAGGCGAGGTCGAGGCCGATCACGCCCATCACAATGGCGCCGATCGGCACCAGCGCGAGATTCGGACGAACATGGCTCAGCTGCGCCGCGAACAGCGAGCCGGCGGCGATGCCGATCGCGAACACGGCGAGGCACAGCGTGACCACGCCCTCGGTGCCGCCGACGCCTTCCTTGATCAGCGCAGGCAACAGCGACAGCACGATCGCGCCGACCATCCAGAACCAGGACACGATCACCATGCCGTCCCACAGCCGCGGTTCGGCATAGAGCGACTTCAGCAGGCGCACGGTCGAGGTCCAGGGATTCTTGGTGATCAGCAGATCGGGCGCGGAGGGCTGCGTCAGGGGGATGCGCGACGCGAACGCCCAGGACAGCACGGAGAGGCCGACCACGGCGGCGCAGATCCAGCCCATATGGCTGGCGCCGGCGACGAACATGCCGCCGGCAATGGTACCGATCAGGATCGCCATGAAGGTTGCGCCCTCGACCAGCGCATTGCCGGTTGCAAGCTCGGAAACCGAGAGCTGGTCGGGCAGCACCGCATACTTCACCGGACCGAACAGCGCAGCGACGATGCCGAACAGCGCCAGCGCGATGAACAGCAGCGGGATCGAATGGGTGAAGAAGCCGGCTGCGGCGAACGCCGCGGCGAAAATCTCGAAGAACTTCAGCCGGCGGGCGACGACGGACTTGACGTAGCGGTCGGCGAGCTCGCCGCCGAGCGCCGACAGCACAAAGAACGGCGCGATGAAGACCGCGCCCGCGAGCTGAACCAGCGCCGGCCCCTGCTCGTTGGCGACGCCATAGAGCAGCATGATGACCAGGGCGTTCTTCAGCACATTGTCGTTCAACGCCGAGCAGAACTGCGACCAGAACAGCGGCGCGAAGCGGCGGGACGACATCAATTCCTTGATCATGACCGTTTCCTTGGGTTAGCGCGCGAGGCGCTGGCAGGTCTGCGAGTTCGCGTGGCAGAGAATGGTGAGCGTGGTGAAATGACGGAGATGCCGCAGCCTTTAGTCTTTTCCGCAACGTATCGGTTCGAACCGGCGCACATCCGCTGGCGCCGGAATACCGGGACATTGCCCGCCAGAGATGTACGAGACCTTATCCAGACCTGGGGTTGCTCGGCGCCGAGGCGGGTTCGCGGGGGACATGGTGAGCGCTTTGTTGAGGTTTCGGCGACAATTGCCGCCGGTACGGTTCAGGTCAGTTCACTCAACCCGCTGAACGGCGACCACCGGCAGTGGCGCGGCTTGCACCCGCGGCCGCCCGAGGCCGCCCGGCGCGGCGCGCGCCGGTCCGCGCGCCGCTGCTCCAGGACACCTGCGACGTCGCAGGCACGGGCGATCCGCTCGATCGGCTCCATCGCCGGGGAGAGGATGGCGCGGCCAAAGCCCTTCACGAGCTCGATCGCGTCATCGACAAGGGTGCTGGTCAATTGAAGTGCTAGGGTCTGCATGTGAGTGGCCTCCTTAGCCAACTTGAGCAACGCTCAAATTAGTAGTACGAAAATGAACATTGTTCAAGAAGAATCGCGACGAGATCGAAAAAAACTTCAGCGGCGGACCCTGCTGATCGAGATCGCGCGCCGGTCGATCGCAACTAAGGGATTGAGATCATTGAAGGTTCGAGATGTCGCCGAAGCTGCCGGTTGCTCCATAGGCAGCGTCTATAACGAGTTCGGCGACTTCGACGGCCTGATCCTGACGGTGAACCGGGAGACCGTTGAGGCCCTGACCACACGGCTGAAGGCGATTCCAGCCGACGATCCGCTGCACCAGCTGCACGGGCTCGCCGACGCCTATCTCGGCTTCGCGACCGAGCACGCCAATCTGCTGCGCTCGCTGTTCGAGCACCGGATGGAGGACGACCGGCCATTTCCTGAAGATATCCTCGCGATGGTGATGGACGCGTTCGCGCTGATGCACGCGCCGCTGCTGCGGCTGCTGCCCGATCGCGATCCCGACGACGTTGCGCTGCTGTCGCGGATGATGTTCTCCGCGGTCCACGGCATCATCTCACTGGGCCTCGAGGAGCGCATGGTCGCGGTGCCGCCGGAGCGGCTGCGCGAGCGGCTCGCGCAATTCGTCGACACGCATCTCGCGGGATTGGGCGTAACCCGTAGGCCGTAGTCAGGCTCGCGTGCCCGCGATCATGTTTGATTGCGTGCGACGCGCCCTGAGCGGCCGAGCGTCCAGAGCGGCTCAAGAAATACCACTCCGGTGCCGCCCTCCCGGAAGATCAGCTTGAACTCGATCCGTCCGTCCGCGGTGATGGAGGCCGAATGCAGTCCCGCATTGCCGTCGTATCGCAAGGTGTCGTCCAGGACATGCCCGGTGAAGCCGCCGGAAAAGCCAGGTCCGGGTGTACGGCTGTGCGGCATGGCCGGTCCATTCACGAGATACCCGGTCGCGACACCATCCCGATCGACGCTCGTGACGATCATCATGAACTGGCGGTGCGAGTTGATCCATCCTTCGTCGCTCACCCACACGCCGAGAAAGCGGCGGACACTGTCCGGCACGTCGTTTGCCGGCGCGTGAACGCGAAAGGCCGGAAGCGGCAACTGCTTCTCGACGGCCAGCGCAGTGATCCGTTCGACATCAGGGTTCGGTACAATGCCGTGATCCTGCGGCGCGAACCAGTTCGCCAATTCCGCCAGGGGATGCCGCATCCCGTTTGCGATCGGCGGCACGAATGCGAGTGCGGCGAAGGCGATCACCGACAGGCCGGCGACAAGCAACCGTCGGGGCAACACGGCCAAGCGTCCTGCAACGGCGCGCGGAGCGGATGTCGCGCCCGCGGCATCCCGCGGTGCGTGTTCGTGCGATGCCGAACTCGGCTTAGCATCGAGGCGATAACCCCGGCGCGACACCGTCTTGATGATGCGGTGATCGTCATCCCGCAGTTTCAGGCGCAGCTCGCGGATGCATTGAACGAGCGAATCGTCTGAAACGGCGACGTGGCCCCACACCGCCTCGTGCAGATCCCGCTTGGAGACCAGCCGCCCGGCATTTCTGGCGAGACAGCCGAGCACCGCGAACGACTTCGGCCTGAGATCAAGTTCGACGCCATCCGCGCGCGCGACGCCGCGGGCGAAGTCCAGCTCAAAGGCATCAAATATCAATACGGAATCAGTCGCCGGGTTCATAGAGGTCACTCCATGCCCACAGACGGCACCAATCCGGGAAATTTAGCAGGAAAATCGTCGTTCTGTCACTTCTTCATCAGGACTTCCCCGTGGCGTGGACGATAGTGGCGGACCGGCCCGGCATCATTTCCAGGCACGCGGGAGGTTGACCATGTCGAGGGCACCGTTGGCCGCATTGGTCGGGGGGATTGTTGCGCTCGCGGCGGCGCAATCGGGAAACGCCCAGGCGCAGGAGGTCGTGAAGGTCGGCCTGGTGATGCCGTTGACCGGCGTTCTGGGGCCGGTCGGCAAGCAGGCGGTCGCCGGGGCAAGGCTCTACATGGCGCAACACGGCGACACGGTCGCCGGCCGCAAGATCGAACTGATCGTCCGGGACGACGCGAGCGTGCCCGACAATGCCAAGCGCATTGCGCAGGAGCTGATCGTCAACGACAAGGTCGCGATCCTCGGTGGCGGGCTGACGCCGAGCGTGCTGGCGCTCGCACCGCTGGTCAATGAGAGCAAGACCGCAACCGTCGTCATGGTCTCGGGCACGTCGATCGTGACCGATCGGTCGCCCTACTTCGTGCGTACCAGCTGGACGCACGCGCAGCAGGCCAGCGTACTGGCTGATTGGGCGGCCAAAAACGGATCGAAGCGGGCCACCATCATCGCGTCCGACTGGGCACCCGGGCACGAAGCCGCCGGCGTGTTTGCGGCGAGCTTCACCGCGGCAGGCGGATCGATCGTCGAGGCGTTGAAAGTGCCGCTGGCCAATCCCGACTTCGCACCGTTCCTGCAGCGCGCGCGGGACGGCAATCCCGACACTTTGTTCATTTTCGTTCCGACAAGCCAGGCCGGCATCCTGGCCAAACAGTTTGTCGAGCGCGGGCTCGACAAGAGCGGGATCAAGCTGATCGGCCCCGGCGACATCGCCGACGACGAGGACCTGCCGGGGATGAGCGATGCCATGATCGGCACGATCACGGCGGGGTTCTACTCCGCCTATCATCCGTCGGACCTGAACCGCGACTATGTCGCCGCGTTCCGCAAGGCCAACGCCAATGTCCGCCCGAACTTCATCAGCGTCAGCGCCTATGACGGCATGCATCTGATCTACCAGGCGCTGCAGGTGACCAGCGGCAAGACCAACGGCGACGCGCTGGTCGAGGCCATGAAGGGCATGGCCTGGGAAAGCCCGCGCGGCCCGATGTCGATCGATCCGAAGACCCGCGAAGTCGTCCACAACATCTACATTCGCAAGGTCGAGAAGATCGGAGGCGAGCTCTACAGCGTCGAGCAGGAAACCTTCCAGGCGATCAAGGATCCCACCAAGGTCGCGAACAGGTAACTGGGACGGAACGGCAACCCTTCCGGCGCGGCGTCGCTTCGACGCCTAGACCCGGGTGCGCGCGATCGTGCCGGCGACGATCTGCATGGCGACGCCGAGCACCCAGCCCGCCATGATGGTCGCGGTCCAGGCGATGTCCGGCTCGCTGCGCAGCACGACGACACCGACCGAGAAGAATGCAACCATGGTCGCGAGGAAGGTGCCCACCGCGCTGAGCAGCTCAGCCGCGTCGATCTTGCGCGTCGAATTCGAGTCCTTCGGATGGAAGAGCTTTGGCGGCGTATCGATGCCGACATAGAAGCCGATCGCGCCGCCCAGCATCATGAGCAGCAGGAAGGCCTGCGAGGTCAGCGCCGACACGCTCGAGCCGACATGGATGGCGACGAACAGACCGCTCGCGGCTCCCGCCAAAGCAAGGCCGAAGCGCTCCAGGATATGGGCAAACTTTCTGACGCGGCTGCGCATGGCTTTGCCTCATCAATGAATTGCACCGCCGGCAGGCTAGGCCTTTTCGCAGCATCGCGAAAGCCGCCGCCGCTCACATGGCTGCGACCACGCGACGCTATTGTGCGCCAGTTCACATCTATCGTGGCACGGAATGACTAAACATCGATCCAAAGTAGCAATAGAATCCGCTACTACTACGTTGCGCGATCCGCTTCATTCTTTTCAGCGAGCGTCTTTCAATGCCGAGTCCCAAGATCATCATCCTGTCCGATGGCACCGGCAACGCCGCCTCCAGCGTCTGGCGAACCAATGTCTGGCGGATCTTCCAGTCGCTCGATCTGCAGGGCAACAGCCAGGCCGCCAAGTATGATGACGGCGTCGGCACGTCGTCGTTCGTCCCGCTTGCGCTGCTCGGCGGCGCCTTCGGTTACGGCCTCAAGCGCAATATCCTGGATGCCTACAAGTTCATCTGCCGAAACTACGACCACGAGAACGATTCGAAGATCTACCTGTTCGGATTCAGCCGTGGCGCATTCACCGTGCGCACGCTTGCCGCACTCATCCTCGATCAGGGCCTGATCGTCGCGGACACCGAATCCGAGCTGCATGACGGCGCGGTGAAGGCCTATCGCGCGTACCGGGCCGAGGGCTACCACTCGATATGGCGCATCGAGGTGCTGTTCCGCGCGCTGCGCGACTACATCCTTGTGCCGGTGTGGGATCGCCTCCGCGGCAACAAGTCTTATGCAGAGATCGCCCGGAAGCAGGTCGCCGCGATCGAATTCATCGGCATCTGGGACACCGTCGCAGCCTATGGCCTGCCGATCGACGAGATGACCCGCGGCATCTCCAACTGGGTGTGGCCACTCGAACTGCCGAACCGCATTCTCAGCCCGAGGGTCAAGTGGGCGCGACATGCGCTGGCCCTCGACGACGAACGCACGACATTCCACCCAGTGCTCTGGACCGAGCACGAGCCTGGACAGCCCGCACCCGCCGTGCCCGCGACCATCGATGGCGAACGTCTGGTCCAGGTCTGGTTCGTCGGCATGCATGCCAATGTCGGCGGCGGTTATCCCGACGATGCCGTCGCGTTCGTGCCGCTGGCCTGGCTGGTCGACGAAGCCGTCAAGCGTGGCTTGGTGTTCAAGAGCGCGCCGACTGCCGATCCTGATGCGATCAAGTCTATCAGATCGTCCGAGGACAAGGACGGCCGCCTCTATGATTCGCGCGCGGGCCTCGGCTCCTACTACCGGTATGGACCTCGCAAGGTCGCCGAGCTCTGCAACGATCGTTATGCCCGTGTCAGCGTGCCGACGCCGAAGATCCACGAAAGCGTGTTCGAGCGGATCGACAGCGGCGCCAATGCCTATGCCCCGATCGGACTTCCGCCGAACTACGTCATTGTCTCGCGAAGCGGCCAGATCACGCCGCTGGGCGAGACGACGTTCGAGACGCCGGCGAGCGCACCGGCGCGTTATGCGGCGCAGGAGAAGCTGTGGAATTATGTCTGGATGCGCCGGATCGCCTACTTCGCCACGCTGGCGGCGTCGCTGCATCTGGCCGCGTTCTGGCTGTTCCACAATCAGCACAAGGAGCACGAATTCAGCTCCTGGTTCAGGATGATTTCGGAGCTGGTGCGCTTCGTCCAATCGTTCCTGCCCGATTCGTTTCACTGGTGGACGGATTGGTATGCCGGCAACCCGGAATGGTTCGCCGGCGGCCTCATTGCCGTTTTCCTGCTGATGAGCGTCGGCACCTCGCTCAGCGCCGCGATCAGGGACAGGATGCGGATCATCTGGCGCGACCGCGCGAACCCGACGCCGCTCTCCGGAATCGTTCACAATGCGATCTATCGATTCCGCACCAGCGCGATCTATCAGTGGATCCTCAACTTCGGGAAGCGACACGCCGTTCCGTTCCTGCTGACGGCCTTGCTGGTCTGGTTCAGCGCGACACTGCTCAGCCATTTCCTGTTCAATGCCGCTGACTCGATGGGCGCTTTCTGCACGGGCACCGCGGCCGACAAGCTTGTCGCCGTCGACAAGGGCGTCCCGCAGGACGCAGCCGACTTCGATACCAGCGCGATCTGTGCGCCGACCGGTCTCAAGGTGCGCACCGGGTTCAAGTACGAGATCGCGATCACCATGGCGGAGCCATGGGAGGACGCCGGACGGGCGGTGACACCGGTCGGATACCGCACGTCGACAATCGAGGCCGCAAAACGCTGGCGTGGTTACGCCACGATCTTCCTGCGGCGCGTCCTGTTCCGGCCGTGGTTCAGGCTGATCGCACGGGTCGGACAGACCGGGGTCGACGAGTATTTTCTTGATCCGGCGCCGGCGCCCAACACCGATCCGCAGGTCTACAAGGCGCGGTTCACGGCTGATCGCAGCGGCGAGATCTTCCTCTACGTCAACCAGGCCGTCATCGGCCTGCCCTGGGTCTACAAATGGTTCTACGGCGATCACAAGGGCAAGGCGAAGGTCACGGTGCGGTTGCTGTAGGGGGTCGAGCCGCGCCCACAGGATCGCGACCCGACACGGAGCCGCCCGGCGTGATCCATCTGTGATCCAGCCGACAGTTCGGGTTGTAGATCAGCTGCTATGCTCCCTTTGCTAGATGGGCTGCCAGACGCCTGGAACGATCCGACGCGACCCCACGGATCCCCGGGGAGTGCTGACGCGCCAGTTTCATATCGACCGGCTATTTTTCACCAGCGATTTGGAGGCATCACCATGATTTCCCGAATTCAGGCGTTTCCAACCACAGACGGCATCTTTGTGGTCTGGGAAGTATCGGCAATGATCCCGAACTGTCTGGGCTTCGCGCTGTATCGCCAGCAGCAGGGCAAGACCGCGACCGTGGTCGACACCTGGGTCGGGTTCGAGGATCAGGCGCAGGGCCACAAGTCCGGCGAGCATCGGCCGAGCACCGAATGGCCGGTGCAGAAGACCAACTGGACCGATTTCCTGGCGCCGGCCGATGCGCCGGTCCGCTACGGCGTGGTGCCCGTCCTCAAGGACGGCGATACCAAGGTAAAGCCTGCGGCCAACGCGCCGTCGACGTGGACTGACTACGTCTCCGCCACGCCGTCGGGTCCACTGAAGCCATGGTTCAACCGCGGCACGATCTCGGCGCAATGGCTGTCGCGCGCGATCGGCAAGGACAAGAAGCCGGCGCAGACGCTGGAGAAGGCGATCTCGACCAAGGGCAACAAGATTCGCGACTTCCTCAAGGGACAGCTTGGCGCCCGCCTGCTCGCGTTACTGGCCGATGCCAAGAAGAACAAGCGCGACGTCTATCTCGCGCTTTACGAGCTCAACGATCCCGAACTGATCGCGGCGCTGAGCGCGCTGAAGGGCAAGGCCCATGTCGTGCTCGGCAACAGCACCGGCAAGTCCGACGCCACGGCAAAGGACACCGAGAAGAACGCCGGCGTGCTGAAGAAGGCCGGCGTCGACATCGTTCGCCGCAAGATCGCGCCGAGCCGCTACGCGCACAACAAGTTCGCGGTGTTCTGCGACGGCGCGCAGACACCGAAGGCGGTCTGGACCGGCAGCACCAACTGGACGCGCACCGGACTGTGCACCCAGAACAACAACGGGCTGGAGATCACCGACGACAAGATCGCCGCGGCCTATCACGACCATTGGAAGCTGATCTACGCCGACGGCAGCAAGTCGCCGAAGGCGCTGG
Source organism: Bradyrhizobium sp. 27S5 (assembly GCF_037217225.1). Lineage (NCBI taxonomy): Bacteria > Pseudomonadati > Pseudomonadota > Alphaproteobacteria > Hyphomicrobiales > Nitrobacteraceae > Bradyrhizobium > Bradyrhizobium sp. 27S5. The sequence goes on from NZ_CP147714.1 coordinate 8,527,869, forward strand.
CGGTGGCCGGCGATAAGGAATGGCCGTTCACCATCGGCCCGTCGAAGGTCAGCGTCTGGTTCACGCCGACCACCAAGAGCGGCGATCTCAAGGAAGCCACCAAGATGATCGAGGACACCGAGCATGGCGCGGTGTGCCTGATGCTCAATCCCGGCAACAAGGGCCTGCTCGGCCCGATCCTGAAGAAGGCGCAGGACAAGAAGCTCTATGTCCGCGGCGTGCTCAACAATTTCCCGGCGCAGGGCAAGGACAGCCCGATGGATCAGCTGCAACTGCTGGCCGGCGACGGCCAGCAGCAGGTGTTCAAGGGCAAGCAGATCGCCGACGTGATCCGGCCCGCCGGCATCGACAAGACCGCCGACTGGTGGGAGCACGAGATCAAGAACACCGGAAAATTCATGATCGCCGTGCACAGCAAGGTGATCGTGCTGGATCCGGCCGGCAAGAATCCGGTGGTCATGACCGGCTCGCACAATTTCTCTGACCGCGCCAGCACCAAAAACGACGACAATCTCGTCATTATCAGAGGCGATTCGCAGCTCGCGCTAACTTACGCCGCGCGCATCGTCAGCATCTACGGTCAGTATCGCTGGCAGGCCTGGCGCAACACGCCGGAGGGCCAGAAGGACAAGGGGCTGAAGCGCAGCGATGCCTGGCTGAGCAACCGCATCGGCAAGGGTTGGGCGGAAACCGAGACGCGGTTCTGGCTCGGCACGACCTGACTGCCTGATCTCCTATCGGGGGTCATGACATGAAACACAGGGCAGCGTTGCGGCTGCCCCGCGTTCTTCCTCACGCGCTACGCCGCGCGGCCGACCGAGGCGTCGAGATGCTTCAGCCGCGGCAGCACCTCCTGCTTCAGCAGCCGCAGCGAATTGTGCCAAGCCTCGGGCTTGTGCTTGTAGTCGAAGCCGAACACCAGCAGCACGCCGAAGCCGCCGACCTCCTGATAGATCTTCTCGATCTTCTCGGTGACGGTCGCGGGCGAACCGACGATCCAGTTGTTGCGGGCGCAATATTCGACGGTGACGTCGCTGTCAGGCACGTCGGGCGAGGCTTTCAAATAATCCTTGAAACCGAAGTGACCGAGCAAGGGGAGAAAATACTCACCCATCATCCGGCCCATCATGTCGCCGGTCGAGAGCTTCCACGCCTCCGCATCAGTGTCAGCGACGAACACCTCGCGCACCATGCGCCAGTCCTTGCGGCTCGGCTTGCGGCCGGTCTTGGCTGCGCCGGCTTCCACTGAGTCCCAATGGCTGCCGACATAAGCAGGATTGAGGTTGAGGCTCATCGGAATGAAGCCGCGCTCGCCGGCGAGCTTCAGCGTGTCCGAGTTCTTCGACAGGCCTGCAACGCCGATCGGCGGATGCGGCGCTTGCTGCGGCTTGATGTGGGGTTTGAGGAAATCGAACATCGTGTCCGGCTTGGTCACCGTCCAGAACTTGCCCTTGTGGGTCCACGGCGCGGGCTCGGTCCACATTTTCAGGATGATCTCGAGCGCTTCGCGGGTCATGTCGCGGTTCTGGCCCGACATGCCGTCGACATTGAACATCGCCCAGTCGCTCGGCAGCCCCGAGGCGGCGACGCCGAAGTTCAATCGCCCGTTCGAGATGTGATCGAGCATCGCAACGCGGTTCGCGAGTTCAGCGGGGTGATGATAGGGCAAGAGGAAACCGCCGGGGCCGATCCGCAGATTCTTGGTCTGCAGCAGCGCCTGCGCGACCAGCAGATCAGGCGACGGGTGCGGCTCCCACGGTGCGGTGTGATGCTCGCCGATCCAGGCTTCCTGGTAGCCGAGCTCGTCAAGCCAGCGCAGCACCTGCAGGTCCCAGTCGTGGCCCTCCTTCAATCCGCACTCCGGCGGATGCGACGGCATCGCGAAGTATCCGAGTTCCATGGGTTTCCTCTCTTTGTCTGATGCGTGTCTTCCGCACGCGATGGAAGAGTACCCGCCATGGCCGCGGCAGAACAATGGCCTTATCGCACGCAGCCGGGCCGGGATTTATGCGTAGGGCGTATCCTTCAGCATGGCCGCGATCCCCGAAAAGCTTCGCTCCATGATCTGGAGGAAGGCCTCGCGTGACGATGCGGCCGATCTGCGGGCCTTGTGCGCGCGGAGCCCTTCCGCATAGGCGACGGTGATTGCGGACACCACCATCGAAGCTGCCAGCCGGGCATCGGCATCGGCGAGCGGCCGCTTGATCGCACCCGCCAGCACGCTCGCGAGATCGTCGATGAACTCGTCACGCATCTCGCGCGCCCGTGCCGCGAGCGCCGGGCTCTCTGCGACGGTGCGCCAGAATTTCGCCGTTGCATCGGTGAATTTCGCGAACGGATGCGCCCGATCCGCCAGGCTCTGCACCAGCCTGCGCAGGGTCACGAGCGGCGCTTCGCCGGGCGCTCGCCCGGCGAACGCTGCCTTCAGAATCTGGCGGCTTTCCTCTTCGCGGTCGAAGAACAGATCTTCCTTGCGCGGGAAGTAATTGAACACCGTCATCCGGGAGACCTCGGCGGCCTCGGCAATTTCGGCCACCGAAACATTGTCGAAGCCGCGTTCCAAAAACAGCTCGGTGGCGACGTCCGAGATCGCCTGACGCGTCGCCTCCTTCTTCCGCTCCCGCAATCCATCCCGATTTGACATGCGGAAATTTGTACCATACTAAATATTATACTGAGTATAAAAATATGGTGACGGCGTGACGGCGTGACGCGTGAACGAACGGATGTGGTGGTGGTCGGCGCCGGGCCGACCGGACTGCTGCTGGCGATCGAGTTGACCCTTGGCGGCGCCGACGTGGTCGTCATCGAGCGGCTGATGGAGCCCGACCAGACCATCAAGGCCGGCGCGATCGGCGCCCTCGCAGGCGAAGCACTGGAACGCCGCGGTCTTGCCGATGCGATGGATGCGGTCGAACGCGCCATGGCGGAGAGCATGTCGACGCTCATGAAGGGCGCGGACGGCCAGAGCGAACTTCCGTTCAAGAAATTCGGCGGTCACTTCTCCGGCATTTTCCTGATCGACCAGACACGGCAGCACGAGCCGAACCGGCGGCTGCGCGACGTGAACCAGCAAGCCCTGGAGAAGATGCTGGGCGAGCGCGCCCGGGCGCTCGGGATCGAGATCAGGCGCGGCTGCGAGCTGATCGATTTCAGGGATCACGGAGACGGCGTCGTGGCGCGGACGAAGGGCGCGTCCGGCGAGATCGAGCTGCAGGCGGCCTATCTTGTCGGCTGCGACGGCGGACGCAGCGCGGTGCGCAAGCGCGCCGGCTTCGAGTTTCCCGGCACCGACCCGACCCTCACCGGACACCAGGCCATTGTCGACCTGGATCATCCGGATCGGCTGCTGCCAGTCGGCTGGCGGCGAACGCCTGTCGGCATGATGGCGTATGGACCGATTCCCGGCCGGGTGTTCCTCGCCGAGTTCGACGGACCGCCGGCCGATCGCAGCGCGCCCGTGACGCGCGAGGAGATCGAGAGCACCCTGCGCCGGATCAGCGGCGCCGACGTCCGCGTCACCGCCGTCAAGACCGCCACGCGTTTCACCGACAATGCGCGGCAGGCCGCCGACTATCGCAAGGGACGTATCCTGTTGGTGGGCGACGCGGCGCATGTGCACTCGCCGTTCGGCGGACAAGGCTTGAATCTCGGCCTGCTCGATGCAGTCAACCTCGGCTGGAAGCTTGCGGCGGTTGTCTGCGATCGCATGCCGGACAGCTTGCTCGACAGTTACACCGAGGAGCGGCATCCGATCGCGGCGAAAGTGCTCGCCAACACCCGCGCCCAGGTCGCATTGATGCGGCCGGATGTCATGACCGACGCCTTGCGCGACATAGTCGCCGACCTGATGAGCCTCGACGAGGGCACGCGCTACTTCGGCGAAATGATCAGCGGCATCAAGATCCGCTACGACCTCGGCAGCGATCATCCGTTGGTCGGCCGGCTCGCCGGCAATTTCGCACTCGGCGACGAGGGCGCCGAAACGACGCTGTTCGATCAGATGGAGGACGGCAGGGCCGTGCTGGTCGATGCGACCGGCGGAGCTGCGTCAGCGGTCGCAGCTCGCTGGGACATCTTTGTCCGATGCATGCCAAGACGCAGCGGCCCTTCGTTGCTAATCCGGCCGGATGCCTGCATCGCCTGGGCGGCCGACGACACCGACACAGCGGGCCTCGACGCCGCGCTGGTGCGCTGGTTCGGGCCCGCCACGCATCATTGACCTCGCTGGCGAGGCGCGCTGTCAGCGCGCCCCGAACGTGGTCTTGCCGAACAGCGCCTTCTGCGTCGAGGGCTGCGAGCGCCAATATTGCGGCGGCGCGTTCACCTCGCCGCCGAGCTCGGCGGCGGCGTGCCAGCCCCAGCGCGGGTCGTAGAGCATGCCGCGGGCGAGCGCGACCATGTCGGCCTTCCCCGAGGCGACGATCTCCTCCGCCTGCTTCGCTTCCGTGATGAGGCCGACCGCCATCGTGGTGACGCCGGTCGCCTCCCGCACCGCCTGCGCCGCCGGCACCTGATAGCCGGGTGCGAGCGGGATCTTCTGCAGCGCCGAGACGCCGCCGGAGGAGACGTCCATCCAGTCGACCCCGCGCTTCTTCAACTCCTTGGTGAACTCGATGGTCTGCGGGACGTCCCAGCCACCCTCGACCCAATCGGTCGCCGAGACCCGGACGCCGACCGGCTTGCGATCGGGAAACACGGCGCGCACCGCATCGAACACTTCCAGCGGGAAACGCATGCGGTTCTCGAGCGAGCCGCCGTAGCGGTCGGTGCGCTTGTTGGCGAGCGGCGACAGGAACTGGTGCAAGAGATAGCCGTGCGCACTGTGCAGCTCGAGCGCGTCGATGCCGAGCCGGTCGGCGCGCTTCGCCGACGCGACGAAGGCCTCGCGGATGCGCTTCAGGCCGGCCTCGTCGAGTGCCACCGGCGCGGCCTCGCCTTCCTTGTGCGGGACCGCCGACGGCGCAACCGTCTGCCAGCCGCCTTCGGCAATCGGGATCAACTGCCCGCCTTCCCAGGGCCGCTGGCTCGAGGCCTTGCGGCCGGCATGGGCGAGCTGCATCGCGACCGCCGCCTTCGAATGCTTGCGCACCGAGGCCAGGATCGGCTTCAGCGCCGCCTCGTTGGCATCGCTGTAAAGCCCGAGGCAGCCCGGCGTGATCCGCCCGATATCCTCGACATGGGTGGCCTCGATACAGAACATCGCGGCGCCCGACAGCGCCAGCATGTTGATATGGGTGAAGTGCCAGTCGTTGGCGGAGCCGTCGATCGCCGAATATTGGCACATCGGCGCGACCATGATGCGATTGGAGAGTTTCAGACCGCGCAGTTCGATCGGGGAAAACAGGGTGCTCATGTGGACGGTATCCGGGATCGGGGAAAGGGCACGGTTAAGATAGAGGCGGCGGCCGCGATCACCAACCGTCCGGACGGCCACGCGGGCCGGGACGCAGATCAGCAATGCGATAGCGCCGCCCCTTGGGCGCGGCAGATCAGTCCACCAGCGTGAACTGCAGCAACAGGTTGCGCTGGATCAGCGAGAAATTGTCGTCCGAGATCATGGTCAGCACGGTCTCGCCCTCCGCGGTGACATGGGCGTCGATGCCTTCCATGTTGTCGATCTCGTTGCCGAGATCGGCGTTGAAGATCGCAGGGCCGTCGACGACGGCGCCGGGCGCGATGTCGGACAGCACGAGGCGGCGGATGCGGATGCCGACGCCGCCGAGCCAGGAGAACTTCCGCTCCAGGATCAAGAGATCGCCCGACGGCAGCAGCACCGCGTCGCTGATGTCGAAATTCTCGGTGCGGCGCACGCTGAACTGCCCCGGCGTCTTGCCGCCGACCAGGAAGGCGATCAGATTGCCGCCGGCATCGAGCCCGCGCTCCGAGAACGCGATCAGCGTGCCGGCAAGCGGCTGGGCTTTCGGCATCACCTTGGGCACGAAGACCAGCGCCTCCAGTCCCTTGTTGTTGGGAAACTTGCGCGCCGCCGCCGGCAGCGGCACCACCTCGCCGCGCGACCGGGTAAAGCCCTTGGAAAAATCGTAGCGCAGCACCTGGTTGACCCGCTCGAGCCCGACATAAGCGAACGAGCCGTCGAGTGCGAGCGATTCCGAATCGTACCAGCCGCGCGTCGCGGTGATCGGCCTGCCGTCGGCCCCGAGCAGCGGCGCCGCCTCGACATCGTCGAGCCCGGCCATCTCGCGGCCGCGATAGACGATGCGACCGGTGAACCAACTGCCCTGATCGCTGACCGCGATGAAGCGCTCGCCCTTGGGATCGAGCCGCAGCGCGGAGAGGCCGCCGAAGCCGGAAAACGACGAGGTCAGGATCAGCCCGCTGCGATATTCCAGCGCGCCGAACTGCGTGCGCGCACGATCGCGGATGTCGAACGACGGCAGCGGCCGCGCATTGACCTCGACCGCGACAGGTTCGTCGACGCGATGACGGCCCGGCCTGCCGGCCGGTCCCGGCGTCAGCGGCGGCTCGGTGGCGCTCTGTGCCTGCGCGAGACGCGGCAGCGCGGCCGCCGACAGTCCCGCCGCCATATCTCGAAGGAAACGGCGGCGGCTAAGGGGTGAGCGCATGTCTCACGAGTGGAGGCGGCGCCGGGTGCCTTGGGCGGGCGCCGAGCCGTGGGTCTCGCTGAACAGTTCGGCGAGCTTTTCGGTGATGGCGCCACCGAGTTCTTCGGCGTCCACGATGGTGACGGCGCGGCGATAGTAGCGCGTGACGTCGTGACCGATGCCGATCGCGATCAGCTCGACCGGCGAGCGGGTCTCGATCTCGTCGATGATGTGACGCAGGTGCCGCTCCAGATAATTGCCCGGATTGACCGACAGCGTGGAATCGTCGACCGGCGCACCGTCAGAGATCATCATCAGGATGCGGCGCTGCTCGGGACGCGCCAGCAGGCGCTTGTGCGCCCAGTCGAGCGCCTCGCCGTCGATGTTCTCCTTGAGCAGACCCTCGCGCATCATCAGGCCGAGATTTTTCCGCGCGCGACGCCACGGCGCGTCGGCCGACTTGTAGATGATGTGGCGCAGATCGTTGAGGCGGCCAGGATTGGCCGGCTTGCCGGCGGCAAGCCACGCCTCGCGCGACTGCCCGCCCTTCCAGGCGCGGGTGGTGAAGCCGAGGATCTCGACCTTGACGCCGCAACGCTCCAGCGTGCGCGCCAGGATGTCGGCGCAGGTGGCGGCGACCGTGATCGGGCGGCCGCGCATCGAGCCGGAATTATCCAGCAGCAGCGTCACCACGGTGTCGCGGAAGGTCGCCTCCTTCTCGTGCATGAAGGACAGCGGGTGATAGGGATCGGTGACGACGCGCGACAGCCGCGCCGGATCGAGGATGCCCTCTTCGAGATCGAACTCCCAGGCGCGGTTCTGCTGCGCCATCAGGCGGCGCTGCAGGCGGTTGGCGAGCCGCGCCACGATGCCCTGCAGATGCGCAAGCTGCTTGTCGAGATAGGAGCGCAGCCGCTCCAGCTCGTCATGATCGCAGAGATCCTCGGCCGCGATCACCTCGTCGAACTTCGGCGCAAACGCATGATATTCCGGACCGCGCGGCTCGTTCTGGCCGCGCGAATTCGGCCGCGTCGCCTCGCCCGGCGTCTCGTCGTCGCCGAGCTCGCCGTCGTCGAACGTATCGCTGGTGGAGGCCTGCGCGCTCTCCATCGCGCTTTCGCTCATCTCTTCTGCCGTCGTCTGCGCCTGGTCGGCGCTCATCTCCTGCGCGGCATCGGAATCGGGCGAACCCTCGGCACCGGACTGATCGCTCTCGCCGTCCTGGTTCTCGTCCTGGTCCTCGTCATCGTCGGAATCCATGTTGCGGTCGTCGCCGAGATCGAGCGCCGACAGTAGATCATGGACGAGGTCGCCGAACTTGGCCTGGTCCTCGGTGAAGCGGCTGAGCTTGTCGAGCCGCGAGCCGATCTTGTCCTCCAGCGTCGGGCGCCAGAGATCGACCATCTTCTTGGCGGCCGCGGGCGGCGCCATGCCGGTCAGGCGTTCGCGCACCAGCATCGCCAGCGCATCCGACAGCGGCGCATCGGCGCGGTCGGTGATCTCGTCATACTTGCCGCGGTGGAAATGATCGTCGAGCATCGCGGTGAGGTTCTTGGCAACGCCTGACATTCGTCGCGAGCCGATCGCCTCGACGCGCGCCTGCTCGACCGCTTCGAACACGCCGCGCGCCTGCGGATTGCCCGGCATCAGCTTGCGATGCACCTTGGGATCGTGGCAGGCGATCTTCAGCGCGATCGAATCGGCGTGGCCGCGCACGATCGCCGCGTCGCGCTTGGTCATCTTGCGCGCCGGCTCCGGCAGCCGCGCCTTGCCGGGCGCAAGCCCGGGACGTTCGGCGGCGAAGCTGACTTCGAGCTCCGGCTTCTTGGCGATCGCCTTCAGGCACGCCGACACCGAGCGCTTGAACGGCTCGGTCGGTGCTTCCTTCGACCCGGGACGGAATTTGATGTTGGAGGTTGTCATAGTGATTTCGTAAGCCAGTGGCGCGTGACGCCGCCGGGATACCCCTCAATCGAACCGAACTCTTTATATCCGTTGGCGCGGTAGAAGCCCGGCGCCTGGAAGCTCATCGTATCCAGATAGGATCGCGTCGCCCCGAAGCGCCGCGCCTCGTCCTCGATCGCCTTGATCAGCTTCGCGCCAAAACCCTTGTTGCGAAACTTCTGCTCCATCCAGAACAACTGGATGAACAACACCGCGGTCCAGACCTCGCCGACGATGCCGCCGACGATCTCGTCGCCTTGCCGCAGCGAGATGGCGAAGCGCTTGTACTTCTGCTTCCCCATCTTCTCGTTGTTGTAGCGGAGCAATCCGCCGAGCACCGCTTTCTTCGTCTGTGTGACTGTGCGCTCGACGGAGATTTTCGGCATGGACTAGCTGAGCGCCACGTTGACCGAGGATTCCGGCAGCTCGACGTTGAAGCAGCGCTGATAGAACTCGGCGACCAGCGGCCGCTCCAGCTCGTCACACTTGTTGAGGAAGGTGACGCGGAACGCGAAGCCGATGTCGTTGAAGATGTCGGCGTTCTCGGCCCAGGTGATCACCGTGCGCGGGCTCATCACCGTCGACAGGTCGCCATTGGCGAACGCGTTACGGGTGAGGTCCGCAAGCCGCACCATCTTGTTGACGATGTCGCGGCCTTCTTGCGTGCGATAGTGTTTCGCCTTGGCCAGCACGATCTCCACTTCCTCGTCATGGGCGAGGTAGTTCAGCGTGGTGACGATCGACCAGCGGTCCATCTGGCCCTGGTTGATCTGCTGGGTGCCGTGATAGAGGCCGGACGTGTCGCCGAGGCCGACCGTGTTGGCGGTCGAGAACAGGCGGAACGCCGGATGCGGCTTGATCACCTTGTTCTGGTCGAGCAGCGTCAGGCGGCCGGAGACTTCCAGCACGCGCTGAATCACGAACATCACGTCCGGGCGGCCGGCGTCGTATTCGTCAAACACCAGCGCGATGTTGTGCTGCAAGGCCCAGGGCAGGATGCCGTCGCGGAATTCGGTGACCTGCTTGCCCTCCTTGACCACGATGGCATCCTTGCCGACGAGATCGATACGGCTGATGTGGCTGTCGAGGTTGACGCGCACGCAGGGCCAGTTGAGGCGGGCCGCAACCTGCTCGATGTGGGTCGACTTGCCAGTGCCGTGATAGCCGGTGACCATTACGCGGCGGTTCTTGGCGAAGCCGGCGAGGATCGCAAGCGTGGTGGCGCGGTCGAAGCGATAGTCGCTATCGACTTCCGGCACGTGCGGATCGACTTCGGAATAAGCGGGCACTTCCAGATCACTATCGATCCCGAAGACCTGCCGCACCGACACCTTCATGTCGGGCATTCCGACGGGTTCTTGCGCTTTGGTCTGGACGGCGGTCGTCATTCATCCTCCGAGGTCCCGGGCATTCCCGAAACCAGATTAGGTCATTTGGCTGCGGATGGGGTGCTTCGCACAAGCCTAGCAGAGAGCAACGGCCGGCAGAAGCCCGCGGGCAAATCAAAGTTTCGTTGTTCTATCATAAAGATAGGAGTGAAACTCGGTTTTTGGAAGGCTGCCCTGCAAATCCCGCCGTACTTTCGCCGCAGCGCCAATGCGGCCTGCCCGGCCGGGCACTTTTCAGCCCGGCGGGGAGTTGGTAGCTCTCAGATCTATATCACCGCCACATGGGAATTTTGTGACTTCATTCCTTGACCCCTTGATCGCGTTCGTTTCGGCCCATGCCTGGCTTGCCTATCTGACGCTGTTTCTGGCCGCCTTGCTGGAGGCGGTGCCAGTGGTCGGCTCCCTGGTGCCGGGCTCGACCATCATCCTGGCGCTGAGCGCACTGGTGCCGGGCGGCGAATTGAAGCTCTGGCCGGTGCTCGCCGCGGCGGCCGCCGGCGCGATGCTCGGCGACGGCACGGCCTATATGATCGGCCACCGCAGCCAGCGCGAGATCCTCTCGGCCTGGCCACTCTCCAACTACCCGCGCGTGGTCGCGCAGAGCGAGGCGTTCTTCAACCGCTGGGGCGTGCTCGCGGTGTTCTTCGCCCGCTTCGTGCCGCCGATCCGCGCTTTCGTGCCGCTCACGGCCGGAGCGCTCGACATGCCGCCGGCGCGCTTCTACGCCGTCAACATCCCCGCGATCCTGCTCTGGGCGCCGGCGCATGTGCTGCCCGGCGTGCTCGCCGTCACCGCGCTGCACGACTATGCCGGGCTGCCGCATCACGGGCATGTCGGCAAGCATCTCTGGATGTTTGCGGTGGCGGGCGGCGCCGTGATCCTGGCGCTCGCGATCTGGACCATCCGCCGGCGGCATGGCGGCAGCCTGATCGAACCGGCCAAGCCGGCAAAATAGCGACTACAGACTGTTCGTCGTCGTGCTCCGCCCGGGCGCCGGGCCGACATAGCGCGCGCGAGGCCTGATCAGCTTGCCGAGCTGTAGCTGCTCGCTGGCATGCGCGATCCAGCCGACGCTGCGGGCCATCGCAAACAGCGCGAGCTCGCTGCCCGCAGGCATCCGCAGCGCATGCACCAGCACCGCCAGCGCGTAATCGATGTTGACGAATTCGCCGGTCGCCTCCGCAATCCGCTCCGGCACCTCCCGGGTGAATTTGCGCGGCGCGCCGGCCCGGCTCAGCGCCTCGAGCAGCGAGATCGCGCGCGGGTCGCCCTTCTTGTAGACGCCGTGCCCGAAGCCGGCGAACCGCTCGCCCAGCGCGACGCGCTCGCGAACCACCGGCGCAACGTCGTTGTCGATCATTGTCCTGACCAGGCGCGAAGCGAGCACGCCGGCGCCGCCATGCATCGGCCCCTTCAGCGCAACGAGCCCCGCAATCACCGCGTCGTACAGATTGAGCCCGGTCGATGCCGCGCAGCGCGCGGTGAAGGTGGAGGCGTTCAGTTCATGTTCGGCGAGCAGCACCAGCGCGCGGCGGATCAGATCGGGCGCGTGCTTGTTGTCCGATGTCCAGACCCGCGCCACCTGCTCATGCAACAGGTCTGCCGATGGAGCCGCGTTCAGCATGGTCGCGACCAGCAGCCGCAGAATGCGCCCGCCGACCATCGCGCGGCCGTCGGGCGCACGGGTGAAGGCGCCGGGGTCGGCACTTGCCGCCAGCGCCAGCACGGCGACCGTGCGGTCGATCGGCTGGGCGCGGCGCGCGGCCTCCGCGATCGCGCGCATTTCATCGGAGACATGCGGACAATTGTCCGAGGCGAACGGATCGACGCCGGTGACGTCCCAGAGCAGCGTCGCGGTGTGCTCCAGCGTGTCGCGCTCGGCGAGATCGACGCAGTTCACGCCGCGATAGATCGGACCCTGCTCGGTGATGGTGGCGATCGCCGAATCCATCACCGGCAGGTCGGCGTCGAAATTGCGCAACCCGCGCGGCTCCGGCGACGGCACGCGGCGTTCCTTCAAGCCCCTGATGTCCTCGGCCCGGTAACGGTGGCTGCGCGAATCCGGTGACGGCTCGGAGCGGATCAGGCCGCGGCTGACATAGGCGTAGAGCGTCGCCGGCGAGATCGCGAGCTCGGCGGCGGCCTCCCGGGCGGACAGGTAGAGCTCGGCGGATTTTTTCATATTGATTTATATAATCAAGATTGATCAACTCGTCGAGAGGCCCGACCTTGAAGGCGTGAAGCAAGGAGATCGGGCCATGAATGTGCATCTCACCAAGAGTCAGATCGGTCTGGACGGCGTTCCCGCCGCTGAGACCGTGTTGAGCCATGTGGACGGCGAGCGCGGCGAACTAATCATCGCGGGCGAGCACGTCGCCAACCTCGCGGGCAAGTCGAGCTTCGAGGGCGTCACCGCGCGGCTGTGGAACGGCGCCACCGGCAAGTCGCTGAGCGAGGCCAATGTCCGCGCCAGCCTCGGCGCCGCCCGCGAACGCGCCTTTGCGCGGCTAGAGGACCTGCTGCCGGCGACCCGCGGCATGTCGATCGTCGACGGCTTCCGCGCCGCGATCGCAGGATTGCGCGGCGAGAACGGACTGGAGCACGAGGCGACCATCGTCGGCGCCTTCCCGGTGATCGCCGGCGCCCTGGTCCAGCGCGCCCGTGGCAGCGACCCGATCGCGCCCGAGGCGAATGCCAGCCACGCCGCCGACACGCTGCGGATGCTGCTGGGCCGAAAGGCCGCACCGCGCGAGGTCGCCGCGCTCGACGCGTACTTCGTCACCGTCTGCGACCACGGCATGAACGCGTCGACCTTCACCACAAGGGTGATCGCATCGACCCAGGCCGACCTGTTCGCGGCCATCACCGGCGGCTATTGCGCGCTAACCGGTCCGCTGCATGGCGGTGCGCCGGAGCCGGTGCTGGAGATGCTGGATGCGATCGGCACGCGCGAGCGCATCAAGCCCTGGGTCGACGACGCGTTGGCGCGCGGCGAGCGGCTGATGGGGTTCGGCCATCGCGTCTATCGAGTGCGCGACCCGCGTGCCGACGTGCTGAAGGTCGCGATCGAGCGCCTGGAGGCCGACGGCGCCGACCTGCCGTTTGCCGGCGAGGTCGAGGCCTATATCCGCGGGGCATTGCGCAAGAAGAATCCGGAGCGGCCGCTCGAGACCAATGTCGAGTTCTTCACCGCGATCCTGCTCGACGGGCTGAAAATCCCGCGGCAGGCGTTCACGCCGATCTTCGCCGTGGCCCGCGCCGCGGGCTGGACCGCGCACGCGCTGGAGCAGCGGCGCACCGGACGGCTGATCCGGCCGAGTTCGTCCTATGTCGGGGCAGTGCCGAAGGGCTGAGTGCTAACGGGCTACGAGGCTCTTCTCCTTCCCCCTGAAAGGGGGAAGGTCGGGATGGGGGGTCAGCCGCAGACGACACTGTTTGTGGAGGGAACAGATCCCCACCCGCTTTGCTCTCGCGAGCAAAGCGACCTCCCCTTTTCAAGGGGAGGTGCGGAAGCTCCGCATCCTCGCGTAGGAGCGGCGAAGGCCAGAGTTCAGGCCTCGCGCACCACGGTCTTCAGATAATTATACGCCTTGATGATCTCGATCAGGCGATCTTCGGTGGAGCGGTCGCCGCCATTGGCGTCGGGATGGTGCTGCTTCACCAGCGCCTTGTACTTCGCCTTGACGTCTTCCAGCGTCGCGCCGGCGCCGAGCCCCATCACCAGAAGCGCCTTGCGCTCGGCATTCATGACCTTGCGGGTCTCGGGCTTGGGCTCCGCGCCGCCCGGTCCGGGGCGCCAGCGGCCGCGGCCGTTGAGCTCGGAGAAGACGTGGAACGGATCGGAGGCGGCGTCGAGGCCATCGTCGCCCTTCTTGCCGCTGTTGGCGCCCATCTTCCAGGTCGGACGATGGCCGGTCAGCGCGTCCTTCTGGTAGCGCGCGACGTCGTCGGGATTCATGCCCTGGAAGAAATTGTAGGACTGGTTGTACTCGCGGACGTGATCGAGACAGAAGTGCCAGTACTCGCGCGAATTCTCACGGCCCTTCGGGGCGCGGTGCGCACCCTTGTTCTGGCAACCCGCCCATTCGCAGGTCACAGCCTGCTCGCCTGCCTGCGCCGTGCGCTTCGCACTCACCTTGGTCGGCTTGATGCGAATGGAGTCGAAGAATTTTGATGAATCGATCGGCATGTTCTCTTTGACTACGCAATGCACAATTCTTCAAGTCTTGACATTGCGCAGACCTCGTTTCCCGCTTGCACCATTGACGAAAAGCCGACGCGGACCTAACTCCGCCGCCATGAGCACCAAAGACACTATCATAAACAAGTTGCGTGAAGCTTTCTTGCCGGAAAGCCTCGACGTGGTCGATGAGTCACATCTGCATGAGGGCCACGCCGGGCACAGGCCAGGCGGCGAGACGCATTTCCGTGTATATATTGTGTCTCCGGCCTTCGAAGGGAAGAGCCGGATCGAACGCCATCGCATGATAAATGCGACGCTGGCGCAGGAACTCGCCGGCTCGGTGCACGCGCTGGCGATCCATGCACACGCCCTCGGGGAAAAGCCGCGCTAGTTCGCGCTGGCCTCAAGACGCCGCCACAGTTTTCCTTTATTGAGGACGGATACTCGGCGACGGACCTGCACCATATGCGGGCAGGTCAGCGTATCGCATCGCCACCGATCTATGTGGGGCCGTTGATGATCCCTTGCTGGCCACGCCTCCGGTCGATCGCAACCGCCGCCGGCCTGCTCCTGATCTGTGCAATCCGCCCGGCCGCGGCGCTGGATATGCCGAGCCCGTTCGTCCAGGAGGTGCTGATCAAGAGCATCCTGGTGTCGCTCAACGATGCGGTGGCGGCGAATAATTTCTCCGTGTTCCACGCCAAGATCTCAAAACCGTTCCGCGACCAGTTTCCGCCCGACAAGCTGAAGACGATCTTCAAGGACCTGGTCGACAAGCACGCCGTGTTCGACGCCGTGGTCGCCAGGCCGATCGTGCTCGATGAGGACGCCAAGATCGACGACAAGGGCGTGCTGCGGCTGAAGGGCCATTTCGACACCACGCCGAAGCAGGTGAAGTATCAGCTCGGCTTCATCGCCTCCGACGGCGCGTGGAAGTTGTCGGGCATCTCGATCGATATCGAGTAGCCGGCGCGCCTATCAGACCCGTCATCCTGAGGAGCGCGTAGCGCGTCTCGAAGGATGCACGGCCCGGCTGGTGGCCGTCGACCCTTCGAGACGCCGCTTCGCGGCTCCTCAGGGTGACGGGGATAGGCCTGCGTTAGCGGTACCAGGACTAAAACGCCGTCCCCGCCCGCTTCGGCTTCTTCTCGTCGTGCTCGGCCTCGCGCGGGACCGCGACGATGCGCAGTGCCGTGATGCGGTTGCGCTCGCGGCGCAGCACGCGGAAGCGGAAGCCGTGGAAGGTGAAGCTCTGGCCGCGATCGGGAATCGAGCGCGCCTCATGGATCACGAGGCCGGCGACCGTGGTCGCCTCCTCGTCCGGCAGGCGCCAGTCCATCGCGCGGTTGAGATCGCGGATCGGCACCGAGCCGTCGACCACGACCGAGCCGTCCGGCTGCGCACGGACACCGGCGACAACGACGTCGTGCTCGTCGGAGATGTCGCCGACGATCTCCTCCAGGATGTCCTCCAGCGTCACCATGCCTTCGACCTCGCCATACTCGTCGACCACGAGGGCGAAGTGGGTCTTGCGGCGGCGGAACGCCTTCAGCTGCTCGGAGACCGGGCGCATCTCCGGCACGAACCACGGCGGCAGCGCGATCGCGGAGGCGTCGATCGCCGACATGTCGCCCTCATTGGCGCGGATCGCGCGCAGCAGATCCTTGGCGTGCAGCACGCCGACGATGTTCTCCGGCTTCTCACGCCACAGCGGGATGCGGGTGTATTCGCTGGCCAGCACCTCGCGCACCAGCTCCTCGGGCGGCAGGTCGGCGTTGACCATGGTCATCTCGGTGCGGTGGACCATCACGTCGGAGACCTGCAGCTCGCTCAGATCCAGGAGGCCGCCGAGCATGTCGCGGTCCTGCTTCTCGACCTTGCCTTCGTGATGCAGCAGATCGACCGCGCCGCGCAGGCGTTCGGTCGGCGAAAGCACCGCCTGATGCGTCCCGACCTTGATGCCGAGCAGCTTCATCAGCGCCAGCACGATGGTCTCGATGATGGTGAGCAGCGGCCCCAGCACGAAGATCGTCAGCCGCATCGGCCGCGCGACCAGGAGCGAGATGCGGTCGGGCGCGTTGATCGCGATGGTCTTGGGCAGCACCTCGGCGAACACCACGACCATCACGGTCATGACCGCGGTGGCGTAGAGCACGCCGACATCGCCGAACCAGGCGGTGAACACGCCGGTCGCCAGCGCCGAGGCGCCGATATTGGCGATGTTGTTACCGAGCAGCAGCGCGCCGATCATGCGCTCGCGCATGTTGATCAGCTTCGAGACCACGCCGGCATCGCTGTTGCCCTGTTTCGACAGCCGCAGCATGCTGGCGCGCGAGGCGCCGGTCAGCGCCGTCTCGCTCGCCGCGAAGAACGCGGAGATGAAGAGACAGACCAGCACGATCGAGAAGGTTAACCAGCCCACTGGCTTGATCCGTGGTTTAGGCCTTCAGCTTGGCTTGCAGGAAGTCGCGCACCAGCTGTGGCTCGACATTGTTGGCGATCACGGCGCGGCCGACGGCCTCCAGCAGGATGAAGGTGAGCTTGCCGCGCTTGACCTTCTTGTCCTGCGCCATCAGCGCCAGCAGCGCGTCGGCGTCGGCAAGACCTTCCTGCGTGAAGCCTGCGATATCCTGCAGCCGCGTCGGCAATCCTGCCGCGGACAGATGACGCGCGATACGCGTAGCATCGTCGGACGAAATCATGCCGAGCTGCGCCGAGAATTCAGCGGCAAGCACCATGCCGACCGAGACGCCCTCGCCATGGAACAGGCGGTCGGAGAAGCCGGTCGCGGCTTCCAGCGCGTGGCCAAAGGTGTGGCCGAGATTGAGCAGCGCGCGCTCGCCTGTCTCGCGCTCGTCGCGGGAGACGATGGCGGCCTTGGCGCGGCAGGAGGTCGCGATCGCGTGCTCGCGCCCGACGCCGCCTGCGACGATGTCGGCGTGGTTCTTTTCGAGCCAGGCGAAGAAGGCCTCATCGCCGAGAATGCCGTATTTCGCGACCTCGGCGTAGCCGGCGCGGAACTGGCGCGGCGACAGCGTGTCGAGCACCGACGTGTCGGCAATCACCAGCACCGGCTGGTGGAACGCGCCGATCAGGTTCTTGCCCTGCGGCGAGTTGATGCCGGTCTTGCCGCCGACGGAGGAATCGACCTGCGCCAGCAGCGAGGTCGGCACCTGCACGAAATCGACGCCGCGGCGCAGGATCGCGGCCGCAAAGCCGGCGAGATCGCCGACCACGCCGCCGCCGAGCGCGATCACCAGATCGTTGCGCTCGATCTTCGCTGCGACCAGCGCTTCGCTGACCTGCGTCAGGGTGGCATAGCTCTTCGAACTCTCGCCCTCCTCGACGACGATCCGCGACGTCGGCACGCCTGCGGCTTTGAGCGAGGCTTCGGTCGGCTCCAGCCAATGCTTCGCGACGGTGCGGTCGGTGACGATGGCGGTGCGCACGCCGGGCCGCAGCGCCGCGACGCGCTCGCCGAGCGACTGCAGCACGTCGCGGCCGATGACGATGTCATAGGCGCGTCACCGAGCGCAACGTCGACGGTAACGGAGGCGGAATGTTTCACGGGCGCAGTCATGAGGTCGCGTTCAATCCATCAGATGGTGGCTCGTCGGCCGGGCGCACGCCGCACAGATGCGCATGCAGAGCCTCGAGGCATTCGTCGACGATGCGGTCGTGCGGCACGTCGCGCGAGGCAATCGTCAGATCGGCGTTTTGGTAGACCGGCTCGCGCTCGCTGAGCAGCCGGTTGACGGTCGCCTCGGGATCGGCGGTGTGCAGCAGCGGACGATCGGCGCGGCGGCGGACCCGGCGCATGATGATATCACTGTCGGCCTTGAGCCAGATCGAGATCGCGCGGTCGCGAATCCGGTTGCGGGTCTCCTCGCGCATGAAGGCGCCACCGCCGGTCGCAAGCACGATCGGGCCGCTGTCGAGGATGCGGGCGATCACCCGCGCCTCGCCGTCGCGGAAATAAGGCTCGCCATGGGTCTCGAAGATCTCCGGGATCGTCATCCTCGCCGCCGCCTCGATCTCGGTGTCGGCGTCGGCGAACGGCAGCTTGAGCCGCGCCGCCACCCGCCGTCCGATGGTCGACTTGCCGGCCCCCATCATGCCGACCAGCACGATCGACCGCGTCCCCAGCGCGGCCGCAATGTCGGCCTCCAGGGTCGGGTGGGTGGGCGCCGGTACGGCTGCGTCGGACATAAAAAGCTCGGATATCGGGACGAATTGTTCAGAATTCGAGCCACCTATACTACCCCCGGCGACACCGTTACCAGCGACTCTTGCAACGGCGCGGGGAACATGTTGGATGATTTCATTGGTTAATTCGCTCCCTGAGTCGCCTCCATGCCCAGCCTGTTCCGCTTCCTGACGGTCGTCGCCGTGATTTTCGGGATCGGCTACGGCGTCATCTTCGCGCTGGCGAATTTCGTGACCCCGAAGCCGCGGGAAATGTCCGTGACCATCCCGCCGGATAAGTTCCTCAAGAAATAGGCGCTATGAGTCTTGGCATGCCCGCTTCCGCCAAGATCACCAAGACCCCCGCACAGGCTCCGGCCAAGACTGCTCAGCCGAAGTCCTCCGACGCCAAGCTGACCGCGTTGTTCCTCGACATGCTCGCCGCGGAACAGGGCGCCGGCGCCAACACGCTCGACGCCTACCGGCGCGACCTGACCGACTTCTCCGACTACCTCGCCCATGCCGGCACCGATTTCACCGGCGCCGACACCGAGGCGCTGCGCGGCTACCTTGCCGACCTCGATACCAGGGGCTTCAAGTCGTCGAGCGTGGCGCGGCGGCTGTCGGCGATGCGGCATCTCTATCGTTTCCTGCTCAACGAGCGGGTCCGCGGCGACGATCCGGCCGCGATCCTGTCCGGGCCGAAGCGCGGCCGCGGCCTGCCCAAGGTGCTGTCGATCGCCGACGTCGACCGCATGCTGACCCGCGCCAAGGAGCTGACCCAGACCGACGTCTCGCCGGCGCAGCGGCTGCGCGCGCTGCGGCTCTATTGCCTGCTCGAGGTGCTCTACGCCACCGGCCTGCGCGTCTCCGAGCTGGTATCGCTGCCGGTCTCCGCGGCGCGGCGCGATGCGCGGATGATCGTGGTGCGCGGCAAGGGCAACAAGGAGCGGCTGGTGCCGCTGAACGACGCCTCGCGCCAGGCGATGGCGGACTACCTCGCGGCGATCGAGGTGATGCAGCCGAAGGCGAAGAAGGCCGCGCCGTCGAAATGGCTGTTTCCGTCCTCCAGTGAGAGCGGCCATCTGACCCGGCAGCATTTTGCCCGCGACCTCAAGGAGCTCGCCGCCGCCTCCGGACTGGCGCCGCGGCTGGTCTCCCCGCACGTGCTGCGCCACGCCTTCGCCAGCCATTTGCTGCATAATGGCGCGGATCTGCGCATCGTGCAGACCCTGCTCGGCCACACCGACATCTCGACCACCCAGATCTATACCCATGTGGTCGAGGAGCGGCTGAAGAGCCTGGTCCGCGACCTGCATCCGCTGGCCGAGAAATCGTAAGCCGTCCGTAGCCCGGATGCAGCGCAAGCGAAATCCGGGGACGCTCCACCCGCGGGTCGACTTGTCCCGGATTGCGCTTCGCTTCATCCGGGCTTCTGTAACGGGCCTTTGTAAGTCAATCCCTTTTTGCGTGATCCACTCGCCGGGCACTTGCTTCTGTACGGGATCGGCGCGAAGGCCGTCGCCTGATGGGGTGCATTGAGGAGCCGGCCGGCCAATCTACGGAAGCGTGGTTGTGAGCCACTTCCCGGATGGCGGCCTGACCGGATCCATCGTCCCGGCGCAGGGACCTCGCTCAGGGAGAGCCTGGTGTCGTGGCCCGCCCAGAACCGATTGCTGCTCCTTGCTTAGGTTGCCGAGGCCTTGGCCATCGGGTTGAACGGTTTGGCGTCGGCGAGCATGCGATGCAGAACGACGGCGAGCTTGCGTGCGAGCGCCACCTTGGCCTTGCGCAGGCCTGCGCGCCGGGCGATCCGCATCGCCCAGCCTTTCAGCGCCGAGCAGTTCCTGACCGGCTTGGTCAGCATGACGTGAGCCGCCTGATAGAGCGCCTCGCGCACGGAGGCATCGCCAATCTTGCTGATGCGGCCGGTATAGTCGGTTTCGCCCGATTGGTACTTCTTCGGGGTGAGGCCAAAATGCGCTCCCGTCGCCTTCGAGGACCGGAAGCGCTTCGGGTCGTCGACCGCCGCGGCGTAGGTAAGCGCCACGATCGGGCCGACGGACGGTGTCGTCATCAGGAGGCGGGCTTGAGGGTGCGACCTGGCGAGCTTTTGGGTGTGCTTATCCAGGCCATTGAACTCGCGCCGCAGCACGGCGTGGGCTTCGAGCAGCGCCTGTGCCACGATCTCAAGTCCGGGATGGCCCGCTACGAGCTCCCGGATGCGTTCGGCGAACGTGCGCTCGGTGGTCGTGCCGACCTTCAGACCGAAGCCGCGGAGCACGCCGCGCAGGCTGTTCTCGATGTCGCGCAGCTTGGACTGCAGCAGCTTGCGTGCCGTCAGAACCGCCCGCGTCTCCTGCGCTTCGATCGACTTGCAGTGCACCGGCCGGAACCAGCCCAGCCGCATCAGTTGCGCGATCCCGCGGGCATCGTTGCGGTCCGACTTCACCGGCATCGCCTTGAAGGCATCGCGGACGTGCCGCGTCTCCAACAGTTCGACTGCCAGGCCCGCATCCCGCATCGCTGCGTAGAGCCATTGCGACAGCGGACCAGCCTCCAGCCCGATCCGTTCCAGCACCAACCCCAGCGACCGCAACCAGGTGATCAAGGCCTCCGGCTCACTCGCAACCCTCGCCTCGCGCAAAATCTTACCTGTCCCATCGACAAGGCAGACGCTCGAGCATTCCAAAGACACGTCGATTCCTGCATAGTGGTACATGGTCGTCCCTTAATGATGCTTGGAGCGGGCTTGCCCGACTCCGTTTATTGACACCATCAGTTTGAGGGACGACCGCCTTCCAACCAACAGGCCGCTCGCGAGCGCGCTTCCAAATCGCGCCGTAGCGAGCGGGCGGCCGGCCCGTTACCCCATCTACATGGACCGGAGACATCGATACCGTCATCTGATCCGTCTTGACTTCGGCGGCATCTCCGCAGAAAGAGCGTCACCTGCCTGCGATCCCGAAGCGTGCATTCTGCCCGGATGCGCGTTAACCGATTGAAGTTACAAAACTTCTCTTCTCTACGCCGAAACCGCTTCGCCCCTCGCACCCTTCCTCCCTATATTGAGTTGATGCCCGACCCGATGCGCAGCTATCTCGACTTCGAAAAACCTGTCGCCGAGCTTGAATCCAAGATCGACGAGTTGCGCGCGCTTGCCGCAAGCGGCAGCGACATCGGCGACGAGGTCGCACGGATCGAGGACAAGGCGGCGCAGGCGCTCACCGAGCTCTATGCCAACCTGACGCCATGGCAGAAGACGCTGGTGGCGCGGCATCCGCAGCGGCCGCACTTCACCGATTTCATCGGCGGCCTGATCACCGAATTCACGCCGATGGCCGGCGACCGCAAATTCGCCAACGATGAGGCCCTGATCGGCGGCTTCGGCCGCTTCCGCGGCGAGAGCATCTGCGTGGTCGGCCAGGAGAAGGGCGCCACCACCGACAGCCGCATCAAGCACAATTTCGGCATGGCGCGCCCCGAAGGCTACCGCAAGGCGGTGCGCCTGATGGAGATGGCCGACCGCTTCGGCATCCCGGTGCTGTCGATCGTCGATTCCGCCGGCGCCTATCCCGGCATCGGCGCCGAGGAGCGGGGCCAGGCCGAGGCGATCGCGCGCTCGACCGACGCCTGCCTGTCGCTCGGCGTGCCCAATGTCGCGATCGTCACCGGCGAAGGCATGTCGGGCGGCGCCATCGCCATCACCACGGCGAACCGCGTGTTGATGATGGAGCACGCGATCTACAGCGTGATCTCGCCGGAGGCGGCATCCTCGATCCTGTGGCGCGACGGCACCAAGGCGCAGGAAGCCGCCAACAGCATGAAGATCACCGCACAGGACATGCTGCGCTTCGGCGTGATCGACCAGATCCTGAGGGAGCCCTCGGGCGGCGCTCATCGCGACCCCGCCGCGATGATCACGACCACGGGCGACGCCATCGCCCAGGCGCTCAACGACCTACGAAATCTTGATCCGGACGCGATTCGCAAACAGCGGCGCCAGAAGTTCCTCGATATCGGCCGCAAGCTCGGCTGAGGCGCCCAAACCGCCGGATTTTTCGTCCAAATCGCCTGATTTTGCCGTAATTGGGCCCCGAGCAGGGTCTTTAACGTTCCTTGAACCATGCCTGCTACCGTGAGGGCCGTCAGCCCCTGTTCAGGTTGCGAGCTGGGGGTGTCGAAGGCTAATATTTTAGACAATGGCTTCAGGGCATATTCGCCGTGTTGGGGTCGCGAATAACGCCCGGTGGGTGTGGAGCTTCGGACTTGACTCATCGCACGCTCGTACGCGCGCTTCTGACTTCGGCGGTGCTCGCCGCGGGTATCTTGCTCGCCGGTTGTGACAGCGACCAGATCTCGCTCGCGCAGAACGCCAAGGCCAACCAGCCGGTCACGCCAAAACTCCTCGCCGCCATGGTCGAGAAGGACATGGATCTGCAGTCGCCGATGCTGGTCCGCCTGTTCAAGCAGGAGGCCGAGCTCGAGGTCTGGAAGCAGGACCGCTCCGGCCGTATGGCGCTGCTCAAGACCTATCCGATCTGCCGCTGGTCGGGCGATCTCGGTCCGAAGGTCCGCGAAGGCGACCGCCAGGCGCCCGAGGGGTTCTATTCGATCAACCCGAGCCAGATGAACCCGCAGTCGGCCTATTACCTGTCGTTCAACACCGGCTATCCCAACGCCTTCGACAAGGCGCTCGGCCGCACCGGCTCGCAGCTGATGGTGCATGGCGACTGTTCGTCGCGCGGCTGCTACGCGATGACCGACGAGCAGATCGCGGAAATCTATTCGCTCGGCCGCGAGTCGTTCTTCGGCGGCCAGAAGGCGTTCCAGCTGCAGGCCTACCCGTTCCGGATGACGCCGGTGAACATGGCCAAGCACCGCAACAATCCGAACATGCCTTTCTGGAAGATGATCAAGGAAGGCTATGATCATTTCGAAGTGACGAAGCACGAGCCGAAGGTCGACTTCTGCGAGAAGAAGTACGTGTTCGACGCGGTCAAGGCACCGAACGCGACACGAGATCCGGTGTTCGATGCCTCCGCGAAGTGCCCGGCCTATGTGATCCCCGACGAGATCGCCAGCGCCGTGCGCGAGAAGGAGCAGCAGGACGCCGCCGAGACCGCCAAGCTCGTCTCCAAGGGCACGCCGGTGGCGCGCCTCAACACCGGCATCGACGGCGGCATGAACGCGATCTTCGCCTCGAAGATTCCGGAAGGAAACACCGGTCTGTCCGAAGGCGGCGACAGCCAGTCGCTGCAGTCGATGTCGCTGGCACGCGCGCCCGGCACGATCCCCGGCACGGTCAATCCGCCGCGGCCCAATCTGGCGGTCCAGCAGGAACAGCCGGTCGTGGCGACGACGTCGTCGACCACGCCATCGCCCACCACCCGTGTTGCTTCGGCCAACGCGTCCGACAAGTCCGAAGGCTTCTTCTCCAGCTTTGCCCGTAAGGTCGGGATCGGCGGCACCGCTGATGCGACCCCGGCAGCCGCGACCAAGCCGCCGGCTGCAGTCGCTGCCGCGCCGGCCAAGCCGAAGGTCGCCGAGGCCAAGCCGCAATCGGTGGTTCGCGTCGCACCGAAGGCGGAGCCGAAGCAGGCCGCCAAGCCCGCGCCAAAACCGTCGGTCACCGACACTGCCGCAGCCGCGCCGGCCCCCGCAGCCACCGGCACCCAGCTCGCCGGCTCCGCGCCGGTGGTGCAGTCGAACTCGTTCGACACCCGCTTCTCGGCGGTGAAGTAAGCGCGGCGCGACTGCGTCGCGACGCCGGTCGGTACCGATCAACTTTCCAGACAAGACAGTGTCGTCCCGGCGCAGGCCGGGACCCATAACCACAGGATTGAGTTGGTGAGGAAAGCTGTGGCCCCAGCGTCGCAACAATCACCTTCGGTGGCTATGGGTCCCGGCCTGCGCGGGGACGACACCGAATTTGTTGCGCCACTTGTGGCTCACACATGGCTCACACATCCGCATTCTCGCGACATGATTTGTCCGAGTCGTGCTTTTCGTTCCGCCCTCTCTTGAACAGAGGGCGCAGGGAAAGCCGGGTGCCGATCGCACCCGTGGGCCCCGAGCAATGGGTAGAAAGCTCGGGGGTAGGACCACAGGTGTAACCGGAAACACTCCGGCTTTCCCTGCGCGATGGGTTACGGCTTATTTCGTGCTCTCCCCGGCGAGACTGGGCTTGCTTGTCACCGCCTTCGCATCACGCCTTCGCGTGTTGCGACGAGACACCTGCCGCTAGGGCGTCAGGACCACACGACTTCACCGTCCGCTGCGCGTGCTCTCGTCAGTCACACGCTCGGCGTCCACCGCATCTCACCACAACACCCGTGACGATGCGCAGCGCCCCTCGATCGGGTGAGACGGGCAGACCATACATCGAGTTTAATTTCTGATAAAGAGAAATATTTTTGCGGCGAGGGCTTGCGCCGTCGGGCAACTCAGTGATTGGCGCGTCAGGGAAGCACCGGCGGAAGGGTTCCCTCCCCCCTTGCGGGGGAGGGCTAGGGAGAGGGGTGCCACACGACGGACTCTCTCCGAACTCGTCAGGACGATAAGCAAACGCATTTTGCGAGCGCGCCCCCTCATCGCTCATCTCGCCCCGGGGCCACCCCTCTCCCCACCCTCTCCCGCAAGGGGAGAGGGAGCCCGAAAAGCGTGCTCACCTCACTGGCATTCTAGGAGCCACATAGCCGCAACATCGCCGCCCCTCGCCACCACATTCCTCTTGCCTATCGCGCGGAGGCGATCGTGAATGGCACACGAGGCACAGCCGGGAGGTAGCGATGGATGATCGAGCCGTGCGGGCTGCGCTGCAGCGCCATTGGGAGGCGTCGGACGCGAGCGATTTCGCGCGCGAGCATGAGATCTACCACGAGGATGCAGTGCTCGATTATCCGCAATCGGGCGAGCGGATCCGGGGCCGGCGCAACATTCAGGAGAGCCGCACGGTGCAGCCGAACAGGAAGCGCTTCACGATCCAGCGCATGATCGGCGGCGGTGACCTCTGGGTCACCGAATTCGTGCTGACCTATGACGGCATCCCGTCCTATACGGTGAGCATCATGGAATTCCGCGACGGCCAGGTCGTGCACGAAACGCAGTATTTCGCCGACCGGTTTGAGCCGTCGCCATCACGCGCACACCTTGTCGAGCACGTCGGCGGAACACCGTCGCACTAACCTGGCAAGGACATTTGCGACCGCACCGGCCGGTGATCGCTACATGCCGTGGCTTTCAAAGACCTTCTTGCAACTGGAGCTCAAGCTGGCCCGCTTCATCTGCAGACAGTTTTGCACGGCTCCGTCATTGCCGAGGTCCTTGCGGCAGAAGCGCTGCGCATCGCGCGAGCACGCATTCTGTTCCGCCTTGGTGCCGGAATGCTGCGCCAGCGCGACGCCGCTGCTCATCATGGCAACAGCACTAAGGATTACGATCGAAAGATAACGCATGGATGAACTCCTCCCGCTGCCCAACGGCAGCCGGAGCCGTTCGTTCCTGTGGAACCACGGATTCTACGGCGCCAGATACCGCAGCAATTCCGGATCGTTGCGCACCTCGCCCGCCCCGCCCTGCAGCGCGACGCGGCCGCGGTCCAGCACATAGGCATAATCGGCGACGCGCAGCGCGAGGTCGAGATGCTGCTCGACGATCACGACCGAAATGCTCTTGGCGAGTTCGATCAGCCGCTCGGTGATCTCCTCGATCACGCCGATCCAGACGCCTTCGGTCGGCTCGTCCAGCAGCAGCAGTTTTGGATTGCCGAGCATGGCGCGGCTGATCGCCAGCATCTTGCGCTCGCCGCCGGACAGCGTGCCGGCCGGCTGGTCGAGCCGCTGGCCGAGCTTCGGGAAGATCGCGAGCACGCGATCGACCGCGCTGGCATCCGAATTGGTCAGCGAGCCGACCGCGAGGTTGTCGCGCACCGACAGGCGGGCGAACACCGAATGCTCCTGCGGCACATAGCCGATGCCGGAGCGCACCCGCTCCTCGGTGCGGCGCCGCGTGATGTCGCGGCCGTCGAAGAACAATTCGCCCTGCGAGCTCGCGAGCTCGCCGACGATGGTCTTCATCAGCGTGGTCTTGCCGGCGCCGTTGCGGCCGAGCACCGCGACGCCGCCACGCCAGGGAATGCCGATGTTGACATCGAACAGAACCTGGCTGCGGCCATAACCGGCATCGAGATGCCTGATATCGAGGAAGGACTGGTCAGGCACGGCGAAGATAAATCTCCTGGACGCTCTTGTTGGCCTGGATTTCCGCGACGGTGCCCGACGCCAGCACCTTGCCCTGGTCGAGCACGGTGAGGCGGTCGCAGATGTCGCGGATGAAATCGAGGTCGTGTTCGACGATGACGAGCGAGCAATGCTGCTTGATCGGCTGCAACAGCTCGCCGGTGACGCGGCGCTCCTCGAGGCTCATGCCGCCGGTCGGCTCATCCAGCAGCAACAGCCGCGGCTTGCCGGCGAGCGCCATCGCGATCTCGAGCCATTGCTGCTGGCCGTGCGACAGCGCCGCGGCCGCGTCATGCGCGCGATCGGCGAGACGGAACTGGGTCAGCATCGTCATCACCTGATCGTGCAGGCTCTTGCGGGTGCGCGAGAGCACCAGATCGAACAGCGAGGACTGCGCCTGCAGCGCCAGCAGGATGTTATCGTACAGCGTCAGCGTCGGCAGCACCGAGGTGATCTGGAATTTCAGGCTCATGCCGGCGCGGGCGCGCTCGGTCGGCGTGAACGCGGTGATGTCGGTGTTGATGAAGGAGACCTTGCCCGTGGTCGGCACCTCGGCGCCGGCGACGCATTTCATCAGCGTGCTCTTGCCCGAGCCGTTGGGGCCGATCAGGCCGTGAAACTCGTTCTCGCCGACGGTCAAGCCTGCGCCGTCCAGCGCGGTGAGCTTGCCGTACACCTTGCTGATGCCTGACGCCTCAAGGAGCGGCATTGCCGGTCTCCTTTGGCGCCTTGTTTGGTCCCTTGCTTGGCCCTTTGCCGAAACTGCCGACCCGCTCGCGCTCGCCGAGCACGAAGGAGATCAGCCCGAGCGGACGGAACATGATCACGAGCAGTAGCAGCACGCCGAGGATGATCGGCCAGACGTCGCGGTAATTGTCCGACAGCCAGAAGCTGACGCCCTCGATGATCACGGTGCCGATCACGGCGCCGATCAGCGTGCCGGAGCCACCGAACAAGACGTAAAGCACGACCTGGGTCGAGAACACGACGCCCAGCATGTTGGGCCAGACGAACCCCTCGTGGAAGGCATAGAGGCTGCCGGCCAGACCGGCGATGGTGCCGCCGACCGCGAAGATGATCGCCTTCAGGTGCTGCGCCTTGTAGCCGAAGAAGGCGATGCGCTGCTCGTTCTCGCGCAGGCCCGCCAGCGCCAGCCCGAATTGCGAACGGACCAGGAAGCGGCTGAGCAGGTAGACGACGACCAGGATGCCGAGCACCATGTAGTAGTAGACTGGCCCCTCCTCGAACTCGTAGCTGCCGAGTGTGAGCGGCGGGATCGACGGGATGCCGTTCTGGCCGCCGAGATAGTACCAGCCGCGCGCCAGCCGGTCCGCGGCATAGGAGCCGGTCAGAGTGCCGAGCGAGACGAAGATCACGCTCGAGGGATAGCGTCCGAGCAGGAGGAAGCCGCCGAGCAGCAGCGACGCGGTGAGCCCGATCAGCGCGCCCGCCGGCAGGATCAGCAGGATCGACGTGACGTTGAGGTCGCGCGCCATCAGCGCCACGCCGTAGCCGGCGGCACCAAAGAACAGCGCCTGGCCGAAGCTCATGATGCCGGCATAGCCCCACACCAGGTCGAACGACAGCGCGAACAGCGCGAGGATCACCACGCGGGTGGCGAACACCGTGAGATAATCCTGCAGCACCCACGGCAGGACCAGTGCGATCAAAAGCACCAGCCCTTCCACGATCGGCAGGACCTTCCATCCTGCCGATGCCTGTCCCGCCGGCGCGCCTGCGGCCGGTGCACCCTCGCCCGTCACGACATCTGGCTCCTCGCCGAGGCGTGCGACGGCCTGCTTTGCTCTACTCATCGATCGCTCAGCATTCCTTGGGATCAACGAGACCGTTGCTGCGCGCCACGATCTCATAGTTCCCGCCTTTGGCAACAGCCGTGTACATTTTCATCTTGCAGTGACGCTTGCCGGGAACCATCTCGGCGGGGCCGCCGGGCCCTTCGGCGATCTTGGCGTGGTCGAGGGCGGCCGCGACCGAATCGCGGTCGACCTTGCCGGCTTCCTTGACCGCCGCTTCCCACAGCTTGAGGCCGCGATAGGTTCCGGTCGCGGCGCTGCCGGCGGCGAACAGGATGTTGCCGGGAAACTCCTTATCATAGGCCGCCTGGAGCTTGGCGTTGAACGGATCGTCCTTGGTCAGCACCTTGAAATAGTCGAGGCAACTCGCCAGCCCCTCGATCTCGTTGGCCTGATTGATGTTGAGCGTGTTCTCGTCATAGTAGACGCAGGCGAGCCGCCCGCCATTCTTCAGGAAGCCGGCTTCATAGAGCTGCTTGAAGAACGGGCCGACGCCCGGCGGGATCACGGTGTTGAAGACGACGTCGACCTTGTTGGAGACGATGCGGTTGACGGTCGACGAGAAGTCGACCTGGTCGAGCGGGTAGTATTCCTCGAACACGACCTCGCCGCCGTTCTGTTCGATCACCTTGCGGGCGTAGACGTTGAGCGTGTGCGGCCAGACGTAGTTGGCGCTCGGCAGCGCGAACTTCTTGCCGCCGTTCTTGATCAGCCAGGGAATGAACTCGTCGCATTGCTGCGCCGGCGTCGGCCCGGTGCAGAACAGATAGGGCGTGCACTCCTTGCCCTCGTAGAGCTGCGGATAGATGTAGAGCGTCTTGCCGCGCGCCACGATCGGGTCCTTGATCGCGTTGCGCATCGACGAGGTGATGCCGCCCAGCACCATGTCGACCTTGTCGCGCTGGATCAGCTTGCGGACATTGCCGACCGCGACCGATTCGTTCGAGGCGGTGTCCTCGATATAGAGCTCGAGCGGCCGGCCAAGCAGGCCGCCGCCGGCGTTGATCTCCTTGATCACCATCTTGGCGACGTTGGCGTCGGCATTGCCGGCATAGGCGATCGGGCCGGTCAAATCGGTCGCGATGCCGACCTTGATCGGGCCGTCGGCGGCGTTGGCCCAGTCGGGCCTGACCACCCAGCTGCCGACCCCGGTTGCGAGCGCGCCGGTCGCGAAGGCAAAGTTGCTCATGAAGCGGCGGCGGGTGAGATTGGTGCGGTCGATGGACATCTGTCTAAACCCCTTTTCCAGCAATGAGGCCCTGCGGCCGGAATTTGATGAAGGCAATCGCGAGCACGAAGACGAGGACGTCGGCGACGACGGGCGACATCACCCATGGCAGCGCCGCGCTGAGCGTGCCGATCAGACCGGCGCCGGCGACCGGACCGATGAAGGAGCCGACCCCGCCGACCATCACGGCGACGAAACCCTGGATCAGGAATCGTATGCCGAGATCGGCAAAGAGGCTAAACACCGGCACGATCAGCGCGCCGGCAAGCCCGGCCAGCGCCGCGCCGAACGCGAAGGTCGCGCCGTAGATCAGGGGCGTCGAGATGCCCGAGGCGCGCGCCAGCGCCGGGTTCTCCAACGTGGCGCGGACCCGCAGCCCGAAGCTGGTGCGCGCCAGCAGTAGATAGCAGCCACCCATCACCAGGAGCGTGATCACAATGATGGTGAAGCGCCAGGCCGAGATGTGGATCGAGCCGAGGTCGATCGAACCGCCGATCGGCTCCGGCACCGTGAGATAGAAGCCGCCGATCAGGCCGCGCACGCTTTCGCGGATGATCAGACCAAGCGCATAGGTGCCAAGCATCGCCACGATCGGCGCCGCATAGAACCGCCGGATGATCAGCGCCTCCAGCACGAAGCCGAGCGCACCGACCACGAAGGGCGCGGCGATCATGCCGGCCCAGACCGGCGCCCCGTGGGCGTAGGCCAGATAGGTCACATAGGCTCCGAGCAGGACGAATTCGCCCTGCGCGAAGTTGAAGATGCCCATCATGCTGGCGATGATGCCGAGCCCGAGCACGACCAGAACGATGATCGCGCCGAAGCTGATGATCTCGAACGCCGCGGCGAAGCTAGTGGCCATGGCGTCCGATCCGTACCCTGTGCGTCTGCGACAAGCGGTGCCTCACATCTTCTTCCAGTCGCCGGCCTGCTCGAAGGCGTGCGCGGCGCGGTAGATGGTCTGCTCCTCGAACATCCGGCCGACCAGCATCAGGCCGACCGGCAGCCCGTCGACCATGCCGCAGGGCAGCGACATCGCCGGGTGATGGGTGATGTCGAACGGCGCGGTGTTGGAGATCATCTCGAGCGCGCGGGCGACATATTCCTCGCGGCTGGCATTGGCCTCGGGCAACTTCGTCGCCTTCATCGGCGTGGTCGGCATCAGCAGCAGATCGTAGTCCTTGAACGCCTTGTCGTAGGCCGCGGCCAGCCGGCGGGAGATGTTGAGCGCCTTGCCGTAGAAGCGCGGACCGAAATTGTTGTTGATGTAGGTGCCGAGCATCATGAACAGCTTCGTGGTCTCGGACAGGGAATCCGCCTGACGGCGCCAGCCGCGATGGAAATCCATCAGCGAGGTCGAATAAAGGTCGGAGCGGCTGAGGCCATAGCCGTCGCCGAACATCATGGTCTGGGTCAGGCCTTCGGTGCCGATCGGAGTCCAGATCGCGCCGCCGGCCATGTGCATCGGGATCGACACGGTCTCGACCGACGCGCCGAGATCCTTGAAGCGCTTGGCCGCCTCGCGGACACTTTCGTTGACCGCGGCCTCAGCGGTCGGCTGCTCAAAGCCTTCCTTCAGGATGCCGATCTTCATGCCCTTGACGCCGGCCCCGAGCGCCTTGGTGTATTGCTCGACCTTCGGCGCCTTGATGCGCGGGTCGTAGCCGTCGTCGCCAGCGATCACTTCCAGCAGCAGCGCATTGTCTTCCACAGTCGCGGTCATCGGGCCGGTGTGGTCGACGTAGATCTCGATCGGCATGATGCCGGTATAGGGCACGAGGCCCCAGGTCGGCTTCATACCGTAGGTGCCGCAGAACGAGGACGGCATGCGGATCGAGCCGCCCTGGTCGCCGCCGATCGCCATGTCGACCTCGCCGAGCGCGACCACGACGCCGGAACCCGACGACGAGCCGCCGGCCGAATAGCCCATCTTGTGCGGATTGTGCACCGGCCCGTAGGAGCCGGTGTGGCTGCCGCCGGACAGGCAGAAATGTTCGCAGTGCACCTTGCCGGCGATCTCGGCGCCGGCGTCGAGCATGCGCGTGACGATGGTGGCGTCGAAATCGGGCATATAGCCTTCCAGCGTCGACGAACCGTTGGTCATCGGCACGCCGGCCAGCATGATATTGTCCTTCAGCGCCACCGTCTTGCCCTTGAGCTTGCCGGAACTCGCGCCCTTCACGGTCGACTTGCGGTACCAGGCGTTGCGCGGGTTTTCCTCCGGGCTCGGGCGATAGCCCGGCGTGCGCGGATATTTCACCACCGGCAGTTCGTCCGGCATCGCGGCCACGACGTTGTAGGCGTCGATCGAGCCCTGCATCAGGCCGCGGAACGAGGCCACGTCCTCATCGGTCAGGGACAGGCCACACTGCTCGGCGACGGCACGAAGTTGCGTTGGCGTGGGAAGGACGACGGTCACGGCGCTCTCCTGAAGCTTTTGATCTTTGGAATTGATCCAAGGGCAGCAGCGTCGCGTTGGCACGCGAACTGCTCACCCCGTCGCTGTATTCAAAACGGAAATATTTTCCTTTTCAAGTATTATTTCGCAAAACTGTCTGACGAGGCTGCCGCACCCCGCCTCAGATCGCCCTGACCACCCTGAAGTCGAGGCCGTCTGCTTCGGCAAGATACATCGGCATCCTGGCATGGCCACTGCGAACCGTCACGGGCCCGCGCGGGCCGCGATAGACGAGGTTGTCAGCTGCCGCGAGCAGCGGCCGCATCTCCAGCGTGCCGGCGCGGCTGGCGGCCGCCTCGAGCAGGCAGAATCCTTCATAGGCGGACTCGCTGCACGACCCGACCGGCGGCGCGAACGGACCGAACATCGCGCGATAGCGGTCCCTGAAATCGTCGCCGGCCTGCGAGCCGACGCCGGGGAAATAGCCGGAGGCGCAGAACAGGTTCTCGGTCTTGTCGGCGCCGATGCCGAGCAGCGCCGTTTCGTCGAAACAGGTGGCAAAGCGCAACGTGGTGGCGGCGAGCCCGGCATCGGCGAAGGCGCGGTTGAAGGTCACGCTGTCGGTGCCGATCAGCGAGATCAGCACCACATCGGGCTTCGCCGCACGGATGCGCGCCAGATGCGCCTCGTGATTGTCCTCGCCGACCGGCACGAACTCCTCGCCGACAACCTCGCCGCCGGTCTCCTTGATGTAGCGCTTCACCGCGCGATGCGACTGCCACGGCCAGACATAATCGCTGCCGATCAGGTACCAGCGCGAGGCGCGCTTCGCCTCGGCCAGCCAGTGGATCGACGGCCGGCTCTGCCAGCGCGGCGTCTCGCCGATCGCGATGACGCCCGGCGTCCGCTCGCCGCCTTCATAGACCGGCGTGTAGATGTAGGGGATCCGGCTGCTTGTGATGAGGTCGCGCAACGCGACGCGCACCGCACTGGTGTGCAAGCCCATGATGAGATCGACTTCGTCGGACGCGATCGCCTGCTCGGCGCGGTCGAGCACGTCGTCGAGCGGCCCGCCGGCGTCGTAGACCGAGAACTCGATCTCGCGGCCGAGGATGCCGCCGCGCCGGTTGATGTCGGCGACCGCAAGCTGCGCGATCGAGGTGGCAGCTGGACCCCACATCCCGGGCGAGCCGGTGCAGCAGACGAAGCCGCCGATCCGCAGCCGGTTCCGCGCACCGCGCGGACCGAAACCACCGCGATCCATTGGCGCAAACACGCGATCTGACGCCCCCGACGCCAGGTTCCTGAACAGCAGGGATGGCGGGAACGGGAGGCCTCCACCCCTGTAATTCAAGGTTCTTGCCATGACGTTGAGCCTCGAATGCACACCTGCTCCTGTCTGGCACCGGCCCGCCGCAGCGACGCGGCATCGCCCTCACCGGCGACGGTACCATTCTAGATCGTCTTGATCACATTGAAGTCGAGACCGTCGGCTTCGGCAAGATAGATCGGCATTTCGGCGCGGCCGTCGCGAATGGTGACGGTGCCGCGTGCGCCGCTGTAGACGACGTTGCGCCCCGCAGCGAGCAAGGGCCCCAGCGACAGCGAGCGGGCGTGGCTGGCCGCCGCCTCGAGGAAGCGCATGCCCTCGTAATTGGACTGCCCGACCGAGCCGATCGGCGGCGCGTGCGCCCCGAACATCGCACGGTAGCTGGTCCGGAAGTCGTCATTGGCGCGCGAATCGACGCAGCCGAAATAGCCGGAGGCGCAGAACAGGTTCTCGGTCGCGTCGGGGCCGATGCCGAGCATCACAGTCTCGTCCATCGCGCCCGCATAGCGCAGCGTGGTGGCGGCGAGCCCGGCGTCGGCAAAGGCGCGGTTGAAGGTGATGCTGTCGGTCCCGATCAGGGTGATCAGCACGACATCGGGCCTGGCGGCGCGGATCCGCGCCAGATGCGGCTCGTGATTGTCCTCGCCGAGCGGAACGAATTCCTCACCGACCACCTGGCCGCCGGCTTCCTTGATGTAACGCTTCACCGCGCGATGCGACTGCCAGGGCCAGACATAGTCGCTGCCGATCAGGTACCAGCGCTGCGCCTTCTTGACCTCGGTGAGCCAGTGGATTGCGGGCCGGCTTTCGGCGCGCGGCGTCTCGCCGATCGCCATCACGCCGTGCGTCCGCTCGCCGCCCTCATAGACCGGCGTGTAGACATAGGGGATACGGCCGCGTGTGACCTTGCGCAGCGCGAGGCGGACCGCGCTGATATGCGAGCCCATGATCACGTCGATCTCGTCGAAGGCGATCGCCCGCTCGGCGCGGCGCACCACCTCCTCGATCGGACCGCCGGCGTCGTACATCGACAATTCGACCTCGCGGCCGCGGATGCCGCCGCGCTTGTTGATCTCGGCGATCGCCAGCATGACGCTGTTGGCCGAGATCGGGCCCCAGATTCCGGGCGCGCCCGAGAAGGTTATGAAATTGCCGATCCGGAGCTTGCCGTCGGTACCGCGCCGGCGCGAGGAGCCCGGCCGGACGGTCAAAGCAAGATCGGCCGCGCTGGATGACGGGCTTCGAAACAGGTGCGGCGGCGCGACGGGCATGCCGCCATACGCCTGGAAAGAGACCGTCGAGAGCACGCCAACTCCTGTCTGGGAAGCAGTACGCAACGCAGCCAGCGGGCGGTCGCGGCATCCGCCCCTTGGTTGGGGGAATATTCTAGGGGAAAATATTGAATATTCAACAATTGAAGTGCATATAGAAACGGCATGCGTTGCCGGACATTCATTCACCGGGTCAGGAACCAGGTCTCACGCCGTGGCTAAACCGCCGAAAGAAAATTCCCCGATCACCGAACATCTCGCCTACCTGCTGGCGCAGGCCAACCGGGAGATCAACCGGCAGTTGGAGACGCGGCTCGCCAAGGAAGGCGTGCCGGTCGAGCAGTGGCGCATCCTTAAAGTGCTGTCCGATGGCAACGGCCACTCGATGGGCGAGCTTGCCGACGCGGTGCTGCTCAACCATCCGACGCTGACCAAGATGATCGACCGCATGGTGTCGGACGCCCTGGTCTATCGCGTCCAGGACCCCAAGGATCGCCGCAAGGTGCTGATGTTCGTGTCCGACCGCGGCAAGGCGCTGTGCCGCCGGCTGAACTCGCTCGCGGTGAGCCAGGAAGAGCACATCGTCGAGAGCTATGGCGACAAGTCGACCACCGAGCTCAAGCGCCTGCTGGAAAGCCTGATCGGCAGCGCCAACTGACGCCGCGCCGGGCTTGACGCGCCGACTTGGCGTGCCGCTCTCGAACCTTCAAAAAAGACCGGCTGCAAATGTCGGGACGCGGCGATCTGCTGCGTCCTTTGGGCGCGCCCGCAGCGCAGCCTTCGCGCCCGAGCGCTTGAGGTCCACCCGATCCACAGATAGCGAGGACACCCCGTCATGCCTTCGATCACGCCGTTCCTCTGGCTCGACAACAACGTCCGCGATGCGGTCGCGTTCTACAAATCGGTGTTTCCGAACGCCGAGATCGAGACCGTCAGCGACTTCATGGCGAGTTTTGAGCTCGAGGGGCAGCGGTTCTACGCGCTCAATGGCGGGCCACAGCACAAGTTCAACGAGGCGGTGTCGTTCTTCCTCAGCGTCGAGACCCAGGAGCAGGTGGACTACTTCTGGGAGAAGCTCACCGATGGCGGCCAGGAATCACGCTGCGGCTGGCTCAAGGACCGCTTCGGCCTGTCCTGGCAGGTGATCCCGACAGCATTGAGCCGCTACCTCAGCGACCCCGACCGCATCAGGGCCGACCGCGTCATGCAGGCGATGCTGAAGATGCAGAAGATCGTGATCGCCGACCTCGACAAGGCTTACGCGGGCTGAGGGCAATACGCGTTCGACGGGCGGGCAGATCGCCCGCCGCGTCTGTGCTTGCGGCGGCTTACGCGTAGCGGCCGTGGCAGTGCTTGTACTTCTTGCCTGAGCCGCAGGGGCAGTCCTCGTTGCGGCCGACCTTGCCCCAGCTTGTGGGGTTGTTCGGATCACGGTCGGCGGCGGACATTGCCGGCGCCAGCGAGGCCTGGGCGTAGGTGGCTTCGGTCAGGCGGGCCTGGGCGAACTCGTCCTCGCCGGTGTTGGGGTCGAGCTTGTGCGCTTCCATCGGCGGCAGCGGCTGCGGCGGCTCCTCCGGCGGGACGATCTCGACCCGCATCAATTGCGCGGTGACCGCCTCGCGCAGGTGCGCGCTCATCTCCTGGAACAGGTTGAAGGCTTCGGTCTTGTACTCCTGCAACGGATCGCGCTGACCGTAGCCGCGCAGGCCGATCACCTGGCGCAGATGGTCGAGCATGATCAGGTGCTCGCGCCAGAGATGGTCCAGCGTCTGCAGCAGGATGGTCTTCTCGACGTAGCGCATCACGTCGGGCCCCCATTGCGCGACCTTCGCCGCCATGCGCTCGTCGACATGGTTCTCGATGCGGTTGAGCAGCTCCTCGTCGGCGATGCCCTCTTCCTTGGCCCATTCGTCGACCGGCAGGTCGACATCGAGCACGCGCTTGAGCTCTTCCTTGAGGCCCGCGGTGTCCCACTGCTCGGCATAGGCGTGCTCGGGGATATGCTTGGTGACCACGTCCTCGACGAAGGCGTGGCGCATGTCGGTCACGGTCTCGACCACGCTGTCGTCCTTCATCAGGTCGATGCGCTGATCGAAGATCACCTTGCGCTGGTCGTTCTGGACGTTGTCGAACTTCAGCAGATTCTTGCGGATGTCGAAGTTGCGCGCCTCGACCTTCTGCTGCGCCTTCTCGAGCGCTTTGTTGATCCAGGGATGGATGATGGCCTCGCCTTCCTGCAGGCCGAGCCGCTGCAGCATGCTGTCGAGCCGGTCGGAGCCGAAGATGCGCATCAGATCGTCTTCCAGCGACAGGAAGAATTTCGAGCGGCCGGGATCACCCTGACGGCCGGAACGGCCGCGCAGCTGGTTGTCGATGCGGCGGGATTCGTGACGCTCGGAGCCGATGATGTAGAGGCCGCCCGGCTTCTTGACGGTCTTGGCGGGCTTGTTGCCCTTGGCGGGCTCGACCTCGAAATCCTCTTCCGCCTTCAGCACGAGCTCGCGGAAGCGTTCGATGTCGGCCTTGATTAGCTCGATCTTCTTGGCCTTCTCGGCCTCGTCGGTGATTCCTACGGTCTCCTGCTGGATCCGCATCTCGAGCGAGCCGCCGAGCTTGATGTCGGTGCCGCGGCCGGCCATGTTGGTCGCGATCGTGATCGCGCCGGGCACGCCGGCTTCCGCGACGATATAGGCTTCCTGCTCGTGGAAGCGCGCGTTCAGCACCGCGAACAGTTTTGCCGGCTTGCCCGCGCGCGCCGCGGCGTAAAGCTTCTCCATGCCGGATTCGGCGCCGAAGTCGATCTGCTTGTAGCCGTGCTTCTTGAGATACTCGGCCAGCACTTCCGATTTCTCGATCGACGCCGTGCCGACCAGCACCGGCTGCAGCCGCTTGTTGGCGCGCTCGATCTCGGCAAGGATTGCGGCGTATTTCTCGTTCTGGGTGCGGTAGACCTCGTCGTCCTCGTCGAGACGCGCCACCGGCAGGTTGGTCGGGATCTCGACGACCTCGAGCTTGTAGATGTCGAACAGTTCGTCGGCTTCGGTCAGCGCCGTGCCGGTCATGCCGGACAGCTTCTGGTACATCCGGAAATAGTTCTGGAAGGTGATCGAGGCCAGCGTCTGGTTCTCGGGCTGGACCGTGACGTGCTCCTTGGCCTCCAGCGCCTGGTGCAGGCCTTCCGAATAGCGGCGGCCCTGCATCATGCGTCCGGTGAACTCGTCGATGATGACGACCTCGTCGTCGCGGACGATGTAGTCCTTGTCGCGGGTGAACAGCGTGTGCGCACGCAGCGCCTGGTTGACGTGATGCACGACGGAGACGTTCTCGACGTCGTACAGCGACTCGCCCTTGAGCTGGCCGGCGTCGCGCAGCAAGTTCTCGAGCTTCTCCATGCCGCCTTCGGTCAGCGTCACCGTGCGCTGCTTCTCGTCGACCTCGAAATCGGCGACCTTGGTCAGCAGCGGCATGAAGGTGTCGATGGTGTTGTAGAAATCCGACCGGTCGTCGAGCGGACCGGAGATGATCAGCGGCGTGCGCGCCTCGTCGATCAGGATGGAGTCGACTTCGTCGACGATCGCGTAGAAGTGCTCGCGCTGGACCATGTCCTCCAGGCGGTACTTCATGTTGTCGCGCAGATAGTCGAAGCCGTATTCGTTGTTGGTGCCGTAGGTGATGTCGCAGGCATAGGCCGCCTTGCGCTCGGCATCGTCGAGGCCGTGCACGATCACGCCGGTGGTCAGCCCCAGGAACGAGTAGATCTGGCCCATCCAGCCGGAGTCGCGGCGGGCGAGGTAGTCGTTGACGGTGACGACATGGACGCCCTTGCCGGCGAGCGCGTTGAGGTAGACCGCGAGGGTTGCGACCAGCGTCTTGCCTTCACCGGTCTTCATCTCGGCGATGTCGCCCTCGTGCAGCACCATGCCGCCGATCAGCTGAACGTCGAAATGGCGCTGGCCGAGCGTCCGCTTGGCCGCCTCCCGCACCGTGGCGAAGGCCGGAACCAGGAGGTCGTCGAGCGTCTTGCCGCCGGCGAGCTGCTGCTTGAATTCGGCGGTGCGCGCCTTGAGCTCATCGTCGGTGAGTTTGACCAACTCGGGCTC
The DNA here is from genome assembly GCF_037217225.1 of Bradyrhizobium sp. 27S5. Classification (NCBI taxonomy): domain Bacteria; kingdom Pseudomonadati; phylum Pseudomonadota; class Alphaproteobacteria; order Hyphomicrobiales; family Nitrobacteraceae; genus Bradyrhizobium; species Bradyrhizobium sp. 27S5. Next base: position 8,566,516 of record NZ_CP147714.1, read on the forward strand.
GAGCGCGTTGATGGCGTTGACGCGGGACTGATACCCCTTGACCCGACGGTCGTTGGATGAGCCGAAAAACTTGCGGGCGAGCGCGCCGATCATGCGAAATTCCTGTTCTTCGGTCTTGAGTTAGGTCTCGAATTTAGGTCTTGGATTACAGCCTGAGATGGTCCGCCAGATCGCCTATCAACTCACCGTGACGCGCTCCGGTTCGAGCCCCGACCCGGGGCTCCTCCGCCAATTGAGTGGGAAACAGGCCATCCTGGGTTCAACGGCGAAAAACGCAGCAAAATAAGCGCTCTCACCGCCGACACGGTTGGCCAGAGATATGGCCCGCTTGGGGGGTTGTCAACGCTGGCAAGATGTCAAGGAATTCATCATTTTGACAAGACTTTCGCGTTGCCAATGTAACACGATTGGGCGAGTGTCCGCCCCGCTCGAGCTCCCCCCCTTTGAGACAAGGATTTTGCATGACCACCTCGCCTCCGGAAACCAAAACCGGCCTGCGCCTCGGCCTCGCCACCCTGGCCGCCACGGGCTGTCTTGTCGCAGTGCTGGCTGCCGGCCTTCCGGTCCGCGCCGCGGAATCCGACCCGGTGCTGGCGAAGGTGAACGGTTCCGAGATCCATGCCAGCGACGTGGCGCTCGCCGAGGAGGAACTCGGCCCGAGCCTGGCCCAGATGGACCCCGCGACCAAGAAGGACAACGTGCTGTCGTTCCTGATCGACATGAAGATCGTGTCCAAGGCCGCCGAGGACAAGAAGATCGAGAACAATGACGACTTCAAGAAGCGCCTCGCCTTTACCCGCAACCGCCTGTTGATGGACAGCCTGCTTGCCAGCGAGGGCAAGGCGGCGACTACCGACGACGCCATGAAGAAGGTCTATGACGAGGCCGCCAAGCAGATCACCGGCGAGCAGGAGGTGCGCGCCCGCCACATCCTGGTCGAGACCGAGGACGAGGCCAAGGCGATCAAGGCCGAGCTCGACAAGGGCGCCGACTTCGCCGAGCTCGCCAAGAAGAAGTCCAAGGACCCCGGCGCCTCCGACGGCGGCGACCTCGGCTTCTTCACCAAGGAGCAGATGGTGCCGGAATTCTCCGCGGTCGCCTTCTCGCTCGAGCCGGGCAAGATCTCCGATCCGGTCAAGTCGCAGTTCGGCTGGCACATCATCAAGGTCGAGGAAAAGCGCAGCCGCAAGGCGCCCGACTTCGAGCAGGTGAAGGCCCAGATCGAGACCTATGTGACCCGCAAGGCCCAGGCCGACTACGTCGCCAAGCTGCGCGAGGCCGCCAAGGTCGAGCGCCTGGACAAGCCGGCCGACGCGGCGACCCCGCCCGCGGATGCGGCCAAGGACGCGCCGAAGCCAGCCGACAACAAGATGGCGCCGGCGAAGAAGTAAGCTTCGCTAAGCCGACAGTTTCAATGTGCGATGGCCGGGCATGTCCCGGCCATTTGCGTTTTGGGATGCACTCGGCTGATCGCGTCGTCCCGGCCTAGTGCGCAATTGCGCACGGGGGCCGGGACCCATAATCCGCGGCGGAGCCTTTCTTGCCGTGGCAGCAGTTTCTTGAACAATTGATGACGGTGGCTATGGGTCCCGGCTTTCGCCGGGACGACGCCGTTATGCGTTCGCGCCCGAGCCCTCTCCCGCTTCTCACGGCGAGATGTTATGCAGCGCTTCCCTCCCCGTAGCCGGAAGCTTGCCGATGTCCACCGCCGTCTCCCCCCTCGCCCCACCAGACGTTCCCGAGATGCCCGTGATCGCGGGTGTGCGGCTTGCGACCGCTGCCGCCGGCATCCGCTACAAGCGGCGTACCGACGTGCTGCTCGCGCTGCTGGACAAGGGCACCACGGTGGCCGGCGTCTTCACCAAGTCGAAATGCCCGTCGGCGCCGGTCGAATGGTGCCGTGCCAAGCTGAAGGGCGGGAATGCACGCGCGCTGGTGGTCAATTCCGGCAACGCCAACGCCTTCACCGGCAAGACCGGCAAGGCGTCCACCACGCTGACCGCGCAGATCGCGGCGAAGGCGGTCGGCTGTTCGACGTCGGAGGTGTTCCTGGCCTCGACCGGCGTGATCGGCGAGCCGCTCGACGCCACCAAGTTCGACGGCGTGCTGGCGCAGCTCACGGAGGCCGCGACGGCCGATCGCTGGATGGACGCCGCCAAGGCGATCATGACCACCGACACCTTCCCGAAGGTCGCGACCGCGACCGTGAAGCTCGGCAAGGCCAAGGTGACGATCAACGGCATGGCCAAGGGCGCCGGCATGATCATGCCCGACATGGCGACCATGCTGTCGTTCATCTTCACCGACGCGCCGCTGTCGGCCTCGGTGCTGCAATCGCTGCTCAAGGCCGGCGTCGAGGACACCTTCAATGCGCTGACCATCGACGGCGACACCTCGACCTCGGACACGCTGCTGGCGTTTGCGACCGGCACTGCCGCCGCCAACGGCGCGCCAAAAATCTCGCGCGCCAGCGACCCGCGCCTGAAGGCCTTCACCAAGGCGTTCCAGCAGGTCCTCGCCAATTTGTCCGAGCAGGTGGCGCGCGACGGCGAAGGCGCGCGCAAGCTGGTCGAGGTCGTAGTCGAGGGCGCGACGACAAAACCGTCGGCGCGCAAGATCGCGATGTCGATCGCCAATTCGCCGCTGGTGAAGACCGCGATCGCCGGCGAGGACGCCAATTGGGGCCGCGTGGTGATGGCGGTCGGCAAGGCCGGCGAGCCCGCCAACCGCGACAAGCTCTCGATCTCGTTCAACGGCATCCGCGTCGCCAAGAGCGGCGCGCGCGATCCGTCCTACAACGAGAAAGAGGTGTCGGAGGCGATGAAGGCGCCGAAGATCCAGATCAAGGTCGCGCTCGGCCTCGGCAAGGCTAGAGACCGCGTGCTGACCTGCGACCTCACCAAGGAGTACGTCGCGATCAACGGCGATTACAGGTCGTAAACATCGCCGTCATCGCGAGGAGCTCGCGACAAGCTTGCAAAGCAATTTTACGCTGAAGCGACGACCTGTCCGCCGTAGCTTTAGCGAAGGCGGAAGCAATCCATCTGTCCGCGCGTGCAGGCAGAGAGATGGATTGCTTCGCTTCGCTCGCAATGACAGAATCTCCGCCAACACCGCATCTGGACCTTGGCCCCGCATGGCTGACATCAAGCTGACCCTCGTCGTCGCCTGCGCGCTGGTCGATGCCGACAAGCGCGTGCTGCTGGCGCAACGCCCTGCAGGCAAGGCGCTGGCCGGCCTGTGGGAATTCCCGGGCGGCAAGATCGAGCCCGGCGAGCGGCCGGAACAGACGCTGATCCGCGAGCTGCACGAGGAGATCGGCATCACCGTGAGCGAGCCGTGCCTCGCGCCGCTGACCTTCGCCAGCCATGCCTACGAGGCCTTCCATCTGCTGATGCCGCTTTACATCTGCCGGCGCTGGGAGGGCATGGTTGTGGCGCGCGAGGGCCAGAGCCTCGCCTGGGTGCGCGCCAACAAGCTGCGCGACTACCCGATGCCGCCCGCGGACATCCCGCTGCTGCCGCATCTGATCGATTTGTTGCTGTGATCTTCTTCGCCTCTCCCGCTTGCGGGGGAGGCGCGCTGCCAAAATATCGAAAACAACCCCATGCAAAGTAGCCGGCGGTGGCCGGCATTCGACCAAGCGACTTGACACGTCGGGCAACTCAGCGGTATTCTTCTAATATTCCGAAATCGCGTGGCCGCACGCTCGCCCCCGGCGTCCCTAACGCTTCACCTGCTTCACCGCCGCTTCCAGACTGGCCTTCGCCGAGCCCGGCCGCAGCGGTTTCGGCTGGCTGTCATGCGGTGCCCAGCCGGACAGCCAGACGATGTCGAAGGTGGCGCGGATGCGGCCGTCGGGATCGGCGAAGCGTTCGCCATAGATTTGCGCCATCCGCAGCATGGTGGCGCGGCGGGTCGGGGTGTGACGGCGCTCGCGCAGCACATTGGTCGCGCCCATGCGCCTGAGATCAGCCATCAGCGCGAACGCGCTGGCGTAGCGCACCACGACGCGGTCGACGTCGGTGACCGGCAGCGCGAAGCCGGCCCGCTGCAACAGCGCGCCGATATCGCGCAGATCGGCGAACGGCGCGACGCGCGGCGACAGCCCGCCCTCGCATTCCACTTCCGCCGCGGCAAAACTCTGCCTGAGCTCGGTCAGCGTGTCGCCGCCGAGCATCGCGGCGAGCAAGAGCCCGTCCGGCTTCAGCGCGCGGCGGATCTGCGCCAGCACGCCCGGCAGGTCGTTGACGAACTGGAAGGCCAGCGCGGAGACCGCGAGATCGCGCGACTCCGGCGGCAGGCCGAGCGACTCCGCCTCAGCAAAACCGATCTCATCAACCGAGGTGACCCGCCCGCGCAAGGCGTCCGCGAGCCCGTCGCCCGGCGTCCAGACGTCGACGCCTGAGGAAAAGCTGCGCGACACCGCCTGCAAGCGGTCCGCCATGTCCTCCGTGGCGCGCTCGAGCAGAAATGTCACCGCCCCCTCGCGCCGCGCGCGCGCAAGCCGCGCACCGAGCAAGGCGCGATCGAACAGAATGGGGGCAGTTGCCGGGGTCGGTGCCATGCCCGCTCGTTACGCCGGACCGCGGTCGCAGGCAATGCGTTGCTTGAGGCCCGCAGGGCTAGCGGCTAGGCTCGCTTGGCCGATATGCAACAATCGGCCATCCGCTACGGAAGGATAACGGATTTCGCCATGCTCGCGATTCACCTCCGGGACATCAACGCTGGCGTGGTCGAGGCTTGGGAGCTTGCCTTCGCCGACCTACCCGAGGTGCGCGTATCCCGTGACGACATCTTCGAACACAAGGCGGACGCCATCGTCAGTCCAGCGAACAGCTTTGGCTTCATGGATGGCGGCATCGACCTTCTGTACTCGAAGTTCTTCGGATGGACGCTGCAGACAGACCTGCAGGCCGCGATTGCGAAACATCACTATGGCGAACTACCGGTCGGGCAGGCGGCCATCCTTGCCACCGGCAACGACTTCATTCCATTTCTGGTCAGCGCACCGACCATGCGGGTCCCCTCGGACATCAGCACGACAGTCAATGTTTATCTTGCGTTTCGGGCGGCGCTGATTGCCGTGCTGGCCCACAATGCTCGCACAAAACCGCCTATCCGGACCCTGCTAGCGCCGGGACTCGGGACGGGAATCGGCGCCGTCACGCCCGCGGCGGCTGCCCGCCAGATGCGCCTTGCCTATGATGCGATCATCACAGGCCAAGGCGTCGAGAATCGTGGCGCGCGAGCAATATTGCGCCAACACCACGACATGCTGTCCTGAATCGGCGACATCTTTGCGCCTTGAGCCTCATCGGCCTCGGCGCTAGCCTCGCCTTCCATGGACGCCGAGGCATCCCCCCCACGCTCCATTACCGGTCACGTCCAACGCGCGCTCGGCGCGGTCGGGCGCGCGTGGCTGCGCACCGCGCGGCTCGCGCTCGACATCGCGCTGCCGACGCTGTGCGTGTCCTGCCGCGAGCCGGTTCACGGCGAGGGCGTCTGCGCGGCGTGCTGGGCCAAATTGTCGTTCATCGCGCCGCCGTTCTGCCCGCGGCTCGGCATTCCCTTCGTCTACGATCCCGGGCCCGAATTGCTGTCGATGGAGGCGATCGCCAATCCGCCGTCCTACCAGCGTGCCCGCGCCGCGGTGCGCTATGACGACGTCGCGCGCACGCTGGTGCACGCGTTGAAATACCAGGATCGCACCGATCTGGCGCCGACAATGGGCCGCTGGATGGCGCGTGCGGGGAAGGAATTGCTGGAGGAGGCCGATATGCTGGTGCCGGTTCCCCTGCACTGGCGGCGCGGCTGGAGCCGGCGCTACAACCAGTCCGGCGCGCTCGCCAAGGTGATCGCGCGCCAGAGCGGCGTCAAAATGGTCTCCGAGGCGCTGCGGCGCGTCCGCGCCACCGAGCAGCAGATCGGGCTGTCGCGCAAGGACCGCGCCAGTAATGTGCAGGGCGCATTCGGGGTCGCCGCCGAACGCAAGGCTGACATCCAGGGCCGCCGCGTGATCCTGGTCGACGACGTCCTGACCTCGGGCGCGACCGTCGATGCCTGCGCGCGGGCGCTGCTGCGGGCCAAGGCGGCGCATGTCGACGTGCTGGTGTTCGCCCGGGTTGTCGATACCCACCGCGCTCCCATATAATCTCGTATTCTGGTTCAACCGAGCGCACCATGACCGCCGACATCGAAATCTACACCCGTCCGGGTTGCGGTTATTGCACCGCGGCCAAATCGCTTTTGACGCGCAAGAACGCCGCGTTCACCGAATTGAGCGTCGCCAGCAACCCGGCCTACCGCGACGAGATGTACGACCGCGCCGGGGCAGGCTCGACCTTCCCGCAGATCTTCATCGACAAGACCCATGTCGGCGGCTGCGACGAGCTCTACGCGCTCGACCGCGAGGGCAAGCTCGACGGCCTGCTCAGCAACGGAGGCGGCGCCTGATGGCCGACAGCACCACTTTCACCGCCGCCATGGTGCAGATGCGCACCGGGCTGCTGCCGGAGCCGAGCCTGGAGCAAGGCACGCGGCTGATCCGCGAAGCGGCGGCGCAGGGCGCCAACTACGTGCTGACGCCCGAGGTCAGCAACATGATGCAGCTGAACCGCAAGGCGCTGTTCGAGCATCTGGCCAGCGAAGAGGACGACAAGTCGCTGAAGGCCTATCGCGCGCTCGCCGCCGAATTGAAGATCCATCTGCATATCGGCTCGCTGGCGCTGCGCTACTCGCCGGAGAAGGCGGTCAACCGTTCGTTCCTGATCGGGCCCGAGGGCAATCAGCTCGCGAGCTACGACAAGATCCACATGTTCGATATCGATCTGCCGGGCGGCGAGAGCTATCGCGAATCGGCCAATTACCAGCCCGGCGAAACCGCCGTGATCTCCGACCTGCCCTGGGGCCGGATCGGGCTGACGATCTGCTACGACGTGCGTTTCCCGGCGCTCTATCGCGCGCTGGCCGAGGCCGGTGCCTCCTTCCTCACGGTGCCCTCCGCCTTCACCCGCAAGACCGGCGAGGCGCATTGGCACACGCTGCTGCGCGCCCGTGCCATCGAGACCGGATGCTTCGTGTTCGCCGCGGCGCAGGCCGGCCTGCATGAGAACAAGCGCGAGACCTTCGGGCATTCGCTGATCATCGACCCCTGGGGCGAGATCCTCGCCGAGGGCGGCGTCGAGCCGGGCGTGTTCCTGGCCGAGATCGATCCCGCCAAGGTCGAGACCGCGCGAAAGACCATCCCCTCGCTGCAGCACGGCAGGCGTTTCGGCATCGCCGACCCCAAGGCCGGCCCGGAACATCTGCACCTGGTCCGGGGTTCGGCATGATCCGCTACACGCTGCGCTGCGAGCACGGCCATCAGTTCGAGAGCTGGTTCCAGAGCTCGTCGGCCTATGAATCGCAGGAGCGGCGTCACTTGATCGATTGCCCGGCCTGCGGGTCGAGCAAGGTCGAGCGCGCGATCATGGCGCCGCAGATCATCGGCAAGAAGGGCCGCGAGAAGGCTCAGCCAGCCCCCGCAGCGGCGCCTGCCCCCGCCGAGGCACCCGCCGGCGAATCGACGTCGCTGATGATGGCGCAGGAGCGCGAGTTGCGCGCCAAGCTGAAGGAGCTGCGCGACCACATCGTCAAGAACGCCGACAATGTCGGCGAGCGCTTCCCCAACGAGGCGCGCAAGATGCATTACGGCGATATCGAGCATCGGCCGATCTATGGCGAGGCCTCGCCCGAAGAGGCGCGCGCGCTGATCGACGAAGGCGTCGAGGTCTCGCCGCTGCCGACCCTGCCGGAAGATCGGAATTGACCTCGACCTGGCAGGTCTGGGCGTTTCTCTCGGCCATCTTCGCGGCGCTGACCGCGATCTTCGCCAAGGTCGGCGTCGAAGGCATCAATTCCGATCTTGCCACGCTGATCCGCACTGTGATCGTGCTGATCACGCTGTCGGCGATCCTGTTCGCGACCGGGCAGTTCACCCAGGCCGGACCGATCTCGGCCAAAAGCTGGCTGTTCCTGCTGCTGTCCGGGCTCGGCACCGGCGCGTCATGGATCTGCTATTTCCGCGCGCTCAAGCTCGGCCCGGCGACGCTCGTGGCGCCGATCGACAAGCTCAGCGTGGTGCTGGTGGCGCTGTTCGGCGCCGTCTTCCTCGGCGAGCGCCCTTCGGCCTATGGCTGGCTCGGGATCGCGCTGATCTCGGGCGGCGCGGTGCTGGTGCCGTCAAAGGCTGATCCATAGCGTTTTCGAGCGAAGTGGCTTACCGGTTCGCGTGAAGAAAACGCGTCAAACAAGAGTCTACGCCGCGATCAGCAGCGCGACGCCGATCACGATCAGGACAATGCCGAACACCTCACGCAGCGAGAACGGCTGCTTGAGCGAGAAATACGCCACGCCCTGCGCGAACAGCACCTCGATCAGCGCCAGCGTGCGCACATTGGCGGCCGCCGTCAGCGCGAACGCCAAGAACCAGAATTGCGAGGAGAACGCGCCCATGAAGCCCGCGAACATCGAGGGCCGCCACAGGCCGAGGATTTTCCGCAGCACGTCGGGTGCGCGCAGCAACAGATAGACCGACAGGATCAGCGTCTGCACGAACAGGCTCCACATCAGCGTGTAGGAGGCCGCCGTCACAAACGAGACGCCAGGCACGGCAATGATCGCGCCGCGAAAACTCACCGCCGAGATCGCGAACACCGCGGCGGCGCCGAGGCCGAGCACGGTCGGGCGCAGATCCGCAAAGCTCTTCTGCCCGCCGGGCCGCAGCGCGGTGATGACGACGCCGATGGTGGCGATCACGATCGCGATCACCTTAGGCGTCGTGAGATGATCGCCGAGGAAGATGAAGCCGAAGATCGCGGTCTGGATCGCCTCGGTCTTCATGTAGGCCGTGGTCACCACAAAGGAGCGGTCGTTCATCGCCAGCAGCATGAAGCCGGTGCCGACGATCTGGCTGAGCGCGCCGGACAGCAGCCACGGCCAGAATGACGACGCCGGCCACGGCACGGCATCGCCGGTCAGCAGCACCGCCAGCGCGAAGAACACCACCGAGAACGGCAGGCCGAACAGGAAGCGGATATTGGTCGCGCCCCAGGTGCCGAGCGGCCCGGTCAGATGCCGCTGCATCGCATTGCGCGCCACCTGCCCGAACGCAGCGACGATGGTGAAGGGGATCCAGAGCGAGGCGATCGTGAGCATGCGGGATAAGGGAAGTGTGCCGGGGCGGGAGTACGCGCGTAGCGTGCCCGGCGCGGCGCATGCGGTCAACTGACGCGCCGCATGACAGGGCTGCGCCTTAACTCCCTCGCCCCGCTCTTGCGGGGAGAGGGCTGGGGTGAGGGGCGACTTCCGCAAACTCGATGAGCAAAGCGCGCGGAGAGTCCCCCTCACCCGGATTGCTCCGGACGATGCTTCGCATCGCCGAGCGCAATCCGACCTCTCCCCGCAAGCGGGGCGAGGTGACAGGCAGCTCACACCTCCTCCGCCACCACCATGTAGTTCACGTCCATGTCGGACGAGACGCTCCATTTGTCGGCGATCGGGTTGTAGACCACGCCGGCCTGCTCGGTGACGGCGAGGTTGACGTCGCCGAGATAACGTTCGAGTTCGGCGGGGGTGACGAACTTGCTCCAGTCATGGGTGCCGCGCGGCAGCCAGCGCAGCACGTATTCAGCGCCGACGATCGCCAGCGCAAAACTCTTCCAGTTGCGGTTCAGGGTGGAGACGACCATCAGCCCGCCGGGCTTGAGCATCGCCGCACAGCGCTTGATGAAGGCGCCGACATCGACGACATGCTCGACGACCTCCATCGCCAGCACGATGTCGAAGCGCTCGCGCACGTCCATGTCCTCGATCGTGGTGCAGCGGTAGTCGATCGACAGATGGCCCTTGTCGGCGTGCAGCTTGGCCGCTGATATGTTGGTGGCGGATGGATCGATCCCGATCACCTGGGCGCCGAGCCGGGTGAACGGCTCGCACAGCAACCCGGCGCCGCAGCCGATGTCGAGCAGGCGCAGACCGGACAGGCAGTTCAGGCTCCTGGCGTTGCGCTCGAACTTGCGGCAGGCGGCGTCGCGGATATAGGTCAGGCGCAGCGGATTGATCTTGTGCAGCGGCGCCATCTTGCCGCGCGGATCCCACCATTCATCCGACAGTTTCGAGAACTTCGCGACCTCGGCCGGATCGACCGAGTTGGCGGAGGCATTGGAGAGCGTTGTGGCCATGATTGCGCGCGCCCCTATCGCGCGGTGATCGAATTGCGGAACGATAGCGGCGAGGCGATGGTCTTGATGGTCTCGATGCCCTCGCCGACGCCGCGAATGGTGACGTCGCCATAATTGAGCAGCCGCCCCATGATGCTCTGGTTGACGTCGACGCTCTCGACCTTGTCGAGGCTCATTTCGAAGGTGCGCCGCTTGATGAAGCCGCTCTTGTGCACCACGCGGAAATTGGTGACGTCCGTTTCCGTGGTCCAGCGATGGAACCAGGCCGTGACGCTCCAGTAGAGTGCCGCAACCGCGACCACGGCCGCGGCCGCGAGGCAAGCCAGCGTGAGGCCGTCGACCGCCGTCATCCGCGACAGGATCAGCAGCACCAGCACCACGATCCAGGCCCCGATCGCCGGCAGATAGAACATCCAGTGCGCGTTGGTGGAATACAGCACCTTCTCGCCAGGCTGCAGGATTTCGTCGATGTAACGCCCCATCCGATCCGCCTTCGAATTACCCTTGCGTTACCCTCGCGCAACAGCCCGCCCGCAACCGGTAAAAACACCCCAAAAGACCCTCCAGGGACCCCCAGGAAGCGGCTTGCCCCCGGGCGCGGCGCTATGTATACGCGCCTTTCGGTCCCCGCGCTTGCGGTTTTCGGCGTGGGTTAACCTACTTATCCTCTTAAAGGAATAGACGCGTCGTCATGGGCCGCCTCGTGATGAAATTCGGCGGTACGTCCGTCGCCAATATCGATCGCATCCGCAATGTCGCGCAGCATGTGAAGCGCGAGGTCGACGCGGGCCACGAGGTCGCCGTCGTCGTCTCCGCGATGTCCGGCAAGACCAACGAACTGGTCGGCTGGTGCACCGACGCCTCGCCGATGCACGACGCCCGCGAATATGACGCGGTGGTCGCCTCCGGCGAGCAGGTCACCTCCGGGCTGCTCGCGATCGTGCTGCAGGGTATCGGCATCCAGGCGCGCTCCTGGCAGGGCTGGCAGATCCCGATCAAGACCTCGGACGCGCATGCTTCGGCGCGCATCCTCGATATCGACGGCACCGAGATCATCACCCGCTTCAAGGAGCGCCAGGAGGTCGCCGTGATCGCCGGCTTCCAGGGCATCAACCCGCAGACCGGCCGCATCACCACGCTCGGCCGCGGCGGTTCGGACACCTCGGCAGTGGCGATCGCGGCCGCGCTGCGCGCCGACCGCTGCGACATCTACACCGATGTCGACGGCGTCTACACCACCGATCCCCGCGTGGTGCCGAAGGCGCGCCGGCTCGACAAAATCGCGTTCGAGGACATGCTGGAGCTGGCCTCGCAGGGCGCCAAGGTGCTGCAGGTTCGCTCGGTGGAGCTCGGCATGGTGCACAACATGCCGATCTTCGTGCGCTCCAGCTTCGACAAGCCTGAGGATATCGACCCGCACGGCACGCCGCCGGGCACGCTGATCTGCAGCGAGGAGGAAATCATGGAAATGCACGTCGTCACCGGCATCGCCTTCTCCAAGGACGAAGCCCAGATTTCCGTGCGCCAGATCGAGGACAAGCCCGGCGTGGCCGCGGCGATCTTCGGGCCGCTCGCGGATGCCAATATCAATGTCGACATGATCGTGCAGAACGTGTCCGAGGACGGCAAGACCACCGACCTCACCTTCACCGTTCCGGCCGCCGACTATAATCGCGCCAAGGACACGATTACCTCCGCCAAGGCCAAGATCGGCTACATCAGGCTCGACACCGCGACCGACGTCGCCAAGGTCTCGGTGATCGGCAGCGGCATGCGCAGCCACGCCGGCGTCGCGGCGAAGGCGTTCAAGGCACTGGCCGAGCGCAACATCAATATCCGCGCCATCACCACCTCCGAGATCAAGTTCTCGGTCCTGATCGACGCCGCCTACACCGAACTCGCGGTGCGCACGCTGCACACCCTGTACGGGCTGGATCAGGCGTAGGGGTTACCGCGGACCGGCGGCGGACGGAGCTCCATCCGCTGTCATTTCCCGGTGCGCAATTGCGCACCTGAGGGCGTGCGGAGCACGAGCCCGGAATCCATCGGGACGCGGATTCCGTGGGAAAATTGATTCCGGGCTCTCGCTTCGCGAGCCCCGGGGAATGACGGGGGTAGAGAGCACGGGATACCCTCCAGTACCCCCATCCCGGAGTTAGAATTTCTCTTAGCGGGCGCAGCATTGAGCTGACGCAGACGTTATTTGCTACTGGCAGGCGTTTTGCTTGGCAAAGCGAGCCTCGATTGGCTATACGGCCAGTCAGGTGGGCTGTCGCAAACTGTGGCACAGTTTCAGCGATCCCGAATCGGCGGGAACTGGCGCGAGCGGCGACGCCGAATGACTAAAATTGTTGGTTTTGACGAGTTTTGCGCCAGCGGCCGGCCGGCCCGGTGCGCCGGCCTCGTGGGGAGGGACTGAAGCATATGCGGAGCGCGTCGGGAGGCCCCCGCATCCTGTTGAGACGGCTCCGCGAAACCATGGCGGAGCAAGTCTCCGCCCAGGAGCGCCTCGACAAGATCGTGGTGCTGATCGCGGCCAACATGGTGGCCGAGGTCTGCTCCTGCTACGTGCTGCGCGTCGACAACACGCTCGAACTCTACGCCACCGAAGGTCTGAACCGCGACGCCGTGCACCGCACCGTGATGAGCGCGCATGAGGGCCTGGTCGGCCTCGTCGCCAGCGAGGCGACGCCGCTCAATTTGTCCGACGCGCAAAGCCATCCGGCCTTCGCCTACCGCCCGGAAACCGGCGAAGAGGCCTACCACTCGTTCCTCGGCGTGCCGATCCTGCGTGCCGGCAACACGCTCGGCGTGCTGGTGGTGCAGAACCGCGCCAAGCGCACCTATGTCGAGGAAGAGGTCGAGGCGCTGCAGACCACCGCCATGGTGCTGGCGGAGATGATCGCCTCCGGCGAGCTTGCTGCGCTGGCCCAGCCCGGCGCCGAGCCCGCCGCACGGCACTCGCTGCACAAGACCGGCGCGGTGCTCTCCGACGGCATCGCGCTCGGCCATGTCGTGCTGCACGAGCCGCGCGTCGTCATCACCAACTACATCGCCGAGGACCTGCCGAAGGAGGTCAAGCGGCTCGACACCGCGCTAGCCAATCTGCGCGCCGATCTCGACCGCATGCTGGAGCGCGGCGACGTCGCCGAGGGCGGCGAGCACCGCGAGGTGCTGGAAGCCTACCGCATGTTCGCCAACGACCAGGGCTGGTCGCACAAGCTGCACGAGGCGGTCGCCACCGGCCTCACCGCGGAGGCCGCCGTCGAACGCGTGCAGTCCGACACCCGCGCCCGCATGCTGCGCTCGACCGATCCCTATCTGCGCGACCGGCTGCACGACCTCGAGGATCTCGGCCATCGCCTGATGCGGCAGCTGGTCGGCCAGGACCATGCGCCGTCGCGCGAGCAATTGCCCGACAACGCCATCCTGATCGCCCGTGCGATGGGTCCCGCGGCGCTGCTCGACTACGACCGCAAGCGGCTGCGCGGCCTGGTGCTGGAGGAAGGCACCGCGAATTCCCACGTCTCGATCGTGGCGCGCGCGCTCGGCATTCCCGCGGTCGGCGAGGTGCCGAACGCGCCCGGCATCGCCGATCCGGGCGACGCCATCATCGTCGACGGCATTTCCGGCGAGATTTATGTCCGTCCCTCCGCCGAGATCGAATCGGCCTACGCCGAGCGCGTCCGCTTCCGGGCCCGGCGGCAGGCGCAATATTCGGCGCTGCGCGACAAGGCGTGCGTGACCAAGGACGGCCAGCCGATCGAGCTTCTGATCAATGCCGGCCTGACCATCGACCTGCCGCATATCGACGACACCGGCAGCGCCGGCATCGGCCTGTTCCGCACCGAATTGCAGTTCATGGTGAGCCCGAGCCTGCCGCGCTCGAGCGACCAGCTCGCGCTGTACCGCACCGTGCTCGACGCCGCCGGCACCAAGCCCGTCACTTTCCGCACGCTCGACATCGGTGGCGACAAGGCGCTGCCCTACATGGAGACCGTGGTCGAGGAAAATCCCGCGCTCGGCTGGCGCGCGATCCGGCTCGGCCTCGACCGCCCCGGCCTGCTGCGCGGCCAGATCCGCGCGCTGCTGCGCGCCGGCGGCGGCCGCGCGCTGAAGATCATGTTCCCGATGATCTCCGAGATCGCCGAGTTCGACCAGGCCAAGGCAATCGTCGAGCGCGAGCTGACCTATCTGCGCCAGCATGGCCATTCGCTGCCCGAGCGTATCGATATCGGCACCATGTTGGAAGTGCCGGCCCTGCTCTACCAGCTCGACGAGTTGCTGAAGAAGGTCGACTTCGTCTCGGTCGGCTCCAACGACCTGTTCCAGTTCCTGTTTGCGGTCGACCGCGGCAATGCCAAGGTCTCCGAGCGCTTCGACATCCTGTCGGCGCCGATCCTGCGCGCGCTGCGCGACATCGTGCGCAAGGCCAAAATTGCGAAGAAAGCCGCCTCGCTGTGCGGCGAGATGGCCTCGAAACCGATCGGCGCGCTGGCGCTGATCGCGCTCGGCTACCGTTCGCTGTCACTGTCGGCGACCGCGCACGGCCCAGTCAAGGCGCTGATCCTCGACCTCGACGCCAAGAAGGCCGAGGCGATGCTCAATCCGCTGCTGGACGCGCCGGTCGGCAGCGTCTCGATCCGCGCGGCGCTGACGAAATTTGCGGAAACCGAGGGGCTGGCCTTGTAGCGACGCTGTCGCCGCCGCCCCCCCTTCGCGCCTTCCGCAATTCGAGACTCCATCATGCTACCCGAAGCCAAACTCGACGTCCTGCTCGCCCATCACGCCTCGCTCGAGGCCGAGCTGCTCGGCCAGGTCAATTCCGAGCGCTATGTGCAGATCACGCGCGAGCTCGCCGAGCTCAATCCGCTGATCGACGCAGTGAAGCTCTATCGCGCCGCCCGCTCGGAGCTTGCCGATACCGAGGCAATGCTGGCGGATGCGGGGACCGATGGCGAGATGCGCAGCATGGCGGAAGCCGAGCTGGAAACGCTGCAGGCGCGCATCGGCGAGCTCGAGCAGAATATCCGGATCGCGCTGTTGCCCAAGGACGCGATGGACGACCGCAACGTGGTGCTGGAAATCCGCGCCGGCACCGGCGGCGACGAGGCCTCGCTGTTCGCCGGCGACCTGTTCCGGATGTATGAGCGCTTCGCCGGCCTGCAGGGCTGGAAGGTCGAGGTGATCTCGGCGAGCGAAGGCACCGTCGGCGGCTACAAGGAAATCATCGCCGAGGTGCAGGGCCGCGGCGCGTTCGCCAAGCTGAAATTCGAATCCGGCGTGCACCGTGTGCAGCGCGTGCCCGACACCGAGACGCAGGGCCGCATCCACACCTCGGCTGCGACCGTCGCGGTGCTGCCGGAGGTCGAGGACGTCGACGTCGACATCAAGAACGACGATCTGAGGATCGAGACCATGCGCGCGGGCGGCGCCGGCGGTCAGCACGTCAACAAGACCGAATCGGCGATCCGCATCACCCATCTTCCGACCGGCATCGTGGTGATGATGCAGGACAGCCGCTCGCAGCACAAAAACCGGGCATCGGCGATGAACATCCTGCGTTCGCGCATTTATGACGCCGAGCGCCAGCGCGTCGAAGCCGCGCGCTCCGCCGACCGCAAGGAGAAGGTCGGCTCCGGCGACCGCTCGGAGCGCATCCGCACCTATAACTTCCCGCAAGGGAGAGTCACCGACCACCGCATCAATCTGACGCTCTACAAGCTGCCGCAGGTGATCGCGGGCGAGGCGCTCGGCGAGCTGATCGATGCACTGACCACCGAGCACCAGGCCGCGCAGCTCGCGGCGCAGGGCGCGGCGGCGTGAGCGCCAGCGCGTTTTCGAGCGAAGTGGATACCGGTTCGCGTGAAGAAAACGCGTCAAAACAAGAAGCTAGAGCTTCGGTTCTGATTCAATCAGAACCGAAAATGCTCTAGCGTTTTTGCGACTGCCTGAAGTGGCGCAGGATCTTGCCGAGCGCCGGACCGGCCGTGGTCAGCTCCTCGAGATGAATCTTCGACAGCGCTTGCAGCTTGCGCTCGCCCTGCGCCGTCAGCGTCACCAGAACACGCCGGCCGTCGGCGGCATCGACCGCCCGCGTCAGCAGCCCGAGCTTGGTCATCCGGTTGACCAGCTCGACCGCGGTGTGATGTCGGATCAGCAAATAGCGGGCGAGATCGCCGACAGTGGTTGGCTCTTCGCCGGAGAATCCTTTGATGGCGAGCAGCGCCTGATGCTGCTGCGGCGTCAACCCGGCCTGCTGGGCCGCCTGTTCGCTGAACGCAAGGAAGCTGCGCAGCTGGTGGCGAAACCGCGCCAGCGCCGGGTAATCGACCGTCGCAGCCGCGGCGCTGCGCTTTGCGGTCGCGGCCGGCGCGCGCCGCTGCTTCGATTGAGGCATTCGCTGGTCCTGCTCCAGGCTCGCTCCGCCGGACGGCAGGAGCCGTGCGACGCTATCAAGCCCGGGCCCGGCGGACCATCCTACCTCACGCCTTTGCACTCATGTTTTCAACGGTTTGACGGTCGAGCAGCGCGGCCGGGCGGCATCACGGCTGCGGCCAGTGATCGTAGCTCGAACTCAAGATCTTCAGCAGCACGATCTGGAAGGCGACCGGAATCCGCGGGCTCCGGCGGCGGATCGACTTCTCCAGCGCCTCGGTGATCTCGCTCTTGGTGAGATGCCCGGCCGAGGCACGCTCGACCAGATCGCCCCAGACCTCCGACAGCGATTTGCCGGTATGATGCGGCGCCGGGATCGATATCCCGCGCGTCTCGGCCCAATCGATGATCTCACGCATGGTTTGCTGTCCGCAGTTTCGCGCGGTCGCAAGATGGCGCGCCGTGAGCAGGCGAAGCAGATCGTCCGGCGGCGTCCAGCCCAGCTTTGGCGGCACTTCGTCGAGCAGCTCGGCCGACAACTCCTTCAGAACGTTGATCGCGCGGATGCTCAGGCCGCTCGACTGCTCAGCGCCGCCGTCCTCGGTCACGGCGCGCTCTCCGGGATTTCCGGTGCGACTTGAAGGCTCGTGGATCATCGCCTCTCACTACAGGACCCGCACCCGGGCGGTAAACCCAGATATATCGTATTCCGACATTAATTCCATCGTAGACCGATATGATTCGACGAAAGGCGACATTGACTAAATATGCCGGTGGGGAATTGTAGCTGCGACGGGCTGCTCCATCGCAGCCGGCGCATCCAGCCGCCGATCGATCCGATCCGGCGGCCAGTGAGCATGCGCGCCAAAAATCATACAATTGGAGGATAGTGAGCGATGAGCACCAAGGATTTCCTGCCGCGCAGAGCACTGAACGTCTCGCGTCGCACCCTGCTGCAGGCCGGCGCCGGCCTGATCGGCGGCACCGTGCTGCCGGCCTCGATCGCGTCGCGGGCATTCGCCGAGGATCATCCGGCGATCGGGACATTTCCCGCCGGCTCGTCCGGCTCCTCGGCCTTCATCGGCATCTCGGTCCCGCGCACCGGCACCTATGCGGTGCAGGGCGAGGATGAGCTCAAGGGCTATCAGCTCGCGATCGAGCACATCAACAGCGGTCACGAACTGATCAAGAAGATCTCGCCGAAGACCTCAAAGGGCGTGCTCGGCAAGGAACTGAAGTTCGGCGTAGCGGATTCCGCGGCGAAGCCGAACGAGGCCGTGCAGGCGCAGCAGCGCTTCATCACCGAGAACAAGGCGGTGATGATCACCGGCGGCACGTCGAGTGCGGTCGCGGTCGCGCTGAACAAGCTGGCGCAGCGCGAGAAGGTGATCTTCGTTTGCGGCATCTCCGGATCGAACGACACCACCGGCAAGGATTGCGTGCGCTACGGCTTCCGCCAGAACTTCTATGGTCAGACCGCTGCCGCTGCTATCGCGCCGGTGCTGATCAAGCAGTTCGGCAAGAACAAGAAGGCCGCCTATCTGACGCCCGACTACACCTATGGCCACACGGTGACCAAGTCGATGCAGGACCGCCTCGCCGAGGCGGGCTGGACAACCACCACCAACCAGGTGTCGCCGCTCGGCGCGCCCGACTATTCGTCATATCTGCTCAATGTCGCGAATTCCGGCGCCGACGTGCTGATCAACGTCAACTGGGGCCACGACGCCGTGCTGTCGACGCAGCAGGCCAAGCAGTTCGGCGTGCTCGACAGGATGAAGCTCGTGGTGCCCTACCAGGTGCCGTTCATCGCCCGCGAGACCGGCGGCCTGATGCAGGGCGTCTACGCCGCGACCGACTATTGGTGGACCATCGAGGACAAGTATCCGCTGGCCAAGATGTTCAACGAGACCTTCGAGAAGAAGTTCGGATACAAGCCGGAATGGGGCGCCGAGAACGCCTATGTCAGCTTCGCGCACTGGGCCCGCATGGTCGAGGAAGCCGGCAGCTTCTATCCGCCCGACGTCATCAAGGCCTACGAGAAGGGCGAGACCGTCCCCTCGCTGGTCGGCGACGTGCATTATCGCCCCGAAGATCACCAATGCGTCCGCCCCGTCTTCATCGTCCGCGGCAAGATGGAAAAGGAGATGAAGAACAAGGAGGACTATTACGAGGTGATCGAGATCGTCGCCGGCGACGGCTTGATGCAGAAGCCGGATGCGTTCGGCTGCCATCTCGGCGACTACACCTGATCAACGTGGGACAACTCGGCGCCGTGGGCGGGGCGACCCGACCCGCGGCGCCGCTTTGTGTCGAGACGCTCCTCCATTGACCGGGCCAAGTGAAGGCTGAGTGAACGCACGCCATGATCAACTGGCCAAATTTCGTTTCACAACTTTTCAACGGACTGGCGCTCGGCGCACTGCTTGCGCTGATCAGCTCCGGACTGACGATCATCTACGGCACGCTCGGGGTGCTCAATCTCGCCCACGGCGCCATGTTCATGATCGGCGGCTACGCCGGATACGTGACCTATTCCTACACCGGCTCGTTCATTCTCGCCGTGATCGCGGGATCGCTGTTCGTGATGGCGCTGGGCGTCGCGATGGAGCGGATCATCATCCGCCACTTCTACCATCGCCCGCATGAGGACCAGCTGCTGGTCACGTTCGGCCTCGGCATCTGTTTCGTGGAGATCGTGCGGCTGATCTTCACCAGCCAGTCGCAGGTGGTGCCGCCGCCGGCGCTGCTGCAGGGCATCACCTCGATGGGCTTCCTGTTCTACCCGACCTACCGGCTCGCCGTCGTCGGCATCGTCGCGGTCGCGCTCGGCGCGCTGTTCCTGATCCTGTACCGCACCCGGCTCGGCATGATCGTGCGCGCCGGCATCGAGGATTCGGTGATGGTCGATTCGCTCGGCATCAACGTCTACCGCGTCTTCATGATCGTGTTCGGCATCGGCGCGATGGCCGCAGGCTTCGCCGGCATCATCAACGCGCCCGTGGTGTCGCTGACGCCCGGCGTCGGCGACGACATCCTGGTCGAGACCTTCGTGGTGGTGGTGATCGGCGGCGTCGGTTCGTTTCCTGGCGCGATCCTCGGCGGACTGATCGCCGGCGAGATCATCAGCATCACCTCGATGTTCAACCCCGGTTACGCCTACGTCATGCTGTTCGCGGCGATGACGCTCGTGCTCGTGCTCAGACCGCACGGCCTGCTCGGCACGCAGGGCCGCGAATGACAACGGATTCGCAATGCTGAAACAACGCCCATACCTGATCGAGTTTCTGACGGCCGCCGGCCTGATCGCCGCGCCCTTCGTGCTGCCGTGGCTCGGCTTCGCACCCAACACGGTGAACCGGATCCTGGTCTGGGGCCTGTTCGGGCTCGGCTTCGACATCCTGTTCGGCTTCACCGGCCTGCTGTCGTTCGGCCAATCGGCCTTTTACGGCACCGGCGGCTTCGTCGCCGCCTGGCTGCTGACCCGCGCCGGCTTCCCGAACGTCGTCCTCGCGCTCGTCATCGGCATGATCGCGGCCGCCGCGGCGGGCTATCTGATCGGCCTGATCGCGCTGCGCCGCACCGGCATCTACTTCGCCATGATCACGGTGGCGATCGCGGAGGTGTTCTTCTTCGTCGAGTTTAATCCGCTGTCGGACTTCACCGGCGGCGAGAACGGGCTGCCGGGCGTGCCGACCCCGAGCTTCAATCTCGGCTTCACCACGCTGCACTTCACCACCGGCTGGTCGCTCTACCAATTCCTGGCGCTGTGCTACTTCATCGGCGTCGTGATTGCGCTGCGCATCGTGCGTTCGCCGGTCGGCGCCGTGTTCAGCGCGATCAGGGACAATCCGCTGCGCGCGACCGCGGTCGGCCACAACATCCATGGCTACAAGCTGACCGCCTTCGTGATCGCCGCCGCCTATGCCGGCTTTGCCGGTGGCCTGCTCGGCGTGCTGCAGGCCTTCATGCCGCCCGACGCGTTCACTTTCGACACCTCTGGGCAGCTCGTGATGCAGACGGCGATCGGCGGCCGCGGCACGCTGTTCGGGCCATTGGTCGGCGCCGCGGTCTGGCTGTCGCTGCAGGACTTCCTGCAGGCGGCGCTCGGGCTCGGCGCGGCCTGGAAGCTCGTGCTCGGCATCGTGTTCGTGCTGCTGGTCTGCTTCCTGCGCCGCGGCATCATCGGCGGCCTCGCCGATCTCTACCGGCTCGTGACCGGACCGCGCCGCACGAGCGAGCCGGACGAGCGCGCGCCGGAGACTGTCGCTGTGGCAAGCGAGCGGCACGCCGCGGCCGCCGCCGCACCGATCCCCGCCCCACCTCGCACGGACAGCAATCCGTCCGGTCCGATCCTCCAGGCCCGGGGCCTGACCAAGCGCTATGGTGGCCTGCTCGCCAACAGCGATATCGACTTCACCGTCAACCATGGTGAGCTGCGCGGCATCATCGGCCCGAACGGCGCCGGCAAATCGACCTTCTTCAAGATGCTGACCTGCGAGGTCCACCCGACCTCGGGCACCATCGTGTTTGGCGGCCGCGACATCACCGGGATGAACGTCACCGACGTCTGTCAGCTCGGCCTGACCAAAAGCTACCAGGTCAACCAGCTGTTCGCCGGCCTGACGGTGCGCGAGAACCTGGTGATCGCGGCGCTTTCGGGGCTTCGCGGCAAGTTCAAGCTCGATCTGTTCCGCAGCATCGACAGTATCCCAGGCCTGTCCGAGCGCGTGCAGCAGACGCTCGAGCTGGTCAATCTGACCTCGAGGCCCGATACGCCGGTGTCGGAGCTCGCCTATGGCGAGAAGCGACGGCTCGAGATCGGGCTGGCGCTGGCAACGTCGCCGAGCCTGTTGCTGCTCGACGAGCCCTTGGCCGGCATGAGCCCACGCGAACGCGTCGAGACCGTCAAGCTTCTAAAGTCGATCAGCCAGGGCCGCACCATGATCATCATCGATCACGACATGGATGCGCTGTTCGAGCTCGCCGAGCGCGTCACCGTGCTGCAGGAGGGCCGCGTGCTGGTCGAGGGAACGCCGGAAGAGATCAAGAACAATTCGACCGTCCAGGAAGCCTATCTTGGCGGCGTGCATGGAGTGCTCGCCGCATGAGCCTGCTCGAGGTCAATGGACTGAACAGCTATTACGGGGATTCCCACATCCTGTTCGACGTCTCGATGCGGGTCGAGCGCAACGAGGTGGTGGCGCTGCTCGGCCGCAACGGCGCCGGCAAGAGCACGACGCTGAAGAGCCTGATGGGCGTGGTGACCCCGCGCCGCGGCTCGGTGATGTTCGACGGTGTCGAGATATCCGGGAGGAAGAGCCACAAGATCGCGCAGGCCGGCATGCAGCTGGTCCATGAGGAGCGCCGCATCTTCGGCAGCCTGAGCGTCGAGGAGAACCTCGTGATCGCCGGCCTGACCGCCTCGCAGCGCTGGCCGCTCGACCGCGTCTACGAGATGTTCCCGCGGCTCCGGGAGCGGCGGAGCAATCGCGGCACTGACCTGTCGGGCGGCGAGCAGCAGATGCTGGCGATCGCGCGCGCATTGGTGCGCGATCCGAAGATCATCCTGCTCGACGAGCCGTTCGAGGGACTGGCGCCGGTGATCGTGCGCGACCTGATGAAGGCGTGCCGCGATCTGGCCGAGGCCGGACAGACCATCGTGCTGGTGGAGCAGAACCTCGCCGCAACGCTCGCGCTGGCGCAGCGCATTTACATCATCAACAATGGACACATCGTCCATGAAGGGCCCGCGCAGGAGATCAAGGCGCAGCCCGAGGTCCTGCAGCGCTATCTCGGGGTCTAGGGCATTTCGGTTCTGACTGAATCAGAGCCGAAGCTCCAGCTTATTGTTTTTGACACGCGTTTTCTCACGCGAACCGGCGTCCACTTCGCTCGAAGACGCTCCGGCCCAACAATTCAGCCTGCAAGCGCCGCGATCATGCGTTTGGCATGATCGGCGAGCACAGCCATCTCCTCCTTGCGGGTCTGCGCGGGCAGCAGCGCGACGCCGGCCTTCACCGGCATCACGTGCATATGCAAATGCAGAACGACCTGACCGCTGGCGGGTTCGCTAAATTGCTGGATGATGATGCCGTCGGCGGAGAACGCCTTCATCGCGGCGACGGCGATGCGCTTCGCCGACCGCGCGACGGCGGCAAGATCGTCTTCCGCGATGTCCAGGATTCCGCGCGCGGGCGCTTTCGGAATGACCAGCGTATGTCCGGGCGACCGCGGCATGATGTCGAGAAAGGCAAAGGTCCGGTCGGTTTCATGGACCTTGAAACTCGGCACCTCGCCCCGCAGGATCCTGGCGAAGATGTTCTGGTCGTCATAGCCCGTCATGGTCGTGCGTTCCGGATCGTTTTAGGCGTCGACCGTGCGCGCCGGCCGTGCGGGGTGCAAGTGATATCGACGCCGCATCGACCATCGGCTAACAACGCGCGATGAGCGCATCAGCAGGACATGGCAGCCAGACCGTCGAGAGCGCCCGGCGCGCGCTCGCCGCGCGCCTCAAGGCGGCCGGCGGCGAGTCCGCCGAACTCGATGCGCGGCTCTTGGTCGGCGCTGCGCTGGGGCTCGATCTGACCGGCATGATCACGGCAGCGAAGCGCGCGCTGACCCCTGACGAATCGGATCGCCTCGAGAGCCTCGCTGTGCGCCGCCTCGCCGGCGAGCCGGTCGCGCGCATTCTCGGCAGCAAGGAATTTTGGGGACTGCCGCTGCAGCTCTCCGCCGCGACGCTGGTGCCGCGGCCCGATACCGAGACCGTGGTTGAGCGCGCGCTCGAATTGCTGCGCGCCGACGGCACCGCCGGCCGCGCCTTGCGGATCGCCGATCTCGGCACCGGGTCGGGCGCGATCCTGCTGGCGCTGCTCTCGGAACTGCCCAACGCGCTTGGCTTCGCCACCGACATCTCGGCGGAGGCATTGCAGACGGCGGGCCGGAACGCCGTCGAGCTCGGACTTGCCGATCGCGCGACATGGATCAAATGCGATTACGGCAGCGGGCTGACCGGCGCGTTCGACCTGATCGTGTCCAATCCGCCTTACATCCCCTCCGCCGACATCGCCGGCCTCGACATCGAGGTGCGCGAGCATGATCCCCGCGCGGCGCTCGATGGCGGTGCCGACGGGCTCGACGCCTACCGCACGCTGATTTCGCATTCTGCGGGTCTTTTGGCATCGAACGGACTTTTGGTTGTGGAGGTCGGGCAGGGCCAGAGCGGCGACGTTGAAGCCATGATGACGGCGTCCGGGTTATCCCCAACGGGGCCGCCCAGGGCCGATCTGGGGGGCGTTCCGAGGGCCGTTTCCGCCCGCCGGCTGCCCCGATAAAGTCCTATTGGAACGCAAAAAAACCTCTTGGAATATCCCCCGGGAACGACTACGTTCCGGGCACAACATCGGTGCTGGCCCCGTAATCGTTACGGGTGATGACCAGGGTTCAGCAGAGCCCGCCGATCGAAAGGTTCCAGGAACGCAGGTCACATTGAGCGCAATAGCTGAAAGCTGTGCTGCTCTCGACCGCCAAGCGAACGAAAGCCTGTTATTGCGCTTGAAGACTTACGCACGAGAACTGGGCCTGTCTCAACGGGCGCAATAATTTGGTCGCTAGCGAGATCCGCTGGCGGCGGTTGGGGAACGCGTCTTTGCTGAACGCGACTTTGCTGAACGAGATGGTCGGCGAGATCGAAGCCACTTCGGACGGTATCGCGATTCCGTGCGCCTAGGCGCGCGCCGAATCGGACTCTGAGAATCGGACTGTGGACTGCAATAACTTCAGGGCTGGAATAAAAGGCGACAGATGAGAAACGGTCAGAACAACAAGCGGATGCGCAACCGGAATAACAACAATAATAATAACAACAACAACAACCGGCGCGGCCAGAATCCCCTGACACGGGTATACGAATCGAACGGACCCGACATCAAGATCCGTGGCACGGCCTCCCACGTGGCCGAGAAATACGTCCAGCTGGCGCGCGATGCGCGCTCCTCCGGCGACCCGGTGGCAGCAGAAAACTACTACCAGCACGCCGAGCACTACTACCGGATCATCGCAGCGGCGCAGGAGCAGTTTAGGCAGAATCAGCAGCAGCCGCGCCCCGACGCCGAGCCGATCGCGACCGACGACAGCGACGACGACAGCGACGGCTATTCGAGCTTCGGCCAGGAGCCGGGCTTCGTGCCGCAGCAGCAACAGCCCTTCATCCGCGAGAACGGCCAGCCGCCGTACCAGCGCGAGCAGCCGCCGCGCGAGCGTGAGCAGCAGCCACGCGAGCACCGCGAGCGTGAGCATCGTCCGCAGCCGCAATATCAGCCGCAGCCGCCGAACCAGCCGCAGCCCGTGCTGGCCGATGCCGGCGGCGTCGATCGCCTGCCCTCGTTCATCACCGGTGGCGCGCAGCCGCAGGTCAATGGCGCCTATGAAGGCAATGGCGGCGCAGAACGCGGCGAACGCAGCGAGCGCTTCCCGCGCCGCCGCCGCCGCCCGCACGGCCCGC
Organism: Bradyrhizobium sp. 27S5; assembly: GCF_037217225.1. NCBI lineage: Bacteria > Pseudomonadati > Pseudomonadota > Alphaproteobacteria > Hyphomicrobiales > Nitrobacteraceae > Bradyrhizobium > Bradyrhizobium sp. 27S5. The sequence continues at coordinate 8,591,623 of NZ_CP147714.1, forward strand.
GCTCCGACATCGCGGCGCAGCCCGCACCGAGCGACGACTTCAATCCGGGCAACGAATAACCCTGAAGATCTCCCACCCTCCCTTCGCGGGGAGGGTGAATAAATCGCGTCACTGGAGCTTCGGTTCTGATTCAATCAGAACCGAAGCTCTAGCTTTTTGTTTTGACGCGTTTTCTTCACGCGAACCGGCATCCACTTCGCTCGAAAACGCTCTATTCCGGGTGAATGGATTTGCGCGTCGCCGTCGATGACGGCACCAGCACCGGCCGCAATGACGGGATCAGCTGCGTGCGCTCGCGGCGGGCGGGGATCGCGCGATAGACCTGCTTGCTCGCTTCCACGATATGCACGCCGGCGAACGGCATCGACAGCGCGGCGCCGACCCGCTCCCACGCCATCGCCGAGCGCAGAAACCAGCTGCCCTGAACCGGCGGCATGAACAACGCCTCGCCCCACGCCGTCGGCGTGAACCAGGTCTGCCGCAACAGCTGCGTGATCTGCGCCCGCGAATAGGGCCGGCCATGGCCGAACGGCGTCGCGTCGGTGCGCGTCCAGACGCCGCGCCTGTTCGGGATGATCGCGATCAGCCGCCCCGACGGCGACAGCACCCGCCACACCTCGCGCAGCAGCCGCTCCGGATCATCAGACATCTCCAGCGCATGCACCAGCAGCACGCGGTCGACCGCGGCATCCGGCAGCGGCATCGAGAATTCGTCGATCAGGGTCGCCAGCGCCGGCCGCCCGGTCGGCCATTTCAGCACGCCTTGGGCCGCCGGCATGAAGGCGATGCAGCGCTCGCAGGACTCACGGAACAGGCCGAGATAGGGCGTCGGATAGCCGAGGCCGAGCACACGCAGGCCTTCGGCATTCGGCCAGCGCGCGCGGAGGCCGCGGTTGATCAGCTGCCGCGCCACGATGCCGAGGCGCTGCGAATAGAAGTCGCGCAGGTCGATGACGTCCATGGCCGCTAGCCTAACATGCCCCCTGCTGCCGGGGAGCGCGGAAATTTGCGTTGCCGCCGGAGCGTTAACGCCATATTTCACCCCTATACTGGACGCGTTAAAAGCATGATCCGAAAGCGTGGGCACCAGCTTTTTCGAAGCATCAGGTTCTGACGTGTCCGTCCCGTTTGCTCGTGGAGATATCATGACCGCCGAAATTCGCACCTTCAGCTGCCTCACCGACAATTTCGGGTACCTGATCCACGATCCCGCGACCGGGGCGACGGCGTCGATCGACGCGCCGGAGGCCGGCCCGATCATCAAGGCGCTGGAGCGCGAAGGCTGGACGCTGACCGACATCCTGATCACCCATCACCATGGCGACCATGTCGGCGGTGTCGCCGAGCTGAAGCAGAAATATGGCTGCCGCGTCGTCGCCCCGCACGATAAGTCGGCGAAGATCGCCAATGTCGACCTGCGCGCCGCCAATGCCGACGTGATCAAGGTCGGCAGCCTGCTCGCGCGCGTGGTCGAGACGCCCGGCCATACGCTCGACCATATCTCCTATGTGTTCGACGGCGAGAAGGCGGTGTTCGCCGCCGACACGCTGTTCTCGATCGGATGCGGGCGGGTGTTCGAAGGCAGCTATCCGATGATGTGGGATTCGCTTTTGAAGCTGCGCTCGCTACCGGACGATTTTCGTCTGTATTGCGGCCATGAATACACCGCCTCGAATGTGAAGTTCGCGCTCACCATCGAGCCCGACAACGCAGCCTTGCAGGCGCGTGCGGAGGAAGTGACGCGGCTGCGCGCCGAGAACAAGCCGACGATACCCGTGCTGCTCGGCGACGAGAAGAAGGCCAACGTGTTCCTGCGCGCCGACGAGCCGGTGGTCGCGGCCAAGCTGCACATGAAGGGCGCCGAGGCGGCCCAGGTGTTCGGCGAGCTCCGCGAGCGCAAGAACAAGTCGTGATGGCCGACCTTGATGTCTAAGTTCTCGGCTGACGACATCGTCGCCCGGCTCGAACTGACGCCGCACCCGGAAGGCGGGCACTATCGCGAGACGTTTCGCGACGAGAATTGTGACGCCAATGGGCGCGCCCGGTCGACCGCAATCTACTTCCTGCTGGCGCGCGGCGAACGCTCGCACTGGCACCGCATCGACGCGGTCGAGATGTGGCACTATTACGCCGGCGCGCCGCTGACCCTGCGGATCGCGCAGGATGGCGCGCCGCCGCATGCGATCACGCTCGGGCCTGACGTCATCAGCGGCGAACAACCGCAGGCGATCGTACCGGCCGGCGCCTGGCAGGCCGCCGAAAGCAGCGGCGACTGGACGCTGGTCGGCTGCACCGTCGCGCCGGGATTTGAATTTGCGACATTCGAGCTGGCGCCGAAGGGCTGGGAGCCGGCTCGCTAGCTTTGTAGGATGGGTGGAGCCGCAGCGATACCCATCAACTTTTATGCACGCGGCGAGATGATGGGTTTCGCTGCGCTCTACCCATCCTACGGTCCACGCTCCTCGTCATCCCCGCGCAAAGGCTGCGCCTTTGTCGCTGGAGGTGCGAGCGGAGCGAGCCTCGAAGGATGCACGGCCCCAGTTGGGCCGTCGCCCTTCGAGACGGCCGCGTTGCGGCCTCCTCAGGGTGACGGTGAAACAGGCTTCGCTTTGCTCACCCTACTTTCTCAGCACCATGTCTTTCGCCGCGATCAAGCCGCCGCCGGCGATCAGGATCGCGGCAATCGCAATGTTGGCGCTGGGCCTGGCAAAACCCGCGAGGATCAAGAACGCGGTCGAGAGCAGCGGCGTGGCGTAGGATGCGGCGCCGAGCACGCGGATGTCGCCGCGCTTCATGCCGATGTCCCAGGCAAAGAACGCAGCCCCCACCGGACCGATGCCGAGCGCCACAACGGCAAGCCATTGCAGCGGCGTTGCCGGCCACACCGTGGTCTCCACCATCATGTGCACGAGCGCGGCAAGCACCGCGGTCGCAAGGCAGAAGCCCGCCACCGCATCGGTCGGCACCGCCTTGAGCCGGCGCGACATCACCGAATAGGCGGCCCAGACGAACGCTGCGACAAAGGCCGCCGCGAAGCCTGGAATCTGCTCTGCTGTGAAGGCGCCGGTATTACCCGCGAACAGCAGCACGGTGCCGACAAGACCAAGCAGCGCGCCGACGATATGATGGATCGCAAGCCGCTCGCCCGGCAGCAGCGAGGAGAACAGCACGATCAACAGCGGCCAGAGATAATTCAGCAGACCTGCCTCGGCCGGTGGCGCAAAACGCAGCGCCAGAAAATACAGCGCGTGATAGCCGAACAGCCCGCCGACACCGACGACCCACGCGAGCAGCGGCTGCTTCAAGGCGCCGAAGGCTGCGGGACGGAACAGGAAGCTTGCGAACGCAACCGCGGCGCCGATCGCGAAGGTCATGGCGGCGAGCTGGAACGCCGGGATCTTGCCGGTCGCAACCGTCATGACCGACAGCAGCGACCACATCAAAATGGCGGTCAGTCCGACAAGGGTGGCAGTTCGGGTCGTCATCTTGCTCGGGAGGTCTCTTCGTCATGGCCGGGCATAGCCGTCCGAAGGACGGCGTCGCTTCCGCTCGCCTACGTCCCGGCCATCCACGTCTTCCTGGCCGCGAGCTACAAGACGTGGATGCCCGGGACAAGCCCGGGCATGACGACTTCATTGATAGAGCGCCTGCGACGCGACGACGCTTGTCGCGTCAGGCGTGATACTGGCCGCCATTGATGGTCAGCGTCGAGCCGGTGATGAAACCGGCATCGTCGGCGGCGAGGAACACCACGGCGCGCGCGATCTCCTCGGGTTCGCCGAGCCGGTTGACCGGGATCTGCGGGATGACGCTCTTCTCGAGCACGTCCTTCGGCACCGCCTGCACCATCTCGGTGTTGATATAGCCCGGGCAGATCACGTTGACGGTGATGCCGCCCTTGGCGTTCTCCAGCGCCAGCGCCTTGGTGAAGCCGATATCGCCGGCCTTTGCCGCGGAGTAGTTGACTTGGCCGAACTGGCCCTTCTGGCCATTGATCGAGGAGATCGAGATGACGCGGCCGAACTTGCGGGCGCGCATGCCCTCGATCACCTGGCGCGTCATGTTGAACAGCGAGCCGAGGTTGGTGTTGATAACGGCATTCCACTGCTCCAGCGTCATCTTGTGGAATGCGGTATCCTTGGTGATGCCGGCATTGTTGACGAGCACGTCGACCGGGCCGAGATCGGCCTCGACCTGCTTCACGCCGGCCGCGCAAGCGTCGAACGATGAGACATCCCACTTGTAGACGGGAATGCCGCTCTCCGCCTTGAACTTCTCCGCCGCGGCGTCATTGCCGGCGTAGCTCGCCGCCACCTTGTAGCCCGCCGCTTTCAGCGCCTTGCTGATCGCAGCTCCAATGCCCCGCGTTCCGCCCGTCACCAATGCAACACGTGCCATGTCCGTTTCCTCCTTGGCCGTCTTTTATAACCGGATCGCTCCGGTCTTCGCACTCACTCAACAAAGCGCGATGAGATTAGGTTGAATTGTCATCGCGCTTTAGCTCCCTTTTTTGAGCATGATCTTTTCGGAAAACCGCTTCACACTTTTCCGGATCATGCTCTCGAAACAAAAATGCCCGGCACAAAGCCGGGCATCATGTTTATCAGCTCGCGCCGCGGTTGACAGATGATCTTTTCATCACCTAACCGACCTCGCTGCCTTTTGTTCAGTCGCGTGCAACGCACATAGCGATGCCCATGCCGCCGCCGATGCACAGCGTCGCGAGGCCCTTCTTGGCGTCGCGCTTCTGCATCTCGTGCAGCAGCGTCACCAGCACGCGCGCGCCGGACGCGCCGACCGGATGGCCGATCGCGATCGCGCCGCCATTGACGTTGACCTTGGCGGGATCCCAGCCGAGGTCCTTGTTGACGGCGCAGGCCTGCGCGGCGAACGCCTCGTTGGCCTCGATCAGGTCGAGATCGGCGATGTTCCAGCCGGCCCTCTTCAGCGCGGTGCGCGAGGCCGGGATCGGCCCGGTGCCCATGATCTTGGGATCGACGCCGGCCTGGCCCCACGAGACGATGCGGGCAAGCACCTTCTTGCCCTGCTTGGCGGCTTCCTTGGCGGTCATCAGCACGACGGCGGCGGCGCCGTCATTGATGCCCGAGGCGTTGCCGGCGGTGACGGTGCCGTCCTTCTCGAAGGCCGCGCGGAGCTTGGCCATCGCATCGATCGTGGCGCCATGACGCGGATATTCGTCGGTGTCGACCACGATATCGCCCTTGCGGCTCTTGATCGTGACCGGGACGATCTCGTCCTTGAACCTGCCGGCTTTCTGCGCCGCCTCGGCCTTGTTCTGCGAGCCGACCGCGAACTCGTCCTGTTGCGAGCGGGTGATCTGGTACTGCTTGGCGACGTTCTCGGCGGTGTTGCCCATGTGGTAGCCGTTGAAGGCATCCCACAGCCCGTCCTTGATCATGGTGTCGATCAGCTCGAGGCCGCCCATCTTGACGCCGCCGCGCAGATATTGCGCGTGCGGGGCCATGCTCATGGATTCCTGGCCGCCGGCGACGACAACAGAGGAATCGCCGTTCAGCAGCGCCTGGTAGCCGAGCGCCACCGTGCGCAGGCCCGAGCCGCAGAGCTGGTTGACGCCCCAGGCCGGGCTTTCCACCGGGATGCCGGCCGCGATCGAGGCCTGCCGGGCCGGGTTCTGGCCTTGGGCGGCGGTGAGGATCTGGCCCATGATGACTTCGGAGACCTGACCGGCCTCGACGCCGGCACGCTCAAGCGCCGCCTTGATGGCGATCGCGCCGAGGTCGTGGGCCGGCGTGGTGGCGAACGCGCCGTTGAAGCTGCCGACGGGGGTGCGGGCGGCGCTGACGATGACGACATCGTCTGACATGGACATCTCCTATTGGTTGTAGCTGGGTTTCTCGACGGCGGGCGGCCGGTCTGGCGGGCCTGTCTCTTGACGGCTATCCTGTAAACCTCGTTGGGACATGTCAATCGAACTGTCACGCAAATCGCGCCGCGACGCACTCAAAATGACGCTCTTGGCACTTTCCTGAGCAATCCCTTTGCTTTGAGATTAACCGTGCCGCACAAAACGGTAGCCGAACCGCTTTGAAAATGCTTACCTTTGCTGCGATGCGTTGCATTTAGCCCAGCGGCGATGCCGTTCGGGTTCCAGGTTCTTCGGTGTTGAAGTGAGAGCCCATGGCAAAATCTGAACAACCGACCACGATCAAGAAATACGCGAACCGGCGGCTCTATAATACCGGTACGAGCACCTATGTGACGCTCGAGGATCTCGCGGCGATGGTGAAGGAGGGCGAGGATTTCCTCGTCTATGACGCCAAGACCGGCGACGACATCACCCGCTCCGTGCTCGCGCAAATCATCTTCGAGCAGGAAAACAAGGCCGGGCAGAACCTGCTGCCGACCACGTTCCTGCGCCAGCTGATCCGCTTCTACGGCGACAGCATGCAGATGGTGGTGCCGAGATATCTCGAGCAGTCGATCGATCAGCTGACCCGGGAACAGGAGAGATTTCGCAAGCAGATCGCGGGCGCCCTGAGCGGTACGCCGTTTGCTCCGCTGGAAGAACAGGTCCGCCGCAACATGGAGCTGTTCCAGCAGACCTTCTCGATGTTCAAGCCGTTCGTGCCGCAGCGCGCTGGCGAGGCCGAGAAGGTGCCGGAACCGTCGCCCGACAACGGCAACATCGACGACCTGCGCCGCCAGATGAAGGACATGCAGGAACGCCTCGAGCGCATGTCGCAGCCGACGAAGAAGGACGAGTAGGTCCTTATCGCCGATCGGCCGGACGGCCTCATCGCACCGCGGATCTGATGGCGGCGAACCCGGCGTCAGGCGCCGCTGACCTCTCTTCAGCCCGCGTTCGCTGCGTCTATGCAGGCCGGCGGCAGACGAGATCGATTTCGATCAACGCACCATAGGCTAGACCGGTCACGCCAACGCAGGTGCGGGCCGGCAGGCGATCGGACGGGAAGTAGCCGCGATAGATCTCGTTCATCGCCGCATAATCGTCCTCGAAGCGCGTCAGATAGATGCGCGACATCACGATATGCTCGAAGCCGAGATCCAGGCCCGCAAGCACCACGCGCAAATTCTCCATCACCGCGCGAGTCTGCGCCACAATACCCTCGGGCAATACGCCGGGTGCAGCCGGCGTATCCGGCATCTGGCCGGTGACGAAGACGAAGCCGTCGGTCTCGACCGCGTGGCTGAACGGCGCGACCGGCCTCGGGCCGCCGGATATCATGTGAAACTGCAACGACGTCTCCTCGCCTGCTCTTTGATCGTTAGGTTTGCGGCGCGTGATCGAAGACGCGCTTGCTGAGGATGGCATGGACGCCCCAATTGCCGTCCACCACCTGCGTCACGCCGAAATCCACCGCCACCGACATCAGCGCGATCGCCTCGTCCTCGGTGAGGCCTTTGATGTTCATCAGGAAGCGGCGCATCTTGCGAAACGCATCCTTCATCGCGAGATCGAGCGACGAGGTCGCATAGACCTCGCTCTGCCCGTTGGCGCCGAATTCGGCGAGATAGTTGGGATGACTGAAGCCCATCAGCACCCAGTCGGCTTCAGTCTCGATCAGCGGATAGGTAAGATCGGCGAATGGCTGATTGGTAAACTCGTTCTTTTTGTGCAGGATGACCCGGAATGTGCCGGTCATCGAACATTCGATGGCGGTGCCGCCGAGTTCGCCGTCGCCCTGTGCAGCATGGGGATCGCCGACCGACAGCAGCGCGCCCGGCACCGACACCGGCAGATAGACCGTCGAGCCCTTGCCGAGCCGCCAGTTGTCGAGATTGCCGCCGAAATATGCGGGCGGGACGGAATCGACAAGTTCGGCCTCGCGCGGCGCCAGCGCGATGACTCCGAAATGCGGACGCAGCGGAATGCGGATGCCGTCGAGCACGTCGTGGCGGCGCCGCACCGATGATGGCGGGATCGGAATGCCCGGATAGTCATAAGTCTTGTGCAGCGTCCCGAAAGGATCGGTCTGCGGTTCCCAGCGATAGGAATACAGCGCACGTGCATGCGGCGCGTCATCGTCGTCGACGATCTCGTAGATCGTCACCGCCTCATGGGCGTTCTGCTCGGCGAGGAACTCCTTGTAGTGATAGCCCCACCAGGCCGCGACGCTGCTGCCGAACACGCGGCCCTCGAAGTCCGGATTGCGGCTCGCGCGCGGCGCGATGTCGAGGATGCGGATTTCCAGTACGTCGCCTGGCTCCGCGTCCTTCACGGCCACCGGCCCGGTGCAAATGTGCACGCCGAATCCCTCGCCGGCGCCGCGGCCATAGATCGAGGCATCGAGCGGGCCGGCGCCGCGACGATCGACGTTCTTCCGATCGCGCGTCCAGTGGAACACACTTTCGGCGCCTGGATCGCCCTTGATCATGCGCTCGGGATCGTCGGAGGCATGCTGGGTCAGCGTCTCAATGGTGATGGTGTCGCCGGAGCCGATCTCGACCTGCGGTGGCAACGAATGGCTGAAATAGCCCCAATGCACGCGCGAAGCGTCCGCGGCGAGATGGTGATGGCGCGGCGCGTCCGCGATCTCCACGTCATGGGCGTTAAAGGGTGCAGCGGTCTTGCGCACCAGCGCGACATGCCGGCTGCGCAGTTGCGCCAGGGCTTGTTGGGGCCAGCCGCGTTGGCCGGCTGTGGCTGTCGATGCGGTTTGGCGCTCAGCTTCATGCTGGCGGAATTCGCGCGGCGATAGACCGAAGCGCTGGCGAAAGGCGCGGCTGAAATGCGCGGAGTCGTTGAAGCCGACGCGGAAGGCGATCTCGGAGATCGAGTGATGCGCCTCGGCGGGGTTGGACAGATCGGCCCAGGTGCGCTGCAGCCTGCGTTCACGCAGGTAATGCGTGAAACTGGTGCCGGCGCCCTCGAACAGTTTTTGCAGATAGCGTTCGGAAATGCCCTCAGCGCCGGCGATTTTCGCCGGCGTCAGATCGGGATCGTCGAGGCAGCGTTCAACGGTCTCGCACAGGCGATGCAGCGTCGCCGCCTTGGAGGCGCTGCTGCCGCCGAGATCGCTTGCTGTATCGCTGTGCTGACACATGAATGTCGGCAGCAGATCGGCGAGACTTCGCGCGAGCGCGGTCCATTCGACATCGGACAGCGCTTCGAGATCGCGCGCGGCGAGTTCCATCATCTGCGCAAATACGCTGCCAAAGCCACCGGGTGGAAGCACACGCATCTCGCCGTCTTGCGGCGTGGCACGGCGGCAATACGTCGGTTCGGAAGCCACCGACAGCACCACCGCGCGCATCTCGCGCTGGAACGACACGCTCCAGTCTCCCGCGCGCGGCAGCAGCAGAAGATGTCCCGCCGCGACGATCTGATAACCGGCCGCCGTTTTCAGTGCCACCCCGTCTTCGATCGGCAGGAGCACCAGCGGATGATCGGCCACAACATCGGTGCGCGACGACACCGATTGTGGCCCTGCCGAAAGCCTGGCCAGCGTCACGCCCTGAAAATTGCGCCGCACCGCGGTGGCATGGCCGGCATGAGTGGTTGTGGCGGCCGTCGGCTGCAAGCCGACCGACGCCAGGACGTCCCGCCAGGCCTCGGGGCGGTCGCCTTCGGAGTAGGATTCACTCGTGAACGGACGCGGCCTCATGCATCGACCTTCGGAGCCGAAGCCAAGCAATCTCCATGCCAGTCCAAAGGATGACGCGTCCTGCCCTGTGGCCGGCGCGTGATCAGTCACACCGGAACACGTTCTTGCGGATGGTCCCATGCACGCCCCAATTGGCATCGACCACCTGCGTCACGCCGAAATCCGCGCCCACCGACATCAGCGAGATCGCCTCGTCCTCGCTGAGCTTGTGCACCGTCATCAGGAAGCGACGCATCTTGCGGAAGGCGTCGCGCATTGCGCGGTCGAGGCTGGAATGATCGGCGATTTCGAGCTGCGCATTGACGCCGAGCTCGGCGAGATAGTTCGGATAGGTGAAGCCGTAGACCGACCAGGCGTCGGGAGTTTCCAGCATCGGATGCGTCAGGCCTTCGAGCTGTGTGCCGGCGAGATCGCGATGCTTGTGCAGGATGAACTCGAAATCGCCGGTGAGCGAGGTCTCGATCGCCGTGCCGCCAAGCTCGCTGTCGCCCTGCGCGGCATGGGGATCACCGACCGAGAAGAACGCACCGGGCACCGCGACCGGATAGAACATCTTGGCACCCTTGCCGACGCGCCAGTCGTCGATATTGCCGCCAGTATAGCTCGGCGGGATCGAGGACACGAAATCCTGCTCTGACGGCGCGAGCCCCATGGTGCCGAAATGCAGCCGCGCGGGCACACGGACATTGCTCAGAATATTCTCGCGCTTGACGATGGTGGCGTGATCAACGCGCACGCCGGGATAGTCGATGGTCGAATGCACGATGCCGTCGGGATCGGTCTGCGGCGTCCAGACATAATTGTAGACCGCCTTGGCGAAGGGTTCGCCCAACGTGTCGAGCTCGAAGATCGTCACCACCTCGCGCGGCTTCGGCGCTTCGATCAAGTCGTGATAGTGAAAGCCCCAATTGGCCGCGACATTGGAGCCGAAGCATTTGCCGGCATGGCAGGCCTTGCAGGCCGGCCTTGGACGCACGTCGAGAATGCGCACCTCCAGCACGTCGCCTGGCTCGGCGCCTTCGATCGCCACCGGGCCGGTGAGCAGATGCACGCCGACGCCTTCGCCGGAGCCGCGGATGAACGGGCCTTCGGTAGGCCCCGAGCCGCGCCGCGCCACCGCCTTGTGCTCGCGCGTCCATTTGAACACGCTCTCGGCGCCGGGATCGCCCTCGATCATGCGCTCGTAATCGTCATTGGCGTGATGCGTCAGCGTCTCGATGGTGGCGCGGTCGCCAGACTTCAGCGTCAGCGCCGGCGCAACGACCTTGCTGAAATAGCCCCAATGCACGGTCTTCGCAGATACCGACAACAGATGATGTTTCACGCAAAGGCCCTCACGCGGATGGAAGCGGACTGATTTCTGTTCATGCGATTTCGGCCTCCATGGCATTGAGGAAACGCTGCGCTACCGGATTGCGCGGATTGCCCAACACCTCATTGGCCGGGCCCTCCTCGATGATCGCGCCGCCCGCCAGCAACACCACGCGATCGGCGACTTCACTGGCGAAGCGCAGTTGATGAGTTGAAATGATCATGGTGAGGCCGTCTTCCACCGCGAGGCGACGGATGACTTCAAGCACCTCATTGACGAGTTCGGGGTCGAGCGCGGAAGTCGGTTCATCGAGCAACAGCACGCTGGGATTCGGCGCGATCGCACGGGCGATGGCGACGCGCTGCTGCTGGCCACCGGAGAGATGCCGCGGCAGTGCATCGGCGCGGTGGCTGAGGCCAACGCGCGCGAGCAATTCGGTCGCCCGGCGATCCGCATCGGGGCGCGACACGCCATGCACCCAGCGCAGCGGCCCCGCGATATTCTCCTTCGCGGTGAGGTGGCCGAACAGGTTGAACTGCTGGAACACCATGCCGACGCCGACTTCGGCACGCGCCTGCGCCAGCAGTCGCGGCGACAGCGCCTTGCCGTGATCGTTGAAGCCGAGCCGGCGACCGCCGACCTTGATGCTGCCGTCGTTCCAGGGCTCGAGATTGTTGATGCAGCGGAGCAGCGTGCTCTTGCCGGAGCCGGACGGCCCGAGCAGCGCGATCACCTCGCCGATCCGCACCGTGAGATCGACGCCGGCGAGCACCACCTGATTGTCATAGCTCTTGCGCAGCGCAGCGATATCGACGGCCACGTTGTTTCGCGCCAGCATCTCGGTGCGTTTGGCGCGATCGATACGCCCGGACTGCGAGCGCGGCGGCGGCAATTCGGCGACGCCGGCATCGGGCAGTATCTCAGGCGGCGTCTCGTCCGCCGCGGTCAGCGGATCATCGAGCCCCTGCGCCCGATACCACGGCATCATCCGCATCAGCCTGATCTGCTTCGACGCGCGGTCGAGATCGAACAGCCATTCGAGGAACAACTGGATGCCGGCGATCGCCGCAGTGAGGAACAGATAGATCAGGCCGGAGGCGAAGAAGATCGAGAAGAAATCGAAAGTTGCCGACGCCATCTGGGTCGAACGCAACGTCAGCTCCTGCACGGCGATCACCGACGCCAGCGACGAATTCTTCAGCGCGCTGACGGTCTCGTTGCCGAAGGCGGGGATCATCGAGCGGATCGCCTGCGGCGCGATGATCCGGCGCATCAGGACGCCGGGCGTCATGCCGAGCGCCTGCCCGGCCAGCACCTGGCCGCGATCGACGCCGAGCACGCCGGAGCGCAGCATCTCGGCGATGAACGGAGCTTCGTTGCAGGCCAGCGCGAGGCCGGCGGCGAGAATGGCAGGGAGCTTGATGCCGATCTGCGGCAGGGCGTTATAGGCGAACACCATCTGCAGGATCAGTGGCGTGCCGCGAAAGATCACGGTGTAGACCCGGGCGAATGACGCCAGCGCTTTGAAGCGGCTGAGTTGCATCCACGCCAGGATCACACCGAGGACGAGGCCGCCGAGTAGACCGAGGGCAGTGACTTGCAAGGTCGCCTGAATGCCCTCGATCATATACGGCATGGTCAAATAGTGGAGGAACAGCTCCATCGAGCATGGCGTCCTTTTGCCAGTGCTGAACCTACTTGACCGTCAGCAGACCAGGCGCCATCAGGTTCTCCGGATCGAGATTCCACTTCTTCAGCAGCGCGAGCTGATCGCCCGACTTGTAGATCTCGGTCAGCGCCGCCTTCACGGCATCGCGGAAGGCCGGCTTGTCCTTGGGCACGCCGATGCCGACCTTATACGGGATTGTCACCGCGACAGCTTTTTCGAGCTTGTCCGGATAGGCCTTCACCGCATTGTCGACGGTGTTGACGTCGTTGACATAAGTGTCGGCGCGTCCGGCCAGGATCGCCTGAATGCAGTTGGCGTTGTTGTCGTAGAGCTGAATGGTCGGCTCAGGCTTGCCCTCCTTCTTGCACTCCGGCACGAGCGCCTGGATCAGCGGAACTTCAACGTAGCCTGTGTTCTCGGCCGCTGCCGCGCCGCACATCGAGGTATTGATGCCGGAGATCTTCTTCGGATTGCCCTTGGCGACCAATACGCCGTCGAACACCTTCGAATAGGTGATGAAGTCGGCCGCCTTGGCACGCTCTTCCGTGGCGTAGATGTCAGAGATCACAATGTCGGCCTGACCACTGGCCAGCGTGGTCAGGAGTGCGGCGAAGGTAACCGCCTTGTAGGTCAGCTTGAAGCCGAGGCATTCACCAATCTGCTCGCCGAGATCAATATCGAAGCCGACATATTTGCTCGGGTCCTTCGGATCGATCGACTCGTAGCCTGGCGTATGCGGATTGATAGCGTTGACGAGGGTCTTGCCCTTCCAGTCCGGATATTTTGCCTGTAGCTCCGCACAGGCGGCCGGCGCAGCTGCCCTAGCGCTGGTTGGAGCACCGACGCCCACAACCAGCAGTGCCCCCAGCGCCGCGATATGCATGAGTTTGTACGTGCGCGGAAAAGATAACGTGACCATTCGATCCTCTTTCGACGTTGTCATGGCGCAAGCCACGGTCCAAACCTCGAAGAAGTAAACGGCGGTCGCCGCTGGAAAACTTGTCTGGGAACGCACAATAAATTGGATGAACTCCCGCCAAACCTTGGGCACGACGCGCTCATATTTTGAGCACCCCCTGTCGAGAACGGAGCGGGAGCGCGGTAATCAGCCGATCATCGCGCGTCAGCCCGCGGCAGGGACGGCCTTCTCGGCCGGCGCGTTCCACGGCCGGTCCGGCGAGGCGAGGCCGATCAGGCGGCCCTGGATGAAGTCGCAGCCCCACTCGCGCAGCATCACAGCGGCCTCTTCGTCCTGCACCCATTCGGCAACCGTCTTGATCTCAAGACGGCGCGCGAGATCGATCAGCGTCTGCACGAAGGCGCGGTCGTCGGCCGAGCGCACGATGTTCTGCACGAAGGCGCCGTCGATTTTGACAATATCGACGCCGAGCTTGCGCAAGTTTCGGAACGAGGTGTAGCCGGCGCCGAAATCGTCGATCGCGATCCGGCTGCCGAAATTCTTCAGCCGCGTGACGAAGCCGCGGACGTCGTCGATGTCCTGGATCGCGACCGTCTCGGTGATCTCGACGATCAGCCGCTCGCCGACGCCGGGATGCGCCCGCATCAGCGATTCGATGGTGGCCCACCAGTCCGGGTCCATCGTGGTGTCGGGCGAGATGTTGAGGCTGAGCTCGACATCAGGCGCGGCGGCAAGCTCCGCGACGGCTAGCTCCAGCACGCGGTGATCGACCATCCGGATCAGGCCGAGCCGCTCGGCGACCGGCACGATGTCGGGCGCGAGCAACGCGCGGCCGTCGTCCTGCTCCATGCGGACCAGGCACTCGTAGAACGAAGGCTGCCGCGAACGCGCATCGACCACCGGCTCGAAGCCGATCACGATACGGCGCTCGTTCAGCGCGGTGACGATCTCGTCGGTGACGCGGATGTTGACGCGGCGCTGGGCGTCGCGCTCGACATTCGGTTTCCACAGCACGAACGATCCGGCGCGGCGGCTCTTGGCGGCGTCCAGCGTCTCCTGGGCGCGATTGACTGCCTCCTCCGCCGACTTGGCATGGCGCGGGATGGTGACGGCGCCGATCGAGACGGTCACCGACACCGGGCCGGATTTGGTCGGCACCACCTCGTCGCGGACTGCGGCAAGGAAGCGCTCGGCCGCGACGTTGGTGTCATCGACGGTGCAGTTGCGCAGGATCAGGCCGAACTTGTTGCCGGAGAAGCGGCCGAGCATGTCGCCGCTGCGCAGCCGGGCGCGGATCCGCTTCGCAACCTCGGCGATGACGGCGTCCGCGACATCGAAGCCGAAGGCATCATTGACCCGCGCCAGGTGATCGATGCCGATCAGCATGAAGGCGCAGGAGGTGCGGAAGCGCGCGCACTCCTCGATCGTTTCGGCGAGCGAGGCGATCAGATAGGTGCGGTTGAGCTCGTTGGTCAGCGGATCGTGCCGCGACAGCTTCATGAGCTGCTCGTCGCGGGCATGCCGTTCATTGTTGATGCGGACGACGCCCTGCACCAGCGCCGGCCTGCCGTCGGCGCCGGCAAACCAGCAGCCGGTCTCCTCGATCCAGATCACCGGCGCCGAGGTGACGGCGCGCACGCCATATTCGATCCGGTAGGGAACGCCCTCCCCGCTGCGCACAGTCGCGGCCTGGCCGAGCGCATCTGATCGAACCGAACGCAATGGCTCGATCAGCTTGGCGAGCTCGGCGCCGCTCGCGAGCGCCGCGACGGGGATATCCGGAAAGACCGTCGCCGCATTGTCGCTCCAGGCGATCGCATCGCTCGCCAGGTCCCAGGCGAATGTTGCCTGGCCGAGCGAGGCGAGGATGCTGGCAGCTGGCGGGACAGGTGGCATCGAACATGTCTCGATTTGGGACGGCGCCCGGTGATTCTGCACGCCCTCAAGATAGTGGTTCCGGCGAATCCAACGCTAGGAGAAGTTGATAAATAATCTGGAAACCACGTTTGCGACTGCCCGGGAACGAACTGGGGATGGCGGGCATGACCCTTGCCACGGGGGTGTTGCGGAGGGACGCAACGTCCCAAAGTATGACGGTCAACGGGTCTGCGTGCGATGCCTGATATCGATCAATCGGAAATCCTGGACGGCGAGGTTACAGGCGAACCTGCAGCCCCCTGCACCGCCTTGGTGCCGCTGGCCACGACCACCCATTGGGCGCCCAAGATCCCGCTACCCCACGCCGATCCGTCGTTCGTGGCCCAGCTGATCGCAACCGCCGCCCACGAACCGCAGACGTGCGAGCTGCGGCGTGGGTCATTGGCCGATGCGCAAAGCGCCTACGGCCCGCACATCGACGAACGCCGCAGCGTCGCACGGCGCACCCGGCAGATCATCTAGATTCCAGAAGAGTATCAGCGCTGCGGCGCGTCCGACGGCGGCTGGCCGCCCGGCTGCAAATCCGGCGAGGTCACCGTCGGCTTTGGCGCGGACTGATCGAGCAGCACGGATTCCGCGACCGACGTCGCCGGAGGAACGGTTGCAGCCGGCGGCGGCGCGGCGGGCGCCGGCGTAACGACAGGTGCGGGCTCGGGCCGCGCGGCGGGCTGCGCGACAGGCGCGGGCTGCGGCACCTCGGGCTGCGACTTGCTGACGCTCTGCGCCGGTGCCGCGACCACCGCACGGCGGCGGGTGCGCAGCGCAATTCCGGAAATGAAATCGACCAGCGCCAGCAGCGTGAGCAGGCCATAGGTCGAATTGCCGAATTTCGGCCAGAGCACGAATTCGGCGGCGGCCGCGCCGAACACGATCAGCGACAGCAGATGGTCGGTGAGAAATTTCGCGCCGGGCCGAGCGCCCTTGATGACCTCGAGCAGCAACAGCAGCACGCCGGCGGCGAGCAGCATGTCGCTGAGCGTGATCTGCCACTGCTCGCCCGAGAGCAATGTCAGCCTGATCAGCGGGTCCGTGAAGGACACGCCAGGCATCAGGAAGGCGATGATGTTGTAGACCGCGAGCGGAACCAGCAGCAGCGGAAAACCGACCATCGGGGCTTGCGCCTTATTCCAGGGAGAACCAGCATGCGGCGATGCCTACGCTTCGCCGCGGACGCGCCCGTTTTGACCGGCCTCGTTGGCCGAATTCGGGCGCAGCGCCGTTTTGTTCGGAGCATGATCTTATCGGAAAACCGCTAGACGCTTTTCCGGATCATGCTCTGCGGCGCGACAGCCGAATGTCCGATCAGGACTCTTTCTTGGCCTTCAGGACCTGGCGGCCCTTGTACATGCCGGTCTTCAGGTCGAGGTGGTGCGGGCGGCGCAGTTCGCCGGAGTCCTTGTCCTCGACATAGGTCGGGGTCTTGATCGCGTCAGCCGAACGGCGCATGCCACGGCGCGACGGCGAGGTTTTTCTTCTGGGAACGGCCATAACGGTGTCCTCTAGGGGTGTTGCGGAGGCATCGTCCGAAATGGGGACGAGCGCACAGCGCTTCAAAGCGCCAGCTGCGATGCCGGTAAGGCCGCGCTTATAGAGGAAGGCACTGCGTAAATCTAGGGTCCGATACGGTAAAATCCGCCCGAAATCAGCCTCAGGAGCCGCGATTTTCGCGCCAGCAGCGCTCCACCGCATTGCCCCTCGCCATATAGGTCCCGGACAGCCTGCGCACCCCCGGACCCGGGTTCCGGGCGCTCCGTTTGACCGGATTGGGCAGGATCGAAGCCAAAAGCGCGGCCTCGCGAGTTGACAGCCCGGCTGCCGACCGGCCGAAGGCATATTGGGCCCCGGCCTCGGCGCCAAACTGCCCGGATGGGCCCATTTCGGCGATGTTGAGGTAGATTTCGAGGATTCGCTGCTTGGGCAGCACGAAATCGATCCAGAGCGCCAGCGGCAGTTCCAACCCCTTCCGGATCATGCTGCGGCCGGGCCACAGGAACAGGTTCTTGGCCACCTGCTGGGTGATGGTCGAGCCGCCGCGCGCCGCCTCACCATCCCCGGCATCGTCGATCACCTCGCGCAGCGCGCCCCAGTCGACGCCCCGGTGCTTGCAGAAATGGGCGTCTTCCGCGCCGACCACGGACCGCGGCAGATACGGCGACATGGCGCCGAAATCGATCCAATGCCGCGTCACCGGGGCCCCTCGCAGGGTCCGCCACGCCATCAGGGCCGAGACCGGGTGGCCGGTGCGGTAGAACGGCGTCACCAGATACGGCAGCACCAGCAGGGCCAGCAAAAGCAGCAATAAAATTCGGACGATGCGCAAAACGAGGGTTTCCGGGGAGAACCTCTCCAGGAAGGATTTGGGCCCCGCCCGCCAGGAACGGCCGGCGCTGTCAGACGTCTGTGGGATAATTCACGGTTTTTCCAGCACTTTTAAGGCGCGAATCCGTCGCAGGGTGGAATTGACGAAGCCGATGCCATCAACGATTGTCCGGCCGAAAATCGATCTGGAGCAATTCTTAATGACGACCGGTACTGCAGAGTTTTCCAAGCGGCTGGACCAGACCGCGGAGGATACCGAAGCCCTGCTCGCGAAACTTTTGTCCGACGCGACCGAAACCGACGAAATCGTGCGCCCGAAGCGGCTGATCGAGGCGATGCGCTATTCGAGCCTCGGCGGCGGCAAGCGGCTGCGGCCGTTCCTCGTGGTCGAGAGCGCGGCGGTGTTCGGCATCCCGCGCGAAGCCGCCCTGCTGGTGGGCGCTGCGCTTGAATGCATCCACTGCTATTCGCTGATCCACGACGATCTGCCGTCGATGGACAATTCCGATCTGCGCCGCGGCCGCCCGACCCTGCACAAGGCCTATGACGAGGCGACCGCGATCCTGGCCGGCGACGCGCTACTGACGATCGCCTTCGACATCATCACCCGTGATGCGATCCACAAGGACGCCCAAGTGCGCCTGCTGTTGACCCGCGCGCTGGCGCGCGCCTCCGGGATCGGCGGTATGGCCGGCGGCCAGATCCTCGACCTCGCCGGCGAAGGCCGCTTCGGCGACCGCGAGCCGGTCGATGTCGCGCGCCTGCAGCAGATGAAGACCGGCGCGCTGCTCCGCTTCGGTTGCATCGCCGGCGCGATCCTCGGCCAGTCCTCCGAGAGCGAGTATCGGGCGCTCGACGATTACGGCAAAGCGCTCGGTGAAGCCTTCCAGATCGCCGACGATCTGCTCGATGTCGAGGGCGACGCCGCTGCACTCGGCAAGCCGGCCGGTGCCGACGCCGCGCTCGGCAAGACCACCTTCGTCACCCAGCTCGGCATCGATGGCGCCAAGCAGCGCGTGCGCGACCTGCTGGCGCGCGCCGATGCCGCGCTGTCGGTGTTCGGCGATAGGGGCGACGTCCTGCGCGCAGCAGCCCGCTTCGTCGCCGAGCGCAAGAACTAACCGAAAGCAAAGCGCGAAATGAGCAAGGAGCCCGACGACCGCCTTGTTCGTTTCCGCAAGCTGCCGATGCCGGTCCGCGTCGTCGTGGGCCGGCCGCGCACCTTCGTCTCGCTTGGGGTCGGCATCCTGGCTGCCCTGCTGGTGCCGGGAGCGCCGCGCCTCGTCACGCGCCTGCTCGCCGGATGGGACGCCTTCGCCGCGCTGTATCTGGTGCTTGCCTATGCGATGATGCTGCGCTGTGGCGTCGCTTATATCAAGCGCAGCGCCATATTGCAGGACGATGGCCGGTTCCTGATCCTGCTGGTAACCGCGTTCGGCGCGCTGGCGAGCCTCGCAGCCATCGTGTTTGAACTCGGCGCAGCCAAGGGCAGCCCGGCCGGACTGGCGGCGGCGATCGTCACCATCACGCTGTCATGGACCATGGTTCACACCGCGTTCGCGCTGCACTACGCCCATGAGTTCTACCGCGGCAAGACACCCGGCGGATTGCAATTTCCGAGCGGCGACGAGCATGTCGACGCCGATTACTGGGACTTCATCTATTTCTCGTTCGTGATCGGCATGACCGCGCAGGTCTCCGACGTCGGCATCACCGACAAGATCATCCGCCGCACCGCGACCGTGCACGGCGTCATCTCGTTCGCGTTCAACACCGCGCTGCTGGCGCTGATGGTGAACATCGCAGCGAGCGCGATCTAGCTGCTCACTAGAGCGTTTTCGAGCGAAGTGGCTACCGGTTCGCGTGAAGAAAACGCGTCAAAACAAGAATCTAGAGCCCCGTTCCGATTCCATCGGAACGGGGAAGGCTCTCGTTGCAGACTCGACATTGCCGCCGCCGAGACCGGGGCAGCCGCCGTTCAATTTCAAGAACCAGACCCGTTCATGGCGACACTGCAGAAGGGACCTGCGGTTCGGATTTGGCTCGTCACGACATTTCGGGCACGATCGTGGGAACGAGAATAAAGCCACGGAGGACGTCATGCAGGGCACCAGCGCACCGGTTCGATCCGGCACGATCGGCCGCATGGCCAGAAACCTTGTCGCCCTCGCGCTGCTTGCCGGCTGCACCGCGGGCTGCGGCATGGTCGACGCCGTGTTCGACGGCTTCAAGCACGCCAAGGCTGTGGAGGAAGACCTCCTTGCGGCGGTCGGGGTCAAACCACAGGTCGGCTTCAACTGGCGCAATGGCCGGCTCACATCGGTGACCGTCACCTTCCCCAGCCTGCTGCAGGACAAGCCGCTGCAGGAGCTCTCCGACGCGGCGCGCAACGCGGTCGGCAAGGAGTTCAAGCAGCGCGCCGACAATGTCGTGCTCGCCTTCGCGTTGGGGCCGTCCAAGACTACCTCGGCACAAGCGGACCAGCCTCAGGGCAAGAACTGACCTCGCGCTGATTTATTCCGCGCCTTTGGTCACGTGCCCCTGATATTGCGGCAGGTCGTCCAATATCGCGTACCACGGCGCCTTGGAGCCGACGAAGATATGCGCGGTCGGCCGGATCGCCGGCACATCGCGCAGCGTTCCCATCGTGACATGGACATAGGCGCCGTCGCGGACCAGCGAATAGAGCAGCGAGCCGCAGCGGCCGCAATGCGCGTCGTGGGTCAGCTCATCGCCGTAGATCAGCAGACGATCGGCGCCGCTGACGATGGCGAATTTTTCGCGCGCGATTCCCGCGAACGGCTTGAACGCCGAACCCGTGGTGCGGCGGCAGTTCGAGCAGTGACAATTCAGCGCATAGCCGAACGCGTCGGCCACCTCGTAGCGCACGTCGCGGCAGAAGCATTCGCCCGTCAGGATGCGATCGTTCGAATTTGCAGATGCGGTCACGGCTTTCTCCTCACGCGGAATTTTGCCGACGGCCATGGCGCAATCCGGCGGTTCATGGCTAAATCCTAGCAGACGAAAACCTGCCGGGAGGACCAACCAATGAGCCAAGATCGATCCAGCGTCGAAAATGTCGTGCAAACCTATTTCGACGGTCTCTACGAGGGCGACGCCGACAAGCTTGCCGCGGCCTTTCATCCAAGCGCCGACTTGCGCTGGGTGGAGAAGGGCGAGCTGAAGGTCCTGACCGTGCCGGACTGGCTTGCCTGGGTGCGCAAGCGGCCGTCGGGGAAGGCCGAGGGCAAGGCCCGCGAAGATTTCATCGTCACCATCGACCGCTCCGACGACAACACCGCCTTCATCAAGGTGCGCTGCCAGCTGCCGCCGCGCTACTTCACCGACTACCTGGTGGCGATGAAGCTCGCCGATGGCTGGCAGATCGTCTCGAAGTCGTACCGCTACGACCTGCGGGACTGACCGGCGGGCCCGCCGCATCCCCACGACGGCTTTGTGGCATGCCCCAGCGGTCCGGCTCCGGCCGGACCGCATTGACTGCCGGTGGTTTCCGGGCGAATTGAGCCCATTATGGAAGCCAAGTTTCAGATTTTTCTCACCCTGCTCGGCGTACTGGCGGGAACCGCGCTGGTGGCGCGGCGGACCGACATCGCGCCGGCCATCCTGCTGCTGCTGACCGGCGTCGTGCTCGCCTTCGTGCCGGGCATGCCGTCGCTGGAACTGCCGCCGGAGCTCGTGCTTCTGGTGGTGCTGCCGCCGCTGATCTATTCGGCGAGCGTCGCGATGAGCTGGCGCGAGTTCAAAGCCAATCTGCGGCCGATCATCCTGCTGTCGGTCGGCTGCGTGATCTTCACCGCCTTCATGGTCGCGGCGGCGACCCACTATTTGATAGGCCTGCCCTGGAGCGTCGGCTTCCTGCTCGGGGCGATCGTCGCGCCGCCGGACGTGGTCGCGCCGCTCGCGATCGCGCGCAAGCTCGGCCTGCCCCGCCGCGTCCTGGTGGTGCTCGAGGGCGAAGGGCTCGCCAATGACGCGACCGCGCTGATCCTCTACCGCTTCGCGCTGGCCGCCATCACCACCGGGCTGTTCTCGCTGCCGAAGGCGACTGGCACCTTCCTCGTCATCGTCGCCGGCGAGATCGCGTTCGGCACGGCGATCGGCTGGCTCAGCCTGCGCGCCCGCCGCAGAGCCCGCGATCCGCAGGTCGAGATCACGCTGTCGCTGATCACGCCCTATCTCGCCTACTGGATCCCGGAGCATTTCGGCGGCAGCGGCGTGATCGCAACCGTTGCCTGCGGTCTCTACATGAGCTGGAACGGACCGCTGTTGATCTCGGCCGCGACGCGCCTGCAGGGCATCTTCTTCTGGGACCTGGTCATCTTTCTGATCGAGGGTCTGCTGTTCCTGATGACCGGCTTCCAGATGCGCTCGCTGTACGAGAAGTCGAAGTCGTTCCCGCTGCACGAGATCCTCACCGCCACCGTGCTGGTCGCCGCCATCGTGATCGTCGCGCGTTTCCTCTGGGTGTTTCCCGGCACCTATCTGCCGCGCTGGATCAGCCGGAGCATGCGCGACCGCGATCCGCTGCCGTCGTGGCGGGCGGTGTTCGTGGTCGCCTTCACCGGCGTGCGCGGCGCGGTGTCGCTCGCCGCCGCGCTGGCGCTGCCTTTGACATTACCTGGCGGAGACGCCTTCCCGTATCGCGACCTGATCCTGTTCGTCGCCTTCGGCGTGATCTTCGTGACACTGGTCGGGCTCGGCCTCGGCCTGCCGCCGGTGGTGCGCTGGCTCGGCCTCGCCCGGGACGGCCGCAGCGAGCATATTGCCGAGCACGAGCAGGAAATCGCGGCGCGGCGTGAGGCGCTGAATGCCGCGCTGAAGTCGCTCGATGCCATCACCGACGACCGCGAGCTTTCCGACGAGGTGGTGAAGCTCTTGCGCTCGCGGCACGAGATCCGCTTCAACCAGCTGCCCGATACGCTCGACCCCGAGAAGCACGACGTCTCCGCCGCCGGCACCGCGCTGACGCGGGAGCTGATCTCCTCCGAGCGCAAGTTCATTCATATGCTGCTGCGCGACGGCAAGATCACCGACGAAACCAGGCGGCGCATCGAGCGCGACCTTGATCTCGAGGAAGCGAGCCTCTCCAACCGGGAGTATCGCAGGATACCGTTGTAGGATTGGGTCGTCCCGGCCAAGCGAAGCGCGAGCCGGGACCCATAACCACCAATGATCATTGGTGTGCGACGCTGTGGCCACGGCTCGCTCGAACAACGCAGCCCTGTGGTCATGGGTCCCTGCTTTCGCAGGGACGACAGCAAGGATTATTCCGCCGCCGCGTTCTGCCCGGGGCCGCCGACGAAGCCTGTGGGATCGCCGAACCGTTCGACCATCACGGCGGTGAGGTCCTTGGTCTTGCTGGTCACGCAGGCGCCGGAGCGCACGGTGTAGCGATCCTGGTGCGCCGCATGCGGCGGCGCCTCGCCCTTCTGCAGCGCGCGGGCCGCCTCCATCACCAGCTTGCGGAAATGCATGATACCGAGATCGGTCGGGCCAAGATGCTCGCGGGTGCGGTCGGCGATCGGGCCCTGGCTGTCCTGCACCGCGGCGTCCTGCTCGGAGACGCCCTTGATGCCGGTATAGCTCTTGGTCCGCTGCAGCTTGCGGTCGATCAGATAGTCGTTCGCCTTGTTGCGCAGCGGCACGTAGTTCTCGTCGACCACCGCCATCACGCCGTTGCCATTGGCGTAGCCCTCACGCTCGGCGTCTGTCAGCGGGCGGTCGGGATTCCACGCATAGGTGTAGATCCAGCAACTGGTGTCGCTGACCGGCACGAAGGTCTGGCCGAACATGTTCTCGCCCGGCATGGAGCTCGGTGCGTAACTGTGGAACGGCATCAGGAACTGGGCGATGCGCCAGTAGATGTTGTCGCTGCCGGTCAGCCGTCCGCCCGCGACCGTCAGCCCGGCCTCATGCGGATTGATCTTGATGACGGGGCGCGGATCCTCGGCGATCCAGCGCATGTGGTCGGTCGCGACCCGCGTCAACGGGTTCACGAAATGCTTCTTGATGTCGAGTATCTCGTTCTCCTCCTTCTCGAAGGAGAGGTGCGCGAAGGTGAAATGCGCGGTGTCGATCGAGCCTTCCACCGCCTGCACCCAGTTGCAGTCCTGCCACTTCTTGGTGACGAAGCGGTGCGAGGCCGGTAGCAGCGCCATCTCCAGCGCCGGCAATTCGGGCATCGCCTCGACAGGGCCCATATAGGCCCAGATCATCTCGCCCCATTCGCGCACCGGATAGGACTTGATGCGGATCAGGTCCTTGGCATTGAGGTCCGGATAGGATGTCGGCATGTCGACGCAGCGGCCGTCGGTGTCGAACTTCCAGCCGTGATAGACGCAGCGGATGCCGCATTCCTCGTTGCGGCCGAGCCAGAGATTGGCGCCGCGATGCGGGCAGTATTGATCGATGACGCCGACCACGCCTCTGCTATCGCGGAAGGCCAGCAGCTCCTCGCCCATCACCACGATCTTCTTCGGATCGCTGCCCGGCTCCGGCAGCTCTTCCGACAGCAGCACCGGAATCCAGAACCGGCGCAGGAGCTCGCCCATTCCCGTCCCCGCACCGGACTCGGTGAGGAATTTGTTGTCTTCGGCGCGAAGCATGGACGACCTCCCGATTTGTTTTTTGTTTCAATTCGTAGGATGGGTAGAGCGAAGCGAAACCCATCACTTGCATCCGCGCGGTGAGGCGATGGGTTTCGCTGCGCTCTACCCATCCTACGCACCACGCTCATCCTCACACCGGCCGTTCCCCCTTCACCGTTACGCGGGTGCCGGAGCGGGTGTGCGGCCAGTAATCCCACATCGCGCGGTGCTGGGCGCAGCGATTGTCCCAGAACGCGATCGCGTTCTCGGTCCAGCGGAAGCGGCACTGGAACAGCGGATTCTCGGCGTGCTGGTAGAGATAGGCCAGCATGGCGTCGCTCTCGTCGCGCGGGATGCCGACGATGAAGCGGGTGAAGCCGCGGTTGACGTAGAGCGACTTCTTGCCCGTCACCGGATGGGTGCGGACGACAGGATGCTCGGCGCGCGGATATTCCCGTTTGTCGGCGACGCCATAGTTGGCGTAGAGCCCGCGATAAGTCTGCTCGCCGTCATGCAGCGCCGTGAGCCCGTCGAGATAGGCCTTCATGCGGTCCGACAGCGCCTCATAGGCGGCGTACATGTTGGCGAACAGCGTGTCGCCGCCGCGCGGCGGGCACTGCTTGATGTAGAGGATCGAACCCATCGGCGGCTCGAGGTCGCAGGACACGTCGGTGTGCCAGCCTTCGCCGTTGGCGCGCGGTGAATCCTTGTCGGCATGGATCTTCATCAGCGCCGGATCGCCCTCGTTGGGCGCGGCGGGATGCACATGCAGCTCACCGAACTTGCGGCCGAAGGCGAGATGCTGGTCGGGGCTGATGTGCTGGTCGCGAAAGAAGATGACGAGGTTTTCGGCGAGCGCGCGATGGATCTCGTCCATCTGGCGGTTGGAGCGCGCATCGTCGGAGACCAGCTTGCCGATATCGACGCCGGAGATTTCCGCGCCGATGATCGGCGTCAGCTTCTCGACGCCGATGGTCTCATAGGGCTCGGATTGGTCGGCGAGGTGGCGATAGCGCGGACCCTGCTTGCCGGACAGTGAGCTCATGGGCCTTCTCCCGATCGTTCTTGATTGGGAGACATGGTAACGCGCGTCGGTGGAAGCGCAATCTGCACCGCAAACATATCTGTCGTCCCGGACAGGCGCAGCGCAGATCCGGGACCATAACCACAGGATTGTGTTTTGCGAAGATTCGTAACCCGCATCTCGCGCCACAACCACCGCCTGGGGTTATGGGTCCCTGCTCCCGTGCGCAATTGCGCACTAGGCAGGGACGACGGCTTGTGTGGGTCACGAGCGGAGTGAAGCTACTCCGCGGCGCCGGCCTGCTCCGGCACCTTGGCGCCCGCGCCGTACTTCTGATCGATGTAGTCGATCACCAGCGCCTTGAAGTCGGCGGCGATGCCCGGACCGCGCAGGGTGCGGAACTTCTTGCCGTCGACGAAGACCGGCGCGGCCGGCGCTTCGCCGGTGCCGGGCAGCGAGATGCCGATATTGGCGTGCTTGGATTCGCCGGGGCCGTTGACGATGCAGCCCATCACGGCGACGTTGAGCTCTTCGACGCCCGGATACTTGGTCTTCCAGGCCGGCATCTCGTCGCGGATGAAATCCTGGATCGAGCGCGCCAGCTCCTGGAACGTGGTCGAGGTGGTGCGGCCGCAACCGGGGCACGCAGCGACCAGCGGCACGAAGGTGCGGAAGCCCATGGTCTGCAGCAATTCCTGCGCGACCTGCACTTCCAGCGTGCGGTCGCCGCCGGGCTCCGGCGTCAGCGAGATGCGGATGGTGTCGCCGATGCCCTGCTGCAAGAGGATGCCGAGCGCGGCCGAGGACGCGACGATACCCTTCGAGCCCATGCCGGCCTCGGTGAGGCCGAGATGGATCGCGTAATCCGAGCGGCGCACGACTTCCTGATAGACCGCGATCAGATCCTGCACGGCGGACACTTTTGCCGACAGGATGATCTTGTTCTTCGGCATGCCGAGCTCTTGGGCACGCGCGGCCGACAGCAGCGCCGACTGGACCATCGCTTCGCGCGTCACCGCGCGGGCATCGCGCGGATTCGGCAAGGCGATGTTCTCGTCCATCAGCTTGGTGAGCAGCTCCTGGTCGAGCGAGCCCCAATTGGCGCCGATGCGCACCGGCTTGTCGTTCTTGTTGGCGATCTCGATGATGTCGGCGAACTGGGTGTCGCGCTTGTTCTTGAAGCCGACATTGCCGGGATTGATGCGGTACTTGTCGAGCGCCTCGGCGCAGGCCGGATACTCGGCGAGCAGCTTGTGGCCGATATAGTGGAAGTCGCCGATCAGCGGCGTGGTGATGCCCATCTTGCGCAGGCCGTCGCGGATGCGCGGCACGGCGGCTGCGGCCTCCTCGCGATCGACGGTGATGCGCACCATCTCGGAGCCGGCGCGGGTCAATGCCGCGACCTGGGCGATGGTGCCCTCGATGTCGGCGGTGTCGGTGTTCGTCATCGACTGCACGACGATCGGCGCACCGCCGCCGACGGCGACGTTGCCGACCATGACTTGCGTGGTTTGGTGCCGCGGCGCGGGGCCGGCGACGTCGTCGTCTTGCGGCAAAATCTCAGGCTTGTTCATGGCGTCTCGAATATCAGGTTTTGGTGACATTCACCAAGGGGGCGATAGGCCACGCGCGCGGCAGGCCAAACGGTCATGTTTCGGAGTGAATTCAACAGCTTATGGCGCCGATTGAGGCCAAAGGCAAGCCATGCAGCGGCGTCCTGCATGCCCAGCTATATTGGGCCGAATTGGGGTGAATCAAAGGGCAAACGACAGCTTTTCATGTGACTTGGAGCATCTTAGCATCCTGTTAAGAGCACACCGGGAGGGCGCGACATGGCCGGCCATAGCGAGCTGATCAGCACGGCGGAACTCGCCGACATCCTGACCCGACCGGATCTCCGCCTGTTCGACTGCACGACCTATCTGGAGCCGGCGCCCGCCGGCAGCGGCGTTCCCTATATTGTCGTCTCGGGCCGCCAGACGTTCGAGGCCGGCCACATCCCCGGCGCGAATTTCCTCGATTTGCAGGCCGAATTCTCCGATGCCCGTACCGAGCTGCGCTTCATGATGCCGCCGACAGCCCAGCTCGAGGCCGCGTTCGGCCGCCATGGCATCTCGGCCAACAGCCGCGTGGTGCTGTATTCGATCGGCACCGCGATGTGGGCGACGCGGTTCTGGTGGATGCTGCACTCGCTCGGCTTCGAGGGGGCCGCGGTGCTCGACGGCGGCATCGACAAATGGACCGCCGAGGGACGCGACATCGAGACCGGGCTCGCCGGCGGCTATCCGCCGGCCACGTTCTCGGCGCGGCCGAAGGACGGCATGTTCGTCGACAAGCATGACGTGCTCGCCGCGACCACGGAGAGCGACACCGTCATCGTCAACGCGCTCGGCCCGCAATTCTACAAGGGCCTGGAGCCGAGCCGCTACGGCAGGCCCGGCCGCATCCCCGGCAGCGTCAGCGTGCCGGCCGCAAGCTTGATCGATCCCAAGCACAAGACGTTCGTGCCGCTGACGGAGGCCGAAG
Organism: Bradyrhizobium sp. 27S5; assembly: GCF_037217225.1. NCBI lineage: Bacteria > Pseudomonadati > Pseudomonadota > Alphaproteobacteria > Hyphomicrobiales > Nitrobacteraceae > Bradyrhizobium > Bradyrhizobium sp. 27S5. Next base: position 8,619,546 of record NZ_CP147714.1, read on the forward strand.
CGACATTCGCCGCGCAGGGCATCAGCAAGGACAAGCGCGTCGTCGCCTATTGCGGCGGCGGCATCTCCGCGACCATCGACCTGTTCCAGCTGCATCGGCTCGGCTACGACAATCTCACGCTCTATGACGGCTCGATGGGCGAATGGGCGAAGGATGCGTCGCTGCCGATCGAGGTGGGGTAGTGGGGAAGCACAAGACTCTCTCCCACCGTCGTCCCGGCGAAGGCCGGGACAACACTGAGTTTGTTGCGCCACTTGTGAGTCACACAACTTGCTGAGTTGCCCGTCGGGTTGTTTTGTCGCAGGGCGCAGCGGGACTGCCCAGCAATCACGCTGACTTCTTGACGATCTCGAAGCCTCGGGCCGCCAATTCCTTCAGGATGTTCTTTGCCAGATGGGAGCACTCATCCGGCTTGATCCAGCAGGCACTCCGCCAATCCGGATCATCCTCCTTGGAATATGCGGTGAACGCGGACCGGATTCCGGCTTCGATTGCATCGGTGGCATCGACTGGCATAAGCGCGCCTCCACGGCATCCCTCGCATGGGAGACTTCACGTTAGTGGCGGCGTTGACGTAGATCAACACCGTCCGGACTGGCTACCCCTCGGCCTGGTGCCATTGCGCCTGAAGGCTGCAATTGCGCCCGTCGACAATAGAGAAACGTAAATCTTCACCGCTAGGCTGCCGCCGTCTGCCCGGAGATGGTCATGCATGCCACCGCGTCGATCGCCACCTGCTTCAGGAAATTCGCCGATTTCAGCGGCCGGGCGCCGCGCGCCGAGTTCTGGTGGTTCTTCGGCTTTTGCCTGCTGGTTCTGCTCGCGGCCCATCAGTTCGACAGCGCGATCTACGTCGCCATTGCGATGGCGCTGCCGCTGTTGGCGGTGACGGCCCGGCGCTTCCACGACAGCGGCCTGACCACTGGGCTCGCGGTGTTCTTCGCGGTCGCGCCGTTCGCGATCTTCTACTTCTTTGCCGCGATCCAGGATCGCGTCGAGGCCTGGTTCGGCGTTCACGTGCCGTATGGCCTGATCACCGCCATCCCGGCGACCTGCGCCTTTGCCTTCTCTGGCTTCTGTTTCCTCGCCGCGCTCGCAAGGCGAAGCCAGCCGACCGCTTCGACGGCACCATCGGGAGCCGTTCCGCCTGATGCGGCGGTGGTCGCGAGGCAAGAGGCGGAACGCAAGGTCTCCGGTTTTTCCAAAGCCGTCATGGCCGTATTCGCCATCCCGCCGGATGGCGGGACGCAGGCCGTCGCGGACAAGGCCGACCCTAGCGTCACCGCCGCCTGCGACATCGTCGTCGATCTCTGCGCGCGTTACGGACACGGCATCTCCTCGCCGCCTTTCGACGCGCTGTTGTCAGGGACCGGAGCGCGACTTGAAGCCGCCGGCTGGCGCGTCATGGCGGACGGCGGCCCCGCGATCGACCTGAACCGTCGGGCAAGCGTCAGCGTCGTGAGCAAGCACGCGGCCGACCTCCGCAAGCAGGCCGGACCAATCGACGTCGACAGCCTCCTGCAGCAGGAGGGAGCGCAGTTGCAGGCGACCGAAACGGCCACGCCGGAGCAGGATCGAACGGCGGCCTACTACACACTCCACGGAGCGGATGCGGATGCATTCATCGCGATCGAGAAGCAGTGCCAGGGCTACAACACCTATTTCAGGATACGCCTTGGCCTTGCCGAACGGCATGAGCGGGCGGCGATGGAGGCATTGCGCTCGTCGACGCTCTACCAGGCGTTCCGCCACGCGTTCTCCGATGGCCCGCCGACCTACCCGGCGTTCGGCCAGAGGATCATCAAGGGCTATCAGCCGATCCTGTACCGGGATGGGCTCGGCACTTCACTTGACGTCACCGATCTCGGCGCCGGCAGCGCGAAGATGCTGTCCGACCGCGGCCTGCATCACCCGGCCGTCTATGTCGGTTTCGAGATGCATGAGCGGATGATGTAGCGAGCTGCGGCATTAACCATCCGCGCCAGTTCCATGCCGGAACACCGTACTGATCCGGATTCCTGGCGAGCCAGGACGGTCGTAATACAATCTCTGCCGGCACGACGGTAATTTGCAGAGCATTTTTCACGTTTGGGTTTTTACAGGGCCTATTTCAACCGGCAGAAAAGGACCGTCCATGTGACGGTCCTTTTCGATTCAGCACCCCGTCGGCGCCCTACGGTATCTCGACTTCACGCCGGCACATTCGGGTCCGGCGTCACCTTCGGGTCGGGTTTGTTGACGAGATAGAGGCCGGCGATCACCAGCAGCGCGGCAACGCCGAACACCGGCGTCAGCGTGTCGTGCATGATGAAATAGGCCGCGACCACGCCGAACAGCGGCGTGATGAAGGTGAAGGCCGAGAGCTTGCTCGCGGAATAGGTCTTCACCATCGCAAACCAGATCACGAAGGTGCAGCCCACCACCCAGACGGCCTGATAGGCGAGCAGCGAGAGCGACAGCGCGCTTGGCATATGGTCGATGCGCTCGCCCGCGATCCAGGCGGCAAACCCGAGGATCGGAATCGAGATCGCGACCTGGTAGCCGAGCGCCTTTTCCGGCGCAGCCTGGCGCAGGCGCGTGCCCTTGGCGACCAGCGTGGTCGCGGCCCACAGCGCGCCGCCGCCGACCACCATGAGATCGCCGAGCAGCACCTTGGCGTCGACATTCGGTTGCGGCACGCCGATCGCGAGCGCGACGCCGGCAAAGCTCAGCGCAAGGCCGCTCCACTGCACGGTGGAGAGACGCTCGCCGAGGAACTGGTGCGAGCCGAGCGCGACGAAGAACGGCGCAGTGTAGAGAAACACCGAGGCTCGCGACGCCGAGGTGAAGACCAGCCCGGTGAAGATCAGCACGAATTCGCAGCCGAACATCAGCCCGGCGATCACGCCGGGCACCAGCGAGCCGTCGCGCTCGAAGAATCTGACGCCGCGCAGCCAGCCCACGATCAGCATCACCGGCAGCGCGCCTGAGGAGCGGATCATCGCCTGCAGCATCGGCGGCACATCGGGCAGCGCAAGCTTGACCGCGAGCTGGTTGAAGCCCCAGCTGACGCACAGCATCAGCATCACGGCGATGGCGCCGGGCGGCAGCCCATGGCCGACGCTGACGGGCCTCGTGACGTGGGCTGTGATCGCTTGGGTCGACATGTTTCCTCGCGGGCCGGCCTATCGGCCTGTTGTTATTCTATTGAGATGAGTGGCTCAGGCGCTCATCGTTGCCCCACCTCTCCCGCTTGCGGGGGAGGTCGCATCGCATCGTAGATGCGATGCGGGTGGGGGCTCTCTCAGCAAAACGACTCGCGGTAACACCCCCACCCCGGCCCTCCCCCGCAAGCGGGGGAGGGAGCAGAGCATCTTCGCGGCAATCGTTTGCCTCAATCGCATCCGCGCATCACGTCTTCTGGCAATGCGCGCAGGTGCCGGCGATCTCGACGACGGACAGTTTCGGGATGAAGCCCGAGGCCCGCGCCGCAGCCGTCAGGCTTTGCGCGACCGGTGCGGCCGGGATCTCGCCGACCGAGCCGCAATGGTCGCAGATCAGGAACGCCACCATCGAGGCCTCGTCATGGTCGTGCGCGCAGGCGAGGAAGGCGTTGCGGCTCTCGATGCGGTGCACGAGGCCGTTCTCCATCAGGAAGTCGAGCGCGCGGTAAACGGTAATCGGTGCCGGCCGCGGCATCGTCTTGGCCAGCTCGTCGATCACCTCATAGGCGCCGAGCGGGCGATGGCTCGACAGCAGCGCCTGCAGCACCTGACGCCGGATCGGGGTGAATTTCTGGCCGCGGCGCGCACACACCTGCTCGGCATGCGCCATCGCGTCCGCGGCGCAGCGGCCGTGGTCGTGATCGGGGGCAGGAAAGGTCGGCTTGGCGAGGCTCATACCGCCTGAAGATAGCATTCCAACCCGCGTTCCCAAAGCCCGCCGCTTTGCCGGCCCGCAGCCATGTGCGCAATGCGGGGCAGCCCCCCGTTAACCTGGCATGCAGAATTCATAAGCAAGCTTATTATATCCAAAGCTTATGGAGGCAGGATTTATGCGCGGTTCCGTGGATACGGACTTCTTGTTTACGCTCGGCGAGGTGTTCCGCCTGATCCGCGTCTATGCCGACAAGGAGGCCGCCCGCTACAGCATCACCCGCGCGCAATGGGCCGTGCTGTCCAAAGTGGAGCGCCAGGAAGGGCTGAAGCAGACCGAGCTCGCCGAGCTGCTCGAGATGCAGCCGATCACGCTGACGCGGCTGATCGACAAGCTCTGCGACAATGGCTGGATCGAGCGCCGCAGCGACGACAGCGACCGCCGCGTCAACCGCCTCTATCTCAAGAAGGCCGCCCGCCCGCTGCTCGGCAAGCTGGCCGGCCTGCGCTCCGAACTCACCGCGACCGCACTCGAGGGCATCAGCCCGGCCGACGCGCACCGCCTGCTCACTCAACTGGAATCGATCAAGGAAAACGTTCGCAATGCCATCCAAAGCCCAGCCGGCGAACCCTCCCGAAAGGAACAGCGCTATGGCTGAACCCGTGCTCAAGCTGGCACCCGAGCAGAAGAGCAATCCGAAAACGCCCGCGCCGTCGGGCAAGGCCAGCCGCGCGCCGCGCCGTCGCCTGATGGCGGGCCTGCGGCGCTATCGGCGGGTGCTGCTGCTGGTCGTGCTGCCGACCGTCGCCGCGATCGGCGGCATCGTGTTCTATCTCAATGGCGGCCGCTATGTCGGCACCGACGACGCCTATGTCGGCGCCCAGAAGGTGCTGATCACGCCGGAGATCTCCGGCAAGATCGACAAGATCGTCGTCAAGGAAGGCCAGCACGTCAGGAAGGGCGACGAGCTGTTCGAGATCGATCCGGTGCCGTTCCGCCTCGCGGTCGCGCAGGCCAAGGCCGCGCTCGACCAGACCAGGACCAGCTATGACAATCTGGTCGACAACATCAAGATCAACAGCAGGATGCTCGAATTCGCCCAGCAGAGCATCGAATTGAAGAAGAAGGACGTCGACCGCAAGTCGACGCTCGCCAAGCAGAATTTTGGCTCGCAGCTCGACCTCGACAACGCGGCGAATGCGCAAGTGACGGCCGAGAGCCTCGCGCAATACATCCGCCAGCAGATCTCCAACGCCAAGACGCAGCTGCTCGGCGATGTCGATTTGCCGATCGAGCAGTTCCCGCCCTACGCCCAGGCCAAGGCCAAGCTCGACGACGCCCAGCGCAATCTCGATCACACCGTGCTGCGCGCGCCGATGGACGGCGTCGCAACCCAGGTCGACCAGATCCAGCTCGGCCGCTTCGTCGCCGCCGGTGCGCCGGTGTTTTCCGTGATCGACGTCGACCATCCCTGGGTCGACGCCAACCCGAAGGAAAGCGACTTTACTTACGTGGCGGTCGGCCAGCCGGTCGAACTCGACGTCGACGCGTTCCCGAACCATCGGTTCAAGGGCAAGATCGGCTCGCTGTCGCCCGGCACCGGCGCGCAGTTCGCAATCCTGCCGCCGCAAAACGCCACCGGCAATTTCGTCAAGGTGGTGCAGCGCGTGCCGGTGCGGATCTATTTCGACGAGAACGATCCGTTCGTGAAGAAACTGAAGGCCGGCATGAGCGTCTACGCGACGATCGACACCAACCACCGCCGCACGCTGGCCGGCCTGCTCGGGCTGTCGCCGGCCTCGGCGCACCCGGACCACCAGGACTAACGATCGAATTGGGTTTTGGTCGAGTTGTCGACCGCAGAGACAGTGCGCCCCCTCTCCCGCTTGCGGGGGAGGGTCGGGGTGGGGGTTCTCTCCACGAGTCTCTCTGTGGAGAGAGCCTCCACCCGGCGCTACGCGCCGACCTCCCCCGCAAGCGGGAGAGGTGATTTCGATCGCTCGAACAGGACTGACCTGAATGAATGCACCGTCACCATCCGCCGTACCCGGCATGCGCCGGAACATGGTGACGATCTGCGCGATGACCGCGACGATCATGCAGGCGCTGGACACGACCATCGCCAACGTCGCGCTGCCCTATATGCAGGGTTCGCTGTCGGCCTCGCAGGACCAGATTAACTGGGTGCTGACCTCCTACATCGTCGCGGCCGCGATCATGACCGCGCCGGTGGGCTGGATCGCCAACCGCTTTGGCCGCAAGCGCATCTTCATCATCTGCTCGGCCGGCTTCACCTTCGCGTCTGTGCTGTGCGGCGTGGCACAGGACATCAACCAGATGGTGCTGTTCCGCCTGCTGCAGGGCGTGTTCGGTGCGGCGCTGGTGCCGCTGTCGCAGGCCGTGATGCTCGATTCCTACGCGCTGCATGAGCGCGCCAAAGCGATGTCGATCTGGGGCATGGGCGTGATGATGGGCCCGATCATGGGGCCATCATTGGGGGCCTGGCTGACCGAGACCTATTCCTGGCACTGGGTGTTCTTCGTCAATCTGCCGTTCGGCGCCTTCACGGTGCTCGGCCTTGCAATCTTCATGGACGAGACCAAGCAGGACCACAATCTGCGCTTCGACTGGTTCGGCTTTGGCGCGCTCGCGGTCGCGATCGGCGCGCTGCAGCTCGCGCTCGACCGCGGCGAGCAGCTCGGCTGGCTGGAGTCCAACGAGATCATGATCGAGTTCATCGTCGCGGCGGTCGGCTGCTACTTCTTCTTCGCCCATTCGTTGACCACCGACAGGCCGTTCATCCAGTTCGCGATCTTCAAGGACCGGAATTTTCTCGGCGGCGTCGTGTTCATGACGGTGATGGGCCTCGTGCTGTATTCGACCATGGCGCTGTCCTCGCCCTATCTGCAGAACGTGGTCGGCTATCCGATCATTACCGCCGGCCTGCTGCTGGCGACCCGCGGCGCCGGCACCTTCGTCGCGATGATGCTGGTCGGCCGCATGATGCGCTACATCGAGGCGCGCACGCTGATCATCTCCGGCCTGGCGCTGACCGCGGCCTCGCTGTTCCAGATGACCGGCTGGACCGACATGACCCAGGCGAACGAGATCATCATCGTCAGCGTGGTCCAGGGCTTTGGCTTCGGCCTCGTCTTCGTGCCGCTCTCGACGGTGGCGTTCCTGACCTTGCCGAACCATCTGCGCACCGACGGCACCTCGATGCTGACGCTGTTCCGCAACGTCGCGAGCTCGGTCGGCATCTCGATCGTGATCGCCCAGCTGACCGAGGGCGGGCGGCGGATCTACGCAAAACTCTCGGAGCAGATCAATCCGTTCAACCATGCGCTGCAGATGCCCGACATATCCGGCATGATGAACCTCAACACCGATACCGGCCGCGCGATGGCCGACAGGATGGTGGCCGCGCAGTCGCAGATCATCGCCTTTTCGCACGACTACCAGCTGGTGATGCTGTTCATCCTGGTCTCGATCCCGCTCGCGATGATGATCGGCTCGACCAAGGCCGCGCTGCGCGCGCAATCGGCGCCATCGGACCATGCCGCGGTGATGGAGTAGCTTCAGCGACTCTGCGTCCAATAGCGCCTTAAACGCTTTATCGGTGTCATCGCCCGCGCAGGCGGGCGATCCAGTACGCCGCGGCTTATCTGCTCAAGCACTGCAGCCTCTGGAATACTGGGTCGCCCGGTCAAGCCGGGCGATGACAGTGTGGACCGCGACACCCTCCGAAAGCGCAAGGCCCCGCGCCCGCAATCGCGTTGACTTTCCGACCTCGCCTCCCAATACTCCCTGGAAAACAAGCAATACCCGTCACGTCGATGACGGCTTCAGGGGAGGACGCGATGCCGACTTCACGCAGGACGCTGCTGAAGACTTCAGCGGCTGCCGCCGCTGCTTTCAGCTTCGATTGGACACGGGCGCAGGCGCAGGCCGAAACGGTGCGGATCGGCGTGATCTACGACCTGACCGGCCCGTTCGCCGCCGGCGGCTCGGTCGCCTCCTCGATCGGCACCCAGATTGCCATCGATCTCGTCAACGAGAAGGGCGGCGTCGGCGGCAAGTACAAGATCGCGCCGGTCAATGTCGATTCCCAGAGCAAGCCCGATGTGGCGATCAACGAGGCCAATCGGCTGATCGACCAGGAGAAGGTCGACATCCTCAACGGCGTGTTCGCGAGCTCGCACGCGGTGCCGCTCGCCGCCAAGGTCGAGCAGCAGAAGCGCATCCTCTGGATCACCACCGCGGTCTCCACCGCCGTGTTCAAGGACAAGAACCTGCAATATGTGTTCCGCGCGCAGATCCATTCCGACCAATACGGCCAGGCCTTTGGCGGCTTCCTCGCCGAGCACGCCAAGGCCAAGCTCGGCATGGACCCGAAGGACGTCAAGGTCGCGCTGATCCATGAGGACGGCCCCTATGGCGTCGGCGTCGCCGCCGCCGACGAAACGTTCGCGAAGGAAGCCGGGCTCCAGGTCGTGCTCAAGGAAGGCTATTCGGCCTCGGCGCCCGACCTCTCGGTGCTGGTGACCAAACTGAAGCGCGCCAAGGCCGACATCATCTCGCATGCCGGCTACAACCCCGACATCACGCTGTTCCTGCGCCAGGCGCGCGAGAGCGGGCTGAAATTCAAGATGCTATTCGGCGCCGGCGCCGGCTACAGCCAGCTCGACAAGCTGCGCACGGCGTTCGGCGCCGACATCGACAATTTCTGCAACATCGACCCCGTTCCGGCGCAGCTGCTCGATCCGGCCAAGCTGGCGCCGGGGGTCGGCGACCTCACCAAGACCATGGTTGCGCGCTATCGCGAGAAGACCAGCGCCACCGAAGTGCCGCCGCACTGCTCGATGGGTTTTAACCAGACCTGGGTGCTGCTCAACAATGTGCTGCCGGTCGCCAAGGAGAAATATGGCGGCTTCGATCCCGAGGCGATCCGCAAGGCGGCGCTCGACGTCGACATCCCGCCGGGCGGCACCATCCAGGGCTATGGCGTGAAATTCTATCCGCCGGGCACGCCGATGTCCGGCCAGAACGAGCGCTCGACCCCGGTCGTGATGCAGAACGCCGGTGAGCGCATCACCGTGGTGTGGCCGACCAATATCAGGACGCAGGACCCGGTGTTTCCGCTGCCGAAGGGATCGGTGTACGGGGCGTAAGGGGTCGATTGTTTACCGCGGCTTGTTGGGAACACCCCCGTCATCCTGAGGTGCGAGCCTCTTCGGCGAGCCTCGAAGGATGCACGGCCCCACTCTGGCCGATTCATCCTTCGAGGCTCGCCCAGCGGCGCAAGTGCGCCGCAAGGCTCGCACCTCAGGATGACGGGGCTGGCACAGGGATCAGTGAAACGAAGGCAATCACGCTGCCGCCCCCGCGCCCGACCAGTCGCAATGCACGTATCTACAACACCACCCGCCTGCCCTCGTCCGCCGCCCAGTAGCCGGCGTAGTTCACCTTCGTCGTCTCATACGCCAGCGCCAGGTCGGCGAGCGGTTGCCGGCCGGTTGAGACGCATTCCATGAAATCCTGGATCTCCTGCAGATAGCCGCGGGTCCATTCCTCCTCGAGGCAAACATATTGCCAGCCGGTTTTGCGATCGACCTTCTCGGTGATGTAGACCGAGGCGAGCTTCTCCTCTGACGTCTGGTAGCTCGTCAGATGGGTGTTCGGCGTGATGTTGGCGAACAATGAGCCGCCCGAGGTATAGGTCTCAATCAGGTTGCGTACGCCGCCCATGATCATGTCGCCGGAAAACACCGTGGCCTTGGTGCCGTCGGAGAAGGTCGCGGTCAGCGTGCCCCAATCCTCGACGTCGACCGGATTGACCTTGATGAAGGCGCGCTCCTCGGGCTTGAGGCCGGCCGTGACATTGCCGACGTCGCAAGTAACGCTGGCAACATTGATGATCTCGCCGCGGGCTTTCGCCTCGACCTGCTTGAGATAGAGCACCGCCGACAGCGGATGGCAGCCCATCCGGATCAGCGAGCCGCCGCCGGTCATCGCCCACTCTGCAGCGTGCGCGGCATGCGAGCCGGAATGGCTCTCCTCGCCCTTCATGAAGAGGATCTTGTCGCCTGTGGCGCGGATGATCTCCGCGGTCTTGGTCACCGCCGGCGCGTAGATCCAGTCTTCGGCATACATAAAGAGTTTTCCGCTGCGCTCGATCGCGGCGCGGGTCTTTTCCATCTCCTCCATCACGCGCTGATACATCAGCGCCTTCGGCACGTGCCTGCCGATCGGCGCCTTGTCGCCGGGCTGTCCGAAATAGCCGCTGAACGGCTTTTCGCAGATCACGTGCTTGCCTCGCTGCATCGCCTCCACGATCATCGCGGTATGCAGGTTCGGCGGCGTGCAGATGTCGATGACGTCAAGCTCGCGATCGGCAACCAGCTCGGCAAAGCTGCGATAGGCGTTCGGGATTCCGTGCTTGCGGGCGAACTCATTGACATGATCGCCGCGCGCCGCGACCGCCCTCACCTCGATATCGACGCCGTAGACGCGCCGATACGCATACATATGCAGCTCCGACACAAAGCCGCAGCCGGCCAGACCGATCCTGATTTTTGTCATTCAATGTCTCCGCCCTTCAGGCGGATGCAGAGTAGCGCGCAGCCATCACGGCGTCGAATGCATTTGCCATCGCGCCATGCGGCGGCGTCAATCCCGTGAATAGCTTGAACGCATCCACCGATGCGTTGATCGCGAGATCGCGTCCGGTCAGCACGTTTGCGCCTTTGGCCTTTGCCGCCGTCAGCAGCGGCGTCCATAGCGGCGTGTAGACCACGTCGGCGACCCACATCGAGGGACGCAGCAGCGCATCCGGCACCGGCGTGTCGCGGCTCGGCAGCATGCCGACCGGCGTTGCGTTGACGAGACCTGCGGCGCCGTCCACCACGGCCGCGACACTGGCGGCGCGAACCGCATGATCCGCCAACTGGGCCGCAAGCTGCGCGGCCTTGGCGGCATCGGCATCGAAGATACGAAGCTCGGTAACGCCGAGGCCGGCGAGCGCAAACGCGATCGCCTTGCCGACGCCACCGGCGCCAATCAGCGCGATCGGGCCGCGCGGCGCGAGAGCGAGCAGCGGTTCGATCGCGCGCGCAAAGCCTGTTGCGTCCGTGTTATGCCCGACGAGCCGCGCGCCATCGACGACGATGGTGTTGACCGCGCCGATCGCGCGTGCATCCGGCGCGAGGTCATCGAGCAGTTCGACGACCGCTTCCTTGTAGGGAAAGGTGACGTTGACGCCGGCAAAGCCGAGCCGCCTGATACCCCCCAACATCGCGCGCAGATCGTCGCGCCCGGCGCCCTTGACCTCGATCAGCTGGTAGTGACAACGAGCGCCGAGCGCTGCGGCCGCCTGCTCGTGCATCGCAGGCGCCGCCGAATGCGCGATCGGATATCCGATCAGGCCGGTCAGGAAACGGTCGCGCATTGTCCCTCACGTCAGTCGCGCTCAGCTCATGCGGTCGAGCCGAGCATAGCTGTCTTCCATGCCGCGCTCCATGCCGGTCGCGAGCATCGCCGCACGCGTCTCCGCATCCGGCAGCGTCATCCGCAAGGTCATGAGGGTGCCAGTGCCGTCCGGCGCGAACGTGGTCTCGACATGATTGTCCGGCGTCGGATCCGGCAGATGCATGCGCCCGACATGCACGATGCGGCTGAACGGTTCGAGCGCGAGATATTCGCCGGTCTGATGGAAGCCGCGGCCCTTGCCGTCGGTCCATTCGAATCGGATCTTGCCGCCAGGCCGGAGCTCGCTGATGCAGACCGGCATGGTCCAGCCGTCCGGACCGAGCAGCCATTTTTGCAGCAGCTCCGGCTCGGTGTGCGCGCGGTACACCGCCTCGGGCGGCGCAACGAAGCGCCTGGTGACGACGACATGGCGGTCGCCTTCGGTCTTCAGCGTCAGCTTGCTCGTCAACTCGCTCATGGGGCACCTTTCACGTCTCGGGCTTCATCGCGGCCAGCACGCCGTCCAGCCGGTCGTAATTGGTCTCCAGCGCTCGCCGCAGCATGCCGAGCCATTGATCGATCTCGGCGACCGCCGTCGGTGCCAGCCGGCACGGGCGCTTGGTGCCCTCGATCCGCTTCACGATCAGGCCCGCGCCCTCGAGCACCTTGAGATGGCGGGAAATCGCGGGCTGGGTCATCTCGAACGGCTCGACCAGCTCCATCACGGTCGCCTCGCCGAGAGCGAGCCGCGCCAGGATCGCCCGGCGGGTCGGATCGGCGAGCGCGGAGAAGGCGGCATCGAGGTTGGCCATGCTTGATCTCGTCCCGGTTATATAAATTGATTGTTATATAACTAATCATGCATAGTCAACGAAATCCGCTGCGGCGAAGGCGCGCAGCGGATTTGTCAGTCTTTTCAATGCTGGATTTGCGCGCCGCCGACGGCGCGCCGCAGCCTCTAGACGTCGAAGAACACCGTCTCGTTGTCGCCCTGCAGATGGACGTCGAACGTGTAGACGCTGCCCGCACCGGCCTTGCGCTTGGCGATCAAGGTGGCGCGGCGATCGGCGGGCACGAGCGCCAGCACGGAATCGGCGGCGTTGCCGGCCTCGTCGTCGAAATAGATCCGCGTGTAGAGATGCAAGAGCATGCCGCGCGCGAACACCGCGAGCGCGATATGCGGCGCCTGCGGCTTGCCGTCGGCATCCGGCACCACGCCCGGCTTGACGGTGTCGAACGAATAGCCGCCGCTCTTGTCGGTGCCGCAGCGGCCAAAACCCTTGAACGACGAGTTCGGCAGCGCGCGCGCATCCTGCGGATCGGAGAAGCGGCCCTGGCTATCGGCCTGCCAGATCTCCAGCATGCAATCCGGGATCAAAGCGCCGTCGCCGTCATAGACCTTGCCCTCGACGCGGATGCGTTCGCCCGAGACGTCAGGCGTCAAGAGGTTGCTCGTGAAGGCGTCGTTCCATTCGTATTCGCCGTTCGGCGTCAGGCCGTACTTGAAATAGGGGCCGACGGTCTGCGAGGGCGTGATTCCATCAGGACGCGGGTTCGACACTTACTTGGTCTCCATCGGCGTGGCGTTGCGGCCGCGCAGCACGATATCGAAGCGGTAGCAGAGCGCCCATTCCGGCTTGGTGTTGTCGAGATCGAACGACGAGATCATCCGCGCCCGCGCCTTTTCATCGGTCACCGAGTTGAAGATCGGATCGAACGGAAACAGGGGATCGCCGGGGAAATACATCTGCGTCACCAGACGCGAGACGAAGGAATGGCCGAACACCGAGAAGTGGATATGCGCCGGCCGCCAGGCATTGTGGTGATTGCCCCATGGGTACGCGCCGGGCTTGATGGTGATGAACTTATAGTAGCCCTTGGCGTCGGATTGCGTGCGGCCGGCGCCCGTGAAGTTCGGATCGAGCGGCGCCGGGTGCTGATCGACGACATGGATGTAGCGGCCGCAGGCATTGGCCTGCCACAACTCGACCAGCGTGTTGGGCACGCCGCGGCCGTCTTCGTCCAGCACATGGCCGTGCACGATGATGCGCTCGCCGAGCGGCTCGCCCTTTGCCTGGATGGTGAGGTCGTTGTCGTGCTCGCGCACGGTCTCGTGACCATAGACCGGCCCGGTCAGTTCGGAGAGCGTGTGCCGCATCGGGATCAGCGGCTTTTGCGGCGAACGCTTCACGGTGGAGCGATAGTCCGGCGACAGCCGCGCCGGATGGGCCGCAAGCGATTGCAGCGGATACACTAGGGTCATGGCGAATTCCTCCGCGGCCCACGCGCCCCGTGAGCTCACCTCAGATCATTATATTGCATAACCAAATTGGGGAAGGGCTGTTTTCAGCCCTTCCAAGCTATTAGATTAGTTCAGCTTTTCGATAGCGACCGCGACGCCCTGGCCGACCCCGACGCACATAGTTGCCAAGGCAAGCTTCCCGCCCCGCTTCTCCATGCCGTGCACGGCGGTCAAGACCAGCCGCGCGCCGCTCATGCCGAGCGGATGGCCGAGCGCGATCGCGCCGCCATGCGGATTGACGAAATCAGCATCTTCCTGGACGCCGAGCTGACGCAGGACGGCGATGCCTTGCGAGGCGAAGGCCTCGTTGAGTTCGATCAAATCAAAATCCGACACCTTGATGCCGAGACGCTCGACCAGCTTCCTCGTCGCCGGCACCGGGCCGATGCCCATGATGCGCGGCGGCACCGCGGCCGAGGCGAGGCCGAGGATTTTTGCGCGCGGGGTCAGGCCGTGCTTCTTCACCGCGGCTTCGGAAGCGAGGATCATCGCGGCGGCGCCGTCATTGACGCCGGATGCGTTGCCCGCGGTCACAGTGCCCGGATTGCGCACGATCGGCTTCAACTTGGCGAGACCTTCGAGCGTGGTCTCGGGCCGCGGATGCTCGTCCTTGTCGACGGTGATGGGGCCGGCCTTGCCGCCGGGCACCCGGATCGGGACGATCTCTTCGGCGAAATAGCCCGACGCGATTGCCGCACCCGCGCGCTGCTGCGAACGGATCGCCATCGCGTCCTGATCGGCGCGCGACACCTGGAATTCCTCGGCGACGTTCTCGCCGGTCTCCGGCATCGCGTCGACGCCGTACTGCGCCTTCATCAGCGGATTGATGAAGCGCCAGCCGATCGTGGTGTCGTAGATTTCGGCCGAACGCGCGAAGGCTTCCGGCGCCTTGCCCATCACGAACGGCGCGCGCGTCATCGATTCGACGCCGCCCGCGATCGCGAAATCGATCTCGCCGGCACGGATGGCGCGACCCGCGGCGCCGACCGCATCGAGGCCAGAGGCGCAGAGCCGGTTCAGGGTCTGGCCGGGAACCGACTCGGGCATGCCGGCGAGCAGCAGCGCCATGCGCGCGACGTTGCGGTTGTCTTCGCCGGCCTGGTTGGCGCAGCCGAAATAGACCTCGTCGACCTGATTCCAGTCGAGCGTCGGATGCTTGGCCATCAGCGCCTTGATCGGGGCCGCCGCGAGATCGTCGGCGCGCACCTTGGCGAGCGAGCCGCCGAAACGGCCGATCGGGGTCCGGACGGCATCGCAAATGAACACATCACGCATTGAATCTCTCCCTGAATGCCGCGACTTAGGCGCTGGATCGGTTGGAACTTGAGGTGGGTTTTAGGAGCGTGCCCGCGGCAGGTCAATTGACGCCGCTGCGTGGCATTAGCGCGTTGCCGTGATGCCTTGTCATATCTCGGGTCGTGGACAGGGTGGAAAACCCCTTCTTCTTGGATAGGAGCGCACGACGAAATTTTGTAGTTTCCGCTTCCTCATGACCATCCAGCAACCCATTCCCGCTCCGCCTGAACCCACTCCCGCCGAGGCGCCGTCGCGCGTCACGCCGATGATGGAACAGTATCTGGAGATCAAGGCGGCCCATCCCGGCCTCTTGCTGTTCTACCGGATGGGCGATTTCTACGAGCTGTTCTTCGAGGACGCCGAGATCGCCTCCAAGACGCTTGGCATCGTGCTGACCAAGCGCGGCAAGCATCAGGGCATGGACATCCCGATGTGCGGCGTGCCGGTCGAACGCTCCGAGGATTATCTGCATCGCCTGATCGGCGCCGGGCATCGCGTCGCGGTGTGCGAGCAGACCGAAAATCCCGCCGAGGCAAAAGCCCGCGGCAACAAGAGCGTGGTTCGCCGCGGCGTGGTGCGGCTGGTGACGCCGGGCACGCTGACCGACGACACACTGCTCGACGCCCGCACCAACAATTATCTGATCGCGATCGCGCGCGCCCGCGGCTCGGCCGGCGCGGATCGTCTTGGCCTTGCCTGGATCGACATCTCGACCTCGGAATTCATGGTGACGGAATGTTCGACCGCGGAGCTCGCGGCGACGCTGGCGCGCATCAATCCGAACGAGGCCATCGTCACCGACGCGCTCTATAGCGACAACGAGCTCGCGCCGACCTTGCGCGAATTGCCGTCGGTGACGCCGCTGACCCGCGACGTGTTCGACGGCGCCACCGCCGAACGGCGGCTGTGCGACTACTTTGCAGTCGCGACCATGGACGGCCTGTCCGCGATGTCGCGGCTGGAGGCGACGGCTGCGGCCGCGGCCGTCACCTATATCGACCGCACCCAGGTCGGCAAACGTCCACCGCTGTCGCCGCCGGCGCGCGAGGCCGCCGGCACCACGATGGCGATCGATCCGGCGACCCGCGCCAACCTCGAACTGACGCGGACGTTGGCGGGCGAACGCCGCGGTTCGCTGCTCGATGCGATCGACTGCACCGTGACCGCGGCGGGCTCGCGGCTGCTGGCGCAGCGCCTTGCCGCGCCGCTGACCGATGTTGCTGTGATCGCGCGTCGGCTCGACGCCGTCACGGCCTTCGTCGCGGATTCGGCGGCGCGCGAGGACGTCAGAACCGTGCTGCGCGCGGCGCCCGACATGTCGCGCGCGCTGGCGCGGCTCTCGGTCGGCCGCGGCGGTCCGCGCGATCTCGCGAGCCTGCGCGACGGCATCCTTGCCGCCGACCAGGCGCTGGAGCTGCTGGCGCAGCTTGCCAATCCGCCGGCCGAAGTGTCGGCCGTGATGGCGGCGTTGCAGCGCCCGTCGCGCGATCTGGCGCGGGAATTTTCCCGCGCGCTCTCCGAACAGCTTCCGCTGATCAAGCGCGACGGCGGCTTCGTCCGCGAGGGCTACGAGGCCGCGCTCGACGAGAGCCGCAATCTGCGCGACGCCTCGCGCCTCGTCGTCGCCGCGATGCAGGCGCGCTATGCCGAGGACACCGGCATCAAGACGCTGAAGATCCGGCACAACAATGTGCTCGGCTATTTCGTCGAGGTCACCGCGCAGCACGGCGACAAGCTGTTCGCGCCGCCGCTGAATGCGACCTTCATCCATCGCCAGACGCTGGCCGGGCAGGTTCGTTTCACGACGGCCGAACTCGGCGAGACCGAGGCCAAGATCGCCAACGCCGGCGAGCGTGCACTCAATCTCGAGCTCGAAATCTTCGAACGCCTGAGCGCGATGGCGCTCGCCGCCAGCGACGATCTGCGCAACGCCGCGCATGCCTTTGCAATGCTCGATGTCGCGACCGCACTGGCAAAGCTTGCGATCGACGACCATTACGTGCGGCCTGATGTCGACGGCTCGCTCGGCTTTGCGATCGAAGGCGGCCGCCACCCCGTGGTCGAGCAGGCGCTGAAGCGCGACGGCCAGCCGTTCATCGCCAATGCCTGCGATCTGTCGCCGGCGCCTGGGCAGAAGTCCGGCCAGCTCTGGCTGATCACCGGTCCGAACATGGCCGGCAAATCGACCTTCCTGCGGCAGAATGCGCTGATCGCGCTGCTGGCGCAGATCGGCTCTTACGTGCCGGCGTCGCGGGCGCGGCTCGGCATCGTCGACCGGCTGTTCTCGCGCGTCGGCGCGGCCGACGATCTCGCGCGCGGACGCTCGACCTTCATGGTCGAGATGGTCGAGACCGCCGTGATCCTCAACCAGGCCAGCGAACGGTCGCTCGTCATCCTCGACGAGATCGGCCGCGGCACCGCGACCTTCGACGGGCTGTCGATCGCCTGGGCCGCGATCGAGCATCTGCATGAGAGCAACCGCTGCCGCACCCTCTTTGCCACCCACTACCACGAGCTGACCGCGCTCTCGGCCAAGCTGCCGCGGATGTTCAACGCCACGGTGCGGGTCAAGGAATGGCAGGGCGACGTCGTGTTCCTGCACGAGGTGCTGCCCGGCTCGGCCGACCGCTCCTACGGCATCCAGGTCGCAAAACTCGCCGGCCTGCCGCCCGCCGTGATCACGCGCGCCAAATCGGTGCTGGCGAAACTCGAGGCCCAGGACCGCGGCCAGACCGCGCGCGCCTTGGTCGACGACCTGCCGCTGTTCGCAGTCCCCTCGCGCGCCGCCAGTGAGGACAAGCCGCCGAGCGAGACGGACTTGCTGGTCGAGGCCGTGAAGGCGCTGCACCCCGACGAGATGTCGCCGCGCGAGGCACTGGATGCGCTCTATGCGCTGAGGGCGAAGCTGCCGAAGGGATGACGTCTGCCGTCATTCCGGGGCGATGCGCAGCATCGAACCCGGAATCTCGAGATTCCGGGTCTGGTGCTTACGCACCATCCCGGAATGACGGCTTCAACCTTTCAGCTTCCTCCGCCCGAGCCACCACAGCACCAGATTCCACACGATGCAGGTGGCGAGCGCGCAGCTCAGCCCAATCGGCGAGCCGAACTGCGCCACCGCGACATGCAGCACGGCGACGCCGAGGCCGAAGCCCATCAGGCCCCAGGCGCTGTTGGCGAGCACGGCTGCGGTCGCAGGTCCACCGATGCGCGGATGCAGGATCAGCATCATCGAGGAGAACACGATCGGGAACAGCGCCATCACGCCGGTGACGCGCGGGCCGACCCAGCCTGATGCCGTGACAACCGTGCCGACCAGGCTTGCAACCAGCGCGGCGCGCAGCGGAATGTCGTACCAGCGCCGCGCGATCAGCGGCATTTTGGCGACGTGGCGGTAGGGCCTGAGCAGCGGAATGCAGATCGCAAAGGTGATGGCGTTGACGAGCAGCCCGCCGGTGAGCGACCAGCCGAACTGGCGGATGATGGTGGCCAGCACCAGCCACACCGCGATCGCAGATCCCGCGCTGATCCACATGCTGCGGCGCTGCGCCAGCACGGCGTAGGTCAGGCCCATATAGATCGTGGCCGCGTTGACCGGCAGGCTCGCCAGCGCGCCCTCGGCGATGAAGGCGGCGTCATGGTCGAGCGCGAGGAAGGTGTAGGACGGCCCGGCCGAGATCGGTAGCGTCGCGATCAGCGCGCCGATCACCGGCCCCGAACGCTCCGTGATGATGGACGCACTGACCACGAACGCCGCGGCCACCGCCATACGCAGCACGAGGATCAGGACGAAGTGGAGTTCGGGGGACATCCTGTGTCGTCCCGGCGCAGGCCGGGACCCATAACCACAACTATACGTGGGGAACGAAAGCCGTCGCACGGCGCGGCTTGAATCGAGAAGACACGGCGTATGGGTCCCGGCTCCCGTGCGCAATTGCGCACTAGGCCGGGACGACACCGAGCTACACCCGCTGCATCGACACCGAAACCTTCGGGCCGTTCTTGATGGTCTGATAGACCACGCAATAACGCTCGGTGAGTTTCAGCAGCAGATCGAGCTTGTCCTGCGGCGCGTCGGTGCCGATCTCGAAGCTCAGGCGGATTTCGCGGAAGCCGACCGGGGTCTCCTTGTCGACGCCGAGTGTGCCACGGAAGTCGAGATCGCCTTCGGCGAACACATTGCCGACTTTCAGCGGCACCTCGACGGCGGTGGCGACCGATTTCAAGGTGACGCCGGCGCAGGCGACCAGCGCCTCCAAGAGCATGTCGCCGGAGCAAAGCTCGAGCCCGGAGCCGCCGGTGGCGGGATGCAGGCCGGCGACCGCGAGTGCGCGGCCGGTCTCGACCTTGCAGGAGATGCTCTCATTGTCGATCGAGCCCTTGGCCTTCAGCGTGATCACGGCGGCTTGGGGGTCGGTCTTGTAGCGCTCCTTGATCGGAGCCTGCATTGCGCGGAGTTCGGCGGAGTCCATGGTTCTGCTCCCGGCTGTTCTTTCTAAAGCGCGATGAGATCACGTTGAATCGTCATCGCGCTTTAGATTCTTGTTTTAGCATGATCTTTTCGGAAAACCGCTTCGCACTTTTCCGGATCATGCTCTAGCCGATGTAAGGCCTTAACGCGCCGATGTCACCACCACATCGCCTCGCCGGCGCTCGATTTGTCCGTGACGTCACGCACCTGCCGGTCCAGCGAGCGGTCGAGCGCGGTCAGCACGCGGCGCTTGAAGGTGTCGAACAGCTCCGATTTGCGGTCGCGCGGCCGCGCCAGATTGATGGTGATCTGCTCGAACAGGCGGCCCGGCCGCGGCCGCATCACCAGCACGCGATCGGCCAGCACCACGGCCTCGTCGACGTCATGGGTGACCAGGATCAGGGTCGGCCTTGTGTCGGCCCA
This sequence comes from Bradyrhizobium sp. 27S5, assembly GCF_037217225.1. Taxonomy (NCBI): domain Bacteria; kingdom Pseudomonadati; phylum Pseudomonadota; class Alphaproteobacteria; order Hyphomicrobiales; family Nitrobacteraceae; genus Bradyrhizobium; species Bradyrhizobium sp. 27S5. Next base: position 8,639,360 of record NZ_CP147714.1, read on the forward strand.
GAGATCGAGCAGATGGTCCTGCAGGTCACGCCGGGTGAAGGCATCGAGCGCCGAGAACGGCTCGTCGAGCAGCAGCACTTCCGGCTGCGGCACCAGCGCGCGTGCGATCGCGACCCGCTGCGCCTGCCCGCCGGACAATTCGCGCGGCCACGCTGCGGCCTTGTCGGCGAGGCCGACGCGGGCCAGCGCCGTCGCGACCCGCTCGCGCCTCGCATCAGTCGGGAGATCGGCGAGGCCGAAGCCGATATTGTCGGCGACGCTGAGCCACGGCAACAGCCGCGGCTCCTGGAAGATGATGCCGATCTTGGCGTGCGGCGAGGTGATCACGGCATTGTCGAGTATCACGCTGCCGGTGCTGGCGCGATCGAGGCCGGCGATGGCGCGCAGCAGCGTCGACTTGCCGCAACCGGAGCCGCCGATGATGGCGATGATCTCGCCGGGCTGTATCTCGGCCGAGAAGCGTTCCAGCGCGTGGACGCCGTTCGGATAGGTCTTGCCGACGTCCCTCAGCGCAAGCATCACTGCCCTCCTCGCGCGCCGAACGCATCCTGCCAACGGAGCAACGGCGCGGTGGCGATTTCGATCAGCCAGTCGGTCAGCTTGCCGAGGATCGCGAAGATCACGATCGCGGCGAGGATCTGCGCCGGCTTGCCGAGCTGCTGGCCGTCGATCAGGAGATAGCCGAGCCCTTCGGACGCGCCCATGAATTCGGCGGCGACCACGAACATCCAGCCCAGGCCGAGCCCGACCCGCAGCGACACCACATAGGCCGGCAGCACGGCGGGCAAAAGGATGCGGCGGATCATCGCAAAGCCGGACAGGCGGAACACGCGGCCGACCTCGACGACCTTGCGATCGACCGACAGGATCGCGCCCATCACCCCGAGATAGACCGGAAAGAACACGCCGACCGCGATCAGCGCGATCTTCGAGGTCTCGAAGATGCCGAGCCACAGGATGAACAGCGGCACCCAGGCGATCGAGGGAATCGCGCGCAGCGCTTGTACCGTCGGGTCAAGAAGTCGGCGCGCCAGGCCCCAATAGCCGGAGATCGCACCGAGGATGGTGCCGCCCGCGACGCCGAGCGCAAAGCCCGCGCCGACCCGCCACAGCGTCGCAAGGATATGGCGCGACAGCTCGCCGTTCCGGGCGAGCGCAACGATGGTTTCAAATACTTTCGACGGCGGCGGCACCAGGCGGCCGTTGGAGTAGCCGAGCGCGACGACCAGTTCCCAGCCCAGCGCCAGCGCGACCGGCAGTGCGAGCCCGAGCACCGGCCGCGCATGACGCGACCACCGCGCCGGCGCCGCACGCGGCGCGGCCGTCTGTTCCAGCGCGGGCAGGTCAACGGTCATGGCCATAGCAAGAACTATTCTTCAGGCGGGATTGCAAGGTGGGTGATCGCGCAACTCCATCCCCGTCGTCCCGGCCTAGTGCGCAATTGCGCACGGGAGCCGGGACCCATAACCACCGAATGTGGTGGTTAAGCGAGCTGGGGCCACAGCGTCATCTAACGACAAAGCCTTGTGGTTATGGGTCCCGGATCGCGCTTCGCTTGTCCGGGACGACGGTGGTTAGTTGGTGGGCAGCGGGACCTGGTCGTCGATCAGGCTGTCGAGCGCGGCCTTGACGTCGGTCTTGGCGTCGATCACGCCGGCCTGCTGCAGCGCGAGACCAGCCGCGAGAATTGATTCGCGCTGCGGGGCGCCAATCCGGCTGTGGGTCAGCTCGGTGCGCTCCTTGAGCTGCTTGTCGACCACGGCGTCCGGCAGCTTGGTGACGGCGATGAAGGTCTTCTTCAGCTCGTCATAGTTGGCCAGCGAATATTTCCGCGCCTCCTCGTAAGCTGCGAGCACGCGGCGGACGATATCCGGATGATCCTTCAAGAACTGCTCGCGCACATTGAGGATGCCCCAGGTGTTGGCGTCGGCCTTGCGATAGAACAGTTTTGCGCCGTCCTCGACCTCGGCCTGCGCCATCATCGGGTCGAGGCCGGCCCAGGCGTCGACGTCGCCGCGGATCAGCGCGGTCTTGCCGTCGGCGTGCTGCAGCAGCACCGGCGTGATGTCCTTCTCGGTAAGGCCGGCGCCGAGCAGCGCGCGGACCAGGAAGATGTGCGGATCGGTCCCGCGGGTCACCGCGACGCGCTTGCCCTTCAGGTCGGCGACGGAGGCGATCTTGGAATCCTTGCCGGTGACCAGCGCGGTCCATTCGGGACGCGAATAGACATAGATCGACTTGATCGGGTTGCCGTTGATCCTGGCGACCAAGGCGGCCGAGCCCGCGGTCGAGCCGAGATCGATCGAACCGGCGTTGAGGAATTCGAGCGCCTTGTTGGAGCCGGCCGACTGCACCCAGACGATGCTGATGCCGTCCTTGGCGAACTCCTTCTCCAGGAGGCCCTTCTGCTTCAGCACCATCGACACCGGATTGTAGGTCGCCCAGTCGATCCGGATCTCCTTCAGCGCGTCGGCGGCAAGCGCCGCGCCGGGCAACAATGTCGAGACCGCGAGCAGCGCAGCGAAGGCGCGCCGGGAAAATTTCTGCATTCGTCGATCTCCTCGATACGATTAAGAAACAATCTTTTATTTCAATGAGTTAGCCTTGCGGTCAACGAGAAAATCTCTACCCTTTACGCGATGGCGCGAGAACGATCTTGCCCGCAGCGCCGTTGAGAGAGCATGGAGCTGCTGTCGTTATACTTTGGTCAGTGACAGCAACAGCTTCGTCCGATATCGGATGGACGTATGGACAGCATCGTAGCCGACGACCGCGCTGAAGCGGATGATCGTTTCGAGACCGTGCGGATCACCGCGGCGGTCAACGCGCTCGCCGAGCAGCATGCCGGCCGCGAGGACCAGTTCCGCGCCGCGATGGCGCAGCTGCTCAAGGCCGAACTGATCGCGGCGCGCGCCACGGCGCAGGCGCTGCTCTTGAAGGATCGCCACGGCCGCCGCTGCGCCGAACGGCTCTGCTTCGTGCAGGACGAGATCATCCGCATCCTCTACGCCGCGGCGACCCGGCATCTCTACCACTCACCAATCCCATCGGGCGCCGAGCGCATGGCCGTGGTCGCGACCGGCGGTTATGGCCGCGGGCTGATGGCGCCGGAATCCGACATCGATCTGTTGTTCATCCTGCCCTACAAGCAGACCGCCTGGGGCGAGCAGGTCGCCGAAGCCATTCTCTATTGCCTTTGGGACATGGGGCTGAAGGTCGGCCACGCCACCCGCTCGGTCGATGAATCGATCCGCCAGGCGCGCGGCGACATGACGATCCGCACCGCGATCCTGGAGACGCGCTTCCTGACCGGCGACCAGCCGCTCTATGACGAGCTGGTCGAGCGCTTCGACAAGGAAGTGGTGCAGGGCACCGCGTCGGAATTCGTCACCGCCAAACTCGCCGAGCGCGAGGAGCGGCATCGCCGCGGCGGCCAGTCGCGCTATCTGGTCGAGCCCAACGTCAAGGACGGCAAGGGCGGCCTGCGCGACCTGCACACGCTGTTCTGGATCGCCAAATACGTCTACCGCGTGCGCGAGACCGATGAGCTGCTGGAACGCGGCGTGTTCGACGCACAGGAGTACCGCACCTTCCGCCGCTGCGCCGATTTCCTGTGGTCGGTGCGCTGCAACCTGCACTTCTTCGCCGGACGCGCCGAGGAGCGGCTGTCGTTCGACATGCAGCGCGAGATCGCGGTCCGCCTCGGCTATACCTCGCATCCCGGCATGCAGGACGTCGAGCGCTTCATGAAGCACTACTTCCTGATCGCCAAAGACGTCGGCGACCTCACCGCGATCCTGTGCGCCAAGCTCGAGGAGGAGCACAACAAGCCGGCGCCGGTGCTGAGCCGGATGGTGGCGCGCTTCCGGCCCGGCACCAAGCGGCGGCGGGTGGCGGGCAGCGACGATTTCATCGTCGACAACAACCGCATCAACCTCGCCGCCCCCGACGTCTTCAAGCACGATCCGGTCAATCTCATCCGGATCTTCCGCCTCGCGCAGCAGAACAGCCTCGCCTTCCATCCCGACGCGATGCGCACGGTGACGCGCTCGCTGAAGCTGATCAACACCCAGCTGCGCGAGAACGACGAAGCCAACCGCCTGTTCATGGAGATCCTGACCTCCGACAATGCGGAGACCGTGCTGCGGCGGATGAACGAGACCGGCGTGCTCGGCCATTTCATCCGCGCCTTCGGCAAGATCGTGTCGATGATGCAGTTCAACATGTACCACCACTACACGGTGGACGAGCATCTGATCCGCTGCATCGGCTTCCTTCAGGACATCGAGCGCGGCGGCAACGAGGAGTTCACGGTCGCCAGCGACCTGTTCCGCAAGATCCAGCCCGAGCACCGCCCGGTGATCTATATCGCGACCTTGCTGCACGACATCGCCAAGGGCCGCCCCGAGGATCATTCGATCGCCGGCGCCAAGGTGGCGCGGCGGCTGTGCCCGCGGCTCGGCTTCTCGGCGGCCGACACCGAGTTGGTGGCATGGCTGATCGAGGAGCACCTGACGATGTCGACGGTGGCGCAATCGCGCGACCTGTCGGACCGCAAGACCATCGAGAATTTCGCCGCCGTGGTGCAGTCGGTCGAGCAGATGAAGCTGCTCACGATCCTGACCACCGCCGACATCCGCGGCGTCGGCCCCGGCGTCTGGAACGGCTGGAAGGCGCAGCTGTTGCGCACGCTGTATTACGAGACCGAGCCGGTGCTGACCGGCGGCTTCTCGGAGGTCAACCGCGCCCAGCGCATCGCGGTGGCGCAAGCCGAATTCCGCCGCGCCTTCACCGAATGGCCGGAGGCCGAGCTCAACGCCTATATCGGCCGGCACTACCCGGCCTACTGGCTCAAGGTTGAGCTGCCACGCAAGATCCGCCAGGCACGCTTCATCCGCGCCAGCGAGCAGGCCGGCCACAAGCTCGCGATCAATGTCGGCTTCGACGAGATCCGCGCCGTCACCGAGCTCACGATTCTCGCGACCGACCATCCCTGGCTGCTGTCGATCATCGCCGGCGCCTGTGCGTCTGCCGGCGCCAACATCGTCGACGCGCAGATCTACACCACGACCGACGGCCGCGCGCTCGACACCATCTCGATCTCACGCGAATACGACCGCGACGAGGATGAAGGCCGCCGCGCGACGCGGATCGGCGAGATGATCGAGCACGTGCTGGAAGGCAAGCTGCGGCTGCCCGAGGCCGTGGCGAAGCGCGCGGTGCGCAGCAAGGCGCGTCCGTTCATCGTCGAGCCTGAAGTCACCATCAACAACCAGTGGTCCGACCGCTATACCGTGATCGAGGTCTCCGGCCTCGACCGCCCCGGCCTGCTCTATCAGCTCACCACCGCGATCTCGAAGCTCAACCTCAACATCGCCTCCGCCCATGTCGCGACTTTCGGCGAACGCGCGCGCGACGTGTTCTATGTCACCGACCTGCTCGGCGCCCAGATCACGGCGCCGACCCGGCAGGCCGCGATCAAGAGCGCGCTGCTGCATCTGCTCGCGAGCGAGGACCAGGCGGCGAAGCCGGCGGCGTGAGAGCACGCTCTCTCCATCCGTCATTCCGGGGCAGCCCGCAGGGCTGAACCCGGAATCCATCGGGCCGCGTTGTTGCTTTGAAATGGATTCCGGGTTCTCGCTTCGCGAGCCCGGAATGACGATGTATGGAACTGAGCCCGGAATCCATCAGGGCCGGGGCTAGTCGGGGAATGGATTCCGGGCTCTCACGGAGGCTGTTATCGGACCCGTTTTGCGCGACCCAGGCGTGAGCAGCCAGCGCGTCGGTCCCGGCAGCCTGCCGGACTTAGAGTCTAGGGCGGGCAACCGCCCTGGATCTCACATGTCTGATTGCGGCTGCAGCGCCGCCAGGCTCGCCCCCAGCAAGGCCAGGTAGCTGGCATGACAGACCACAACGCCAAAATCGAAGACGTCGAGCAGATCGATCCAATCGTTGGCCCAAGGGTTGTCGGCCGGCACGCTCGCTGCTTGCTTGCCACCGTCGATCACGGCAGGCTGGAAGCTGCGGTCGCGTCTCTGACCCCGCGTCTCGTGCGCGATGTCATCGGAGCAAAGGATCAAATGCAGGCGAGCGTTCGGCAATTTCAACCTCCAGATCTCTGATCGGCGACTGCTGAATCCGGGATGCCTACTGTTATCGAGTTACCCAATGAGCGTAGTCGCCGGGAGGAAACACGCCATTGAACGGAGGTTGATCCGGCCGTTACATTGGGATGGGGACAACATACTTAGGTTTAGCCGCAACCTGAACCTGAGCGTATCGGGTGGTTTCGCTTTCCGCGCGACTCCACGCGCGCGGGCGGATTGCCACAGGCCCGCATGATCTCGTCCGGACGACGAGAAAGCTGCTAAGGTCCGGCCTGTTGGGAGGGCGACGTTGTCGCCGCTGATGATAGCGGTCACCTAGCGACGCAGCGCGGCCCATGATGGCCAAGTGCTGGACGGCCAACTGCTGGTGCTGCCGATGATGCGCAATCCGACCACGAAGCCCTGGTCGACCGAGCAATGGCTGCTCGGCGGCATGGTGCTGGCTTGGGCGGGAACCTGCGCTGGGCTGTTGCTTGGTCCGGAGCCTGCGGCGACCGCTCATCTGGCTGCCCTGGCGGCGCTCATCGCCGCGCTCGCCGCTGCATTGCTGATGATGCGTGTGGTGGGCCGCACCCAAAGGCAGATGGAAGCCGCGTTGCGCGGCCGGGCCAGCAGCGAAGAGCGGGCGATCGAGGCGCTGCGCAACAGCGAAGCGCAATGGAAGGAGGTGTTCGAGCACAACCCGGTCATGTACTTCATGGTTGACGCAACGGGCCTCGTCCTGTCGGTCAACACGTTCGGCGCGGCACAACTCGGCTACACCGTCGACGAATTGCTCGGACAATCCGTGCTGCGGGTCTTTGCGGCCGAAGACCGAGATATGGTTCAGCGCAACGTCGCGGCATGCCTCGACAACATCGGCCAAACCCAAGGCTGGGAAATCCGGAAGGTCCGCAAGGACGGTTCAAGGCTTTGGGTTCGTGAGAATGCCAAGGCCGTGCGGCGGCTGGGCGATCAGTTGATCGTCCTGATCGCATGCGAGGATATTACCGAGCGCAAGCAGGCTGAGAATGCGCTGCAGCAGAGTGAAATGTACCTGACCGAAGCCCAGCGATTGAGTCACACCGGCAGCTTTGGCTGGCACGTCGCCAACGGCGAGATGATCTGGTCGGAAGAAACGTTCAGGATCTTCGAATTCGACAAGGCTCCTTGCATCAAGCATGGCACGGTCCTGCAACGCGTCCATCCGGACGATCGCGCCCGCGTGCAACGGACCATCGACCGTGCCTCGGTCGACGGCAAGGACTTCGAGCACGGCTACCGATTGCTGATGCCCAATGGGGCGATCAAATATGTCCACGCCCGGGCGCATGCGGTGACCAACATCTCGGGCGACACCGAATTCATCGGAGCGGTCACCGACGTGACGGCCCGCAAGCGGGCCGAGTCGGAACTGCATGAAGCGCAGATGAACCTCGCGCACGTCACGCGCGTGACGGCGCTCGGCGAGCTCGCGGCATCGATCGCCCATGAAGTGAACCAGCCGCTTGCCGCCGTGGTCACCAATGCCGCGGCATGCCTGCGGTGGCTCAACCGGGCGGCTCCCGATCTGAACGAAGCCCGCGGGGCGGTCAGGTCGATCATCAGCGACGGCAACCGGGCGGGCGAGGTCATCCAGCGCGTCCGCGCCCTGGTGAACAAGACGACCGATCAGAAGGCGCCGCTCGACATCAATGCAGCCATCAACGAGGTGATCGGCCTGGTGCAGCATGAACTGCAGAGCCACCTGATTTCCCTGCAGCTGGATCTCGCTCCCGCGCTCCCGCCTGTTATCGCCGACCGTATCCAACTGCAGCAAGTCATCCTCAACCTGGTCCTCAACGGCATCGAGGCGATGCAGCCGGTCACGGACCGGCCGCGCGAACTCGTGATCCGCACACGCATCGACCCCGCCAAGCATGACGATGCCGGGCAAATCCTGGTCACGGTCACCGACTGTGGCGTCGGGATAACAACCGAGAATGCCGACCGGCTGTTCGACGCCTTCTACACCACCAAGGCCAGCGGCATGGGAATGGGCTTGTCGATCTGCCGCTCGATCGTCGAAGCTCACCGGGGTCGCCTGTCCGTGGCCGGAAATACCGGCCCCGGCGCGGCATTCCAGTTCACCTTGCCATTGCGTGAAGAGGATCATGCATGGTGACCGGACCCGCGGCATCACCTCCCACTCACGCAAGCGCCGGGGATCCGGCCGTCTTCGTCGTCGACGACGACCCGTCGGTGCGGGACTCGCTGAGCAATCTTTTCCGGTCGGTCGGGCTGCGGACCGAAGTGTTCGGATCGGCCCATGAATTTCTCCAGCACAAGCCGCCGGATGTCCCGAGCTGCCTGATCCTGGACATCAGGCTGCCCCGGCTGAGCGGCCTCGACTTTCAGGCCGAGCTGGCCAAGGCCGACATCCATATCCCGATCATCTTCATGACCGGCCATGGCGATATCCCGATGACGGTCAGGGCCATGAAGGCCGGAGCGGTCGACTTCCTGACCAAGCCGTTCCGCGACCAGGACATGCTGGATGCCGTCACGACAGCGATCGAGCGCGACCGAAATCGTCGCGATGAGGCCAAGGCCCTTGCACACCTGCGCGCAGCCTTCGCGACCTTGACCGCCCGCGAGCGCCAGATCATGACCCTCGTCACCGCAGGGCTGATGAACAAGCAGGTCGCCGCCGAAATCGGGGTGGCGGAGATCACGGTGAAGATACACCGCGGCCACATCATGCGGAAAATGGCGGCGAAATCGCTGCCGGATCTGGTCAAAATGGCGCAGATCCTCCGGATCGGACCGGCATCCGGCGGGCCGCAAACCTAAGTATGATTCTCCGATCCCGACTGGCGACGCACTGTGCCCCGGCGTCCGCGCACAGACCAAAGCCCGTTCTGGCCGTCCCCAGGAAGGACCTCCTTGTCCCACCCGCCAATGATATCCATCATCGACGACGACATGTCGGTTCGCACCGCGACCCACAATCTCGTCAGGTCGCTCGGCTACGCAGTCGAGACCTACGCGTCGGCTGAGGAATTCCTGCACTCGCCCCACCTGAATGAGACATCCTGTGTGATAGCGGACGTCCGGATGCCGGCCATGAGCGGGCTCGACCTGCAGAGCCATTTGATCGCCAGCGGACGGCGCTTTCCGTTCATTTTCGTCACCGCCTTCTCCGTCGAAAGCGATCGCGCCCGGGCCCTGAGGGCGGGAGCGATCTGCTTTCTGAGCAAGCCCTTCGACGGCGACGTCCTGATCAAATGCCTCGATACGGCCCTGGCGCAGAACGGAAGCGCACCCGGCGAATGAGTTCACATCAGACATACGCAAGGATGATGCCGCCAAACATCAGGACAAGTTGCGCCTGGACGATGGTGGCGCGAGATTGCGCACCGTCGTCCTTCGCGAAGATCGACGGCCAGGACAGCATCAGAGACAGCATCAGACATTCTGATTGGCAAATGGCAATTCCTCGGAAGGAGGTCGCCATGCGAGCGGAACCGCGCTGCGCCCAGTGTGACAGCGAAGAGCCCAAGATCATCAGTTTGCGAAACCCGGCGGGCGAACGCTACTGCGGACGCCTCTGCCTGCACAAAGCTCAGGAGGAATTCACTCGCTGGCTTTGGCGTGCGAATGCGGAGGCCGCGTCATGACCGGCCGTTGCGGGAATCCGGGGTGCAGGCGCCCGTTCGGGCTGATCCGGCACAGCTGGCATTTCGAGCAGTTCTGCTCCGTGAAGTGCCGCGAGATCTACAAACAGCAATTGGAGCGCAACAAGGCCTATTGGAAGTGGCTCTATCCCTTCTCCGGCAGCCGCGGCCCGGCGAGGAAATTGGTCTGACGGCGAGAATTAACGACGCTCAAAGGAGGCCCCATGACGACAGTCGATGCGATGCTGGTAGGAGCGATACTCGCATGGGTGCCCTCGCTCATTGTCTTCCTCTACATCGTGCGCGATCTGCGAAACATGCCGAGCGAAGATCTCGATTGATCGCCTCAGGCGGCTGATGAAATTCGTCCATTGACCACGGCGAAGTTTGCTCCGTGCTTAGTCCGCAGCTACACGGACCGTCCCAGGCGAAGAAGGAAGCACTGATTTAGTCGGATTGGCGCACGATCAGCCGACTGGCTCATCGACGCAGAGTAACCCCTCCCCGTCATCCTGAGGAGGCCGCGGAGCGGCCGTCTCGAAGGATCAACAGCCACGCTCCCGCCGCGAGAGAATCGGAGCGCGCCGAGATATGCGGGCCGTGCATCCTTCGAGACGCGCTTCGCGCTCCTCCAGCGACAAAGGCGAAGCCTTTGCGCGGGGATGACGGGACAGGGTCCGCTGGACGACGAACTATCCGCGAACGTACGCCGCTATATCTCCACGCCCTCGTGCCGCAGCAGCCAGCGCTTGCGCTCCAGCCCACCGCCATATTTGACCAGTGAGCCGTTGGCGCCGATCAGGCGGTGGCAGGGCACGACGACGCTGATCGGGTTCGAGCCGTTGGCGTGGCCGACCGCACGCATCGCGTTCGGCACTTTCAGTTTCGCCGCCAGCGCGCCGTAGCTCATGGTGGTGCCCGGCGCAATTTTCGGCAGCGCGTGCCACACCTTCTGCTGGAACGGCGTGCCGGCGACGCGCCATTCGACATCCGCGAGCCGATCGAGATCGCCCTTGAAGTAATCGGCTAGCGCCTCGCGCATCGCGGCCGGCGCGCGGCCGTCCCGCAGCGTCACCGCGCCATAATGCAGCCGCAGCAGGTCGAGCATGCGTCCTTCATAGTCGTCCCAGTCGAGCGCGCGCAGCACGCCGTCGTCATCGGTCACCAGCAGCGCGGTACCGATCGGGGTCTTGAGGCGGTCGAGGTTGAAGCTCTGTGCAGTCTTGCGGTCGGCCATGGTCATCGCTCGGAAACAGGTCGCTCGGCATACAATTCACCGCCCGCGTGCTAGCGTCCACCCGAATTCCGGTTAAGGGGGACCGCATCATGCTTTGGCTTGGCAATGTTCTGGTCGCGGTGGTGGCCATGCTGCACATCTATTTCCTTGTGCTCGAGATGTTCCTGTGGACCAAGCCGGTGGGCTTGAAGACCTTTCGCAACTCGATCGAGAAGGCGACCGACTCGGCCGTGCTCGCCGCCAATCAGGGGCTCTATAACGGCTTCCTCGCCGCCGGACTGATCTGGGGCCTGGTGCACGGCAATCCGGCCTTCGCGTTCCAGATCAAGACATTCTTCCTGCTCTGCGTGATCGTCGCCGGCGTCTACGGCGCCGCCACCGTGAGCCGGCGTATCCTTTATGTGCAGGCGACACCTGCGGCGCTGGCGCTGATCCAGCTCTGGCTCGCTTAAGGCGCGGGCGCGCTTTTGTTTTCTTGAGCATGATCCCCTCGGAAAACCGCTTCACGCTTTTCCGGATCATGCTCAAACGCGACACTGCGCGCAGGGCGCATCGCCTTGCAATGCAACCACGCTTCCTCCATCATCCCTGATAACGGTGACATCCGCCGGCTCGAGGCTTGCGGACAAGATCACCGGCAACATGGGAGGTCACGGACATGAGGAGCGTGCAATTGCTCGCTGCGACAGCGCTTGCCATCGCGTTGTCGGTTACATCGGCCGCCGCGCAGAAGAAATACGACATCGGCGCGACCGACACCGAGATCAAGATCGGCCAGACCGTGCCGTTCTCGGGCCCCGCATCCGCCTATGCCGGCATCGGCAAGACCCAGGCGGCCTACCTCAAGATGATCAACGATCAGGGCGGCATCAACGGCCGCAAGCTCAACCTGATCCAGTATGACGATGCCTATTCGCCGCCGAAGGCGGTCGAGCAGGTGCGCAAGCTGGTCGAGGGCGACGAGGTGCTGTTCACCTTCCAGATCATCGGCACGCCCTCAAATGCCGCCGTGCAGAAATATCTGAATACCAAGAAGGTGCCACAGCTGCTCGCCTCCACCGGCGCCTCGCGCTTCTCCGATCCGCAGAATGCGCCGTGGACCATCGCGTTCAACCCGAACTACCAGTCCGAGGGACGCATCTACGCCAAATACATCCTGGCCAATCACCCCAACGCCAAGATCGGTATCTTCTACCAGAACGACGATCTCGGCCGCGACTACATCACCGGCCTGAAGAGCGGGCTCGGCGACAAGGCCGCCAGCATGATCGTCGCCGAGGTCTCCTATGAGCTGACCGACCCGACGGTGGATTCCCAGATCGTCAAGCTGAGGGCCTCCGGCGCCGATCTGATCTATGACCCCTCGACGCCGAAATTCGCGGCGCAAGCGATCCGCAAGATCGCCGACCTCAACTGGACCCCGGTGCACATCCTCGACATCAATGCGAGCCCGGTGTCGGCGACGCTGAAGCCCGCGGGCCTCGACATCTCCAAGGGCATCATCTCGACCAACTACGGCAAGGACCCCGCCGATCCGCAGTGGAAGGACGATCCCGGCGTGAAGGCCTATTTCGCCTTCATGGACAAGTATTATCCGGAGGGCGACAAGCTCAACACCGTCAACACCTACGGCTACTCGACGGCCGAGCTTTTGATCCAGGTGCTGAAACAGTGCGGCGACGACCTCACCCGCGAGAACCTGATGAAGCAGGTGACCAGCCTGAAGAAGTTCGTGCCGAGCCTCGCGCTGCCGGGCATGTCGATCACGACCGGACCGAACGACTATCGCATCAACAAGCAGATGCAGATGATGAAGTTTAACGGCGAGCGCTGGGAGCTGTTCGGCCCGATCATCGAGGACACCGGACCGGCGGGTTAGGTCGCGCCGCATCGAGGCTCCACTCCCTCTCCCGCTTGCGGGGGAGGGTTGGGGTGGGGGTCTCTCCACGAGTCACGTGGCGGAGAGAGCCCCCACCCGGATTGCATCTTCGATGCAATCCGACCTCCCCCGCAAGCGGGAGAGGTAAGCAAGAGACCGGACAAAAGCCGGCGCAGCGCTTCTCCGCGGCCCACCCGCCTTTCCGCATCGCCCCCTACTTTCGTTGACTGAAATCGCTCACCTTTTCGGCGCCGCTCGTCTTGCGTTGCAGCAAGCGTTCCGCCAGTATCCGGCGCAAGCGATGGCGACCGCGGGACTTGAACCCGCGGACAAGATCATCGGCCAACCATCAGTCACGTGAGGGAAACAGCATGATGAGGAACGGTATTTTACGTCTGGTCACGGGAACGGCGCTTGCAGTCGCGCTGTCTGTAACGTCGGCCTCCGCGCAGAAGAAATACGACACCGGCGCGAGCGATACCGAGATCAAGGTCGGCCAGACCGTACCCTTCAGTGGCCCGGCCTCTGCCTACGCCACCATCGGCAAGGCCCAGGCCGCCTACATCAAGATGATCAACGACCAGGGCGGCGTGAACGGCCGCAAGATCAACCTGATCCAGTATGACGACGCCTATTCGCCGCCGAAAGCGGTCGAGCAGGTGCGCAAGCTCGTCGAGAGCGACGAGGTGCTGCTGACCTTCCAGATCATCGGCACGCCGTCGAACGCCGCCGTACAGAAATATCTCAACGGCAAGAAGGTGCCGCAGCTGTTCGCCGCCACCGGCGCCTCGAAGTTCACCGACCCGAAGAACTTCCCCTGGACGCTCGGCTTCAACCCGAACTATTTCAGCGAAGGCCGCATCTACGGCCAGTACATCCTGAAGGAGTATCCGAACGCCAAGATCGGCGTGCTCTATCAGAACGACGACCTCGGCAAGGACTATCTGAACGGCATCAAGGCCGGCCTCGGCGACAAGGCGGCGAAGATGATCGTGGCCGAAGCCTCCTATGAGGTCTCCGACCCGACCATCGATTCGCAGATCCTCAAGATCAAGGATGCCGGCGCGGACCTGTTCTTCTCGGCCTCGACGCCGAAGCAGGCGGCGCAGGCGATCAAGAAGATCGCCGAACTCGGCTGGAAGCCGGTGCACATTCTCGACATCAACGCCACATCGGTCGGCGCGGTGATGAAGCCGGCCGGACTCGAGGCCTCCAAGGGCGTGATCAGCGTCAGCTACGGCAAGGACCCGCTCGATCCGACCTGGAAGGACGATCCGGGCATGAAGCGCTACTTCGACATGATGGCGAAATACTATCCGGACGGCGATAAGGATTCGAGCTTCAACGGCTACGGCTATTCCACTGCGCAGCTGTTGGTTCACGTGCTCAAGCAGTGCGGCGACGACCTGACCCGCGAGAACGTGCTGAAGCAGGCGACCAACCTGAAGAATGTCGAGCTCGACCTCGCGCTGCCCGGTATCAAGGGCAACACCACGCCAGACGACTACCGCGTCAACAAGCAGCTGCAGATGATGAAGTTCAACGGCGAGCGCTGGGAGCTGTTCGGCCCGATCCTCGAGGACGCCGGCCCAACGGGCTAACGCTTCGCGCAGGTTCGAGATGCAATCGGCGGCCTCCGGGCCGCCGATTTTGTTGTTCGTTCCGTACCATCTCTCCCCGTCACCCTGAGGAGCGCGCTCTTGCGCGCGTCTCGAAGGGTCGACGGCCACCAGTGAGGCCGTGCATCCTTCGAGGCTCGCCCAGCGGTGCAAGCGCACCGCAAGGCTCGCGCCTCAGGATGACGGGGCTTCCATTGCGCTTCGCTGCGCTACTTCGGAATCTCGCCAAACGTCTTCCCGACCGGCAGCATCGCGTGGCGGATCAGCCGCGAATCCTCGACGCCGGCCTGGCGGTGCTTCACCGCCTCGCGATAGACGGGGTCGCGGATCATTTCGACGAAGGCTTCGACGCTTGGGTATTCGGCGATGAAGCAATGATCCCAGCGCTCCTCCTGCGGACCGATCAGCATCAGCTCGAAGCGGCCCTGCCAGACGATGCGGCCGCCGAGCCGTTCGAACACCGGGCCGCTCTCGCGACCATAGGCGGCATAGGCTTCGGCGCCGGTCGCCTTGCGGCCGTCGGGATAGGCGGCCCATTCACGCAGGCGCACCAGATTGAGCATGTGGATCGGGCCCGGCCGGTTGTTGTCCCGGAATTGCGCAAACACTTCTTTGGTCGGATCGATATGGCCCATGCGGTGCTCCCTGTTTCTTTGTTCCATCCTTATTTAGCAACGCGCCGCCTCACCTCCTAATCCCCCGTTAAGCTTTGCGTAACCGCCCCTTAAACCGGGAACGCTAGCGTGCCCGCGGTCAGGGTGTGAGCGTTGCGGATGGCGTGGGGACGTAAAAAAGGCGGTGCGCGCAAGGAGCCGCTGTTCGGGCTTCCGGCCGCGCTTGCCGACCTCAGACTGTCGCCGTCCGATCGCATTCCCGGCGGCGGCGACGACAAACCCGCCAAATCCAAGTCCAAGAGCGGTGACAAGAGCGGCGATTCCGGTAGCGAGAAGCCGCGCCCGTCGCGCAGCGGCAGCAAGCGGCGGAGCAAGTCGCGCGGCTTCGGCATCGGCAGGCTGTTCTATTGGACCGCGGTGCTCGGCTTGTGGGCCGGCATTGCGGTGATCGGTGTCGTGGTGTGGGTCGGCGCGCATCTGCCGCCGATCCAGTCACTGGAAATTCCCAAGCGCCCGCCGACC
The DNA here is from genome assembly GCF_037217225.1 of Bradyrhizobium sp. 27S5. Classification (NCBI taxonomy): domain Bacteria; kingdom Pseudomonadati; phylum Pseudomonadota; class Alphaproteobacteria; order Hyphomicrobiales; family Nitrobacteraceae; genus Bradyrhizobium; species Bradyrhizobium sp. 27S5. Next base: position 8,654,973 of record NZ_CP147714.1, read on the forward strand.
ATCCAGATCGTCGGCATCGACGGCTCAGTGCTGGCTCAGCGCGGCGAAATGGCCGGCGCCAACATCGCGTTGAAGGATCTGCCGCCCTATCTGCCGAAGGCGTTCATCGCCATTGAAGATCGCCGCTTCTATTCGCATTACGGCGTGGACCCGGTCGGCATCCTGCGCGCCGCGGTGACCAACATCCTGCATCGTGGCGTCTCGCAGGGCGGCTCGACCTTGACGCAGCAGCTCGCCAAGAACCTGTTCCTGACCCAGGAGCGCACCATGCAGCGCAAGCTGCAGGAGGCCGAGCTCGCGCTGTGGCTCGAACGCAAGCATTCCAAGAACGAGATCCTCGAGCTCTACCTCAACCGCGTCTATTTCGGTTCCGGCGCCTATGGTGTCGAGGCCGCCGCGCAGCGCTATTTCGGCAAGTCGGCGAAGAACGTGACGCTGCCGGAAGCCGCGATGCTCGCGGGCCTCGTCAAGTCGCCGTCGCGACTGGCGCCGAACCGCAACCCTGAGGGCGCGGAGCAGCGCGCGCAAATCGTGCTCGCGGCGATGGCCGACGCCAAGTTCATCACCGAAGCGCAAGCCAAGGCCTCGATCGGCCAGCCCTCGATCGCGGTGAAGCCGGCCGGTGCCGGCACCGTGAACTACGTCGCCGACTGGATCGGCGAAGTGCTCGACGATCTGGTCGGCCAGATCGACCAGGACATCGTGGTGCAGACCACGATCGATCCGAAGCTGCAGAACGTGGCGGAAGCCGCCGTCATCGACGAACTCGCCGCCAAGAGCGTTAAGTTCAATGTCAGCCAGGGCGCGCTGGTGGCGATGACGCCCGACGGCGCGGTGCGCGCCATGGTCGGCGGCCGGAACTATGCCGAGAGCCAGTACAATCGCGCGGTCACCGCGAAGCGGCAGCCGGGCTCGGCGTTCAAGCCGTTCGTCTATCTCACCGCGGTCGAAGCAGGGCTGACGCCGGACACGATCCGCACCGACGCGCCGCTCGACATCAAGGGCTGGAAGCCGGAGAACTACACCCACGAATATTTCGGCTCGGTGACGTTGACCCAGGCGCTGGCGATGTCGCTGAACACGGTCGCAGTGCGGCTCGGCGTCGAGGTCGGCGCCAAGAACGTGGTGCGCACCGCGCACCGGCTTGGCATCTCCTCGAAGCTCGAGCCCAACGTCTCGATCGCGCTCGGCACTTCGGAAGTGTCCGTGATCGAGCTGGTCGGCGCCTATGCGCCGTTCGCCAATGGCGGCTACAGCGTCTCGCCGCATGTGGTGACCAAGATCCGCACCAGCACGGGCAAGCTGCTCTATGACCGCCCGGCCGATCCGCCCAACCAGGTGATCGAGCCGCGCTATGATGCAATGATGAACAGCATGATGCGTGAGACGCTGATCTCAGGCACTGCGCGCAAGGCGGAGATCCCCGGCTGGACCGCCGCCGGCAAGACCGGCACCAGCCAGGATTACCGCGACGCCTGGTTCATCGGCTACACCGCCAAGCTCGTCACCGGCGTCTGGCTCGGCAATGACGACAATTCGCCGACCAAGAAGGCAACCGGCGGCGGCCTGCCGGTCGAAGTGTGGACCCGCTTCATGAAATCAGCGCTTCAGGGCGTGCCGGTCGCGGCAATCCCGAACTCGCAAGGCAGTTGGGCGCCGGCGAACCTGATGCAGATTTCGTCGCAGATCACCGCGCCGTCGGGACCGATGCAGATCCAACCGCAGACGCAGGCACCGCCGCCCGCGCCGGTCCCATCCGGCGGCGGCTATTATCGCCCGCCCCCGCCGACGCCGGCACGCGCGTCAGTGCCACCCAACCCGAACGCGCGGCCGGAGGCTGCGGCGGGACTGGATGGCTGGCTGGCCGATCGGTTGTTTCGATAGGTGCAACCACGTCATTGCCGCGTAGATGGGGTAACGGGCCGGCCGCCCCCAACTTCAACTGTCATCCCCGCGAATGCGGGGATCCAGTACGCCGCGGCCTATCGGCTCAATGACAAATGCCTCTGGAATACTGGATCGCCCGCTCGCGGGCGATGACAGCAAAGGTGGCGGAGACAGCGTCGCCTACTCCTGAATCCCGTAGCGGTGCAGGTCGTTGCCGTGGGTGTCGAGCCAGTTCTTGGCGCGCGTGACCGAGGCGCAGACTTTGTCGACCACCCGCCAGAACCGCGCCGAGTGGTTCATCTCGACGAGATGGGCGACCTCGTGCGCGGCGAGGTAATCGAGCACGAAGGGCGGTGCCAGAATCAGCCGCCACGAGAACGACAGCGAACCGGCCGAGGTGCACGAGCCCCAGCGGCTGGACTGATCGCGGATCGAGATCCGGCGGACCCGCACGCCGAGTTCCGCGGCGTGCAGCTGCGCTGACTTCTGCAGATCCTTGCGCGCCTCGCGCTTGAGGAAGTCATGCACCCGGCGATCCATGTGCTCGACGCCGCCGGCGACGCACAGGATCTTCTCTCCGCTGTCGCGCGTCTCGGTCCACACCGTGCCGCGCTCGCCCGAGCGATGCACCAGCCGATGCGGCACGCCGCGCAGCGGCACCACCGTGCCGGGCTGGAACGGTGCGGCCTTCGGCAAGCGGCCGAGACGGGCGGCGATCCAGCCGCCATGGAGATTGGCGAACTCCTTGGCTTCGACAATCGTGCCGCGCGGCGGCATCGTCAGGATCGCTTCACGATCGGTCGGATGTATCCTGAGCGTATAGCGGCGCGCGCGCCTGTGCCGTCGCAGCCTGACGGTGAAGAACTGGGAGCCGTGTCTGACCAATACGGTCGCGGGTTCGGCAGGCCGCCGATAAAGGAGCGCGCGAGTAGCCATTTCTGAGAGTCCGGGGAGCAGGAGTTCGCCCGAACTTTGCCATATCCGCCGCCAGGGAAAGCGCTCGGCGCAAAAACAAATCATTTGCCCAATATACAGGGGCTGGCCGTTAATTGACCTCTACCGGCAGGGGTCGGAACCGGAATTTTTCTGATGAATCAGGCTCGCAAGCAAGGCCCATAGGATGAAACCATATTCATCCCTTGAGCCACGCCTGATTTGAGATTCTTTTAGTTAAATCAGTGACTTGCGCGACCGCGAAAATCGCGGCCGGGGCGATACCTATTCGGCCGCGGCGACCAAAGAAAGCCGCGTATTGGCCGCCGAAACCATGAAATCGGAGATCCGCGGCACGATTTCGGAGCGGAAACGCGAGCCGTTGAACACGCCGTAGTGCCCGACGCCCTTCTGCACATAGTGCACGCGGCGATGGTTCGGGATGGCGGTGCAGAGCGCGTGCGTCGCTTCGGTCTGGCCGAGGCCGGAGATGTCGTCCTTCTCGCCTTCCACCGTCATCAGCGCGACGCGGCGGATCTTCGAGGGATCGACCGGCTTGCCGCGATGGGTCATCTCGCCCTTCGGCAGCGCGTGCTTGACGAACACGAGGTCGACGGTCTGCAGGTAATACTCCGCTGTGAGGTCCATCACGGCGAGATATTCGTCATAGAATTCGCGGTGCTTGTCGACGAGGTCGCCGTCACCCTTCACCAGATTGGCGAACAGCGCTTTGTGCGCGTCCATGTGCCGATCCAGGTTCATGCTGATGAAGCCGTTGAGCTGCAGGAAGCCCGGATAGACGTCGCGCATCACGCCGGGATGCGGGAACGGCACCTTGGTGATGACATTGTTGCGGAACCATTCGATGCCGCGCTCTTCGGCGAGGTTGTTGACCGCGGTCGGATTGCGCCTGGTGTCGATCGGGCCGCCCATCAGTGTCATCGACAACGGCACGAACGGATCGTGGTTGGCTTCCATGACGGAGACGGCCGCAACGACCGGCACCGAGGGCTGGCACACCGCAATCACGTGCATGTTGCCGCCGAGCGCGTGCAGCATCTCGATCAGGTAATCGACGTAGTCGTCGAGATCGAACCGGCCGGCCGCAAGCGGCACCATGCGCGCGTCCGCCCAGTCGGTGATGTAAACCTCATGCGTCGGCAGGAACGCCTCGACCGTGCCACGCAGCAACGTCGCATAATGGCCCGACATCGGCGCCACGATCAGCACGCGCGGCTGCGGCGAGCGCAGCGGACGCGTCAGCTTGCGATCGAAATGCAGCAGGCGGCAGAACGGCTTCTCCCAGATCGAGCGAACCTCGACCGGCGTGCGGATGCCGTTGACCTCGGTCGTCGGCAGGTTCCAGTCGGGCTTGCCGTAGCGGCGCGTGGTGCGCTCGAACAGCTCACAGCTGGCCGCGATCGATTTGCCGAGCTGGGTGTGGGTCCACGGATTGAGCGGGTTCTGAAACAGGATCTTGGTGGCGTCGGTCACCGCGCGCGCCGGATTGAGCGACGCCTGTGCCATTTCGTACATCCAGTACAGCGGCGTCGTGAGAGCCGGACCGCCTTCCGCCACTAGTGGCGGGGCACCGCCAAATTCACCGATGGGCATAATATTTCCAGACCCCTGTTTTGCGCCGCAGCATCCTGACGAATGCGTAACAATGCGTCAATCCGCCGCTCACGGAATTTAGGGGCACTATCCGGCTAATACACCGAGATTCCTCGGGAAAGTGACATTTATTCACCACCTGACAGCAGCGATCCGTTGTGCTTGGCGCTCTGCAAAAGGGCAAGGAAGGTCGCAAAAGAGGCAGCGAACAGCATCGCGTTGATGACCAGCGCCCACGCCATCAGGTCGGCGCGGAAGACGTGATCGATCAAGAGCGAGCGCATGCCTTCGAACACATAGGTCGGCGGCAACGTCCAGGCGACGACTTGCAGCCAGCCCGGCAGCACCTCGACCGGATAGTAGATGCAGGCCAGCGGCATCACCGCGAACATCAGCGTCCAGACGATGCTTTCCGCGCCGAGCCCGTTGCGCAGCACGAGGCCGGAGGCGAACACGCCGACCGACCAGCTGGTGAAGATCAGGTTGCAGAAGAACGCGATCAGCGGCAGCCCGATGGCGTAGAAGTTGAAGCCGAAGAAGAACAGCGCCAGCAGCGTCATCGGGATCACGCCGATGGCGAGCCGGATCAGGCTCATGATCATCAGCGAGAGCAGGAATTCGATCGGCTTCAGCGGGCTCATCATCAGGTTGCCGAGATTGCGCGCCCACATCTCCTCCAGGAACGAGATGGAGAAACCGAGCTGGCCGCGGAACAGGATGTCCCACAGGATCACGGCGCCGATCAGCGTGCCGCCGGCCTTGGCGAAGAAGCCGGATGACTGCGAGATGTAATTCTGCAGGAAGCCCCAGGTGATGATCTGCAATGCCGGCCAGTAGACCAGCTCCAGCAGCCGCGGCCATGACGACATCAACAGATACCAATAGCGCAGCACCATCGCATTGATGCGTTGCAATGAAATCCCGCGCTGGTGATGGCTGACGAGTTCGCTCATGGCGCGCCCTCCCGGACCCGGCCGCGCGCGACGTCGAGGAACACCTCTTCCAGCGTGTCGCGGTTGTAGCGCGCCATGATCCTGTCGGGGCTGTCGTCGTCCTGGATCTTGCCGCGTTTCATGATGATGACGCGGTCGCAGAGACGCTCGACCTCCAGCATGTTGTGCGACGCCAGCAGGATGGTCGCGTTATGGGTCTTGCGGTAGGTCTCGAGATGCTGCCGCACCCAGTCGGCGGTATCCGGGTCGAGCGAGGCGGTCGGCTCGTCAAGCAGCAAGAGGTCAGGCTCATTGATCAGCGCCTTGGCCAGCGCGACGCGGGTCTTCTGCCCGGCGGACAGCTTGCCGTTGGAACGGTCGAGGAATTCGGTGAGATCAAGATCGGCGGCGAGCTGGTCGATCCGCTCGCGCAAATGCTTCACGGCATAGAGGCGCCCGAAGATGGTCAGGTTCTGCCGCACCGTGAGCCGCATCGGCATGTCGACATAGGGGCTCTCGAAATTCATCCGGCCCAGCACGTCATAGCGCTGCTCGGGAATTTTCGCGCCGAGCACTTCGACGCTGCCCGAGGTTGGCAGCACCAGCCCCATGATCATCGCGATCGTCGTGGTCTTGCCGGCGCCGTTGCCGCCGAGCAGGCCGGTGATGCTGCCGCGCGTGATGCGGAAGGAAATGCCGTCGACCGCGCGGGTGGTCTTGTAGACCTTGACCAGATGCGCGACCTCGATCGCGGCCGATCTGCCCTGTTCAGCCGCGGGCGCTTCATGAGCCGTGGGCGGTTGCCCCTGACTTGTCTCGCTCTGTTGCATCTGGCCGTTCATTGAGCCATTGCGACAATAAGCGCAAGGCTTGCCCCGCGTCGTTGCGCTAAGTCGCGAATTTGTGCGCCGCCCACGGCACAGCTAAGGTCCCGAGATGACCGACTTCGCTTCCGATTTCCGCCAGCCTCGCCGCTATGTCCGCCTCGATACGATCCTGCGGCTGCGCTGGCTCGCCGCGCTCGGCCAGCTGGTCGCGATCTTCATCGTCGCCCAGGGACTGGAATTCGACGTTCCGATCGTCCCCTGCGTCACCATCGTGACATTCTCGGCGCTGCTCAATCTGGCGCTGCAGATCGCGTTCAACCCGATGCAGCGGCTGGAGCCGGCCTATGCCGCGGCCCTGCTCGCCTTCAACATCGTCGAGCTCGGTGGGCTCCTGTACTTCACCGGCGGGCTGCAGAACCCGTTCTCGTTCCTGTTCCTGGCCCCGGTCCTGATCTCGGCCACGGTGCTGCCGATCCGGCTGACGATCGCGCTCGGCTGCCTTGCGGTCGCCTGTGCCTCGGCGCTGTTCTTCTACCATCTGCCATTGCCTTGGGATGGCGACGATCCGCTGGTGCTGCCGCCGATCTATCTGATCGGCGTCTGGCTCTCGATCCTGCTCGCGATCGGCGTCACCAGCCTTTACGCGTTCCAGGTGACCGAGGAAGCGCGCCAGCTCTCCGATGCGCTCGCCGCGACCGAACTGGTGCTGACGCGCGAGCAGCATCTGACCCAGCTCGACGGCCTCGCCGCAGCAGCGGCCCACGAGCTCGGCACGCCGCTGTCGACGATCTTCCTGATCTCGCGCGAGCTCGAGAAGACGGTGCATGACCCGGCCATCACCGGCGACCTGAAGACGGTGCGGGAACAGGCGCAGCGCTGCCGCGACATCCTGAGCAAGATCGCGCAACTCTCCTCGAGCGGCGCGCCGTTCGACACCATGAAGCTGTCGACCCTGATCGAGGAGGCGGTGGCACCGCATCGCGATTTTGGCATCAACATCAAGGTGCGGCTTGCTGTCGCAGCAACGAGTGAACCGGTCGCGGCACGCAATCCCGCGATCCTCTATGGCGTCGGAAACATTCTCGAAAATGCGGTCGATTTCGCGCACCAGACCGTCGAGGTGAACGCGTGGTGGAACGCTGAAACCATCGAGATCGTCGTTTCCGACGACGGCCCCGGCATCGCGCCTGATATGCTGAAGCGGATCGGCGAGCCGTATTTGTCACGCCGCCGGGGCGCAGATGAGGCCCAAAACGCCCGTGGAGGCTTGGGTCTGGGCGTTTTCATCGCAAGGACGCTGCTGGAACGGACCGGCGCCAAGGTGTCGTTTACCAATCGCACCTTCCCCGATCACGGCGCCGTGGTGCAGATCGTCTGGCCCCGCGAGCGCTTCGAGGAAGCCGCGCCTGGTGACGAAGACGCAGCTTAAGAACGATTCTTAACCGCAACTCTGGCATACCGGATGCAGCCGACGCGACTTTCGGCTGCCTTGGCAGCGCCGCAGTAGGAGCCCATATATTGGGGGTCTGCCACAGGGAAAAATGGACCGTGAACGCCATCACTGAACTGAATGACCATGCTGACCGCTCGCTCCTCATCGTCGAGGACGACAAGCCGTTCCTGGAGCGCCTGTCGCGCGCGATGGAGACGCGCGGCTTTGCGGTGAAGTCATGCGACACGGTGTCTGATGGTCTCGCCGAGATCGGCCGCGCCGCGCCCGCTTTCGCGGTCGTCGATCTCAGGCTTGGCGACGGCAACGGCCTCGACGTCGTCTCGGCGTTGAAGCGCAAGCGTCCCGACGCGCGCGCGATCGTGCTGACCGGCTACGGCAACATCGCCACCGCCGTCACCGCGGTGAAGATGGGCGCCGTCGATTATCTCTCGAAGCCCGCCGACGCCGACGACGTCGTTGCAGCCCTGCTCGCAACCGGCACCGAGAAGTCCGAGCTGCCGGCCAATCCGATGTCGGCGGACCGGGTGCGCTGGGAGCACATCCAGCGCATCTACGAGATGTGCAACCGCAACGTCTCGGAGACCGCGCGCCGCCTCAACATGCACCGCCGCACGCTGCAGCGGATCCTCGCCAAGCGCGCACCGCGCTAAGCGGTTGCTTCACATGCTTTCGCGATGGCCGGGCTCGTCCCGGCCATTTGCTTTTGTAGTGTGGGTAGAGCGAAGCGAAACCCACCAACTCCGCGCCGCGGGGACAAGCGATGGGTTTCGCTTCGCTCTACCCAATCCAGTAAGCTTCGCCGATTGCCGAGGTTTATCACCGTCACCCTGAGGAGCGCGCTCTGCGCGCGTCTCGAAGGGTCGACGGCCACCAGCCGGGCCGATTCATCCTTCGAGGCTCGCTCCGCTCGCGCCTCAGGATGACGGATTAAGATCGTACTCGTCCCTAAAACTCATGCCCCTGCGGATCGACCAGCCGGTTGATGCGCTGCGCCGCGGCCATGGCAAAGCGCACCGTCATCGCCTTGCGCGTGGCGGCCGGCAGGCGGTGCTCCGGCGCCTCGCAATGCTGATGCGCGCCGTAGGCGTCGGCGATGATCAGGCCGGTGTCCACGGGGAAGATCTCACACGGCAGATCCTGCGTGAAGGCGAAGAACAGCCGGTCGCAATGCATCCGGTAGTCCTGCCATTTCTGGTCGGCGCGCAAATCCTCGACCGACGACTTGATCTCGACGATCCAGATCTCACCGCGCTCGTTCAGCGCGACCAGATCGGCGCGGCGGCCGGACGGCAGCGGCAATTCGCTGATGCAGGAAAATCCTAGCGATCTCAGAAGCCTCGCCGTGCCGTGCGCGATCGCAAGCGCGGTGTCCGACTGGCGTCGGTCGGGCGCGGGCACAAGCGCGATCTGGCGGGCGGGCGAGTCCATCTGCCGAGAGTAGCCGATTCCACCGGCCGGCGGCAGCGCCGGAATCGGCCGCAAATTCGCACCCAGGCCGCCGCGATTTCGGCCTCAAGCCACCGCGAAGTCGGTGGAACCTTGGTTCCGAGGGACGAAACCACTGGAGGAGAGACCCATGCGGTCACGCATCTCGCTTCGCTCGCTCGTCTTCGCTCTCGCAACCCTTCCGCTGTCCGCCGGACTGTCCTCGGCCATCGCCAAGCCGGTGGTCGAGGTCGCCTTCGTGCTCGATACCACCGGCTCGATGGGCGGATTGATCGAGGGCGCCAAGCGCAAGATCTGGTCGATCGCCACTGCGATCGTCGATTCCAATCCCGATGCCGACATCCGGATGGGCCTGATCGCCTATCGCGACATCGGCGATGAGTATGTGACCAGGAAGGTCGAGCTGACGCGCGACATCCAGGATCTCTACGCCAATCTGCTGGAATTGAAGGCGCGCGGTGGCGGCGACTGGCCGGAGAGCGTCAACGAAGCGCTCGACGTCGCCGTCAACAAGATGCAATGGACGCAAGGCCGCGACAGCACCCGCATCGTGTTCCTGGTCGGCGACGCCCCGCCGCACATGGACTATGCACGGGACACCAAATACCCGGTCACGCTCGCGGTCGCCAAGCAACGCGACATCATCGTCAACGCCGTGCTCGCCGGCAACGCGCAGGACACCGAACGGGTGTGGCGCGATATCGCGCAGAACGGCAACGGCGAATTCATCCCGATCCCGCAGGATGGCGGCCAGATCGTCACCATCGAGACGCCGTTCGACGAGGACATCATCATCCTGCAGCGCGAGATCAACCGCACTGTGATCCCCTACGGCCCGCGCGCGCTGCAGAAGCGTACCGAATCCAAGACCCAGCAGCTGTCGAGCGTCGCCGCAGCTTCGCCGGCGCGCGCCTCGGAGATGGCGAGCTTCATCAACAAGCGGTCGAAGGCGACCTCGGAGGCGGTCACCGGCGATGGCGACCTGGTCGCCGACGTCGCGGCCGGCCGCAACGATGTGGCGAAGGTCAAGGAGGAGGAGCTGCCCGACAATCTCCGCGCCATGAAACCCGAAGCGCGCAGCGCCGAGATCGACAAGCAGATCACCCAGCGCAAGGCGCTGAACGAGAAGCTCGCCGCGCTGGTCGCCAAGCGCGACAAATACGTCGCCGAGCACCGCAAGAGCGCGCCAAAGGCGTCATCGTTCGATCGCGTGGTCGAGGACACGTTGAAGGCGCAGATCAAGCGGTAGGGCTGGCCATACTCTATCCATTCCCTGCCCCGCTTGCGGGGGAGGGAATGGGTGGGGACTTTCGCCGCGGTGGGAGCGGCGATTGTTTAGGAGGAATATTTCGCGCCCGCGAAGCCAACCGAAGTGTTCGCGATCGACCGTCGAGAGCCCCGTTGCGGAGCGACCCCCACCCCACCCTCCCCCGCAAGCGGGAGAGGGAGCCAGCGAGTGTGCTCACCTCACGAAGGCTACGCGAGATCCAACGGCAACCCCAGGATCACGCCTTCATTCGCGCGCAGCTCGAGCACGCCTTCGACCGTCTCGCCCTGCCGGTCCATCAAGGTCGAGAGCAGGACCTCGTTGTTGAAGCCGATCGCGCTTGAGGAGATCGACGCGGGGGCCGCGCCGAAATTCAGCGCGATCACCGCCACGCCCTCCGCGCTGCGCCGCCGGTAGAGCAGGACATCGCCCTGCGCCGCCGCCGGCTCATAGCTGCCATGGACGAGCTGCGGCAGCGTTCGCCGCAGCGCGATCAGCGCCTTGTAAAGGTTGAGGATCGACGCCGGCTCCGCCTCGAGGCTTGCGACATTGTCGCGGGCGAAATCCTGCGCGAGCGGCAGCCAAGGCCTCGCCGTCGAGAAACCGGCATGGCGCTCAGCGTTCCACTGCATCGGCGTGCGACAGCCGTCGCGGCCGACGCCGATGTCGGGCACGTTCTTCTCGAAGGGATCGCGCACCTGATCCGGCGCGATCGCAACCTGGCGCATGCCGATCTCGTCGCCGTAATAGAGCGTCGGCGTGCCGCGCAAGGTCAGCAGCAGCATCGCCGCGACCGGGGCCTGCGCCGGCCCCACCCGGCTCGCCACCCGCGGCCGGTCGTGATTGCCGAGCACCCAGTTCGGCCACGCGCCCGGCGGCAGCGCCTTCTCGTAATCGGCGATGATCTGCTCGACCGAGCGCGCGCTCCACAAGGTCGACAGCAGTGCGAAATTGAACGGCATCTGCGCGCCGCGCAGATCGTTGCCGTAATAGGCGACCAGCCGGTGCAGCGGCAGATAGATCTCGCCGATCAGCACGCGATTGTCGAACTCATCGGTGACGCGGCGCATCTCGGTGATAACCGCGTGCACCTCGGGCTGATCGGTCGAATACTGCGTCAGCAGTTTCTCGTGCGGCGGCCGGCCCTCGCGATAATGCGGGTTCGGCGGGTTGTCGCGGAATTCGGCGTCCTTGATCAGGTGCCAGATCACGTCAACACGAAAGCCGTCGACGCCCTTGCGCAGCCAGAAGCGCATCACGTCGTAGATCGCGTCCCTGACCTCGCGATTGCGCCAATTGAGATCGGGCTGCTGGGCGAGGAAGGCGTGGTAGTAATATTGGCTAGAGGCCTCGTCATACGCCCAGGCGCTGCCGCCGAACTCCGACAGCCAGTTGTTGGGCACGCCGCCATCCGGCGCCGGATCGCGCCAGATGTACCAGTCGCGCTTCGGATTATCGCGCGAGCTCTTCGCCTCGATGAACCAGGGATGCTGGTCGGAGGTGTGGTTGGGCACCAAATCGAGGATCAGCCTGAGGCCGCAATCGTGCGCGGCCGCGACCAGCGCGTCGAAATCCTCGATGCTGCCGAACAGCGGGTCGATGCCGGTGTAGTCGGAGATGTCGTAGCCGAAATCGGCCATCGGCGACGGGAAGACCGGCGACAGCCAGATCGCGTCGACGCCAAGCCGCGTCAGGTAGGGCAGCCGCGCGATGATCCCCCTGAGATCGCCGACGCCATCGCCGTCGCTATCCCCGAACGAGCGCGGATAGATCTGATAGAAAATGCCGCGTCGCCACCAGTCCCTGTGGTCCTGACCCATCCCGGCCCCCCTCGCTCGTGGTCCGGCCCCGTGTCCCCGGGCCGCCCATCGGTTCAGGGATGACGCACAATTCAGTACGGAAAAATGGCGCTGCAGCGCGTCAGTGCCGGGCGACGGCGAGCTGATAGATCGTGATCAGCACCTCGAACAGGATCAGGAAGACGATGATCAGCTCCAGCCGCAGCGAGCGGCTGGTATCGATGATATCGGTCAGCACCTGCGCGGTCTCGGCAACCACCGCAAGCTTGCGGTTGAGCGATTCCGCCCGCTCCTTCAGTTCATACTCGTCCTCGAGCCGGGCATAGAGCCGCTCGAGCTGCGGCTTGTCCCAGAGGATGTCGGGCTTCTCCGACACTTCGACCGGTCCGGCCACGCGATGCCGCACCAACAGCGCGTTGCCGATGTGCTTGAGGATCGCGACGCGGCCGCGATGGACCCGCCCGCCCTTGGCGAGCTCGCGCGCCAACGGCTCGGTCGTGTCGAAGACGGCCCGGACCTCGCGCTCATGCCGCGCCAGCACCACGCTCTTGGCCAGCGCCTCGCCGACCAGGATCAGACGCTCCGGCGACAGGCTTTGCAGATAGATCGGGCCGCCCGGCGGAATCTGATCCTCCTTCTCGGCGGCGAGCTCGATGATCGCGATTTCCTCCTCGCGCCGCGTGAAGGGGCCGGTCATGCGCGACTGCAGGCTGCGCAGGAATTCATCCTCCTCCAGCGCATTGAGGCCGATCAGGACGACGACGCCGTAGCGGAACAGGATCGCCACACCATTGTCATTGACGCGAAATGCCAAGGGCGTGGTGGCCAGCACATCGCCACGTTCGAGGCCGGACGTGTTGATGCGGTCCGCGACGAAGAAGGCGCGGGCGGTGGTCCGGGGTCCGCCGAGCGGCGAGTTGGGAGCCTGGGTCATGGAGTTCCGGACGGCGAGGACTTAACTCATGCGCGAGAGCAGCCGCATACCGGCCTGCTCTCGATGTGTGCTGCTGGAGGCGACCTTATCACGGTCCATTTTGGGATCACACGCCGGAGCAGACGCATTTCCGGTGCGTGTTGACGGCGTTTCCCGGTAGCCTATGGTGCCCCCATGACCGAGACAACCGAGACCAAACCGAAAGCCGGCGCGATCATCGTGCCGGTGACGCTGTTCGAGCAGAACTGCACCATCATCTGGCACGAGCCGACCAAGAAGGCCGTGGTGATCGACCCCGGCGGCGACGTGCCGAAGATCCAGGCAGCTATCAAGCAGACCGGCGTGACGGTCGAGAAGATCTGGCTGACCCACGGCCACATCGACCATGTCGGCGGCGCCGCAGACTTGCGCGATGCGCTGCAGGTCAAGATCGAGGGCCCGCACATCGCCGACAAATATCTGCTCGACAATGTGGTCTCGAGCGGCGAGCGCTTCGGCATCACCGGGGTGCGCAATTTCGGTCCGGATCGCTGGCTCGACGAGGGCGATCAGGTCTCGATTGGCGATCTCACTTTCGATATCCTGCACTGCCCCGGCCATTCGCCGGGCAGCGTGGTGTTCTTCAACAAGGAGTTGCGCTTCGCCCATGTCGGCGACGTGCTGTTTGCCGGCTCGGTCGGGCGCACCGACCTCCCCGGCGGCAGCCATCCGACGCTGATCCAGTCGATCAAGGAGAAGCTGCTGCCGCTCGGCGACGATGTCGGATTCATCTGCGGCCACGGCGCGGGATCGAGCATCGGCCAGGAGCGGATGACGAACCCGTTCCTGACCGGCGAGATGTAGGCGCGAGGCGCGGATATCTCAGGGCTGTTTCATCAGCCCCGCAGCCGTCAGCGCCCGGGTGATGACGGCGCCGACGTCAACGCTCTTGCCGCTCCGCTTACGCGGCCGGTCGCTCTTGCGGCCGGATGCGACCTCGGGCGCTTCGGCAGGCACCGGTATCGTCATCGAGATCGTGTCGGCGCGTTCAAGCGGGATTCCGGTCGGCGCGATATGCGGCTGACGGACCTTGTCGGTCAGGCCGAAGAAGCTCGCGATGTGATAGGACGAGGAGATCCCGGCCTCGATCAGGAACGCGCCTTCCACGCCATAGCGCTCGTCATTGTCGGCGAGCCCGAGCGGCGTGCCATGCGCCATGTCGGTGATGCTGAAGTACTCGACCAGCGTCTCGCCATCGGCGTTCCACCAGACCTCGCGGGGATGACCGTCGACATCCGATTTCGACATCGCAGCCAACGGCAGGCCGTGCACGTCGAGCCACTGCCGGACGATCGCATCGGCATTGGCAGGACTGACGGTACGGTCGGCGCTGCCGTGCCACACCGAAATCTTCGGCCAGGCGCCGCTATGCGTGGACGCGTTGCGGACGAGACCGCCGAGCTCGGGCGCGGACAGCGCGCTCGCATGCATCATCGCATGCAGCGCCTCGCGCAGATCGGTGGCGACGCCGTACGGCAGGCCGGCAATGATGGCGCCGCCTGCGAACACATCCGGATAGGTCGCGAGCATGACCGAGGCCATCGCGCCGCCGGCGGACAGTCCCGTCACATAGATGCGACGCGGGTCGATCTGATGCGCGCCGACCATATGCGCGACCATCTGCCCGATCGAAGAGGCCTCGCCCTGCCCGCGCGCGATGTCCTGCGGATTGAACCAGTTGAAGCAAGTGTTGCCGTTGTTGGTGGCCTGCTGCTCCGGCATCAGCAGCGCAAAGCCGTAATGCGCCGCCAGCGCCGACCAGCCGGCACCGAGATCGTAGGACGCGGCGGTCTGGCCGCAGCCATGGAGCACCACGACGAGCGCGGGCGACCGCGCGAGCTGCGCGGGCACGAACGAGTACATCTTGAGATCGCCGGGGTTGACGCCGAATTCGGTCGTCTCGACGAGCGCCGTCGGCACGGCCGGCGCGAGCGCGCCGAGACCGCTGAACGCGTTCATCTTCGGCAGATGACGCAAGAATTCGACGTTGTTGACCAAAGACAACAGCAACTCCTGAGGTGATTTATCCTTCTGGATCACCCGACCAGATAATTGCTGCAGTGCGAAACGAAAAGGCCGTGTGCTGTCTTTCCCTGCGGAAATGTGAGAATTGGCGTTAACGCGTGATCAGATGGTGAAGCGCGATGAATAGTTGCCCTAGCACCTTGTTTGAGCATGAACTTTTTGAAAGAACGCGCCAAACCTTCGCGGATTCATGCTGTCGCGCGGCGCATCCATGACAGAAATGCGGCTGAAATAATGATCGACAGCACAAACAATGCGCACGCCGCAAACAGCGCCAGACGTGCTGATGTCGCGCTCTCGACGGCGAAGAAGACCGCACCGATCGCGGCGACGCCGGCCGCGTTGCCGATCTGCGTCGTCGTGCCGTACATGCCGGAGCCGGCACCGGCGCTTGCGGGCTTCACGCTCGACAGCACCGCACTCGACAGCGGCGCCATCACCAGCCCCTGACCGTAGCCGAAGATCATCAGCACCAGCGCGAGCAGCAGAGACGGTGGTGCGGCGAGCACCTGAACCGTCGCGACGAGCACGGCAAGTCCCACGATCTGCACGGCGCAGCCCTCGATCAGCACCAGCGTGCCGCGATGCTTGGCGCGCGCCCCGCTGTGACGCGAGGCAACGACGAAGGTCAGCGCCAGCGGCACGAACACCAACCCCGCCTGCAACGGCGGAATCTTCAAGCCCTTCTGCATGAACATGGTCATGACCAGATAGAAGGAGAGATTTGCGAAGAAGAAGAAAAACACCGCGACCAGGCCGCGCATGAAAGCACCATCCGACAGCAGCGACAGATCGATCAGAGGCATGCCGCCACGGCGCGCGATGCTACGCTCGAGCCGCACGAAGGCCGCGATCACAGCGACGCCCGCCGCGATCACCAGCCACAGCCACGCCGTCCAGTTCAGATCGTGACCGAACAACAGCGGGCCGATCAGGCATAGCAGGCCCACAAACAGCACGACCGCGCCGGGAATATCCAGCCGGGTGCCGGCGCGGCGCGGCGCGATCGGCATGATCTTCAGCGCGGCCGCGATGATGACGGCGCCGAACGGCACATTGACGAAGAACACCGCGCGCCAGCCGAGGCCCGCGAGATCGAGCGTCACCAGCGCGCCGCCGAGCGCGAATCCGGTCACGCCGGCAAGCCCCAGCACGATGCCGTAGATGCCGAAGGCCCGCGCGCGGGCGGCGTCGGAGAACAACAGATGCAGCGTCGCCAGCACCTGCGGCACCATCAGCGCTGCGGTGGCGCCCTGCGCGAGCCGGGCAAGGATCAGCTCCGGCCCGGATTGCGCGAGGCCGCACCACAGCGAGGTCACCGAGAAGCCCGCGACGCCGGCGATGAACACGTCCCTCGCGCCGTAGATGTCGCCGAGCCGGCCGCCGGTGACCACCAGCGTGGCGTAGGCGATCAAATAGATCGCGATCACCGCCTCGATCTGCGCCGGCGTTGCATGCAGCTCGGCCGCAATCGTCGGGATCGCGACGTTGACGATGAAGGCATCGACGCCGAACAGGAATTGCGCTGACACCACGATCGCAAGCACCCACCAGCGGCGGGATGTCTCCGCGCGCGTCTCGACGATCTGGTGCATGTGGTGCAGTCCTGCCCGAAATGAGGTTGCGGCCAACATCAGCAAATTTTGGTCATCCCTTCGATTACCTCCGAGGTAAGCAACCGTTCACGAGCGGTCGATCTGGCCGTGAACGCGATCGCATCTGGATGCGACCAAGCGGCATCGCTCTCGTTGCAGAGCCTTGGTGCAGAACCTTGGCGCAGAGGATTTGACATGTCTGTCTGCTTTCGGCTGCTGGCCCCGTCGGCCGCGGTCTCGCTCATTCTCGTCTCGTCGTGTTCGATCGCTCTCGCCAAGCCGTCGAAGGCGCGCGAACGCGCCACACCGGCCAAAGTGTCCAACCAGACGCCGCCCGCACCACCGCCGCGCCAATACTTTCCGGACAAACCGATTCAGCCGCTGACGCCGGAGATCGAGGCGCAGCTGCGGCCAATGGACAGCTTCAAGGAATGCACCAGCTGTCCCGAAATGGTGGTGGTGCCTGCGGGCTCGTTCATGATGGGGACGCCGGCCAATGAGCCCGATCGCTTCAAGGGCGAGGACCCGATCCATCGCGTGACCTTCGCAAAGCCGTTCGCAGTCGGCCGCTTCGCCATCAGCTTCGACGATTGGGACGCCTGCCTCGCCGATGGCGGCTGCGGCGGCATCAAGGGTGACGACAAGTTCGGCCGCGGCCGGCTGCCCGCGCAGGGCATCAGTTTCAATGCGGCCAAGCTCTATCTGGCCTGGCTGTCGAAGAAGGTCGGCCGCAGCTACCGGCTGCCGAGCGAATCCGAGCGCGAATATTTCACCCGCGCCGGCACCACGACGCCGTTCTGGTTCGGCAACACGATCACGGCGCAGAACGCCAATTATCAGGCGTCGACACCTTACGGTGGCGGCCCGCATGGGCCTGACAGCAAGGGACCTGCGGTGGTCGATTCCTATCCGCCCAATCCGTTCGGGCTCTACCAGGTGCACGGCAACGTGTTCGAATGGACTGAGGACTGCTTCAACAAGCGCTACAATGAGGACACGCCGACCGACGGCGCGCCCTGGCTCGAAGGCGATTGCAACAGACGCATGGCGCGCGGCGGGAGATGGGACTGGTCCGCCAACATGGTGCGCTCCGGCTATCGCGAGGACGGCCTCGTCGACGGCTACGGCTACAGCTTCCGCGTCGTACGGACGCTGAACGTGCCCTAGACCCGCAGCCTGTTCCATTGCCGCCGGCCGCGTTGCGTAGCCGACGCCAATTTGCGTTGATGCGCTGGGAAACATTCCGGATGGCGGCAATCGCCGCCGATTTGCGCAACAACCATGCAGGCGCCGCAGCCCCGGAGCATTGCCTTGCCCGGGGCCACCCCGTAGGTTGGCGGAAAGCCCCCGATAACAATAGTCCGGAGAGAACGACCTATGGCGCGCCTCAAATTCGGAGCCTTCCTCGCCCCGCATCACCCGATCGGCGAGCATCCGATGCTGCAATTCCGCCGCGACCTCGATTTCGTCGAACAGCTCGACGCGCTCGGTTACGACGAATTCTGGTGCGGCGAGCACCATTCCTCGGGCTGGGAGACGATCGCCTCGCCGGAAATGTTTTTGGCCGCCGCCGGCGAACGCACCAAGCGCATCAAGCTCGGCACCGGCGTGATCTCGCTGCCCTACCATCATCCCTTCAACGTCGCGCAGCGCATGGTGCAGCTCGACCACATGACCGGCGGCCGCGCCATCTTCGGCTCCGGCCCGGGCGCGCTGGCCTCCGACGCGCATACGCTCGGCATCGACCCGATGACCCAGCGCGACCGCCAGGACGAGGCGATCGCGGTGATCCGCCGCCTGTTCAACGGCGAGCGCGTCACCGCCAAGACCGACTGGTTCGAGATGCATGACGCCGCGCTGCAGATCCTGCCGCTGCAGGAGGACATGCCGTTCGTGGTCGCCTCGCAGATCTCGCCGTCGGGCATGACGCTCGCCGGCAAGTACGGCATCGGCATCATCTCGCTGGGCTCGATGTCGACCCAGGGTCTGATGGCGCTGCCACAGCAATGGCAGTTCGCCGAGGACGCCGCCGCGAAGGCCGGCACCACGGTGAGCCGCGCCAACTGGCGCGTGCTGCTGTCGTGGCACATCGCCGAGACCCGCGAGCAGGCGCGGCGCGAGGCCGGCGCCGGCCTGATGCGCTGGCACAACGAATATAATGTCGGCACCTTGATGCGGCCGGGCCTGACCGCGTTCGCCTCGCCGGATGAGGCGGTCGACAAGACCGCCTTCGTCGAGGGTGCCGCGTCCGCCATCGGCACGCCGGATGATCTCGTGAAGATGATCAAGAATCTGGTCGATGTCTCCGGCGGCGTCGGCACCATCGTCGGCTTCGCCCACGACTGGGCCAATCCGGAAAACACCCGCCGCAGCTGGGACATGGTCGCACGCTATGTCGTGCCGGAGATCAACGGCTATATCGACGGCTTGCGCAAGTCGCGCCAATTCCTGATCGACAACCGCGCCGTGTTCGAGCGCGCCGGCCAGGCAGTGATGGCCAAGATCATGCAGAACGACAAGGCCGCCGCCGCCCTTCAGCATACCGGCACCGGCCGCGTCGCGATTCCGGCCGTCAATGCGCCCGATCTCGCGAAGGCCGCGGCGAAGCAGAAGGCGTGAACGCACGGGTTGGCTCTGCGCGACGCGGGAAGGATTGGGCGTCCCGCCCTCACCGCGTCGTCCTGGCGAAAGCCGGGACCCATAACCACAGGCGATAGTTGTGAAAGGGGTCGCGGCCCCAGCGTCGCGCAATAGCGAGCGGCTGGGGTAATGGGTCCTGGCTTTCGCCAGGACGACGATGAGGATGGTTCTCGATTTCGACCTGTCAAACAGCTTGTTCGGTGTCATCGCCCGGCTTGACCGGGCGATCCAGTATTCCAGAGACGTTAGTGCGTGAGCCGAGGGGCCGCGGCGTACTGGATCGCCCGGTCGAGCCGGGCGATGATAGTGTGGGTGGGGGACACAACATCGCGTTCTCGCGACATGAATCGTCCGAGCTTTGCATCTCGTTCCGCCCTCTCCTCAAGCAGAGGGCGCAGGGAAAGCCGGGTGCCGATCGCACCCATGGGCCCCGAGCAAAGGGTAGAAAGCTCGGGGGTAGGACCACAGGTGTAACCGGAGCAATCCGGCTTTCCCTGCGCGATGGGTTACGGCTTACTTCGTACTCTCCCCGGCGAGACTGGGCTTGCTTGTCACCGCCCCCGCATCACGCCTTCGCGTGTTGCGACGAGACACCTGCCGCTAGGGCGTCAGGACCACACGACTTCACCGTCCGCGTTGCGCACGCTCGTCAGTCATACGCTCGGCGTCCACCGCATCCCACACCGCGTTCGTGACGATCGCGAAGCGCCCCTCGATCGGGTGAGACGGGCATATTGAACATCTGAGTTGGGTGAAACGCGAAGCGGAAATTTGCCCGTCGGGTTAATTTGTCGCAGCCGGATACCCTGGCGACGCTAGCCTATTTTGTCTTGTGACCCCGGGGCGGCAGTTGACCGAACAATTGGACGAAACCGGGGGTACCGCCCACGCACTCACTTCCACGCAACGCGGCGTGTTGACCTAGATCAATATCGACTTCCGTTCTTCTGCATCAAGTTCGGTTAGCGGCGCATTCCACTGTTTCGGCCACGCGATAACCCGATCTTTGTTCTTCCTCGGCGCGACGGCCCAACCGGAAGAAGGCTCGTATGGCGATGCTTGGCGAAATAAGCCATACCACCACCTACCGATACGCTACGCCTGTCACCTTCGGTACCCATCGAGCTATGTTCCTACCGCGACGCGGCGCCTCCGCGCGGTTGCTGAGCTGGTCGGTAGAGACCAGCGTGCCCTCAACGATCCGCTGGGTTACCGACTCCCGGACCAACGCCATAACGGTGATGGATTTCAGTGAGCCGGCCCGCGAACTCAAAATTGCGTTCCAGGTTCGGGGAGTCTATCTCGGCGTAAAGGGAGTCGAGGCGTTTCCACTCGAGTCTCGGGCCGATGAGGTGCCCGTACAATACACCCCGGATGAGTGGACTGACCTCGCTGGCTATCTGCGTCCTCATGCCGAGGATCCCGACGGCAGCGTGGCGGCATGGACCAAGAATTTCGTTGCAGGTGATCAGGATCAAACCATCGATGTTTTGCAGCGCATGCTCAGCTCGTTTCGCGACTCCTTCAGCTATTGCGCGAGGGATACTGAAGGGACGCAATCGCCTTCCGATACTCTCCACAAAAGGTCTGGCACCTGCCGGGACTTTGCCTGGCTGATGATCGAGACCTTGCGCCGGCTCGGGTTCGCGGCGCGCTTCGTCAGCGGCTACCTCTATGATGCAGCCTTGGATGGCGGCGCCGTTGGCATGACCGGCTCCGGCGCAACGCATGCTTGGCTGCAGGTGTTTCTTCCCGGTGCCGGTTGGCTGGATTACGATCCGACCAACAGCATCAGTGCCGGATTTGATCTGATCCCGGTGGCGATCGCCCGCCATCCAGGCCAGGCGATCCCGCTGGCTGGTTCGTGGTTTGGCGATGCGAAGGACTATCTGGGGATGTCGATCGACGTCGCAGTCCGCAAAGTCGGCGAGTTCCGCGATCCTTCCGAGGGGTAGCGGCCAGCCGCGAGGCATTGATCGCCGGCCCGTATCGACGACCACCGATGGCCAGTCAATCAAGCGCGCCCTTGGCGGCCCGTCACGAGGCCGTAAAGAACCAGCAGAATGATTGCACCGACAACAGCACCGATGAAGCCTGTGCTCTCCCCGGGCCCGTACCATCCAACGGCCTGGCCAAGGTAGGTCGCGACGAACGCGCCGACAATTCCCAGAACGGCCGTGAGGATGAAGCCCTTGGGCTCCGACTTGTCGCCAGGCATGATGAACTTGGCGATCACTCCGACAATAAAACCAATAATAATCGTCCAGATAACGCTCATGGATTTACCCCGCAGCTTCAGCAACAGACTGTCGGAATTGACCGGCGCCAGTTTTTCCCGCGTTGATCTACATCAAGCTTGGTCATTTGGAGTGGCCACAGGAAAGTTGGGCAAGGTGCCGGGCGGCCGGCAGGTTCGACCACGAACATCACTGCAAACGCCGGATCGTCATAGCCTGTGGAGGCGACAAGCGTGTCAGCACTGGGAGCGCAGGCTGAGGGCTCTCCTCGAACGCCGCTTTCTCGATTTCGGACTGCAATGCGCCATTTGTATTGTGGACGCAGCGCCAATTCGCGTCTCTTTCTCTATGCGCTCCTGGTCTTTGATTTGGTCTCACTTCTGTTCATCATCGGCACATCGTTCCTGCCGCGCAGCGAATTGGTGCGGGGCCTCGATGTTACTTTTGGTGTCGCCTTTCTCATCGAGTTGATTTTGCGCATGGCAGGAAGTCGTCGGGTGAGCCGCGAACTGCTCAGCATCACGACCTGGACCGACGTCGCTGCGATTGTATCCTTGCTGGCGGCAACAGCGAGCGAAGCCGCCGGCTTCTTGCGCGTACTCCGCACGTTTCGGCTGTTGCGAACGTACCGCGTGGTACAATTCCTCCGTGAGGACAGCGTCTTCTTTCGTCGCAACGAAGAACTTTTGATCGCAATCATCAATTTGTCCGTCTTCGTTTTCATTATGACGGGCGTGGTTTACGAAACGCAACGAGGCGTGAACCCCGGCATCAAGAACTACGCAGACGCACTTTATTTCACGATTACCGCGCTCACGACCACGGGCTTTGGCGATATCACTTTACCGGGAACGCCGGGTCGCATGATTACGGTCGTGATCATGATCTTCGGCGTCACGCTCTTCCTGAATCTGGCAAAGGTATTGTTCAGCCCAAGCAAGGTGCGGTTCAGATGCCCTTCCTGCGGCCTTCTTCGTCACGACATCGATGCCGTCCACTGCAAGGCGTGCGGCACCGTGCTGAATATTCCCGACGAGGGCGCCGTTTAGGAGGCGAAAGGCTATGCCGCCGCGCCGATCCCGACGACGTCGATGCCGTCGACGCGGCCGCGGATCGGGAGCCGGCCGAGATCGTGCACGGGAAACGGCGGCGCGGCGGCGAAGCGCGCCATCGCCGTGCGCGAGGCGAGAAAGCCGCCATCGACCTTGCGGCTCAACTCCTCCAGCCGCGCCGCGGTGTTCATGACGTCGCCGTTGAACACGATGGCCGGCTTGACGTCGCCGATCTCGCCACGATCACGGGTCCGAAATGCAGGCTGCCGCGGATCTGCGGCGCTGCGCCGAACTCGCGCTCGAATTGTGACGCCGCCCTTTGCAGCGCGGCGCGCATCGCCACAAAACAGCGCAGCGGCCGGCAATCGACCGCGCCAAGGCGTTCCGGCCAGGTCACGATGATCTCGTCGCCGACATAGTTCAGCACCTCGCCGCGATAATCGACGACCGATCCCGTGAGCAGGCGAAAGGTGCGATCGAGAAAACGATGAATGCCGATGCCGCCGAGCCGCTCGGCAAGCCCGGTCGAGCCTGCGATATCGACGAACAGCACGAAGCGGTTCTCCTCGACCGGGGAGTGGTAGCGGCCGGAGACGAAATTCATGAAGACGCGCGGACCGATCAGATTGGCGATGCTGAAGCCGAGGTTCAGGAGCACCGAGACTGCGGCGGAATAGGCGATGCTGACTCCAAAATCCGCGATCGAGGTTTGCAGCGGAAACCCGGCAACCCGCTCACCGACCTGGAGCAATTGAATGACGATGATGATCCCGGCGTAGATCGCGCTGCGTACAGCAAGAAGTCCAATGAAGGACAGGCGATTGAGTCGCTCCATCATCGGGCCCCGAAGGATGAACAGTTCGACCCCTCCGATCGCCACGCAGGTGACGAGGGCATAAGCGAAGCCCGCCATCAGCGGCCCAATTGTGTGACGGCCTTGCACGAGATTGATTCCGATGCTCGCCACCGCGCCCGCGACAATGATCGCGGCGAGATAGCGCAGCCGGCTTTCAAGCTTCGCGTTCATGCGAAACATGGCCAACAGGAGATCGCAATTGCGTATGCCATCGTGTGCTCTCCCCGCGTCATTGCGAGGAGCCACCCGGTCGGCGCAAAGCGCCGCCGGATGACAGGCTCCGCGACGAAGCAATCCATTCCTCAGCTAGCGGCACCATGGATTGCTTCGCTCCGCTCGCAATGACGGAACCTACCGAACTATCCCGCCCCCTGATCGAACGCCTTGCGCAGCGTGACGTAGCCTGCCTGCTGCTGGCTCCAGTTGCGGCCGCCGGTGATGGCGCCGTCGACGACGAGGTCATGGCCGTTGATGAAGCTCGATTCGTCGCTGGCCAGAAACACCGCGGCATGCGCGATGTCGTCGGGCAGGCCCGCGCGCGGGATCGGCTGCGCTGCCTTGTAGACCTCGCGCATCACAGCCGCGGTCTGCTCGGCGGCTTCGGTCGACAGGCCGAGCGCCTTGCCGAAAATGCCGGTGGCGATCGCCCCGGGCGAGATCGAGTTGACGCGGATGCCGGACTCGCCGAGCTCCATCGCCACGCATTTGGTGAAATGAATGACCGCGGCCTTCGCCGCGCCATAGACCATCGACGAGGAGAAGCCGGCGAGCCGCCCCGCGATGCTGCCATTGTTGATGATGCTGCCGGAACCCTGTTTGCGCATGATGGGCGCGACATGCTTCATGCCGAGCATGACGCTGCGCACCAGGGTGGCCATCGCGGCATCGAACCGCTCGACGTCGAGGCCCTCGATGCCGCCAGTCTGCGCCGGGCCGCCGGCATTGTTGAACAGGCAGTCGATCCGGCCGAATTTCTCGACCGCCAACGCGATCAGCGCCTGCATCTGTTCCTCGACCGTGACATCGGTCTGACGAAACACGCAGGCGCCGCCGAGCTGTCGCGCCAGCGCCTCGCCTTCCGGCGCGCGGCGGCCGGCGATCACGATCTTCGCGCCTTCCGCGACAAAGACTTCCGCCGTGCGCAACCCGATGCCGCTGGTCGCCCCGGTAATCACCGCGACCTTGCCGTCCAGCCGTCCCATGCCGATCCCCCAACTGACGTATGATGTTGCAGATATTCCCCAGCCACTTCGGACAACGCAAGCACAGCCCCGCTTGCGGGTTTGCGAGGTCCGCCTGTGGCCAGAAGGCCACAACTGCGGTTTTTCGGTCGCAGCGGCCTTATTTTGGGTCGCCTGTTCACGTGAACTGGAACGAGCGATGGCGAAGTGGATCGACGAATTCAGGGCGGGTTGGCGGGGCGATTCCCAGCCGTCGACGCTGCTTGCGGGCACCTTCGCGGTGCTTTGTCTCGTTTTGGCCACGGCCGCGCGCTTCGGGCTCGCCCAGATCAGGCCGGACGTGTTCTTCACGCCTTATTTCCCGGCGGTGTTCTTTGCGACCGCCCTGGGCGGTTTCCGGATCGGGATTGCGACCGCGCTGGCCAGCGGCCTGCTCGGCGTTGTCCTCAATTTCAGCGGCGCGACCGCCGACCCGGCGCGCTTTGCGTTGCTGATGATCTTCTGGGTGGTGTGCGGCATCGCGATCTGGGGCGTCGAGCACTACCGTTCCCTGGTCGCGCAGCAGCGCGAGGTCTCGAAGCAACTGATCGAGGAGGAACAGTACCGCAAGATCGTGGTCGACGAATTGCAGCACCGGCTGAAGAACAAGTCCTCGACCATTCACGCCGTGCTGCACCAGGCGCTGCAGGACCGGCCCGAGGTCTGGCAGCGCATCGACCATCGCATCCGCGCGCTCTCGGCAACCGACGATCTGATCGCGCGGGTCGACGGCTATGGTTGCGATATCAAGGATTTGCTGCGCTCGGAGCTCGGGCCTTACGGCCATGTGCGGTTCAATCTGAACGGCGAGCAGCTGTTCCTGCCCGCCAAGCTCGCGGTCTCGCTGGCGCTGATCTTCCACGAGCTCGCAACCAACGCAGGAAAGTATGGCGCCTTCTCCTCGCCGCGCGGGTTTCTGCAGGTATCGTGGTCGGTGGACGATGGACGTCTCAACGTGATCTGGGACGAAACCGAGGGACCCGTGGTCGAGGCGATCGGCGAAGCCGGCTTCGGCACCAAGCTGCTGAAGTCGGCACTGCGGCCGTTCGACGGTAAGACCGAGATCAGTTACCTGAAGACCGGTGTTCACTGCACGATGCAGTGCAAGCTGCCCAACTGTTGAAAAGTAGGCTTTCCGGCACACGCGCATTTTTTGCTCGTGCCGATGCAACCGCGCGGTCCGCAATCGCTTTCGCTGGCGGTCGAAGCCGCCATTGATACTCTATTAATGACGATTGCCGCGACGGCTTGCGAAAGCCGCCGCGGTCTCATTCTGTCACGGCATTTCGCAAGTCCGCTTAACCAAAACTACAACGGACTTTGCCAAGGTCGGCACATGCACAGTTTCACCAGGAACGATTTTCAGGCGGGCGCGGCAGCGACAGGCCAGGACGACATTTCCAACAATGAATTGCGCATCCTGCGCGATCTCCTCCAGCTGCTGCCGGCGGGCGTGACCGTCCAGGACGAGCACGGCCAGTTCATCTTGGTGAACGAAGCCGCCGCAACCCAGTTGCAGCTCGCCGCCAGCGCGAACCAGACCTCGCCGGTTGATGAACGCCACGCCGCCAATCTGGACCTGCTGCGCAGCGGCCGCCCGGTGGTACTCGAGGAAGTCCTTTCCTGCGGCGCCTCCAAATACGTGTTCCTCACCTCGCACCGGCCGGTCCAGATCGCCGGACGCAATCTCCTGATCTCGACCTCGACCGACATCAGCGAGCAGAAGGCCTTCGAGGACCAGCTGTTCCGCTCGGCCTATTACGATGAACTCACCGGCCTGCCGACCCGCCGGGTGATCGAGCATCGCGTCAACGGCCTGATCCGCGACTCCTCGCAGAGCGATTTCGCGCTCGCCTTCCTCGATGTCGACAACTTCAAGCACATCAACGATTATTACGGCCACGCGATCGGCGATGCGCTGCTGGTCGAACTGTCCAAGCGGCTCGGCCACGCGCTGCGCGCCACCGATATCCTGTCGCGCATCTCCGGCGACGAATTCCTGCTGCTGTTGAACCCGATCAGCGGCAATGACGAGGTTGCCGAATTCATCGATGTCATGCAGGAGCGGCTGAAGGCGCCGTTCTTCATCGAGGAATCCGAGATCTTCGCCTCGACCTCGATCGGCGTCAGCCTCTACCCGATGCATGGCGGGAGCTACGAGGCGCTGCGCCAGAATGCCGACATCGCGATGTACCGCGTCAAGAACAACGGCAAGGGCGCGACCGCGTTCTTCGACAACAGCATGGAGCGCGAGGCGCTGGCGCGGATGAAGATCGAGCAGTCGCTGCGGCTGGCGATCCTGGAAAAGCGCTTCTGCTGCGCGTTCCAGCCCAAGGTCGATATCCGCAGCCTGGAGGTCACGGGCATCGAGGCGCTGGTGCGGCTGCGCGACGACGAGGGCGTGATCCAGGCGCCGGGCACCTTCATCAACCTCGCCGTTGAGCTCGGACTGATCGACGAGCTGACATTCCTGGTGCTGGCGGAGATCGTCAAGTCGATCGACCTGATCAACGACACGTTCGGCCCCACCGCGACGATCAGCATCAACGTCGCCGCCAAGCAGGCCTCCAACGTCGAATTCATGCGCCGCTTCGCACGCGCGATCGAGGAGACCGGCTTCCCGAAACGCTTCATGATCGAGGTGACCGAGGACGCGTTCGTGACCCGGTCGCATTTCCAGGACCAGATCCTGCCGATCCTGCGCGGCATCGGCGTCGGCATCTCGATCGACGATTTCGGCATCGGCTATTCGTCGCTGTCGGCGCTGGCTGATATCACCGCCGACGAGATCAAGATCGACCGCTCCTTCATCACCGACATCCATCAACGGCCGCGCAGCCAGGGCATCCTGCGCGCGATCGAATCGCTGAGCGATGCGCTCGGCATGACCGTGATCGCCGAGGGCATCGAGTCCTACGAGGAGCTCACCTATCTGCAGGCGGCGACCAAGATCCGCTATGCCCAAGGCTATTACTTCGCCAGGCCGATCTTCCTCGAGGACCTCAAGCCGGCGACGCCCGTCGCCAGCGAGACGCGCGCCAGCATGTCAGCGCGCCCGTCGCAAGAGAACCGCCAGAGCTATTCGCGCGCCAGCGGTTTTCGGCGGTAGGGCGAGTCAGAGGGCAACCGCGAGGGGACTGCACTCCCTCTCCCGCTTGCGGGGGAGGGTCGGGGTGGGGGTCTACCCGCGAGTCGTTCCGTGGAGAGAGCCCCCACCCGCATCGCATCTTCGATGCGATGCGACCTCCCCCGCAAGCGGGAGAGGTAAGGCAGACAGCGCGAAAGCCCTACTTCTCCAACACCGGCAGCGGCGGAACGCTGTCGTTCGCGGAGCCGGCCTGCATCGCGATCAGCGTCATCGAGACCATGTCGTAGTAGCCCATGATGCCGATGATATCCAAAATGCCGCGTTCGCCGAACTTCTCCAGCGCGGCCTTGTAGACGGCATCATTGACCTTCTTGTCGCGATAGAGCGCGATGCCGAGATCGTAGAGCGCGGCCTCGTCGTCCTTCATGGCTTCGGGCCGCATGCCCCTGGCGATCGCATCCGCGATCTTCGGATCGAGCCCACCCTTCATCGCCAGCGGATAGTGAGCGGACCATTCATATTGCGCGGTCCAGTGCCGCGCCGTGATCAGGATCGCCATTTCGCTGAGCCGCGCCGGCAGCGAGGTGTTCCAGCGCAGATACTCCGACAGGTTCGACAGTTTTGGCGCCAGATCGGGATTGCGGAGATAGGCGCGGTAGGGCGGCGCAGTGAATTTGGCGTTGCGCGGCGGCGCGCTGATCATGTCGACCCAGGCCTTTTGCGCCGGCGACAGCTCCTCGGCCTTGAGCGGCGGGAAGCGGGTGGCCTCCTCAGCTGGCGCGGCCTGCGTGCTCAATGCCAGCAGCAACGCCAGAAGTCCTGCCCCGAGCATTCTCATCTGAAGTCTTTTTCTCATTGTTGCTCTCCCTTACACCGCCTTGCCGGCCGCGGGAGCTTAATTGCGATCAAGGGAGATGCAACGAAACGAGGGTTATCTACAGCGCCTCAGCCGCAGCGCAGCTCACGGGTCTGCTCGCGGCTTGCGCCCCGCCGCCGGTTGCGCGCTTGGGCCACACCTACCGCCACACCGGACATCAGCCTATATTGGAGACATTCGAAGCGGCGCCGAGGTGTCAGTCATGCAGCCTGTGTCTATCCTCCTGAACATCCTCTGGATTCTGATCGGTGGCGCATGGATGGCATTCGGCTGGCTGGTCGCCGCCGTGATCATGGCCATCACCATCGTCGGGCTGCCCTGGGCGCGCGCCGCCTTCAACATCGCGGTCTACACGCTATTGCCGTTCGGCTCGCGTGCGGTGCGCCGCGACGAAGTCACCGGCATGTCCGACATCGGAACCGGGCCGCTAGGGGTGATCGGCAATCTGATCTGGTTCATCCTGGCCGGCTGGTGGCTCGCGATCGGCCACGTCATCACCGCGATCCTGCTCGCGGTGACCATCATCGGCATCCCGTTCGCCTGGGCGCATCTCAAGCTTGCGGGCATCGCGCTGTGGCCGATCGGCAAGGTGATCGTCCCTGCGTGACGCGGCCGTAGCCGCTCAGAACCGAAGCTCTACAGCCAATCCCGCGTCGTCTGGCTGCAAGCCTGGTAGTCGCGCCGCCAGATGAATCCACGGCCGCCGCACGGGGGAGTTGGGCGCGAGGTGGCGGGGCACTCGTTCCTGACCCGCGCGCTGGTGCCCCAGCCGTCAACCACGCAAGCGCCTCGTGAGGTCCTGTGGCAACCGTCGCCACAGCCCTCCGCAGCATTGGCCGCCGTCAAGCCAAGGAATGTACCGGCCGCCAGAACCACGAGCAAACGTAACCTCATGATGTCCTCCATTGCGTCGTCGGTCGTGATGCTCCATTCACATAGCGGTATGAGCGTAAGCGATATCAAACGCGCTCGCCACCGGGCCCACGCACACATTCCGGTGTGTGCGGGGCTTCAGCGCGCCGCCTCGCAGCCGGGGATGTCGAACACCGCGGTGAGGCCGCAGGGCGAGTTGAGCATCTTGCCGCCCTCATGGCCGACGCCGGGCACATCCCAAAGCCGGTGGTTCGGCGTGCCGCCGTCGCGCGCCTGCATCGCGGCGAAATAGGAATGCCCGCGCGCGTAGCGATACGGTCCCTCGGCTTCCGCCATGCAGGATTTGTCGAGCGCGGGATGATCGGGATTGGTGTCGAGCGTGCCCAAGAGATAGATGACGCGGCGCGCGACATAGGCTTGCTCCAGCGCCGTCGGCGAAGGCTCGGCGAGATAGGGCGGACGGTCGTCCATACCGAACTTCCATTTGTTGTAGCCATGGCAGCTCGCCGCAATCGCGGGAAGCGGCCGCTCCTTGGTGAAATAGGCGTAGGAGGACGGATTGGCGACCACGTAGCGCACACCGATGCCTTCGCGCAGCAGCACCTGCTCGCCCTTCACCGCGATCGCATAGCGCTGCACCACCTGGCCGCCGCCGGAATGCCCGAACACGACAACCTCTTTCAGGTTCGGAAACAGTCTGCGGTCGCCGAGCTTGGCCAAAATGGCGTCGAGCGCCTCGAACGAGCTCGCAGGACCAGGCGCGATCGCAGGCTCGCCGCCCTGCCAGCCATAGAGGCTCCAGCGCAGCGTCTCCGCCGGCAGCTTGAACGCCTCAACGTCTGGCTCGATCAGGAATTGCGGTGCGATCATCAGCGTCGCCTTGCCGGCATCGCCGGCCGCGGCCTGCGCGCTCAGCGCCGCGCGGAAATAATCGTCGGCATTGCGCAGCACGCCGTGCAGCACGAGGACCGCGCGGGTGACGTCCGGCAGCGGATTGGACCAGTCGGCCGACAAATAGAGCGGAAAGGTCGCGCTGCCGACGGCAACGCGTCCGCTGGCGATTTCCTTGACCGGCTTCTGGTCGCGCTCGGTCTGCGCCTGCGTCGCCGACGCGATCGGCGCGTGAGCTGCCGTCATGACAAGCAGCGCCAATGCCGCAAGCCAGGCCCGATGATGCATGGTTCAACTCCGTGGTGCCGCTAGCGGCGATGCGATGAAGCTTGATCATGGCGCGTCAGGCGCCGATTCACCCATGAATTTTCGGAAAGCTTCGGGACTGCGCCTCAGGCCGCGAGCCGTCCGCGATTGTTGGCGGCGAGGATCGGGCGGATCAGGCGGCCGAACCGTTCGGCCTCCTCGTCATGCAGATAGCCGGACAGGCAGAAGGAGTGGCAGCCGGCGTCGATGAACTGCTGCAACGTCGCGGCGCATTGCGCGGGATTGCCGACCACCGCGATGCCGGCGCCGGGCCGCACCTTGGTGATGCCGGTCCACAGATGCGGCATCAACAGATCGCCGTAGTCGCGCGCGAGCTGCTGCACGCGCTGGTTGGCCTCGGAGCGAGTGTACAGCGTCTTCATCTCCTGCTTCTGCCGCTCGGTGGCGTGACGCACCAGCTGGTCGGCCGCCTCCCAGGCATCGGCCTCGTTCTCGCGGCAGATCACCTGCAGCCGCATACCGAAACCGATCGCCTCCTCGCGATCATGCGCCCGCGCCATCCGCCGGATCTCGGCGATATTCTCCGCGATACGCTCGGGCAAATCGCCCCAGAACAGATGGACGTCGGAATGCTTCGCGGAGACTTCCCAGGCCTGCCGCGAGCCGCCGCCGAGATAGAATTTTGGAAACGGCTGCTGCAGCGGACGCGGCCTGATATGCGCGCCCGAGATCGTGTGAAACTTGCCCTGGAAGTGCACCGGGCCGCGCGTCGTCCACAGCGCTTTCAGGATCGAAACCTCCTCCTCCATCAGCGCGTAGCGCTCCTCCTTGGGCTGACGCACGCCTTCGGCCTCGACCTCGCTCTCGTTCTGGCCGGCGATCAGATTGATGCAGATCCGCCCGCCGGACATCTGGTCGAAGGTCGAGATCATCTTGGCCATCAGCACCGGGTTGATGTAGCCAGGCCTTGCTGCGATCAGCGGCTTGATCCGCTCCGAGCGCGCCGCCATGAAGGCGCCCGAGATCCAGGCCTCCCAGCACACCGAGCCGACCGGGATCAGGAGGTAGTCAAACCCGGCGGCCTCGGCGGCCTTGACCACCCGCTCGCAGAGTTCCGGCGACCCCGCGACCTGCGCCTCCATCAGCCCATAGGCCGTGGTGTCGCCATGCGTGGGCAGATACCAGCCGAATTCCAGCGGACGCATGGGCAAACTCCCTCGAAAGACGGCCTTTTTCGGCAGCCTGTCATATTGGCAGCGGCAGTTTACAGCCCTTAATCGGCCGGACAACGCCGTTGCCGACCTTGGGGCAATCAGCTAAATGAACCCCTGCACGCACCCGTAGCTCAGCTGGATAGAGCGTTGCCCTCCGAAGGCAAGGAAGGCGCAACTGAACGGTCGGCAATGGTTTGAAAGGAAGTCTGTTTTCAAAAGGTTAGGAGTAAGAGTAAGTTTAGGATCAGGTTGGGGGTCGCCCGTTGCAACCACATTGCAACCAACAGGCCGAGAGCTCCAGCGTTGACCCGCGTAGGCACGACGAGTAGTTCCGCGATTAAGCACCCGTAGCTCAGCTGGATAGAGCGCTACCCTCCGAAGGTAGAGGTCACACGTTCGAATCGTGTCGGGTGCGCCATCGCCGCGATATATCGCGGATGCACTCCATATTCGCCCAACCACCCAATGCGCGTTCACGCGGCGCCCGATAAGGTGCACGAGGGGAACTGTGGGGAGCGAAAATGGGGACGGCAAAACTAATACCACGCGTGCCGCAAAGCCACCTGTCCGTCCGAGTGCCATGGCATGATGCCGGTTGGGACGGAACAGTCTGCCGTGCGCCGGGACAGAACTCGAGTTGCTTGGCGCTCAATCGCATCGGTGCCGCAAAGAGGGACGAGATCGAAGAGCCGCATGCGGGCCAGTTCCTCGACTCGGTGCCACACGAGGAAGCGCCGCCATGCTTTTCGGAGCGCGTTAGCTTCCTGTCGGCCAGACCCCAGCATCGTCTTGCCCGCCATGCCTATGCGCGAACCAGCGATGATCATGGACATATCCGCGACACCCTCTTTCTTCATCCCGCCTTTTCAGCGGCCGCCACTCCCTTCGGCTGGCTTCTGAAGGACCGGGCATGGGGTGAAAAATGGAAGAAGGGCTCGATCGACGCAAACGCTCTGGCCGAGCGCTGGGGCATCGACTCACATCCCGAATATGAACCTGACGCTCCCGCCTGGCTTCACGATCGGCCTTGGATCCAAGGCCATCGCAACCAGCAGGGCCTGCTAGACGCCTTCTTCTCGGCGATTAAGCCGAAGGAGAGCCTCGTCTTCTTCTACGCCAAGCGAACGCCTCTGCTCGACGACGATCAGTGGATCATTGTTGGGGCCGCCAAGGTGACGTCGATCGGCGACTTGCGCGAGTGGGATTATGAGAGCGGCGCCACAAGCCAGATCCGCTCTTATTTGTGGGAGCGAAGCGTCTGTCATAGTTTGCGCCCCGACGGATCGGGCGGCGTTCTCCTACCTTTGCACGAGATGCTTAAGCTGTCAGAGGCCGACCCAGCGCTCGACATAAGCGACTGCACCGCCTTCGTGCCGCCCGAATATCGGCCGGAATTCTCCTACGCGAGCGAGTTGGTCTCGCAGGGCACTGCGATCTCAGCGCTGCTGGCGATGAAAGATGCGCTCACGGCCTTCGGCCGTCGCTTTGGCGGCGCTTGGGGATCACAACTGAAATGGATAGACGAACGACTCGGTGAGCTCTGGGAGCTTCGCGGGCCGTATCCGGGACTGGGCTCGCTTCTCACAGCGCTCGGCGTGCCGCACGGCCACCAGCTCGCTCAGCATGCGTGGTCGATCGCCGGCAAAAACGGCGACACCTGGATCGCGCTTGGCAAACTTGTTGCGGCTCCGGCCACGGCGCCGCGCGATCTGGCACCGCAGCTTGCCGCGCTTAAGGACATCTGGAACTATCTGCACTCAAACGCAGGCGGCAAACGCCGGACGCTGGCCAAGCTACTGGCCCGCGTCAATCTATCATCGGAGCAGGCCGCGCGCTGGTGGGACCCAGCGGAGCGCAGCGCTGCGGAATTGAGCTATCTCGGCAAGCCGATTCTGGACGATGAGATCGTCACCAATCCGTATTTCCTGTTCGAATGCGACCGAGGCCAGGTCGACCCGATTGCCTTTCGCACAGTGGATCAGGCGGTTTTCCCTCAGGCCGCCGTGCTCGATGCCCATCCGGTCTCGGCGCCATCGGCTATGATAGGACCAGTCGACGGCAGGCGTCTGCGTGCAGCGACCATCTCAGTGCTCGAAGATGCCGCCAACGACGGGCATACGCTCCTGGGTCGCGACATGGTCCTCGCCGCGGTTAAGGCCCTCGCGATCGAGCCTCCACTCGCAGCGACAACCGATCATTTCGAGATTCACGGCGAGGCGCTCAAGCCGCAGATCGAACACTGTACGCTTGCTGATGGCGCCCCCGCATTCCAGCTTGACCGCCTCGCGGCGACGCGAACGCTTATTGAGCGAACGGTCATCAAGCGCGTACGACAAGGCAAACGCCTTGACGTTCCCGTCGATTGGCGCGCCACGCTTGACAACAATCTGCCAGGTTCCGCGCCCAAGGGGTCGCTTGAGGACCAAGGCCGCAACGAGAAGGCGGCCGCGCTTCGTGAGCTTGCGGCGTCCCGGCTATCGGTCCTGATCGGCGCCGCCGGCACCGGAAAAACCACTCTGCTCCGGTTTCTCTGCCAGGCGGATCCGATCAAGAACGCGGGCGTGCTGTTACTCGCCCCGACAGGCAAAGCGCGCGTCAGGCTTCAGACGCAAACCGGGATTTCGGCCAAGACCCTCGCCCAATTTCTGCGGCCACGGCGATATCGCGAGGCAACACAAAGCTACCACGTGATTGGTGATCTGGAGCGCTCTTCAGGGCACAAGACGGTGATCGTCGATGAGGCGTCGATGTTGACCGAAGAGCAGTTTGCCGCGCTCATCGACGCGTTGAGCTC
The DNA here is from genome assembly GCF_037217225.1 of Bradyrhizobium sp. 27S5. Lineage (NCBI taxonomy): Bacteria > Pseudomonadati > Pseudomonadota > Alphaproteobacteria > Hyphomicrobiales > Nitrobacteraceae > Bradyrhizobium > Bradyrhizobium sp. 27S5. The sequence goes on from NZ_CP147714.1 coordinate 8,689,733, forward strand.
AGTCGACCGTATTATATTAGTCGGCGATCCCAGCCAGTTACCGCCAATCGGCGCGGGTCGACCGTTCGTGGATATCGTTTCATTACTCGCCCCGGAAACCGTCGCCCCAGGAACGCCAAGGGTTGCGCCCGGCTACGCGGAGCTAACCGTCGGTAGCCGACAACGTGGCGCCGATCGCAAGGACCTGGAGCTTGCCGACTTGTTCAGCGGGCGCGCGTCGGGACCCGCGAGCGACGAGATCATTTCGCACCTTTACACCGGGTATAACGGAGACCATCTACGCCTCTGCCTGTGGTCGTCCCCCTCTGACCTCGCATCACTCCTTCCTCAGATCATGGCGGAGGAACTCTGCATCGACCCGGCCGATCGTGAGGCGTCTTTCTCCGAGCTTGCACTCGGAGGCACGCGCAGCGGCGCGCATGTCTATTTCAACTTTTGGTCCTCCGGGCCCGCCGCCGACAAATGGCAGATCTTGTCACCGCTGCGCGGCGACGCCGCTGGCACACTGCTGACCAACCGACTCGTGCAGAAATACTTTCGTGGCGAAATCCGGAAGGCCGCCGAACTGGCCGATCGTCGCTACGCGAAGGTCTCACCACCGATGGGCAATGACGGGATCATCTATGGAGACAAGGTGATCAACCTTGGGAACCATAGAAGGACCTCGGTCTATCCAGAGGCGGACTCGGAAGGGAACGCTCCGCTTTGCTACGTCGCAAACGGCGAGATTGGCATCGCGACGGGCCCCTTTAGAAAGAAGGGTAAAAAGACAAACCTAAACAACGTCCACGTCACTTTCTCCTCGCAGCCCGGCTTCGAATATACCTATTGGCCGAGCGATCTCGGCGAAGACGGCAGCCTGCTCGAGCTGGCTTACGCACTGACCGTCCACAAGGCGCAGGGCAGCGAGTTCGACACTGTGTTCGTGGTTCTACCCAATCCTTGCAGGATTCTCTCCCGAGAGCTTCTCTACACGGCGCTGACCCGTCAAAGTCGACGGCTCGTAATCCTGTGCCAGGGCGATCCGCACCGGCTCGTCGACTTCCGGCACCTGTCCGACGCGGCGCGTCGTCTTACCAATCTGTTCGGGCCGCCGCGACCGATCGTGGTTGGCACGCAGATTTTCGATGGCAAACATATTCACCGCTCACGCCGCGGCGAACTGATGATCTCGAAATCCGAAGTGATCATCGCCAACGAGTTGCAAACCGCCGGTCTTGAATACGCCTATGAGCGCCCGCTCGTCGTCTCGGACGGCAGCCGACGATATCCGGATTTCACCATCGAGGACGCTGAGACCGGCAACGTCTGGTACTGGGAACATCTCGGCATGAAAGGGGACGCCGAATATGACCGGAAGTGGGCGCTGAAACTCCAATGGTATCGCAAAAACGGCATTCTGCTGGAGCATGAAGGGGGCGGTCCGAACGGGATCCTCATTACGACCGAGGAGTTTGGGGGAATTCAGACCGACCAGATCACGGCGCTCATTACGAAGATAAAGGACGGTGTCTAGCCCCTCAAGCATGGCCTGCGGGCTCGCGCACACTCTTCGCGATCTCGAAGCCATATTTCGTCCGGTGCCACGCAAGATTCTCTTGATGCGCTTCGGTAAGACCGCTGAGCTTTGCGCCAAATTGCAAATTGAGGGCGCCGGCCGCGACGGCAGTAAGGCGTGGCGACGCAATCACCTCCCCATCATTGCCGAAGCTGACCAGCCCTGCATCAAATGCGGCGTCCCATAGAGCAGATAGGAGAAGGCCGTTGCGCACATCGAGCCGTTCGGCGTCGCTTCCGCACTCACTCCAAGGGATGATGTGTGAGGCGCGCAGAAGGTCCGGGTCGGAAATTCCAGTGAGGGGGCAGCGCCCCTGCCAATAGTCCATCAGGCGGGTGCGAAAGATGTCCTGACCAATCCTCTGGATGACCAGCCGCTCAACTTCGGTCGCCCGGGGCAACCCGGCGACCCGCTCCTCGAACTCCCGTAGCGGTGCATCCGGCAAGCTGATCGCAAGTTCATAGACGCGGTGCAGCGCCGAATAGAGCGCGCCGAGGCCATCGAAGACATGACGAATACGTCCGGGGCCTGACACGTCGGCCGAAGGCAGGCCAAGTTCCGCGATGACACCGGTATGGTCCAACGCAAGGAGCCACGGCCCTTGCATCCCTTTGGCGGCGATATGAATTGTACCCTGCGCGGTAGTTGAGCCAAAGGCTGCCCAGCCTGCCTCTTCTCCCAGAACGCGGCGAAAGCCGTTCTGCGAAGCGGCCTTCTCACATTCCTCGCGGACTATGAAGGACTGGGGAGCCTCAACCATCGCATCCCCGCTGCCTGTGCATGGTCAGAGATCCATTCCGAAGAGCCGCATTGCCGCTGGCGTCGAGCTCATTTGAAGTCTGACATGCCCGTCGGTCTGCAGCTCAAGGGGTGGAGCTGTCGTTGTGGTGACGATGTATTGGAAGCAAGGCGTTTCCACGCTCTTCTCCCATTGATGCAGCAGGCCGAAGAGGCGTTCGTAGAGTTGCCCATCCAAGTCGGCCTCACGCGGGCTGTCGTGGACGAGGAATGCGGGCAGATCGGCCTTCTCTTCGACGGCCATGTGCAAGGCGGCGAGGTCGAAGGCAACAATTTTGAGGGAGTCCAAAGCCGCCGTCGAAACCTCGCCTCGTCCCGCGAATTGGGCGTCGACCCTCAACCCGTTGCCATCGAGCTTGACGGTCCCCTCGATCCCATCGGGGAGCCAAGCGGCCATGATCCCCTGGTATCTCTCCTCCAAAGTCCGAATCGCCGCGCGAGCTCGTGAACGCCCCGCCTCGAGTTGCGCGCGAACCGCGTCAAGCGCAGCGGTAGCTGGAGGCGCGGGCTTTGCGGCTGCCTCCACTTCGCGAAGCGATCGCACATCGTCGAGTACGCGCCTTGCCCGATAAATCCGATCCTGGACATCTTTCGCCGCGGCTTGAGCTGCGCGACTGGCCGTATCAGCGTTCCTCGCCTCCGCCTCGAGTGCTTGTTGACGAGGACTGAGCTGATTGATCAGCGCTTCGTACCTCTTTGCCTCCTGCGCGGCTCTATCCGCTTCTCCGGCTAACTGCGTTGCTTTGGCGACTTTGTCGGCAATCGCCGCCTTGACCGCAGCCAGATCGCACCGTTCAAGTGAGATCCCGCAACCCTTGGCCAGTGTCTCGTCCAGGCTCACCCTGCAGATTGGGCAGACTCTTACTCCTCCCTGCGTGATGTCGATCTCGCCCAGACTCGCTTCTGCACGATAGCGCTCTGCTTCTCCCCGCTTGACGTCCGCCACCTTCGCAGACCCCTGTTGGCTTGTTTCTAATGCTCGGCGTTCGTCGTTAAGCGCGTTCAGTCGAGCGAATATCGAGCCAACATCGGGCGGTTTTGGCAAATCGGCACGCATCGCCTGGGTCAGTGCCACCTCCGCCAGCGAAACCAGTCCTTTCTGATCGATGGTGTCATCGAAGCCCAGGTCCTCGCCGGCATTCAATGCTGCCCGTACGACCTTCAGCCCATCAAGATATCGCTGTTGCTGGTAAGCTTGGCGCCGCCGCTCATCTTCTGCGGCGGCCACGAGCCCCCGTTCGCGGAGGGCGGCCGTCTGTTCCTCTGCGTCAAGCGCACGCAATGCGAGGCGCACTATAGTCAGCTTGGCTGTTTCACCCAGCACCTGCGCGCGGGAACGAGATTGCGTCTGCGGTGACCGCCACGCCAAAATGTCGGCAAGGCGGCACTCCTGATCGCGCGTCAACCAGGCCCGAAGGACATCCCAGACCTGCTCGCGGCTGACTTCGGGGGGCGTGGCTCCCGCAATCATCGGAAAAAAGGCTTCGATCACCAAGGGGTCAATGAATGCTTGATCGCCGTCACGACGCCCCCGCGCGATGGCATCTTCGATAGACGCGACTTGAACGACGAACTCACCGCCCGGAAGCCCCAAGGGACGAATAGCGACCCAGCACACGCCATCGATCAGAAGCTCGGCCGCAATCAAGCCGTTCGGAAGCCGCGCAAAGATGCGCGATCGCTGAGCGTCCGTCGCGTAGGCGGGCTCCCCGAGGCAAGCTCGAAGCAGACGACAGAAGGTTGTCTTGCCGCTGCCGTGAGCCAAAGCCCGGCTTCCGCTGCTCGACATATCCGGCGTCCAGACGATGTTGAGGCCGGGTTTCAACGACACGTCGCGGATGATGGTGCTCGGATCGCTGAAAATGGCCAGGCGACGGGCCCAAAGGCGAGGACCGGCCCGGCCTGCCGGTGCCTCCGGCAGGTGCATTGCCGGAGCGAACAGATCAGCCGGCATGTCCGAACCTCGCCCAAATGACGTTGTCCTCCTGCCCAACGGCCGCGGCTAGGGTGCCAATATCGATGCCCCGGATGGCGTGGATCGCAAACGCGGTGCGCTGGGCATCGGCAGACTGCGCCTGCAATCCGGCAGGGTTGAAATGCTGCCCCCGCGTCCACGCCCCGTCGGCCCGCTCCTCCAGTTGGCCTGAAGTTATCAGTGTCTCGAACATCGATCGCCACGCCGCATTGATGGCCGGGCGTAGCCGGATCGCGCCTTGCGTCGGTTGCGCCTCCGGGCCGACGAGCCTGATCCACTGACTCCGGTCGCTAGTCGCCAACAGAGGCGTGAGCAGTGTCGGCTCCGCAAGACTGGCGATTACGAAGCGCGCGCGTGTGCCGTCGCTCGCCGGATCCATCTGCGAAATTGCGTACTGGGCTGCGTAACGGAGTCGGTCTCGAGGTTGAATGCTTGCCGGCCATGCCCATGCACCATCTGACAGATCTACGAGAGGGGGTAGCGCGATGGGTGCAGGTAGCGTATCGGACGGCTGATCCGCGTCCATTTGCTTCCACGCCTTCAGCACTAGGCGTTCTGTGCGGTATTCGTCGAACTGGCGGATCTCTCTTTCCTTCAGCACTCTGAAAGTTTCCGACGGATAGCCTGGGCCCTTGGCCTTGGCCGGGTCCAGAACATATTGTAGCTCTTCTTCGGTCAGGCCGTACTTCCTGGCAAAGAAGACATCAAGTTCGGCGCGCAATCCGCCCCGGCGATCCTCGTTCCAAGTGAACGGAGCGCCTGAATATCCCAGATCCTCCGCCCATAGCTTCAGGGCGCGGCTGGTATAGGTCAGTTCGAGCACGCGAGTACGAACGAATTCTAAGTCGTTCTCCGAAAAGACGGACGGCGGCAGAACAGGAAGTTGCTGAGCTATAAAGAAATTGAGATGGGTGCCGCCGATCTTGTGCCGGGCGGTAAAATCGAAGGTCATGCTCGTAAGCATTCCAACGAAAGCGGCTGCTTGCCTTGCGTTGATGTAATGCCCCGGATACCAAATTGGCAAATTGTTCCCGATACCCACTTTCGGGAAAACAGCGCCTATCACCGTGCGCTCGACACTCCGGAGCGCAATATCCCGCCAACCCAATAGCCAACGAGGTTGTTTGGCGACAATCAGTTGTTCGGCAAGAGCGAGCGCATCGTTCGGCCCTTCGGCGAGAAGGGCGAGATCAGACGCTGTCAGCGGCATCTCACGCTGCATCTCAACGCCGCCTGCTAGCGTCTTGGGATCGAGCAGGAAGCGTTCGGGTGACGCCTTCAACGAGCCGCGCCAGTCCTGACCACGACCGAGAAAGCGAAACAGATCCAGCTCCCGCGCAGGTCGTCCCTCGACAGAGGGAATGGCACCGGCAATCCAAGTGGCCAGCGCTTTGAGCGCAGCCGAACGGCTGTTCTCCTCAAGATCACCGTCCGCCGTGCGCCGTCGCCTCCCGCTTTCACGCGACTGTCTGACAGCACTTTTCAGCGCCGAGGGCACGCGAGCGGCGCGCAAGGCTACCTCTTCTTCGGGAACCCAATAACGCGGCGATGGCTCAAAATCCGAGTTCTGCTTTTCAGCGAGCGTGCAGTCGCGGGCACTCTCTTCATCGTCGCTGGTGCCAACACCATAGGTTGCCCAACGGTGATCGAAGTGGTGAATCATCTTGGCTTCATAGAGCGGAACGCGGCGTTCGATGCCCGCAGCGGTCTTTCGGGCCCAATCTACTCCCTCGCAGCGCCAGCCCTCACCCTCCATCTGCGCCGGCGTGCGGAAGAACCCGGAGTCGCTAGACATGTGGAACATCGTCTGGAAAGCGATACCCCATGGATTGATGTTGCCGCCCTCTTCTTCAGATCGTTCCTCGATCATTACCGGCGCGCGGGAATAGAGCTTCGCCGTCAGCTCTGCATCGGCGCGGGAGCGAAAAACCGGCGCGGTTTTCGTGTTGGGGTTTATGCGCGCGATTTCGTTTTCCGTGAGTTCGAACACGCGCTCATAGTGATCGATTTCCGCAATATCTTTGATATCGAAACAGAATGTTGCCGCTTTCGCCTCACCACCCACGCAAATTATGCAGAATGACTTTCTGTCATCCGTGCCTTTGAACCATCCCCTAATTTCATAGAAGCTGAACAGAGATTGAAGCTTTCGGCCTTTAACCAGATGGCCGAAGAATTCGGATGTGGAAGAGTCGGTTGCTATCCCTGTTGGTACGACCACTCCGGCTCGGCCAGTGGGTCTCGCGAGGTTCGAAAAAAGCTCCGCGAAAAGCGCGTAGGTGTTGACGTCGCCCCGGCCTGTAAGCGGATAGCGGCCCGAAGAACGCGCGAATTCGCTCGCCGCTTCCGCCGTGCGTTTGGCGAAGACGAAATCCCGCCACAGGCGACCGTCCGCGCTGCCGAAGTCGGCCTTCTCTAGGGCATTGATCAGCTTCTGACGTTCCGCTTTGTTGGGGGCGCTGGCGATCGCTGGCGAGCTAGCGGCGAAGAACTCCTGCTCTTGAAGCTTGATCCGCTCCCATGGCGGGTTGCCGACGACAACATCGAAGCCGCCATCGCGCTCCATGATTTCGGGAAATTCGATGAACCAATGGAAGGCGTTTACTTTCTCAGACGTCAGTCTTGCGCCTTGTTGCAGATGCTCGGCAGGCGCATTGCCGCCGGCGGCTTGCCACACATGTTCGGTAAGCGGCATGGAGTCCGTGCCGCCGGCGCTGGCGGCCTTCGGCATGAAGAATGCCGCCATGTAAAAATTAGCCGAGATATAAAGATCGCTGGCGATCTTCAGACTCTGCCAATCGTCCGATGCGCGCATGTCTGCAAAGCCAAGTGCCTTTGCCTCAACGCTCGCCAGATCGTCCTGCGCCATCTCCCTCAGCCTGTGATCCCGCTCAGTCAGAATTTCAGGCGGCGACCAGTTCCGGAACAGTTGCGGATGACCTTTTGCCCGATCCCGCTGCTCCTTGTTTAGGCGGGAGTAGCGGCGGGAGAGTTCCTTATCGTCGCCGGTCAGCGGCTTGTAGGCCTCGTCAGGTAATCCCACCCGCAGCATCGATCGGCCAAAGACGCCGATCAAACTGTCGCCGCAGCGGATCTGTGCGTCGAAGAAAGCGAGCGGGCGACCCGGTTCCAGAGCTTCGATCCAGAGCGCCACCTTGGTCAGCTCGACCGCCATGGGGTTGCGGTCCACGCCATAAAGGCAGCGGCAGGCCACCTCGCGCAACGCATGGCGGAAATCGGCGGCCGAAGGAATTCCACCGGCACGGTGCCGGGCGACACGGGTGGCGATGCGCCGCGCCGCCGCAAGCAGGAAATGGCCCGACCCGCAGGCGGGATCGATTACGGTCAGCTTCAGAAGCTCTTCGGCCGGATCGGCCGCTTGGGCTTCCCGCTCGTCCAGCACCGGGTTGAGAGTGGTATCGAGCAATAGCTGCACCAGGCTATCCGGTGTGTAGTAAGAGCCCGTCGTCTTGCGCTGGTTGCCCCGCTGCTCGGCGACTTCAGAAGCGAAGAGGAGGGTCTTACCGTCGTCACCCAGTTGCGGCTGGAGTTCGAGCAGGGATTCGTAGACCGATCCCAGCTCCTCGGTTTCCATCGCGCGCCAGTTCACCGGAACCACGCCGGCTTTGTCGGAGAGCCACGCCAGCCGATAGAGCGCCTCCATGAAGGCGCGATTGCGCAGGCGGGCGGTTTCCAGATGCGGCAGGACGTCGCTGCTGAAGAGCCCGCCGAGGGCCGGGAGGCCGAGCACGTCCTGACCGTGGGCAAGAGCTTGGAAGACGACCTTAATGCCTTCGTAGCGGTCGTGGTGCTTGTCCCAAGTGGTCGCACGGACGCACTGCGCACGCAGTGCAGTGAGGCTGTAGCCTTCGACGTAAAGCTTGCGCGACTCCGGCTTCGCCGTCTCGGGATGGAGGAGGTTCCGATCCTCAGCCACCATGATGAAGATCAGCCGATAGACTAGGCGTAGAAGCTCATTGAACCATTGGGTCAGGTTCACCTCGCCGGATTTCAGCCGGGTAGCGAGATCGGGGTTGGCTTCGAGAAAACCAGAGCCGAGCAGTTTGAGCGCCGTCTCGACCTGGGCCGCCAGCCGGTCGCGGACAGCCTCCCCTTCGCGTGAGCCGGCCTCGCGCCAGCGTTCGAGCGCGCAGTCGGTCACAGGGGTGCCAGCAGCGCCGAACCGAGTCCGGTGAATCAACGACCAGAGAACGGCGAAAGAAGCCGCGTCATCATTTGTGAAAATTTGCGCGAGATCGGCTTCAACATATGCCGGCCGGGTCAACGAGGCATTGTCGCGCATAAGGCGAATAACGGCCCCGTTCGTCACTAGGCCCCACAGCGCGTGGTCGCTGTCGTTGAGATAGTCCTGAAGCGCGAAAGCCGCGGAGCGCGAACGATCGGTAGAGAGCGTCGGGCTGCGCCTATCGAGCTTTTCGTCGGAAGGCGGCACGACGACGATAGGGACACAGCCGCCGGCAAGGAAAGAGACAACTCCGTCAGCCGGGCCCAGATCGTCGAAGCCAAAAGTTTCCTTGAGGAAATCACGCACAAAGCGACGGGTTGCTTCAACGGAGGGCTTTTCAAACTTTGCGAACCCGTCGAAATGGGACTGGCCGACGCGGAAGGCAGTCGAGATCTCCTCGCGGATCGTCAGTCCCTTGCGGATCCGGTAGTCTTCCTCCGTCTGCTCGGAGGCTTGTCTGCGGTCGATACTCGCGACCATCGCCGGTGCGATGAGGTTGCCTTCGAGCGTGAGCGAAGGCCAGGCGGATACGTCGGTGACGGGCTTGCGCGCCATGGCTCAGGCCTCACCCGGCATCAGCGCGAACAGGCCGATCACATCGGGCGGCAGCACGGCCTCCACAGTAACGCGCGATGCGGAACCCGACGCGGCGCGGAGCCGTGCATGGTCTCCCATTAGCTCTTGCTCGCGCAATCGGACGAATTCGGCGATCGGTCCTTCCAGCACTCTGGGCAGATCCTCCTTCGCCTTCGCGATGAACCTGTCGCGTGCGACGGGCGCCAAATCGGCCATCGCCGGTGCGTTCAGCAGTTCCCGGGCGGCCTCGTCAATCGCTACGATCCGACCGCCCTCGATCGCGACGAGCGCTGCCTCTTCCGCCAGCAGCAACCGTTCCTTGCGGGCATGGACGGTCAGCTTGAAGCGGACACGGAGCAGGGCAACACGAGTCATTTGCTGCACGGCGGCGGTTGGCCAAGCGCCGACCCGGCCGATGCCGAGACCTGACAGGGTGTCGGGATCAAGCGAAGCCTCGACCAGTGCTTCGGCAAGCGTGGCGGTCAGGGGATGTGTCCTGGTCAGAAGCGCCGCGCCCGAGGGTGCCGGCTCGAGTGCTGCCAGACGCACAGATCCAGTCAGATTGTGCTCGGCCAGCCGCTCACGCAAGCCGGGCTCAAGCGCATTGACGTGAGCCACGAGCACGGTTTTCCGAGTTTCGAGCGGCACACCAAAGCGTGCCATCGCCCGTTCGACGAAGAGCCTCGCATCCGCCGGAGAACCCAGCAGCGTGCGGACTTTCTCCCATTCCGGGGCGACCTCTTGCGGCTTCATTGCGTTCTGGGCGAACCGCGCGCGGGATTTCTTCTCGCTCTCCGCGGCGTCGCGCCACTGCGTCTCCATAATCCTGACGCCGTCGTCGAGGCGCAGATCGAGCGTAAGCTGGCGGGGCGCTCCCCGGCGCAACATCATCGACGCCATCAGCGCGTCCGTCACGGGCCCCCGTTCATCGGGAAGCGGAACGGTCACGCCCGTCGCCTTGCGGATTTCCTCGGCCTTGCGAAGGATGACATCGAGCACGGCGCCGTCGATCGCGCTGTCCGGCGAAAACATCATGATCGAGCGGACAAGCTCCGCCGGTTGGCCGAAACGATCGACCCGGCCTTCGCGCTGCTGATGTCGGGTCGGATTCCACGACAGGTCGTAATGGACAACCATATCGAAGAGCTGCTGCAGGTTGATCCCTTCGGATAGGCAGTCGGTGGCTACGAGGATGCGCTGGACCTGCTTTTCCTCATCCGCCAACGCCATGTCGGCCACGCGGTCGCGGCGTTCGTCAGGCGTAAGAACCCCCGTCACGGCTTCGACGATCAGCTTTGGGAAGGCCTTGCGCAGGCCGTCGCGGACATGTTCAGCGGTCGCCAGATAGCGACAGAAGACGACGGGATTGGCGCCTTTCTTGATGAGAGGGGTCAGGGCATCGACCAAAGCGGTCAGCTTCGGATCGAGTTTGCGGGCCAGTTCCTCTGCGCGCTTGACCAAGGCAAGAAGCGCCGGATCGACGTCGAAGGCTGTACCCGGTTCGATATCAACCGCGTCCTCGTCGTCGCCGTCGTCGTCATAGATATGCGGCTCGAGGCGGTCGCTCTCGTTGGACATACGGTTCCGGAGCGCGCTCATAGCCGCCGCCGGCGAAGAGCCGACACAACGCATCAGGGCCAGCGTGCCCCAGAAGGCCAGGCGTCGCTCCCGCTGTCCGGATACTGCTCGGGAAACGATGCCAAGGCAGTAGTCGAGTGCAGTTTCCTGGAATTCGAGGTGTGCCGAAGAAAGACGATAAGGAAATTCCGTTGTCTCGTGCTTCGGGAAGGCGCGGTCTTCGTTCCAATCGCCCGAGACGAGATCGATCCGGCGCCGCTGGACGAAGTGCCGCGCCAGACGCTCCCGGTAGCGAGCGTCCTCGAAGGTCATCGACGTGAATGATGGTTCGACCAGGGAGAGAAGGCGCGCGAAGGCGTCTTCATCCCCGGAATGCGGCGTCGCGGTCACAAGGATCAACCGCCGATCCGGATTCCGGGCGAGCCCCGAAAGAAGCTCAAAGCGTTGCTGCCGACCCTTGTGCGTGCCTACGCAGGCATGCGCCTCATCGACGATAACGAAATCTGGGCAGGCCCGTGCGAAGCTCTCCCGGCGCTTCTCTGCCTTGATGTAATCGAGGCTGACGACGGTGAAGGGATAAGCATTGAACAAGGTCTGAGCGAGCGGCAGGCCACGTTCCAGCCTGCTCGCCGTACCCGACGTGACCGCCACAGCTTCGATCCCGAAGCGCGCTTTCAGCTCTCCCACCCATTGTTCGACCAGATGCGGCGGGCAGAGCACCGAGAACGCATCCACCTCGCCCCGATCCATCAGCTCGCGCAGGATCAGGCCGGCCTCAATCGTCTTGCCGATGCCAACGTCGTCCGCGATGAGCAGGCGAGGCACCGCCAGGCGAAGGGCCATCAGCAACGGGACAAGCTGGTATGTCCGAGGCTCGAAGGCGAGCTGTGCGGCAGACCGGAAAGGACCCGCGCCACGGCGCAGTGTCAGACGCATCGCATCCGCGAGGAGCGCGGCCTTCGCTTGAACGGTTGTGGCGGCGTTGGCAGGCAGATCGAATCTTGCAGGCTCGACCGGGAGGATCTCAAGCGCCGGGTCGAGGACAACCGCGTCGTTCTCAGCACCCGAGAGTGGGCGGAGAGCCAGAACGCCGTCTTGCGGGGACGGCAGAGCCACCCATTCGCGCCCGCGGGCGCGCACCAGATCTCCGGGAGCAAAATTCACTGTCATCAGGTCATCCCCCGAACATCGAGATCAACGCATGGGGCACACCCGCAGTAACCGTTCCCGGCAACTCGAACAGCGTCCAGCCCTTGGCTTCCGCCGCCTCGCGTGTTGCCTCGGTCAGAGGCGTGAGGCAAGCGGCGACGAAATGACTGCGCCAGGCGAAGCTCATCTCCTGATTAGAGAAGCTGACAGTGCAGGCGTCGGGAGCCGGAAGCCCCATCTCCTTGAAGGCGCTCGCCCACCCACCACCTTCGGCCGACCGGCCAGGCGCGACCGCGAGCACCACCTCGCCCCGCGCCAGATCGATCAGCATCTGCTTCGCTTCATCGCTCGTTCGGTCGATCAGCTCATGATCAGGCTGGTTGAAATAAGAGAGCAGGCAGCGATAGCACCCGCGGACGCAGGCTTCCCCATCGTGGGTGACAAGCAGCTTGGCATCTCCCGCCGAGATCGCTTCGTCGACCTTCTCGAAATGCATGAGGATCAGCGCTTCTCGGGCGATTCTACCGAGGGCCTGCGGATCCTCGATCAGACGGTTCAGCACCCCGGCGCCACCCTCTGCGGCTTCGTAGGCCAGGACAGCGCGGCGGTTGTCGCGGGCAGGCAATGGCTCGCCAAGTATCTCGCCCTCTTCCAGTTGGAAGACGACAGCGATCCCCCTCATGAGGGCATGCTGAACCGTCGCAATGGTCTTCGGCGCGTAGGCCGTAGGCTCGTTGAAACGGAAGAGAAGCGCGTTCTTGTGGTCGCGGACAATGGGGACGATCCGAACCGGCCTGAGGACATCCGGCGGCACATCGACATCTGGATCTTCGTCTTCGGACTTCGACCAGTAGCCGCTGCGCGGGTCGATATAGAAACCAAACTTGGTCTGTTGCGCCCGGCGCTTCAGCCCTTTGTTGATCCGGCTGATCTCGGCGCTGTTGGCATATTGCAGCTTAAGGATCGAGGTGTCTTCGCAACGAAAGTCGGCTTCGGTGATCTGGACCTGTCCGTCCCGCTTCGGCCAGGAGAAGACGGTCTGAATCTCAAAGCCCTGCCGGACGCGCTCTTCGTCATTTGCCGTGATCCGCTCTGTGGGCGCGGCTTCCACGTTGTCGATCCGGAGCGTCCTCTGCACTGGCATCTCGCCCGCCATCGGGGCATTGCACGCGTGGCAGCGCTCGACCTCGCCGTCATGACAGGCGCCGCAGTTCGAGCAGATGAAGATGTCTCGGGTGGCGAGCTCCGACCCGTCTCCCGTTCGGACTTCCGGCGGCAGCTTCGCCTTCATGACTCTGTAAGCGCGGCCTTCGTGATAGATCAGGCTGCGCGGCCCGAACTCCGAGATAGCCAGGAAGCGGGCGCGCTGGAGGAACGAGCCAGTTTTTCCGTCTCCGGGGATGAAGGCATACAGCGGCAGCCGAGGGAAATTATATCCCGGTAGGAAGCCCTCCGTCGCGAGATAGCGGTAGGAGTAAAAGTCCGAGCCATTCGTGGCCTTGCCCTGCTCCAGGATGGTGATCTGGTCGCTCGCCTGCATCTGCGCAGCTTTGATTCGACGACGGTCCGCGCCCGAGAGGCCCGTGATCTCGGAGCGAGCATTGGCCTCCATCAGCTGCATTCGTGCTGAGTTATACAGTTCCCGCCAGCGACCAAACGCGCGATCGAATTCCTGCGGCGCGCGCTGGGCGACCGCGGAGACGAAGTCATCTGGCTCACTCATCCAGACCGGTTTCCGGCCAGCCACCGAGCCGAGAATCTGATCTAGAACGCGCTTCATCGGGAAATGCGCCGCAACCACCAACTCAGGCCGGTCGATGACGTTGTGGATCTCTTGCTTCAGCGGAGAGCCCGGCTGCGCCAAGTCTAGGATGTCGGGGATGTCAGGAGACAGAGCGAGCTTCGCTTCGGCAAGCCAGACGGCATGCAGATGTGAGCGCACGAGTTCTTCGTTGGTGATGTCGAGCGCCGGGGGGCGAACAACACCAGCCACCATCTCATTGCGCCGTTCGAAGAAATACTGGTCGTGCGGCGATTGAGCGGCGCAATAGGTCACAATGACTGCGGCCTGCCCGGAACGGCCCGCACGGCCGGCGCGCTGGGCATAATTCGCCGGCGTCGGCGGCACGTTTCTTAGATAGACGGCATTAAGCGCCGAGATGTCGACGCCGAGCTCCATGGTCGGCGAACAGAATAAGGCCGGCAGAAACTGCTCCGACTCTCCTGCCGCTTTGAGATCGGCGGCACTCTTCGTCAGATTCTCCCGGTCTTCCTTCTCAAATCGGAAGCGCCACTCGCGCCATTCGCGCTGTCTCTGGGAAACCTGGGCTGTATGTTCGCGGCCTTCGAGTCCCCAATAGCTGCTATGGCCTGCCTTCAGATGGGCAGCGATCTCATTGTAGAGATCGTGAAAATAGCGGTTGCCCTGCGCCGCTCCTGTCGTGATGGCTTCCCCGGGAACGATCCGAACCGCTGAAGGTGACAGACGCCAACCTTGCAGGTCGGCCTCGATGTCGACGCGCGACACCAACCCCTCGCGAGCCAGAAGTTCCATCAGGCCCGTCATGACTGTCAGGTAGTCTGTCTTACTAAGCTTGGTCCCAATGATACTTTTTCGATTGATGAGGCGTCCGATACGGGAATTATGCCCAGCGCGGACGATCGTCTGTTCTTCCCGTAGCCCAACCCGGTCCTTGCCCGGAGCTTGCAGAAATAGGGTCGTGCGGCTTCTCGGCGTCTCTTTCGCGTCGATGGCCCAGGGGACGCGCAGGAGATTTCGGGATTTTTGAGCAACGGTGTCGAGGACGGTCAGATCGAGCGCTTCCGTCCCAACGGCCAAGCCGTCGAGCATGGCGCCGAGGAGCCGCTTCAGCATCGCCTTGCGCGCTGGCGCAACGAGCGTCCCGAAATCCGGCAAGATAGCCGTGAGGCGCTCTGTATCTTCCGCGATGTCATCGAGCCCAACGAACGCAACGTCGATGAGCTTGAGGACGGAGAGGCTCGGGTTGGTGTAACGCCATCCCCGACGCAGATCCGTCCAGAGCCGATGGGCGAGAACCTTCGCGAGAGAGCGTTGGGCGTCCTCACGAACTACAGCGCCCGCCTCGGGATCCAACATCCAATGGACCCGCGCGACCTTATTGCCCGCCGTAAATCCGAGCGCCTTCACGACCCGCAGACCGAATTCGTCTTCGGCTAGGCCATCGTCGCCAGCGTCCAGCACCGCTCGCAGGATCGCGCCACGCAGTAGGCTGACGAACAAATAGTCGTTGAAGTGGCCAGCCTGGAGGGCGGCGTCCTGCCGGTTGTCCGTGAAACCTAGGAGTTTGCGTTTCTCTTTGGGAACGCCGCTGTTGTTCCCGTTCATCCATTCCAGGGCGGTCGAAACGAGGAGTGTCGTTGCCGAGCTGCGGCCCTCACCCGACAACCCGGTGAGCTTGGTGCGCTCGCGCATGTTGGGATGCGGCTGGTCGAGACAGCACGGGCAGAAACCAAACTTACCCGGTATGAACCAAAAGCTTTTCCCCGCTGAATCGCAGCGCCCGTCCGGGGCCACCGTGATCATCTGGGGCACCCTGCGTTTCCTGTTCGCTCGGAGTCGCTCGACGCCGTTGCGCTCTTCGCGCCAGTCCTCGGGGTACGTTTCGATCTCGCCTGTAAAGACGTACTCGGGATCGCTGTCGCCCGTGGTGGTCAGGTAGCCTGCCGTTTCTCCCTCTTGATCGTCGAGCGGCGCATCATCGATGCTCCTGGGCAGAAACAGGGTGCCTTTGGCATCCTCGGTCTTCGTAATAACGTGAACCTCATGTCCGCATTCTCGACAGAAGCGGGTGGGATATAGGCGGTGGCCCGGGGCACTTGGATCTTCGAGTTGACCTTCGAACAGCACATTCCTGGGTTGGCCAGTCAGCGTAGTGAAAATCTCGCCAGCGCCCGAGATGAATTGATGGAGCTTGAACGCCAAGAATGCGCCGGTTCCCGAGCCGCCACGCTCAGTTTCCGGGAGGCTGACGCGCGTCAGGAATGCCTCGAGCCCGCTTCGGCAGGTTTCGACGTCGACGCCACTGTCTTTTGAAAGCAGCGCTACGGCCTTTTCAAAAGGGATCGGCTTCTTGCGCTTGAGCTCCTGTGCGTCCTCCAGGCCAATCGCCAGTTCGGTCCAAACCGCCAGCGGGTGTTCTTTCAGAACCTCATCTGTCAGCTCCGCTGGAAGTACGGATGTCAGGACAGGCGCAAGCTTCCGCCGCACATCGTCGAGCTTCCGCCGATCATCCGTCGCCCGTCGAAGCGACTCGTCTATGACGGATTCCGGCCCGATGGGGGTCCCGAAAAGGCGCGACGCAACATTCGCCACGGCCTCAGCGCGATTGATATCGGATCCTTCGCTTGCCATCGTGGCCGAGGTTCCGATGCAGATAGGTGCCTTGTCTGGTGTACATCGGTTGCGAAGACGACGAACGAGGATCGCGACATCGGCGCCCTGGCGGCCCCGATAGGTGTGCAGTTCGTCAAGAACGATGAAATTCAGTCCATTCGCATTCTCTATAACCTTTGTATCGAGCGGGTCCTGCCGCGTAAGCAGAAGTTCGGCCATCATGAAGTTGGTCAGCAGAATGTCCGGCGGGGCGTCTGCAATTCGCTGCCGATCCTCCTGGCTTTCCTGGCCGGTGTAGCGACGCACAACCGGCTTAAGCTCGGTCGGCAGGCCCGACTGCGCGATGAATTTCTCGATCTCGTTGATCTGGCTGTTAGCCAGAGCATTCATCGGATAAACGAAGATAGCACTGGTTCTGCGCGGTTTCCCGGCCTTGCGGGCGCGAACGATCGCATCGACTACGGGTACGAAAAAGCAAAGCGACTTGCCCGAGCCTGTCCCCGTCGTAACCACGTAACTCTGACCCGCCTGCGCCTTGGCAATGGACTGGGCCTGATGGCGATGGAACCGCAGGGGCTCTGACCCGAGCCGGAATATTCTGCCCGTCGCTTCATCGAGATCGCCCGAGGCGACCAGATCATCGACGGTTGGACCCTCGAGAAACTTTGGGTTGAGAGACAGCATAGCATCAGGCCAGAAACGCCCGGCATCGTACTGGCGATCAACTTCAGACTTCAGGTCATCAGATCGAATAGTGCTGAACGACCGCGAGAAACGAGCGTAAGCATCGATAAGACGGTGATCAAATTCAAACGCCTTCATTGCCAGTCTCGCCCCCCATATTTCTTATTATGCCACAATTGCCATTCCGGTTGGCCTGCCTGATTAGTCGCGCGGGAGGCGCAAGACCCCTATCGGGAAGGCGTTGCCCGCCTGAAATGAACTCGGTTGCCAACCGGCTCCTCGTTCGCAGTGCATCTCCGTGCCGACCCATAGCGCTCACCCCCACAAACACGACATTGGGGCCGCCGCCAGCTTGTCGCCGAATGGCACGACATCGGTGCTGTCGTAGAGGACGACGCCAAAGGCAAAGCGGTCCCCGCAAGCCTCGGCCAATGCCCGCAGGCCGGCGAAGTCGCCGGCCTTGACCGTGGCGCTCGCCTTCACCTCGATCCCCACGATCATCCCGTCATCGCGCTGCAGCACGATGTCCACCTCACGCATGTCCCGATCCCGGAAATGATGAGGCGTCAGCCGCAGGTCCGAGGCCGTCATGAGCTTCAGAGCCTCGGAGAACACGAAGCTCTCCAGCAGCGCGCCGAACGTCCCACGATCCGCCTTGACCCGGTCGAAGGTGAGCCCGCGCACGGTCGCCAGCAGGCCGGAATCGAGGAAATGGAGCTTAGGCGTCTTGACGATCCGCTTCAGCGAATTGGTGAACCACGGCTGCACGGTCGCAATCAGGAACACCTGTTCGAGCAGCCCCACATAACGCTGCCCGGTCTTGTGGCTGACGTTGATGCCGCCTCCGAACTGCGAATAGTTGACCAATTGTCCGGAGTGTTCGGCCAGTAGCCGCACAAACTTCGGAAGCTCAGTCAGTTTCTCCACCTCGGCGATGTCCCGCAGATCGCGGGTCAGGATTGAGGTGAGATAGGATCGCAGCCAATCTTGCCGCCGCCGCTCGCTTTCGCGGCTGATCGCCTCGGGAAAGCCTCCGAGCAGGACGAGTTGGACAAGATCATCGCCGACGATCGCGTCTCGCTGGCTCTGGATCTTCCCCTCGAAGAGGCGCTCCAGGAAGGTCGGTGTCCGGCCTTCGATCTCAGTCCTGGCCAGCGGCAGCATCTGGATGGTTTCCATCCGGCCGGCCAGGCTGTCGGCGATTCGCGGCAGGGTCAGCACATTCGCCGAGCCGGTGAGCAGAAATCGACCCGGGCGATAGTCCTCATCGATTGTCTTTTTGACCGCCAGGAGCAGGTCGGGCGCGCGCTGGATCTCGTCGATGATGGCTCGGTCCAAGCCCCGAATGAAGCCGGCCGGATCGGATTGGGCGGCCTCAAGCACCGTCTGATCGTCGAGCGTGATATAGGTTCGACCGGCTTCCCCCATCTTTCGGACGAGCGTGGTCTTGCCAGCCCGGCGCGGTCCCACGATCAGGACCACCGGGGTGTCCGAAAGGGCTTCCTCGGCCCGCCGCTCCACAAACCGTTCGAACATGCCCACCCCAATTCCCGGACGATTGGAACTATAGGTCCCGGCTAATTGGAAGTCAACGGCCCGCTTAATGGAAGTTTCTGGGCCGCGATCTGGAAGCATAGATGGGGAAGGCCTTCCCCCGCGGTCGAGCCAAGGTCTCGGCCGCCGCCTTCTGCGGGGACACCCCACAACGCCCCGAGAGTGAGAGTGCGGACCGGATTCGCCGTGACGGGTTGAGGACTGGAGGAGAGGCCTCCGGCGCCCGTCGCGGAGATCCGCGATGTCCAGCAAGACCGCTTCAGCGCGCCCCGGCCATGACCGGGCGAACCTCTATGATGAAATCACCAGCAAGATCGTCGCCGAGCTGGAGGCCGGCCGCGTACCCTGGGTCCAGCCCTGGGGGACGGCGGCGGCGAAGGCGCCGCTCGCCATGCCGAAGAATGCCGCCACCGGCCGGCAGTATTCGGGGATCAACGTCCTGATCCTCTGGGGCGCCGTGATCGAGCATGGCTTCCCCGCCCAGAGCTGGCTGACCTTCCGCCAGGCGCTCTCGCTCGGCGGCAATGTGCGCAAGGGCGAGCACGGCACAACCGTCGTCTATGCCGACCGCTTTGTGCCGGATGACGAGAAGCGACGCGCCCGCGAGACCGGCGAGGAAGCGGCCGCAATCCCGTTCCTCAAACGGTTCACCGTCTTCAACGCCGCCCAATGCGAAAACCTTCCGGACGAGGTTGCGGCCGTCGCGCCACCGCCGCTGCCCGGCTTGATCGAGCCCAGGGTCGAGGCGCTGATCCGGGCGACCGGAATCGACTTCCGCATCGGCGGCAACCGCGCCTTCTACGCACCGGGCCCCGACTTCGTGATGGTCCCGCCGCCGCAGGCCTATTTCGAACCGATCAACTGGCACCGCACAGCCCTGCACGAGTTGGGACACGCCAGCGGCCATCCGTCCCGTCTCGGCCGCGATCTCGGGGGCACATTCGGCAGCAAGAAATATGCGTTCGAGGAGTTGGTAGCTGAGATGAATGCAGCCTTCTGCTGCGCCTCGCTCGGCATCGTCCCGACCGTGCGTCATGCGGACTACATCGGCTCCTGGCTCGAGGTGCTGCGCGAGGACAACCGCGCTGTCGTGCGCGCCGCCTCACAGGCTAGCAAGGCTGCGGACTGGATACTGGGCTTCCTGCCTGAAACTGCGAGCGCCGCTGCCCACGCCGCCACCCGCCCCACAGCGCAGGAGGCCGCGTGATCTGCGGAGTGCGAACTCCCTGAAATCCGGAAAAGCGGGAAGGCGGGCTTCCGGCTTCGTGCCTTTCTGGTTCGTCGGCTTTGCGGCGCGGTCCTCCGAGAGGAAGAGGGCTGCGCCGGTTTTCGCGGCGGGTTGGAGGTCGAGAGAGAGTCTCTTGGCCGCCCGCCGCGGAGACTACCCCCATGGCTACTGCCATTCAGAAGATAACCCTGTCGTCCTCGCGCGACATTCCGTTCAACAAGCTGGTGCTCAGCCAGTCGAACGTCCGGCGCGTGAAGGCCGGCGTCTCGATCGAGGAGCTGGCCGAGGACATCGCCCGGCGCACGCTGCTCCAGGGCCTGAATGTCCGGCCGGTCCTCGACGCCGAGGGCGCCGAGACCGGCATGTTCGAGATCCCGGCCGGCGGCCGGCGCTACCGCGCGCTCGAGCTGCTGGTGAAGCAGAAGCGCCTGGCCAAGACCGCGCCGGTTCCGTGCGTGGTCCGCGATCCCGCGACCGACATTCTCGGTGAGGACGACTCGCTGGCCGAAAACATCCAGCGTGCCCCGCTGCATCCGCTCGACCAGTTCCGCGCCTTCCTGGCCTTGCGCGAGAAGGGGCGCTCCGAGGAGGACATCGCTGCGGCGTTCTTCGTCGGTGTGAATGTCGTGAAGCAGCGCCTGCGCCTGGCGTCGGTCGCGCCAACCCTACTCGATATCTATGCCGAGGATGGCATGTCGCTCGAGCAGCTCATGGCCTTCACCGTCACGGCAGACCATGCCCGCCAGGAGCAGGTCTGGCAGGCGATCTCCGGTTCCTGGCAGAAGGAGCCCTATCAGATCCGCCGCATGCTGACCGAGAAGACGGTGCGCGCCTCCGACCGGCGGGCGGTGTTCGTCGGTCTCGACGCCTATGAGGCTGCCGGCGGCGTGGTGCTGCGCGACCTGTTCCAGTCCGATGATGGCGGCTGGCTCGAAGACATCGCGCTGCTGGACGGCCTGGTCGCCGAGAAGCTGAAGACCGAGGCGGAGACGATCGCCGCCGAGGGCTGGAAATGGATCGAGGTCGCCATCGACTTCCCCTACGGCCACACCCACGGCCTGCGCGAACTGGAGGGCGTCACCATCGATCTCACCAGCGAGGAGCAGGCGACGATCGATGCGCTGAACGCCGAATACGCCAAGCTGGAGGAGGAGTATGACGGCGCCGACGAGCTGCCGGACGAAGTGGACGAACGCCTCGGCGAGATTGAGGCGGCGCTGGCCGCCTTCGACGATCGGCCCGTCACCTATGATCCGGCCGCCATCGCCCGCGCCGGCGTCTTCGTCAGCATCGACGCCGAAGGAGCGCTGTCGGTCGATCGTGGCTACGTCCGGCCGCAGGACGAGGCGCCCGCAGGCGAGCCGGAGCAGGACGGCGAGACCGATCCCGCGACGGCTGGAGCGCACGGCGTCGATCCCGACGCGCCCCTGGTTCAGCGCGCCGTCATCACCATCGGCGGACAGGTCGCCGGACCGGAGGATGAGGATGACGAGGACCTGAAGCCGCTTCCCGACCGCCTCGTGACCGAGCTGACCGCGGAGCGGACGCTGGCGCTCCGCGAAAAGCTGGCGAAAACGCCCGCCGTCGCGTTCCAGGCCGTGCTGCACAAGTTTTGTCTCGACGTCTTCTCCCGTTACTTCTCCTACGGCACGGCGATGGAGGTGTCCGTGCGCAGCGCCAGCTTCCCGGTCCAGGCCCAGGGGCTGAAGGACACCCCTGCGGCGAAGGCGATCGACGTGCGTCACAAGGCCTGGGAAGACCGGCTGCCCAAAGACAAGGCCGATCTCTGGGACTGGCTCACGACCCTCACCGGCGACGAGCAGGCGACGCTCTTCGCCCATTGCGCGTCCTTCGGCGTCAACGCGCTCTACGAGAAGGGCGACCGCTACGGCGCCGGCGTCTCGTCCCACACCGTCGAACAGCGGATTGCCGAGGCCGATCGCTTGGCCCAGGCCGTCGATCTCGACATGGTGCAGGCCGGCTGGCGTCCGACTGTCGAGAACTATCTCGGCCGGGTGCCCAAGCGCCGCATCCTCGAGGCGGTGCAGGAAGGCGCCAGCGAACGGGCGGCGCAGCTCATCGACCACCTGAAAAAGGCCGACATGGCCAAGGAGGCCGAACGGCTCCTGGCCGACACCGGCTGGCTGCCGGAGCCGCTGCGCATCGCCACCGCGGACGACGCGGCTGTCGAGACCGCCGAAGCCGAGGACGACGGCGAGGCGCTGCCGGAATTCCTCGCCGGCGACGACGAGGAAGCCGAGGCCGAGGCGCGGCAGGTCATCGCGGCCGAGTAGCTCGCGCGGGGCGGCTTCGGCCGTCCCGCGTCGCTTTTCCTTCAACCGACCCGACTGCCCGGCCTTCGCGCCGGGCTTTTTGCATTTCAGGAGGACCGCATGCCCATGTTCACCATTGAAACGACCTACCGCCTGCCGGTCTACCGGCAGCGTAGCTATGAGGCGGAAACCCTCGCCGCCGCCTGTGCGCTCGCCATTGCGGACGAGGGCTGGGACGACGAGAAATCCGACGTCGAGACTTCCGGCCACACCTATGTCACCGGCGCCTGGGACGGGCGCGACGCCGCCTATCGCAGCAGGGCGCTCGGCATCCCGTCGCAGTTCGGCGAACAGGTCCAGCGCAGGGCCGACCATTTCGAGGTGCTGCTCGGCCTGCTCAAGGTCTTCGCGCACGCGTCAAACGCGGAACCGGCCGACGGTCCGTTCTGGCGTCAGCGCCTGGATGCGGCGATCGCCAAAGGCGAGGCAATTCTTGCGGACGAACCTGATCCTCAAGCGGCGGGAGGCGCGTCATGACCGAGCATGTCGTGAAGATAGGCTTCTGGCTGCGCGCCTACGACAGCGTCACGGTAGAGGCGGATGCCGACGCCGAAGCGATCGAGAAAGCCAAGATCGCTGCGACGACGGCCATGACGTGGGCCGCACACCCCGAGCATGTCGAGTTTGACGAGCGACGCGAGGGCGTCATCGCCTTTATCGACCGGGTCAATCCGGACGGCCGCGAACCTGTGGTCGAGGATGTCGCGTTCGACGACGATCGCATCCATCCGGACGGCGCGCCCTCTCGGGCCGATAAGGAGACACAGCCCCGCCGCGTCGTCTTCGCCTACCGCGTGCCAGTCCACGTCGAGGTCGAGGACGGGCTGGTCTCGCGCGCCACCGTCATCGATGAGACGCCGGTCGCCGATCCTACTGTCGTCGAAGGCGACGCCGGCTACCTCGCCGAAGCGGTCGCTGCTGCGGACGACGGCCAGGCCTGGCCTGGCCCTCCTGGGCGTTCGGCTAGTCCCTGCGGAAGGCGTCACCCTTGGTTGAACGCGCGAGCGCGATTTCGACAATCCGGTCGACGATGCGCTCGCGATCCTTCCACTTCATGACCAACTTGCCTGGGTCCATGCCGAATTGGGCGACGACATCGAGCAAGCGTTCGACATCGAGGCCGTCGAGCTTCGCACGGAGTTCACCTTCGCCATGTCTGGCGAGATCGACGGGATCGAGCAGAGCAGCCGCGCGCCGCCCGCCCTTCCGCTTTTCGTCGGCGGGCAACTTGCCGAAGATCTTGGGGTCGGAGGCTTTGACACCCAAAGCCTCCTCCAGACGTGAACGGAACGCTGGATTGTGCGCCGCCTCGTCGGCGACGATGGTGGCGACCGCAGTCAGGGTGCGCTTGAGGTTCATGCCTCGATCTCCAGTTTGTCGAGCAACTCCTTGGCCAGTTCGATGTAGCGCACGGCAAGATCGCCATAGCCGTATTTCTGTTTCAGCGTGCGCCGCCCGCTCTGCAGTTCGGCCGCTGCGGCGATCTGATTGGCCTGCCGGATGACGGTCTCGAACACCGGCGGGTCATCCTGGCGGCGCAGGTCCTTCGACACGTTGACGTGGATGGTCGAGCTTTCCTGGTACTTGGTGATCACGATCCCCAGCGGCTCGATATCTTCGGCGATTTCCTTGGAGAAATTGGTCACGCGCTTGATGATCTGCGGAATACCGTAGGTGGACAGCACGTCCGGCACGGTGGGAATGATGTAACCCTCCGATATCCGCAGGCCGTTCAGGGTGATGATTCCGAGGTTAGGCGGGCAATCGATCAGCACGAGGTCGTAATCGTCGAGGATCGACTTGACTGCCAGGCGCAACAGGTCGATCGGCGTTACCGAATAGAACTGCCCGGTCGGCGCGCTCGCCAGCTTGTCCTGCACATCGATCAGGTCGAGGCTTGACGGAAGCAGATCTACCTTTTCCGCGCCCTGCACATCGGAGACCTTCTTCTGAAGCGTCTTCTTCAGATCGAAGGCCTTGTTGTTGGGCTCCAGTGCATCCCTGAACAGGGTCGCGAGCGTCCACCCCTTCTCGTTGATCTCTTTCCAGCGTTTTTCGCCGATAAGCATCGTCGTGGCGTTGGTTTGCGGATCGAGATCGATGACCAGGATTCGCTTGCCGAACTGCGAAGCCAGGGTTTCCGCAAGGGCGACCGTCGTCGTGGTCTTGGCGACGCCACCTTTTAGATTGATGAGTGACACAACGCGGGCCATGGGCACCTTCCTCTTTCTGAGCCAAGCTCTTACCTGACGGGCTCTGAACACGGGGCCTGCCTTGAGTTCCGTCAACGGCTTGGGAAAGTCGGGAAACCGCACGCGCCAGTTGGCGACCGCTTGGCGCGATACGCCGGCGATGTCGGCGATCTCATTGATCCCGATCAGATCGTCTTCTGCGAGCGGCACCGGATCTCCTTGTGACCGTTGTTCACGGAATCTGTTTACATCGTTCACAGTCGTGTGGCAAGCTGTCTTTCTGAACACCACAGGAGGACAGCATGAAACGAACAGGCAGCGACGGTAAGCCGATCGAAATTCCGACCGGCGCGACCAGTCGGCAGGGCTCCGACGGCCATGTCGTCGCGATCCGCAAAGGTTACACCTCGCGAGAAGGCCAAGACGGGCGCGTGGTCGCGATCCCGCCGGGCGGAACGTCGCGGCAAGGTGCCGATGGTCGCGTCGTTGCGATCCCCAAGGGTTATACATCCCGGCAGGGAAGTGATGGCCGTGTCACTGCCATTCCCCCAGGCGGCACGTCTCGTCAGGGGGCGGACGGTCGTGTCGTCGCGATTCCGAAGGGATGCTCATCCAAGCAGGACGCTAATGGCCGTGTGAAGGTGGTGCGGCCCAAATAGCGATGGCGCGGCGTCACGCCCGCCGCGTGAGAGGAAGAGGCCGGCCGGGAAGGGTTTGAGCCGGTGCGGTCCAAGAGAGAGCGCCGGCCGGCTCGCCCGTTCACGCTCTCCCGAGGCTCCCTTCATGAACGACCTTTCTCCAATCGCGGCCAGCCAGGCCGCGCCTCTTTCGCCTGTCCGTCATCCCGACGCCCCCGGCGCGATCATCGTCGCCGCCCAGCGACTCCTCCCGCATCTGGAGCGCGGCCAGCGGATCGACGCCACGATCCTGCGCACCGCCATGGAAGCGGCTTTCGGCGCCTCCGACGCCTCGGGTGCCTGGGACTGGAAGACGGCCTATGACGCGTGCGAGGCCGCGACCGTCCTCTTCCTCCGCAAATACGGAAAAGCGCTGTTCCGCAAAGCCGACTCTCCGGCTTCCCGGCTTTCCGCCTTGACCAAGATCGCCGGGCTTCTCCCCACACACACCCGCCGCTCCGCCGAGAGCGAGGCCTTCCAGCAATTCTCCACGCCAACCCCGCTCGGCTTGGCTGCCCTGACCGCAGCCGCCACGGTGCCTGCGGATCGCGTGCTGGAGCCTTCGGCCGGGACCGGCCTTCTCGCCATCCTGGCCGAGATCGCCGGCGGCGCGCTCGTGCTGAACGAGCTGGCCGAGGCCCGCTCGGCGCTGCTCACCTCCCTCTATCCGGCCGTTCCCGTCACGCCTTCGACGCCGCCCAGATCGACGATCACCTCGATCCCGTCGTCGTCCCGAGCATCGTGCTGATGAACCCGCCCTTCTCGGCGATGGCGAACGTCGCCGGCCGCATGGCCGACACCGCTTATCACCACATCGCCTCGGCGCTCGCGCGTCTCGCCGACGGCGGGCGGCTTGTAGCGATCACCGGCGCGAACTTCGGGCCGGATACCCCGGCCTGGCGCGACGCCTTCGTTCGGCTGCAGGAGCGCGGCCGCATCGTGTTCACCGCCGCGATCGACGGCGCGGTCTATGCCAAGCACGGCACCACGATCGACACGCGGCTCATCGTCATCGACAAGGCGCCCGCCGAGGATCCGGCGACGCTGGCGGAATCGCGGGGCGTTGCGCCCGACGTTGCGACCTTGCTCGGCTGGATCGCGGAGCATGTTCCGGCGCGTCTGGCGCTCGCGCCAAGCCTCGCGATCCCCGTCTCGGCCGCCGCACCCCGAATGGTGCGGGGCTATCTCGCCCGCGCCGCTGCGGCGGGGTCGATCAAACCTTTCGTCCTTGATCCGGAGGCGGTAGATCTCGCCTATGAGACCATCGACTGGACGCCGCCCGAAGGCGCGCATCTCAGCGATGCGATCTATGAGGAATACCGGCTCCAATCGATCCGGATTCAAAGCGCCCAGGCGCATCCCACCAAACTGGTGCAGTCCGCTGCGATGGCCTCGGTCGCGCCGCCGAAGCCGAGCTATCGGCCGCGCCTGCCGGCCAGCCTCGTCAGCGACGCGCTCCTGTCCGATGCCCAGCTCGAGACGGTGATCTATGCCGGCGAGGCGCATGGCGACTATCTCGCCGGCGCCTGGACAGTGGACGAGACCTTCGATCTGGTCACCGCCGCGCGTGACGATGCGCCGAACGCCGTCCGCTTTCGCCGGGGCTTCATGCTCGGAGACGGCACCGGCGCCGGCAAGGGCCGCCAGGCGGCCGCCATCATCCTCGACAACTGGCTCAAGGGCCGGCGCAAAGCGGTCTGGATCTCGAAGTCCGACAAGCTGCTCGAGGACGCCCAGCGTGACTGGTCGGCGCTCGGCATGGAGCGCCTGCTCATCACGCCGCTCTCGCGCTTCGCGCAGGGCAAGCCGATCCGGCTGACCGAAGGCGTCCTATTTTTAACCTACGCTACGCTGCGGTCCGACGACCGCGGCGAGAAGCTTTCCCGCGTCCGCCAGATCGTCGAATGGTTGGGCTCCGACTTCGACGGAGCGATCATTTTCGACGAGAGCCACGCCATGCAGAACGCCGGTGGCGGCAAAGGAGAACGCGGCGATGTTGCGCCCTCGCAGCAGGGCCGCGCGGGCTTGCGCTTGCAGCACGCCCTGCCGGACGCCCGCGTCGTCTATGTCTCGGCCACCGGTGCGACGACCGTCCACAATCTCGCCTACGCCCAGCGGCTCGGCCTCTGGGGCGGCGAAGACTTTCCGTTCGTCACCCGCGCCGAGTTCGTCGAGGCGATCGAGGATGGCGGTGTCGCGGCGATGGAGGTGCTCGCCCGCGATCTCCGGTCGCTCGGTCTCTACACCGCCCGTTCGCTCTCCTATGACGGCGTCGAATACGAGTTGGTCGAACACGCGCTCACCGACGAGCAGCGGCGCATCTACGACGCCTATGCCAAGGCGTTCTCGATCATCCACAATCACCTCGATGCGGCGATGCAGGCCGCCAACATCACCGGCGAGAGCGGCACGCTGAACGCCCAGGCGAAGTCGGCCGCACGCTCAGCCTTCGAATCCGCCAAGCAGCGCTTCTTCGGCCATCTGCTGACCTCGATGAAGACTCCCACCCTGATCCGCAGGATCGATCAGGACCTCTCCGATGGCCATACCGCCGTCATCCAGATCGTTTCGACCGGCGAGGCGCTTATGGAGCGGCGGCTCGCCGAGATCCCGACCGAGGAATGGAACGACGTCCGCGTCGACATCACGCCGCGCGAGTATGTTCTCGACTACCTCGCCCATTCCTTCCCGGTGCAGCTCTACGAGCCGTTCACCGATAGCGAGGGCAACCTTTCGTCCCGGCCCGTCTTCCGCGACGGCCAGCCAGTCGAAAGCCGCGAGGCCGTCGCCCGCCGCAATGAGCTGATCGAGCGGCTGGCTTCGCTGCCGCCCGTTCCAGGCGCGCTCGACCAGATCGTCCAGCGCTTCGGCACAGACCTCGTCGCCGAAGTGACCGGACGCTCGCGCCGCGTGGTGCGGAAAGGCGACCGTCTCGTTGTCGAGAACCGCACCGCCTCCGCCAACCTCGCCGAGACCGCTGCCTTCATGGATGATCTGAAGCGCATCCTCGTGTTCTCGGAGGCGGGCGGGACGGGCCGCAGTTACCACGCCGAACTGTCGGCGCGGAACTGCAGGCTGCGCGTCCACTATCTGCTCGAACCCGGCTGGAAGGCCGACGCCGCGATCCAGGGTCTGGGGCGGACCAACCGCACCAACCAGGCGCAGCCGCCGCTCTTCCGGCCGATCGCCACGGACGTGAAGGCCGAGAAACGCTTCCTCTCGACCATCGCCCGCCGCCTCGACACGCTCGGCGCCATCACGCGCGGTCAGCGCCAGACTGGCGGCCAAGGGTTGTTCAGGCCAGAGGACAATCTGGAATCGCACTACGCCCGTGACGCGCTGCGCCAGCTCTACATGCTGCTCGTCCGCGGCAAGATCGGCGGCTGCTCGCTCCAGATGTTCGAGGCCGCGACGGGCCTCAAGCTCATGGACGCGAACGGCATCAAGGACGAACTGCCGCCCATCACGACTTTCCTCAACCGCCTGCTGGCGCTCACCATCGAATTGCAGGGCGTACTGTTCACGGCGTTCGAGCAGTTGCTGAACGCCAAGGTCGAGGGCGCCATCGCCAGCGGCGTCTATGACGTCGGACTGGAGACGCTGCGCGCCGAGAGCTTCGTCGTCACCGATCGCCGGGCTATCTACACCCATCCCGCGACGGGCGCGGAGACCCGGCTACTCACCATCACCGAGCGCCGGCGCAATCGCCCGGTGACGCTCGATGAGGCGCTGGACCAATTCGCCGATCCCCGTGCCGCGCTTCTAGTCAACGACCGCTCGGGCCGCGCCGCCGTGCAGATCCCGGCGCCGAGCGTGATGCTCGACGATGGCGAGATCGAACGCCGCGTGCGGCTGATCCGGCCGATGGAGCACCACCACGCCTCGCTGAGGATGATGGACGAGAGCCACTGGCAGGGGGCGGATCGAGAGGCTTTCGCCGCCGCGTGGCTTCGCGAAGTGGCCGAGGTGCCGGAGTTCGCCGACAGCACGATCCATATCGTCGCCGGCTTGCTGCTGCCGATCTGGAAACGCCTGCCGAATGAGTCGACCCGGGTCTATCGACTCCAGACCGATGCGGGCGAGCGCGTCATCGGCCGCAGGGTCTCGCCGGCCTGGGCAGCGAACGCCTCGTTGACCGGCGCTGCCACCCTGACACCGGACGCGGCTTTCGCAGCGCTGATCGAGGGCAAGACCGTCCTCGACCTGGCTGAGGGCCTGCAGCTCCATCGGGTACGCGTCATGGGCGCCCACCGCATCGAGCTGTCCGGCTTCGCCGACACGATGCGGGACCGCCTGCGCGCCTACGGCCTCTTCAGCGAGATCATCTCGTGGAAGCTGCGCATGTTCGTGCCTACTGATGCGAACGGCGCCGGCGTGCTGGCGAAAGTCCTCGACCACTATCCGGTCGCGCGCATCGGCGAGCGGGAAGCCGCGTGATGGCCCGCCACGACGCATCCGAACTGGCACACCGTCTCGCGCGCGATGCCGAGGCGGTGTGCTGCCGCTATCTCTCCGCCGGCCGCCGCGAAGGTGGTTACTGGCTGGTGGGGGACGTGCGAAATGCGCCGGGCCGCTCAATGTTCGTCCGTCTCAAAGAATCGGTCAAAGGGCCGGCCGGCAAGTGGACCGACGCCGCCACAGGCGAGCATGGCGATCTGCTCGACGTGATCCGGGAAAGCTGCGGTCTGGTCGACTTCAAGGACGTTGCCGATGAGGCACGTTCGTTCCTCAGCCTGCCGCACCCCGAGCCTGCGCCCGACCGCACCCGCTCGCGCAAACCCAGCGCACCGGCAGGATCGCCGGAGGCCGCGCGGCGACTGTTCGCCATGTCGCAGCCGATCGAACGCACTCTCGTAGAAGCGTATTTGCGGAATCGCGGCATTACGACTTTGCACGGAACCGGAGCGCTCCGGTTCCATCCGCACTGCTACTACCGGCCCGACGACCACAGCCCGACAGAGACGTGGCCGGCGATGATCGCCGCCGTCACCGATCTTGCAGGGCATCTGACCGGGGCGCATCGCACCTGGCTCGATCCCGGCGGCTTCACTGAGGCGAGGCTCGGCAAGGCGCCGATCGACACGCCGAGACGGGCGATGGGCGACCTTCTCGGAAATGCCGTTCGATTTGGCGTGGCGGGCGAAGTGATGGCGGCCGGCGAGGGCATCGAGACGATTCTGTCGCTCCGATGCGTCCTTCCCACCCTGCCGATGGTCGCGGCGCTCTCGGCCGCACATCTCTCCGCCATCCTGTTCCCGGACACGCTGCGGCGACTCTGCATCGCCCGCGACGACGATCCGGCCGGCGACGGCGCGATGGCGACGCTGATCGACCGGGCGCAGGAGGACGGAATCGAGGCGATCGTGATCTCGCCACGGCTTGGCGACTTCAACGAGGATCTCCGCCTGCTCGGGATTGACGCGCTTCGGGCCGCGAGCCGGGTGCAGATCGCGGCGAAGGATGTCGCCCGCTTCATGGAGCTGGCGGCCTAGCCGGAACGGGATGAGGGGCGGTTCGCCAGCGTCGTCGGCACAGGGTCGGCGGTCATGCTTTCCCTCAGCGCCGGAGAGGACCACGCCCACGGCCTTCTGAGAGGGCGATCGGGCAGCAAGCGGCCCGGACCGGCAACCTTGTGGGCCGACTATTTTCCGTCGGCGGCAGAGCCGCCTTTACATCGCGAGACAAAATAGTCGGCCCCCTTCGGTCCTCCGCCGAGGCTTCGGCCCTCCGCAGCGCTGCGGGTGCAAGTCCGTTCCGCCCGCCGCCTTCGTCGCCATGAAGGCCGCGATGGGCGCGGCCGATCCGACAAGGAAAGCCGCGATGACCACCGACCATGACGACGAATTCGAACCGCACCACAGCTCATCCCCGACCGACCAGGTCCTCCACGAACTCCAGCTCTATGGCTACCGTCCCTTCAGCGACGAGCCCGATCCCCGGCCGCTTCCAGAAGCGAACATCCTCGCGGGCAGCATCTCCGACATCTTCGACGCCCTCGTGGTGGCGCTTGCTGATACTCGCCTCGAACCCGACCTTGAGAACCTGCTCTGGTCGACTGTGAACGTCTTTCATCGGGCCATCGAGCGGATCGAGCGCGAACTCGACGACAACGAGCTGGCCCAGCAGCGCTCGCAACGGGAACAGGATGGCAGCGAGGTCAAATCCGTCGAGCTGGAACGACTGACGGCGGAAGGCCTGACGCTCATCGAACGTCGCAACGCCTTCGAGCTGATGCGCGACCAGGCCGCCGAACAGTTCGAGCACCACACCCGTTCAACCTGGCGGCCGCGCAACGGGTCGAAGGTCAACCATCGCAATCTGACCTCCGCGATGATCGACAGCCGCGACTTCCTCAGCGCCAAGAAGCGCGCGGACAACCAGGTCCTCCTGCCCCCGGGTCCGAAGGTCGGACTCACCGGCGGGCTCGACTTCAACGACCACCGGCAGATCTGGGCGAAGCTCGATCAGGTCCACGCCAAGCACCCTGACATGGTGCTGTTACACGGCGGGTCGCCCAAGGGCGCCGAGCTGATCGCCGCCAAATGGGCCGACAATCGCAAGGTGCCGCAGATCGCCTTCAAACCCGACTGGACAAAACACGCCAAGGCCGCCCCGTTCAAGCGCAACGACGCCATGCTCGACGTGCTGCCGATCGGCGTGATGCACTTCCCTGGCACCGGCATCCAGGACAACCTCGCCGACAAGGCGAAGAAGCTCGGCATCCCGGTCTGGAAGTTCGGCGGCGCGTGAGCGCCGCCGAACTTCGCGAAAACTACCTCTCCAAGACAAATGCCACGTCGTACAAACCGGGGTTCGCTTCGCCGAGGTTCTTGTGATCAAGAAGTCCAGCGTCTCGCAGCCGACCGATGACACTCCGTGCCGCATCGAGGCTTTCCGTTTGCGCATAGTTCACGACGCGCGTCCCGTCCTGGCTTCGATGCAGGCTGGCAGATAGCCATCCTGGCGTGCCGCTTGCGAAGCGCGCTGACTCGGCAAGATGATCGATGAGCGCTTGTTGGCGCCCTTCCGGCACCGTGAAGACGTTGATCTGAGTGACGATGCCAGAGTTGGCACGAATGATAGGCATGTGCTTCCTTTCTTTGAGAAGCGCAGCCCACCGACGGTGTGGCACATGCGAAGACTCCATCTGACGCGCCAAGCCGCCGGCGCTGCTGCGCCAGTTGCTTGTCGCGGGTTCGCCAAACCAGGCGACACGGAGCTTCCTCGCGGAAGGGGGCGGGCTTACCTATGCCGCTCCAGGTCCTTTTCGACCCTCAAACTCTAGCATTTGAGCATCCCCATTTCAAATCGGACTAGCTCAGTGCCTACGGCATGCTGAGCCCAAGCTCGACTCGCCTCTTTTTCGACAGGCCCAGCGAAACGATAACGTGGGATCGGCGGATGTAATCCTGCAGTTCGCCATCGGACAGCCCGGGCCTCGAGAAGTGCTGGATCCACTTCATGCCGCGCGATGCGAGATACGGAGCCGGACGAAGGCCCGGCTGTTCCTTCAGCATCTCATAGGCGATGTCGCTCACCTTGAACGTGAAACTCGGTTCGTCGTCGTTCCATCCACCGATCGCGAACACCTTCCCGCCGACCTTCCAGACATGCGATCCTCCCCACTGGACCACGTAGCTCGTCGCCGGCAGCGCAGCACAGAAGGCGTTGTATTCCTCATACGTCATGAACCCATCCCAATCAGGCGTAGACCAGCCGGCTCATCAGGCCGCGTCGCCAACAGGTCCGTAAGCTCGTCGAAGGCGGACTCAACGCCCGTCTCCTACCTCCTCGAGCACCATCCCGCGTCCTTGCGCTGATCCTTGGTCCAGCCAAGGGCCTGATGCCATCAACCCGCAAGGGGTCGGCTTACGCGAAGCGTGCCGCCGCTGCGTCTTCGTCTGCGCGGTGATCGCGGCCCTCGGCCGAACGCATCGGGCGCCTGTCGCGCGGGGATGGTCCCCGCCTCAGCACAGGAGCCGGATCGATGTCTCAATCGCTCGCTTTCGCCAACGCCTGGAACCTCGCCACTACCCTCATGGTCTGCGTCGTCATCTTCCACGCCGGCACCAGCGGCTATGGCGTAATGCCGTCCACTGAATATGACGGCGATCCAGGCGCCGTCATCCACGAATTCGACCCCTTTCAACCATGAAGGGGCACGTCGCCACCCAAGCTCGGCTGAGGAGCGCCAGCGGGATTTGCCCTCCCGCTGGCGCCTGTTTGCAGCTATACTCATGCTCGCGCCGTGGTGGTGGTGGAAGGCGCGACCGTCAGACCTTTATCTCACGGAGCACACCGCCATGATCATCTTCGGACCACTGCTCATCATCGTCGGCATCGGCTTCTTCTGCTGGCTGCTGTTCACTGCCGTCTTCGCGCTGCCCTTCTTCGTCGGCCTCACGATCGGCATATGGGCCTTCCACAGCGGGGCCGGTGTGCTCGGTGGTATCGCCGTCGGCCTCGTGGCTGGCGGCGTAACCTTTGGCATTGGCCAGCTCGCGCTCGCCTTCGTGCCATGGCCGTGGCTTCGCCTGCTGATCATCCTGCTCTATGTCGCACCTGCCACTGCTGCCGGTTACAGCGCCACGCACGGAATCGCCCAAATGGCGATGCCTTCACCCACCTGGCAGACGATCTTCGCCGTCATCGGCGCGGTCGCTGTCAGCGTCACGGCGTTCGTCCGCTTCACCGGAATGGCCGCGCCCGGACCAGCCGGACAGGGCTTAGCGCGGGGCTGACATCATCACGTCGACGACCGTTGGGGCGGGACCAGATCACGCATTCCGTATGCTCGCGATCCTCGTCGTGGAACGCGGAGTGAGGGCCGACCGGCGTCGAAGCTCACCCGATCATCGCAGAGTACCGGGCGTCGTGGCGGGTTGTTGAGGCGACATGGCCGAGGTGGCGACGTCTTACAGATATGGCCAACGAAGCGCGTGACGGGGCGCGCAGCCGGAGCTTGGTCTCCGAAGCAAGAGATCCGTTGGTGGCCAGGACGGGGCGCGGATTACTGTCGAATTCACTCGTCAGCCTCCGCGGTGACTCGAAAGTCGCCAAGTTCCCCTTGATGTCAGCTCCGTCAGGCCGAGCGCACCGAACGGCCTCTTCGATGGATTGATCTGGCCGAAGGCCGGCTGAAGCCTCGACCGCCTATGGCGCAACAGCGGCGTCAAAACTTTCTTCCCCTGCCGGCTGCGCCGTCATTCCTCGCGAGACAAGAAAGCCCCTCCTTTGCTGTCGAGCCCCTTCGGGGTGCGCCGTCGATCGCCTCCGGCCCCTCGATCACCATCGAGGCCGCAATGGTGCGGGCTCGGAAACAGAGATCAAGGAGAACTACCATGGCGACCATCGGCACCTTCAAGAAGACGGGCTCGAACGAATTCACCGGCGAAATCGTCACCCTCTCGGTCCAGGCCAGGAATGTCCGGATCGTCCCCGAAACTACCCGCTCCGGCGACAACAGCCCCAGCCACCGCGTCTATGTCGGCCGAGTCGAGATCGGCGCCGCCTGGGCCAAGCGCTCCAACGAGGGCCGCGACTATCTGGGCCTCAAGCTCGACGATCCGAGCTTCACCGCCCCGATCTTCGCCAACCTCTTCGACGACGAAGAGGGCGAAGGCTACAGCCTGATCTGGTCCCGCCCCAACGGCCGCCGGAGCGACTGACCCCGCCTACAATGCCCCGTCCGACTGGTCCGGGCGGGGCATCGCCTTATGCTCCAAGAGCGACCGCCAACCTTGAACGGGCGGAATACCTAGTTTACTAGGTGGCAGTATATTAGGTGGCACGGCGATCTCACCGCATGAGCTTGCGGGAGATCGTCGCCACGAATCTGCGAAGACTGAGACATGCCAAAAGCATGTCGCAGGAGGAGCTTGCCGACCGTGCGGGCATCAATCGTAACTATGTTGGCATGCTGGAGCGCGAACAGCACTCCGCGACCGTCGACATGCTGGAGAAGCTCGCCGAGGTCCTTGAAGCCGACCCTGTCGAATTCTTCCGGCGCGAGACGTGAGCCGCAGTCGTTACAGAAACTAAGGCTCGACCGCCGCCTTTTTCCGCGCCTTCACGGGCACGGCGCGCACCAGTTCGGTTGCTTCCACCTCGAGCGCCTCCGCGATCCGGCCGAGCACCGTCACGCTCGCCGAGACGTCGGCGCGTTCGATCCCTCCGACGTACCGGGCGCTCAACCCGGCCCTTTCGGCCAATTCCTCTTGCGTCATCCCTTTCGCATGACGCAACCGACGCAGATTGACCGCCATGACCTCCTTAAGATCCATGGCGATGATGGAGCCGATATAGGAACTATCGTTCCAGGAATGATCGTTCCGATTCGTACATGCCTTTGCTATTCATCGACGCTCCGGAGGCCTCGGTTTGCCATTTCCGCGAGCAACGTGATGCGCCCCAAGCATCGCGGCGTAAGTATTCGCGGCGCAAATCTTGCAAAAATTCGCGGTAAATGAATGGCTAAGACATTGCTTTGATCTCAAGGGGGTAGATCGCAATGACTCAGGTGCCTTTCCAGGACCGGCCGCCGCACACCGACCGCTTGAACGCCTATGACGAGCAACATCTGGCGATCTATCTTCGATTGCTGATGGCCGACGAAGAGGGCGCTGACTGGCGCGAAGTCGTCCAGGTGATCTTCGGCCTCAACCCGGCCCAGGAGCCCGCCCGTGCCAAAACGGTTCATGACAGCCACCTGGCGCGCGCCCGCTGGATGACTGAGACGGGCTATCGGCACTTGCTTGAACCCCGGATGCAGTGAACCGGCACCCCGCATTCCCACGGCTCGCGGCCATACGCGATGCAACCTTAAGGACTACTTTTGTGGGCGAATTTTCCGGATCGTGGCGACCCTCATTGAGAGAGGACAAACGAGAGGAAACGCCATGCCCACGGAGTATTGGCGCTCGCCGGAGACGATTGATCGCCTGAACCGCCTCGAACGTCCCGGCTTTGCCGCCGAATTTCTGCGCCGCAACCCTGATTACCGCCGCGACTTCGTCCGCACGCAGCGCCAGATTGCGCGCGCTTCCGTCGACGCCGAGACTGCCCGCGTCAGTCTCGCTCGGCGATGGGGGTTGCGCTTTCGCCCATGACCCCGCGTCTCCAGTCGGACTCGAACCCGTCATCTGGCTGCCGGAAGTTTCGCCGGCCACGCTGATCCTGGAACCGGCGCCAACCGGGTTCGAGGCCGCTTCATCCTTCGATCCCAGCTCCTTCGGTCCGGCGCTCGTCGAGCGCGCGGACGCCGATGGACGTGAACTGGTGATCGTCGACGGCTCGGACGAACTCCATATCCGCTTGCAAGACGACCAAGCCACGCGACGGCCGGCCGTGCTTCTGCCGCTCGACAGCATGTTCGAGCTCCGGCTCGACGTCGCGCTACGCTTCGCCCGCCGACTCAGCGGCCAGCGCATCAACTTTCTCCCGACCGCCCTGCGGCTCACGTCTTTCCAGAAACGGCGATTGATTCAACTCCTCCACGCCTTCGACGTTCACGATGCCGGCGGTGGCCCGCGCGACATCGCCGCGGAAGTACTCAGCTCCGACCACGCCCAGCTTCCCGCTGTCGAGTGGAAGGATTCCCACGCGCGGCGCAAGGCCAACCGCCTGATCCACGATTCGATCGCTCTCGTCGAAAGGGGCTACCTGAAGCTCCTGCGCGGTCTCTGACGCGCGCCTCCATCCATCCCCCCGCATCGCTATCACCACACCGGCCATGGGCCACTGGCCTCGTCTGCGACGTTTCCGTTCGCCCCGTCGCAAACGGGGGGACACACGCCAACGAAAATATTCGTCCACCCCCAACGCCCGAACTCTCCGCCACCGTCACCCCGACATGCCGCGACTTGGCCGCGGCGCTTCGAGGCAAGACGGAGGCACATCATGCCCGACAGGGCCGCGCAACTCGCCACGCGTTACGTCCGCACACATGAAGCGGCGCGCATCCTCGGCATCTCGCCGCGGACGCTGGAGAAATACCGCTGCCACGGTAGCGGCCCGACCTTCCGCAAGCTCGGCGGGCGTGTCGTCTACGCGATCGACGACCTCGAAGCCTGGGCCGACCAGGCCGCGTGCAGCTCGACGTCCGATCCCCGATACGTCGAGGCCCGCGCCGCCGGCCACGCGCATCGCTGAAGCGGCGCTCGTCGATGTCGTCGCGCCGCCTCATCACAGCCAGCGAACGGAGCAAGCTCGATCCGTTCATCGTCGCCACCGGCGACGCAAGTCCGCGCGACCAGCGCGACTTGATGGAGCGGCCCTTCTTCTCGCTCGCCAAAGCTAGGCGCACGGCGCCGATCCTCTACGAAGCCGCCGGTGTTCGGGTCGAGGTCTACGCCGTGCCCGAGCATGGCATGGCGACCATCTGGGACGCCGACGTGTTAATCTGGGCGGCGAGCCAGATCGTTGAGGCCGAGAACCTCGGCTTCAAGACCTCTCGTTTCCTTCGCTTCACGCCCTACCAGCTTCTGACCGCGATCGGTCGGCAGACAGGCGCACGCGATTACAAGCTCCTCAAGGGCGCGCTCGCCCGCCTGCAATCGACCGTCATCCGCACGACCATCCGCAACGGCGAACATTGGCGCCGTCACCAGTTCTCCTGGATCAATGAGTGGGAGGAATGCACGACGCGCGACGGCCGCGTCGAGGGTATGGAGTTCGTACTCCCCGACTGGTTCTACCGCGGCGTCATCGACCGCTCGCTCGTCCTGGCTATCGATCCGGCCTACTTCCGGCTGACCGGCGGCATCGAGCGCTGGCTCTATCGCGTCGCTCGCAAGCACGCCGGCCGCCAGCCCAAGGGCTGGCTGTTCGAGATAGCGCATCTTCACGAGAAGTCCGGAAGCCTAGTGCGCGTCTCCGATTTCGCGCTGCAGATCCGACGCATCGCCGCGCGCCAGCCGCTGCCCGGCTATCGGCTGCGCGTCGAGTGGCAGGGCCGGCGCGAGCTGCTGCGCATCCTGCCGGCCCACTTATCCACAGTCCCTGTGGATGGCGCTGTGGAAACGCTCGGGACTTCGCACGCAAACGCTATCGGGACTCCGCACGCAGCCCTATCGGGACTTCGCACGCACGAACCGCAACTAACGCTTTGGCCCGAAACGGCGATTCCCGACCTTAACTTAGAGTCTAACTCAGAATCTAACTCTTGTAGTTGGCCCGCGCGATCTGCGGATAAGCGCGCTACCCCCGCCGCGCAGACCTCCGAACCACCGGCACGACAGCCGTCGCTGCCCTTCGGTCGCAAGCCGGGAGGGAAGCGATGATCGTCGCCCTGCTCAACCAGAAAGGCGGCGTCGGCAAGACGACGCTTGCGCTTCATCTCTCCGGCGAGCTGGCGCTGCATGGCAAGCGCGTCACGCTGATCGACGCAGACCCACAGGGCTCGGCGCTCGACTGGTCGCAGCAGCGGGCGCGGGAGAACGTGTCTCGGCTGTTCGGTGTGGTCGGTCTCGCGCGCGACACGCTCCATCGCGAAGCGCCGGAGATTGCGCGCACCGCCGATCATGTCGTCATCGACGGACCGCCGCGTGTCGCCGGCTTAATGCGCTCGGCTCTGCTGGCCGCCGACCTCGTGTTGATCCCGGTGCAACCATCGCCCTTCGATGGCTGGGCCTCGGCCGAGATGCTGGGCCTGCTGCGCGAGGCCCGCATCTATCGCCCGCAACTCGCCGCGCGCTTCGTGCTGAATCGCTGCGGCGCGCGCACGGTCATCGCCCGCGAGACCGCCGAAACGCTCGCCGATCACGATCCGCCGGTGCTCACCAGCACCATCGGCCAGCGCGTCATCTTCGCCGACGCCGCACAGACCGGCCGGCTTGTGTTCGAGCTCGCCGAGCAGAGCACCGCGGCGCGCGAGATCGCAGCGCTCGCCGCTGAAGTCTCGAGGATTGCGCCGTGAGCGCGCGTGGTGCCCGACGCGGCTTCGCCGCCCGGCCCGGCGACGCCGAGAGCTGGATCAAGACGCCTGACGCCTCAAGCCGTCGCGGTGACGAGCCCTCCGCCTTCACCGCGCGCCTGACGATCGACGTTACGCCGGCGCTGCGCGGCCGCATCAAGGTCGTCGCGTTCCAGCGCGGGATCACCGTTGCCGACATGCTGCGCGACCTCTTCGCGCGCGAATTCCCCGCCGATCCCGGAGAGTCCTCATGAACGACAACGAGCCGTCGCCGCCGCGTGTCGTGCCGCCATCGCTTCGGCGCACCGTCGCACTCACCCATGTCGAACTGACCTGGATCGAGAAGAAGATCGAGCACTGGCTACGCTTCGGCCGGCGTGCCGAGGAGAAGATCCTCGATCGCCGCCGCAGCATCTCGAGCTTCAAGCCAGGCAGCGTCTTCGCGTTCGTGCGCTGGGCGTCGAACGACTTCGGCACCGTCATCTCGCGCATGGACATCGTGCGCACGGTCGAGCCTGGCGCACGTTTCCAGACGCTGCCTTTCGTGCGCCCTGGCGGCGAGATCCTGCTCCGAGTCGATAGCTGGCCCAAGGTCGAGCGCGTGCTGCAGGCGATCGACGCCGTCGAGACACTCGACATCGATCCCGCCGACGCCGCGCCGGAATACTGGCGCCACCTCCACAACCGTCTCGCCGCCGGCCATGAGCCGCGCTCCTACACGCGCGACCAGCACGCCGCCTGGCTCAAGCGCAGGAGCGTCACGCTATGACCCGCTTCGGCTACGTCATGACGACGTATTTCGCCATGCTCGTCTTCATCGGCTTGGCTTTCGTCCATCCGGCCCCGCGTCTGATCTGGAACGCCACGGCGAGCACGCCGACCGGGCTTTATGCGCTCCGCCCGGCCGGACAGCTCCGCGCGCTCGAACTGGTCGCCGTGCGTGCGCCCGAACCGATCGCCAGCTACCTGGCCGATGGCGGCTTCCTGCCCAAGGGCGTGCCGCTGCTGAAGCGTGTGATGGCGCTGCCTGGGCAGACCGTGTGCCGCGCAGGCGACGCCATCACGGTCGATCACATCGCAGTCGGCGCGGCGCGTGAGCGCGATCACCTCGGCCGCCCGCTGCCGCGCTGGAGCGGCTGCCACACGCTCGGCCCCAGCGAAGTCTTCCTCATGAACCCGACCGTCCCGGACAGCTTGGACGGACGCTATTTCGGCCCGCTTCCCACCACCGCGATCGTCGCCCGCGCGGTCCCCTTGTGGACCGACGAGGCCGGTGACGGCCGCTTCGCATGGCGTGCCGCCACCGATTGACCCGCTTCTCAACCCGCCAACAACGGAGGTTTCCCATGGCGCAGATTGGTCAGTTCACCCGCGACAAGTCCGGCTTCACCGGGCGCATCCAGACGCTCTTCTTCTACCGTGACCTTTCCCTCGTTCCGGCCGAATCCTCCGATGCCGAGAATGCGCCCGACTATCGGGTCCACTTGGGCGACGGCGATGGCCCGGAGATCGGTGCGGGCTGGAAGCGCACGGGCGAGAAGGCCGGCGAGTATGTCTCACTCGTCATCGACGATCCCACACTCGCGCAGCCGATCCGCGCCAACCTCTTCCAGTCGGGCGACGACAAGTCGGCTTGGGTGCTGAACTGGAACCGTCCGCCGAAGCGTGGCGATCGGTGCTGATCACATGCGGCGCGCGCTTCTTCTGCTCGCCAGCGTGACGGCGTTCGGTATGCCCGTCGTCGCCGTTCACGCTCAGGCGACGCCCATCGCGGTGCAGGCTTCGAGCGATTCCTACGCCGCTCTCGTTGCCGAAGCCGCGCAACGCTTCGGCATCCCCGCAGCATGGATTCGGGCGATCATGCGGATCGAGAGCCGTGGCGATCGGCGCGCCATCTCACCCAAGGGCGCGATGGGGCTGATGCAGCTCATGCCCGAAACCTGGGCTGCCTTGCGTGCCCGCTACGGCCTCGGGCACGACGCGTTCGATCCGCACGACAACATCCTGGCGGGCGCGGCTTTCCTGCGTGAGATGCACGACCGCTACGGCTCGCCGGGATTCCTCGCGGCGTATAATGCCGGGCCTGGGCGATACGAAGATTATCGCGACCGGCATCGTCCGCTGCCACCGGAAACCGTCGCTTACGTCGCGGCGCTTGTCCCTTTTGTCGGGGACGGCGCGACCGATGGGCCTGTCCTCATGGCGGCCTTCGATCCGTCGTCCTGGACACAAGCGCCGCTGTTCATCGTGCGATCGGCAAGCGATGAACCTGTCGATCGCGCGACAGCCAAGCCGCCGTCGAACGTCTCGCCACCTGCCGTCGCGGTGCGCGACCTATCGGCCATCGCACCGCAATCCGTTGGGCTGTTCGTCCACGTTTCCGCAGCGGGGTCGAAGCCGTGATCGCGCCGCTCTTCCATCGACGTGCCGCTACATCGCCCCGGTCAGCTCGCGCTTTCCCTATCGACTCGGCGGCGTTTGACGTTTCAAGGGGCTGCATCGCCTCTGCAGAGCGCGATCTCGTAGGCAGGCGCGGCACAGCGTTCTTCCGGGAAGAAGGAAGGGCGGACAGGGGAGGAGCGCAGAAACCAACCGACCGAGGGCGAGATAAAAGGCCGCAACGTGCGGCTCGGTCGGTCGGTTGTTTTTGTTGGGATTTTTCAGCGATCCGGCAATGTGCGGCCATGGGGCGCAAGGTGCGCTTGACCCGCAACGCTTTGCCGGAACTGACTTTTCCGCACATTGCCGGGGCCGGCGATGGCTGAAGAGAATGACTTCCAGCCCCGACCTGGCAGCATCCGTTCTTCGCGGAGCCAACGGGTCAAGCCCTTCGTCGCCCAGGCGCTCGCCGCCGCCCAGCATGCCGGCGGCGGCGTGTCGCGGCAGGGCATGCTCAGAACTGGGAAGCGCTCGACCTTCGGCCGCGGCCGGGTCGCCAGCGTGCAGGCGAACCGTCTGCTCACCGGCCGCTCGCGTCTGGTGACGATCAAAACCCGCGTCGTCCGTCATACGGCGAGATCAGCGCCGCTCTCGGCCCACCTCGGCTATCTCCGGCGCGAGGGTGTCACCCGGGACGGGGAGAAGGCGAGGCTGTTCGGACCGGAGACGGAGGATGCCGATCCCAAGGCCTTCGCCGAGCGGTCTCATGATGATCGCCACCATTTCCGATTCATCGTCTCACCCGAGGATGCCGCCGAGCTGTCCGACCTCAAGGGCTACGCCCGTGAGCTGGTCGGGCAGATGGAGACGGACCTCGGCACCAAGCTCGATTGGGTGGGCGTCGATCACTGGAACACCCAGCATCCCCACGTTCACATCATCGTGCGCGGCGTCGCAGACGACGGCCAAGACCTCGTCATCTCGCGCGATTACATCAAGGAGGGCATGCGCGCCCGTGCTCAGGATCTGGTCACTCAGGAACTTGGGCCGCGCACAGATATCGACATCCGCCGCGCGCTCGAGCGCCAGGTCGATGCCGAGCACTGGACTCAGCTCGACCGGCAGCTCGTCCGGGATGCCGATCAGCACGGCGTCATCGACGTCGCGCCGGACGCGGGACGCCAGCCTGATCCATTCGAAGCGCTCAAGGTCGGGCGATTGCGGCGTCTGGAGAGTCTTGGCCTCGCGCACCAGCTCGGGCCAGGTCAGTGGACGATGGACTCGGCCGCGGAGACGACCTTGCGTGAGCTCGGCGAACGCGGCGACATCATCAAGCGCATCCACCGCAGCCTGACCGAGCGCGGCATCGAGCGCGCCGCGGCCAGCTATGTGCTCGCTGGCGAGAGCCTGGATGTCCCGATCATCGGCCGCTTGGTCGATCGCGGTCTCGACGATGAGCTGAAGGGCACGGCCTACGCTGTGGTCGATGGCGTCGACGGGCGGACCCACCACATCAAGCTTCCCGATCTCGACGCCGCCGGCGACAGCGCGCCGGGCTCGATCGTCGAGCTGCGCAAATTCGACGATGCGCAAGGCCGGCGGCGCGTCGGCATTGCGGTGCGTTCCGACCTCGCCATCGAAGACCAGGTGACGGCCAGCGGCGCAACCTGGCTCGATCGCCAGGCGATCGCCCGCGACCCTGTGGCGCTCGGCCAGGCCGGCTTCGGCGCCGAGGTCCGCGAGGCGATGCATCGCAGGGCGGATCAGCTCGTCGAGCGGGGCCTCGCCGACCGACAAGCGCGGGGGATCGTGTTCGCCTCCGGCCTGATCGGAACGCTTCGACGGCGGGAGGTGGAGGCGCTGGGTGAGCGGCTTGCCGCCGAAACCGGCCAGCCGTTCAGTGGCGCGGCGACGGGCGAGTATGTCGCCGGGACCTATCGGCAGCGCTTCGCGCTCGCCTCCGGTCGCTTCGCCATGATCGACGACGGCCTTGGCTTCCGACTCGTGCCCTGGACGCCGTCCCTGGAAAAGCAGCTCGGCCGCC
Source organism: Bradyrhizobium sp. 27S5 (assembly GCF_037217225.1). Classification (NCBI taxonomy): domain Bacteria; kingdom Pseudomonadati; phylum Pseudomonadota; class Alphaproteobacteria; order Hyphomicrobiales; family Nitrobacteraceae; genus Bradyrhizobium; species Bradyrhizobium sp. 27S5. The sequence continues at coordinate 8,732,991 of NZ_CP147714.1, forward strand.
ACGTCTCCGGCGTCACCCGCGCGGACGGCGGGATTGACTGGGGCTTCGGCCGCAACCGAGGGCTCGGCCTGTGAGCGATCCCACCCATCAACGCCTGCAAGAAAGGACCTCCGCTGTGTCCGCGACCAAGATTCTCTGGGGCCAGGTCATCACCGTCTTCGCCATCGTCCTGCTGGCGATCTGGACGGCGACGGAGTGGACCGCTTGGCGCCTCGGCTTCCAGCCGGAGCTGGGGCGGCCGTGGTTCGAGCTGCTGCATTTCCCCTTCTACCTTCCGCCGGCCTTCTTCTGGTGGTGGTATGCTTACGACGCCTATGCGCCTGACATCTTCATCGAAGGCGCTTACATCGCCGCATCCGGCGGCATCATCGCCGCCGCCGTCGCGATCGGCATGTCCGTCTGGCGCGCGCGTGAAGCGAAGAACGCCGAAACCTATGGCTCCGCCCGATGGGCGCAGCCGCAGGAGATCGAACAGGCTGGCCTGCTGGGGCCCGACGGCGTCGTGCTTGGCCGCCACCAGCGAAGTTATCTACGCCACGATGGTCCAGAGCATGTGCTGTGCTTCGCCCCGACCCGGAGCGGCAAGGGCGTGGGCCTCGTCATACCCTCGCTGCTCACTTGGCCGGGCTCGGCGATTGTCCACGACATCAAAGGCGAGAACTGGCAGCTCACCGCCGGCTTCCGCGCGCAGCACGGCCGTGTGCTACTGTTCGATCCGACCAACGCCAAATCGTCGGCCTACAATCCGCTGCTCGAGGTTCGGCGCGGCGAGTGGGAGGTCCGCGACGTGCAGAACATCGCCGACATCTTGGTCGACCCGGAAGGCAGCCTAGAGAAGCGCAATCACTGGGAGAAGACCAGCCACGCGTTGCTCGTCGGCGCGATCCTGCATGTCCTTTATGCCGAGGAGGACAAGACGCTCGCCGGCGTCGCCGCCTTCCTGTCCGATCCCAAGCGTCCCATCGAGTCGACGCTGTCCGCCATGATGCGAACTGCCCATCTCGGCGAGGCTGGCGTCCATCCAGTCGTCGCATCGGCTGCCCGCGAGCTCCTGAACAAGTCGGGCAACGAACGGTCCGGCGTGCTGAGCACAGCCATGTCGTTCCTCGGCCTCTATCGCGATCCGGTGGTCGCCGAGGTAACGCGGCGTTGCGACTGGCGGATCGGCGACATCGTGGCCGGCGAGCGGCCGACGACGCTCTACCTCGTGGTGCCGCCCTCTGACATCAACCGCACCAAGCCGCTCATCCGCCTGATCCTCAACCAGATCGGCAGACGTCTGACCGAGGACCTGCAGGCCAAGGCCGGCCGCCGCCGTCTTCTCCTGATGCTCGACGAGTTCCCCGCCTTGGGGCGGCTCGACTTCTTCGAGTCTGCGCTGGCCTTCATGGCAGGCTACGGGATCAAATCCTTTTTGATCGCGCAGTCGCTGAACCAGATCGAGAAGGCCTACGGCCCCAACAATTCGATCCTCGACAACTGCCATGTGCGGGTCAGCTTCGCCACCAACGACGAGCGCACGGCCAAGCGCGTGAGCGACGCCCTCGGCACGGCGACCGAAATGAAGGCCATGAAGAACTACGCTGGCAGTCGCCTCTCGCCTTGGCTTGGCCACCTCATGGTCTCGCGCTCGGAAACCGCGAGGCCGCTGCTGACCCCCGGGGAGATAATGCAGCTTCCGCCGACAGAAGAGATCGTCATGGTCTCCGGTCTCCATCCAATCCGCGCCAAGAAGGCGCGCTATTACGAGGACGCGCGTCTGCAGGAGCGCATTCTAGCCCCACCATCGCCGGCTCGGCCGAAAGAGAGTCGTGCCGACGATTGGAGTTCGCGGCCATTGCCACCACGTCCGACCGCGCCGGTCCTGCAGGATGGCGAGGAGGACGATGACGAGGATCCGAAGAACGTCGACCGGCGCCGCCAACCGGAATTGAATCAGGAGATGGTCGAAAAGCGTGAGCCAATCGAAAACGAATTTATGCCCGACCGGATCGACGAAACCGAGGAGGACACGCCCCGCATCGGTCGGATGAACGACATCATGCAGGGCATCGCGCGCCAAGCGTCACTCGACCCTGGCGATGACCTCGGACTGTGAGGCAGGCATGCCAGCTGTAAAGAAGAAAGCTCAGATCTCCGTCTACCTCGACCCGGACGTGATGCGAGCCCTCTCGGCTTATGCCGCTCGGCGGGATCAGTCGATGTCGCTCATCGCCGAAGCGGCGATCGCGTCGTTCCTCTCACCAGATGCCGACGAGCGACGTGAGGCTGCCATTGCCAAACGCCTCGACCAGCAGGATCGACGCCTTGCGCGCGTCGAACGGGACGTCGGCGTCGCCGTCGAGACGCTGGCCCTCTTCATCCGCTTCTGGCTCACGACGACGCCACCGCTGCCGGAGCCGGCCGCTAAGGCGGCGCGCGCACAGGCGGGAGCGCGATACGACAACTTCGTCGCGGCGCTGGGACGACGCCTCAGCCAAGGGCCGAAACTCAGGCAGGAGATCCCAGATGACATGATTGAGCGGAACGCCAACGAATAGACCGTTCCATTATCGCTTCCGTTGATGAAGCCTGATCGGCTCTTGCCGCGTTTCGCCCCGAATAACTTGCCGCCGACCGTTGCTAGCCGGTCCCGCCAAAAGAGCGTCCAGTTTATCCGCCGTCTGATCAGCCGTGAGTGGCGTATACGCAGGCAAGACGCCGGTCGGCCGTGTGGGAAAACCCGAGGATGTCGCTCAGGCTATCTCCTTTCTGGTGACAAACGGTTTCATGAGCGGCCACAATATTCTCTGCGATGGCGGCCTGCGGTGGACTGCTTAGCGTGCCGCTGTACACGAACGGAGTGCGTCAAGCTCGGAAAGCCGTCAGATTCACTTTTGCTCGGAGCGGATGACAAAAGTCTCTAGGCCGTCCAAGACGGCAGCAAGCTGGTCGGCGCCCACGAGACGGGCGTAATCGTTCTCCAGTTTCGTCATGACTTGCAAACTATCGAGCATCAGGCGCATCCCGTTCTCCGTCAGATGCAGCACGCGAGCGCGGGCATCGGTTGGGTCACTTCGTACCGTGATGTAGCCAGCGTCCTCCAGTTCGGACGCCAATCGGCCCATCGCTTGTTTGGTGATGCCAGCACGCTCGGCGGCCGCCGTCACGGTGCTTCCCGCCAAGTCGATGTTCGAAAGCAATGTCGTATGCGTGGAGCGTAGGTTGGCGTACCCGCAAGCGTGAAGCCCCTCGACCACGTGCCGATTCACGATGCGAGCCGTGCGCAACAGCAATTGGCGCATATTTCGCCGACGTTGGTCCTCAACCGAGGCCAGATCCATGTCGCCCTCTACACCCCGACGTTGACTCATATGGGAACCTTAGGTTACTGTAAACTGGTAACCTAAGATTACCAGTCCGTGCGGGAGGTTAGCAATGCCGGAGCAGACATTCACGAGTAGCGAGTTCGGCGAGTGGGTGAAGATTGATTTCCTGCCTGGTGTTGAGCTTATGCCGCTGGCGCAACCGGTGCCCGATGGGTCCATCCACCGCGCGCGCCTCAGCGCGGGAACGGCCATTCCCGTGCATACCCATCCTGCGGACGAGTACGTGTTCGTGATTTCTGGAACAATTAAAACCGGAGGGAGGCGGTGCGAGCAGGGAGACTTTTGGATCACTCCGGCCGGCACGCGGCAGGGACCTCACATCGCGGTGACGGACGTCGATTTGCTGACGGTGCGCCTGGGAGCCATGGGGCCATTTGGCGAAAACGTCGGATAATCGCGGACATGCGGTTATTGGCACTCAACTTATGAGTAAGCCTCGAAATGTCCGTCGAAATTCGAGATTTGCGATGGGCCATCGTTGCAGCTCAGCACCGAAGTCTTCGACAAGCGGCAGAAGCGTTGCATATTCGACAATCAACACTCAGCCGCCGGCTGCGGGACCTCGAATATCAGTTAGGTGCAACCCTCTTCGAACGCACTAACGGGGGCACACGGCCCACAGTAATTGGCCAGGAATTCCTCGAGGCCGCACGGCGCATCGTTGATGAAACGGAAGCGATCACGGCTCGCCTCAAAACCCGCTCGCGGGGTGAGAGTGGCCGATTGACCATCGGTGTCCACGCTTCACTGTCGGCCGGCAACCTTCGGGCGACGCTCGTCGAACACCGACGCAGCTTTCCGAGTGTCGAGATCAACTTGGTCGATGGATCGAGCGACCACCTCATCTCAGATCTCGCCAGCTCCGCGATCGACATTGCCTTCGTAGCCGAGGGCAACTCAAGGTGGGATGACAAGTCACTGTCCGTGTGGAGCGAACGGGTTATCGTCGCTCTTCCGGACGATCATCCGCTGTGCGGCCGCGATGTCGTCCACTGGGACGAATTGCGGTGTGAGCTGCTGTTGTTGCCGCAGCGTGGCCCTGGCCCCGAATTCCTCAAATTACTTATCAGTAGAATCGGATGTCCCGACCCCCATCGGGTTCTTCGGCAGGACGTAGGACTCGACCGACTCCTCACCATGGTCGGCGCGGGCTGGGGCATTTTGCTGGCTCTCGAAGGCGCGACGGGGGCGGCCTATCCCGGTGTCGCCTTCCGCGAGGTGCATGACGCTGAGGGCGCGACCCGCGTCAACTTTCGCGCCTACTGGCGGCAAGTGAACGACAATCCGTCCCTGCGAACATTCCTCGACATGTTTCGGCAGCGCTATCCGGATCTCTCCGCTCCGCCATCACCTGACTGATTCGCGCCTTAGCAGAGCTCGTTCGATCGCTATCCAGACAAACAAGATACTCTAACACCCAAGGCTGATTCCGCACCCAGCAAGTCTTTTTTCTCTGCTTTACGCTGGCCCGCTACGCCGCCTGAATACTTGTTGATCCGCCGCAATTCCTTCCTCTTCTAATCGTCCCCGTCGCTAATCGCGCGTCGCGATTGGCCAATGACGGGGACGATCGTGGCGGTCACACCACTTCATTCCGAGGCCTTCTCCCGCGGTGCGCGCATGCTGCGCACCGCGCTCGGTCCCGCGATCGCCGGCTTCCTCGAAGACCCCTCGATCGTTGAGGTGATGCTCAACCCCGACGGCCGTCTCTGGATCGACCGGCTGTCGGGCGGTCTGGAGGATAGTGGCCGGACGATGTCCGCCGTCGACGGCGAGCGGATCGTGCGCCTGGTCGCGCACCATGTCGGCGCTGAGGTCCATGCCGACAAACCGCGTGTCTCGGCCGAACTGCCCGAAACGGGAGAGCGGTTCGAGGGACTTCTGCCGCCGGTGGTGGCCGCCCCGGCTTTCGCGATCCGCAAGCCCGCCGTCGCCGTTTTCACCCTCGACGACTATGTAGGCGCCGGCATCATGCTGGCCGGCCAGGCCGCGGCGCTCCGCGCAGCCGTTGCAGATCGCAAGAATATCCTGGTTGCCGGCGGCACATCGACCGGCAAGACCACGCTCACCAACGCCCTCCTGGCTGAGATCGCCGGCACCACCGACCGGGTGGTGGTGATCGAGGACACCCGCGAGCTGCAGTGCCGCGCCCCCAACCTGGTGGCCCTACGCACCAAGGATGGCGTTGCCTCGCTCTCCGATCTCGTCCGCTCCTCCCTGCGCCTGCGACCCGACCGCATCCCGATCGGCGAGGTGCGCGGCGCCGAGGCGCTGGACCTGCTGAAGGCGTGGGGCACCGGACATCCCGGCGGCATCGGCACGATCCACGCCGGCACCGCGCTCGGTGCGCTACGGCGTCTCGAACAGCTCATTCAGGAAGCCGTCGTCACCGTCCCGAGGACGCTGATCGCCGAGACCATCGATCTCGTCGCGGTGCTGCGCGGCCGCGGCAGCGAACGCCGTCTCTCTGAACTCGCCTTCGTCGCCGGTCTCGATCCCGCCACCGGCGACTACCGCGTCCAGTCCGCCGGGGCGGGCGGCGACACCTTGCCCCTTGGAGACCCATCATGATCCGCGTTCTCGCTTTTGCTCGCTCTTCGCGTCGCCGCCTGGCCGAGCTGCTCACACTCGCCACCCTGACGTTCGCTTTCGCTCCGGCGGCTTATGCCTCCGGCTCTTCCATGCCGTGGGAGACGCCGCTCAACTCCATCCTGGAGTCGGTGCAGGGGCCCGTCGCCAAGATCATCTCGGTGATCATCATCACCGTGACCGGCCTGACGCTCGCTTTCGGCGACACCTCGGGCGGCTTCCGCCGGCTCATCCAGATCGTGTTCGGTCTGTCGATCGCCTTCGCCGCATCCAGCTTCTTCCTGTCTTTCTTCTCGTTCTCCGGCGGAGCCCTGGTCTGATGGCCGCGATCGTCGACCCCGACGTGCCCGGCTTCTTCGCGCCCGTCCATCGCGCGCTCACCGACCCAATTCTGATGGGCGGCGCGCCACGGACCGTGGCGATCGCCAACGGCACGCTCGCGGCGGCAATCGCCCTCGGCCTCCGCCTCTGGATTCCCGGTGCCCTGATCTGGGCGGTGGGACACGCCGCCGCCGTCTGGGCGGCGAAGCGCGATCCGCAGTTCGTCGACGTCGTGCGCCGCCACCTTCGCTACCCGGCCCATCTCGGCGTTTGAGGCTCCCATGCTGAACCTTGCCGAATACCGCAGCCGCCCTGCCACGCTCGCAGACTTCCTGCCCTGGGCGGCGCTGGTCGAAGAGGGCGTCGTTCTTAACAAGGACGGCTCGTTCCAGCGCACCGCGCGCTTTCGCGGACCGGACCTCGACAGCGCCACGCCCGCTGAGCTGGTCGGCGTCACCGCTCGCCTCAACAACGCGCTGCGACGCCTCGGCTCCGGCTGGGCCATCTTTGTCGAGGCGCAGCGGATCGCCGCCCAGACCTATCCGCACTCGACCTTTCCCGATCCGGCGTCGGCGTTGGTCGATCTCGAGCGGCAGGACGCCTTTGAGGAAGCCGGCGCGCATTTCGAGAGCCGCTACTACCTGACCTTCGTCTGGCTACCGCCCGCCGAGGATGCCTCGCGTGTCGAGGGCTGGCTCTATGAGGGGCGTGCGCAGACCGGTGTCGATCCTTGGGAGCTGCTGCGTGGCTTCGTCGATCGCACCAACCGGGTCATCCAACTGGTCGAGGGCTTCATGCCGGAAGTCGCCTGGCTCGACGACGGCGACACGCTGACCTATCTGCACTCAACCATCTCGACGAGGGCGCAGCACATCCGCGTGCCCGAGACGCCAATGCACCTCGATGCGTTGCTCGCCGACGAGCCGCTCGCCGGCGGCCTCGAGCCGCGCCTCGGCGCCCACCATCTTCGCACGCTCACCGTCGTTGGATTCCCGACCGCGACCCACGCAGGCATCCTCGATGAGCTGAACCGGCTCGCCTTCCCGTACCGCTGGTCCACCCGCGCGATCCTGCTCGACAAGACCGAAGCGGTGAAGCTGCTCACCAAGATCCGGCGGCAGTGGTTCGCCAAGCGCAAGTCGATCGCCGCCATCGTCAAGGAGGTGATGACCAACGAGGCTTCGACGCTCGTGGATTCCGACGCCGCCAACAAGGCGGCCGACGCGGACATGGCCCTGCAGGAACTGGGCTCGGACGATGTCGGCCAGGCCTATGTCACCGCGACCGTCACCGTCTGGGACGAGGACCCCGGCCTCGCGGCGGAGAAGCTCCGCCTCGTCGAGAAGGTGATCCAGGGCCGCGATTTCACCTGTATGCCGGAAGGGGTGAATGCGCTGGAGGCCTGGCTCGGGTCCATTCCGGGCCACGCTTACGCCAACGTCCGCCAGCCTCCGGTCTCGACGTTGAATCTGGCGCACATGATTCCGCTCTCAGCGGTCTGGGCCGGCCCGGCAAGAGACGAGCATTTCCAGGCGCCGCCCCTGCTCTACGGCAAGACCGAAGGTTCGACGCCGTTTCGGCTCAGTCTCCATGTCGGCGACGTCGGCCACACGCTGATCGTGGGCCCGACCGGCGCGGGCAAATCGGTGCTGCTGGCGCTGATGGCGATGCAGTTTCGCCGCTATCGGAACAACCAGATCTTCGCCTTCGACTTTGGCGGCTCGATCCGCACGGCGGCGATCGCCATGGGCGGCGACTGGCACGATCTCGGCGGCAGCCTGTCCGCCGGCTCGGAGCATTCGGTGTCGCTCCAACCGCTGGCCCAAATCGACGGTCCCGCCGAGCGCGCCTGGGCGGCGGAGTGGGTGGCCGCGATCCTGGCGAAGGAAGGCGTCACCATCGATCCGACCGCGAAGGAACACGTCTGGTCGGCGCTGACCTCGCTGGCGTCCTCGCCGGTGCAGGAGCGCACGATCACCGGGCTCGCGGTGCTGCTGCAATCGACGGCGCTGAAGCAGGCGCTGCAGCCCTATTGCGTCGGCGGCGCTTCTGGCCGGCTGCTCGACGCCGAGACCGAGCAGCTTGGCTCCGCACCTGTCCAAGCCTTCGAGACCGAGGGGCTGATCGGGGCCGGCGCGGCGCCCGCCGTCCTGACCTATCTCTTCCATCGCATCGAGGGCCGCCTCGACGGCCGGCCGACGCTCCTCATCATCGACGAGGGCTGGCTTGTGCTCGACGACCCCGCCTTCGCGCAGCAGCTCCGCGAATGGCTGAAGACGCTACGCAAGAAAAACGCCTCGGTGGTCTTCGCCACGCAATCGCTGTCTGACATCGACGGCAGCAACATCGCGCCCGCCATCGTCGAGAGTTGCCCGACGCGCATCTTCCTCCCGAACGAGCGCGCAATCGAGCCGCAGATCACCACGATCTATCGCCGCTTCGGCCTCAACGATCGCCAGATCGAGATCCTCGCGCGCGCCACGCCGAAGCGCGACTATTACTGCCAATCGCGACGCGGCAATCGCCTGTTCGAGCTGGGCCTCGGCCCGGTCGCGCTCGCCTTCTGTGCTGCATCCTCCAAGGCCGACCACGCGGCGATAGAACGTGTCGTTGCCGAGTACGGCCGCGATGCCTTCACGCCCGCTTGGCTTGCGGACCACGAGCTCCTGTGGGCCGCCGATCTCATCCCTGACCTGAACAACCTGGAGACACCATCATGATCAAGCTGCGCCATCTGGCGGCGGCAAGCGCCGTCGTACTCACCCTGGCCGCCGCCGCACCGCCCGCCTCGGCGCAGTGGATCGTCTACGACCCGACCAACTTCAGCCAAAACATCCTGACCGCCGCGCGCGAGCTGCAGCAGATCAACAATCAAATCCAGATGTTGACCAATCAGGCGACAAGCTTGGTCAACCAGGCGCGCAATCTCGCCAATTTGCCGATGTCGACGCTATCCCAACTTCAGTCGTCGATCGCCCAGACCCAATCGCTGCTTGGCCAGGCGCAGAACATCGCCTTCAACGTCCAGCGCATCCAGCAGGCCTATTCGACGAGCTACGGTTCGGCCGCAGGCTCCGGTTCGACCGCCACTATGGTCGCCAATGCCCAGACGCGCTGGCAGAACTCGGTCGGCGCGTTTGAGGACAGCCTGAAGGTTCAGGCGGGCGTTGTCGGCAACATCCCGACCAACTCCAGCGCCATGACCTCGCTGGTCTCCGCAAGCCAGAACGCCACGGGCGCCTTGCAGGCCGCCCAGGCCGGCAACCAGCTTCTCGCGCTGCAGTCCCAGCAGCTCTCCGACCTGGTGGCGGTGCTGTCCGCCAAGGGGCGGGCCGATGCGCTGGAGCAGGCGCGTAGCGCCGCCGCCGAAGCGCAAGGCCAGCAGAACTACAAGACCTTCTCGACGCGCACCGGCTATCAGCCCGGCAACGTCACCATGTTCACCGGCAACTGAGGCGCCGCGATGCTGGGACGGTCGGAGATCTTCCGCGCGGCCGCGATCGTCGCCCTCGTCGCGGTGTTCATCGCGACTCTCGTCGCGGTCAACCGGCGTCCCTCGGCGCCTCTCGTCGAGACGTCTCCGATCATCAATCCAGCATCCGACGACCTCTCGGCCGAGCTGCGCCGTTGCAGCGCGCTCGGTCCTCAGGATGCCGAAGACCCGCATTGCGTCGCGGTGTGGGAGGAGAACCGCCAGCGCTTCTTCGGCAGGCCGGCGCGGCCGCTGTCGCCACAAACGCCCCCAGGCGCTGCCGCGCCGGCCACCCCTTCCAACGGAGACGCGCGATGAACAATGTCGGCGTCATCGACACCTTCCTCAACACCTTCACCACCTACATCGATTCCGGCTTCGGCCTGATCAAGGGTGAGGTCGGCTACCTATCGTCCACGCTGATCGTGATCGACATCACGCTCGCCGGCCTGTTCTGGGCCTGGGGCGCCGACGAGGACATCCTCCAGCGGTTGGTGAAGAAGACCCTCTACATCGGCTTCTTCGCTTTCATCATCAACAACTTCAACAATCTCTCGGCCATCGTCTTCAACAGCTTCGCCGGCATCGGTTTGAAGGCGGGCGGCTCGTCAATTGGTACTGCCGACTTCCTGCGGCCCGGCAAGCTCGCCCAAGTCGGGCTAGACGCCGGCCAGCCACTCCTCGACGCGGCCAACCAGATGATGGGCTTCACCAGCTTCTTCGCGAACTTCGTGCAGATCGCGGTGCTGATGATCTCGTGGGTCCTGGTGCTGATCGCCTTCTTCATCCTGGCGGTGCAGCTCTTCGTCACCTTGATCGAGTTCAAGCTGACGACGCTCGCCGGCTTCATCCTCATTCCCTTCGCGCTCTTCAACAAGACCGCGTTCCTCGCCGAAAAGGTGCTCGGCAACATCGTCGCCTCGGGCGTGAAGGTGATGGTGCTGGCGGTCATCGTCGGCATCGGCACCGGCCTTTTCTCGCAGTTCACCCAGACCTACGCCGGCGGCCAGCCGACCGTCGAGCAGGCCCTCTCCGTCGTGCTCGCGGCGCTCGCAATGCTGGGCCTCGGAATCTTCGGCCCCGGCATTGCAACGGGCCTGGTCTCCGGCGCGCCCCAGCTCGGCGCGGGCGCCGCTGTCGGCACAGGTCTCGCCGTCGCTGGCACGGCGATGGCCGGCGCCGGTGCGCTCGGCCTGGCCGGGAGGGGGGCGATGGCAGCCGCTTCCGGTACGGCCGCCGCCGCGCGCGGCGGTGCGGCGATGGCCGGTGGCGCATCCTCGGCCTACAGCCTGGCTTCGGCCGGACGGTCCGGCGCGTCCGGCGTCGCGTCCGGACTCGGCGGGGTGGGCCGGGCCGCGGCTTCGGCCGCAACAGGCTCGGTGCGCCGCGCCGCGGCTTCAGCCTCCAACTCCATGCGCCAAAGCTTCGCCGCCGGCGCCCGGTCGAGCTTCGCCGCCACGGGAGGGTCATCGACCGCGGGAACGTTCGGCGGCAATCCGCCAAGGGGATCCGCACCAGCTGGGGGCGGGTCAGCCGACTCCGGCCCACCGGCCTGGGCCCAGCGTATGAAGCGCAACCAGTCGATGGTCCACGGAGTCCAGACGGCCGCGCAGGTCCTCAAGTCCGGCGACAGCCATGGCGGCGGCCATTCCGTCGATCTCTCAGGAGGAGAATAAGAGATGGTGCTGTTTCGCCGCCCCACGGTTCGCTATGGCCGGACGCCCGAGCCCGAGACCCCCTATCAGCGCGCCGCCCAGGTTTGGGATGACCGCATCGGCTCGGCCCGGGTGCAGGCCAAGAACTGGCGGCTGATGGCCTTCGGCTCACTGGCGCTCTCCATGGGACTCGCCGGCGGCCTCGTTTGGCAGTCGACCCACGGCAGCATCGTCCCCTGGGTCGTACAGGTCGACAAGCTCGGCCAGGCGCAGGCTGTCGCCCCCGCTGGCGCCGACTACACGCCAAGCGACCCGCAAATCGCCTGGTATCTCGCCCACTTCATCCAGATCGTCCGCGCGCTGCCTGCCGATCCGATCATCGTGCGGCAGAACTGGCTGCAGGCCTACGATTTCACCACCACCTCGGGCTCGCAGGCGCTCAACGACTACGCCCGCGCCAACGACCCCTTCGCCAAGCTCGGCAAACAGCAGATCGCGATCGACGTCTCGAGCGTGATCCGCGCCTCGCCATCGAGCTTCCGGGTCGAATGGGTCGAGCATCGCTATCAGGACGGCGCGCTCGCCGACAACACCCGTTGGACCGCGATCCTCACCATCGCGATCCAAACGCCAACCTCCGCCGACGTTCTCCGCAAGAACCCGCTCGGCATCTATGTCACCGCAATCAACTGGTCGAAGGAGCTGGGACAATGACCCCGCCGATTTCTAAGGAAGCCGGCGGTCCGGCTTCGCGTTTCTCCGTCATTCAGCAATGCCGGAAAGGAGCAAATGCGGCTTTCCGTAACGTCGGCCTGACGGCTTTGATGATGTCCGTGACCGCACTCGGCGGCTGCGCGCACAACTTCATTCCGCCTGACATCAACTACGACAGTGCTGCGCCAGCGAAGCTCACCGTCGAACCGCCGGCGCCCATCAAGATCGTGGAGTTGCCGAAGCCTTTGCCACTCCCGGGGCAACTGAAACCGATCGACGGTGGAAAACCGACACCGGAAGCCGCGGACCCGACCGTGCGCGTCAACCAGGCCAACGCCGCCGCGCGGATCCAGCCTGTTCGTAATGGCTTCATCAACGCAGTTCAGGTCTATCCGTTCTCGGGCGGAGCGCTCTACCAAGTCTATACCGCGCCCGGCGAGATAACGGACGTCGCGCTGCAGGACGGCGAGCAGCTCGTGGGTTCCGGCCCCGTCGCCGCCGGCGACACCGTGCGCTGGATCATCGGCGACACGGAAAGCGGCGCGGGCGCCACCAAGAAGGTCCACATCCTCGTCAAGCCGACGAGACCGGAGCTGCTCACGAATCTGGTGATCAACACGGATCGGCGCACCTATCTCCTTGAACTGCGCTCGACCGAGAAGACCTACATGGCCTCGGTCTCCTGGCAGTATCCCGAAGACCAGCTCATCGCGCTTCGGCGGCAGAATCAGGAGGCAGACGCAGCGGCGCCCATCGCCAGCGGCGTCGATCTTGCCTCGATCAACTTCCGCTACGCGATCCAAGGCGACAATCCCGCTTGGCGGCCGCTGCGCGCCTTCGACGACGGGCACAAGGTCTACATCGAGTTCCCGAGCGGCATCGCCCAGGGCGAAATGCCGCCACTCTTCGTCATCGGTCCGGCCGGCGGCTCCGAGCTGGTGAATTACCGGGTGAACCGCAACTACTACATCGTCGACCGCCTGTTCGCCGCTGCCGAATTGCGGCTCGGCGATAAGGACAGCGAGCGGCGCGTGCGCATCGTGCGCACCGACGGAAGGCCGCGGTCATGACGGTGGAAGGTCCCGAAGAACAACCGCAGTCGCCGACGCCCGTCGTGGCGCCCGACCTGCGGCTTCGCGGTGAACGACCGCGCGTCACGCGCTTGTCGCGCAGGGTGCTCGTTGGCTTGGGCGCGGTTTCGGCGCTCGCCGTTGCCGGCGCGCTCGGCTATGCGCTCCAGACGCGCAATGCGGCGCAGAGCGGCCAGGAGCTGCTCTCTACGCAGAACCGGCCCTCCGCCGAGGGACTCGTCGGTCTGCCGAAGGACTACACCGGCCTGCCGCGCCAGGCGCCCCCGCTCGGGCCGCCGCTGCCCGGCGATCTCGGCAAGCCGATCCTCAACGCAGGGGCGGCCCCGACCACAGTGACGTCCGGAACGACGCCTGATCCGGAGGCGCAGCGCAGGGCCCAGGAGATCGAGGCGGCGCGACTGAGCCGTCTCTTTGCCCAGACCAATCAGCAGCCCCAGCCGGTCGGGCTCGCCCCGCCGGTCGCTACGGGGACCACGGCGGGCCCGACGCCCTCACCGCCGGCCGATGCCGGTGCGGCGCAGAACATGCAGGACCGCAAGACGGCCTTCCTTAACGCTTCGACGGACAAGCGCACGGTCAGTCCGGATCGGCTAGAAGCCAAAGCCTCGCCTTATGTCGTGCAGGCCGGCACGGTGATCCCGGCCGCGCTCATCACGGGCATTCGCTCCGATCTGCCGGGCCAGATTACCGCTCAGGTAACGGAAGCGGTCTATGATAGCCCGACCGGCAAATATCTTCTGATCCCGCAGGGCGCCAAGCTGATCGGCCAATACGATAGCTCCGTCGCCTTCGGTCAGTCGCGCGTCCTCCTGGTCTGGACTCGAATCATCATGCCGGATGGCGGATCGATCGTGCTGGAGCGCCAGCCGGGCGCCGACACGCAGGGCTATGCCGGCCTCGAGGACGAGGTCGACAACCATTGGGGCATGCTGTTCAAGGCCGCCGTCCTCTCGACTCTGCTCAGCGTGGGCGCAGAGGCGGGCACGAGTCAGGACGAGAACAACCTCGTTCAAGCGATCCGCAGCGGCGCTTCCAACAGCATCAGCCAGACCGGCCAGCAGATCGTCCAGCGGCAGCTCAACATTCAGCCGACACTGACCATTCGGCCCGGCTTTCCGGTCCGCGTCATCGTCACGCGAGACCTCGTGCTCGAAAAGTATCGTGGTTGAGGAGACCAAGAATGGCGAAGCTGAAGCTCGGCGCGATCGAGGACGACAAGCCGGTAAAACTCAGCATCGAATTGCCGGCGCAGATCCATCGCGACCTGCTCGCTTACGCGCAAGCGCTTGGCCGAGAGACCGGCCAACCGACGATCGAGCCCGCGAAACTTATTCCACCAATGCTCACACGCTTCATGGCGACAGACAGAGCGTTTGCAAAAGAGCGCCGGGCGCGCACGACGTCCCCGTCGAAGGAATAACACAGGCTGGCTCGCTACCGCGCCTGTGCATCCGCGCAAGCTTCGCTTTCCCAATTCGGCATTGCTGATCGAGATCGCAGAACCAAACTCGTTCCAGCAACCACTGCGGCCACACAAGCTTACCGTCGCAAGGACCTATGCCGATGCTCCGCCTCTTTTATTCCCCAGGCACGTGTTCGCTCGCCCCTCACATCGTCCTTGAGGAAATCGGGTTGCCCTATGAGGTCGAACTCGTTTCGGCATCCGGGCCTGACGCAGGCGAGATGACATCTTCTGCGGAATGGAAAGCCCTCAATCCCAAGGCGCGTGTTCCGGCATTAAGCGATGTACCTGGTCGGATCGGAGGACGAGCCAATGTTCTGACCGAGGCGCCAGCAATCCTGTTCTATCTCGCGCGGCCGCAGCCCTCTGCCGGTTTGTTGCCAAGTGAACCAGCAGGAGAGGCGCGCTGCTTGGAATGGATGAACTTTCTCTCCAGCAGCGCCCACGCGACGGCCTTCAGCCAGATCTGGCGACCCATGCGGTTCGTCGGCGACGAGAAAGATGCATCCGCGGTCAGGGCCAAGGGCAAGCAATGCATCCGCGAGCAATACGATTACATCGAAAGCCTCATCGCCGATGGACGCGATTGGGCGGTGCCGGGAGGCTATTCCATTGTCGACCCCTATCTCCTTGTTTTCTTCCGCTGGGGCCGGCGGATCGGGATCGAGATGGCGTCCCTTTTTCCGGCCTGGACGCGGCTAAGCAATCGCGTCGCGATCCGGCCCGCGGTCCAGCGCGTGTTCGAGCATGAGGGGATCGACCTTGGCTGACGCCGTGCGCGGCCGAACCCACAGCTGAATCATGCCTTGCGGGGGCCAACGGTTCGCCCGCGCGCGGCGGCTTCCTTATGGCGTCTGCCCTCAAGGAGGGCCCGTTCGGATGCAAGCGCGATCACAAGGAAATCCATGACAGCGCGGATGCGAGCTGTGCGCTTCAAGTCGCTGTGTGTGAGCAGCCAGAGGGCGGACTTTACGTCCGTACCAGAAACGGGCGGAGCACGGTGCAATCGGCTCTCCTCGTCGCCCAGATAACAAGGCAGAAGCGCCAGGCCAACGCCGGCCAACGCTGCATCCTTCAAGGCGGGCAGCGAATCGACCCGCAGGCCGATCTGGGCGTCTCGAATGTTCTCGCGCATCCAACGGCCGATTACCGTCGTCGCCAGCGTGTCATCAAGCCCGATCCACTTGAGATCGGCTGGGTCGCCGTCATGGTCAGACAGATAGTTTGGAGAACAGTAGACCGCGTGCGCGATATTGGCGACCCGACGTCCAACGAGCGTTTCGGGCGGTTCGGGCGTGGGCCTGATCGCGACGTCTGCCTCGCGCCGGGTGAGGTTCGCCATCGCGTTCGAAACCGTAATCTCGAGCAATATCTCCGGGTGCGCTGCGCGGAGCGCCGGTACGTGCCGCATCAGCATCGCTGAGATCGTATCGGTTGTGGTGATACGGACCGTACCGGACGGACGCAAATCCTGACCGGATAGGCGTCGCTCCAACGCTACGAAATCATCCGCGAACCTAGCCGCCAGCGCGGCCACAGTCTCGCCGGCAACCGTCGCCGAATAGCCATCGCGAAAACGCTCGAATAGCCGAACGCCCAGACCTTCCTCGATCGTCCCCAATCGCCGGAACACCGTCGAATGCGTTACGCGCAAATGCCGCGCCGCACCGGAAAGAGTCCCCTCCCGGGCGATGGCAAGCACGAGGCGTAAATCGTCCCAGTTCATCGCTGTCTATTTCTGCAAACGGCGCTTTCCTAATTATAGAATGGCTGTTCTTTTAAGAACAGTGAAAATCCGGCGATGACAAGCGCCGGAGGCAAACATGCAGGTTCAGGCAAACCAACGAGCGACAATCCCGCTGGCCGACCAGCCGGTCGGGGATCCGCAGCGATGGTTGGCTCTTCCAATCCTGCTCATCGGGGCATTCCTGCCGGTCCTCGACTTCAACGTGGTCAACCTGGCGCTACCCGCTATCCGCCAGGACCTCGGCGCTTCATCGACTGAGATCGAGTTCGTCATCTCGGCCTATGCGGCCACCTACGCTGTGTTCCTTATCACTGGGGGACGCCTGGGCGACCTGTTCGGCCGCAAGCGGCTGTTCATGGTCGGTGTCGCTGGCTTCACTCTGACCTCCCTGCTGTGCGGCATCGCGTGGTCCCCAACTGTGCTCATTGCGGGCCGCATCCTTCAGGGACTGACCGCTACGGCGATGGCCCCCCAGGTGCTCGCCTCAATCCGTGTCCTCTTCCCCGCCGCCGAGCAGGCGCGGGCACTGGCGTTCTATGGTGCCACCTTCGGGCTCGCCAACATCTGCGGGCAAGTGCTGGGAGGCGTGCTCATCTCGACGCACCCGTTCGGCCTCGCCTGGCAAGCGATCTTCCTTATCAATCTGCCGATCGGCATGGTCGCGCTTTTTGGCAGCTCGGTCGTGCTCCGCGACTCACGAGCCGAGCACGCGCAAAAGCTCGACCTCGGTGGCGTCGGTCTCCTTTCGCTGACACTCGCGCTGCTGGTGTATCCGCTCGTCGAAGGGCGCGAAGCCGGCTGGCCCGCGTGGATGATCGCCATGCTGGTTGCATGTCCGATTGTTCTGATGGCCTTTGTGCGCTTCGAGGCTCGGCTTTCCACGCGCGGCGGAGATCCGCTGGTCGCCTTGTCGCTGTTCCGCAACAGCGGATTCGTGGCCGGCCTCATAATGGCGCTGGCTTTCTACATGCAGTCTTCGTTCTACCTGACCTTCGCGGTCTATCTGCAGAGCGGCCTTCATAAATCCCCTATTGAGGCCGGAATCGCTACGCTGCCCTTCGCCGTCGGCTATTTCGTCAGCTCGCTTTTCTCGTCGACAGTCATGCAGCGCCTGGGCATCCGAGCTCTGACGCTCGGCTTCGCCCTCGAAATCCTCGGATTCGGAGCGACCCTCCTCGCCGTCGACCACGTGCTGTCTCACGAACTCGAGCCCGGCCTCGTGGTTGCCGGCCTCGGCTTTGGCATCGTGATGCCTTCGGTGATCAAGGCGGTGCTCGGCGGCGTCGATCAGCGCCACGCGGGGCTCGCATCCGGACTGGTGATCTCGACCCTGCAGATCGGTGCGGCGCTCGGCGTCGCTATCATCGGCGGTGTTTTTTATCACGCGCTAGGAACCGAACAGACGATCAGCGCATACGCACACGCCTTCGCGCTCGCCCTCGGCTGCAACATCGCGCTCATCGCGCTTGCAGCGCTCCTCTCACTCTGGCTCGCGGCCCACCAATCCGCCGTCGCGCGCGCCGTATCCGCGCCCAAGCCCCTTTAGCTTCAATCCATCTCGCTCGTGAGGCTCACATGACAACTTACATGCACTACGCGACGCTGACTGAGGCCGCCGCCGCGATTCGATCTCGAAAAGTATCCGCGGTCGAGCTGACACGCGGCATGCTGGATCGAATTGCCAAAATCGATCCGTCGCTTCATTCGTACGCCACCGTGACGCCGGAGCTCGCTTTGACGCAAGCCGAGGCAGTCGATGCCGAGATCACCGCCGGGAATTATCGCGGCCCGCTGCACGGCGTTCCGATCGCCGTGAAGGACATCTGCAACACGGCCGGCATAGTCACCGCGGCGGGCATGACGATCCACGCCGACAACGTGCCCGATCACGACGCGACCGTGGTGAGGCGTCTGCGCGACGCGGGAGCGGTGCTGCTGGGAAAGCTTCAAAATACCGAGGGCGCCTTCGTCAACCATCATCCGAAGATCACGCCACCGCGCAACCCCTGGAACGCAGATTACTATGCGGGGGCTTCCTCGAGTGGCTCCGGCGTCGCAACAGCAGCGGGGTTGTGCTTCGCCTCGCTCGGGAGCGATACGGGCGGCTCGATTCGATTTCCCTCTGCCGCCAACGGCGTCACCGGCCTCAAGCCAACCTGGGGCCGGGTCAGCCGCCACGGCGTCTTCGCCCTCGCGGAAAGCTTGGACCATATCGGTCCGATGACGCGCTCCGCGGCGGATGCCGGCGCCATGCTCGGCGCGATTGCCGGTCGCGATCCCAATGATCCCACGACATTGATCGCGCCCGTTCCGGACTATCTCGCCGAACTCGATGGAGGCATCCGCGCTGTTCGGATCGGAATCGACACTTCCTACAATGAGACGGACTGCGATTCCGCGACCGTGGGAACACTGCGTGAAGCCCGAAAGGTCTTCGAAGCCCTCGGTGCCGCCATTAAAGAGGTGAGGCTACCAGACCCCAGTGGAGTGATGGTCACGACGGCTTGGGGATCTATCTGCGCCGTAGAGACCGCCATCGCACACAAGGCGACCTACCCCGCGCGCTCTTCCGAATATGGCGGCCTTGCAAACCTCATTGAAGCAGGAAGCGCGATCTCCGGCATCGAGGTCATGGAGGCGCATCATGAGCGCCTAGCCTTCACAGGCGGCCTTTCAGCCCTGTTTGCCGACATCGACTTGCTGCTGATCCCGACACAGCCATGCGCCGATTTTACCATCGCGCAGGAGCAAGAGCTGTTCGCCACGGCAGAAGGTCTCTCGCGATTTGTTCGTTTTGCCACGCCTTTCGATATGTCCGGCAACCCGACAATTACTCTCCCGGGCGGCTTCACCGCCAGGGGTTTGCCGCTCTCATTTCAACTCGTGGGCCGGCATCTCGAGGAAGCGCTGCTCGTACGGGCCGGTCATGCTTACCAGCAAGTCACGGACTGGCATCATCACCATCCCAACCCCTGACTTGGAAGACTTCAACAAACAAGGCGCGGCCCGATGAAGCTGATGATCAATGGAGTCTGGCGAGGTGATGTCGATCCAACGCCCGAGTTGGAGGCACAGCGGATGATTCATACAGGGAGCTTCCGTGATCGCATCACATCGGACGGATCGTCCGGCTTCGCCGCCGAACCGGGCCGCTATCACCTCTATGTCTCCCATGCGTGTCCGTTCTCTCACCGAATCACAGTCGTACATGCGATGAAAAGGCTAGAGGGCACAATCGGCCTCTCGGTGGCCCATGCGATCTGGGATACCCCCGACGGGTGGCGTTTTGGAGAAACGGACTTATCGACACCCGACCATGGCGGGAACGGCTTCACACGCCTCCACGAGGCCTATCGGGTGTCGCAATCCGACTACACGGGAAAGATCTTGGTCCCGGTTTTGTGGGACCGAACATCGCGCCGGATCGTGAATAACGAGTCTCTCGAGATTTGCTTGATGCTGAACCAGGCGTTCGATGAGGTCGGCGGCGACTCGCGAGTCGATCTCTACCCTGCGGCTCTCTGCTCAGAAATCGACCTGCTTGGTTCTCGAATCAACCGCTCTCTCGCAACGGGCGTCTATGAGGTCGCGGCCGCGAGCAACCAAGCCGAATATGATCGCGCGGTATCTGAGTTGTTTGGTTTTCTCGACGAGTGCGAGGCCGCGCTAGCCGACGACCGCTGCTTCCTTTTCGGTGAGCGAACTACGCTGGCCGACGTCCTTATATTCACGCCTCTGGTTCGATTTGACGCGGTTTACAACCCGCTGTTCCGTGCCAGCAAAAAGCGCCTAGTCGACTATCCACGGCTTACCGCACTCGTAAAACGAATCCATGACCTTCCTGGGGTAGCGGCCACTGTGCGGCTAGATCATATCCTGACCCACTACTACGATGGTGACTGGGCGGTGGCGAACCGCCGAGGGATCGTCCCGCACATGCATGCCGTAAGCTGGATCACTTCCGGGCCCGGGGCGTAACAGTTCGACGCTACATCGGAGCGCCTCGACTATTCGACTGGAGGGATTTCGATCTCCCTAGCCAGCGCAGCTGCTACTGAGGGGCGTGCGCCGATCCGCTCGACATAGGCCGCGATCTGCGGCCAGCGGCCAAGGTCTATGTCGAAGGCCTTCATCCAACCGAGCACTGTGAAGAGATATGCGTCGGCTACCGTGAAGCTTTCGCCCATAAGGTGCTTTTGCGTCGCGAGGTGCGTTTCGATGAGATCGAGGCGCCGGAACAATCGCGCCTTGAAAATGTCCTTCACTTCCGCCGGCACCTCCTTGTTGAAGAGCGGGCTTGATCCCGCATGGATCTCGCTGGTGATGAAATTGAGCCATTCCTGAAGCCGCACACGCTCCAGTGTGCCATTCGCGGGAGCCAGGCTTGAGCCGGGCTTCAGGTCGACAAGATATTGGACGATTGCCGGGCCTTCCGTCAGCACTTCGCCGCCGCCGATCGAGAGGGCTGCCACATAACCCTTAGGATTGACGGCAAGGAAATCGCCGCCCTCCGAGGTGCGTTTCGTCCGGTTGTTGACCCGAACGAGATCGTAGGACAGCCCCAATTCCTGAAGGACAATGTGCGGCGAGAGTGAGCACGTTTCAGGCGCAAAATAGAGTTTCATGGGTATCGCTCGGCGATCGTGGCGGATGTCGCACGCCACGTTGACGTAGGCCGGGATAGAATGAAAATTATCGCTTCAGAATTCTGGTATAAGATTTTCTACTATGAACCTCACCCAACTTCGCAGCCTGATCGCAGTCGCCGAGACGGGAAGTTTCACCGCCGCCGCCGGGATCGCCGGGCTCACGCAATCGGCTATGAGCCAGGCACTCGCCGCTATGGAGGAAAGCCTGGGGGTGAAGTTGCTGGTTCGCCACCGTCGCGGTGTTGAGCTTACGGCTTTCGGAGAGCAGGCGCTGGACCACGCCCGAGCGGCATTCGCTCATCTGGAGGCGATCCGCAAGGAAGCGGCCGCAGCGACCGGCGAGGAGTTAGGATCGGTCCGGCTCGCAGCTTTTCCCAGCGTCTTTGCTACGGTGATGCCGTTGCTTCTCCGGCGCTTTCGCACTCTCCATCCGGGCATCCAGCTAGTCGCGCTCGAAACGGACGATCGGGAAGTCGAAGCTTGGCTTGCGGCCGGAACCGTGGACCTCGGTGTTGTTCTCAACCCTTCAGCCGACAGCGGAGCCGTTTTGGTCGGACAGGATGAATGGATAGCCGTCTTGCCGGCAGCGTACCCTTTGGGGCGCCAATCCGCCCTCTCTTTCGCTGAACTTGCTGCCGAGCCTTTCGTGCTCGCGACAGGGGGATGCCATGTCAATGCACGCTCACTCGCGGAGGATGCCGGCATCTCGCTCACGGACGTTCGGATGGAAGTGCGCGACTGGTTGAGCGCAACCGCGCTCGTCCGGGAGGGCGTGGGCGTTAGCCTGGTGCCCGAATCGACGCTACCTGAAAGCAGGATGGGCTTAAGGACGGTCCGACTCAAGCAGCCGCTATCTCGTCGCTTCGGCTTGATGGCCACGCCTGTTCGGCAGCGCACACGGGCGGCGCGCTTGTTGATTGAGCTGGCGGAGCGGCATTTGAAGGCGGGCCCGCCGCCTTGAGGAACGGATGTGTTCCGCCCGCCGGCTATCGCCGTAGGCGAGGTTGCAAGGTCTTGGTTCCACTATCTCTCAGAAGAGAGATGACGCTCCCGACAGAGCTAGAAACTCTGACCTTCCGCATCGGAGAGATCGATCAGCGTCATGCGCCTCGAGCGATGGCGACCGGCCTGACTTTCGCAACCAGCGCATCCAGGAACGCGGCCGGAGCCGTCATGAAGGCGAAATGGCCCGCATCTGGAATCACGATCATGTCCTTGTACGGCGCTACGACACAGTCGAAATAGGCCTTTGCGTCCTTGGTCGGCGTGATCACGTCCTCGCGTCCCTGGATCACGAAGAAGGCTGTGGCAATTCGATTGGCTGTCTCCGGAAGATCGGCCTTCATCTGGTCAGGCACGACCCTTTCGGCACTGAATTGGAAGCCGTCCATGAAGTCCTTGAAGTTCTTGGGATCGGCCGCCTGCTGGCGAGGGATGTCGGCACGAAGGGCTTTGACCCAAGCTACATCGGACGGAGGCCAGAGCGGGAAGACGCTATCGTTGAAGGCGAAGACGGCCTTGGCATCGGCAGGATCGGGTGGACCGCGAGTTTCAAGCGTCATGACGGTCGCCCGGTCTCCGTCTGCGCGGGCCTTCGCAAGTACTAGGTCGAATTTCACTTTCAGCGCACCCGTCCAACTCCCGACCTGACCAGTGCCCACATACGCGGCGAACAGTTCGGGGCGGCGTTGGATCATTGTGACCGCGACCATTGAGCCCCAGGAATGGCCGAGGACGATAATTTCCTTCTTGGCCAGAGTCCGGCAGAGATACGCCGCGAGTTCGACCCCGTCGTTGCCGATCCGGTCGAGCGTCATCTCGGGCGTTTCTGGGCCATAACGGCCATAGGTGTGGCCGGCGCCGCGTTGGTCCCATTGCACAACGGTGAAACGGCTTTCCCAAGGTCGGTAGTGCGCCGCCACAGGCCATTGAGCCTCGCCTGGTCCGCCGTGGACGACCAGCAGCACAGGGTTGCGCCGGTCGCCGCCCCGAATGTCGATCCATTGATCGATCCCGCCAATCGACACGAAGCGGGACTCAGCGATCGGGCCGACCGCGGGCTCAGCCGCACCGCGCGCAGAAGAAGTCATTCCGAGCGTCAAGAAGCTCGCCATCATTAGGACCTCCCGGCGGTCCGCGCTTCCACGCATCGAAATCTTCCTCCCTTTTGCTTCTTTCGCGAGTGCTACGCCGAACCTCGATGGCGCTGATACTTGCGCGAATGGCCGTCGACCGCGCGCTACCGGTGCAGTCATGTTGTCCTCAATGAATCCGCAGCGAAAAGCGTTGATTCAACACTGCCGCGTCAACGGTATCTGCCATCGCCTGGTAGCCTAGGTCGTTGGGATGAAGGCGATCCATGGACGCGAAGCGAGCGAGTAGGCAAGCAGGATGCTCCGGGTCGCGAAGTATAGAATCGAAGTCCATGACTGCGTCGAACGCGCCACTCGAGCGGATCCACCCGTTGACGGCCTGACGAGTCGCCTCACGTTCCACACTGTAGAAGTCGGCGACGGAGAGCCATCCTCACGCCCCCCAACGAATCGAACCCAACAGCTCGGCCATCAGCGCTGGTAGGGGACTTCAAGGGTGGCATGGTCGAGCGCAGTGGCATGGACCACGAAGCTGACCATCGCGCCTGGCGCATTCGCGTTCAGCGGGAAGTCGCCGGTGGTGAGATCAGCGACGGACAAGGCATAGACTGTAAACTGATATCGGTGGACGCCGCCGCCTGCTGGCGGACAGGCGCCGCCATAGCCGGCGATACCGAAATCGGTGCGGCTTTGGACGGCGCCTTGCGGGAGCGTGCCGTTGCGGCTGGCGTCGCTTGAGACTCTGTCGACCGAGGCAGGAATGTTGAACGCAACCCAATGCCACCAGCCCGAGCCGGTCGGCGCGTCCGGATCGAAGGCCAGGATCGCGAAGCTCTTTGTGCCTTGCGGCGCGCCCGACCAGATCAACTCCGGGGAGACGTTGGCGCCTTTACATCCGAACTGGTTGAACACCTGCGCGTTCGCCATGGACTGACCCGGGGCTAAATCCTTGGACATGAGCTTCATCTCGGCGTGCGCCGGCGGAGTGCCCAGGACGAGGAGGGCGGCGACGGTGGTCAGCAGGAATCGCATGGTGATGGCTTTCGTCAGAGTGCGGTTGAATTGGGTAGGCGGCCCAAGCCTTGGTCACGCGGGCGGCGGCGAGGGCGCGTTGTCCGAACAGGGCTCGCCGGCCGTCTCTATTGCGGACATGCGGATCGGTTGGTTCTTCTTCGGCGAGAGCGCTGACCGACGGCGAGACATTCAGCCTCAGGCCAGCCCGCCATGTCCGTCTGGCAACACCCTATTCTGCGGCCACCAACCGCGCCCGATCGACATCGGGGCTGCGATAGGCGGCCTCTGGGATTTCGGCCAGACGTGACGGATGCACCTGCCCATCGGCCAGGCCATAGAACTTCTGGAAGCTCATCATCAGGGGCCGCCACTTGTCGGGGTCGATCCGGTTCTCGTGCCCGTCCATCAAGACCTCGGGATGGGCGTGAACCCGCTGGATCCGCACTTCGAAAGCGATTGTGCCGCCCTTCCAGGGACCATCGTCCCCTATGCCATGCTGTGCAGCGACGACCGCTTCCATCTGGATCGGGCACTCTAGCGCGCGTAGCGGCGCGACCGTTTCGGAAGCGATCGGCGTCAGGCCCGCGATTTCGAACTTGCGGGCTTCATGCCGATAGTTGCGTTCCAGCTTTTTCGCCGGCACCGGGTTAGACCCGGTCAGGCGGGCCAGGCGATCTACCGCCGCGACTTCAGCGACGGACGGCAGGTTCAATACACATTCGCCGGTCCGGATCAGATTTTCCGTTGTCTTGGACGAAGCACCTAGGCCGAGCAGACAGCGCCATCCGAGCCAGAACGCTGACGACATCGGCGCCAGATTGTCGCTCCCGTCCTCGTTTTTCGTACTGATCAGAACAACAGGAGTGCCAACATAAAGAATAGCGGGCTCGATCGACAGGGGGTTACTGGGCATGAGGGGCTTACCTTGTTTCGCGGAATGACGTTGATCTTGTCGTCGCCGCGCACCCCACGCACTCCGCTTCTTGCGCTGGAATCACATTCGCCCGGCCCGCTCACGCCGCGGCTTCCCGTTCGAGCAGCTCCCGCTTGCGGTCCACGCCCCAGGCATAGCCGGAGATCGACCCATCGTTACGCACTACCCGGTGGCAGGGAATCGCGACCGCGATGTTGTTGGCGGCGCAGGCCCCCGCCACCGCGCGCACCGCCTTGGGGGACCCGATCGCCTGGGCGACGTCGGCATAGCTTACGGTGCGGCCCGGCGGGATATCACGGAGTGCTTGCCACACGCGCTGTTGAAAGGCAGTGCCTCGAACATCGAGCGGCAGGTCCAAGCCAATCTGCGGCGCTTCAATCATACCTACGACCTGGGCCACGAGCTGTTCATACTCCGCGTCGGCGCCCAACAGTCGCGCCCGTGGGAAGCGATCCTGCAGATCCCGCAACAGCGCGTCGGGGTCCTCACCTATCAGGATCGCGGCAACGCCCTTCGTGCTCGACGCGACCAGAATCGCACCCAGCGAGGACTGACCTACGGCGAAGCGGATGTCCTCGCCGACACCGCCTGACCGGTACTTGCTGGGCGTCATTCCCAGCATGTCGTTGGCGTCCGCGTAGAAGCGGCCACTGGAGTTGAAGCCGGCGTCGTAGATGGCCGCCGTCACAGACTGGCCGCGCGCCAGTTGCTCGCGGACCCGTTCGGCTTGGCGCGCCTTGGCATAGGCTTTGGGCGTCAGACCGATGATCGCCTTGAATAGCCGGTGAAAGTAGCCTGGACTGAGATCGACCGCGTCCGCCAGTTCAGTGAGAGAAGGGACAGTTTCGCTCTGTTCGATCAGCCGGCAGGCTTGCGCCACCTTCACCGCGTTCTCAGCGTCCAGTGACGCCCCGTCCGGATTGCAGCGTTT
Source organism: Bradyrhizobium sp. 27S5 (assembly GCF_037217225.1). NCBI lineage: Bacteria > Pseudomonadati > Pseudomonadota > Alphaproteobacteria > Hyphomicrobiales > Nitrobacteraceae > Bradyrhizobium > Bradyrhizobium sp. 27S5. The sequence goes on from NZ_CP147714.1 coordinate 8,759,031, forward strand.
ACAGGCCCGGAAACCCGAAGCCTGCGCCTGGGCGAAGGTGTCGTAGAGGATGACGTTCTTGGGGTTGGCGGCCCGCGAGGGGCAGGACGGGCGACAGTAGATACCTGTGGTCGCCACCGCGTACCAGAACTGTCCGTCCGCCGTCCGGTCCCGCGCCACGATGCGGGCCCAGCGGGGATCTTCCGCTGTGGCGAGCGACTTTCCTGCCGTGGGTGCAAGAACATTCATCTGCAAATCCTCAACATCGGTAGCCCCGATCCTGCCCGGATGCGAGGCGTGACGCACTCCGGGTCTTGCTCTCGAATTCAAATGGCGTCCGCAAGCCGCCGGTGGGCTGCGGATCCGATACCGCGGCAAGAAGCGGAGTTCGCCTCGCCCAGACCCGCCGTATCCCTTCGCCGCCTCGCCGACTCCGGCCGAGGGTTGATTCAACCATCACAAAGAGGGCTCTCATGAGTTTGCAAGACGAGAACAAGGCTGTTGTGGGCCGCTGGTTCACCGATTTCTGGGGCGAGACCTGCAATCTGGACGTGGTCGACGCCGTCGCCGCGCCGGACATGCTGCTGCGCTACTCGTTGCATGAGCCGCGCAATGGCCATGCGGACATCAAGGCCTTCATGACGGACTTCCGCGCTGCATTCCCCGACCTAAAGTTCTGGGGCGTGGCCGATCTGATCGCCGAGGGCGACTACGTCGTCGGCCAGTGGGAAGGTGGCGGGACCCACACGGGCCCGGCGTTCAGCGACTTTCTCGCCGGGAGCCTGCCCGCGAACAGCGGCCGCAAGATGCACTTCACCGGCACCACCGTGCTGAAGCTGAAGGACGGCAAGATCGTCCAGGAGATCGGCCTGGACGACGGCGTCGCCTGCCTGACCCAACTCGGGCTGCTTCGCGCCGCGTGATCGGCCGCACCGCGACACGAGCAGAGCGCCGGGTGCACCCGGCGCTCTCTTTGGTGCCCAGACATCTTCCATCCTTCGAAAGAGCACTTCGCATGAAAATCCTGATGGTCCTGACCACCCACGACGAGCTCGGCGCCTCGGGCAAAAAGACTGGCTTTTGGCTCGATGAGTTCGCATCGCCCTACTACGCATTCTTAGACGCCGGCGCCGATGTCACCCTGGCCTCGCCGCGGGGCGGCCAGCCGCCGATCGATCCTCGCAGCGACACCTCGGACTTCCAGACCGAGGACACGCGCCGCTTCCGCGCCGACGCCGTCGCAGAAACCCGGCTCGCCCGCACCGTCAGACTCTCCGAGATCTCGGCCGAGCACTTCGACGCGGTCTTTTATGCTGGCGGCCACGGCGCGATGTTCGACTTGGCGGAGGAGCCGGCTTCTATCGCCCTGGCCGAATCTCTGTTCGCGGCGGGCAAGCCCGTGTCGGCGGTATGCCACGGCTCGGCAGTGTTCCGGAACACCAAGGGACCGGACGGCACGCCGCTGGTGTGCGGCAAGAAGGTCGCCGGCTTCGCCAACGCTGAGGAAGCCGCGGTCGGTCTCACCGACGCGGTGCCGTACCTCGTGGAAGACATGCTACCACGGTGTGGCCAACGAAGGTCGAGGTGAAGATGATCGATCCACCGCCACGGGCTTGCAAGGCAGGGATCTGATGCTTGGCGCCGATGAAGGCGCCGGTCAGGTTGATGTCGAGGGTCTCGCGCCAGCCATCAACGGATATTTTGGACGCTGGGCTCATCTCGCCGAGGGCGCCGGCATTGTTGAAGGCGATGTCCAGCCCGCCGAAATGCTCATTGGCGGTGCGCACCGCATTGATCGCCGTCTGTTCGTCCCGGACGTCGCCCGGCACGGCGACCGCTTGGCCACCGTTGTCCTTTATCGCCGCCACCAGATCAGTAAGCTCGGCCTCTCGGCGTGCGGACACCACGACCTTGGCGCCGAGTTGGGCGAACAGCTTGGCCGTCGCATAACCGATGCCAGAGCTGGCGCCAGTAACAATAGCGATCTTGTCTTTGAGCTGCATGGCGCGTCCTTTTCGACTTGAAGGGCGCGAGGGTCCCACGACCGGTGCGGCCCCGCGATCCGGATCCTGCAGTCAAATTGAAAAGAACGCCGGCGCGGCGGGCCGCAAGGAACGCTGGGCGTGCGGCCGCGCCTTGTCAGCGCCTTTTGTTCGATTGCACATGGTACTGGCCGGTGCAGCTCTTACTGCTGCCGTTAAATTTGGTCTGGCTGGCAAATGGCACGCTTCGCCGCTTCCTCGTGCAGGAAGTCGGCGAGATCGATCAGACCGTGGCGCCGCAGGCTCTCCTCAGCCGTGAGGCCGTCCTCCGCGCCCTTGATGCTCGGATCGGCACCGTGATCCAGCAGGAAGGCTGCCATGTCCATGGCTGCGTCTTCGTCCGCCGGCAGCAGGAACAGCGGTGTACAGCCGCTGCGGGCATGGCGCGCGTTCATGAGGCCCGGATCGTCGGCGAACAGTTCGGCGAGCCGGTCTATGAATCCAAGGTAGGTCAGGTTGTGCACGTCATGGCTCAACGGCGCCAGAAAGGCCGCAATCTCGCGACGATCGAAATGAGCGGAATAGCCCATCGCGCCGCCGCCGACCGTCGTTGTCGGCCGGTCAATGTCGGCGCCATGAGCCACCAGCAACTTGACCACCTCCAGCGACCCACCCGCGACCGCGACTTGAAGCCCGCGCTGCTCGATCGCATCGGCGACATCGACGTCCACCCCCAGCTCCAGCAGGAGGGTCACGACATCGGCACGGCCGGCGCGGGCCGCCGTCAGCATCGGCTCCGGGTCGTGGAGATATCCCGGCTGGTTCGCCGCGATCGCGTGCGCCGCGTCGCGGTCAAGGCTCATGCAGGCGGCCCGAAAAGCGGACGGGCCCTCCAGCGTCGTGGTTTCGGCGCCGAAGCGCTCGAGCAGCTTGGCCATCTCGACGTGGCCGTGGATCAGCGCCTCCTCACGCTGAGGTCTTCTGGAATAGGCGTGCAGACTATTGGGGTCCGCGCCATGCGCCAGCAGCCACTCCGCTCGCCTGAGGTGATTGAAGGCCGTGGCGTTGCCGAGGAGGTAGTCGAGCGCGCTGAGCGGGACGCTGCCCCCGATGGCCGGCTTCCCAGGAACATTCTCCCGCCAAGCCTTTAGTCGTCCATGTCGCTCCGACTGGGTCCAAAGAAAGTCCAGCCAATCGGTATCGTCGCGAGTAATGGAGGTGTTGTAGAGCGCCTGCGGGTCAAAGGGGTCGGCCCCACGTTCGATAAGCAGGGCGGCGAGGTCCCTCGCCTGGGGGTGCGGCGGCTGATCGCCTTGGCCGATCAGGCCGGTCAGGACGGTGAAGGCCGGCTCGCCCCAGGGGCCGATCCAGAAAGCGTTGGGATCGGCGCCATGGTCAAGCAGCCGCCGAGCGATCTCGAGGCCGTGCGCCTCGCTGCCGGGCAGATTCGAATAGGCCAGATAGAGCAGAGGTTCACGCTCAAGTGGACCGCCCTTGCGGTTCGCGCTGCCGGGATCGGCGGCCAGCCGCCGCTCGACCTCCGCTAGGTCGCCTGTAGCCGCGGCGGCGTAGAGGCTGTCCCGGCCGACCTCCGGCCAACGAGCCAGGAGGCGTGCGCCGGCGGTGTGGTCACCCGCCCAGTCGGCCGACCGCAAGACGAGCTCGACGCGGTCGGCGTGAGAGCGGCGCGTGTCCTCCAGCGCCTGGCATAGCGCCGCCCACCCGGGCAGTCCGTATTCGCGCGCCAGGGCCAACTGGACGTCGCGCAGGCCCGGCTCGATTGGAGCCGCCGGCGTGACGGCGAGCAGTCGGCCGCGCGCTTCCGCATCGCCGGCCTGCAGCGCCTTCAACCAGCGCTTGGCTTCTTTCTTGAGGGTTTCGAGAGTCGAACGGGCGGTGAGCTTACGGCTCATGACAACCTTCCTTCCGTATCGCCTGGTGTCCGCTGAAACAGGCCGGAAGAAGGAGCGTGAAACGATCATATCATTTCAGGATGGGCGGGAGCCAGCTCCCTTGCCGCGGACCGGGGGCGCCCCATAGCGCACTCTTCACAGCTTCGAACAACACAACGAAGCTGTCAACGCTGGCGGTCGCGAGCAGCATGTAGCGGTACGGCTTCGCAAAGAGCGTAGTTGCGAGGGCGGGTTTTGAAGACGCTCGACCTAGTGCTTGCGCCCTACGGGCAAGGAGGAAAGCCATGACGAAGCTCAAGCTCGGACCGCCGATGACAAACCGATGAAAGTCACCGTCGAACCGCCTGCGGCCGTGAATCGGGATCTGGTCGCTTAAGCGGAAGTGTTGGAGCGGGAGAGCAGTAACGAGAGCCTTGGCTCGACACGCCCTTATTTTTGTCGCCTCAGGCATAGTGATGAAGAACGGCTGCTTTCGTCCAATATGCGTCGACCTTACTGGCGATCTTGGGCTGGCTATCTAAAATGCTGATCAGCTCCCAATACCGCGTCACCCGCGAGTCGTGTCGCGCCATCTGCTCGCGCATTCTTTGGCGGGCAGGCTTGTCAAACTCGCCGTCCCCTCTCGCCGCCACAAGAGCAGCCCCGTAATAGCGCCGCCACGAGACGCCGTGGCACGAATTGGCGCGCCGCGCCGCGAACAGAACGCTACTTCTGCGATAAGAGCAATTCGTCGATTGCCTTGTCCCTCGGGTCAGGCGGTCTCGATCTGCGGTGAAGGCCTCCTCGCACATCATGATTCAATGGCGGCTCGGTCTGAGCGAAACCCATTGACGCAACTTGATATGTAATATAGTAATTACATTATGACTGAAGATGAGATGGACGAGGTTTTCCACGCCTTGGCGCACAGGATCCGCCGCCGCGTGCTCGATCTGGTCGGCGCGGAGCCCGGCATCACGATCGGTCGTCTCGCGCAGAATTTCGACGTTAGCCGGATCGCGATCATGAACCATCTGGGAGTGCTGGAGCGGGCGAACCTGATCGTTAGCGAGCGAGCGGGCACCGCCCGCCGCTTGTTCCTCAACGTCACGCCCATCCGCATGATCTACGAACGCTGGGCCACCGAATTCAGCGGCTATTGGGCCGGCCATCTGCTCCGCATCAAACAGGCGGCCGAAGCCGCCGTCGCCAGAAAGACAGACGATGACTGAGCGCGCACGACAGATCTGGAAGGTGACGATCGCGGCCCCCATCGAGGTCGTTTGGAATACACTCGTCCAGACCGGCGAGGTCTTGCCCTTCCTGTTCGGCGGCGTTTGCGACACCGAGGATGGTTTAAAGCCCGGCCGTCCAATGCGGATGCTGTCGAAGGACGGCAAGTATGTGATGGCCTATGGCGAGGTACTCGAATTTTCGCCGCCCTATCGCTTCAGCCATGCGATCAACTTCGCGATGGCCGCGAACGAACCGCCCGGGCGGACCACTTACGAGTTGAAGGAAGTGCCCGGCGGCACCGAACTCACCCTGACGTCCGAGGCGCTTGAGGGCACGCAAACCGCCAAGATGGCGAAGAGCGGGCAGTTCATCGTCGACAACCTCAAGCGCTGGACCGAGCAGCGGCGCCCGACCTTCGGCGGCCGGATGGTCATGCTGATGAGCCCGCTGATGGGACTGTTCACGCCCGCGCGGTGCCGCGCCGAGAACTGGCCGCTTTCGCGCGTGCCGCTCCATAGCGGCGAGGCTGCCTGAAGGAGAATGCTCATTCCATATCGACAGGAGACTTTGCCGTGACCCAGGTCCGCTTTGACACGATCCTTACGCAGACCGGCGAGAAGACCACCGGCATCGTCGTGCCGCCCGATGTGATGACACAGCTCGGCGGCGGCGCGCGTCCGGCGCTTCTGGTGGTGGTCAACGACTACAGCTACCGCACCACGGTCGGCATCATGGGAGGCAAGTCGATGCTGCCATTCAGCGCGCAGCACCGCGAGGCCTCCGGCATCAAGGGCGGCGATCCGATCACGGTCACGCTCTCGATCGATCGGGCTCCGCGCACGGTCGAGATACCCGACGATCTCGATCGCGCGCTGGCTGCCACGCCAGGACTTCGCGACGCGTTTCTCAAGCAGGCTCCGAGCCGACAGAAAGCGGACGTGGAGAACGTCATCGGAGCGAAGGCGGCCGAGACCCGCGCGCGGCGCGTCGCCGCCATCGTCGCGCGGCTCAGCGCTTAGGGCGCCCAGCAGCCCAAGTCTATCCATGCCGCAAATGTCGCCACGACGAACTCGCTGATGGGGCAGGCTCCCCTGTTTCCCCGCCCAGCGGCATTGCCTGACCATAATCGGCGTGCGCGACATAAACCCGGACCGCTCTTCGGATAGCCGGACCCGCTTAGCTCGCCAAAGCCAGATGTTGGGTTCCCGTATTTGCTCTAATGCGACCGCGCGGCACGAATTGCACCACGGTCGAAGGCGGTGCCTCGCCCCGCATCAGCATCCCGATGTGCTCCGCCACGCGGTTGGCCGCGTCGATCAAAAGCACATCAACCCGCTTGAGGATGTAGCCGCCCGTGACGCCACCGACGCGATGACCGAGCAGTGCCGCGATCGTCGGGATTGTCGCCCCGAGCTGCTCGGCGACTCCGGCGTAGCTGTGCCGCAGGCTATGCAGCGTGACGCCATCGAGCGGCCCACCAGCGGGCGCTGGTTCGCCACGCTCGACCGCGGCCGCCTCGGCCGCAAGGCGGGCCGTTTTCTGCACGGTGCGCCATAGGCCAGGCAAGCCCTGATAGCCTTCGGCGTCGGGTCCGGCAGGAAAGACGTAGTCGGCGATCGCATCCTGGGCATCGACGACCGCGAAGGCCGCACGGCTGAGCGGTCGCAGCGAAGGCCCGGTCTTCGTTTCCCCGAGGGCCAGGCAAGTGCCGTTGGCATCGACCTCGTCCCATTTGAGGCTTGTGCATTCGCCACGTCGAACGCCCGTCAGGGCGATGAAGCGAATGGCCGCCAGACCAACCAGGCTGTGCATCGGTTGGTCATTGCGATCTCGCCTGTCGGCCAGTTCGTTGAGGGTCTGGGCCAGTGCACCATATTGCTCGCCGGACAGCATCGCCTTTTTCTGCGCGTCGGCGAATCGTTTGACGCCTCGGACCGGGTTTTGTTCGACGTAGCCGTTATCCTGACCCCATGCGAACACGGCCCCGAGCAGCCCCAAAGTGCGGGTGAGCGCACCCTTGCCGCCTCGCACGATCGATCGACGACGCGGCCCTAGTTTCTCATCCCGCGCCGTCTTTCCGGTCACAACGCCGGTCTTGAAGCCCTCGATATCCGTTCGCGTCACTTCGCTGGCTTTGAGCTGGCCCAGCAGCGGCTTCACATGAGCGTCGATCCGGGAGCGATCGGTGGAAAGCGTGCGCGGCTTCTTGGGCGTGCCTTTCCGTCCTAGGACCAAGCCTGCCTCGGCGGCCGTCATGTACAGGTCGCACAGCTGGGCGACGGTCACTGCCGCACGAAGCTGGTCCCGCGCATCCGCCGGATCTTCGCCGTCGACCACGCGAGCCAGCTCCAACTTGGCCTTTTCACGTGCCTTCTCAGCCGTCAGAGCGCCGAACGCCCCGATCTTGAGCCAGCGCTGCCGACCACCGCGGGTTCGGAACTTGACGACGAACGTCTTCACGCCCGTCGGGAAAACGCGCACGCCGAAGCCTTTAAGCTCGCTATCCCAGAACAGCGTTCCATGCTTCGATCCGTCGGACTGCAATCCCTCGATGACGCGCTTGGTCAATTTCGTCATGGAAATCTGCCTTTTCCCTGCCTCCTTGGTGCAACCACATTGCAACCACACGGGAGCAAGTCGGAGGCGTTTTCAGCGGAAATCAGCGTAGCCTAAATGAGGCTGGAAGCCAAGTAATATATTGATATTTCGAGGTTTATCGCGTTCCAGCGTAAATGCGCGAAGACGGGAAAGGAGCGATCCGTTGCCCTCCGAAGGCAAAGGTCACACGTTCGAATCGTGTCGGGTGCGCCACTTGCGTACAAAACCACGAACATTTCCGTTCTCAGTCTGTTTGCCGGCGACGGCAGCCAGGAGGATATCCTCGGCGCCTTCACCCCTCTCGCTCTGCAGGTGATGAAACGCCTCGCGCGCTGCCGAACGCCAGCCGCTCCGCCAGCACGGCGGCCTGGGTGCGCGATCCCACCCCGAGCTTGCGCAGGATGGTCGAGACATGGCCCTTGACGGTTTGCTCGGCGATGCCGATTTCGGCCGCGATCTGCTTGTTGAGCCTGCCTTCGACGATCATCGCCAGGATGCGCAGTTGCTGCGGCGACAGCGAGGCCGCGCGCGCCGCCAGCTCCACGTCCTCGCTCTGGATCGAGCCCCGGCCGCCGATGTTCGGCGGCATCCAGATTTCGCCACCGAGGATGCGCGTGATGGCGTCCGCCATCGCCGGCAGGCCGAGCGATTTCGGGATATAGCCGGAGGCGCCATAGGCGATGGCGCGGCGGATCGTGGCCGCATCCTGCCGCGCCGAGATGATCGCAACCGGCACCGTCGGAAACTGTGCGAGCAGGACGAAGAGCGCCGCAAACCCCTGGATGCCCGGCATCGTCAGGTCGAGCAGGATCAGGTCGATCTCCTCGATGCGGCCGGGCACCGCCGCCAATACCTCGTCGAGCGACTGGCAGGGAATGATCTCGAGATCGGGAAGCACGGCCGACAGTGCGCTCTGCAGCGCGGCCTGCACCAGCGGATGGTCGTCGCCAATGACGATGCGTGTGGTCATGCCGGGTGACGGTCCTCATGGGTGGCGAGCCGACGGGTCAAGGCCTCGCCGCTCAGGAAACGTCGCAGCGCAGCCGGCTTGACCGGCTTGAGCAGGATCTCGCAGCCGCGCGCCTTCGCCGCGCTGCGAACCTCCTCGCTGCGATTGCCGGTGATCAGCAGCGCGCGCACCTTGTACGCCGATGCGCGCCTGAGATCGTCGAGAAAATCAAGACCGCTGCGGCCGCCGTCAAGGTGGTGGTCGAGCAGCACGACATCGGGCGGCCCGGCGGTTGCTGCCGCCATCGCCGCGGCCGGGTCTGTCGCGGTCACGACATGATGGCCCCAGCCCCCGAGCAGCGCCGTGAGCCCCCGCAGGATCGTCGCATCGTTGTCGAGGCACAGGATCGTCAGCGGTTGCTCGGCCGGCAGCGGCGCAGCTGCAGCGCGCGCGCGGCGCAGCGTCGCACCGGGACCGGACGCCAGGGGTAAGGTGACCGCAAAACAGGAACCGTGGCCGGGACGCGAGCGCACGTTAACCGTGTGTCCGAGCAGGCGCGAGATGCGGTCGACGATTGCAAGCCCGAGGCCGAGCCCCTTGTCGGACGCGGGCACGAGCCGCTGGAACTCCTCGAATATCCGGTCGCGGTCAGCCTCGGCGATGCCGATACCGGTGTCCCAGACCTCGATCCGGAGCGCGCCGGCCTTGCGCCGGCATCCGAGCAGGATACGGCCTTTCGGCGTGTAGCGCACCGCGTTCGACAACAAGTTCTGCAGGATTCTGCGCAGCAGATGCGGATCGCTCCGCACCACACAGGCGCAATCAACGACGTGCAAGGACAGGCCGCGCTCACGCGCCATGGCATCGAACTCGACGCTGAGCTGCGCCAGGAGATCGGCGATCGGTAAATCGACCGGCTCGGCGCGCACCGCACCGGAATCATAGGAGGAGATGTCGAGCAGCGTGTCGAGCATATGCTCGGTCGAGCGCAGCGCCGTGATCGCGCTACCGGCCAGCCTCCGGTCCTTGTCACCGGCGCTCGGCTGTACGCGCAAGCTTTCGTCAAGCGCCGACAGGAATAGCCGCGCCGCGTTCAGCGGCTGCAGCAGGTCATGGCTGGCGGCTGCGAGGAAGCGCGTCTTGCCGAGATTCGCGTGCTCGGCGTCCGCCTTGGCGCGCTCCAGCGCTTCGGTCCGCTCACGCACGCGCAACTCCAGATCCTCATTGACCCGGCGCAGCGCCTCGGCGGCGCGATGCCGTTCGGTGACGTCGGTATAGGTCGAGACGTAGCCGCCGCCGGCGATGCGGTCATAGACGATTTCGAGCACGGTGCCGTCCGGGCGTTTGCGCTCGTAGACATAGGGCCACACTTGCGTCGCGACGTCGCGATTGACCAACAGCGCGGAGAACTCGGCCGCCGCGTATTCGCCGCGGTCGACGTTGAAGGCAATCAGATCGGCGAGCGGCAGGCCGACGCGCACGAGATCGCGCGGCAGATCGAGCAACTCGATGAAGCGGCCGTTCCATGCCGAGATGTTGAAGTCGGCGTCGAAGGCGCAGATGCCCTGCGGCACGCTCTCCAGCGTGCTCTGCAAGAGATGGCGGTTGAAGCGCAGCGCTTCGGAGGCCTCGTCCAGCATCGCCATCGCCGCGCGCCGCGACAGCGAATGGCCCTCGAGCGAGGCTGCGATCACCACGCGCGCCGACGCCGCGCCGATGGCGCCGGCGAGCAGGTTTTCCGTGAAGCGGATCGAATCGAGATCGACAAGGCCCGACGGGTCGAGCGCCGGCGCGTGACCGGCGCGGCGCGCGGCGAGATAGGCGTCGAAGGCGGCCACGCCGCGTTCGCTGCCGACAAAGCGGATCGCGAGCGCGCGCAGATCATCGAGCCGGACCAGGACGCGCGACGACAATGGCGAGGCGGTCCCACGCGCTGCGCCTTGCGTGAAAGCCGCGGCCTGATTGCGCTCGATGGTCGATTGCCGTCCGAGCAGCGAGAACAGCACGAAGCAGGCGATATTGACGCCGAGGCTCCACAGCGTGGCATGCGAGATCGGATCGAGCCCCTCGAGACCGAACAGCGCGCCCGGCTTGAGCCATGGCAACAATCCATCGCGCGCGATCGGCGCGAGCGCCGGCCATAACAGCCCGGTGGACGGCAGCAGCAGCGTATAGGCCCAGATCACGAAGCCGACCGCGATCCCGACCGAGGCGCCGGCCTTGTTGGCGCGCGGCCAGAACAGGCCGCCGATGAAGGCCGGCCCGAACTGCGCCACCGCCACGAACGACAACAGGCCGATCACCGTCAGCGGATAGCCGTGATTGACCAGACGGTGCATCAGATAGGCCAGCAGGAGGATGCCGACGATCGAGAACCGGCGCACCGCCATCAGCGTGCGCGATACCGACCAGTTCGCCGCGCGCCGGCCGAGGAAGCGCCAGCGCAACAGCAGCGGCATGATGACGTCGTTGCAGAGCATCGTACTCAGCGCCACCGCGGTCATGATCACCATGCCGGTCGCGGCCGACAGCCCGCCCAGGAACGCGATCAGGCTGACGGTCCTGGCATCGGAGGCGATCGGCAGCGAGATCACGTATGTGTCGGGATCCATCATGCCGCCGAACCGCGCCAGGCCCGTGGCGGCAATCGGCAGGATCAGCAGGCTGAACGCCGCAAGATAGAGCGGATAGAGCCACGCAGCGGTGCGGGTATGCGCGGGCTGTTCGTTCTCGACGATCGCGACATGGAACGCCTGCGGCAGGCACAGGAAGGCGATCGCCGAGATAATGATGGTCGCCGGCCAGACCGGCTGGCCGATATCGAGCGACAGGACCTGCGCGAGCTCTGGATCGAGACGAACCTGCGACAGCAGCTCGCCCGGTCCGCCGGCGATGCCGAACAGCACGAACAGCGCCACGATCAGGAACGCGACCAGCTTGACCACGCTCTCGAACGCGATCGCCAACATCAATCCGCGATGATGCTCGCTGGCATGAACATGGCGGACGCCGAAGATGATCGCGAACAGCGCCATCGATGCGGCGACGCCAAAGGCGGAGTCCTGCCAGAACTGCAACGCCGCGCCGCCGGCCCGTTCCGGCTGCAGGATGAGATAGTCAAAACTCTTGCCGACCGCCTTCAGCTGGAGCGCGATATAGGGCAGCACGCCGAGCAGCGAGGCCAGGGTGACCAGCGCGGCCAGCGACTGGCTCTTGCCGTAGCGCGCGGCGATGAAATCGGCGATCGAGGTCACGTTCTGCGCCTTGGCGATCGCGATCACCTTGACGAGCAGCGGCTGGGCGAACAGCAGCACCAGCGTCGGGCCGAGATAGATAGTGACGAAGTCGAGCCCGCTGGTCGCGGCCCGGCCGACCGACCCGTAGAAGCTCCAGGAGGTGTTGTAGACCGCGAGCGTCAGGCAATAGCTGACCGCGGCCGTCCACGATGTCGGCGACACCAGCGGACCGTCGACGCTGCGCCGGTCGCCCCACCAGGCGATCAGGAACAGCGCGGTCACATAGGCCGCCGAGATTGCGAGAACGAACCAGCCCTGCAAGGACACCTCACGCACGAGATCGGCCCGCGACAGGTCGCGGGCCGCCGATACTAGAGCGTTTTCCAGCGAAGTGGACACCGGTTGGCGTGAACAAAGCGCGTCAAGACAAGAACCGAGGGCATCGACGGCTGGATTCGAGACCCGGCCGTCGATCGAGCCGTTGGCTTAGGCCGCTTCGCTGGCCGGGCGCGGCTGCGACAGCCCCTTGAGCGCCAGGTTGACCACGACCGCCACCACCACATTGGCCGCGAGGGCGATGAGGCCGGTGTAGATGGCAACCTTTCCCGCGCCGAAGTCGATGCTGTGCAGCGGCTTCAGACCGTCCGACCAGGCGAGCAGCGAACCGCCGACCAGACCGACCGCCCAGCCGACCAGCAGCGACGTGCTCGAGAACCAGTTCAGGTAGAGCCCGAACACCAGCGCCGGCAGGGTCTGCAGGATCCAGAGGCCGCCGAGCAGCTGCAGGTCGAGCGCGAACTGCGTCGGCATCAACAGGATCGCAAGCAGCGCGCCGACCTTCACCAGCATCGAGGTGATCTTGGCGACCTTGGCCTCGCCCGCCGGCGTGACGGCCGGGTTGATCCAGACCTTCCAGAAATTGCGCGTGAACAAATTGGCGGCGCCGATGCTCATCACCGCCGCCGGCACCAGCGCGCCGATCGCGATCGCGGAGAAGGCAAAGCCCGCGAACCAGCCCGGGAACAGGATCTTGAACAACGCCGGCACGACGTCATTGTTGCTGGCGAGCTTCAGTCCGGCCGCGTGGCCCATATAGCCGAGCAGCGCCAGCAGGCCGAGCAGCAGCGTGTAGGCCGGCAGCAGCACCGCGTTCTTGCGGATGGTGTTGCCTCCCGATGACGCGAAAATGCCGGTCAGCGTGTGCGGATACATGAAGGCCGCGAGCGCCGAACCCAGCGCCAACGAAGCATAGGGCAACACTTGCGCCGGTGCCAGCAGGATGCCCCCGGAGCCTTTGGCCTTGAAGGCAGCATCCGCCGCGGTGAAGATCTCGCCATAGCCGCCGAGCTTCGACGGCACGATCGCGATTGCGGCGATCACTACGATATAGATCATGATGTCCTTGACGAAGGCGATCAGCGCCGGTGCGCGCAGGCCCGACGAGTAGGTGTAGAGCGCGAGCACCAGGAAGGCGAGCACGAGCGGAATCTCGCCGTGCAGGCCGAGCGCCTTGATCGCGACCTCCATGCCGATCAGTTGCAGCGCGATGTAGGGCATCGTCGCCAGCACGCCCGTGGCGGCCACGGCAAGCTCGAGGCTACGTGAATTGTAGCGGCCACGCACCACGTCGCCGGCGGTAACGTAACCGTTGTCTTTCGCGACCTTCCACAACACTGGCATCACCGCGAACACGAAGGGATAGACGATGATGGTGTAGGGCAAGGCAAAGAAGCCGTAGGCGCCGACCGCATAGACCAGCGCCGGAACAGCGATCACGGTATAGGCGGTGTAGAAATCGCCACCGACCAGGAACCAGGTGATCCAAGTCCCGAACTTGCGGCCACCGAGGCCCCATTCGTCGAGATGGGCGAGCGTCTCCGGCTTGCGCCAGCGCGAGGCGACGAAGCCCATGCCGGTGACGAGCACAAACAAAGCGATGAAAACGGCGAGCGCCGCGCTGTCGACATCATTCAACATTGCGCACGCTCCTGTAGACGATCCAGGTGAGGAGCGAGGTCAGCGGCACCCAGGCAAGCTGATACCAATAGAAGAACGGGAAACCGAACAGCATCGGCTCCCTGATGTTGTAGAAGGGCACGATCATCAACCCGATGAACGGCAGCAGCAATAGCAGGCGTATCAAGCTCTCCTCCCCTGTCGTGAGAATGATGCGCGCTTCGCTGCGCGCGACTTGCGCACGCTATAGCGCCGATCGTGCTTTTTTCTGCCCCCTACATTCGCTCCGCGGCACCCCCATACTTTCGTATCGTCGGGCAGAAGTCCGCCGCGCCCACGCGCGACGACGAGCGGGGGCTGTGCCGGCTGTTACGACAATGATGATCGGCTCAACCCGCACCCGGATGAGCCGAGCGGTGCTCGCCACCCGGGCGACTCCTGTCCTACCTCTGTTGTGGCATCCGTATTGGTGCGCCGGGGGCCAGATCAAACGGCGGATGTGGCCGAGCCAACCCGGTCGTACCCGGTGGCGCCTCATTGCTGGCCACGCGCGTATTGACGTTCTCGAACGTCGTAAAAGTCGCTGCGATAAGCGCAATCGCGAACGCGAACGCAAATATGACCAGAGCAGTTCGGTGATTGGTCATCGCATGCACTCCAACACAACCCGACTCAACGTCATCAGCTGTAGTCGAGTTCCAATCGGCCTTCTCTGGCGTAGCCTATTTGAGCCATGCCATTTGCATGGAAGTGTGTAGGCTCGAAGCCATCTGCTTTTCTTAACCGCCGCGTGGGGGATTTCGGTGAAAGGATTGTTGTTGGCGATAGCCGTTCTTGTGGTTCTTTACATAGCGGATCAGCAGTTCGCCCAAGGCAAATACACCTACGCCGTCCAGCGCATGGCGGCTCAGATGAGGCACTCGTTCGGAATTTGATGCCGCTGGGCCCGCGCAGGCGTGGGAGCGAGCCGGGAACGACCTGTTCGCGTGAAAAAACACCAGCGCCGAAAGCGCTGGTGCTGAAGTTCTGGGGACGTGTAGCGTTCGTCCCGTGCGGATTTTCTCGCAAAATTTACCTTCGTAAGGCAACCCGCAATTCGTCTGATCGCAATTAGCATTAACGACGCTGAATATCGATCGTTCGGGGACCCGCCGTCGGCATGTCGGCTTGGAGAGCGATAAGCCACGGATGTGGACCGGCGACCCCTAAAAGGTTCGCTGAGCACTTCATCCAAACAGAAGAGCGCCCACGCCGGTGATGAAGGATAGCAGCGCTAAACCTATGAGGCTGTACTCGACGCTATCCATCTTGATCAACTCAGAATGGGGTCCTCGGCCTGCGCCTTGAGGTGCGGGTCTGAGGGACGCGGCGAGCCCCAACTCAGGGGTGAGCTGGGGCTGCCGGGGCTAGGAGGCTGAGCGGCCAGCCTCCACTCGTGAAGTTACGGCTTTCCCGAATTTGGTCTACCAAGATCCGCACTTGCTGCGGCGCGCTACTACCATTGCCCCACGTAGGCCCCTGCCAAGCCCAGCAATCATTACTCGGTGATACGCTGAAGAGATCATATTTTTCTCATACAGCGCACCGATGCCTCGCACGCCGCGGGCCGCGATGCGGCCATGTAGTCCATTTGGATCAGGCCCATTGGCACAGAGTGTATGACGTAAATGGGCTACGGCTACATTGGATATGCGTTGAGGCCCATCAACGAAGTCGCTCACCGCCAGGCTTGAGATCGCTCGGATTGCCTTCTGCAACAGTGCCAACCTCAGGCACCGCGGCCTCGGTGAATTCAATGATGAGCTTTCGTCTTTGGGGATCTCTAATCTTCGAGAACGCTCTGATTAACCTCAAGGTCTCGATCTCCTCGCGGTTTTCGCTCATGACAATGCTCGATTCTCATCGAAGCGCGCCAATGCTGCTTCGATGATCTCGACTTCCCCGCGGAGGATATCGCTCACGACAGACGGTCCGAAGCCGGGGACGTCGTGCGTTTGAACATCATCCAACAGCTGCCGCCGATGATGTTTGAGCTTCTCCAGCGCCTGACGATCCTTCAACGACACGAAGCCGGCGACGATTTGCTCGATGGCTTTCACTAAGAACAACTCTGCAAAATGATTAACGTAGTGCAATCGCACGAATTAAGCGGCCGAGCCGTTTCCTGACAAGGGCTAGGCTCCCATGCAGTACTAACAGCGTTAATGCTCAGCCCGCAAAAACCACGGGGCGCTTAAGATCGCTGGGCCGTTGACTCCAAAGCGTGTGCTGAAGCGAAAATCATCACAGCGCATGCGGACGCAGATGTCCTCGAGTCGTTCGAGTTGATGCGATGACAGTCGGAATTTATTGGCTGGAGCCTCGGGACCTGCTGCGCTTCAGACGAGCGATCCGTTTGTAGTCAATCCACAACTCGATGAACTCGTGCGCGTCGAGATAATCCTCGGCTTGCCGCCTCGCCTCTTCGTCGTTGCTGCAACGAAGTTCGTACGTTGCGCGTGCGACCCCGGCAGGATCGACTCCGAATGCCACATATGGTTTGAGTCCTTCAATCATTTTTGTCTCCGTGACCTAATGCAGTACGATCGACGCTGCCTGGCGTCGGACGATCTGATTGCAATCAATGTATGTTAATGAAGAGGCCGCTGGCGCTGGACAGCGGCCTCTTGGACCTCATCTCAAATGAACGTCTTGGAAATGAAAACGCCGCCGAAGGTCCGCCACCATTTGACCGCGAATTCGCAACGCCGTGGAGTCCGGAGATGCTTATCCACAACCGGAACTCATGCCACGTTGCGAGCACGACACAGTTTTCCGTCGCGCGAACTCACCAAATTGCGGCGCCGCTGGGGGGTGTACCGCCACCGGTTTGAACCGTGTCGAACAACGGCGAGACATAGACTTAGGCAGTCCCCGACCTTTTGCAGGAGCCTCGTCGTGGCGTGTACGGAACCGGAGATCACTCCTTGGCCCGACCGGGTCCGGCGCACGGGCGAGCTAAAGGTATTCCCCGGGGCGAGTTTCACCCCGAGTGTCTGGGTGAATGATCTCGATACAGCGATCACGACGATCAACGACCTTCTCAAGCAGAATGGCGTCTATCTCGCCTTTAAGAAGGCTGACAGGGCGGCTGGCAGCCCGATCGTTGCCGAGACCTATCCGGGTTCCGGCCTCCACGGCAGCGCCGTGCAGACCATCATCGACTCACGCAGCGGCCCTTCGATGGATTCAGTGAAGTTGCGGGTGCCCGCAACTCCGAAAGTGGGCCGGGTTGACGCTGGGCAGGCCATGCGTCTCCACATCCTGGTGCACGAACTCGTCCACTGCATCGGCCTCTCGAATTGCGCACACAGCAACGATGACGTTTTCGTGGGTACGTTAGTGATCGACAGCAGCGGCTCGGTCCCGCCCCCGAAACTGGGCGGGCACACGATCTCGAGAATTAAGAAGGCATGGCCCGAGACGTGGGTCAGCGTGCAGGGCGGCGCTCTCGCCAAACAGTCGGCCGATGAATTGAGAAAGTCGATGGAAGGAATAAAACTGTAGAGTCGATAGGGTGGCTCTACATTCCCAGCGCGCGCGATCTGCCCGGCGGCAAGCCTCCGGGGCGCTGCCCCTTCCGGCGATGCGAATCCCGGGCGTCCGGCGATGGAGTGATTGCGCCGCCAGGGTTTGGCCGCCTACACCGCCGTGCGGCCGTTTCGGTCCGGCTGCGGAGTGCCGCCAGCTTCGACATTGCGCCAATCCGAGCGCGCGTCTTCCGCGCTTTCGAAGATGTGCGCGGCGACGCCGCGCCTTTCCAGCGCTTCGCCGAGCTTGATGCGCAGGAAGCCCGACGTGGTGTAACGGGAGACGCCGGAATAAAAACGGTCGGTCAAGCCTTGCACCATCGCCGAATATTCGTCGAGCAATTCGGGAACAATCGAGAAGTTGTCGTAATTGACGATCGCATAGACGCGGCGATCGAGGCGGCCGAGCCTGGCTTCGACGGCGTGCGCGATCGCATCGATGTCACTCCTGCTGCGCAGCGCGAAGCGTTCCAGGTTGACGAAGAACAGGTTCTGCTGCTGGTCTAGGGTGAAGCGCCGATCGAGCGGAATCGTCAGCAGATCGCTGCGCAGATCCATTGGGCCGTCCCGGAAGATCCGCGCGTCCATCAACGGCGGATCGCGCGGGATCAGCGGCCTGAAATCCATCAGGCGGAGGATGTCGCGCTCGATATCGATGCCGGGCGCCACCTCGATCAGCTCGAGCCCCCCTTCGGTCAGCGCCAGCACGCAGCGCTCGGTGACATAGTGCACGGTCTGCCCGCGCTTGGCGGCGAAGGCGCCGCTGAAGGTGACATGCTCGACTGTCTCGACGAATTTGCGGGCTTTGGCTTCCTCGGCGATGACCAGCCTGCCGTCGGTCACGCCAATGCGCTGGCGGCCCGCACCGAACGTGCCGACGAAAATCACCTTCTTGGCGTTCTGGCTGATGTTGATGAAGCCGCCCGCACCGGCGAGCTTGGGACCAAACTTGCTGACATTGAGATCGCCGGCGCGATCGACCTGGGCGAGACCCAGGAACGCGGCGTCGAGACCGCCGCCGTCATAGAAATCGAACTGATAGGGCTGGTCGATCACCGCCTGCGTGTTGACGGCGGCACCGAAATCGATCCCGCTCGCCGGCACGCCGCCGATCACGCCGGGCTCGGCCGTCAGCGTGATCAGGTCGATCACCCGCTCCTCATTGGCAACCGAGGCGATGCCTTCGGGCATGCCGATGCCGAGATTGACGACACTGTTGGCCTTGAGCTCGAACGCGGCCCGGCGCGCGATGATCTTGCGCTCGCTCATCGGCATCGGCGGCAGCGAGCCGGCGTGCAGCCTGATCTCGCCGCTATAGGCCGGGTTGTAATGCGTGCCAAAGGTCTGCCAGTGGTTTTCCGGTTTGGCCACCACGACGCAGTCGACGAGGACACCGGGGATTTTCACCTGGCGCGGATTGAGGCTGCCGCTTTCTGCGACGCGCTCGACCTGAGCGATGACAATGCCGCCGGAATTATGCGCCGCCATGGCGATCGCCAGCGCTTCCAGCGTCAACGCCTCCTTCTCCATCGTGAGATTTCCGTCGGCGTCGCCGGTGGTGGCACGGATAATCCCGACGTCGATGGGAAAGGTCTTGTAAAACAGGCACTCCTCGCCACCGAGCGTGACCAGCTCGACCAACTCCTCGATGGTGCGGGCGTTGAGCTTGCCACCGCCCTGGCGCGGATCGACGAAGGTGCCGATGCCGACGCGCGAGATGTGGCCGGGACGCCGCGCGGCGATGTCGCGGAACAGATGGGTGATGACGCCCTGCGGCAGATTATAGGCCTCGATCTGATTTGCGATCGCAAGCTGCTGCAATTTGGGCGCAAGCCCCCAGTGGCCGCCGATCACGCGCCTGACCAGGCCCTCGTGTGCGAAATGGTTGAGGCCGCGGTGCTTGCCGTCTCCCTGTCCCGCCGCATAGACCAGCGTGAGGTTGCGAGGCTTGCCCTGCGCGTAGGGAGCGTCGGTTTCGTTGGCGAGATAGAGCTCCTCCAGCGCGAGGGCGATCTCTTCGGCAAAGCCGATGCCGACAAAGCCGCCGGTCGCGACCGTGTCGCCATCGCGGATCAAGCGCACCGCTTCGGCGGCCGTGACGATCTTGCCCTTCTCCGTCGTGCGCAGATAGGACAGGGCCGGATGCTGGCTCACGTCATTCCTCCCAATTAATCGTTAGATCCTGGAGCCCCGTTCCGATTCAATCAGAACCGGCTCTAGACCAACCCGGTGACGTAATAGACCGCGATCACGAAGAACACCGCCAGCGTCTTCAGGCAGGTCACCGCAAGCAGGGTAATGACGGCGCCGTTGTGCGGCAATGTGTCCATGCCGCCGCTCGCCATCGACGCGACGCGGTGAAGCACCTCGGGCGGGATGTGCGCCGCCTCCGCCATGGCGATGAAATCCTTTGCCATGGCGGCGAGCGCAATCGACATGCCGCCCGAGGCCGAACCGGTGATGCCGGCGAGCGAGGTGACGGTGATGGCTTCGTTGACGAGCGGATTGGGGATCGTCTTCAGCGCATCCTTGATGACGATGAAGCCGGGAAGCGCCGCGATCACGCCGCCGAAGCCATATTCGGACGCGGTGTTCATCGCCGCCAGCAGCGCGCCGCCGACCGCGGCCTTGCTACCCTCGGCGAAGGTCTTTCTCAATTTTGGAAACGCGAATGCGAACACGGTGATAATGCCCGCGATCAGTGCGCCCTCCACGGCCCAGATCGCCTTGATGCTGGCGATCGGCGTCGCAATCGAATGGTCGAGCGCGAGCGTCAGATCGTAGCTCGCGCCATAGACACGCTCGATCAGGCCGCCGAACACGCCGGGAAAGCCACCGAGCAGCAGGTTGACCACAAACACCACGATCAACGGCAGAAAGGCAACGAACGCCGGCGCCAGTTCCTTGGTATCGACCGGCGGCGGCTCGTTGCTGTGCCCCTCACCATAGCCCTCGCCGGCGGCCGCCGCCTGGCGGCGGCGGCATTCGAGATAGAGCAGGCCGAACACGAAGATGAAGATCGCACCGATCGTGCCGAGGATCGGCGCCGCGCCGTTGGTGGTCTTGAAATAGGTGGTCAGAATGATGTTCTGGATCTGCGGGCTGAACGGCAGCGAATCCATCGTGAACGAAAAGGCGCCGAGCGCGATCGTGCCGGGAATCAGACGCTTTGGGATGTTGCCGGCCCGGAACATCTCGGCAGCGAACGGATAGGCGGCGAACACCACGACGAACAGGGAGACCCCGCCATAGGTGAGCACCGCGCAGACCAGCACGATCGCCAGCATCGCGCGCTGGCTGCCGACGAGGCCGATCACCGCCGCCACGATCGATTTGGAGAAGCCGGAGAGCTCGATCACCTTGCCGAACACCGCGCCCAGCAGGAACACCGGGAAATACAGCTTCGCGAAGCCGACCATCTTGTCCATGAAGAGACCGGTGAAGGCGGCCGGCACCGCGCCGGGGTCGGTCAGCAGGACCGCGCCCATTGCTGCGACCGGCGCGAACAGGATGACGCTGAAGCCGCGATAGGCGACGAACATCAGGAAAACGAGCGCGGCCAGTGCGACCAGAAAGCTCATCTGTTTCTCTCCCGGGGTGTTGTTCTTTTCGGACTCTTCTTGCGCATTCGAGATGCGTCATCCCACGAGCAGAGCAAGCTCCAGGCCAGATGCCTCGCGATGGTGCAAAATGCTTGAAATTCCGGCAATTCGGCCGGCAGCCGGGAGGTCAGGGCTGTGAGTTGCCTGTCAACTTTCCGAGACTCGCGACAGTTTCAGTCTCGATCGTCAGACAGGCGAGGAGTCCGATGCGGCCAGTCCGAACTTGGCGAGCTTCTTGTAGAACGTCGCCCGCGAAATACGCAGCATCCGGGCCGCTTCCGCAATCTGCCCGTTAGCGGCCGCGAGCGCGCCTTCAAGCGTCCGTTTCTCGAATGCAGCCTCGGCCTGGGCATAAGGGACGACTGCGCCCGCCGCCTGCGGCGCGACGCCCTTGCCCTCGGCGCCGACGGACAGGATACGGGCGAAGTCATCCCCGGCGAGGCGGCCCGAGTCACTGAGAATGAGCGCGCGCTCCAGCACGTTGCGCAGCTCACGGACGTTTCCAGGCCAGTCATAGCAGGCGAGCGCGGCGAGGCCCGACGGCGTGATCTTGGCGTTGAGGTAGTCACCGGACCGGACGATGTCGTCCAACAGCCTTGCGCAGATGTCCGGAAGATCGCCGGCGCAATCGCGCAACGGCGGCAGCGCGATCGTCAGCACGTTGAGGCGGTAGAACAGGTCGGCCCGGAAAGTGCCTTCGTTGACGCGCTTCTGGAGGTCGACGTTGGTCGCAGCGATGACGCGGACGTCGACTTTCGTGACCTTGTCGGACCCGACCGGCTCGATTTCCCGCTCCTGCAACACCCGCAGCAGTTTGCTCTGCAGTTGCAGCGGCATTTCACCGATCTCGTCGAGGAACAGCGTGCCGCTATCGGCGCTCCTGAACTTGCCGTCCCGACCCTTGCGGTCGGCGCCGGTATAGGCCCCCGGCACTGTCCCGAAGAACTCGGACTCGATCAGCGTATCGGGATAGCGGCGACATTGACGCTGACGAAGGGTCTTTCGGCGCGCGCCGAAGCGTTGTGGATGGCTTGCGCCAGCAGCTCCTTGCCGGTTCCGGTTTCTCCGGTCAGCAGAACCGTCACATTTTGGCGCGCCGCCCGGCGGGCGAGTTCCTTGGCTCGGCCGATGCGCTCCGTCTTGCCGACATAATCATCGAAGGTAAACCGCGCGCTGCGCGGTTGCGACAATTGCCGTTTCGCCAGCCTGAGGTCGCTTTCGAGTTGACCCATCCGCGCGATCAGCGGCTTCAAATTGTCGAGACGGTCTGACAGCACGAAGCCGATCGCGCCGATGACGTTCCTGTTCTCGTCCTCGATCGGCATGCGCGTCACCACAAGCTGCTCGCCGCCGAGTTCCATGATATCCAGAAGGATCGGCTCGCCGGTGTCGGCCACGCGGCGCATCAGACTGTTCGGGATGATCTCCTCGATGGGGCGTCCGATCGCCTCGGAGACGCGTCCAAGGCGAAGCGAGTGAAGATATTTTTCATTGACGTAAACGACGCGCCCGTCGCGATCGATCGCGATGGCGCCTTCGCAGAGATCATCCAGGCGCTCAAACAGCGTTTCCATGGCGCGTGCGCGGATGGTCGCGGGATCGCTGACGATGGGCTGGCGATCGGACATCGGTTGCGAATGGCCCTTCAACAATGAGCGAACGCGGATGGTGACCCATGCGCCCCGTCCCACGCTCCACTTGTCTCCAGAAGGGGCTGGACCTGCGAAGCTGACTGGTTTGCGGCAAATCTAGCAGGAGATTGCATGATTTCACATCAGCGCGGGACAAAACTTCGCGGCCGGCGCAGCGCCGCAACTGCATCGTCCGTACGATAATAGCATCGCAATTTCAATGATATAGATGTTCGATATTCTGTTCGGAGCGGCGTGCCATTCAAATCGGTGATTTGGTCAGCAACGCGTGCGAAACGCGCCGTCAAGCCAACACATCGGCCGCATCGCTGATGCCGGTGTAGATCTCATTGAGATCCGCCTCGGTGACGCAGTAAGGCGGCATCACGTAGATCGTATTGCCGAGCGGCCGCGGCAGATAGCTGGCCGATGCGAGCCGGCTGAAGCCATTCAGCTTCGGCTCAGCAGCTGCCAGGTCGATGTCGCATGCGCGATCGGCTCGCCGGTTGCGTTGGATGCCTGCGACTGCACGAAGAAGGTCTTCCGGCCCTTCTTCAGAAAGCTCGCATGGCAGGTCACGCGCCCTTCGCGGACAGCGCCGAGGTACTGCACCTTCATCTCGAGCGTGGTGCCGGGGCCCGTGACGTGGTTGACGAGATGCCCCATCGAGATGTCGAGCGCCGTCGCGAGAACCCCGCCGTGCAGCGTGCCCTGCGGATTGAACAGCGGCCTCTCGACGTCGAAGGACACGATGCAGGTCTCGCCCTGGTAGGCGATATCAAGTCCGAACAAGCGGGACAGGAAGAACGACCCGAATTCCTGCCGCTCATCCTCGACGGCGCGACGCAACATCTGCTCGGCGATATCTCTCATGGCGATGCTCTCATGACGACGCTCTCCTGGGCGATCGCACGAAGTTCCGTCCAAACTCTCCGAACGCACCTTCGGCCGCGAATCTCTCCAGCCGATCGTCGGTCCAGCCGAGCCATTCCGCAAGCACCTCACTTGTATGTTCGCCGAGCATCGGCGGCGGCGTGGATGGCGCCGGCGGTTCGTCGCCGAACCGGGTCGGCCTGGCGATGAATCTGACGTCCCCCGCGGCCGGATGGCTGACGGTCTGGACCATTCCCCGCTGCGTGAGTTGCGGCGTCTCGCAGACTTCGCCGACCGACTTGATCGCGCCGCAGGGAATGCCGGCGGCACCGAGCGCCCGCAGCCAATCGGCGCGGGTCCTGCCGGCGAAGATCGGTGAGAGGATCGCGACGAGCTCGTTTCGGCTCGCCGCGCGTTTCGGGGCGGTTGCGAAGCTAACGTCTTCGATGAGGTCCGGACGGCCGATGACGTCGCAAAAGGCCGTCCAGAACTTGTCGTTGGCGACCCCGACATTGATCCAGCCATCGCTGGTCTCGAACGGCTCGTACGGGCTGATGGTCGGATGGACATTGCCCCTGCGCTTCGGACTTTCTCCCGAGGCGAAGTACATGCCGGCGTTGAACGTCAGCAGCGACGCCATGGCGTCTAGCATCGAGACGTCGACCCGCCCGCCCTCGCCAGTGCGGCTCTTCCGCATCAGGGCCGCCAGCACCGACTGCGAGGCGTACAGGCCGGTGACGAGATCGGCGATCGAGGTGCCGACCTTGGTCGGCGGTCCGTCCGGATCGCCGGTGATGTCCATGACACCGGATTCGCCCTGGAGAATCAGATCGTAGCCGGGACGCCCGGCGTCTGCGCCGGTGCGGCCGAACCCCGAGATGCTGCACAGGATGATGTCGCCCTTGCGGGCACGCAGCGCTTCGAAGCCGAGCCCCCACTTGTCCAGCGTACCCGGGCGGAAGTTCTCGATGACGACGTCCGCCACGGAGGCAAGTTCGAGCACCGCGTCGCGCCCTGCCGGCGACTTCAGATCGATGGCGCAACTTCGCTTGTTGCGGTTCACCGAAAGGAAGTACGCGCTCTCGCCGGCGATGAAGGGCGGGCCGTAGCGGCGGCTTTCGTCGCCCTGCCTTGGATCCTCGATCTTGACGATGTCGGCGCCGAGATCGCCGAGTTGCATCGTGGCGAAGGGCCCGGAGACCACCCGGCAGAGGTCGAGAACCCTGATGCCCGACAGCGGCTCGCGATCAGACGATCGCATCGGCGAGGTCCTTCATCGTCGGCACCAGGATGTCGGGCTGGTGCGGCGTGATGCCGAACGGGCGGCTGCGCCGGTCGATGAAGGCCGTCCGCATGCCGGCGGACTTGGCGCCGATGCAGTCGAAGGCATGATTGGCGACGAACAGCACTTGCTCGGGCTTCACGCCCATGATCTCGGCCGCCTTGGTGTAGGTCGCGACATGCGGCTTGAACGAATTGGCCTCAGACACCGAGATCACGCGGTCGAACGGGACCTTGTGATACCGCTTTGCGGTTTCGAGCATGTCCGGATCGCCGTTCGAGAGCACCACCAGTTTGTATTTGGCTTGCAGCCGCGCGAGCGCTTCCGGCACCTCCGGAAACGGCACCAGCTTCTCGATCCCACCGACGAGGTAGCGCACATCGTCCATCGTGTAGTCGATTCCGGCGCGGTCCATGACGTGGGACACCGCGCGGTGCCCGATCTCGCGATAGGGCGTGTGCTCGCGATGCAGCAGCGCATCGATCATCGAATTCTCGAAATGGGTGCGGCGCCACCACGTGACGAAGGAATTCGGATCGCCTTTCCAACCCTTCTTCTCAAGGAACGGCGCCGCGATCCTGGTCAGGCCGCCCTGCATGTCGACGACCGTGCCGTACTGATCGAACATGCAGATCTTCACGTCGCGCTTGATTGTCTCAAAGCTCATGGATGCCTCCTTGGTTCAGACCCACTGATACGCGCGGGATCATCATGGATGAAATGGATTTGTGATCTCTCACTATTCACGATATGAATGACGCATGAACCTTCGATCCATCGACCTCAACCTGCTCGTCGCATTGGACGCGCTGCTGACCGAGCGTCACGTCACCAAGGCGGCCGATCGTGTCGGCCTCAGTCAACCGGCGATGAGCAACGCGCTCAACCGGTTGCGCGCGATGTTCGAGGACGAACTGCTGGTGCGGACGACGACCGGGATGCAGCCCACGCCGCGCGCGACCGAATTGGCGGAACCCTTGCGCCAGGTGCTTCGCCAGGTCGAGCGCGTGATGGCGAGCGATGCCGGGTTCGACCCGCACCGGACCGAACGCACCTTCACGATCAGGATGTCGGATATTCTCGCGTGCCTGCTGCTGCCGAGACTCGCCGCGGCGCGGCCGCCGGAGGCGCGGATCTCCTACAACACGATCCATCTGTCGCCTGCCCTGACGATCGATGCGCTCGAGCGCGACGAGATCGACGTCGCGGTCAGCATGGGTCTCGAGCACTCCGCATCGATCCGTTCGGAGACGCTGCTGCGCGACCGCATGGTCTGTCTGATGCGGCGCGGTCACGAGATCAAGCGCGGGCGGTTGACCTTCGAGCGCTTCATCGCGCAGGAGCACATGAAGGTTTCGATGAGTCCGACTGATCTGCGTTTCGTCGACGATGTGCTCGCCGAACGCGGCCATCGAAGACGTATCGCCCTGAACGTACCGCATTGGCTGGTCGTACCCCACGTTCTGAAGAAGACTGACCTGCTCGCGGTGATGCCGCGGCACCTCGCCGCCGTGCTGATGGACGATGAACTGCGAATGGAGGACCTGCCGTTCGAGTCCGCGCCATTCGACTGGATGTTGTACTGGCATCGCAGATACGACCAGAGCAATGCCAACGGTTGGCTCCGCGGCCGGCTCAGGGCGGCCTGCTCCGATCTAGGTTAGGCGTTGATGTCCGCCGGTCTCCGCGCGATCGACGGCTGACTTCCTGCGTCAGCGTCCGCGATCGCTGACGCATCCTCCAACGATCGTCCCTTGGTTTCGAAACCGAACATAAGGAAGACCACGGCCTGGAAGACGAGGATGCCGGCCAACGTCGTCAGCACGCCGGTCAAGCCTTGCCAGGCGAAGATCGCGACCACGACGTATTGAACCAGCGCGGTTGCGATGCGTCCGGACGTGGCGCAGATCGCCGTGCCGCGCAGCCGATAGCGCGTCGGGAACAGTTCCGGGACGTGCATCGCGAACCCGGTCGCCAGCATGACGTAGATCGCGGTGATGAGCAGGAAGCCGACGCCCGCGAGCGCAACGCCGTCCGGCATGGTGGGATAGGCGATACCGAGCGCCGCTGCCGCAATCGACGAGCAGACGATCGACAGCCGGCGCCCGAGCCGGTCCGCCAGCACGAGGCCGATCAGCGACCCGACCGGCCCACCGAGCGCCATCACCGTGGTGTAGCCCAGCGAGGAGACCACGCTGTGACCGCCCTTGACCATGAAGGTCGGCAGCCAGCCGATGAACCCATAGAGGCTGAAGCCGACGACGATGTGCAACAGGCTGCCGAGCAGCGTGCGGCTGAGATATGGCGGCTGGAACAGGCGCCACACCGGGCCGGGAGGCTGCTGCTCCGTCGCGCCGACGGCGACCGGAGCGAGCGCGCCCTTGCGCGCGGCCTCCGCCTCGATTGCCGCGAGAATTTTCTCGGCTTCATCGGCGCGGCCGTTGGCGGCGAGCCAGCGCGGCGATTCCGGCATCGACTTGCGCAGGACCCAGACGATCATCGCGAGGACGCCGACGAGGCCGAACATGTAGCGCCATCCAAGCGTCGGGATCACCCACAGGCCGATCATCGACGACGCGAACAGCGAGAAGTTGGTGATCACGGCCAGCAGCCCGATCCAGCGTCCACGTGACGAGGCCGGCACGAACTCCGTCAAGGTCGCATAGCCAACCACGATTTCCGCGCCGAGCCCGATGCCGATGACGAAACGCAGGCCGATCAGGACGATCATGCTGGGTGCGAAGGCGGCCGCGATCGACGCGAGACCGAAGATCGCCAGGTTCATCTGGTAGGAGAAGCGGCGACCGAAGCGGTCGCCAAGAATGCCAGAGAACCAGGCACCGATCGTCATGCCGACGAAGGTCGCTGAGACGAAGGCGGCGTTGAACTCGAGCGTCGACCAGCCTTCCTTGAGCACCGCCCCGAGCACGCCGCCGGCCAGATAGATGTCGAATGCATCGAGGAACATGCCGGCGCCGATCAGGGCGAGGATGCGCCAGTGGAATCCACAGATCGGCAGCCTGTCGAGGCGTGCGCCCGCGTTGATGTCGATGTCGGCGGATCGCGCCATGCCAAACCTCCCTGCCCGGCCTTTCGGGAGCCGGATGCTCCAATCATCGATTGATGACGCGCAGGGGGTGGTCGTCCAATTCAAATCGAAAATTCGACTATTTGGCGCAGTGATGAAGTTGACGCGCGATAGTGCGCGGCGATCTCACTGATGTTGGCGACTGCAGACGCAAGACGCGTCAGGCCAACTCGTCAGCCGCAGCCCCGATGCCGGCGTAGATCTCATTGAGATCCGCCTCGGTGACGCAGTAGGGCGGCATCACGTAGATCGTGTTGCCGAGCGGTCGCAGCAGCAGGTTTCGCCGTTCGAAGAAGGCCAGAAGTTTTGGGCCAATGCCTGCGAGATAGCCCGCATCGTTTGCCTTGAGGTCGAGTGCGGTGATGGTGCCGGTGCGGCGGACGTTTTCGAAGCGCGGATCGGCGCGGAACGGTGCGATCAGGCGCTCCTGCATCGCGGCGAGCGACGTGACGCGCTCGTGGGCGCCGTGTTGCCAGAGCTCGAGATTCGCTTTTGCCGCGGCGCAGGCAACCGGGTTCGCGGTGTAGGAACTGGAATGGAAGAACATCCGCGAACGATCGCTGGAATAGTGCGCATCGTAGATGTCCGCGCGGCACAGCGTCACCGCGAGCGGCAGCGATCCGCCGGTGAGGCCCTTTGAATAACAGGCGATATCCGGCGTGACATCCGCCTGCTCGCACGCGAACAAGGTGCCGGTCCGGCCCCAGCCGGTCATCACCTCGTCGGCGATGAACAGCACGCCAGCGGCCTCGCAGATGCGCTTCATTTCCTTCAGCACCCAGGCGGGATACATCAGCATCCCGCCGGCGCCCAGAATCAGCGGCTCGACGATGAACGCGGCCGCGTTTTCCTTGCTGCATGCGGCTTCCAGCGCATCGAGCGTCGCCTGCTCATGCCCGGTGGCAGGAAACGGGATCGAGGCAACGTCGAACAGCAGCGGTTCGTAGGCCGCATTGAACACGCCGCGCGCGCCGACCGACATCGTGCCCACGGTGTCGCCATGATAGGAGTGCTGCATGACGATGATGCGCGTGCGCGGCACGCCGATATTGTGCCAATAGCCGAGCGCCACTTTCAGCGCCACTTCGACGCTGGTCGAGCCAGAGTCGGAGAAGAACACATAGTCTAACCCATCAGGCGCAAGCTTCAGGAGCTGCGCGGCAACCGCTTCGGCCGGATCGTGGGTATGGCCGGCAAAGATGATCTGGTTGAGCTGCTCCGCCTGGCTCTGGATCGCGCGCACGATATGCGGATGGCAGTGGCCGTGGGTCACGACCCACCAGGATGCGATCGCATCGATGATCCGGCGGTCATCCGCGGTGTAGAGATAGGCGCCCTCGCCGCGCACGATCCTGGTCATCGGGCCGTGGAGCGCGTGCTGGGTGAAGGGGTGCCAGATCGGCGATTTCCGGGGAGATGTCATGGATTGATATCGTCGCGGCGGAACGATGCCTTGAACGCGGCTTGCAGCGTGTCTGCCGCAAGCGGTGCGAGCCAGGGCAATCGGCCGAGCCGACGCACCTGCCCGATCTCGCAAATGGCGCGCTCGCTCTCCGGATTGGTGTCACCGATGAACGCGATGCCGCGAAGATCGATCCGGCGTTTGCGCAGCGCCTCGATCGACAGCAGCGAGTGATTGATGGTGCCGAGCGCGGTGCGGGCGCAGAGGACGACCGGAAGCCGCCATCGCTCGAAGATGTCGATATAAAGCGTATCGCCATTCAGCGGCACCATCAGCCCGCCGGCGCCTTCGATCACCAGCGGCCGGTCACAGGTCGCGGGCAAAT
The DNA here is from genome assembly GCF_037217225.1 of Bradyrhizobium sp. 27S5. Taxonomy (NCBI): domain Bacteria; kingdom Pseudomonadati; phylum Pseudomonadota; class Alphaproteobacteria; order Hyphomicrobiales; family Nitrobacteraceae; genus Bradyrhizobium; species Bradyrhizobium sp. 27S5. The sequence goes on from NZ_CP147714.1 coordinate 8,788,691, forward strand.
CGAGCGCAGCCGGATCGATGCGCACGCCGTCGATTTCGGCAGACTGATGCGGCGACGCCGGTGTTCGCAACCGGTAGCGCTCGGGCACGATGCGATCGGGCGCAAGACCGCCGAGCCGTGCCACCATTTGCGCATCGGTCTCTTCTTCAAGGCCGGACTGCACCGGTTTCCAGTAGTTCGCGCCGAGGAAGCCGGCGAGGCCTGCGGAGAAGATCGTCTTTCCGATCCCGGTATCGGTGCCGGTCACCACGATCCGGCTGGTCATTGCGACCAGCCCCGCGTCTCCTCGACCAGCGCATCGAGCAGTGCGCGCACGTCGTCCTCGTCGACATTGAGGGTCAGTGCAATGCGCAGCCGCGCGGTTCCCGCCGGCACTGTCGGAGGCCTGATGCCGCGGATGTCGAAGCCACGCGCCTGCAATGCTGACGCGAGTTGCATCGCGCGCGCATTGTCGCCGACGATATAGGGCACGATCTGCGAGCGCGACGGACTTTGCCAACCGCGCAGATCGAGTTCGCGATGCGTGAACGCGACCAATTTTGCGAGGCGCTGCTGATGCTCGGGCTCCTCCTGCAGGATCAGAAGCGCCTCGCGCACGGCAACAGCCACAAGCGGTGACGGCGCGGTGGCGAAGATGAACGGGCGGCAGCGATTGACCATGAAGTCGCGCAGCACGGCGGACGCGGTGACCAGCGCGCCGGCGGCACCCAGCGCCTTGCCGCAGGTATGAACGATCACGAGGTTGTCGCGCCCCTCATAGGGCGCCGTCAGCCCGCGTCCCTGCGCGCCAAAGACTCCCGTGCCATGCGCCTCGTCGACCATCAGGAATGCGTCGAGCCGATCGGCGATGGCGACGAGGTCGTCGAGCGGCGCGACATCGCCGTCCATGCTGTAGACGCTTTCGACCACGATCCAGACCCGGCCGGTCCCGCCCTGGGCGCGCCAGCTGCGAATGGTGTCTTCGACCGACCCGGGATCATTGTGTTCACTGAACCGGAATTCGGCCCGGCCGGCCCGCGCGCCTTCATGGATGCTGGCATGCACGAGGGAATCGAGCACCAGCAGGTCGCCGCGTTGCGGCAGCGTGGTCAACACGGCGAAATTGGCGACGTAGCCGCCGCCAAAGAACAGCGCGGTCTCGGCGCGGAAGAACCTGGCGGCCTCGGCCTCTAACCGTTCGTGCTCCTCGCAATTGCCGCGCAGCAGCCGCGAGCCGCCGGCGCCGATCGGCGTGCCGGCCTCGAGCGCGGCCGCAACCGCCTGCTTGATTCGCGGCGCGCTCGCCAGCGCCAGGTAGTCGTTCGATACGAAATCGATGCCCGCGCGCGGCTTGAGGCCGCGCAGCCGATCGTCCTTGCTCAGGGCATGCAAGGCCGCGGCGTAATCAGCGACCTTGGCCGCATGGATTGCGCTCATGCTTCACTCACAGGAAGATTGTGGATTGCGCGCAACCAGCGTTGCGCGCCCACCGGAGATGGCGGTCAGGCGAGACGGGACGTGATGCCGAGCCGGTCAAGCAGATCGGCATCGCGATCGCGCTGCGGGTTCTTGGTGGTCAGCAGCACATCGCCGATGAAGATCGAATTGGCGCCGGCGAGGAAGCACATGGCCTGCAGCTCATCGGTCATGTATTGCCGCCCGGCCGACAACCGGACCACGCTGTTCGGCATCATGATCCGCGCGGTGGCGACCAGCCGCACCAGCGCGATCGGATCGGGCCGCTCCGCGGTGTCGTTGACCGGGACGCCCTTGACCTCGTTCCACAGATTGATCGGCACGCTCTCCGGATGGCTGGGGAGATTGGCGAGCAGTATCAGCATGCCGAGCCGGTCTTCAACCTGCTCGCCCATGCCTATAATGCCGCCGCAGCAGACCTTGATGCCGGCGTCGCGCACATGCGCCAGCGTATCGATGCGATCCTGCAAGGTGCGGGTGGTGATGATCTTGTCGTAGAACTCCGGCGAGGTATCGACATTGTGGTTGTAGAAATCGAGCCCGGCTTCGGAGAGCCGTTCGGCCTGATCAGGCGTCAGCATGCCGAGCGTGACGCAGGTCTCCATGCCCAGCCCCTTCACCGCGCTGACCATGTCGCAGACCTGATCGAGATCGCGGTCCTTGGGACTGCGCCAGGCCGCGGCCATGCAGAAGCGGCTTGCGCCGGCGTCCTTGGCGCGCTGCGCGACGGCGACCACCTCATCCCGCGGCATCAGGCGGGTCGCCTTCAGGCCGGTGTCGTAATGCGCGCTCTGCGAGCAGTAGCCGCAATCTTCCGGACAGCCGCCGGTCTTGATGCTGAGCAGGCTCGCGGTTTCGACGTGGTTCGGATTGAAGTTGGCGCGGTGAACGCCTTGCGCCTGAAACATCAGGTCGGCGAACGGCAAATTGTAGAGCGCTTCGGCCTCGGCGCGCTCCCAGCTTTTGCGCAACGGGGCGCTGCTGCTTCTGTCGGTCCGTTCGATTTCCACCACATCAACCATCGGGCTTGCCTTCTCGTTTGCGATGGATCATAGATAAAATGAGCTATTATCTATGATCGTTGATTTAGAATGATGCTAGCCGAGGTCGAGCGGATGCGCATCCGTTTTTGCGATAGATAATCTATGGTCAGCGAAGCAGAGAACACGACCACCGCCGGGCGCATCGCCGGCGCGATCGGCGAACGCATCATCAGCGGCGAATTGCTGCCCGACGCCCCGCTCCGGCAGGATCATGTCGCGCGGGAATTCCATTCCAGCCACGTCCCGGTGCGCGAGGCCTTCAGGCAATTGGAGGCGCAGCACCTTGTCGTTGCCGTGCCGCGTCGCGGCGTGCGGGTTGCTCCACTCGACACCAAATCGGTGAAGGAGATCGCCGAGATGCGCGCCGCGCTCGAGGTGGTCGCGCTCCGCAATGCCGCCCCGAGGTTCACGTCGGCGCATCTGGCGCGGATCGAGCTCGCCTTGATCGAAGGCGACAATGCCGAGACGGTTCAGGATTTCGAGATGGCCAATCGCGCCTTTCATCACGCGCTGGTGGCGCCGTGCGCGATGCCGCGGCTGCTCGCCAGCCTCGACGGATTGCAGCTGGCCAATTCGCGGCTCGTGTTCGCGATGGCGCGCAACGCCGGCTGGCGGCCGCGGCCCAGCCAGGATCATCGCATGATCCTGCAGGCCGTACGTGCGCGCAACATCGAGCAAGCCTGCAGCCTGCTCGCGCGGCATATTCAAACGATCGAGCGACTTGCGCTGCCGGCGGCGTGATCTGGGATTTGCAATCGCTTGCGGGTCGCGAGGCGGCTAGGCGATCGCCACGATCTCCAGCTCCTGATCGCCCGACCCGACGATATCGCCCACGGCTTTGCCCATCAGCGATCTCGCCACCGGCGCGACAAAGGAAATCGAGCCGGCCTTCGGATCGGCTTCGTCCTCGCCGACAATGCGATAGGTCTGCACCCGCCCATCGGCGCGGCTGAACGTCACGGTGCTTCCGAACGCGACGGTTTCGGTCGAAGCGGGATTGGGGACCACCTGCGCCGTGCGGAGCCGTTCCGTGAGATAGCGCGTGTCGCGCAACGGAACGGCCGACTGCCGTCGCCGTTCGTTGACGTCGTCCAGCTGCTGCGCGATCTCCAAGGCCTCGCGTGCCTCCTGGAGCTGGCGCTCCAGCGCCTTGCGTCCTGCCTCGGTCACCAGATTGGGATGCGGCGAAATGGGACGGTCCGGCAACAGCGTCTCAGACGCGGTCTCGGCACTTTCTTCCTTGGTGAAGGCAACGCTCAATCCAGAACTCCGTCAATGAGGCAGGCAGTATAGCCCCGCCTTATCAGCGCCGCTAATGCGCGATGGGATTAGGTTGGATCTAATGCGCCGCGGGTTGTTCCGTCTTGCCCCTACGACCAAAACGGTTCTTGGCAGCCTCGCGCCAGCCCTGGATGGTGACGTAGAGCATCGGCACCAGAAAGATGCCGATCGAGCTCGCGGCGAGCATGCCGCCGAACACCGCGGTGCCGACCGCACGGCGGCTGATTTCCGCGGCGCCGGTTGCGACCACCAGCGGCACCAGGCCGAGGATGAAGGCGATCGAGGTCATCATGACCGCGCGGAAGCGCATTTGCGCCCCCATCATCGCAGCCTCCGCGATCGGCCTGCCGGCCTCGCGCTGCTCCTTGGCGAATTCGACGATCAGAATGCCGTTCTTGGCGGCGAGCGCGATCAGCACCACGAGGCCGATCTGGCCGTAGAGATCGAGGTTTAGTCCTGCGAGCTTGATGCCGAGATAGGAACCGAGCACGCCGACCGTGACCGACAGCAGCACGGGAATCGGAATCGTCCAGCTCTCATACAGCGCCACCAGGAACAGATAGGCAAACAGCACCGCGAGCCCGAGGATGATGCCGGTCTGGCCGGAGGCCGCCTGCTCCTGATAGGCGGTGCCGGTCCATTCGTAGGAATAGCCCGCCGGCAGCGTCGTCTTCGAGAGTTCAGCCATCGCCGCGATCGCGGTGCCCGACGACACGCCCGCCGCCGGTCCGCCATTGACGGTGACCGAGCGATAATTGTTGTAGCGCGTGATCACCTGCGGCCCGGTGACGATCCGCAAGGATGCGATCGAGCGGATCGGCACCATCTCGCCGCCGCTGTTGCGCACGTAGATCTGCCAGATGTCGGGGATGTCGGCGCGGTTGGCCGCGTCGCCCTGCACATTGACCTGCCAGGTGCGGCCAAACAGATTGAAATTGTTGACGTAGATGCCGCCGAGCGTGGCCTGCAGCGCGGTGAACACGTCGGCCATGTTGAGGCCGAGCGCCTGCGCCTTGGCACGATCGATATCGAGGAAAATCGATGGGTTGGTCGCGGTGAAGGTCGAGAACACGCGGGTCAGCCGCGGATCGCGGTTCGCCGCGGCGATGAGCCCGCCCATCACGCTGCCGAGCGCGGCCGGGTCCTGCCCCTCGAGCGCCTCAAGCTGATATTCGAAGCCGCCGGAGGTCGAGAGCCCGATGATCGGCGGCAGGTTAAACGGCAGCACCGAGGCCGAACGGATCTGCGATCCCGCGATGAAGGTCTGCCGGATCGCGGCCTGCACCGAATCGGTGACCGCCTTGCGATCCTCGAACGGTTTCATGCGCGCCACCATGAAGGCGGAATTGGGCTCGTTGCCGCCGTCGAGCAGCGAGAAGCCGATGATCGACAGCACGTGGTCGATCGCCGGGTTCTTCTTCAGCAGCGCCTCGACCTGCTTGGTGACCTCGCTGGTGCGCGCCACCGAGGCGCCATCAGGTAGCTGCACCGCGATGAAAAACGCGCCCTGGTCCTCCTCGGGCAGGAAGCCGGTCGGCGTGATCTTCGACACGCCGAACACCGCCCCGGCGAACACCAGCACCGCGACCAGCGACAGCACCGCCACGCGGACCAGCCGTTGCACCACGCCGGCATAGCGGTCGCGCACCCAGTCGATGCCGCCGAGCACCCGTCCTATGATGCCGCGCCGCGGCCCGCCATGGCGCAGGAACACCGCGCACAGCGCCGGCGACAGCGTCAACGCATTCAGCGCCGAGATCACCATCGCCGCACTGATCGTCACCGCGAACTGGCGGAACAGCGTGCCGGATATGCCGGGGATGAACGCAATCGGCACGAACACCGAGAGCAGCACCAGCGAGATCGCGATGATCGGCGCGGTGATCTGCGTCATCGCCTTCTTGGTGGCGTCGGCCGGCGACAGCTCCGGCTCCTCTTCCATGACGCGCTCGACGTTCTCGACCACGACGATGGCGTCGTCGACCACGATGCCGATCGCAAGCACCATCGCCAGCAGCGAGACCGTGTTGGCGGAATAGCCGAGCGCCAGCAGCACCGCGAAGGCGCCGATCAGGCTGACCGGAACCGCGACCGCCGGGATCACCGTGGCGCGCAGATTGCCGAGGAACAGGAACACCACGATCACGACGAGCACAAAGGCCTCGCCGAGCGTCTTGATCACCTCCTTGATCGTATCGGAGACGAAGGTCGTGGAGTCGTATTGCACGAGATAGCTCAGGCCGGGAGGAAACCGCTCCGAGAGCCGCGCAAGCGTCGCCTGCACGGCCTTGGCCGTGGTCACGGCGTTGGCGCCCGGCGCGAGATAGATGCCCATCGGCACGCCGGGATTGCCGTCGATCCGCGATTCCGAGTCCATGTTCTGCGCGCCGATCTCGACGCGGGCGACGTCCTTGATCCGCAGCACCGATCCGTCCGGATTGGCCCGCAGCACGATGTTGCCGAACTGCGTCGAGGTGGTCAGGCGGCCCTGGGTCTGCACGTTGAACTGGAATTGCTGGTCGTTCGCGATTGGACGCGCGCCGATGCGGCCGACCGGCGCCTGCACGCTCTGGGCCCGGATCGCGGCGATCACATCCGACGGCGCCAGATTGAGGCTGGTCAGGCGCTGGGTGTCGAACCAGATCCGCATCGAATAGTTCAGCTTGGCGAACAGCGATGCCTGCCCGACGCCCGGCGTGCGCGAGATCGCGTCCAGCACATTGATGATGGCGTAGTTGGTGATGAACAGCGGGTCCTGCTCGCCGCTCTTGCTGTACAGCACGATGAACTGCAGCACCGCAGAGGATTTCTTCTGCACGGTCAGGCCCTGCGCCTGCACCTCGGTCGGCAATTGCGCGAGCGCGCTCTGCACCCGGTTGTTGACGTTGACAGTGTTGATGTCAGGGTCGGTGCCGAGCGCGAACGAGACCGTCAGCGTGTAGCTGCCGTCATTGCCGCTGGTCGACTTCATGTAGAGCATCTTGTCGACGCCGACGACCTGCGCTTCCAGCGGCTGGGCAACGCTGGATTCGACGACCTCGGCCGAAGCGCCGGGGAACACGGCCGAGACCGTCACCTGCGGCGGCACGATGTCCGGAAACTGGGCGACCGGGATCTGCATCATCGCCAGCACGCCGGCGATCGTGATCACGAACGCGATGACGATCGCAAGCCGCGGACGATCTACGAAGACAGCGGAAATCATGGATTGTTGCCCGTCGATTTCGGCGTGCTGCTTGCGCTGCCGTCCGCCGAGACCTTCATGCTCGACTGGATCAGCGCGCTGGCGGGACCCGGCGCGACCACTTCGCCCGGCCTGACCTTCTGCAATCCCTCGACGACGACCTTGTCGCCGAGCGCGATGCCGCTCGTCACCGCCGCAATCGTCGAGGTCGATTGCCCAAGCTGGATCCGCTTTTGCTCGGCCTTGTTGTCGGCGCCGACGACGTAGACATATTCGCCCTGCTGATCCGACAGCACCGCCGAGCGCGGGATCGCCAGCACCTCGACCGGCTGCACGCCTTCCAGCAGCACGGTCACGAACTCATTGTCGGTGAGCTCACGGACCGCACCGCCGGCTGCGACGGATGTGTACGTCGACGGGTTCGGAATGGTACCGCGCAACGAGATAGTGTCGGTGTTCTGCGCGATCGTGTTGTTGACGAAATTCAGCTCGCCAACCTGGTTGTAGAGCCGGCCGTTTGTCAGACGCACGCGGATGATAACGGCCTTGAAGCCGCCGCGGGTCGCGTAGCGGTCGCGCAGATCGAGCGCCTCGCGCACCGGCACGGGAAAGGTGACATACATCGGGTCCTGGCTGACGATGGTCGTCAGCGTTCCCGAATTCGGCGTCACGACATTGCCCTCGGTGACCGCGGTGCGCCCGATCCTGCCGTCGATCGGCGAGTGGATCTCGGTGTAGTCGAGATTGATCTGGGACAGGTCGACCTGGGCCTGCGCGGCCTGCACCTGCGCCTCGAGGCTCTGCTGGTTGGCGACCGCCGCATCGACGCTCGATTGCTGGCCGGCCGGCCCGCCGAGCAGGGACTTGGCGCGATCGGTGGTCAGCTTGGCGTTGACCAAGGTCGCCTGCAGTTGGGCGACCTGCGCCTTCTTCGATGCAAGGTCGGCCTCGAACGGGCCACGCTCGAGTTGATACAGCAGGTCGCCGGCCTTGACTTCGGAGCCTTCGACGAAGTTCCGCTTCTCCAGGAAGGCGGTCACGCGTGCCACCACGTTGACGCGGTTGGGGGCCTCGATGCGTCCCAGAAATTCGTTGGTTTCGGTGATCGGCCGCTTCACCGCCTCGAACACGCCGACGGCAGGAGGCCCGGGTGGGCCCGCCTGAGCATGCGCCGCCGAAATCCCGATAGCCGCCAATCCCGCCGATACCAGGAGCCCTGCCAATCCCCCAAGCATTCGTTCCGGACCACTCATGCTGTCCAACCCTTCGGCTACCAACAAGCTCTATCAGACGTCGAGTTCCCTCAGACCGGGAAGGTCAGGATGGGCAAGGTGCGTTGCAGGAGATCATAACGCGCCTAATCCGACAATCCTGGAACCGGATCGCCCCGTTGCGGTGATCCCGACGACACGCCACTGTGAGAAAGCGCCGCGACGCTGCAATGACACGCCGATCACGGCCACACCGACAGGCCCGGTGCGGGCGCCGGACACCGGAAGCTCCCGTCAACGTGATGACGTGCGCGCGACCTCAACGCTCGAGGTCCGGTATTGATGCCTGGAGGATGCCGGCAGACGATTGCTGCGGACAGTTGCCCAATGCTCGCGCATGTTCGACGGCGAATTGAAGGGCGAGGCGTCGCCCATTCCGCTCACAACGCGATGGCGTTCTTCAAACGGGACGTCTCTTGATAAGCGGGCGACTCCAGATGTTGGTACAGCCATGGCCGCGCGCGCTCGCCGCTGGCCTCGTGCACGCCGTCGAAGATGGCCATCTCGATCGCATGCGGGTGATCAGATGATGCGTAGACCGACTGCATTTCCGCGAACTTCTCATCCCGCCCCAGTTCCGCCGCGTTGGCGCTGTCGCGGCTGCCGATCTCGACGAACAGCGGACACGGGCAAATCAGGTACGCCAGCTCTGCGCCTGTGTACCTGGCGCGGCTGCTGCTGAAATGGATGTAGGTCGCAAGTTCGACGCCGAGATTCCTGCTGATGACGGACGACATCAGAAGCTTCTTCTCGTCGCGCATATAGCCGGAGACGACGGTGGGCCGCATCCGCCCCGTGGCGGCTTCCAGATGGAGCACGAGAAACGCGCCCCACGACACCCCGTACACGCCGACGTTCAAGCCGGACGCTCCGGTCAGCTTCCTGCAGACGATTTCGCCGGCGTCGATCGATGCGCATGACACGTTGTGCGCGGAGACGCCATGGGATGCCAGCATCGCGGCGATGTTGTTCTGACTTGCCTGGTCTCCGATCTGGACGATGTAAGGACACCAGACGACATAGCCGTCCCGGCACAGGCTCTTGCCGAGCGCGTTCATGTAGTCGTTGTCGGCATCATCGAAGCAGCGCTCCGGCGTGCTCGCCATGCCGTGGCCGAGCAGGATCAATCCCTTGAACTCTCCGTCGGGAATCCCAAGGCATCCGCGCACCGGTACGCCGCACTCCAGATCGAACTCGACCTTCACGACCGAGAATCCGTCCGCCGGCGCGCGCCAGAGAATCCGGATCTCGTCGCGCGACGGCCGATAAAGCCGCGGTCCCTGGAAAAGAGACCGCATCTCGCGTCGAATTTCCGGGCCGGTTGCGACCGCGCGCAGCTTGCCGCTTGTCGCGATATCGAAGAACGACCGGCAGAACTTGTCGTAGCCAAGCGTCGGCAAATCGATATTCGCGCATGATCCCCTGCAATGACTCAGCGCCAGCGTGTTATTGCCGGCAACCGACGAGGGGCCGACCAGCGTCATCAACAATCCGGAAAGAGCCCTGCGGCTGATCATCGGCCCTCCCCGAGCCCGCTTGCGGCCCGATCGAATGAGACAAGGTGGCCCTAGCTGGCGCCACAGATCGCGCGGACACAAATTAAAGGATGTTCATCGTCGAATGATCGCGCGCGGCGTTGCAATCCCGCCACGCTGGAAGGCCCGGCACAGCGACAATTCACGCCGAATACGTTTCGAGACACTTCGGGGTATTTCTGACTGTCACGCAGCTTCAATTCCGCCATACAAGGCGGAGGCGCCATCGCCGGACTTCGATTGTCGGGTCTTGATCGTCAGGTCTTGCTTGTCGGGTTTTGGGCTTGACCTCAGCGACTTTTGGCCGGCCGCGGACCATGCCGCAGCCAAGCGAGCAAGGCCCGGCACATCTGCGCGAAGGTCGCAAACAAGACCGGCGAAACGCTCGTGATGCGGCGAAGTGCCCCGGAATAGCCCGGACTCGTGGGCTAGGCCGAATTGCTCTACGCAATATTTCCGAGGTCGAAGGGTTTATCTATTGGTTAACAAGTTTTCCGGGATGGCCGATGACGAACGACCTGCACGAGCGTCTGATTGAACTGGCCTATGAGGCCGCCGTCCTCCCCGAGTTGTGGCCGAACGTCCTGCATCAGGTCGGCGAGATCGCGCGTGCGCGCGGCACCGTGCTGCTGACGGCGGCTCCGCATGACGTCCGATGGATCGCATCCCCCGACATGCACGACGACACGGCGGCCTATGTCGAAGGCGGCTGGCACCAGCGCAACGGGCGGTTGCCGCGCCTGCTCGCGGCCAACCATGCCGGCTTCCTGCGCGACATCGACGTGTTCGATACGCCCGAGGAGGTGCAGCAGGATTTCCAGATCCGCGAATTCTTCCGGCCGCGTGGGCTCGGCTGGGGTGCCGGCACCGCAATCCCGGTGCCGAGCGGCGACATGCTGATCTACAGCGTCGAGCGCGAATACCAGCACGGGCCGATCGAGCGGGAAGCGATCGAGCAGCTCGACGCGCTGCGCCCGCATCTGGCGCGTGCCGCATTGCTGTCGGCCCGGCTCGGGATGGAGCGCGCCAGGGCGGCAACCGAGTCGCTGGCGATACTCGGACTGCCCGCGGCCGTGCTGCGGCGCGGCGGCCGCCTGATGGCGGCCAACACGCTGTTCGACCGTCTGGTGCCCGACGTGATGCAGGATCGCGCCGAGCGCCTGGCGCTGGCGGCGCCCGCCGCCGACGCGCTGTTCGCCCAGGCACTTGCAGCGCTCGATCAGGGGCTGATCAGCGTCGAGGTCCGCTCGGTGCCGATCGCGGCACAGGGCGATCGCCCGCCGCTGATCGTGCATCTGGTCCCGATCCACGGTTCGGCGCGCGACCTGTTCGATCGCGCGCTGGCGATCGTGATCGTGACGCCGGTGGTGCCGGCCGAGGTGCCGACCGCGGAGGTGTTGCAGGGCCTGTTCGACCTGACGCCGGCGGAAGCGCGGGTCGCGCGCGGCATCGGCGAGGGACGAACCGTCGAGGCGATCGCCGTCGCCTTCGGCATCTCCCGCGAAACCGTGCGCAACCAGCTCAAGGCCGTGCTGGCGAAGACCGGGCTCGGCCGGCAGGTGGAGCTGGCCGGACTGCTCGCCGGCGCGAAGGTGCCGCCGGGTCCGGCTGCGGACTAAACAAAGTCCCGCGCAGCTCCCGTATCCAGGGCGATCAGGACTCAAGCCACGTTCAGGCGCGCTTGGAAAAAGCTGGCAACACGACCGACGGCATCGGCCGTCATCGGATCATTGTCCGCGAAGTCGAAACCGTGCGCCTTGCCCGGGTATCGGACGATCTCCGCCGCGGCACCGACCGACTTGCCGATCCCGACAAGCTCCTCGCCCTTGGCGAGCGGCACGTTGCGGTCGGCCTCGCCGTGCAACTCGATCATCGGCGGCAGATGCTTGACCTCTGGCACAACCTTGTCGGGCATGCCGCCATACAGCACGGCCAGCGCAGCCACCCGTTCGTCGCGGGCCGCCGCTACCGCGGCAACGTAGCCGCCGAGCGAGAAGCCGAGCAGCCCGATCCGGCCGGAACTGTCCGCGCCCGCCAGCACCGCGGTCACTACGGACGAGACCCGCGCGGCCCAGGCGTCGAAGCGCCCGGTCTCGTAGGCCTCACGGATCACGTGCGTGCGCATCGTCTCGAACGCTTGCTCGTCGGCCGGCGTGTAATAGCGAACGAAATAGGCGTCGATGCCGTCCGCGGTCAGCGCATTGGCATAGCGTTCATAGGCCCGCGGCCTGAGATCGAAGCCGCGCGAGCCGTGCAGGACAAGCACGGCCGGCCGCTTGCCGGTGCGCCCGGAAGCAAAATGGTTGAGCGCGACGCGGCCCTCACTGGCATCGACGCTCAGCGTCTCGGCCGGCACCGCCGCAAGCGAGGGCGATGCGGCCAGCAGGGCAACGCCGCCAAGCAGGCTCCTTCGGCTGATTGCGTGCATCGAAACCTCGATTGGACTGCGCCGCCCCTCGTCAGGCCGCGCCGCTATATCATGCCGAACGGCGCGCCCGATAGCCTGGCCGGTGATGCCGGCATGGTCGCAGCAGACGGTGGCGGCATCCGCCGGCGATCGCTAAAGGAGCAGATGTTCAAACGGCGCCGGTTGCGCTAGTGATAGCTCCCCTCCCTCCGTGCGCCCGCCCGGCGCCTGCCCAGTCAATGAGTGCATCTGAATGGCCGAAGCCGACCTCGACGCCGTGATCCGGCAAACCGCAAGAGCGCAGACCAAAGCCGTGATGGCGGCCGCGAAAAAGCGCCAGGCCGTCTGGGTCGCGCGCGCGGCCAAGGCCAAGGACAAGGAGACCAAGGCGCGCTTCCGCTACCTCGCCAAGAGCACGATCCTGAACGCCACCGCGACCGCCAAGCGGTTGCAGAATTCGGCGGAGAACGCAGCCGACGCCTATGCCCGCGCCATGAAGAAGGCGATGGAAGAGCCGGCGCCGGCCAAGAAGCCCGAGAAGAAGCCCGAGAAGAAGCCTGAGAACAAATCTGAGGCGAAATCTGAGAAGAAGCCCGCGAAGAAGAAAGCGGCCGCCTGATAAGGAGCACGCATGCTCACCGTCCACCATCTCGGCAAGTCGCAATCGGAACGGATCGTCTGGCTGTGCGAAGAGCTGGAGATCCCCTATGAGCTGAAGTGCTACGCGCGCGATCCCGTCACGATGCTGGCGCCGGCCGACTACAAGGCGCTGCACCCGATCGGCACCGCGCCCGTCATCACCGAGGGCGAGTTGGTGCTGGCCGAGTCCGGTGCGGTGGTCGAATACATCCTCGCCAAATATGGCAACGGGCGGCTGACGCTGAAGCCCAGCGATCCCGACTTCGCCCAATTCCTGTACTGGTTTCACTTCGCCAATGGCACGCTGCAGGCGCAGATGGGCCGCAGCATGATCCTGAACCGCCTCAACCTCGCGGCCGACAATCCGATGCTGGTGGCGACCAAAGCGCGGGTCGACCGCTCGTTCGATCTGATCGAGGCGCGGGTCGGTGGCGCGCGCTATCTCGCGGGCGACGAATTCACGACGGCCGACATCATGATCGGCTTCTCGCTCACGACCATGCGCTATTTCCTGCCCTACGACCTCGGCCGCTGCCCCAACATCAGGGACTATCTCGGCCGCATTGCCGCGCGCCCGGCCTATCAGCGCGCGATGCAGAAGGGTGATCCCGGCATGGCGCTGCTGCTGACGTGAGGCCGTGATGCCGCGTTACGTCGCCCTGTTGCGCGCAGTCAATGTCGGCGGCACCGGCAAGCTGCCGATGACCGAATTGAAGGCGATGTGCGTCGACGCGGGGTTTGCCGACGTGCAGACCTATATCGCCAGCGGCAATGTCGTGTTTTCCTCGAAGCTCGCAGCTGCAAAGGTCAAGGCCGCGCTGGAGAAGCGGCTGCAGGCCTATGCCGGCAAGCCGGTCGGCGTCGTGGTGCGGAGCGCCGACGAGATCGCCGCGGTGCTGCAGGCCAATCCGTTTCCGAACGAGCCGCCGAACCATACGGTGGCGATCTTCCTCGACGAGCCGCCGGCCAGGAACGCCCTGAAGGACGTCAAGGGCCAGCAGGACGAACAGATGCGGCTCGGCAAGCGCGAGATCTATGTCGCCTATGGCAGCGGCATGGGCCGCTCGAAGCTGAAGATCCCCGCCGCCGTCCAGGGCACCGCGCGGAATATCAACACGATCGCGAAGCTCGCCGAGTTGGCGGCGGGGGACTAGTCAAGGAGAACCGTCATCCTGAGGAGCGCGCTCTTGCGCGCATCTCGAAGGATCGACGGCCCCCTGGTGGCCGATTCATCCTTCGAGGCTCGCTCCGCTCGCACCTCAGGATGACGGGTTGGGTGCTTCAAACTCGCGGATGGGTATCGCGTCGCTAGCTCTCCCGCACCGCGAATCCTTCGGCGCTGAGCCTTGCCAGCACCTCTTCCAGATGGGCGCGGTCGCGGGTTTCGATCACGAGCTCGAGCAGCGTCGCCTTGGCCGGCAGATCGGAGAAGGTGCGCTGGTGCGAGACCTCGATGATGTTGGCGCCGGCGTCCGCAAGCAGGATCGACACCGCCGCCAGCTGGCCGGGCCGGTCGACGATGTCGAGCGCCAGTTGCGTCAGCCGTCCCTCGCGGGCGAGTTCGCGGGTCAGGACCGAGGCGATCAGCCTGGTGTCAATATTGCCGCCGGTCAGCACGAGGCCGACTGAGCTGCCGGCGAAGCGCTCCGGTGCAGAGAGCACCGCCGCGAGGCCGGCGGCGCCGGCGCCCTCGACCACCGTCTTCTCGATCGAGATCAGGGTCGCGACCGCGCGCTCGATCTGGTCCTCGCTGACCAGGATGATGTCGTCGACGAGCTCGCGGACGATTTTGGTGGTGATCTGCCCGGGCGACTTGACCGCGATGCCCTCGGCGAGCGTGTCGCCGCGCATCGGCAACTGCTCGCCTTTGACGGCATTATACATCGATGGATAGAGCTGCGCCTGCACACCGACGATCTGCACCGACGGCTTCAGCGCCTTGGCGGCCGTGGCGATGCCCGAGATCAGCCCGCCGCCGCCGATCGGCACCACCAGGATATCGAGCTCCGGCACCGCCGCGAGCATTTCGAGCCCGATCGTGCCCTGGCCGGCAATGATCAGGGGATCGTCATAGGGGTGGACCAGGATGAGGCCGTGCTGCGCGGCATGCGAGCTGACGAACGCAGAGCACTCTTCGAGCGTCTGCCCGGTGATGATGACCTCGGCGCCGTGCCGCCTGGTGTTCTCGATCTTTACCATCGGAGTGCCGATCGGCATCACAATGGTGGCGGGAATGCCGAGCCGCTTGGCGTGATACGCCACGCCCTGGGCATGATTGCCGGCCGACATCGCGATCACCCCACGCTTGCGCTCCTCTGGCGAAAGCGCGTGCAGGCGATTGAGCGCACCGCGCTCCTTGAAGGTCGCGGTGAACTGCAAATTCTCGAATTTGAGGAACAGGCGGCAGCCGCAGATTTCGCCCAGCGTGCGGCTCTCGTTGCACGCCGTGACCATGACCGCGCCCTTGATGATTTCGGCGGCGCGGCGCACGTCGGCGAGAGTTACGCTAGCGCCGGTTACGGCGGTGGTATCGGAAGGATGCGGCATCGGGGTTCGCTTTGGACCGTTTCGTCAGACGGAACCTAGCGGGTTTCGGCGCCGAAAACGACCGCCCTATCGTGCGGTCAACACCTGTTCCTGCGGCCTGACCGGCCCGGCCAGCTCGATCTCATCGCATTTCAGGCATACCAACGCGGTGCGGAAATGCCTGTCGAGCACAATGGTGCGCGTCCTGCCGCACCGGCAGCGCATCGGCTTGTCCATGGGAGATCGGCCCGGGTTCGAGATACAAGGAAAGCGTGCGCTTGGCTATCCCGATCCGGTTAACCCAATGTGACGTACCGCCGGAAAATTCGTCGGGTTGTTAGAAGAAGCCCGCGCTGAGATCGAGGCCATAGCTTGCCCGCAACGCCGCGACGAACAACACCGCCAAGACGAACAGCAGAGCATGCCGGGCGATGCTGCTCCGAAGCGAATTGGCCGCAAACGCGCGAGCAATCGATTGAGCCAAAGCAGTCATTTGCGACCTCCAGAGCCACGCCCCGAGATTAGGTCGCGCGCAACGCGGCGAGGTTCAATGCGGCTCGCGGAACGGCCGGCAGCGTGGCGATACGCCCTGCTCGGGATCGCGCTGCGTTCGCATTCGATTCTTGAAGCGGTGACCGACCACAATCAGCGTGCCCTCTGCACGGATTGCGCTCTCGTCCGTCGGCGCGGGCGACAGATTGTACAGATTGTCTTGCGTCACGGCCTCCAGCGCCTGCAGGAACTCGCGTCCGGCCGATGTGATCTGCCAGCCTTCGACGTCACGCAGCACATAGAAGCTGCTGAAGATATCGAGCTCGGGAACCCGCGACGCCAGCCGCTTGATCCGCGCATGCCAATCGTCGCCGCTTGACGAGAGAATGGCGAGGTCGTGCTTGAGTGAATCGAGTGTGGCCCTGCCGCTGACGTGACTGGCCAATATTTTCAGAATCGCAACCTGGATGCTCAACTCGACGCCTCGACCGCCACGGTTCTTTTTGTTCTGCGCAGCCGATCCGGAAATTATCGCGCTGATGACTCCAAGGTCCAGTCACCAGCGCCAGTTATCCAGACCCGGCGCAACGGTATCGACTTACGCTGCACGCGATGTCCCGACGCGGCGCTCGGGCCGCTGCGACGACATCGATTCCTCTTCCATATCCTGTGGCGCGCCCCAAAATTCCTGCACCGTCGGCCCTTTCTTCAGCCTTTTGTCGCGCAGGAAGCCGAGAATTTCGTGCGGCCAGACCCGGCGCCCCATCTGCGTGTACCAGCGCATCGCATGGCGAAGTCCGGCATCGCGATGAAACAGCACGCGGAGCAGGGCCTTCGGGCGGCTTTGCAGCACCATCTCGGTGAACTTGAACCAGAGCAGCACGCGCCACGGCGGCATGTGCCGTGTCGCAAGCACCTGATGCTTGTAATCCCAGAGCCGGCGATCGGTCTGAATCACACGCCGCTCGGCCGCGAGACGGAAATACGGCGTCCAGCGATGCGGCGTGACGTAGAGCATCTGGATCTGATCGGGGTCGTAGGACAGAAGCTGCCGCAGCCCGCGCCAATGATCGCGATCGGTCTCTTCCTCGAAGCCGACCACCCAGGTTGCCATCGACAGGATGCCGTGCTGACGCATCAGGCGGATCGCCTCGCGATCGATCGTGGTGGTCGCGCCCTTGCGGATCAGCTCCAGCGTCTTCTCGTCGGTGTTCTCCATGCCGAGCAGGAAGCGCTGCCAGCCCGCCTTCTTGTAGAGATGCAGGATGTCGGCATCGCGCACGATGTCGTCGGCGCGAGTCGAGCCGACCAGGATCAGGTCGA
Organism: Bradyrhizobium sp. 27S5; assembly: GCF_037217225.1. NCBI lineage: Bacteria > Pseudomonadati > Pseudomonadota > Alphaproteobacteria > Hyphomicrobiales > Nitrobacteraceae > Bradyrhizobium > Bradyrhizobium sp. 27S5. The sequence goes on from NZ_CP147714.1 coordinate 8,805,847, forward strand.
CATTCTCCGCGATCAGAGCCTCGAGGAAGGTCCGCCAGGCCTTCTTCGAGACGGTCGGATTCTCGTCGGCGAAGTTGACCACCCTGACGCCGTGCTCGCGATGAAGTCGCACCAGCTCTTTGGCGAAACGCACGGGATCGCGATGGCGCCATCGCGTCCAGAAACCGCGCTGACCGCAATAATTGCAGAGATGCGGGCAGCCGCGCGAGAACTGCACGACGACGGCGCGCAGGCCGCCCCAATAGCTGTAGCTGTTATGATCGATCAATTCCCAGCCGACGCGATAGGCGTCGAGATCGCGGATCACAGGCGCAGGCGGTGTCACGCGCGGCCCATAGTCATCGCGGAATGCGATGCCGTTGATGATGCGCAGATCGCCGCCGGTCTCCAGCGCCCGCATCAGACGCCGCGCGGTCTCTTCGCCCTCGCCGCGCACGATCGCGGTGACGTAGCGCTCCTCGCGCAGGATCTCGCGCCAATGATAGGTTGGAAACACCCCGCCATAGACGATCCGCACATTGGGCACGGCCTTGACGACGGCCTGCGCGACCTCGGCGATGACAGGATGGCCCGACGTCGAGCCGGAATGACCGAACAGGACGGCATCCGGCGAAAACCGCGATGCCTCCGCCACGATGGCTTCGACCGGCATCGGCCCGAACTCGGCATCGAGCAGACGAACGTCGTGTCCGTCGTCGATCAATGGCCCGCCGATCGATAGCAGGCCGAGCGGCGGCAAATGGTCGTCCGGAATCCGGCGGCCGATCGCAGGGTGAGGCACGTTGACGAGAAGAATGCGCATGGATGATCGCTCCCGCTTTGGTTGGCGTGATCGTTCGTCCCCGCATCGTGTGGTAGGAGAGCCCAACCTCCGGCCGGGCTTGAGAAGAGAGAAGGCGCGGCTTGGCGCGCTAGGACTTGGTGCGCTAGAGGTTCGGCACCTCCGCCGGCGCGATCGCGGTCAGCCCGCCGAAGCGGCGCTCGCGGCGATGGAAGGAGGCGAGTGCGTCGGCGAGGTCGTCGGCGTCGAATTCGGGCCACATCCGCTCGGTGAAGTGCAGTTCGGCATAGGCACCTTCCCAAAGCAGGAAATCCGACAGCCGCCTCTCGCCCGAGGTGCGGATGATCAGGTCGACGTCGCGCAAGCCGGCCTCGCCGGTGATCAGATCGGCGAAGGTTTCGCGGCTCAACTGACCGACACCGGCGGCGCGCGCGGCCGCGTTCAGGATCGCATCGCGCGCCGAATAGTCGATGGCGATGCGCAGATGCAGCGTGGTGCCGTCGGAGGTTGCGGCCTCGGCGCGCGTGATCGCGGTCGCGATGCCGTCGGGCAGCCGGTCACGGCGGCCGATCACGGTGAGGCGGACGCCGTTGCGCACCAGGGCTGCGATCTCGTTGGCGAGGTAGAACCGCAACAGCCCCATCAGCGCCGTGACTTCAGCCTTCGGACGGCGCCAATTGTCGCTCGAGAATGCATAGAGCGTCAGCGTGCCGACGCCCTGGTCCGGCGCGGCCTCGACGATGCGGCGGATCGCCTCGACGCCTGCCTCATGGCCGCGCAGCCGCGACAGGCCGCGCCGCGTCGCCCAGCGGCCGTTGCCGTCCATGATGATGCCGACGTGGAGCCGCATGGCGACCTCCGGCTCGAGCGCGACGTTGCTTCGCATTACAAAGTCTCCGGACAAAAAATGGGATGATCAAACCGGCTGGATACCGAGGCGGCCAGACGCGCCTTCGTCCTTGCCGGCGGCTTTGGCCGCATCGCGCACCAACTGCTCAAGCACGGCGAGATAATCGAGGAAGCGGCGGCGGCCGCTCTTGGTCAGGCGGCAGGTGGTGTGCGGGCGATTGCCTTCATAGCCCTTGATGACGTCGACGAGGCCGGCTTCCTGCAGCACCTGCAGATGCCGGCTGAGATTGCCGTCGGTCAGGCCGCAGAGCAGCTTGAGATCGGCGAAGGCGAGCCCTTTCGGATGCGCCATCAGCGAGGTCAGCAATCCTAGCCGCGCCTTCTCGTGGATGACGCGGTCGAGGCCATCATAGGCGAATGGCGCGCTGGTCATGTCAGTCTTCGGCATCATGGCCTCCGGAAGCGAAATACAACAGTGCTGCGATCAGCAACTGGCCGATCGCGAAGGGCAGTCCCATGGTCCAGGGCGACAGCGCGTGGCTCTGGCTTGCGATCAGCAGCACCGTGAAGCCGGACAGGAAATACCAGGCGCCGCCGAACGCGATGGTGCGCGGCAGCAGGCGGACCGAGGCGAACACGCCGAGGCTGACCAGCACCTGCCACAGGCCGGGCAGCATCCACAGCGTCTCAGGCGCGAACTTCCATTGCAGGATCGCCAGCAACACGCCGGCAATCGCCGCCGGAACGAACTGCTCGATCGCCTGCTGCACCATCGCGTCGGCGAGGCCGGAATGATGCCGCCGCGAGCGCGCCTGCATCTCGGTCCAGATCAACCCCGCGGACAGCAGCGCGGCCGCCGCCCAGCCGGCGAGGAACGCGATCGGATGCCCGGTCGGATCATCGAGCCAGAGATATTGCGCAAGCGCCGTGACGAGCGCGATGCCGCTGGTGGCCGCAACCGTCGCCGGCCCGTAGCCGCGGAATGCGGTTCCGGCCGCAATCTGGTTGCGGATCGCGAGAATGTCGGCCAAGGCCTTGTCGAGGTCGCGCATGATTCGCCAGAACTTTGTATTGCAAAGTATACGGGATCACCAAGTAAACGCAAGCGGCATCGCGCCGCCTGCCGATCGGCATGTTTAACGGCCGGTTACCGCACCGATTGCGGCGAATGTGCGCCGCCTCACACCTTCACGAGGCTCGCAAAGCCGCCATAGATCATCCGCTTGGCATCGAACGGCACATCGCCCTTGCCCATCGACGCCAGGCGCGGATCGGCCATCACCTTGGCGTTGATCCTGTCGCGCTGGGCGCGCGACTTGTAGGTGATCCAGGCGAACACGACGGTTTCGCCGGTCTTCAGTTTCACGCTTTGCGGAAACGACGTCCATTTGCCGGGCTTGACGTCATCGGCGACCCATTCGCGATAGTCCAGCGCACCATATTCGCGCCAGACCTTGCCGGCCTTCTTCGAGAGCTGCGCATAGGCTTTGAGTTTCTTCTTCGGCACGGCGACGACGAAACCATCGACGTAGGGCATTGGCGCTTCCTGCTGTTTGATGTCGTCATTCCGGGGCACGCGGAGCGTGTACCTCAGGCGCGCAACTGCGCGCCGGGGAATCTCGAGATCCCCCGATGCGCAATTGCGCATCTGAGGTTCGATGCTTCGCATCGCCCCGGGATGACGAACGCCAACGCTGCGCGTCAGCGTTCGTCAGCTATGACAGCAGGATGCCTGAACCGGCGCCGGTTGGTACTGGTCACGTAGCCGCACCCAATCCATCGGATAGGGCAAGCCCTCCTCATGACGGCCGAGCGGCGTGAGGTCGAGATAGTGATAGGCCGCATTCATCATGTCGAGGCCGCGCGCGAAGGTGGAATAGGTGTGGAACACGGCGCCGGTCTCGTCGCGGAAGAAGACGCTGATTCCCGGTAGCTCGGGCCCGTAGAGCGGGGTCGTGCCATAATTGTATTGCGCGTTCCCTGCGTCGATCTGCTGACGCGTGAACGAGACGCCATAGTCATAGTTGAAATCATTGTCGCCGGACGAGATCCAGTCGAAGGTCCAGCCCATCCGCTTCTTGAACGCCTCGAGCTTGGCGAGCGGCGCCAACGAGACCGCGATCATCGTGGTGTCGCGTGCGGCGAGATGCGGAACCATGCGTTCGAAGCCGTCGACCCAGAACGAGCAGCTCTTGCACGCTTCGTCCCAGTCCGGCGCGAACATCACGTGCTGCACCACAAGCTGCGGCCTGCCCTTGAAGAGATCGCCGAGCGTCAACTTGCCATCGGGTCCGTCGAACACATAATCCTTGTCGACCTTGACCCAGGGCAGTTCGCGGCGCTGCCGGCTCAGCGCTTCGCGGGCTTGCGTCAGCTCCTTCTCGCGCGCCATCAGCGCCTTGCGGGCCGCAATCCATTCCTCGCGCGACACGATGTTGTGCTGTTGCATGGGGTTCTCCTTGGGATGCTCCCTATTCAGGCGTCGACGAAGCGTTCGAGATTGCCGAGGAATTCGGTCCAGCCACGCTGATGGTTGTCGCGGGCGGTCTCATCGACGAACTGCGCGTGATGGAAGGTAAGCAACGTGCCCCCGGCATCCGGCTTGATCGACACCGTCACCTCGGACTCGCGCTCCGGGGTCGAATGCCAGGCCCAGCTGAACACGAGCTTTTCGTTCGGCACCACCTCGCGATAGACGCCGCCGACCTCGTGATATTCGCCGTTGGTGCCGGTGAACTTGATCCGGTAGCGCCCGCCGACGCGGACATCGAGCTCGGCCTGGGTCGTGCCGGGCGTGACCTGTCCCGGACCGAACCACCGCGCTAGGTTTTCCGGCTCGGTCCACGCGGCGTAGACTTTTTCCGGCCGCGCGCGGAGCCGCCGCGTGAGGGTAAGGCTTGGACGCGCTGCGAGGCCGGCGTCAGCGGCGACTGCGGACTTGTTGGCCGATTTATTGACCATGGGTCTTCCTCCACAAAAGCGGCAAGGCGGTCGAGATTGTCGGACCAGAATTGCGCATAGCGATTGAGCCAGTTCATCGCCTGCTCCATCGGCCTGGCGGTGAGCCGGCAGGCCACCGTCCGGCCGGTCTTTTCGCGCGTGACCAGGCCTGCATCCGTGAGCACGTCGAGATGCTTCATGATCGCCGGCAATGACATCGCGAATGGCTGCGCCAGTTCGCTCACCGACAGGCTGTCCTGCTCGCCGAGCCGCGCCAGCAGCGCCCGGCGGGTGGGATCGGAAAGCGCCGCGAAGGTGCGGTCCAGCGTTTCGTCTTTAAACTTAACCATGTGGTTTAGTATAGACGCAAACGGCGCGGCGTCAAGCGCCCGCCTTCACGATCGCGTCAAGGCCGGGGCATCATCACGCGAGGTGGCTGCGCCCTCGGATCAGGCGGCTATTGCCGATGGTGCCGATGCCGGTGCCAGCGACGGTGCGGCCGCGGCTCCGCTTGCAATTGCGGGCGAAACAGGAAGCGCGGATTTTCTCCGCAGGCGAGATAGCGTCCGGAGACGCTCGCGAGGCACTGATCATAGGTCTGATAGGCGCATTCGCCGGGATAGCCGAGGCTCGGGCCCTGCGCGCACCACGGATAGTCATAGGGATCGGCGGAGGCAGGCGTGACCCTCGCCGCGCCGGCAAGCGTCATCGTTGCAAGGACAAGCACTGCCAATTGCGATCTGCGCACGATCCGAATCACTCCGACTTCCCGAGATGCCGCAGTTAGTGAAGTGCGGCGTCTCGGGCAAGCGTCCTCAACGAAATCCTAGCGCCTCCGGGCGTGCGAGGCCTATTCGACCTTGAGGCCGGCGAACTCGACCACCTTCTTCCACTTGTCGGTCTCGGCCTTGATGTCGTTGCCGAAGGCGTCCGGCGCCTGGATCAGCGAATCGCCGCCGAGCTCGACCAGACGCTTGCGCATGTCGGGTTCGGCGAGAACGGCGTTGATCTCGCTGTTGAGCTTGGCGATCAGTTCCTTCGGCGTGTTCTTCGGCGCACCCATGCCGAACAGCGCGCTCGCCTCGTAGCCCTTCACGGTGTCGGCAATCGCCGGCACGTCGGGCAGTTGCGAGGAGCGCTCCGTCGTCGTCACGCCAAGCGCGCGCAGCGAACCGGAGCGGATGTGCTGGATGATCGAAGGCATGTTGTCGAAGATCACCTGCACCTGGCCGCCGAGCATGTCGGTGATCGCGGGCGCGGCGCCGCGGTACGGCACGTGCTGCATCTTGCAGCCGGTCATCGACATGAACATCTCGCCGGATAGATGCACCGAGGTGCCGTTGCCGGACGAGGCCATGTTGACCTTTCCGGGATTGGCCTTCACGTATTCGATGAATTCGGCGACGTTCTTCGCCGGCACGTCCTTGTTGACAGTCATCACGTTCGGCACGCGGTTGAAGGAAGCGACCGGCGCGACGTCGCGCACGAAGTTGAACTTCAGATTGGCGTAGAGCGAGGCGTTGATGTAGTTCGCCGGATTGACCAGCAGCACGGTGTAGCCGTCCGGCTCGGCGTTGATCGCAGCCTCGGTGCCGATATTGTTGCCGGCGCCCGGCTTGTTCTCGATCACGAATTGCTGGCCGAGCTTTTCCGACAGCCGCTGCCCGATCAGCCGCGCGATGATGTCGGTGGCGCCGCCCGGCGGATAGCCCACGATCCAGCGCACCGGCCGCGCCGGATAGTCGGCGGCGGACGCGCGGCCGATCGCGAATGTCGAAATCCCCGACCCGATCAGGCCCAGCGCGGTACGGCGTGAAATCATGAAGTTTCTCCCGATCCAGCAGGGTTTGGCGCCCTGCCCGTTTCTGTTGCGTTGCGTGCGGCGCGGTTTTAACAAACAATGTCTGAAGCGGCCAGTGCGACACGTGCGCCACCGACCGCGACGAAAGGCTAAGCTTCGGCTCTGGTTGCATCAGAACCGAAGCGCTGAATTCTTGCATTGAGGCTCTGGACCGAAAAGGATCGCGCATGTCCGTCAAGGTGAATGGGCTCGACCATCTCGTGATCAACGTCACCGATGTCGTGCGCTCGGTTGCCTGGTACAGCAGGATCCTCGGCATGGAGGTGAAGGTGTTCGACCCCGGCAACGGCAAGACACCGCGCACCTCGCTGGTGTTCGGTAACCAGAAGATCAATGTGCGGCCGCGCGATGCCGACAAGGTGGACTGGTTCACCGCCGATCATGAAGCCGCGGGCAGCGACGATCTCTGCTTCCTGACCTCAAGCACGCCGGAGGAAGTGGTCGCGCATCTGAAGGCCAATGGCGTCAAGATCGAGGAAGGCCCGGTGGCCAAGCAGGGCGCGCGCGGCACGCTGCGCTCGGTCTATTGCCGCGACCCCGACGGCAGCCTGATCGAGATCTCGTCGTATCAGGACTGACGCGTAAGGCCGTTATCCGGGGCGAGGATGTGAAGCATCGAACCATGACGCGCAATTGCGCGCCTGAGGTTCGCGCTGTTGCGTCTTGCGGAATAACATCTGCATTTGCCCGCAGCCAAGCACGGTGGCAAAAGGGCACCCGACAAGAGCAAGCAAGCAGCCGCTGAAGCGGCGCGCGGGAGGACATATGACCAATGCAAAGCCAGTGCCGGGCGTCGTGGGACCGTTTGCGGGGCTCGATGTGCCGTGGCTGCTCCGGATGCGCGCCGAGGTGCGCCACGATCATCCGTTCCTGATCTGGGCCCCGTTCGATGCGCCGGCGCGGCGCTGGAGCTACGGCGAATTCCACGAACGCGTCGGCGCACTGGCCGCGGGCCTCGCCAGGCGCGGCATCAGGCAGGGCGACTATGTCCTGATCCATCTCGATAATTGCATCGAGGCGATCATGTCGTGGTTCGCCTGCGTCGAGCTCGGCGCCATCGCCGTCACCACCAACACCCGCTCGGCCGCCGCCGAGATCGAATATTTTGCCGGCCATTGCGGCGCGGTCGCCGCGATCACCCAGCCGGCCTATGCCGAACTGCTTGCCACGAACTGCAAGGGCCTGCGCTGGATCGCAGTGACCTCGCATGATGCGGGGCAAGCGCCGGCACAGGCGCCATCACGCGGCGACAGTTTTGAAGCGCTGTTTGCCGACAGCGCCGACCGTCCGCAACGTCCGACCGATCCGCTCGCCCCCTGCAGCGTGCAATACACCTCCGGCACGACATCGCGGCCGAAGGCGGTGCTCTGGACCCATGCCAACGCATTGTGGGGCGCCAAGATCAATGCCGCGCATCAGGACCTGCACGCAACAGACGTGCACCAGACCTATTTGCCGCTGTTTCACACCAACGCGCTGGCCTATTCGATGCTGGCGAGCCTGTGGGTCGGCTCGACCTGCCTGATCCAGCCGCGCTTCTCGGCGAGCCGGTTCTGGCCGGTGGCGCTCGAGCACGGCGCGACCTGGACCTCGACGATCCCGTTCTGCATGAAGGCGCTGCTCGAGCAGGAGGTCCCCAAGAATCACAAGTTCAGGCTTTGGGGCACCGCGGTGAACGAGCCGCCCGCATTCGCGGTGTTCGGCGTCAAGATCATCGGCTGGTGGGGCATGACCGAGACCATCACCCACGGCATCATCGGCGAGGTCGACCAGCCGAACATTCCGATGTCGATCGGCCGCGCCGCGCCGGAATACGAAATCCGCATCACCAATGATGACGGCACGCCGACCGGCGTCGGCGAGACCGGCAATCTCCTGATCAAGGGCATTCCCGGCCTGTCGCTGTTCGCCGAATATCTGCACAATGAGAAGGCCACGCGCGAGAGCTTTGGCGAGCACGGCTATTTCATCACCGGCGACCGCGTCACGCTGCTCGAGCGCGGCTACATCAGGTTCGGCGATCGCTCCAAGGACATGCTGAAGGTCGGCGGCGAGAATGTCGCGGCCTCCGAGATCGAGCAGGTGATCGCCGTGGTACCGGGCGTGCGCGAAGCCGCTGTCGTGGCGAAGAAGCACCCGATGCTGGACGAGGTGCCGGTCGCCTTCATCATCCCGCAGGCCGGCGTCGCGGCGCTACCCGCCAACCTGCACGACAAGGTGATGGCCTCGTGCCGCGCGGCGCTCGCCGACTTCAAGCTGCCCCGGGAAATCCGCTTCGTCGACGAAATGCCGCGCTCGACGCTGGAGAAGGTCGCGAAGGCTGAGCTGAGGAAGATGCTGGAGTGACCCGGCCTTCGCCGCGTCACTTCACCTCGAACCGGATCGGCAGCTTCTTCGGGCCGTTGACAAAATAGGCCTGCGTCATCTTCACCTCGCCGTCGAGCGACAGCGATTTCAGATGCGGCAGCAGCTCCTCGAACAGGATGCGCATCTCGAGCTTGGCGAGATACTGGCCGAGGCAGAGATGTGCGCCATAGCCGAAAGCGACATGGCGGTTGGGTTTGCGGTCGCTGCGGAAGCGATAGGGTTCCTCGAACACCTCCTCGTCGCGATTGCCCGAGGCGTAGCACAGCATCAGCCAGTCGCCTTTTGCGATCTTGCGGCCGCCGAGCTCGGTGTCGGCGGTGGCCGAGCGCATGAAGTGCTTGACCGGCGTCATCCAGCGGATCGCCTCGTCGACCAGGCCCGGAATCAATTCCGGATTGGCCTTCACCCTGGCGAATTCCGCGGGATCGTTCGCCAGCGCCCAGATCGCGCCCGCGGTCGAGGATGAGGTGGTGTCGTGGCCCGCCGTCGCGACGATCATGTAATAGCTGGTCTGATCGTGCTCGGGCATGTAGTCGCCGCCGATCTTCGCGTTGGCGATGACGGTGGCGAGATCTTCGCGCGGATTCTGGCGGCGATTTTCGGTGATCGTGCGGAAGTAAGCTGAGAAGTCGGCGATGATCGCCTGCAACATCACGGAGACTTGTTCCGCGCTTAGCGCGTCGCGGACGCGCGCGGTGTCGGGATCCTGCGGGCCGAACAGCTCCTGCGTCAGCTTGAGCATGCGGGGCTCGTCCGCCTCGGGCACGCCGAGGATCTCCATGATGACGTGCAGCGGATAGCCGAGCGCGACGTCCTCGACGAAATCGCAGACGCCGCCGCGGTCGAGCATGCGCTGCACCGTGGCCCGCGCGATCTCGCGGACGCGGCCTTCGAACTTGCCGAGATTGGCCGGCATGAACCAGCCCTGCGTCAGCGCGCGGTATTTCGGATGGTCGGGCGCGTCCATCTGCACCAGCGAGCGCACCAGATTGGGCCCGCCGGTGATCTTGCGAACGCGTTCCTCGAGCGCCAGGTTGGTCAGCGTGGTCGGCCGGTCGGCATTGTGGAACAGATCGTTCTGGCGGCTGATCGCCTGGATATGCGCGTGCTTGGTCACCACCCAGAACGGATCAAATTTCTCCGGCCGGGCGATGCCGAGCGGATTGTTGGCGCGCAGCCAGCGATAGGCGTCGTGGATGCGATCGTCGGCATAGGCGACCGGATCGACGAGGGTTGCCGCGATGTCTGCGGGGATGTCGAGATCCCCGGTCGTTGCCGTATCCATGAATCGTCCTCACCCGCCAAAGCATCGGTCGCGCCGATGATCACCGGAATCTAGGCGGAGGTAAGGACGAGGACTTGCGTTGATTGGCTAGTGTCAAACACGTCATTCCGGGGCAACGCGCAGCGTTGAACCCGGAATCTCGAGATTCCGGGTTCGATGCTCGCGCATCGCCCCGGAATGACATGAGCTCAATAATGCCCGAACGCCACCGGGCGGAAAGCCTGCAGCAATTGCTGGTCGAGCTTGCCGCCCATCTCCTCCATCATGGAGAACGCCTTGGCGTGGGTGAACTGCAGCCGGTAGGCGCGCTTCTCGACCAGGGCGGCATAGACATCGACGATCGTGGTGACGCGGACGATGTCGCTGATCTGGTTGCCGCTGAGGCCGTTGGGATAGCCGGTGCCGTCGAGGAACTCGTGATGGTGCAGGATCACGTCGAGCATTTCCGGCGGGAAGCCGCCCTGCGCGGACAGCGCTTCATAGCCGCGGCGCGGATGCTCGCGCATCTCGGCCATTTCCTCGACCGTCAGCGCGCTTGGCTTGTCGAGCAGCGCAACCGGAACGAAGGCCTTGCCGACATCGTGCAGCAGCGCGGCGCGGGCGAGCCGGCGCTGGTCGTCCTCGCGCATGCCGAGATGCTGCGAGAACGCCACCGCAAAGCCGGTCACGAACAGGCAATGGCGATAGGTCTCCTGGTGGTGGCAGCCGACCGTCGTCAGCCATTCGCGCAGCGAATTGTGCTTGATCGCCTTGAGGATCTTGTTCTCGGCGGCAACGATGTCCTCGAACTTGAGCGGCTCGCCGGCGCGCATCCGCTCGAACATCTTGACCATCACGCCGTGCGCCGCCTCGACGCCGCGGTTGAGCGCCTTGCCGCGGTCGGTCTCGTCATAGCCGCCGTTGTCGGGGAATGCGGCGCGGATGCGCTGCAGGATGCCGCGCGCATCGAACGGCCGCGAGATCGTGTCGGTGGCGCCGAGCGCCCAGGCCTGCATCGAGGCGTGATGCAGCGCATCCGCCAGCACGAACAGCCGCGGCATCTCGCGATAGGCGTCGGCCTGCAGCTTGGCGCGAACCAGCTGCACGGCTTCGGGCGATCGCAGGTTGATATCGACGACGATGCCGGAGAGATCGCGGGCCGGCTGCTCGGGAATATCAGAGGTCGGAACGGTATCGACCTCGCCCACCGAGCGCAGGATGCTGGCGAGTTCGTTGCTCTGATCGCTTCGATCTGACGCCAGCAGGAGACGGCGCTTCGAAGTCTGGTTATTGGCCAAGGCAGTCATGACATCCCCGTCGCGGTAACGACCGACGCCGGACGCTACCTGACGATGCGTTCCCTCCGACTTAATGGGGATGCTGAACGGCGGCTAAGCACAATGGATACAATTTGAGCGACCGCAAGATCCGCCAGCGAAATCAGGCCGGCCGGAAATGAAGCCAGCCGGGAGTACCGCCGGCGGATCGTGAATTTTTGCGGCGTCGGGCGCAAAAAAAACGCCGGAGAGCTGTCGCGCTCTCCGGCGCCTTCATTCGTTCAGGCCATCAAGCCTTCTTCATCGCAGACTTCACGGCCTCCGCGGTGATCGGCAGACCGCGGACGCGGGCGCCGACCGCGTTGAAGACGGCGTTGCCGATCGCCGGCGCCACCACCGTCACCGCAGGCTCGCCGACGCCGGTCGCCTTCTCGCCATTGGCGATGACGTTGACCGCGACTTCCGGCAGCTGGCTCATCCGAAGCGGCGTGTAGGTGTCGAAGTTGGTCTGCTCGATGCCGCCGTCCTTCAACGTCGCCTTCTCGAACAGCGCAAGCGACATGCCCCACAGCGCCGCGCCCTCGACCTGGGCGCGGATGCCATCGGGATTCACCTGCGTACCAACGTCGGTCGCCACCGTCAGCTTCTTCACCGTCACCTCGCCCGATGGCGCAACCGCGACATGGGCGACGCAGGCGGTCCAGCTCGCCGTGGCGCGCTCCTGCGACGACACGCAGGCCACGCCCATGCCTTCACCCTTCGGCAGCTGCTTGGTGCCGTAGCCGGCAAGTCCCATCGCAGCGAGCAAGGTGTTGCGGAGACGCTGCGCGCCGCCGTCATTCTTGCCCTTGCCGTCGAGCAACGAGATGCGCAGCTGTGCCGGGTCCTTGCCGGTCGCATGCGCGATCTCGTCGATCATGCTTTCGACCGCCCAGAACGTCCAGCCCGGCGCCACCGAACGGAGCTGACCCGACGGGGTGGCGTTGTGCGCCATCTCGTTCTTGATCGCCCGCACATAGTGGTTGGGCACGGTGTAGAAGAAGTCCGCCCCGTTCACGGTGAACGAGTCGAGCGGGCCCTTCTTGTCGACCGAGGGCGTGAGGAAATCGGGGATTCCCCAACGCTGGGTCGGCCAGGCCGAGACCACGTCATGGCTCAGCGCGACGATCTTGCCGTCGCCGTCCATGCCGGCCTTTATCTTCTGCAAGGTCAGCGGACGCGAGAAGTCCATCGTCATGTCGTTCTCGCGCGAGTAGATGACCTTGACCGGCTTGCCGACGGCCTTGGCCGCCTGCACCGCCGGCACCATCATATCGGCGTCGAGACGCCGGCCAAAGCCGCCGCCCAGCCACATCTGGTGCATCACCACGAACTTGGGATCGATCCCGGCGGCGCCGGCTGCGATCGCACCGGAGCGCGTCGCGAACTGGTTGCCGGAATAGATGTGCAGGATGTCGCCCTTGAACTCCGCGGTGGCGTTCATCGGCTCCATCGGCGCGTGGATGTTGATGTTGGTGGTGTATTCCGCCTCCAGCACCTTGGCCGCCGTGCCGAACGCCGCGTTCGGATCGCCGTCCTTGACGAAGAACTCGCCGGAATCGCTCAGCCCCTGCAGCCGCTTGGCCTCGGTGAACAGCGATTCGCTCGACAGTTTTGCGTTCGGGCCGCTGTCATAGCTGATCTTCAGCGCCTCGGCCGCCTTCTTCGCCTGCGCGAAGGTATTGGCGACCGCGACGACCCAACCGGTCGTGGTTGCGGTCTTGTCGTCGAGGGTGACGGCCTTGATGAAGCCCGGCAGCTTCTTGGCCGCGCTATCGTCGACCGACTTCACGGTGGCGCCGTAACGCACCGGCGGAGTGACCAGCGCGCCGTAGACCATGCCCGGCACCATCACGTCGATGCCGTATTTGGCCGTGCCGTTGACCTTCAACGGAATGTCGATCTGCGGCACCGAGACGCCGATCATGGTGTACTGATCGGGCGTCTTCAGCTTGAGCGCCTTCAGGTCATCCGCCGTGAAGGTCTTGGTCGCCTTGCCGCTCTTCACCACGTCGGCAAACGACATCGACTTCTTCGACTTCGGATGGCTGATCGTCGATGCGCGTACCACCAGCTCACCGGCCGGCACGCCCATCGCGGCCGCCGCCGCCTCGGTCAATGCGATCCGGCCGGCAGCGCCGGCGCGGCTCATGGCGTCGAAGTTCATCATCGTCGACCAGCTGCCGCCGGTGATCTGCGCGCCCAGCACGGGATCGTTGAACTTCGGATCGTTGGAGGCGAGCTGGACCCGCATGTCCTTCCAGTTCGCGCCGAGCTCTTCGGCCACGATCTGCGCCATGGTCGAGGCGACGTGCTGACCCATATCGGCCTTGCCGCAGGTCACGGTGACGAGACCGTCGGGCGCGATCGAGTACCAGACGCTCGGCTCGAAAGTGGCGGGTGCGGGCGCCGCGAGCGCCTGGTCGATGCCGGGCACGGCGGCGTAGCCGAGCACGAGGCCGGCTGCAGCGGTGCCGACCAGGAAGGAGCGGCGGCTGAGATCGGTCGTCTCGGGAGCGAGGCTTTTCACGTGCTTGTTCATGTGGCCCTCCGCTCGGATCCGGTGGCCGATGCGGTGCGCATGTCGGACGCAGCACGCATGATCGCCTTCTGGATTCGTGAATAGGTCATGCAACGGCAGAGATTGCCGTCCATATGCGCGACCACTTCCTCTTTCGTCGGGTTGGTGTTCTTCGACAGCAGCGCCGCCGCCTGCATGATCTGCCCGGACTGGCAGTAGCCGCATTGCGGCACCTGCTCGGCGACCCAGGCCTTCTGCAAGGGATGATCGCCCTTGGCGGAGAGTCCTTCGATGGTGGTGATCTTCTTGCCGACGGCGTCGGCGACGGAGGTCTGGCAGGACCGCACCGCTTCGCCGTTGACGTGAACCGTGCAGGCGCCACAGAGACCGGCGCCGCAACCGAATTTGGTGCCCGTCATCTGCAATTGCTCGCGGATGACCCAAAGCAGCGGCGTGTCATTGGCCGCTTCGACGGACATATTCCGTCCGTTGATATTGAGATTTGGCATCTCTCTCCCCTTCCGGTGTCGGAAGCCGCTTACGGCGGCTACTCACTGTTGGGTCACGCCTGGCGCCCACCGGGTAAGCGACAGTTGCCGAAACAATGATCCGGTTCCCGGCTGGAGGCAATCCAATTTGGAATTGATCGAAAAGAATAAATATCGAAAACTGCCTGTTGTGCGATGCGGCAACGGCATGAAGCTTTTGAAATGCCAGTATTGATGCCGTATCGATGCCTCCTACCAAGGTCGGTAGCGCTGCCGGACCTGAGATCGACAACAGAAGGAGCCCGTCAATGGCCAAGCTCAACCGCAGCGGTGTCGATATCTATTACGAGATCCACGGCAACGGCCCGCCCCTGATCCTCACCCACGGCTATTCGTCGACCTCGACGATGTGGCAGGGCCAGATCGAGGCGCTGTCGAAGCGGCACAAGCTCATATTGTGGGACATGCGCGGGCACGGGCTATCAGACTATCCCGACGATCCGGATGCCTACAGCGAGGCGGCGACAGTCGGCGACATCGCCGCCCTGCTCGACGCCGCCGGCGCCGATAAGGCGATCGTCGGCGGCCTGTCGCTCGGCGGCTACATGTCGCTGGCCTTTCATCGCGCCCATCCGGAGCGGGTGGGCGCGCTATTGATCATCGACACCGGCCCTGGATTCAAGAAGGACGACGCCCGCGAGGTCTGGAACCAGCGCGCCCGCGACACCGGCGACCGCTTCGATCGCGAAGGGCTCGAGGTGCTGAAATCGCTGAGCGCCGAGCGCGCCTTGGTCACGCATCGCAACGCCCGGGGCCTCGCACTCGCCGCGCGCGGCATGCTGGCACAGCGCGATGCGCGGGTGATCGAATCATTGCCCGGGATCAAGGTGCCTTCGCTCGTCGTGGTCGGCGCCGACGACACGCCGTTCCTGGCCGCCTCCGACTACATGGCGGCGAAAATCCCTGGCGCGCAGAAGGCGGTGATTCCGAATGCCGGCCACGCCGTCAACATCGACCAGCCGCAGGCCTTCATTGCCGCGGTGTTGCCGTTCCTGGATAGCCTTGAGGCCGGCGTGCCGGGAAAGGCCACGTGAAGAACCTGTGAAGGACAAGCCATGAAATCGATCGCCATCGCCCTGCTGCTCGTGGCGGCCGCAACCGACGCGAGCGCCGAGAAGCTGCCGCCGTTCGGCGGCCCGGCCACGCCGACCTTCACCGCGACACTATCGAACACCACACCGCTGGTGTTCGGCATGGGCGTCGCGGACGCGCAACGCGCGCTCGGCACCCCCTTCACCTATGTCCGCGGACGGCCCGGCAACGAGATTTTCCTGACCTTCCGCGATATCGGCGGCAGCGGACTGTTCCCGCACCATGACCGTCTCTATCTGCAATTCCGCAAGGGCCGGCTCGCCGGTTGGAAAGGCGACTGGGGCGAGAACTGGATGTGGCGCTAGAGCTTCGAACGCGTCACCAAGACCTTCATGCAACCCCCAACATGACAAGGATGGACCATGGGACAAGATATCAAACTGAAAGCGTCAGATGGATTTGAACTCGGCGCCTATCGCGCCGATCCGGCCGGCGCGCCGACAGGCGCGATCGTCGTGATCCAGGAGATTTTTGGCGTCAATCACCACATCCGCTCGGTCTGCGACCGGCTGGCGAAGGAAGGCTATGTCGCGGTCGCGCCATCGATCTTCGACCGCATCACGCCGAACTTCCAGAGCGGATATTCCGCCGATGAGGTCGCCGAAGCGCGCAAATTCGTCGCCAACCCGGACTTTGCCGAGATGCTGCGCGACAGCCAGGCGGCGATCGATGCGGTGAAACCGGTCGGACCGGTCGGCATCATCGGCTTCTGCCTCGGCGGCAGCATCGCCTATGCAGCCGCCACCAAGCTCACCGGCCTCTCGGCCGCGATCGGCTATTACGGCGGCGCCGTCGTGCGCTTCGCCGACGACAAGCCGAGCGTGCCGACGCAACTGCATTTCGGCGAGAAGGACGCCGGCATTCCCTTGAGCGATGTCGAGACCATCAAGTCGAAGCGGCCGGAGGTCGAAATCTTCATCTATCCCGGCGCGCAGCACGGCTTCCATTGCGACGAGCGTGCGAGCTACGACAAGGCAAGCGCCGACATCGCCTGGCCGCGCAGCATGGAGTTCTTTGCGAAGCATCTGAAGAAGTAGCGTCAGTCATTGGCAGGCATAGCCATCCGAAGGACGGCGTCGCTTCCGCTCGCCTATGCCCGACAATCCATCAAGCGAATTTCTTGAAGATGGATGGCCGGGTCGAGCCCGGCCATGACGACGTCTAGAACCAGCGCTCGCCGACGAACACCGTATCGCCCGGGCTCATCGGCGTGCCCAGCGGCACCACGAAGCGGCCGGAGCCGGACGCGTCCGTATGCGTCAGCGTCACGCTGTCGCGCCGGGCGCGCGGCGAGAAGCCGCCGGCAATCGCGACCGCGCTTTCGACGGTCATGTTCGGAACATAGGGATACTGGCCGGGAGCGGCGACTTCGCCGAGAATGAAGAACGGCCGATAGGACTCGATCTCGACCGCCACCGAGGGTTCGCGGATGAAGCCGTTGCGCAGCCGTGCCGAGATCTCACCGGCAAGCCCCGCAGGCGTGCGGCCGCGCGCCGGCACCGAGCCGATCAGCGGCATCGTGATCGCGCCCGCGGCGTCGATCGCATAGGAGTTGGTCAGGCCTTCCTGGCCATAGACCACGACGCGGAGCTTGTCGCCCGGGCCGAGATGATAGCCATTGTCGTAACCGGCGGGCCCACCCGGTGCGGCGGCCAAGACGATCGGGGCGGCGACCGGCGCGGCATATCCATAAGCGGGGGGAGCGCTGGCGAAGGCCGAGCGCAATGCGCTGATCGCACCACCGCCGCCAGCATCGGCAACCGGAGCGGGTGCGTAGGCCGGGCCGTAGCTGACTGCATCGACACCTTGCGGGCCGACCGCAACCGGTCCGGACGTGCTCATGCAGCCAGACAACGCGAGCGCGGCCATAACGGCAGTGATCGGCAATCGTAACGCGCGTGCAACCGGCACCGGACTTATCCCTCAACGGCGAGACAAGCCCAGTCTTGCACCACTTATGGTTAATAAAGGGTTTTCGAGGATCGAGCGGGAAGCCGGAAAACCCGGCCTCCCATCGATTTGCAGCATCAGGACCGCGCTCAGGCGGCGCTGACGCCGACGCCGATCGGGCACGAAACGCCGGTGCCGCCGAGCCCGCAATAGCCCGCTGGATTCTTGGCGAGATACTGCTGGTGATAGTCCTCGGCGAAGTAGAATTCGCCTGATGGCGCGATTTCGGTGGTGATCGCGCCGAGGCCCTTGGCGGCAAGCGCCTTCTGATACATCGCCTGCGACTCGTCCGCCGCTTTGCGCTGCGCGTCGCTGAACGTGTAGATCGCGGAGCGATATTGCGTGCCGATGTCGTTGCCCTGGCGCATGCCCTGCGTCGGGTTGTGGTTCTCCCAGAACGTCTTCAAGAGCTTCGCGTAGGAGATCTTGTTCGGGTCGAACACGACCAGCACCACTTCGGTGTGGCCGGTGCGCCCCGAGCACACCTCCTCATAGGTCGGGTTCGGCGTATGGCCGCCGGCATAGCCAACCGCGGTGGTGTAGATGCCGTCGCCGAGTTCCCAGAACTTGCGCTCCGCGCCCCAGAAGCAGCCGAGCCCGAACACTGCCTGTTCGAGACCTTGCGGATAGGGCGGCGTCAACTTGCTGCCATTGACGAAATGGGTGGTCGCAGTCGGGATCGGCGTCGCGCGGCCCGGCAGCGCCTCGGTGGCGCTCGGCAACGCGGTGGTCTTGCGCATGAACAACATGGATACCTCCGGGCGGGACATCGGCCGACGCGGCAACGGCCTGCGGGCCGGCTGTCACCTATATATGTCCTTACGCAGATGATGGCAGCCCCGTTACTGAGGGCTGCGGCCAAGAGGGGCTGCAGCCCAGTCAGTCCCGCGCGTAGCCGATCAAGGGCTTGCGCGGCCGGAACAGGATCATCAGCAGGATGCCGGCAATGCCGAACACCGCGAACACCGGCTGCTCCAGAAGCAGGCGGATCACGTCGTTCCAGATCCAGGGCCCGAAGCGATCCACCCAGGCATGAAACGCCTGCTGGCTCGACTGATGGATATCGTTCCAGAACTGGCCGAACTGGGTGAACCGCAGGCTCTGGTCAGCGACGTAGCGCGCCCCGTCATAGACCATGAAGATGAAGCTGCCAGCCAGCAGCAATAGGCCGATCAGACGGAAAAAACCGCGGATCATGCGTCACCCTAACTCCTTGTCGCGCCCGGAGCGCCGTCAGGCCTTATCGGGCGTTCCCCGGAAATTCAACCTCTTCAGCGGCTTATCCGCCCCCCGCAGGCCCGATTTCCGGCCCTTTTTGGGCTCCGAAAGCGTTGACGCTTGAGCCTGCGCCATCTATAAGACCGGCCGATGGCGGCGGGCGCAATCCTGCCGCCGCTGTTCTTTGGACAGTGCCGCATGCGGGGGCAGCATTATGCGCCTTGGCATGGCCGCCTCAAGGACACCTTGGACAAATACATCAGAGTTGAGATTTGAACCGGCCGGTGCGCGCAAGCCCGACCACGAGCGATCACCGCCGAAGGACAGTTAGAGAACCATGGCCAACACCACTTCCGCCAAGAAGGCGACCCGCAAGATTGCCCGCCGCACCATCGTCAACAAGTCGCGTCGTACGCAGATGCGTGGCGCGGTGCGCACCGTCGAGGAAGCGATCAAGAGCGGCGACCGCGAGGCAGCGCTGAAGGCGATGAGCAAGGCCGAGCCCGAACTGATGAAGGCAGCGCAGCGCAACATCATTCACAAGAACCTCGCGAGCCGGAAGGTGTCGCGTCTCACGCAGAGCATCGCCAAGCTCGCCAAGTGAGCTGACGAGCGAGCTGACGAAGCAAGCTGACTGAAGAACACATTTGTCACGAAGCCCGGCTCACGCCGGGCTTTTTGTTTTTGTCTCGACTTTTGTCGTGGAAGTTTCATTGCGCGAGAACAATGCGCATTGCTGCGCAACGAACTGCGTGTCATGTTTCGTCGTGTCCGTAGTTCTACCGGCTCGGTATGCTTAACGCATCGCACTCGCGCAGATTGTTCGACGCTAAGCGCGATAAATGGAATAGCGCGCAGCATCGCGCGTTGAAAATGCGAGCGGGGTTACCCTGCAAAAGCAATCGAGAAAAATGACGTCTCGCGAGTTACTTATGCACATAGCGCTGAGCAGCGATTGGAAAAATGACCGGCGCGAGACCAAATGTAAATTTTCTATGAAAAATTTTTGGTATTGCACCGTCCTTTGTGACACGCGCGATTCTGTGCGCTGATTCAAAAACTTGCTTTCGCAACTCCGCATCCGCAACGCCGCAACAGTCGCGAAGAGTCGCGGTCCCCGTCGAATCCACGGATTGTCAGAAAATGCGCTTGGTGTATTTATTTGTTGTTCGCGACGCCCACGGCTCTCCAGATCAGCGCGGTTTGAGACCCAAGGGCGGACGTGCAAATCGGCGGCGGTGTGCGCGTTAGCGACGCTTTCCAAGCGAAGCTAGATTGATAACTCATAGCAATATGAGGACGGTTGGCCTGTGTCAAAATTTCTCCGGCGATGTCCCCGGCAATTTGGGGGATCGAACAAGAGAGACCAGGACAGTCGTCGGAATCCGGCATCGGGAACGCGGAGTAAGTGAACGAATTGACGGCGACACGCGGCGGCGAAGCGCCGGACATTTTTAGTGTTCGGTAGCGGCAGTTCGAAACTAAGACACTAGCAAGCTGACAACTTGCCGCGATACGTCGCGGCAGGAGGGGGAGGACTTATGCCTTACGGTATCATCACTGCAGTCGATCCAACGACAGCCGAAGCGCAAATCTCCAGTGGTGCCGTAATCAACCCCTCGGACGCCAGCTCTCACCCCAAGAGACCGTCGAGTACGCGCTGACCTCGCGGGACGCATCTTCTCCAAACAGCTGATCTGTCCGGTGGCGCATGGTCGCCACACGGGAGAGCTTTGTCCGGAGCAGACCGCGCCCGCTGGAGGTCGCGTCGTGGCAGGAAACCTGCACGGCGTTTTCGCAACAATTTTCTCTCAGACTTGGAAGTACGAAGGCTATGACGAATACGGAACAGGATCGCTGGTCGCGGGTGAAGGGACGTCTGCGGACGAGCGTTGGCGAGGACGTTTACACGAGCTGGTTCGCACGGATGGATCTGGAGAGCGTGCACGACGAGAGCGTGCACCTGTCGGTTCCGACCCGGTTCCTCAAGAGCTGGATCCAGGCGCACTACGCCGACCGCGTGCTCTCGTGCTGGCAGGCCGAGATGCCGGAAGTGCACAAGATCGACCTCACCGTGCGCTCCGCGATCCGCGCGATGGCCCCGGCGAAGGAGCCGGTTGCGCCCGTCGAAGCGCGCCGCGTCGAGCGCACCGACGGCCGCCCCGTGCCTGAACTGCGCTCGTTCGCGACCGCGCCGGTGTCCGCAAGCCATGACGCGCTCGGCGGCTCGCCGCTCGATCCGCGCCTGACCTTTGCAAGCTTCGTCGTCGGCCGCTCCAACACGCTGGCCCACGCGGCGGCGCGCCAGGTGGCGGAAGGACGCCGCGGCGATCCGGTGATGTTCAACCCGCTCTACATCCATGCCGGCGTCGGCCTCGGCAAGACGCATCTGCTGCAGGCAGTGACCTGGGCCGGCAATTCCGGCGGCGAGCGCAAGGTGCTGTATCTCACCGCCGAGAAGTTCATGTACGGCTTCGTCGCAGCGCTGAAGACGCAGACGGCGCTGGCGTTCAAGGAAGCGCTGCGCGGCATCGACGTGCTGGTGATCGACGATCTGCAGTTCCTGCAGGGCAAGTCGACGCAGGCCGAGTTCTGCCACACGCTGAACGCGCTGATCGACGCCGGCCGCCAGGTCGTGATCGCGGCCGACCGTCCGCCGTCGGATCTGGAAAGCCTCGACGACCGCGTGCGCTCGCGACTCGCCGGCGGTCTGGTGGTCGAGATGGCTTCGCTCGGCGAGGAACTGCGGCTCGGCATCCTCAAGTCGCGCGTCGCCGCGGCCCGCGTCCACCACGCGAGCTTCGAGGTGCCGGAGGAAGTGCTGGACTATCTGGCGCGCACCATCACCCACAATGGCCGCGACCTCGAAGGCGCGATCAACCGCCTCTTGGCGCACTCCAAGCTCAACAACCAGCCGGTGACGCTGGAGATGGCCGAGCGCGAGGTGCGCGACCTGATCCGCCCGCAGGAGCCGAAGCGGATCAAGATCGAGGACATCCAGCGCGTGGTCGCCCGGCAGTACAATGTCAGCCGCTCCGACCTCTTGTCGTCCCGCCGTACCGCCAATGTGGTGCGCCCGCGCCAGGTTGCGATGTATCTGGCGAAGACGCTGACGTTGCGCTCGCTGCCGGAGATCGGCCGGCGCTTCGGCGGCCGCGACCACACCACGGTGCTGCACGCCGTGCGCAAGATTGAGGCACTGGTCGCCAAGGACACGACGCTGTCGGAGGAAGTCGAATCGCTGAAGCGTCAGCTGCAGGAATAAGGCCGTCGCGTCAGGCTGAAGCGTTTTCGAGCGAAGTGGGTACCGGTTCGCGTCAAGAAAACGCGTCAAAACCAGAATCAAGAGCCTCGTTCCAATTCAATCGGAACGGGGCTCTTGCTCGTTCCATAGCCCTCCCCGTTTCAAGAGGGGAGGGCTAAACTTTTTTCCGGCCCAAAACGTGGGGAACGGGGCCGGTTTGGCGCCCGTTTCCCTTGCACCGGCCGCCCATCCGCGCCACCTTGCGGTCCCCCCGTGGGTTTGATCAAATCCGGTATCGATCCGGCTTTTCGGGTTTCCAATGCCGCGGTGCTGCCCTGAACGGCCGCCCGGCTTTTCCATCTGAGGGATCTGGCGGGTATTGCAATGAAGGTCACCGTCGAGCGCGCGCAACTGCTGAAATCGCTGGGTCACGTTCACCGCGTGGTCGAGCGCCGCAACACCATCCCGATCCTCGGCAACGTGTTGATCCGCGCCGAGGGCGCCAAATTGTCGCTGAAGGCGACCGACCTCGACCTCGAGGTAACGGAGACGCTGGCCGCCGAGACCGGAACCGCCGGCTCGACCACGGTGCCGGCGCACATGTTCTACGACATCGTGCGCAAGCTGCCCGACGGCTCGCAGATCGTGCTGGAAGCCGACGGCGACCGCTCGGTGCTCGCGGTGAAGGCCGGGCGCTCGCGCTTCACGCTGCAGACGCTGCCCGAGAGCGACTTCCCCGGCCTTGCCGCCGGCGACATGACGCACTCGTTCTCGCTGCCGGCCTCCGACATCAAGCGCCTGATCGACCGCACGCAGTTTGCGATCTCGACCGAGGAGACCCGCTACTACCTCAACGGCATCTATCTGCATGCCGCCGGCAGCGCCAAGGCGGCAACCCTGCGCGGGGTTGCGACCGACGGCCATCGCCTGGCCCAGATCGACCTCGCGCTGCCCAAGGGCGCGACCGGCATGCCGGGCGTGATCGTCCCGCGCAAGACGGTCGGCGAGGTGCAGCGGCTGATCGAGGGCGACGACGCCGAGATCTCGATCGAGCTGTCGGACGGTAAGATCCGCTTCACGCTCGGCAATGTGGTGCTGACCTCGAAGCTGATCGACGGCACCTTCCCGGACTATGGCCGCGTCATTCCGCAGAACAACGACAAGGAACTGGTCGTCGACAAGAAGGATTTCGAGGCCGCAGTCGACCGCGTCTCGACCATCTCCAGCGAACGCGGCCGCGCCGTGAAGCTCGCTTTGTCCGCCGGCAAGCTGGTGCTCTCGGTGACCAATCCGGATTCCGGCAGCGCCACCGAAGAGCTCGAGGTCGAATACGCCTCCGACGCGCTCGATATCGGCTTCAACTCGCGCTACCTGCTCGACATCGCGGCCCAGATCGAGGGCGAAGTCGCGGTGCTCAAGCTCGCCGATCCCGGCTCGCCGACCCTGGTGCAGGACAAGGACAGCAAGGGCGCACTCTACGTGCTGATGCCGATGCGGGTGTGATTTTGCTCACCACGCGGACAACTGCACCCTCTCCCCTTGTGGGAGAGGGTGGCGCCGAAGGCGCCGGGTGAGGGGTTGGTGCCGCGAACGCCGCACCATCGCCCGACCGATGAACGCCTCCGCAGTTTCGCAAGGAGGATGCGTCGTGAGCCGACCGACGCAGAGGCCAAGATGTGGCGCCTGCTGCGCGATCGCCGGCTCTCGCACCTGAAGTTTCGAAGACAGGTACCCTTTCAGAACTACATTCTCGACTTCGCGTGCTTCGAAAAGCGCGTCATCATCGAAATCGACGGAGGTCAGCACGCTTCGTCGCAACGAGATGCATCCAGGACTGACGCCCTCGCGGCGGAAGGCTTTCAGGTCTTGCGCTACTGGAACAATGACGTATTGCGGGCGCCCGGGGCAGTGCTGGAAGACATTGTCGCCAAGCTTGCCGAGCTGTGAGATACCCCTCACCCGTCGCCTCACTTCGTGAGGCGCCACCCTCTCCCACAGGGGGAGAGGGGAAGGAAGATAGATGACCCCGTCCCGCATTCATCGCCTGTCGCTGACGCATTTCCGCAATTACCGGACGGCGACGCTGCAGGTCGCGGGCGACATGGTGGTGCTGGTCGGGCCGAACGGCGCCGGCAAGACCAATTGCATGGAGGCGATCTCGTTCCTGTCGCCGGGCCGCGGCCTGCGCCGCGCGACCTTGGAGGACATCGCCGACAATCAGGGCGACGGCTCCTGGGCGGTCTCGGCCGAGGTCGAGGGCGCGCTCGGGCTCGCCACGCTCGGCACCGGCATCGATCCGCCGACCGCCGAGGCGGGCAACACACGGCGCTGCCGGATCGATCGCGAACCGGTGGGTTCCGCAACCGCGTTCGGCGATCATCTGCGCATGGTGTGGCTGACGCCCGCGATGGACGGCCTGTTCATGGGCGCCGCGTCCGAACGGCGGCGCTTCTTCGACCGCCTGGTGCTGGCGATCGATTCCGAGCATTCCAGCCGCGTCTCGGCGCTGGAGCGTTCGCTGCGCTCGCGCAACCGCCTGCTCGAGGTGCGCAACTACGACGACCATTGGTGTGACGCGATCGAGCGCGAGACCGCGGAGCTTGCGGTTGCGGTCGCCGCATCGCGCGGCCAGACCGCCGCCAAGCTCGCCGTGATGCTGCGCGAGCGCGGCGCGGCCTCGGCCTTTCCGTCCGCCGAGATCATGCTCGACGGCTGGATGGAGAATGCGCTGCTTCAGGAGCCTGCGACCGCAGTGGAGGACCGCTACCGCGAGATCCTGCGCGCCAGCCGGTCGCGCGACGCCGCCGCCGGACGCACGCTCGACGGCCCGCATCTGACCGATCTACAGGTGGTCTACGCGCCGAAGAACATGCCGGCCCGCGACGCCTCGACTGGCGAGCAGAAGGCGCTGCTGATCGGGCTGGTGCTGGCGCATGCCACGATGGTCGCGGAGATGACCGGCATCGTGCCGTTGCTCTTGCTCGACGAGGTCGTCGCCCATCTCGATCCCAACAGGCGCAAGGCATTGTTCGAAGAGCTCGCCAAGCTCGGCGCGCAGGTCTGGATGACCGGCGCGGACCCTGCCGCCTTCATCGACATCGGCCCAACAGGGGAGATTTTCGACGTCGAATCCGGCCGCGCCACACGGCGCGGCTGAGGCGCCGAATCAGCCTCCATGAAGGGTCCGAATCTGGCGCCGAATCGGGCTTTTCAGAGCCTCCGGAATCGGCCTTTGAAGACCTTGAAAAAGGCCTAAAAAATCCCATCTATTCAATAGTTTGTGGACAGAGACTTTGCGCTAGGCGCAACTCCTCTTTCATGGCACAAATAGCATGATCAGCGCCCCATATTGCGCCGCTGATTCGGGACATCCTCGAAGGCCTCACATGACAGAACCTGCCCGGCAGACCCCTGCCGAATCTGAGCATCCCATTCCGGCCGAATACGGCGCGGAATCGATCCGGGTGCTGAAGGGCCTCGACGCCGTCCGCAAGCGGCCCGGCATGTATATCGGCGATACCGACGACGGGTCCGGCCTGCACCACATGGTCTACGAGGTCGTCGACAACGCGATCGACGAAGCACTCGCGGGCCATGCCAGCCGCGTCCTGGTCACTCTCAACGCCGACAATTCCGTCACCGTATACGACGATGGCCGCGGCATTCCGGTCGACATCCACAAGGGCGAGGGCGTCTCGGCGGCCGAGGTCATCATGACCCAGCTCCATGCCGGCGGCAAATTCGACCAGAATTCCTACAAGGTGTCCGGCGGACTGCACGGCGTCGGCGTCTCCGTGGTCAACGCGCTCTCCAGCAAGCTGGGCTTGCGGATCTGGCGCGACGACAAGGAGCACTACATCGAATTCGCCCACGGTGATGCCGTGGCGCCCCTCAAGGTGGTCGGCGATGCCCCGGGCAAGCGCGGCACCGAGGTCACTTTCCTCGCCTCCCCCGAGACCTTCAAGAACATCGAATATGATTTCGCGACGCTCGAGCACCGGCTGCGCGAGCTCGCCTTCCTCAATTCCGGCGTCAACATCGTGCTCTCCGACATGCGTCACGCGGTCGAGAAGCGCGAGGAGATGCACTATTCCGGCGGCGTCGAGGAATTCGTCAAATATCTCGACCGCAACAAGAAGGCGATCGTGCCGGCGCCGATCATGGTGCGCTCGGAAGCCAACGGCATCGGCGTCGAAGCCGCGCTGTGGTGGAACGACAGCTACCACGAGAACGTGCTGTGCTTCACCAACAACATCCCGCAGCGCGACGGCGGCACCCATCTGGCCGGCTTCCGCGGCGCGCTGACGCGCCAAGTCAACGGCTATGCCGAGGCCAACGCGAAGAAGGAAAAGATCGCGCTGACCGGCGACGATTGCCGCGAAGGCCTCACCGCGGTGCTGTCGGTGAAGGTGCCCGATCCGAAATTCTCGTCGCAGACCAAGGACAAGCTGGTGTCCTCGGAGGTTCGACCGGTGGTCGAGAACGTCCTGAACGAGGCGCTTGCCGCCTGGTTCGAGGAGAATCCGAAGGAAGCCAAGGAAATCGTCGGCAAGGTGATCCAGGCCGCCGCGGCCCGCGAGGCTGCGCGAAAAGCCCGCGAGCTGACGCGCAAGAGCCCGCTCAGCGTCTCCTCGCTGCCCGGCAAGCTCGCCGACTGCCAGGAGAAGGATCCGGCCAAATCCGAATTGTTCATCGTCGAGGGCGATTCGGCCGGCGGCAGCGCCAAGCAGGGCCGCAACCGCGAATTCCAGGCGGTGCTGCCGCTGCGCGGCAAGATCCTCAATGTCGAGCGCGTGCGTCCCGACAAGATGCTGTCGTCCGAGCAGATCGGCACGCTGATCACCGCGCTCGGCACCGGCATCAGCGACGATTTCTCGGTCGACAAGCTGCGCTATCACAAGATCATCGTGATGACCGACGCCGACGTCGACGGCGCCCATATCCGCACGCTGCTGCTGACTTTCTTCTATCGCCAGATGCGCTCGATCATCGATGGCGGCTATCTCTATATCGCCCAGCCGCCGCTCTATAAGGTCTCGCGCGGCAAGTCCGAGCAATATCTGAAGGACGAGCGCGCGCTGGAGGATTATCTGATCGCGACCGGGCTCGACGAATGCGTGTTCAAGCCGGCCTCCGGCGACGACCGCTCGGGCCGCGATTTGCGATCGCTGGTCGAGGACGCAAGGGTGATCCGCTCGGTGCTGCGCAACCTGCACAGCCGCTACAATCGCGCGGTGATCGAGCAGGCCGCAATCGCGGGCGTGCTGACCCCCAGGATCACCGGCGATATCGAGACCGCCAACTCCGCGGCTGATTACATCGCCAAGCGGCTCGACGCAGTTGCCGACGAAGTGGAGCGCGGCTGGGTCGGCACCTTCACCGAAGGCCAGGGCTTCCAGTTCGAGCGCACCGTGCGCGGCGTCAAGGAAGTGGCCGTGATCGACGACGCCTTTCTCGGCTCGGCGGATGCACGCAAGCTCGACGAATATGCGACCAGGCTGCAAGAGATTTACGTGCGGGCGGGCAAGCTCCGGCGCAAGGATATCGAGCAAATCATCCACGGCCCGATCGACCTGTTCGAGGCCGTGACCGATGCCGCCCGCAAAGGCGTCTCGCTGCAGCGCTACAAAGGCCTTGGCGAAATGAATCCAGAGCAGCTCTGGGAGACCACGCTGGACAAAGAGGCGCGCTCGCTGCTGCAGGTGAAGATCAAGGAAGTCGACGAGGCCGACGACATCTTCACCAAGCTGATGGGCGACGTGGTCGAACCGCGCCGCGAGTTCATCCAGGACAATTCGCTCAGCGCCACCATCGACATCTAAAGGCCTGCGCCCCGACCAAATGACGCATCCGTGACGGCGCGATCGGCGCTGTCGCACGGCTACCTTTCGGGTGGATGCTGCATCGGAAACTGTGTTACGGTGCCGAACCGCCATTGATTCCGTTGTGGAATTTTGAATGGCCGAGTCCGAATCCAAGTCTGCATGATGCGTTAGGGGACATTCCGCGTGCCGCCGATCCAATACATCGTCGAAGGCGGCCGCCGCCTTTCGGGCACCATTGAGCCGTCGGGTAACAAGAACTCCGCGCTGCCGATCATCGCCGCGGCGCTGTTGACCGAGCATCCGGTCACGCTGACCAACGTGCCGCGCATCCGCGATACCGAAACGCTGGTCGAGCTGTGCCGTTCGGTCGGCGCCGCCGCCGAATGGACCGAGCGCAACACGCTGCAGATCCATGCCAAGGAGATCCGCGCCGCCGATCTCGACCCGGCGCTGTGCGCGCGCATCCGCGCCTCGATCCTGCTCGCGGGTCCACTGCTCGCCCGTTGCGGTGAGGTCGCACTGCCACCGCCCGGCGGCGACGTGATCGGCCGCCGCCGGCTCGACACGCACTTCCTGGCCTTCGAGCAGCTCGGAGCCACCGTGACCGCGACGCACCGGCTCGAATTCCGCGCCCCGCGGCTGAAGGGCGCCGACGTGTTCCTCGACGAGCCCAGCGTCACCGCGACGGAGAACGCGCTGGTCGCCGCCGTCGCCGCCCGCGGCACCACCTATCTGCGCAACGCGGCCTCCGAGCCGCATGTGCAGGACCTCGCGAATTTCCTGGTCGCGCTCGGCGCCAAGATCGAAGGCATCGGCACCAACACCATCACCGTGCACGGGTCGGCGACGCTCGGCGGCACGACCTACGCGATCCAGCCCGACCATATCGAGGTCGGCTCGCTGATCGGGCTTGCCGCGGTGACCCGCTCGCCGCTGCGCATCGCGCGCGCCGGTGTCGAGCATCTGCGCTCGATCCGGATGGGCTTTGAGCGGCTCGGCATCGTCTGCGGCGTCGAGGGCGACGACCTCGTCGTGCCGTCGAACCAGACCATGAAGATCCAGGATGATTTCGGCGGCCATGTGCCGAAGCTCGAGGACCAGCCCTGGCCGGCGTTCCCGGCCGACCTGATGTCGATCGCGATCGTCACCGCGACGC
Source organism: Bradyrhizobium sp. 27S5 (assembly GCF_037217225.1). Classification (NCBI taxonomy): domain Bacteria; kingdom Pseudomonadati; phylum Pseudomonadota; class Alphaproteobacteria; order Hyphomicrobiales; family Nitrobacteraceae; genus Bradyrhizobium; species Bradyrhizobium sp. 27S5. Next base: position 8,834,779 of record NZ_CP147714.1, read on the forward strand.
AGTGCGACGGTGTCATCCTGATGCACGAGAAGATGTTCGAGTCGCGGATGTTCTTCGTCGACAATCTGATCGCGATGGGCGGCCGCATCGTATTGTGCGACCCGCATCGCGCGATCGTCGCCGGCCCCAGCCGGCTGCGCGGCGCGCCGATGAGCTCGCCCGACATCCGCGCCGGCATGGCGATGCTGCTTGCCGCGGTTTGCGCCGAGGGCACCTCCACCATCAACAACGCCGACCAGATCGAGCGCGGTTATGAGCGGATCGAGGAGCGGCTCAACGCGCTCGGCGCCAGGATCAAGCGGATCCCGGCACGATCGTGATCCGGGCATGATCCGGAAGCCCGTGAAGCGGCTTTCCCGTCGGATCATGCTCAACCAATAACTCAGGGCACGACGACCTCTGCGTGAGATCGTCGCGTCTGGGCAGCTTGGCCATCCTTCTGGCCGGTTTGCCGTGCTAGGCGTGCCATCATGACCTGCATCGACAAGATCGACCCGGCCGCGTCGCGCGCGGCCGTCGTCCCCTCTCGCAAGCTGCTCACGGCCGAGCTCGCGGAAACGCTGAAGCTCGCGGTGCCGCTTGCGCTGACGCAGCTCGGGCAGATCGCGATGATGACGACCGATCTCGCCTTCATCGGCCGGCTCGGCAGCGAGAACGTCGCCGCCGCGGCGCTGGCGCACACCGTGTACTTCGTCAGTTTCACCATCGGCATGGGCATGATGTCGGCGGTCTCGCCGCTGGCGGCGCAGGCGTTCGGCGCGCGCAACCCGCGCGTGATGCGGCGCGCGCTGCGGGTCGGGCTGTGGGCCGCCTTCTTCATGGTGCTGCCGCTGATGGCGCTGCCGTTCCAGGGCGAGCGCATCCTGCTCGCGCTCGGCCAGAGCCCGGGCACCGCGCATCTGGCGCAGCAATATCTGTTCGGGCTGGCCTGGGGCATCCTGCCGGCGCTGTGGTTCATCGCGCTCCGCGGCTTCATGAGCGCGGTGAACCGGCCCGAGCCGGTGCTGTGGATCACGCTCGCCGCGATCCCGGCCAACGCGCTGATGGTCTACCTTTTGCTCTACGGCAAATGGGGCATGCCCGAGCTCGGCATGTTCGGCGCCGGACTTGCGACCACGATCGTCAATCTCGCCACCTTCCTCGCCGGCGTGTGGTTCGCGGCGCGCCGCCGCCCGTTCCGCAGGTACCACGTCTTCAGCCGCGTCTGGCGCATCGACTGGCCGTTGATGGGCAAGCTGGTCGCGGTCGGCGCGCCGATCTCGATCGCCTTCCTGCTGGAGTACGGCCTGTTCGGTGCGGCCGGCCTGTTGATGGGGCTGATCAGCACCACGGCGCTGGCCGCACACCAGATCGCGCTGCAGATCGCGGCGATCCTGTTCATGGTGCCGTTCGGCGTCAGCATGGCCGCCACGGTGCGGGTCGGCCAGGCCGTCGGCCGCCGCGACACCGAGGCGGTGCAACGCGCCGGCTTTGTCGCGGTCGCGCTCGCCGGCGTGTTCATGAGCGTCATGACGCTCGCGGTGATCCTGGCCCGCTTCGAGATCGCGGCGCTGTTTCTCGGCGAGGCCTCCGACGCCACCGCGCAGCTCACCGCGGCGCTGCTCCTGATCGGCGCCACCTTCTTCATTGCCGACGGTGTGCAGACCACCACCGCCGGCGCGCTGCGCGGCATGAACGACACCCAGGTGCCGCTGCTGTTCGCCGTCATCAGCTATTGGCTGGTGGGATTCGCATCGGCCTCCGCGCTTGCCTTCTGGGCGAAGCTCGACGCCGCCGGCGTCTGGATCGGGCTGTCGCTCGGGACTGCTGTCTATGCGACCCTCCTGATCTTGCGTTTCCGCCTGCTGGCACGCAGACTGGTTGGATGAAGGTTGCCCGATGAAGGTTGACGAGGTCACGCCGAACGTGGATCCCGCCGCGCTGCTCGCCGGCGCGCAGTTCATCGATGCGTTCAGGATCGCGACCACGCGTCGCGATCTCGATGCCCGGCACGCCGCTGAGGCCATGGTGGCGCGGCAGCCGCGCTGGATCGAATGGCTGGTCGCCTTGCGCAATCTCCTGGTCGCGCCGCTCGGCCTGAAGACCTCGGGCGCAGCCGACGGCGTAGTGCGCGACATGATCGGGATATTCCCGGTGGTCAGCGAAACGCCGGAGCGGCTGGTCGCGGGCTTCAACGACAAGCATCTCGACTTCCGGCTCGTCGTCGACGTCGCGCCCGAAGGACCCGCGCGCTGCATCACCGCGACCACGCTGGTGCTCACCCACAACAGGATCGGGCGCGCCTATCTCGCGGTGATCCTGCCGTTCCACCGCCTGATCGTGCCGGCGATGCTGCGCAAGGCCGGAGGCTAGCGCATGACCCTGTCGGTCGACCTGTTCTTCTCGTTTCGCAGCCCGTACAGCTATCTGGCGCTGCCGAAGACGCTGCAGATGGTCACCGACTATGACGTCGCGGTGAATTTGCGGCCGGTCTATCCGCTCGCGGTGCGGGTGCCCGGCTTCTTCAAGAGGACCGATCCGCGCTTCGCCCGCTATGTCGTGCTCGATTCCAGCCGGGTCGCCAAGCACGAGAACATCCCGTTCCGCTTTCCGCGCCCGGACCCGATCGTGCAGGACATGACGACGCTCGACGTCGCCGAACATCAGCCCTACATCCACCGCCTGACCCGGCTCGGCGCCGCAGCCCAGCTCGAGGGACGCTCGCTTGACTTTACCGCCGCCATCAGCCGGGTGCTGTGGGACGGCTCGGTGAAGGGCTGGAACGAGGGCGATCACCTGGCTGTGGCCGCGACCGCCGCCGGCTTCGATCTCGCCGCGATGGACGCGGCCATCGTGGCCGATCCCGATCGCTACGAGCAGGTCATCAAGGGCAACGAGGACGCGCACGCAGCGTCCGGCCATTGGGGCGTGCCGACCTTCGTATTCGCCGACGAACCGTTCTTCGGTCAGGACCGTATCGACCTCCTGATCTGGCGCATGGAGAGCAAGGGCCTGACGCGCCGCACGGCGTAGTCCGCGATCATGCCGCGCTCTTCTCCGGTGTATCAGCGACGATCTTCTCGGAAGCCTCCTCGTTCGTGCACCAATTGCCGTGACAGCGCTTGAGGTCGTTGAGGTTCTGTCGCATCTGCTCGAGCGAGAAGCCGAGCGCGTAGAAGCGTTCGGCGGCGTCGACCGGCAGGCCGCGGATCAGGCCGTCCCTGCGGACCGCGCCAACCTCCTCGGTGTAGGCGTGCAGCGCGTCGTCGACCGGCGCCATGTCGGCCGGGCCGCTGCCGGCGCGCAAGGCGGTCGCGACCGCGACCATATAGGTGACGATCGCCTTGCTGACGTCGGCGAGCGGCCGCGCCAGCCTGGCCTGGATATCGGCCGGCAGCGGCACCACGCAGGCCCGCCCGATCATCACCACGTCATGTCGCAGCCGCTGGATCGTGCGCAGCAGCGGCCCGGTATCCGGCCCCGACGACAGATGCATGGAGCGCTCGCGCTCGGCCTCGAGGCCGGTCGCGTGCAGATTGGTCACCGCGGTGCCGATGCCGTCCTGGATCCGGTGCAGCGCGTCGTTGTCGAGACCGCGGGTCAGGCCGGCGAGCAATTCGGCGAACGCCGCCGAGAGCAGTTCCAGCAGCTTTGACGCATTGACCCTGATCTGGCTGACCGCACGCGACGGCAGCACCAGGAACGAGATCGCCAGCCCGGTGAGCGCGCCGACCGTGACCTCGAGGACGCGGTCGATCGCCGAATCCAGCGGGTTGGAGTGATGCATCGTCGGCAGCAGCAGCACGATCACCGCCGTCACCGTCGCCGAGTTCAGGCTGGGATTGAGTGCGGCGATGAAGGCGAGCGGCACGATCGCCAATACCAGCAGCGCCAGCAGGCTGCCCTCGCCGGAATGCGGGATCAGGACCGCGATCGCGCCACCATAGATCGCGCCGCCAATGGTGCCGAGCATGTAGTCGCGGGTCGCCTTCAGCGAACGACCGACGCTCATTTGCGTCACGATCAGCGAGGTCAGCACCGCCCATAGCGGCAGCATCAGGTTCAGCGCCAGCGCGATGGTATAGGCCGCGACGCCCGCGGACGCGATCCGGACCGCCAGCGCCAGCTGCGTCTTGCGGGTCCAAAGCTGGTCGTACATGCGTTTTGCGAAGGTCCTCATGCACCCTGATCCGCAATCAATGGAAAGGCCCGTGTTACATGATTTGAAGCCAGGCGAGTTGGAGCATGGCTGCTGCCCGCGGCGGCAAGGTGGCTTGAAAGGCCAAACCCGTCCGCCTACCCTGCGCCGCAAAATTGAGGAAACACGATGGCCCACGAAACCGCAACGCTCGCCGCCTACATCGCCGACCTGAAATATGGCGACATCCCGCCGGAGGTGCTGGAGCGCGCCAAGGTTTTGACGCTGGACTTCCTGGGCAGCGCGATCCGCGCCCGCCGCGACGCGGAATCGACGCCCTCGCTGATGAAGATGCTGGAGGCGCTGGCGCTCGACGGCAAGGGCGAGGCCACCGTGTTCGGCGACACCAAGACCTGGACGCCGGCGGTCGCGGCGCTGCTCAACGGCGCGCTCGGCCATTCGCTCGACTTCGACGACACCCACGCCGATTCCTCGCTGCATCCGAGCGCGCCGGTGGTGCCCGCTGCGTTTGCGGTCGGCGAGATGGTCGGCGCCTCCGGCCGCGACGTGCTGACCGCGATCGTCGCCGGCTATGAAGTGTGCTGCCGGCTCGGCAACGCGCTCGACCCGACCTCGCATTACGCCCGCGGCTTCCACCCGACCGCGACCGCCGGCACCTATGGCGCCGCGGCGGCGGCGGCGAAGCTGTTCGCCCTGTCGAAGGAGCAGATCATCTCCGCCTTCGGCGTCTCCGGCAGCCAGGCCGCGGGCTCGTTGCAGTTCCTGGTCAACGGCGCCTGGAACAAGCGCTACCAGGTCGGCGCCGCCGCGATGAACGGCGTGATCGCCGCGACGCTTGCGCGCAACGACTTCGTCGGCTCGAGCGAGGCCGTCGAGGGCAAGCACGGCCTGCTGGTCGGCTACAGCGACAATGCGCATCCGGACAAGGCGGTGGCGGGCCTGGGCCACACCTACGAGACGCTGAAGATCGGCGTAAAACCGTATCCGAGCTGCCGCTACACCCATGCCGCGATCGACGCGCTGATCGCGATGCGGCGCGAGCACAATCTGACCCCGGACCAGATCAAGAAGGTCGAGATCGGCCTGCACCGCAACGGCATCACGCTGACCGGCGACGCCGCCACCAAGCGCCACCCGACCTCGGTGGTCGGCGGCCAGTTCTCGATGTTCTTCACCGGCGCGATCGCGCTCGACCAGGGCCATTTCGGCTGGGACGATTACAACCGGCTCGGTGATGCGGCGATCGACGCGCTCGCCGACAAGTTCGACGTGGTGCAGGACGACCGCCTCGAGGTCGGGCGCACCCACCCGTTCGGCGCCCGCGTCTCGATCACCACCGACGACGGCGTGCATGAGCGCCTCTATGCCGATCCGTCGGGTGAGCCGACCTCGTTCCCCGATGCGCAGGCGATGCAGCAGAAATTCCTGACGCTGGCCCGCCCGGTGCTCGACAAGCGCGCCGACCAGCTCGCCGACGCGATCCTGACGCTGGAGCGGTTCGACCGCGTGGAGAAGGCGACGCAGCTGGGGCGGCAGTAGGGCTGCGCTCGCGCCATCCAGGCGGTGTCATCACCCGCGCATGCGGGTGATCCAGTGTTCCAGAGACAGAGGTGCTTGAACCGAGAGGCCGCGGCGTACTGGATCGCCCGGTCGAGCCGGGCGATGACAGTGTGGGTGGGGACACAGCTTCGCGTTCTCGCGACATGAATCGTCCGAGCTTTGCTCTTTCGTTCCGCTCTCCTCTCGCAGAGGGCGCAGGGAAAGCCGGGTGCCGATCGCACCCATGGGCCCCGTGCAAAGGTAGAAAGCACGGGGGTAGGACCACAGGTGTAACCGGAGCAATCCGGCTTTCCCTGCGCGATGGGTTACGGCTTATTTCGTGCTCTCCCCGGCGAGACTGGGCTTGTTTGTCACCGCCTTCGCAGAAACGCATTCGCGTTTCGCAAGGGGACACCGGCCGCTAGGGCGTCAGGACCACACGACTTCACCGTCCGCCTCAATCACGCTTCGTCCGTCGTGATCTCAGCGTCCACCGCATCCCACACCGCGTTCGTGACGACCGCGAAGCGCCCCTCGATCGGGTGAGACGGGCAAACCATACACTGAGTTATATTTCTGATAAAGCGAAATATTTTTACCGTCCTGGCTTGACCCGCCGGGCAACTCAGTGATTGAGCGCGTAAGGGAGCCACAGATGGAAGGGTTCCCTCCCCCTGAGGCTCGCCTACTCCGCGCCATCGATGATCACAAAATCCCCATCCGAATATTTCTGCCGGATCGCTTTCGCGGCCTGATATTCGGGGCAGGTGTAGCATTCCATCGCGGTAGCGCGATCCTTGAACTCGATGACGAAGTTGCGCTGGCGGGTCGCGCCTTCCATCAGCTCATAGGGACCGTTGCGCACGATGAAGTTGGCGCCGTATTTCGCGAACACCGGCATCGCGGCAGCGAGATATTCGGGATAGCGGGCTTCGTCGTGAACCGTGACGTGCACGATCCAGTAGGCTTTCGGCATGATGGTCTCCGGCTGAGGCAATCTGAGGGAACTGCGGCGCATCTGGTGCGAGATGCGCCGCGGCATCAGAAAATTCCTCACGCAGAGATTCAAATCACGATCGCGCGGGTGTGTGACGTGCTAGAGCTATTTCCGTTCCGATGGAATCGGAACGGAGCTCTAGATTCTTGTTTTGACGCGTTTTCTTCACGCGAACGGGTATCCACTTCGCTGGAAAACGCTCTAGTCAATTGCCGCCCGCGAGCCGCGCGCTGGTGGACGTCGCTGTGACGACGTCACGGACCAGGTCGAACACGCCGTCCGCCGCGGGCGGCATGTTCGGCGAGCGGCCGAGGCGGACGATGACGAGCCGCTGCGACGGCACGATCACGACATACTGCCCGATCGTGCCCTTGGCGAAGAAGGCGTCGCGCGGCATGCCGTGCGCGACACGATAATTGGCGCCAAAGCTGTCGCCGAGATTGGTCCAGAAGCCCGCGCCGATGCCGACCCAGGCATTCGCCGTCGGCGCGGCCGAATACTTCACCCAGCCTTCGGGCAGGATGCGTTTTCCCCCGACGACACCGTCATTGAGATAGAGCTGGCCGAGACGCGCCCAGTCGCGTGCGCTCGCCATCATCGCGCCCGATCCTTCCGGCGTGCCCACAGCATCGAACTGCATCACGACATTGCGCATGCCGAGCGGACCGAACAATTCAGCCCGCGCGAACCGTATCACATCGGCGGCGTGGCCACCGGCCGCGTTGCGGATCAGATGCGAGAGGATGATGAAATTGCCGTCGTGGTAATTCCACGCCTTGCCCGGCGCCGTCTCGAGCGGAATGCTCTCGGCGTACGCGGCCATGTCCGGCTCCATAAACTTCATCCGGTTGACCGGCTCGAGCGCGGAGGCCAGCGAGGCCTGCAGCGAGCTGCCGAGCGCGAGGCCCGCGGTGTGGCGCAGGAGCTGATCGACCGTGATCGCGTGGCGCGGATCCTTCGGATCCTGCCAGGCGGCGATCGGCACCGGCTGGTCGACCGCAAGCTTGCCGTCGCGCACCAGAATTCCGATCAGGGCCGAGATCACCGATTTGGTTGCGGAGAAGCCGAGCAGCGGCGTGTCGATGCCGATGCCGTCGGCATAGCGCTCGGCGACGATGCGGCCATCCTTCATGACGACGACCGCGCGGGTGCGGCGGAACGGCGGCTCGGCCGGTTCCGCAAAGGCGCGATCCAGCGCGGCCGCAAGCTGCGGGGTCTGTGGTGCAACGATCGCGGGACCGGCGATCTCGGGCAGCAACGCGGCCTGCGGCCTCGACGGCGGCAGCGGGCCATCGGCGAGCACCGCGCCGTGGTCGAGCGTGCAGCCGAGCCCCTCGCGATAGACTGCGTGGCTGCGGCCAAGCCCGAACAGCGTCACGGTGACGTCCTTGCGATCAAGGTCGACCTCGGTGTCCATCGCCCAGGTGATCAGGCTGGTTCCCGGCATCGCGTCCGTGGTCTCGGCCAGGTTTCGCTTCGGGTCGAGCCCGCTGACGAAGGTCTCCGAGCAGACGATGTTCGCAACAAAACCGGTCGCGACCCTAGGCACATCGCGGGCGCGGGCGGCAGACAGCGCCAACGCACCGAAAGCGGTGGTGGCGGCGAGAACAAGAAAGAGCTTTCGACGGGTCACGGGATCCTCCGGCAATGACGCGATGGGCGTGGCCGGGATAGGCCGCAGGGGGCACCAGAGCGCTCGCCGGATTTGGAATCGGGCTGGCCGACAAGTTGGGGCCGCTCGCCGATTCTGGAATTATCGCGTGATTACAATAGGCTGCGTAACAAGTCCCCTCTTCCCTTCTCCCCTTGTGGGAGAAGGTGGCGTGGACGCAGTCCACGCCGGATGAGGGGTCTCTATCCGCGGAGAGAGACCCCTCACCCGGCGCCTTCGGCGCCACCCTCTCCCACAAGGGGAGAGGGTGCAGCGGAGCCGGCGGCAACCCTCACACCACACCCGCCTTCACCTTTCGGTACTCCGTCGGGGTCACGCCGGTGGTCGCCTTGAAGGCGCGGTTGAAGGGGCCGAGCGACTGGAATCCGGCGTCCATCGCAATGGTGATGACGGGGACTTCAGCCTGCGAGGGATCGGCGAGCGCGGCCTTGGCTTCCTCGATGCGGTGGTTGTTGAGGAAGACGTTGAAATTGCGGTAGCCGAGCCGCTGGTTGATCAGCCGCCGGAGACGATATTCGGGGATCTTCAGCCGGGTTGCCAGCGTGCCGATCGTGACGTTGTCGTGGCGATAGACCCGCTCGTCCGCCATCAGCCGCATCAGGGCATCGACCAGCCTCTGGTCCGCCGCCTCCTCGACCGCGGCCGGCTTCGTCAGCACGACGGCCTCCGCCGGCACCGTGAACAACTCGGCGCCGTCGACGCGCATCATCGCCCAGGTGATTGCGGCCACGATGGCGGTGAGCACGGCCGCGTTCAGCAAATTGGCCCATTCCACTGTCACGCGGCTGCCGGCATAGGCGATCTGAAGCAGCGCGTTCATGCCGCCGTACAGCGCAGATGCGGCGACGATGAAGACGCGGACACGGCGGCGGCGCTCGACCAGATCTGCCGACCACGATCCGATGGTTTGCGCCACCGCGAGCGCAACGAAGACGAGCGTGAGCGAATTGACCATGATGATCGCGATCCGCGCGTGACCGGCGGGTGCGATCCACATGCAATTGACGAAGCTGTAGGCCACGACCGCGGCCCAGATCAGACCGTGCCACCAGCGTAGCTGAAACGCGTCATCAAACAGCGCGCGCGTGAACAGCCAGAACACCACGATATCGCCGGTCGAGAGCGCGATCAGTGGCGCATGCCAGTCCGAGACCGGCGGCCCGGCACCAATCGACGCGGTCACCGCATGCGCGGCCGAACCAAGCGCGAAGGCGGCCGCAAGGCGCCCGGACAGCACCTTGCGAAAATCAGTGAGCAGCAAGGCCGTTAGCACCAGCAGCAGCGCCACGGTGGCGCTGCGCAGGGAGAGTTCGAGTGCGGCCGATGTCATCGCCGAACAATCGTCGGTTGGACTGGTTTTTTCAAGATGGCTCGCGCTGCCAACGATCGCGCGTCGTCACCCAGATATCGACGACATCGCCCTCAAGTTGGCCCGGGCCCTCGTTGACAGCGCCGAGCCACCGCGCCACGGCCTGCGAGGCGACGTTGGCCGGATCGATGCAATGGATGATGCGGTCGACGGTGAAGTTGGCGAACACAAAGTCGATCGCGGCGCGCGCGGCTTCCACCGCATAGCCCTTGCCGCGATGTGCTTTGGCGATACCCCAGCCGACCTCGAAGCCCGGCCATTCCGGCGGATAATATGGGCCGACCCGGCCGATATAGCGGCTTGAGGATTTCTCCTCGACCGCGAACATGCCGAAGCCATGCAGCGCCCAATGGCCCGAGATGACGGCGGCATTGCGCCAGCCCTTCAGCTCCGAGGTGACCGGCTGGTGATCCGGCGTGATGAAGCGCGCCGTCTCCGGATCGGACAGCATCGCTGTGTTGTCCGCGATGTCGGACGCGCGCCACGGCCGCAGGATGAGACGCGCGGTTTCGATCACGGGACCATCGACCTGCAACAGTTTTGCGCCCGGCTTGATCAGAGAAACCATCGCCTCCTCCAGTTTCCAAGTTTACGCTGTTATCACGCGCGCTCACGCGTCAGAAGTATGTCGTCGTCCCGGCGAAGGCCGGGACCCATACCCACCGCTATCAGTTGGTGCGGAGAGCTGGGGCCACAGCGTTCGTAACGTAAGCATCCGTGGTTATGGGTCCCGGCTCGCGCGGAGCCTGTCATCGGACGGCGCTTCGCGCCGACCCGTTGGCTTGGCCGGGACGACGATTGGAGTATGATCGCGGCAAAAGAGAAGGAGACTTTCCATGAGCTGGCAGCCCTCGACCGATCCCGAACTCGGCGATAGCAAGACCTGCGACGCGCTGGATCTGATCATCGTGCCGCGCACCCGCGATCTCGGCGACGGCTTTGCGGTGCGCCGCGCGCTGCCGCATGGCAAGCGGCAGATGGTCGGGCCCTTCATCTTCTTCGACCATTTCGGGCCGGTGCAATTCCTCGCCGGCAAGGGCATGGACGTGCGGCCGCATCCGCATATCGGGCTTGCCACCGTCACCTATCTGTTCGACGGCAGCATCATGCATCGCGACAGCGAGGGCAACATCCAGGAGATCCAGCCCGGCGCGATGAACCTGATGACCGCGGGCCGCGGCATCGCGCATTCCGAGCGCACCCCCGACGTGCAGCGCCGCGATGGCCAGAAAATGCTCGGGCTGCAAAGCTGGATCGCGCTGCCTGCGGGCAAGGAAGAGATCGCGCCGTCGTTCCAGCATTATGGCGCGGGCGACCTGCCGATGATCTCCGAGCGCGACTTCACCGCGCGCGTCATCGCGGGCTCTGCCTTCGGCATCACCTCGCCGGTCAGCATGGTCTCGCCATGGTTCTACACCGAGGTGACCGCCCAGGCCGGCACCTCGGTGCCGCTCGACCCCGATCACGAGGAGCGCGCGATCTACCTGGTCGACGGCGAGGTCGAGATCGCGGGCGACCGCCATGAGGGACCGCGGCTGCTGATCTTCCGGCCCGGCGACCGCATCACCGTGAAGACGCTGCGGCCGACCCGCATGATGTTCTTGGGCGGCGACGCCCTGGAAGGGCCGCGCCACATCTGGTGGAATTTCGTCTCCTCCTCGAAGGAGCGGATCGAGCAGGCCAAACAGGACTGGAAAACCGGGCGTTTCGCGCAGGTTCCGCACGAACACGAGTTCATTCCGCTGCCGGAGTGAGCTATTTCCTGTGATAGTCTCTGGCGCCCGCACGCCTCGTGCGGGCGCACGTCTTTGCAAGCGACCTAGAAAGACCAAGCCGATGTCTGCGATGCTCTCAAGCGATTTGCCCCTGCCCCGGATCGGCCGCGGCAAGGTGCGCGATATCTATGCCGTCGGCGACGATCGGGTGCTGCTGCTCACCACCGACCGCATCTCGGCGTTCGACGTCGTGATGGCGGAAACCATTCCGATGAAGGGCGCGGTGCTGACCCAGATCAGCGCCTGGTGGTTCCGGCAGCTCGAAGGCACCGTGCCGCATCACATGATCAGCGCCGATGCCGACGAGATCATCCGCGCGGTGCCTGAGCTCAAGAACCATCGCGCCGACATCCTGGGGCGCGCGATGCTGTGCAAGCGCACCACCGTGTTCCCGGTCGAATGCGTGATCCGCGGCTACATCTCCGGCTCGGCGTGGAAGGAATACGCGGCCGACGGCACGCTTGCCGGCGAGAAGCTGCCGGCCGGCCTGGTCGAGAGCCAGAAGCTTGAGCCTTCGATCTTCAGCCCGGCGACCAAGGCTGAGGCCGGCCATGACGAGAACATCACGGTGGCGCGGGTGCGCGAGATCGTAGGCCTCGAGGTTGCCGCGACGCTCGAGAAGATGGCGCGCGACGTCTACGGCTATGGCGAACAGACCAGCCGCGCCCGCGGCATCATCATCGCGGACACGAAATTCGAGTTCGGGCGCGACAAGGATGGCCGCATCATCCTGATCGACGAGGTGATGACGCCGGATTCGTCGCGCTTCTGGGCGGTCGACGCCTACAAGCCCGGCCAGCCGCAGCCGAGTTTCGACAAGCAGCCGCTGCGCGACTATCTCGACGTCGAGCGCCACGCCGGCCGCTGGAACGGCGACGCACCCGCCCCGCCGCTGCCGGCCAGCGTGGTGGACGCGACCAGCAAGCGATACCTTGAAGCATATCGCCGCGTGACGGGGACCGAGCTGAAGGTTTAGCTACCGTCCTCATATTCGATCTATCACCGTCACTTTTGATCTATCACCGTCACCCTGAGGTGCTCGCGAAAGCGAGCCTCGAAGGGTCGACGGCCACCAGCGAGGCCGAGCATCCTTCGAGGCTCGCTCCGCTCGCACCTCAGGATGACGGGGAAAGAACGGCGTGCGCCGCGACGTCCACCCTACGGAATTGTGCTGTCTGTCACGGGATTGCGCGCACCTCGCCACTGATGTCACTCTCTGGGCACAACAAGAACAGCCCAGGGAGCGCCCCATGTCCGATGCCGATACCGTGCTCGTCGAGCGCGATGGCCCGATCACAATCATTTCCATCAACCGTCCGCACAACCGCAACGCCGTCGACGGCGCCACCGCGCGCAAACTGTATGACGCGTTTCTTGCCTTCGACGCCGATGCGAGCGCGTCGGTCGCGGTGTTCACCGGCACCGGCGGCTATTTTTGTGCCGGCGCCGATTTGAAGGCGGTGGCGGCAGGCGACCCAAACAAGAAGCGCGAGGTCGGCGGCCACAACACGATCGCGCCGATGGGACCGAGCCGGCTGCGGCTTTCGAAACCCGTGATCGCCGCGATCGAGGGTTTTGCGGTGGCTGGCGGCATGGAGCTCGCGCTGTGGGCCGACATGCGCGTGGTTGCCGAGGACGCGACCTTCGGCGTGTTCTGCCGCCGCTTCGGCGTGCCGCTGATCGATCTCGGCACCATCCGCCTGCCGCGGCTGATCGGCCATTCGCAGGCGATCGATCTGATCCTCACCGGACGCCCGGTCGGCGGCGCGGAGGCGCATCGCATGGGCCTCGCCAACCGATTGGTGCCGAAGGGCGAGACGCGCGCGCACGCGATCGCGCTTGCCAATGACATCGCCCGCTTTCCGCAAAACTGCATGCGCGCCGACCGCTTGTCGGCGCTGCGGCAGTGGGACCTCGACGAGGAAGAGGCGATCAGGAACGAGATGCGCGGCGGGCTCGATGTGATCGCCTCGGGCGAGACGCTGTCGGGCGCAACGCGCTTCGCCTCCGGCGTCGGTCGTCACGGCGCCTTCGGCAAGGAATAAGATCATCTGTTCCGACGGATGCGAGGCGGCCTCTCCACGCAGCAGAGGCCGCAGCGCCTGCCGCGGGCGTGAAGCCGATTCAGCCGAGCGATCAGCACGTTGCGCCGCGCGCGCGGGAAGTGTGACCACGCCGTAGGACAAGATCACATGCTGCCATGAGAAGCTTTGCCGATTTTTAACCTGACAACCCGCTCGCCGAATTGCATCGTTGAGATGACACAATCCCGGGGCGGCGACTGTCATGGAGCGGCTTATTGAAGTAAGAAGGCGGAGCGAAATATTTTCGCCAGCCTTCAATTTCAAAATGTTTCTTCGTTTCGCAAAAAAAATATCTTCGCTACGGACAACGCGCGCACTATCTCAGATCAAGATCGTCGAATTGCCTCGCCTCGGCGCAATCACCGGCGATGCGATGTCCGAGCGACCGGATGTTCTGCGGGATGTTTCAGCGACGGCGCTGGAACACATGCAGCGCTGTTTGCCGCAATCCTGGTCGGGGCTGACCCGCGCGGATCTCTTATACGTGTTTGCCTCAACTGCGGCGCATAATCTCAAGCCCTACGGCAAAGGATGCTCGTCGCAGGACTACAGTGAGCTGCTGCGCTCGGAGCATCTCGACTGCTCGAACTACGGCCTGCTGACCTATTACTTCTCGCGTCTTCTCCTCGGCGAAGCAGATCGCAGGCCGCTCTCCTTTGTCGGATGGGACGGAGGCGCCGTCGGAAATCATCAGATGCTGTTCCTGAGCGAACCCGGCAAGACGCCGCATCTGGCAATCGATCCGACCCTGGGCATCGCCTGCATCGCGAGCTTTGACGATATCGCATCGGGCAAGCCGGTTCCGGCTGATGCGATCGCGATCATCGGCGCGACGGAACAACTCAACGCTTCGAGAATTGTCTTCATTACGGCACTGCTGGAGGGGCAATTCCGACCATCCGATCTCCTGTACTATTTCCCGACCGTCGAGGACTATCTCACGCGGTACGGCAACCCGTTCGATTGGCCGACGCCGGCCATTTCCATCCTGCGAGACCGGCATTCCGGAGATCGTTGAAGCAGCCGCCAGCCGATGCACAGCGTCATCCACACCAGATCGCACAGCATTCTCGTTCTCTACGACCCGAATGCCCTGGCCACCGAATTCGTCCGTCAGCACCTGATGGCGATCCAGCGCCATTCGAGGCATGACGTGGCCTATGCCGCCGCGACGTTCGATTGCAAGGCCGACTTTCCACTCGAATTGTTCGATGCGCTTGTCATTCATTTCTCGGTGCGCATGCCGTTCGAAACGATGTCGCCCTCGTTCGTGGAGCTTGTGTCCAGGTTCAGCGGACCCAAGGTGCTGCTGATCCAGGACGAATACGACATGCCGCGGAAGGCATGCGCCTTGATCAGGAAGCTCGGCGTCGACACGATCTTCACGACCGTGCCCAAGCCGTTTGTCGAAAAGTTCTATCCGTCCGCCGAACTCCCGAACGTGAAGTTCAGATCCTGCCTGACGGGCTATGTTCCCGACGAACTGCCGTTCGAGTTGGCCACGCCGCTGGCGGAACGACGCCTCTGGCTCGCTTACCGTGGAAGAAAGCTGCCGATCTGGTACGGGCAATTGGGATTCGAAAAATCCACCATCGCGCAGCGGATGAAGGCTGAATGCGCCGCTCGCAATGTCCCTCACGACATCGAATGGGAGGAAGACAAACGAGTTAACGGCTCCGCCTGGTTCGCCTTCATGACGGATACGAGAGCCATGCTCGGGACCGAGAGTGGCGCCAATATCATGGACGCGTGGGGTGATATTCGCAGCAGTGTTGAGGCCACGGCAAGGGCGCATCCCGACCTCAGCGACGATGAGATCTACGCGCGCGTCGTGGCTCCGCACGAGAACAACGTCAGCATGGGCCAAATGAGCCCAAAATTCTTCGAAGCGATTGCACTGAAGACCGGGCTGATATTGTTCGAAGGTTCCTACTCCAATGTGATCCGACCCGACGAACACTACATTCCGCTCCGAAAGGACTACAGGAATCTGGATGACGTGCTGAAGCGGCTCGCCGACGTACCCAGCCTGCAAAAAATGGTCGATCGCGCCTATCACGACGTCATTCTAGGCGGCGCGTATGGCTACCACCGATTTGTCAGCGACATCGACGAGGCGATCGAGCAAGCCAGCACGCTTGGTCCACCGCGCGAGCGGCGGCCGACATTCGCGCTGGTGCGTATCGATGCGCAACAACAGAGCTGGTCGGCACTGACGCCGCACCTGCCTCTTACCGCACCAATTGAGCTGCGGTCGCCACAGCCGCATCCGCTCATCTCGGGCAAGGCCCGCGACCTCTGGCTGAGGCTGCCGGAACGGGTGAGAACGCCCTTGGCCAGCTTGTTCGGGCCCCCGGCAAGGCGCATCAGGGCGCTCATCGGCAGTGATAGCCATTGAGTGCGCGCGCGACGCGACAGACGTCAGTGCCCGTGCGTCGGCTCGTCGTGGATCGCTTCGCACACGACAGGCGCGGATGAAGCTGAGCGCGTCCGGGAGTGTGCGCGGTTACAAGAACCCCGGATTTCGCTTCGCTGCATCCGGGCTACGAAGGTCGGTTTAAACTACAGCAATCCGCGGCTTTCGCTTGCCGCGAGTTCGTCCATCAGCGCCTTGTCCTGATAGCGCGCGAGCGAGAGGCTGCGGGCGAAGGCCGGCACGGGCGCACCGACCACCGCGCGGGCACAGAGATCGCCAGTGGCACACGCGCCCATCGTGCCGTAGCCGGACAGCGCGGTGGCAAGGAACACGCCTGATGTCTTCGCCGCCCCGATCAGCGGCCAGTTCTCCTTCGTCATCGGATAGTAGCCGCCATAATGCACGCGGTCGCGCGGCAGCGCGCCGAGATAGCGCGCGAGCCGTGGCTGCAGCCGGCTCGCGGCGCGCAACACCACCTCGGGGAAATAGGGATTCAGCTCCGGCTCGCGGACCGGCTCCGTGGTCTGCTCGGCATTGAAGGCCCAACCGAGCTTGATCCACTCGCCATGATCGCCGCCATCAGGCCGGCAATGGATGCTGCCCGGCATTGGCTGCAGCAGGCGCGAAAATTCCGGCGCCGCGGACAGCGCCTCGCGCTCGTCATCGGACCAGGCCAGGGTCTGGCCGTCGAGATCAATCGCAAACGGCATTTTGCGATCGACCGCCCGGTTGCGGTCGGCGAACGCGATCTTCTGCTGCAGCACGTTGACGATCGGAAGCTGCTCGCCATGCATCGTCGCCACATGCGCGGCAAATGGGCCAGCCGCATTGACGATGATGTCGGCCTTGATGGTCTGTCTCGCGCCATCGGCCAGCACATCGACGGCAAAGCGATCGGTCCTCGCAATCCCGACGACTTTTGCCTGCTGGAATTGCGCACCCAGAGGTCGCATGGTCTCCAGCATGTACTGGCCGAGCTGCTGCCCGCTGATATCGCCGGCGCGGCGGATGTGCAGGGCGGTCGCGACCTCCTTGTCGAAGGACGGGTAATGCGCCGCGATCAGATCGCGGCCGAGCAGGACGTCGACACCTTCAGGGGCGGTCTGCCAGTCCGCCGAATGCGGCGGCAGATAGCCGCGGCTTGCGCCCTCATGCAGGCGGATCAGCTTTGCAGCCTGCTCGCCATAGCCGGCGTAGAGTTGCTGCAGCAATTCCTCAGGTCTCTCCTCGCGCGTGACCAGGAGATATCCGCGCCGCGTCATGTGGATGCGGTTGTCGCTGCGGCGCGCGATCTCTTCCATCAGGTCGGTGGAATGGTCCGTGAAATTGGCCATCGTCGGATGTGGCCACCAGTTGCGGTAATTCTCGCCCGACTGCGCCGAAGTCAGCGCCATCGGCTGTCCCTCATCGACGATCAGCAGACGCGCGCGCTTGTGCTGGACGGCGAGGTAATAGGCCGTGGCGATGCCGACGATGCCCGCACCGATCACCAGGATTTCGACGTCATTGGTCTTCACGCGTAGTCTCCCAAAGGCCCGCAGCGCGGCCTGTGACGATTCAAATTGTCCGAGCGATCAGGTGGAGCTAGCCCGGATCGCGTAACGCCTGACGCTGTGCCGATCGCAGCGTCTTCTGCGTTTCCTCGATATGCTCGCGCAGCAGCCGGACCGCCTTCTTGGCCTCGCCGTCGCGGCAGAATTCGAGCAACTTGTAATGCTCGCGTTGCGGACGTTCCTTGCCGGTCGCTTGCGACACCAGCGCCCGCGTGAAGCGGCCGACATGGCCGTAATTCGCCTCGATCATGCTGAGCAGCCGCGGGCGATTGCACGGCGCGTAGAGCGTGGCGTGGAATTTCCAATTGAAGGCGCCCCATTGCGCCGGATCAGGCTCAGCGTCGTAGGCGCGCAGGATTTTCGTCGCTTCCTCGAGATCGATCTCGCCCATGGCGGGGATCGCCAAGCGCAACGCATGACATTCGAGCGCGATCCGGATTTCGAGCAGCTCGATCACCTCGTCGATCGACAGGTCGGAGACGACCGCGCCGCGGTTGGGCAGGAACGTGACAAAGCCCTCGGCCTCGAGCTGGCGCAACGCCTCGCGCACGGGGATGCGGCTGGTCCCGAACCGCGCGGCGAGCTCGTCCTGACGCAGCTGCAATCCGGGCGCGAGCTCGCCCGAGCTGATCGCAGCCCGCAGCGCTTCGCGCACGGCATCCGGCGCGGAACCGTGGGGTCCGGCCGCTCGAGGGCTTGTTGCGGTTGCAGGTTCCATCTGACTGCTCTCTCGCTGGGTGACCTGGGGGAAGATATCCGACTAGGTAACGATTGTATAAAATCACTTTGCCGATTATGCAATGCTGTGTATAAAATCTAATCTTATCATATCCAATTCTGCCGACCACCGAGCATCATCCGATGAACCAGCCTCTCAAGCAGTTGATTTGTATAACCTTTCTTTCGATTGCGACGTCGGCACTGGCCCAATCGCCCGGCGGCACGCTGGCCAAGATCCGCGACGCCGGCGAGATCCGGCTCGGGCACCGCGACGTCTCGGTCCCGTTCTCCTATCTCGACGACAACCAGAAGCCGGTCGGCTTCGCCATGGACCTCTGCGCGCGGATCGTCGACGCGGTGAAGGGCGAGCTCAAGCTGCCCGCGCTGCAGACCAGGCTGCAGCCGATCCAGCTCTCCACCCAGATTCCGCTGATCGAGAACGGCACCATCGACATCGTCTGCGGTCCTGCCACCAACACGCTGGAGCGGCAGAAGGTGGTGGCCTTCAGCACCACGATCTTCGTGTCGAGCATCCGCGCGGTGGTGCAGAAGGACGCGCCGATCAAGAGCTTCGAGGATCTCGCCGGCCGGCCGGTCTCGCTGACCTCAGGCTCGACCTCGATCGGCCTGTTGAGCGCACGCGCCCAGGCCAACAACTTTCAGACCAAGAACATCCTGACGCCGGATCATGCCGCCTCGTTCCTCGCGCTGACCACCGGGCGCACCGATGCCTTCGTGATGGATGACATCCTGCTCGCCAGCCTGATCGCGGGCAGCCCCAACCCGGCGGACTGGCGCATCATCGACGACAGCCTGCGCACCGAGCCCTACGGGCTGATCATCCGCAAGGGCGATCCGGAGTTCAAGGCGCTGGTCGACAAGACGCTGGTCGCCATGATGAAGAGCAACGAATTCCACGAGCTCTACGCAAAATGGTTCACGCGGCCGATCCCGCCGAAGAACGTGAACCTGAATTTCCCGATGACCGCGCCGCTGAAGGACGCGGTCGCCAATCCGAACGACAAGGGCGTGTGAGGGAGCACTCCATCCGGCGGCCGAACAGGGCCCGGCCAGTCTCGCAATGACCCATCCCAAGCCGCGCGAGCACGGCGTTGTTGCGGCAAAGTCGCCGGTTCCCGTCAACCGCATGTTAGGCAGGAACCGAACTCTCAAGAAGAAACCTCGGGCCATTGTAACGTCTGTGAGTTTCGAATAGCGGCTCTTCATTGGGAAACGCCGCCATGTCCGTACCCAATCTCAAAATCCGCGGCCGCACGCTGCTCGCCGCCAAGGTCATCTTCAACTTCGGCCAATCCGCGATCGATTGCGTGGTGCGCCGGATCACCGACGATGGCGCGACCATCGAACTGGAAAGCGGGCTCGGGATTCCCGAGCACTTCCAGCTCTCGATCGCCAGCGAAAGCGCGGTGCTTGCTTGCAGGCGGACCTGGCAATCCGAAAAGCAGATCGGGGTCACCTTCGAACTGCAGCAGGTCGCCGACACCGCCGCGTCGAATGAGAAGGCGTCAGGCGAGCATGGTGGAGATCAGGTCGTGCGCCGCCAGATGCTGGCCCTGCGGGCGGCGCTCGATCAGGTGCCGCTCGGCATCGTTCTGCTCGACCCGAGGCTGAATGCCCGTTTCATCAACCAGGCGTTCCGGCGGATGTGGGCGTTGTCCGACGCGGTCGCCGACCGGCATCCATCCTTTGCGGAGCTGATCTTCCACGGGCGCGATACCGGCGCCTATGACATTCCGGCAGACCGGATCGAAGCCTATGTCGCCGAGCGCATCGAGCGCGTCGCGCGGAACGAGAGTTTTCAGCTCGATCTGCGTCGCAGCAAGGGCGACGTCATCCGCATGCAATGCACGCCGCTGCCCGACGGCGGCCGGATGCTGAGTTACATGGAGGTCACCGATATCGTCCGTCAGTCGGATGAGCTGAAGGCACTGCGCGACGCGCTGGAAGCCGTGCAGGACGGCGTGCTGCTGCTCGACAGCGAGCTCAGGGCGACATTCATGAATCAAAAAGTACGGCTATTCTGGGAGATCGACGAACAGGAGGCGGCGACACGTCCGACCTATGCCTCGTTGATCACCCGCGCGCGGCGGGCGGTCGATCCGCATGCATCGCCGAAGGAGCTCATGGGCTTTGCGAGCAAACGGATCGCCGAGGTCAAGGCAGGCGATCATGTCCGCGAGCTGCAGACCCCCGACGGCCGCCGCCTCCGGGCGCATTGCACCACCATGGCCGGTGGCGGCCGCATGATCACCTATTACGACGTCACCGATCTGATCCGGAATGCGGAGCAGCTCGAGCGGCTCGCGACCACCGATCCGCTGACCGGTCTCTTCAACCGGCGGCACTTCCTATTCACGCTGGATGCCGAGTGGAGCCGCTTCCAGCGCTACCACCGCGCGATGTCGGTTCTGATGGTGGACATCGATCACTTCAAGAACGTCAACGACCGCTATGGCCACGCCATCGGCGACGAGGCGATCAAGGCCATGGTTGGCGCCTGCCTGCACGGCAAGCGGAAATCCGACATTGTCGGCCGGGTCGGCGGCGAGGAGTTCGCCATCGTGCTGCCGGAGACGAATCTGTCGCGCGCCAGGATCGTTGCGGAGCGCGTCCGCAAGCGCATTGCCTCCCAGACGCTGCGCGTGCGTGATGCACCGTTCCAGATCACGGCGAGCATCGGGATCGCCGAAGCCTCGCTCAGCATGGCCGGCACGGACGCCCTGATGAGCGCCGCCGACCAGGCGCTGTATCAGGCGAAGGCGCAGGGGCGGAATTGCTGCGTATGCTGGACACCGCCGTCGCCGACGCCGCTGGCTGCGGAGTAGCATCGCGGCCAGAGATCGTCGGCGAGGGCCGCGATCACGTCGAAGTTCCGTCGCCCGGCAATCGCCGCTTGCCAGATGCTACCGCGCCTGTTTCAAAAGACTTACCGCAACGCGAAGCGAACTCGGACAACCCAGATCGCCGCTCCGCTGACCAGCGCGCCAAACATGACGTAGTAGCTTGGCGAAAGCGGGTCACCGCTTATCGAACTGAGGCCCGTCAGCACGAAGGGCGTAGATCCGCCAAAGATGGCCACGCCGAGATTGTAGCTGAGCGCAAGACCGCTCGTACGCATCCTGGCCGGAAAGATCTCGGCCATCAGCGCGGGCAATGGCGCAAAATAGAGCGCAATGACGAGGCCCAGCAGACCTTGCACGGTCACCAACGTGCCGAGCGTCGGAGAC
Organism: Bradyrhizobium sp. 27S5; assembly: GCF_037217225.1. Taxonomy (NCBI): domain Bacteria; kingdom Pseudomonadati; phylum Pseudomonadota; class Alphaproteobacteria; order Hyphomicrobiales; family Nitrobacteraceae; genus Bradyrhizobium; species Bradyrhizobium sp. 27S5. Next base: position 8,856,290 of record NZ_CP147714.1, read on the forward strand.
TGCTTCACCACGGCGAAGGCCGGGTAGGCCAAGACGAGCGCCGCAACGGTTCCGATCGTCATGGTCGCAGTACGGCCGATAAAGTCGGACAACGCGCCAATGACCGGGGAGAGAAGGAAGATCACGAGGCCGGTGACCACCGTGCCAACAAAGGCAGTCGCCGGCTCCATCTGGAATTGCTTCGTTGCATAGGTGGGCATGAAGACCGCCATCCAGATTGTGATCGTGGCCAGCACGATCAGCCCGGACGCGACCAGAACCCGCATCTTTTCCGACCGAAACATCTCGAGAGCCGGCTGCTTGGCTTCCGTCGGCTCAGAGAATTCAGAGGACTCGATCACGGCCCGGCGAATGTAAATCCCTATCGGGCCAAGCGCGGCGCCGAACAGGAAAGGCACACGCCAACCCCAGGTTTCGAACTGGTCGGGTGAAAGACCCCACGTAAGCAGCGCGCCGAATGCGGATGCCAGCCCGAGCGCAAAACCTTGCGTGGCTGTTTGCCAGCTTGCGACGTAACCTCTTCGACGGGGATCGTGTTCGGCGAGGAGCGCAGTCGCGCTGCCAAACTCACCCCCGGCCGAGAAGCCCTGCAACACCCGGCCTGCCACAACCGCTATTGGCGCAAGCACTCCTGCAGAGGCGTAGCTTGGCGCCAAAGCGACGATGAGCATGCCCGCGGTCATCAATAGAAGCGAAAGGCTCATCACCTCCCTTCTACCGATCTTGTCGCCCAGATTACCGAGATAGACCGCGCCAAGCGGCCTCACGAAAAACGTGACACCGAACGTACCCAGAAAGAGCAGAAGCGACGAGGTGTCATTGGTCGCCGGAAAGAACAGCTTTGCGATCGTCCCAGCCATCGTGCCGTAGATAATCAGATCAAAGCACTCGAACATGTTGCCGAGCGATGCGGCAACGATGGTCTTACCGGCCTGCTCTTGCACGCGCGGTAGTTCAGCCGTCATTTCTGCCATGCTTGTCCCCATCCGATATGCCGCATACCGCCTGCGGTGCGCAGGCTTTCAGGCCCAACTGCCCTGCAATAGGGGGTAATCGGCCGCAGCCGATTACCCAGCCCAATTTTCAATGCCGGTGTTTTCCGGAGCGCTTCGGGCTTCCGAAAACTATGCGCCAAATGCCCGCATCGGTTTGCGTTCGGACGCTTCGGGACCGTCAACGTTGACGACGGTCTCGCCCTTCCCGAGGCGAACGAATACGTAGCGAACGTCGTCTCCTCCTTCGAGGATCTGACAGCGATGGATCGCGCGGCGCGGAAAGTAGGCGTAATCGCCCTTGCCCATCTCGAAGGACCGGGCACCATTTTCGCCGAAGTCGACACGGATCCGGCCGGAGAGCATGTACATCACGCTGTCGAACTGTTCGTGGTGATGCCATTGGCTGGGCTGGTCGAGAGCTGTCACGTGACACTCCCCGACCCACAGGTCACCAACCTCAAGGGCTTTCTTGCGGTTCTGACCCGGGGTCAATGGACCATCAACCAGCTTGTCTGCGGTGATATATCCGATCTCTTGAAAAAGGCCTGTGCTCACGGTTGTTTCCTTGCGACGTTGGCGACGATGCACATCTTGAAAGATGCCGCAGTTAGCCTAGGCTGTTCGGATGCAGATAAACTGCCAATTCCTGTCGCCAACGCGACAAGCGGAGATCCTTCCCTTCGAGACCGCGCCGCGGCCGATCGTAGGATTCGCTTGCGATTATCCCTCGGGCCTGGCGACCGGATTTCACACGCATCCACGCGCGCAATTGCTCTACGCGACGTCGGGCGTCATGCGCGTGGAGACGCCGGAGTCCAACTATGTCGTGCCGCCGACGACAGCGCTGCTTGTGCCGGCGAATGCGCAGCATGCCATCAGCATGGACGGCCCCGTCACGATGCGCGCGCTGTTTCTGCGGGAAGACGCGGCCACCCGCGTAGGCTGGAAATCAAAAGTCATCGCGGTGTCCGGATTGCTCCGCGAAGTTATCGTGGCTGCCTGTGCTGAACCGGTCGAGTGGTCGCTGGATGGCAGAGGCCAACATCTCGCGGAGCTCGCGCTTGACGAGATCGCCAAAGCGACACCGTTGCCGCTCGGCTTGCCTCTTCCAAGAGATCCGCGCTTGCGCCGCGTGATCTCTGCGCTTCGTTCGCATCCTCACGACGCGAGGAGCCTGGAAGAATGGAGCGAGGTCGCCAATGCGTCCAGTCGAACCCTCGCTCGAGTGTTTCGCGCCGAAACCGGGCTAAGCTTCCGCCAATGGCGTCAGCAGGCGCGATTGACCGAGGCATTGAGCGCGCTGACGTTGGGCGTCCATCCTGCAAAGGCCGCTGCAATCGCCGGCTTCAACAGCGCGCCTGCTTTCGGGGCTGCATTCCGCGAGTTGTTCGGGATAACGCCAGGGCAAGCACGATCGCTTCGTTCTGGCCCAACCCGATAGAAGCTGGAGGGCAGGCCAGAACAATGTTCCAGCCTGCTCCACAATCGGCAGCCGCCCCCTGACGGCGACACCAGCCGACTGGTGTCACAACGCGATCGACTCGTTCGGCATGCGATGTCGCGGATCAGACCCCCGCCATCATCACGTATTTGATCTCGACATATTCATCCATGCCGTGGCGCGAGCCTTCGCGGCCGAGGCCGCTTTCCTTGACGCCGCCGAACGGCGCGACCTCGGTCGTGATCAGGCCGGAGTTGACGCCGACCATGCCCGACTCCAGCGCTTCGGCGACGCGCCAGACGCGGCCGATGTCGCGCGAATAGAAGTAGGAAGCGAGGCCGAACGGCGAGGCGTTGCACATTGCGATCACATCGGCTTCCTCCTTGAAGCGGATCACCGGTGCGAGTGGACCGAAGGTTTCCTCCTGCGCAACAAGCGCGTCGGGCCGCACATCCGACAGCACGGTCGGCTCGAAGAAGCTGCGGCCGAGCGACGAGCGCTTGCCGCCGGTCACGATCTTGGCGCCGCCCTTCACGGCATCGGCAATATGGCGCTCGACCTTTTCGATCGCCTTCATGTTGATCAGCGGGCCCTGGGTTACGCCTTGCTCGGTGCCGTCACCGATCTTCATCTCCGCGACCTTCTTCGACAGCTTCGCGACGAACTGATCGTAGATCTTGTCCTGGGCATAGATGCGATTGGCGCAGACGCAGGTCTGACCCATGTTGCGATACTTCGAGACGATGGCGCCTTCGACGGCGGCATCGATATCGGCATCGTCGAACACCACGAAGGGCGCGTTGCCGCCGAGCTCGAGGCCGAGCTTCTTCACGCCGACCGACGCCTGCCGGTACAGGATCTTGCCGACGTTGGTCGAACCGGTGAAGCCGACGAAGCGCACCGCCGGATGTTCGCACAGCACCTTGCCGATCGGCGGCGCATCACCGGTGACGATGTTGAGCACACCCTTGGGCACGCCGGCCTTCTCGGCCAACACAGCGAGCGCGAGCGCCGACAGCGGCGTCTCGTTGGCGGGCTTCAGCACCACCGTGCAGCCCGCGGCCAGCGCCGGCGAGACTTTCCGCGTGATCATCGAGTTCGGGAAATTCCACGGCGTGATGGCGCCGCAGACGCCGATCGGCTGCCGGATCGCCAGCAAACGGGCATCGGGACGCTGGGTCGGAATGGTCTCGCCATAGACGCGGCGGGCTTCCTCCGCGAAGAATTCGACATAGGCGGCGCCGATATCGACTTCGCCGAGCGCTTCCGCCAGCGGCTTGCCCTGCTCGGAGGTCAGGATCAGCGCGAGGTCCTCGCGGTTGGCGATGATCAGGTCGAACCATTTGCGCAAAATGTTGGAGCGCTGCTTGGCGGTCAGCTTGGCCCAGGCCGGGAATGCGCGCTCGGCGGCCTCGACGGCGCGGGTCGCGTCATCGGCGCTGAGCTGCGGGATCTTGATCAGTTCGACGCCGGTTGCCGGATTGTTGACGGCAAATTCTGGCGTGCCGACCCAGGCGCCGTCGATGTAGCAGCGGTCGCGCAGCAGCGACGGATCTTTCAGGCGGTCCTGGAGGGAGGCTGCGGATTGCGTGGCGCGTGCGGCAACGGGCGGGGTCATGGCGTTACTCCTCGAATTTCCTTGGATTTACTCGAATTTCCCGGGATTTTCTCTTGGGCGTATTCGCGGCCTATATAGGCCGGAACGCGCCGCGATGCACCGGCGGCGGGCGCGACCCTGCGTCGAGGAATAGGGAGAGCTGGCGCGGAGTTTACGCGGCGTTGCGCGCGGTCAGAGCGCGCCGCCGGACATATAGGTTTCGCGGCGGCCGATCATGCGCTCGGCGGCGGCCTTGGCATTCGCCTTGGTCGACGTCGCGCAAGTCCGGTACTCGAGGTCGGCCTGCGCCCGCGCATCGCGGCGGCCGAACCAGGATTTGGCGCCGGTCTGCAGCAGCGCCAGCGCCTGTGCGACATTATCGACTGCCTCGAACGAGTGCAGTGCACCGGTACCTGCGTAGCGGACTTCGTAAAGACCCGGGCTGATCGGCGCCTCGATATTCTCGCCGCGGCCCGGCCGCGGGTAGCGCTTCCATTCACTCCATGTCGAAATCATTTGTTGCGTCCCCGCAAGGCGGGAAATGACGAATCTTTTCGTCAAATCCATCCCAATCCGCCGCACCGTTTGTGCAACGATCTGAATGCGTTATTGCAAAAAATCACGTACGAAAATCAATTTGCCGATCACGTTACCGTGGCCCGCCCCAGAGGTCACCCGGACTTGCGCGGAGTCCACCACAAAATCTGCGCGCGTGGTGAACATCCGTTAGCGTTTTCGAGCGAAGTGGACACCGGTTCGCGTGAAGAAAACGCGTCAAAACAAAAATCTAGAGCCCCGTTCCGATGCAATCGGAACGGAAAAGGCTCAAGGCAAGGCCGCCCGTCGCGGCTCCCGCCTTCACGACATCGCGACATCATCGCATCGCCCCCGCCTTGCGGGAGCGGAAAAGCCGGAGGATGATCCGCCCACTTCAAAACAATAAACCCCACCGGAGGAAGCCCCCAATGCAAAGCAAGGCTCAGATCGATCAGGTATTGCGTCAGAAGAGCGAGGCAAAGGAGATTCCCGGCGTCGTCGCAATCGCGGCCACCGGCAAGGACGTGATCTACCAGGGCGCGTTCGGCAACCGCGACCTCTCCAAGAGCGATCCGATGACGGCGGACAGCGTGTTCTGGATCGCCTCGATGACCAAGGCCGTGACCTGCGCGGGCGCGATGCAACTGGTCGAGCAGGGCAAACTCTCGCTCGATGAGCCGATCGGCAAGCTGCTGCCCGATCTCGCCGCACCACAGGTGCTGGAAGGCTTCGACACCAAGGGCGAGCCAAAGCTGCGGCCGGCGAAAACGCCGATCACGCTGCGCCAGCTCATGACCCACACCGCCGGCTTTTGCTACGACCTGTGGAACGCCGACATGGGCAAATACATGGAAAAGACCGGCACGCCCGGGATCATCTCGTGCCTCAATGCCGCGCTGAAGACGCCGCTCGCCAACGAGCCCGGCACACGCTGGGAATACGGCATCAATATCGACTTCGTCGGCAAGGCGGTGGAGGCGGCGAGCGGCAAGAAGCTCGATGCGTATTTGCGCGACCACATGTTCGCGCCGCTCGGCATGAGCGACACCGGCTTCAAGATATCCGACGACATGCGCAAGCGGCTGGTCGGCATGCATGCGCGCGGCGAGGACGGCGCGCTCGCGGCAATCCCGTTCGAGCTCGAGCAGAATCCTGAATTCCACATGGGTGGCGGCGGCCTCTATTCGACCGCGGCCGACTACATCAAGTTCTGCCAGATGATCCTCAACAAGGGCAAAGGCAACGGCAACCAGCTGCTGAAGGCCGAGACCGTCGCGGCCATGGGGCAGAACCAGATGGGCGACATCAATGTCGTCAAGATGACGACGGCGGCGCCGCCCTACACCAACGACGTCGACCTCTATCCCGATCAGGTGAAGAAGTGGGGGCTGAGCTTCCTGATCAACACCGCCAAGACGCCGGAAGGCCGCAGCCCCGGCAGCCTCGCCTGGGCGGGCCTTGCCAACACCTATTACTGGATCGATCCGTCGCGCGACGTCTGCGGCGTGATCCTGACCCAGCTGTTGCCGTTCGCCGACAAGCACAGCCTGGAAGCCTTCGCAGGCTTCGAGAAGGGCATCTATACCGGGCTCGACGCCGGCAGCGGGCAGCGAGCGGCCTGAGATTTCCGTCGCCGAACGACGGAGCCCATCGCTCCACAAACTCGTCATGCCCGGGCTTGTCCCGGCCATGACGAGCCTGGAACAACGGCCCTGCAGGAAGGGGTTTTTCACACCCGCCATAGGTCGGGCCTGTCCTGTCGGAGCCAAACGACTAAGATCGCGCAAAAAGCGCGGCGACACGAGCACGACCACGAGGAGGACGATCTTGGCACCCGGGATCCTGGCACCCAAAATCTTGGCACCCAAGGCAGACAGCTATGTCTGCGGCATTTCCGATACGCCGCTGCTCGGTGAAACCATCGGCCGCAGCCTCGACCGCGCACGGGCGCGCTGGGGCGACCGCGAGGCGCTGGTCTCGCCCAGCCACAATGTGCGCTGGACCTGGAACGAATTCGCCTGTCACGTCGAGGCGCTGGCGGCAGGCTTCCTTGCGCTCGGGCTGACACGCGGCGAGCGGATCGGCATCTGGTCGTTGAACCGGCCGGAATGGACGCTGACGCAATTCGCCGCCGCGAAAGCCGGACTGATCCTCGTCACCATCAATCCGGCCTATCGGCTCAGCGAGCTCGAATTCGCGCTCGGCAAGGTCGGCTGTGCCGCGATCGTGACCGCGACCGCGTTCAAGACCTCGGCCTATATGGAGATGCTGAACACGCTGCTGCCCGAGCTTGCAAGCGCGCAGCCTGGCCATTTGCGATCGGCGCGGCTGCCGCAATTGCGCGCCGTGATCCAGATCGGCGGGCCGGCGGCACCAGGCACCATTCCATTCGAGCAAGTGTCGCAGATGGGCGGCGAGCGCCATCGCGAGCAGCTTGCCGCGCTCGGCGACAGCCTGCAGTTCGACGATCCGGTCAATATCCAGTTCACCAGCGGCACCACCGGCTCGCCGAAGGGCGTGACGCTGACCCATCACAACATCCTCAACAACGGCTATTTCACCGGCCGCGCCATGCGCCTGACCGAGCAGGACCGCATCTGCATTCCGGTGCCGCTCTATCACTGCTTCGGCATGGTGATGGGCAATCTCGCCTCGGTCACGCTCGGCACCACCATGGTCTACCCCGGCGAAGGTTTTGATCCGCTGGCGACGCTTGCGACGGTCGCGCAGGAGAAATGCACCACGCTGTACGGCGTGCCGACCATGTTCATCGCCGAGCTCGACCATCCGGACTTCGCGCGCTTCGATCTGTCGTCGCTGCGCACCGGCATCATGGCCGGCGCGCCCTGCCCGATCGAGGTGATGAAGCGCGTCAACACCGAGATGAACATGCGCGAGGTGACGATCGCCTACGGCATGACCGAAACCAGCCCGGTGAGTTTCCAGAGCGCGACCGACGATCCCCTGGAGCGCCGCGTCTCCACCGTCGGCCGCATCCATCCGCATGTCGAGGTCAAGGTCGTCGACCTCGACGGCAAGGTGGTGCCGCGCGGCGGACGCGGCGAGCTCTGCACCCGCGGCTACAGCATCATGCTCGGCTATTGGGACGAGAAGGAGAAGACCTCAGACGTGCTCGACGCCAATGGCTGGATGCACACCGGCGACCTCGCCGTGATCGACGACGAGGGCTATTGCAACATCGTCGGCCGCATCAAGGACATGGTTATCAGAGGCGGCGAGAACCTCTATCCGCGCGAGATCGAGGAATTCCTCTACCGTCACCCGAAGATCCAGGACGTGCAGATTTTCGGCGTCGCCGACCAGCGCTACGGCGAGGAATTGTGTGCCTGGGTCAGGGTCCGCCAAGGCGAGACGCTGACTGCCGACGAAGTCCGCGCCTTCTGCCAGGGCCAGATCGCCCACAACAAGATTCCGCGCTATGTCGAGTTCGTCGAGGAATTCCCGATGACGGTGACCGGCAAGATCCAGAAATTCGTGATGCGCGATGCGGTGGAGCAGCGGCTGGGGCTGAAGGCGGCGAAGACGGCGTGATGTCTCTTCTCCCTCGCCCCGCTCTTGCGGGGAGAGGGTTGGGGTGAGGGGCCGCCTCCGCAAATTCGTAGGCAATGAGTACGCGGAAGCCCCCCTCACCCGGAACGCATCATGCGATGCGTTCCGGCCTCTCCCCGCAAGCGGGGCGAGGCAAGAAAAGATCGGCGCTTAAACCAGCAGCCCGTTCCCCTTCGCCAGATCCTTCAGCGACACCAGCGGCCGCGCGCCGATGTGCTGGATCACTTCGGCCGCCGCGAGCGCGCCGAGACGGCCGGCGTTCTCATGGCCGACATTGCGCACGAGACCGACCAGGAAGCCGGCGGCGAACAGGTCGCCGGCGCCGGTGGTGTCGACGAGTCTGTCGATCGGATAGGCCGGCGCTGACACGACGCCATCCTTCGAGACGACCACGCAGCCCTTCTCGCTGCGGGTCACGACACCGAGCTTGGTGTCCTTGCCGAGCTGCTTCAGCGCGGTGTCGAAATCCGAGGTCTGGTACAGCGAGTGCAGTTCGGACTCGTTGGAGAACACCAGGTCGACAATGCCCTTGCGCATCAGGTCGAGGAATTCGTCGCGGTACCGATCGACGCAGAACGAATCCGACAGCGTCAGCGCGACCTGACGGCCGGCGCCGTGCGCGATCGTCGCCGCCTTCACGAAGGCGTCCTTGGCGTTCTTCGGATCCCAGAGATAGCCTTCGAGATAGATGATGCCGGCGGCTGCGATCTGCGCCGGATCGATATCGTCGGGCGTCAGGTCCTGCGCGGCGCCGAGATAGGTGTTCATGGTGCGCTCGCCGTCCGGCGTCACCAGGATGTAGCAGCAGCCGGTGGCCGGGCCGGTCTTGGCCGGCGTGGTGTCGAAAGTGACGCCGGCGGCGCGGATATCGTGGACATAGAGCCGGCCGATCTGATCGTCCTTGACCTTGCCGACATAGGCGGCGCGGGCGCCGAGATTGCCGACGCCGACGATGGTGTTGGCAGCCGAGCCGCCCGACATCTCGGTCGCCACGCCCATATCGCCGTAGATCGCGGTGGCGCGCGCTTCGTCGATCAGCTGCATCGAGCCCTTGGTCATGCCGTGACGGGCAAGGAATGCCTCGTCGGTCTGCACCAGCACGTCGAAGATCGCGTTGCCGATCCCGAGAACGTCATATTTTGCGTCAGCCATAGACCTGCCCTGTGTTAACGCCACCCAACAAGAGCCGCGACCTATCACGTTACGCCTCGGGGCAGCAAGCAGGGCTCGATGTTCCGTCATCCTGAGGTGCGAGCCTCTTCGGCGAGCCTCGAAGGATGAATCGGCCAGAGTGGGGCCGTGCATCCTTCGAGGCTCGCTACTCTCGCACCTCAGGATGACGGGGTTGGTAGAGTGCCGCTGGCAGCAGGGCCCGCGACTGATATAGATGCGCGATGTTCCGCTCCTTCCTCACCGTCTCCTCGGGAACGCTGGCGTCACGGCTGCTCGGCTTCGTGCGCGATTCCGTGATCGCGGCACTGCTTGGCGCGGGTCCGGTGGCGGATGCGTTCCTGGCGGCGTTTCAGCTGGTCAATGTGGTGCGGCGGCTGTTGTCCGAGGGTGGGCTGAATGCTGCGCTGGTGCCGGCCTGGCTCAAGGTTCGCGATAGCGATGGTGACGCGATGGCGCGCGCCTTTGCCGGCCGCGTGCTCGGCACGATCAGCGCCGCTGTGATCGCGGCCGCGCTGGTGATCGGCGTCGTGATGCCGCTGGTGATCGCGGCGATCGCGCCCGGATTTGTCGGCCGCGACACGCTGCAATTGGCCGTCGACGCCGCCAGGCTGATGCTGCCCTATCTCGCCTTCGCCGGCCCGGTCACCGTGATGATGGCGCTGCTCAACGCGCAGGGGCGCTTTGCGCTGACCGCGTTCTCGCCGCTGTTGTTCAACATCGCGCTGATTTCAGTGATGGCCGTGCTGCTGGTGCGGCAACAGGAGCCGGTGCAGGCCGCGCTGGTGATGGCGGCAACCATCGGCGTTGCCGGCTTGCTGCAGCTCTCGATGCTGGCGCTGCGCGGCGCAAAACTCGCCTCGCCGCTCCGCATCTCCTTCGATCCCGACATGCGCGGCTTTCTCGGCCGCGCGATCCCCGGCATGGTCGCGAGCAGCGCGCCGCAATGGCTCATGGTGGCCGGCGCTGTGATCGCATCGACCTCGCCGTCGGCGGTGTCCTGGCTCTATTTCGCCAACCGCCTGCTCGAGCTGCCGCTCGGCATTGTCGGCGTCGCCATGGGCAGCGTGCTGATCCCGGAGATGACGCGCGCCGTGCGCAGCGGCGAACCCATCGCGATCGCGCATGCCGAATCGCGCGCGCTGGAGCTTGCGGCCGGGCTGGCGCTGCCGGCGACGCTCGGCCTGATGGTGCTGAGCGGCCCGATCGTGCGGATGCTGTTCGAGCATGGCGCGTTCACCGCAGCGGATACCGCGGCCACCGCGCAGGCCCTGGTCTGGCTGACGCTCGCGCTGCCGGCGCATGTGCTGGTGAAGGCGCTGTCGCCAGCGTTCTTTGCGCGCGAGGACACGCTGACGCCGCTGTTTGCGACGCTGAAGGCCATTGTGGTCGCGATCGCGGCCGCCTTCCTGTTCGGCCATATCTTCGGGGCGAGCGGAATTGCCGCGGGCATTGCGCTCGGCGCCTGGAGCAATGCGCTGGCGCTGACCCGCAAGGGCGCCGCGAGCTTCGGCTTCTCGATCGACGCCGACGCGCGCCGCCGGCTGCCGCGCATCCTGGGCGCGGCGCTTGCGATGGGCGTGCTGCTGTGGCTCACGGCGGGTGCCCTGCCGACGGGCAGCCACGGTTTGGTGCAGGCCGCCTCCCTCCTCGCCCTGATCGCAGCCGGTATTGCCGGCTACGGGCTGTTCTTGCAGCTTTTCGGCGTCACCGGCTGGCGCGAGGCGGTTAACGCCGTCAGGCAAAGGCGCCCCGCCTGACTTGCGCGGACGGTGCTTAAATGGCAAACGACGCCGCCAGAGCCTTTTTCCGTTCCGATGGAATCGGAACGGGGCTCTGGACTCTAGTTTGACGCGTTTTCTTCACGCGAACCGGTGCCCACTTCGCTCGAAAACGCTTCTGAAGCCGACCATTTCCGGGAATCGAGACCATGGCGTTCGTTGAACGGGTTTTCTCAGGCGTCCAGCCGACGGGCAATCTGCACCTCGGCAACTATCTCGGCGCCATCGTCAACTTCGTGAAGATGCAGCAGACCCATAACTGCATCTATTGCGTCGTCGACATGCATGCGATCACGCAGGGCGTTGAGGTCTGGGGCGGCCCGGCCGAGCTCGCGCGCAACACCCGCGAAGTGACCGCGGCCTTCATCGCCTCCGGCATCGATGCCAGGAAGCACATCGTGTTCAACCAGAGCCAGATCGCCGGCCATGCCGAGCTGACCTGGATCTTCAACTGCGTCGCCCGGATCGGCTGGCTGAACCGCATGACGCAGTTCAAGGAGAAGGCCGGCAAGGACCGCGAGAACGCCTCCATCGGCCTCTACGATTATCCGGTGCTGATGGCCGCCGACATCCTGCTGTACCGCGCGACCCATGTGCCGGTCGGCGAAGACCAGAAGCAGCATCTGGAGCTGTCGCGGGATATCGCGCAGAAATTCAACAACGACTTCGCGGATTCGATCCGCGGCCACGGCTTTGCCGACGGCCTGCTCTTCCCGCAGCCCGAGCCGCTGATCACGGGGCCAGCGACCCGGGTGATGAGCCTGCGCGACGGCACCAAGAAGATGTCGAAATCGGACGCCTCGGACAATTCGCGCATCAACCTCACCGACGACGCCGATACCATCGCGCAGAAGATCCGCAAGGCGAAGACCGATCCGGAGCCGCTGCCGTCGGAGGAGAAGGGCCTGGAGCCGCGGCCCGAGGCCGACAATCTGGTCGGCATCTACGCCGCGCTCGCCGGCATCTCCAAGCAGGAGGTGCTGACGCAGTTCGGCGGCGGGCAATTCTCCAGCTTCAAGAACGCGCTGGTCGAGGTGTGCGTCGCAAAACTGGCGCCGATCGCCTCCGAGATGAAGAAGCTGGTCGCCGATCCCGGCCATGTCGACGCGGTGCTGGCCGACGGCGCCAACCGCGCCCGCGGCATCGCCGACGAGACCATGCGCATCACCAAGGACATCGTCGGCTTCATCCGTCCGCGCTAGGGAGAGCGTTCAACGAACGCTGTAGGTTCGTGAGGACACCCGATTACGTCAGAGACGGCTGGTGTCTTGAAGATGGCGAGGAATACCATCGCGCGGCTCCGGCAACCTTTCACATCCCGGATCTGGCGCTGCGGCGCCTTCTCCAGCCTGGCGACCTCACCAAGTTGATCTTCAAGATCGCCGTCGAGGGTGACGAACACGGGGCCGTGGAGCGAATGTGGGTGATCGTCCGCGAACGTACCCCGACCGGCTATATCGGGATGCTGGACAACCAGCCCAACTCGATCGCAGAAAACGATCAATTCTGGCTCGGAACCGAGTTGCCGTTCGAGTATCGGCACATCATTGCGGTCGCCCACGCCGATGAGGCCAGTGTCGCACTTGCGAAGGCGCCCGCTCCTATCCCGTGGGATCGCGCAAGCTAGAACGCGCTCCGACGCTGCAACGCCGCTTGTCGGAAACGGCCGCGCCGTGGCACCATGGGCCTTGTTTGAGCATGATCTGGTTCGGAAAACCGCTTCACACTTTTCGCTGACGCGGCCTCCGGCTCCGGATCATGCTCGTGGCCAGCACCGGGACATGCATGACCACCCAGCGACGAAGCTACGAGACAGGTCACAAGCCGAAATGCCTCGTCATCGTTGACGACACGGCGGAATGGGACCGCGCGGTCTATTACGCCAGCCGGTGGGCGATCCGGGTTGGCGGTGGCGTCCTGATGCTGCGGGTGATCGAGACCGAGGACCAGAACCAGCAATGGCTCGGGGTGGCGGACATCATGCGCGCGGAGGCCGAGGAGGCCGCCAACGAGGCGCTCGACCGCGCCGCCGGCCGCGCCGCCGGCCGCGCCAACGGGATCGCCGCGATCACCCCGGAGCGGGTGATTCGCGAGGGCGACCCGACCGAGCAGATCCTCGACGTGATCGACAAGGACGTCGATATCGCGATGCTGGTGCTGGCCGCCAATCCGGGCGCCGAGGGGCCCGGGCCGATCATCACCACCATGGCCAAGACCGTGGGGGCATTCCCGATCCCCGTGACCATCGTGCCCGGCGGCCTGTCTGACGCCGAGATCGACGCCCTGTCCTAGCGTTATCGGCCCCGAAACCGCTCCAGAGCATGGATGCGGGCCTGGAACCGCGGTTTTGCGGCTTGATCGCGGGCTTTTTAATTGCCATCTGGTGGGGGAACCCAACGCGCCGGCCTTGAACCGGCGACGCCGGAGACAGCAAATGTTCATCCAGACCGAAGCCACACCCAATCCCGCCACCCTGAAATTCATTCCGGGCCGCACGGTGCTCGACAGCGGCACCATGGAATTCTCATCGCCGGAATCCGCCGCGCGCTCGCCGCTCGCCGAACGGCTGTTCGCCGTTTCCGGCGTCACCGGCGTGTTCTACGGCGCCGACTTCGTCACCGTCACGAAAGCGGACGGCGACTGGCAGCACCTCAAGCCAGCGATCCTCGGCGCCATCATGGAGCACTACATGTCCGGCGCGCCGCTGCTCGCCGACGGCACCGCTGGAAGCGACGACGCGCGCGACGAGGAAGACGAGTTCTTCGACGAGGCAGACGCCGAGACGGTCGAGCAGATCAAGGACCTGATCGAGACCCGGGTGCGCCCCGCAGTCGCCAATGACGGCGGCGACATCACCTTCCGCGGCTTCAAGGACGGCATCGTCTATCTCAACATGAAGGGCTCCTGCGCCGGCTGCCCGTCATCGACCGCGACCTTGCAACACGGCATCCAGAACCTGCTGCGGCACTTCGTGCCCGACGTGCAGGAAGTCCGGCCGATGTGATGGAGCGGCGAATGGCGCGTGGCGAATGGCAAATAGCGTTCTCCTGTAATTGCCAATTCGCCATTCCCTATTCGCTATTCGCCCTCCCATGATGATTCTCGCCATCGATACCGCGCTCGACGCCTGCTCCGCGGCGGTGCTCGACACCACCTCAGGCAATACCATTGCCATCGAATCCCAGGCGATGCAGCGCGGCCATGCCGAGGCGCTGATGCCGCTGCTCGCTCGGGTGATGAAAGAGAGCGGCATCGGCTTTGCAGGGCTTGACCGCATCGCCGTCACCACCGGCCCCGGCAGTTTCACAGGCCTCCGCGTCGGCCTCTCGGCAGCGCGTGGCCTCGCGCTGTCAGCGGAAAAGCCGACGGTCGGGCTGTCGACGCTCGCGGCCTACGCCGCGCCCGTGGTTGCCGAGAATGGCGAGCACGCGATCCTGTCGGCGATCGATGCGCGGCACGACCACGTCTATTTCCAGCTGGTGGGCGGCGACGGCAGCTTGATGCTCAAGCCAAAGGTTGCGCCGATCGCGGAAGCGCTCGAGGCCGCACAGTTCGGCGCGCTGCATCTTGTCGGCAACGCCGCCAATATCCTTGCCGAGCGCTGGCCTGCGGACGCCACACCGCCGGTCAAGGTCGACAGGCAGCCAGCGCCTGACATTACCTGGGTTGCCTGGGTCGGCGCGGCCGTCGATCCCGACACTGCACCGCCGCGGCCGTTCTATCTGCGCGCACCCGACGCGAAGCCGCCGAAGGATCGCCTCGAAGTCAGCACGCCGCCATCGACATGACCGGCTGGCTGTCACGATGGTGGGGCGGCGGCACGCCCGCGGTCGAGCCCGCATCCCTGCGTGACGCGGCGCGGCTCGCGCAATTGCACGGCGCGTCGTTTCACCGCGGCTGGGGCGAAGGCGAATTCGAAACGATGCTGACCGAGCGCAACACGCTGGTGCACCGGCTGCGGCAGGGACGCAAGGTGATCGGCTTTGCCGTGTCGCGGATGGCGGCGGACGAAGCGGAAATCCTGTCGATTGCGATCGATTCCAATCAGCGCGGGCGCGGCCTGTCGCGCGACCTGCTGCTGACCCATCTCGGCCATCTTGCCGGCCGCGGCATCCGCACCATCTTCCTCGAGGTGGAAGAGAACAATCAGCCGGCGCGGCGGCTCTATGAAAGGGCCGGATTCGGCGTGATCGGCCGCCGCGAACGCTATTACAAGCAGCCCGGCGGGGAACATTTGAACGCGCTTCTGATGCGGCGCGACTTGTCGTAACATCCGCGCGATGGCAGAAAAGGCCCCGCTCTGCCACCCAAGGTTTGAAGAATACGGCCGAAACCCATGACCACGGTGAAAATCCCGCCTGCGCATAAAAATACCGGCATCGAGGCGCGCTGCGCCGCGACCGGTATGCGCATGACCGAACAGCGCCGCGTGATTGCGCGGGTGCTGGCGGAGGCCATGGATCACCCTGATGTCGAGGAGCTGTACCGTCGCTGCGTCGCGGTCGACGACAAGATCTCGATCTCGACGGTCTATCGCACCGTCAAGCTGTTCGAGGACGCCGGCATCATCGAGCGTCACGACTTCCGCGAGGGCCGCGCGCGCTACGAGCAGATGCCCGAGAGCCATCACGACCACCTGATCAACCTGCGCGACGGCAAGGTGATCGAGTTCACCTCCGAGGAAATCGAGAAGCTGCAGGCCGAGATCGCGCGCAAGCTCGGCTACAAGCTGGTCGATCACCGTCTCGAGCTTTATTGCGTCCCGCTCGACGAAGACAGCAAGTCGTAAACCGGGTGGGCTTCGATCTCGTCATCTTCGATTGCGACGGCGTGCTGGTCGACAGCGAGGTGATCTCCTGTCGTGCGCATGCGGAAACGCTGACCCGTCACGGCTTTCCGATCACGCCGGATGGCGTGCTGAAGCGTTTCCTCGGCGTCTCCGACCGCGAGGCGCGGCGGATCGTGGAGAGTGAAATCGGCCGTGCGTTGCCCGACACCTTCGAGGCCGAGGTCAAGCATGCGACACTCAGTCTCTATGCCGACGATCTCAGCGCCATCGCGCATGTCGGCGACGCGATCGCCGCGCTCGATTTGCCGAAATGCGTGGCGTCGAGCGGCACACCGGAAAAGATCCATCACGGCCTGACCTGCGCCGGGCTCTACGACCAGCTCGCGCCGCATATCTTCTCCGCCACGCGGGTCAAACGCGGCAAGCCAGCGCCCGATCTCTTCCTGTTCGCGGCCGCCCAGATGGGCGCGAGCCCTTCGCGCTGCGTCGTGATCGAGGACAGCGTGGCCGGCGTCACCGGCGCCCGCGCCGCCGGGATGACCGTGCTCGGTTTCCACGGCGGCAGCCATTGCACGGCTGATCATGAGGACCTGCTGCGTCAGGCCGGCGCCGCCGTCACATTCGCCGATATGCGCCAATTGCCCGATTTGATCGCTAGAATCGGGGCTGAAGTCCAGATCGCCGGCTGAGCCCACTCCGTCATTCCGGGGCGCGACCGTAGGGAGCGAACCCGGAATCTCGAGATTCCCCGATGCACAATTGTGCATCTGCGGTCTGGTCCTTCGGACCATCCCGGAATGACGGGTTGGACCGCTGGCTTTTCGCCGGTTTAGGCTATATTTCAGCCCCGGCGCCCCGACGGCGCCGTTTCCTTTCCGCATTCAGGGTTCCATGACGACGCCGCGCAAGCTGCACATCAAGTCCTATGGCTGCCAGATGAACGTCTACGATGCGCAGCGCATGGTGGACACGCTGGCCAGCGAGGGCTTTGTCGAGACCGCGAGCGCTGACGACGCCGACCTCGTGATCCTCAACACCTGCCACATCCGCGAGAAGGCGTCGGAGAAGGTCTATTCCGAGCTCGGCCGGCTCCGGGTCGCCAAGGATGAGGCCGCGCGCCAGGGCCGCGAGATGAAGATCGCGGTTGCCGGCTGCGTCGCGCAGGCCGAGGGCGCCGAGATCATCCATCGTGCGCCGACCGTCGACATCGTGGTCGGGCCGCAGAGCTATCATCATCTGCCCGCACTGCTGAAGCGCGCCAAACAAAACGGCCGCGCGCTGGAAACCGAATTCCCGGTCGAGGACAAGTTCGGCTTCCTGCCGCAGCCGAAGCCGGAGGCGATCCGCGCCCGCGGCATCTCCGCCTTCGTCACGGTGCAGGAAGGTTGCGACAAGTTCTGCACCTTCTGCGTGGTGCCCTATACGCGCGGCGCGGAAGTCTCGCGTCCGGTCGCCAGGATCATCGACGACGTCAAGCAGCTCGCCGACAACGGTGTGCGCGAATTCACGCTG
This sequence comes from Bradyrhizobium sp. 27S5, assembly GCF_037217225.1. Taxonomy (NCBI): domain Bacteria; kingdom Pseudomonadati; phylum Pseudomonadota; class Alphaproteobacteria; order Hyphomicrobiales; family Nitrobacteraceae; genus Bradyrhizobium; species Bradyrhizobium sp. 27S5. The sequence continues at coordinate 8,873,682 of NZ_CP147714.1, forward strand.
ATCGGACAGAACGTCAACGCCTATCACGGCGAAGGCCCCGATGGCCGCGTCTGGCCGCTCGGCAAATTGTTGCGGCGGCTTGCGGAAATTCCCGGCGTCACACGGCTGCGCTATTCGACCAGCCATCCCCGCGACGTCGACGACGATTTGATCGCGGCGCATCGCGATTTGCCCGAACTGATGCCGTTCGTGCACCTGCCGGTGCAATCGGGGGCGGACCGTATCCTCGCGGCCATGAACCGCAAACATACCGCCGATGACTACCGGCGTGTCATCGACCGGTTCCGTGCCGCGCGGCAAGACATTGCTTTTTCATCAGATTTTATCGTGGGCTTCCCCGGAGAGACTGAGGAAGAATTTTCCGCCACTCTCGCGCTTGTCACGCAAATCGGGTACGCTGCGGCATATTCATTCAAGTATTCGCCACGGCCGGGCACGCCGGCGGCGGAGATGCGGGAGACGGTGTCAGCAGCCGAGATGGACGAACGCTTGGGGCGGCTTCAGGAACTGATCGACAGCCAGCAGTCGGCCTTCAACCGGGCCGCGATCGGCACGACGGTGGAAGTGCTGTTCGAGCGCGCCGCGCGCAATCCGGGCCAGATCGTCGGCCGTACCGCCTATTTGCAGCCCGCCCACGTGATGGCATCGCCCGACATTATCGGCCAGGTCCGCTCCGTGAGGATCGACAGCCTCGAGCGTTACAGCCTGATCGGCGAGCTGGCCACGACAGCCGCACCAAATTTCATCTCGCAGACCATTGGAGCCTGAAATCCTTGCCCAAAAGCGCATCGGATTCGCCTTCGCTTGCTCCCAGCCGCAAACCTGACCGCGACATGCAAATTCCACCTGAGACCCAGGTCGTCATCGATTTCGACGACAACCGCGCCGCATCCGCACTGGTCGGCCCCTACGGACAGAATCTGGCGCTGATCGAGCGGCGGCTCGGCGTCGTGGTCGATTCCCGCGGCAATCACCTCACCATCGCGGGCTCCCGCGACGGCTGCGACGCTGCGCGGCGGGTGCTCGAGACGCTCTATGCGCAGGCCGTCGAGGGCCACGATCTCGATCAGGGCGAGGTCGAAGGTGCGATCCGGGCCGTGATCGCACAGGGATCGCTGTTCGAGTTCGACAACAAGACCGCCAAGCCGACTTTCGAGACCATCAATCTGCGCAAGCGTCCGGTGCGCGCCCGCACCGCGGCGCAGGACTCCTACATCCGCGCGCTGAAGCGGCACGAGCTGGTGTTCGGCGTCGGTCCGGCCGGCACCGGCAAGACCTGGCTCGCGGTCGCTCATGCGGCGCAATTGTTCGAGCGCAAGGAGGTCGATCGCATCATCCTGACCCGGCCCGCGGTCGAGGCCGGCGAGCGGCTCGGCTTCCTGCCCGGCGACCTCAAGGAGAAAGTCGATCCGTATCTGCGCCCGATCTACGACGCGCTGTACGATCTGATGGATGCCCGCGTGGTCGAACGCGCGCTGCAGGGCAACGAGATCGAGATCGCGCCGCTCGCCTTTATGCGCGGCCGCACCCTGACCAATGCCGCCATCATCCTCGACGAGGCGCAGAACACCACGACGATGCAGATGAAGATGTTCTTGACACGTCTTGGCGAGAACAGCCGGATGATCGTCACCGGCGACCCGTCGCAGGTCGACCTGCCGCATGGCCAGGCTTCGGGGCTCACGGAAGCCGTGAAGCTGCTCGATGGCGTCGAGGGCATTGCCCAGGTGCATTTCAAGGCCGAGGACGTCATCCGCCATGAATTGGTGGCGCGCATCGTGGCCGCCTATGAGGGATTGCCGCAAAAGCCGGCAAACGCCAGATCTTGAGACCAATAGCTTCGGCCGCAAGCCCGCACGACGCGGGTTCCGGCCATAACGCAGATTTTGAAACGACCGTGTCTGCTCTTCCTGCAACCGAGGTTCTCGTCACCGCCGACTGCTGGCAGGCCGAGCCCGACGCCGACGCGGTGATCCATCGCGCGATCGAGGCTGCCGCCGCGATCGCCGATGCCGATGTCGCAGACGCCGAGCTTGCAGTGATGCTGACCGACGACGCCGGCATCCGCACGCTGAACGCCAACTGGCGCAGCATCGACAAGCCGACCAACGTACTGTCGTTTCCGGCGCTGCAGCCCGAAGGCGCCGGCGGCGAGGACGATGCCCCGCGCATGCTCGGCGATATCGCGATCGCCTATGAGACGACGCGGCGGGAGGCCGATGAAGAACAGAAACCGTTCGACCATCATTTGAGCCATCTCGCGGTGCATGGCTTCCTGCATCTGATCGGTTACGACCACGAGAACGACGACGATGCCGAGGACATGGAGGCGCTCGAGCGCGAGATCCTCTCTTCTCTCGGCATTCCCGACCCCTATGCGGATCGGACCGCCTGACATGCCGGATTCCGAACCAACGCACGACAATCCGCGCAACGTGGGCAACCTGCCCGCCGTCGTGCACGAAGGCGAGGTGCAGCGTCCCGCCGCCGAGGGCTGGCTGGTGCGCGCGATCCGTACGCTGTTCGGCTGGAAGGCCGGCTCGGTGCGCGACGACCTGCAGGTGGTGCTCGACGCCTCGACGCCCGACGATGTCGGCTTCTCGGCGATCGAGCGCACCATGCTGCGCAACATCCTGTCGCTGAACGAGCGCCGGATCGCCGACGTCATGGTGCACCGCGCCGACATCGTCGCAGTCAAGCGCGACATTCCGCTCGGCGAATTGATGAGCCTGTTCGAGAGCGCGGCGCATTCGCGGCTCGTCGTCTACAACGAGACCCTCGACGATCCCGAGGGCATGGTGCACATCCGCGACCTGCTCGCCTTCATGACCGCGAAGGCGCGGGTCACCGATGCGACCAAGACGCGGCGCAAGAAGCCGTTCCCGGCAGGGCTCGATCTGCGCACGGTCGATCTCGCGCTGCCGCTGGCGGACGCCAATATCATCCGCAAGCTGCTCTACATCCCGCCGTCGATGCGCGCGATCGACCTCTTGGCGCAGATGCAGGCCTCGCGCATCCATCTCGCGCTGGTGGTCGACGAATATGGCGGCACCGACGGGCTGGTGTCGATCGAGGATATCGTCGAGCAGATCGTCGGCGAGATCGACGACGAGCACGATTCGGACGAGCCGCCGTCGATCGTTCGCCAGGCCGACAACTCCTTCATCGCCGACGCGCGCGCCAGCCTCGACGATGTCCGCTCGGTGATCGGCGATGATTTCGTGATCGGCGAGGCCGGCGAGGAGGTCGAGACGCTCGGCGGCTATCTGGTGTCGTTCGTCGGCCGGCTGCCGGTGCGCGGCGAGGTGATCTCGGGGCCCGGCAATTACGAGGTCGAGGTGCTCGACGCCGATCCGCGGCGGGTCAAACGGGTGCGAATCAGCGCGCGCAAGGAGCGGCCGACGCCGCGCAAGGAGCGCGAGCGGCGCCGCGAGCAGACCCCGGACTCCGGAACGCCACAGGCGAATGACAATTTGCCGCCGCCCGGCGAGGGAGCCGGACCGCAGTGAGGCTCTCCGACCGGCTCCGATCGATCGGCCTTGCGGTCATCCTGACCTGGGGGTGGAAGCGCGCCGTCCTCGCGCTCACGGCCGGCGCGTTGTCGTCGCTGGCGATGGCGCCGTTCAACGCCTGGCCGGTTCTTTTTTTGACCTTCTCCATCGCGGTCTGGCTGATCGACGGCGCTGCTGCCGGACGCTGGCGCGGCGTGCCCGCGGCGGCGATGTCCGGCTTCTGGTTCGGCCTCGGCTATTTCGTGCCGGGCCTGTACTGGATCGGCTACGCGTTCTTCGTCGATGCGCAGACCTTCGCCTGGCTGACGCCGTTCGCCGTGCTCGGCCTGCCGGCCTATCTTGCGCTGTTCACCGCCTTCGGTTTCGCGCTGGCGCGGCTGATCTGGCCGCGCGACGCCTCGCGCGTGCTGGCGCTCGCGGTCAGCCTGACGATATCGGAGTGGCTGCGCGGTCATCTCCTGAGTGGCTTTCCGTGGAATGCGTTCGGCTACGCGCTGACCGAACCATTGGCGCTCGCCCAGACCGCGTCGCTGATCGGGCTGTGGGGCATGACGTTCCTGGCGGTCGCGATCTTCGCAAGCCCAGCCGTGCTGATCGACGGCGCCTCACGCGGCCGCAAGCCGTGGCGCGCACCGGTCGCAGCCGTGCTGGTTCTGGCGGCGATGCTGGCGTTCGGCGCGGTCCGTCTCGCGCAGGAGCCGACCAGGATGGTCGACGGCGTCAAGCTCCGCATCATGCAGCCCGATTTGCAGCAGGACGCCAAGTTCAACTACTCCGCCAAGGCGGCGGTGATGCAGAAATATCTCACTCTGTCGGATCGGGCCTCGGGGCCGCACTCCACGGGCGTGAGCGATTCCACCATCCTGATCTGGCCGGAATCCGCGTTTCCGTTCTTCCTGACCAAGGAAGCCGACGCGATGGCGCAGATTGCCGACCTGCTGCCAAAGGGAACCGTGCTGATCACGGGTTCGGTGCGTGCGCCCGATCTGCCGCCCGGCGTCCGCGTCACGCGCGCCTACAATTCGATCTACGTCATCGACCACGATGGCAGCGTGCTCGCGGTCTACGACAAGCTGCATCTGGTGCCGTTCGGCGAATATCTGCCGTTCCAGGACTGGATGGAGAAGCTCGGCTTCGAGCAGCTGACCAAGATGCAGGGCGGCTACATTCCGGGCACCATCCGCCGGACCCTCGACATTCCGAATGCGCCACGCGCTTTGCCCCTGATCTGCTACGAGGCGATCTTTCCCGGCAATGTGGTGAGCCGCGATGACCGTCCCGGCTGGATCGTCAATGTCACCAATGACGGCTGGTTCGGAATCTCGACCGGCCCCTATCAGCACCTGCAGCAGGCCCGGCTGCGCTCGATCGAGGAAGGCCTGCCGATGGTGCGTGCCGCCAATACGGGCGTCTCGGCCATCATCGACCCGGTTGGCCGGATCGTCGCACAGCTTGGGCTCGGCATCGAAGGCGTGCTCGATGCCGGCCTGCCCACGGCCCTGCCGCCGACGATCTATGCGCGCATCGGGAACATCCCCGCCGCTGTGATTGTGATCACAGCGCTGGCGTTCGTGCTGCGGCGCCGTTTTGTGAGGCGAAAAGCCTGACCACGCATATCGGCAGTTGTCGCCGAACCCGAAAAAGTGTCGAAATTTACCTCAGCGCGATTCCACCAGTTGACAGATCGACCGTGCACTTCGCATTGTACGGGTCCACGCGAAATCACAAGCCAAGTCAGCCCCTTTGCGCAAATTGTCCGCATTTCGTCCCGATCCTCCTTGCAGGATTTGACGGCACCGGCGCCTGAGGCATACTCCACTTCCAACTTGCCTCAGCCACGGGCGCGCAATCCCTTAGGAGAGTTGGAAATGTCCACCAAAGCGCCCAATCCTGTTGACAAATATGTCGGCAGCCGCGTCCGCATGCGACGCATCATGCTCGGCATGAGTCAGGAGAAACTGGGCGAGGCGTTAGGCCTGACGTTCCAGCAGGTGCAGAAATACGAGAAGGGCACCAATCGTGTCGGCGCCAGCCGGCTGCAGCAGATCTCCGAAATCCTGCAGGTGCCGGTCTCCTTCCTGTTCGACGGCGGCCCGAGCGGCGTCAGGACCGAGAACGGCTTCAGCGAGGGCGCCTCGCCGAGCTATGTCTCCGATTTTCTGGCAACCGCAGAGGGCCTAGCCCTGACACGGGCCTTCACGCGCATCGCCGACGCCAAGCTTCGCCGCAGCATCGTCGAGCTGGTCGAGCAGATCGCGGCGCGCGAGGCGTCCGAACAGGCCTGATCCGGCCATATCCGTTTGAGAGAACTTCAAATCTGGAATATGTCATTCCGGCGCACGCTAACGCGCGATCAGTCATCGCGCTTTAGCTCGTTGTTTGAGCATGATCTTTTCGGAAAACCGCTTCGCACTTTTCCGGATCATGCTCGCGTGCGCTGAATGATAAAGCGAACTCACAGGCAGCAACAACATGTCCAGCAACCCGTTCGAAACCACGTCGATTCTCGACGGCATTCGCCGCTGGGTCGAGATCGAGTCTCCGACGGAGCGGCCGGATCAGGTCAACAGACTGGCTGATCTCGTGGCCTCTGAATATCGCGACCTGCCGGCCACCGTCGAGCGCATTGCGGGACGTGACGGCTGCGGCGATCATTTGGTCGCACGCTCGTCCTGGGGGCAGGACGCACCGGGCATTCTGGTGCTGAGCCATCTCGATACAGTTCATCCGATGGGATTCATCGATCGGTTACCATTCAAGATCGAAGGCGACAGCGCGTTCGGCCCCGGCATCTACGACATGAAGGGCGGCGCCTATCTCGCCTATCATGCGTTCCGGCAGATTTGCGCCGCTGACGCGCGCCCGCTCGGCATCACCCAGCTCTACGTCTCGGACGAGGAGATCGGCAGCCCGACCTCGCGGGCGCTGATCGAGGCCGAGGGCCGCAAGGCCAAATATGTGCTGGTGACCGAGCCCGCGCGCGACGGCGGCAAGATCGTCACCGGGCGCAAGGGCGTCGCGCGCTTCGACGTGCATATCAAGGGCGCGCCGGCGCATGCCGGCACGCGCCCCGAGGACGGCCGCAGCGCGATCCGGGAGCTCGGCCATGTGATCCTGGCGCTGGAGGCGATGAACGATCTCAAGCGCGGCATCACCGTCAATGTCGGCGTCGTCCGCGGCGGCACCAAGCCGAACGTGATCGCCGAGGAGGCCTACGCCGAAGTCGATCTGCGCGTGCCGACCATCGCCGACGCCGACGAGCTGGTGCCGAAGATCCTCGGAATCACCTCGCGCACCGAGGGCGTCAGCGTGAAGGTGACAGGCGAATTGAACCGTCCGCCCTACGAGAAGAGCAACGCCGGCGCCGCGCTTTACGAACATGCCAGGGAGCTTGCCGCCGAACTCGGCTTCGAGCTGCTCGATGTCTTCACCGGCGGCGGCTCCGACGGCAATTTCACCGCGCCGCATACCGCAACGCTCGACGGTCTCGGCGTCGACGGCAAGGGCGCGCATACCCATTACGAGCAGCTCTATGTCTCGTCGATCGAGCCGCGCGCGCGGCTGCTCCACCGCCTCTATCAAACGCTGCGATGATATCTGCGCCTGACGACAATGATCGTGATCCATCCGACGACGGCGCGATGGCACATTCGCGCGGCTCGTTCTTCGGGCGGCGCAAGGGTCACAAGCTGCGCGCGCACCAGGCCGACCTGATCGACACGCTACTGCCGCATCTGGCAGTCGACATCTCGGCTCCCGCGCCTGCGACGCTGACCGAATTGTTCGATGACGGGATCGGGGATGTCAGGCTCGAGATCGGCTTCGGCGGCGGCGAGCATCTGATCGCGGAAGCACAGGCATTTCCGGCGACGGGCTTCATCGGCTGCGAGCCCTATGTCAACGGAATGGCGAAGATCCTGACCCAGATCGAGGCGCAGAATGTCGGCAACATCCGCCTGTTCGCCGGCGACGCGGCCGAGCTGTTGGCCTGGGCACCGCCACGCGCGCTCGCGCGCATCGACCTGATACATCCCGATCCCTGGCCGAAGCGGCGGCACTGGAAGCGGCGCTTCGTGCAGGATGCAACGGTCGCTGCAATGACACGATTGCTGCCGCCGGGCGGCGAATTCCGCTTCGTCAGCGACATCGACGATTATTGCGCCTGGACGCTCGCACATCTGATGCGCTCGCCCGACTTCGCCTGGCTCGCCGAGCGCGCGATCGACTGGCAGCAGCCGTGGCCCAACTACACGATGACGCGCTACGGCGCCAAGGCCGAGCGCGAAGGGCGCAAGGCGGCGTATCTGCGATTTCGCAGGCTCTGACGCGGACTATTGGTTGGCCAGCCGCGCCTTCCTGACGTCGGTCGCCTCCCACACCATGCGCTTGCCGCGCTCGCGACCGAGCAGCTCGATCGGATCGTGATTGTCGATGTGGCCGAACTGGCCCTTGTAGACGCTGTAGCCGCACAATTCCTGCAGGCGGCGCGGAAAGCGCGCCGCGGTCTCGCGCGGAATCCCGAGCTGCAAATTTTCCTGCTGCCGCATCCAGCCCCAGCAATAAGCGCAGGAGAACGCAAAGCGCCTGGCGTCGCTGGTGTTGGCGCCGCCGCCGTGCCACAGCGCGCTGTCGAATAGCATCACGCTGCCGGCCGGCATCGTCGCGGTGACGGCGTCGTAATCCTTGCCGTATTCCGGCGACGAATCGAGTTTGTGGCTGCGCGGAATGATCCGCGTCGCGCCATTGTCGTCGCGGAAATCCGACAGCGCCCAGATCGCATTGATCGTGATCGGGATGTGCGGCCGCGGTAGCGGGATCAACTGGGTGTCTTCATGAATCGGCTGCGCCACCTCGCCGGGGCCGAGCACCAGCGAGCAGAACGACGACAGCAGGCATTCCTTGTCCAGCACGCGTTCGACCACCGGCAGCACGTTCTCATGCAGCGGCACTTCCCAGAACAGATCGTCATAGGTCAGGAGGTTGTTGATGCGCAACGTCTTGAAGCCCTCGAACGACGTTCGGGCGGGTGCGAGATTGTGCTCGCTCTCGATCCGCAGCACCGCCGCTTTCAATCCCTCGACCAGCTCCGGCGAAGCGGCACGCTCGATCACCGTGTATCCGTCGTCGCGGATCCGCGCGGCGTGCGATTGGATGTCGGCGTCCGTCAGCATGGCGATCTCCCAATTGGCACTGTGTCGCGCCTTGCCGAAAGCATAGCGGAACGGCTTTAGTCGGTCACCCCCGCGCAACGGCTTTGCCGTTGCGCGGGGATGACGGAATCAAGAGCTTGTTGGCGTGCCTATCGCGACTTCCAGAAATCCACGACGCGCTGCGCGGTCGACGGCATCAGGCGAACGAAATTCACGCGCGCACCTTCGATATCGGCAGGCGACGGCACACGGTTGGGCCCGAGCCGCATCAGGATCAGGGCGCGCACGGTCGGCCATTCGAAGCCGACCGTCTTGCCGGCGATCAGGATCGGATCGTAGCGATCGCCGGAGATCAGGCGGTCGAGCGTGACGATCTTCACGCCGGTCATCGCGGCGAGCGCCGCCACGCATTCCTCGTATTTGAACGCCTTTGCGAAGCCTGCCACCGCGGCCTCGTTCAATTCGCCGGCGCGATGCAGCGCCAGGATCGCGCGCTGCGCGGCTGCGAAATCGCGGCCGACGACCTCAGCGACGACACCTTCGATCTCGTTCATCGCCAGCTTGATCTCGGCCTGCCGCTCCGGCTTGGCGACGCTATGCAACCGACGGCGGATCACGTCGATCGAGCCGGCCAGCAGGCTCTTCAAATGTTCGGGCGGAAGATCGTCGCGGCGTCCGATCCTCAGCGTCAGCACGCCGTCCTGGCCGGCGCGACGCACCAGCGTCGCAAAGGAATCGTCGGAGAACGCGGCGCCGGCATTGCCGGCGGCGCATCGGATCACGTCGCGATCGCCGCGACGGATGATGACATCGGTCAGTGCGGTCGAAAGCCTTGACCGCTCGGCCATCGCAAGCAGATGACCCTGGCCCTTGGCATTGGCGATCTCGACTAGCACCCGATCGTCGATGACGGGTGATTTGCGCAGCAGCGGGCCTGCGATCGCGACGTCATCCTCACGGGCGAGTTGCCCGACCAGGTGCCGCGGCGCATTGGCGAGCGGCGCGAGCCGCTCGGCGAGATCGATCCGTGCCGCGAGCTCGGCATGCGGGACCAGGCTGGTCAGCACCCCGTCGAACAGGTCGATATGGTCGGGGCGAAAGCTCCCGGCGCCCTGCAGGAACAGCTCGCCGAGCCGCCGTGCGGCCTCGGCGCGGCGCTTGGGGTCGCCGCGGCGAACGATGTCGTCGAGTTCCGGGATCAGCGCAGGGGCTGTCGTCATGAGCCTTGTCCAAACCGGCGGCTTCTGCCGGTTTTCGGCAATCTATGGTCCCGTTCGTAAACGGAGGGTTAGGTCGAATTTGCCCCCGGGAAGCGGCAAAATCGCGTTCCGCGCGAAACGGAGGCCTTGCCGGCCCCGGGCAAAAGAGCTATATCCACCGCAACTTATGGTATCTCATACGATCGCGTAGGAGAGTGGGCCCCCCGGGACCCGCTCTTTTTTATTACCTGACGGGACCCAGCGAGGCCGGGTTCGGTTTGGGTAGCGTTAGCGGCCACTTAAGGCCATTTGAACAACACAACAGACCTCAGCAGCCTTTGGACCTCAGACAGCCTTTGACACTGGATATGACCGAACCGACCGCCACGCCCGTGGACACCGAACTGCTCGCCGAGCCGCGGCTCGTCGTCGAGCCCGGGGTCGCGGCGCGTGTCGCTGCGGTCGCGGCCCCGGTGCTGCAGGGCATGGGCTATCGCCTGGTGCGCATCAAGGTCTCGGGCGACGCCGGCTGCACGGTGCAGATCATGGCGGAACGGCCCGACGGCACGATACAGCTCGAGGATTGCGAGGCGATCTCGCGCGCGCTGTCGCCGGTGCTCGATGTCGCAGACCCGATCGAGCGCGCCTACCGGCTGGAGATCTCGTCGCCCGGCATCGACCGCCCGCTGGTGCGCCGTTCCGACTTCGAGCGCTACACCGGTCATCTCGTGAAGATCGAGATGGCGGTGGCGCATCAGGGCCGCAAGCGGTTCCGCGGCCTGCTCGCCGGCGTCGAGGGCAATGCGGTACGCATCAAGCGCGACGATCCGCGCCCCGGCGAGGACGCCGAGGTCCTGCTGGTAATGGAAGACATCTCTGACGCGCGGCTGGTGCTGACCGACGAGCTGATCGAGGAATCGATGCGCCGCGGCAAGGCCGCCGAGCGCGAGCTGCGCCGCGAGCTTGGCCTGGCGCCGCCGCAGCCGGCCCACGCCAGGAAGAGCGATCCCGCGAAGAGTCAGAAGCCGAAACCCAAGCCTGGTAACAAGCCCGGCACGAAGCCGGCTCCGACCAACACCAAAAAGCACCGGCTCGCCGCCGAACGCGCGCGCCGTGGCGAGATCGATCCATCCGAAGGAGACTAAGCCATGGCAGTCAGCGCCAACAAACTCGAACTGCTGCAGATCGCAGACGCAGTTGCGCGCGAAAAGTCGATCGACCGCTCCATCGTGATCGCGGCGATGGAAGACGCCATCGCCAAGGCCGCGCGTGCCCGCTACGGCAGCGAGACCGACGTCCATGCCGAGATCGACGCCAAGAAGGGCGAGCTTCGCCTGACCCGCCACATGCTGGTGGTCGAAATCGTCGAAAACTCCTCCAACCAGATTTCGCTGGCCGACGCGCAGCGCGCCAATCCAGGCGCCCAGGTCGGCGACACCATCGCCGATACGCTGCCGCCGCTGGAATATGGCCGCATCGCCGCGCAGTCCGCCAAGCAGGTGATCGTGCAGAAGGTGCGCGAGGCCGAGCGCGACCGGCAGTACCAGGAATTCAAGGACCGCATCGGCGACATCGTCAACGGCATCGTCAAGCGCGTCGAATATGGCAGCGTGATCGTCGACCTCGGCCGCGGCGAAGCGATCGTGCGCCGCGACGAGATGCTGCCGCGCGAAGTGTTCCGCAACGGCGACCGCGTCCGCGCCTATATCTTCGACGTCCGCCGCGAGACCCGCGGTCCGCAGATCTTCCTGTCGCGCACCCATCCGCAGTTCATGGCGAAGCTGTTCGCGCAGGAAGTGCCGGAAATCTATGACGGCATCGTCGAGATCAAGGCGGTTGCCCGCGATCCGGGCTCGCGCGCCAAGATCGGCGTGATCTCGCGCGATTCCTCGGTCGACCCGGTCGGCGCCTGCGTCGGCATGCGCGGCTCGCGCGTGCAGGCCGTGGTGAACGAGCTGCAGGGCGAGAAGATCGACATCATCCCGTGGTCGCCCGACATCGCGACCTTCGTGGTCAACGCGCTGGCGCCGGCCGAAGTCGCCAAGGTCGTGATCGACGAGGACCGCGAGCGCATCGAGGTCGTGGTTCCCGACACCAACAACCAGCTGTCGCTGGCGATCGGCCGCCGCGGCCAGAACGTCCGCCTCGCCTCGCAGCTGACCGGCTGGGACATCGACATCCTGACCGAGCAGGAAGAGTCGGAGCGCCGCCAGGCCGACTTCGAGAACTCGACCCGCGTGTTCATGGAAGCGCTCAATGTCGACGAAGTGGTCGGCCAGCTGCTCGCTTCAGAAGGCTTCACCTCGGTCGAGGAACTCGCGCTGGTCGACGTCAAGGAACTCGCCGGCATCGAAGGTTTCGACGAGGAGACCGCCACCGAGTTGCAGACCCGCGCCCGCGAATATCTGGAACAGCTTGAGGCCGAACTGGAAGCCAAGCGCAAGGAACTCGGCGTCGAGGACGCCATGAAGGACGTGCCGGGCGTGACCGGGAAGATGCTCGTGAAGCTCGGCGAGAACGACGTGAAGACCGTCGAGGACCTCGCCGGCTGCGCCACCGACGATCTGGTCGGCTGGACCGAGCGCAAGGAAGGCGGCGAGCCGACCAAGCATGCCGGGTTCCTCGATGGCATCGAGGTCTCGCGCGACGAGGCCGAGGCCATGATCATGCAGGCTCGCGTGAAGGCCGGCTGGATCACCGAGGCCGACCTCGCCAAGCCTGCTGCTGAGGAGGCCGAGGCCGCCGAAGCAGAAGCGGCGACCTAAGGAGATGGCCCACGGATGCTGGCTCAGCCTGACCCCGATCTCGACGATGGACCGCGGACGCAGAAGTCCGCGACCACGCGGATGTGCGCGGTCAGCCGCGAGGTGCGTCCGATCGACGAGCTGATCCGGTTCGTCATCGCCCCCACCGGCGAGGTGATCCCGGACCTCAAGCGCAAGCTGCCCGGCCGCGGATTGTGGGTGTCCGCATCGCGGCGCAGCGTTGCGGAAGCGGTCCGTCGTCACCAATTTAGCAAGGGATTCAAGCGTGACGTCCGCGTTGCGCCGACCCTTCCCACCGACACCGATGCACTCCTGGTGCGCAGCGTTACCGAGGCCCTGGCGATGGCCGCCAAGGCCGGTCAGGTCGTTTCGGGCTTCGGCAAGGTCGAGGACGCACTCAACCGGAACGAAACTGCAGCCCTGATCCACGCTTCGGACGGCGCCGCGGACGGAATCCGCAAATTGGACGCGATCGTCCGGCAAAGGGGCGAAAAACGTGGTGAATCGCCGGTAATCCCCGTCGTCAATGTTTTGACGTCGGAAGAATTGGATTTGGCACTTGGGCGGTCAAATGTGATACATGCTGCGCTGCTCGCGGGCCCGGCGAGCAAGACGTTCCTGTCGCGCTGCCAGATGCTGGTCCGATACCGGATGGCCGACGACGACAAGACCGCCGAAGCGGCCAGAAATTCCAGAGCGTGATCCGGGAAGGCGGACGCCGTCTTTCCGACCGGATCATGCTCAGCAAGAGACGACGTTGAAGGATTTGTGCGGCACACGCACAGCGAAACGAGATTAGGACTGCTGAATGGTTGATACCAAGACCCCTGGCGACAAGACTCTGAGTGTCCCGAGCAAGACGTTGTCGCTGAAGCCGCGCGTCGAGACGGGCACCGTGCGCCAGAGCTTCAGCCACGGCCGGACCAAGCAGGTCGTGGTCGAGAAGCGCGGCAAGCGCCGCGTCGGTGGCGACGGCCCGGGCGAGGCGCATGCGCCGGAACCCGTGGTTGCAAAGCCTGCGGCGCCCCCTGTCGCCAAGCCGCCGCTCGGCCGCCCCGCGGCCCCGCCGCAGCGTAACACCCGCTCCGGCGTGGTGCTGCCGACCTTGACCGAGGACGAGCGTTCCGCGCGCGCCAATGCGCTTGCCGACGCCCGGCAGCGCGATGTCGAGGAACGCCGCCAGGCCGAAGAGGAAGCCAAGCGCCGCGCCATCCGCGAGGCTGCCGAGAAGACGGAGCGCGAAGCCGCCGAGGCCCGCCGCAAGGCGGAAGAGGAGCGCCACCGCCACGAGGAAGAGGCCAAGCGCAAGGCCGAAGTCGAGGCCAAGCGCCGCTTCGGCGAGGGCGAGGCCAAGCCCGGCGCGGCGCCAGCCGCAGCTCCGGCCCGGCCCGCCGCAGCCGCACCTGCGTCTTCTGCGCCGGCAGCCCGGACACCGGCAGCCCGCCCGGCGACCACGACGACCACGCGTACCCCTGCCTCCGCGCCGAGACCCCCGGCGGTTGCCGCCGAGGCGGACGAAGACGAAGCTCCGCGCATGGTGCGCCGCCCCGGCGGTGCCGTGCGTCCGGTCGCCGCGCCGAAAACGACCCATAAACCCGCTCCGCAGAAGGAGCGCGGCCGCCTCACCTTGACCACCGCGCTCAACGCCGACGACGTGCGCGAGCGCTCGATCGCCTCGTTCCGCCGCCGTACCCAGCGTCTGAAGGGGCACGCGTCCAACGAGCCGAAGGAAAAGCTGATCCGCGAAGTCATTATCCCGGAAGCCATCGCGATTCAGGAACTCGCCAACCGGATGTCGGAGCGCGCAGTCGACGTCATCCGCATGCTGATGAAGCAGGGCGCGATGCACAAGATCACCGACGTGATCGATGCCGACACCGCGCAGCTGATTGCCGAGGAGCTCGGCCATAGCGTCAAGCGCGTCGCTGCCTCCGACGTCGAGGAAGGCCTGTTCGACGTTGTCGACGATTCCACCGACACCGAGCCGCGTTCGCCCGTGGTCACGGTCATGGGCCACGTCGACCACGGCAAGACCTCGCTGCTCGATGCGCTGCGCCACGCCAACGTGGTGTCCGGCGAAGCCGGCGGCATCACCCAGCATATCGGCGCCTATCAGGTGACTTCGCCGGAAAGCGGCAAGAAGATCACCTTCATCGATACGCCCGGCCACGCCGCGTTCACCGCGATGCGCGCCCGCGGCGCCAAGGTCACCGACATCGTCGTGCTGGTGGTCGCCGCCGATGACGGCGTGATGCCGCAGACGATCGAGGCGATCAACCACGCCAAGGCGGCCAAGGTGCCGATGATCGTGGCGATCAACAAGATCGACAAGCCCGATGCACGGCCCGAGCGCGTCCGCACCGAGTTGCTGCAATATGAAGTGCAGGTCGAATCGCTCGGCGGCGACGTCGTCGACGTCGAGGTCTCGGCCAAGAACAAGACCAATCTCGACCGGCTGCTCGAGATGATCGCGCTGCAGGCCGAAATCCTCGACCTGAAGACCAATTCGGAGCGTCCGGCCGAAGGCACCGTGATCGAAGCCAAGCTCGATCGCGGCCGCGGTCCGGTCGCAACCGTGCTGGTGCAGCGCGGCACGCTGCGCATCGGCGACATCATCGTGGCCGGCGCCGAAATGGGCCGCGTCCGTGCACTGATCTCCGACCAGGGCGAGAATCTCGACGAGGCCGGGCCGTCCGTGCCGGTCGAGGTGCTCGGCTTCAACGGGCCGCCGGAAGCCGGCGACCGTCTCGCCGTTGTCGAGAACGAAGCCCGCGCCCGCCAGGTCACGAGCTATCGCGCGCACCAGAAGCGCGAGAATGCGGCGGCCTCGATCTCCGGCATGCGCGGCTCGCTCGAGCAGATGATGTCGCAGCTCAAGACCGCGGGCCGCAAGGAGTTCCCGCTGATCGTCAAGGCCGACGTGCAGGGCTCGCTGGAAGCGATCCTGGGCTCGCTGGAAAAGCTCGGCACCGACGAAGTCGCCGCCCGCATCCTGCATGCCGGCGTCGGCGGCATCTCGGAGTCCGACGTCACGCTGGCGGAAGGCTTCAACGCCGCGATCATCGGCTTCTCGGTCCGCGCCAACAAGGAAGCGGCGGCCGCGGCCAAGCGCAACGGCATCGAGATCCGCTACTACAACATCATCTACGACCTCGTGGATGACATCAAAAAGGCGATGTCCGGCCTGCTCGCGCCCACGCTGCGCGAAACCATGCTGGGCAACGCGCAGATCCTGGAAGTGTTCAACATTTCCAAGGTCGGCAAGGTCGCAGGTTGCCGCGTCACCGACGGCACCGTGGAACGCGGCGCCAATGTGCGCCTGATCCGCGACAACGTCGTGGTGCACGAAGGCAAACTGTCGACGCTGAAGCGCTTCAAGGATGAAGTGAAGGAAGTGGTCGCCGGCCAGGAATGTGGCATGGCGTTCGAGAACTACGGCGACATGCGTGTCGGCGACGTGATCGAGTGTTACCGCGTCGAGACGATCCAGCGCTCTCTGTAAGTCCAAATCTTACGAAGCGCAGATCTTACTAAGCGTTGGGTCCATTTAACTGAAAATGCGACGACGTGGCCGGACTTTAGTCCGGCCACCCGCGCATTGTCTGATTGAAAGCAAAGCTAAGACATTGATGCCCGCGGCCACGGCCTGCGGGCGCGACGGTTTTGGAAGAAGGTCATGCCCCGTCAAAAGAAGAGTTCCAGCCCCGGCGGCTCACAACGTCAACTGCGCGTCGGCGAAACGGTTCGCCATGCGGTTGCCGAGATTCTGTCGCAGGGTGAGGT
Organism: Bradyrhizobium sp. 27S5; assembly: GCF_037217225.1. NCBI lineage: Bacteria > Pseudomonadati > Pseudomonadota > Alphaproteobacteria > Hyphomicrobiales > Nitrobacteraceae > Bradyrhizobium > Bradyrhizobium sp. 27S5. The sequence goes on from NZ_CP147714.1 coordinate 8,890,091, forward strand.
TCACGATCCCGATCTCGAAGGCCACATCATCACCGTTCCCGAGGTGCGAATGTCGCCGGATCTGAAGCTCGCGACGATCTACGTGATGCCGCTCGGCGGCCGCGACACCGACACGGTGATCGCCGCGCTCGAGCGCAACAAGAAGTTCCTGCGCGGCGAGATCGCGCATCGCGTCAACCTGAAATTTTCACCCGACATTCGCTTCCGCGTCGATGAGCGGTTCGACGAGGCGGAACGCATCGAGAAACTATTGCGAACACCTGCGGTGCAGCGAGACCTTGCACCCGATTCGGACGACGAGTGATGACTGTGATGACGACCAACAGCGTTGCCGACGCGAAGGATTCCGACGCGCGCGACGCTGAGCGGGATGGTTTTGCCGGGCAGCGCAGCGACGAGCCGCGCCGCACCAACAACGACCCGCGCCAGAGGCAGGGCAAGCAGAACCAGCAGCCGCGCCGCGACAAGCGCGACGTCCATGGCTGGGTGGTGCTCGACAAGCCGATCGGCATGACCTCGACGCAGGCGGTCGCCGTGCTCAAGCGCCTGTTCCAGGCCAAGCGCGCCGGCCATGCCGGCACGCTCGACCCGCTCGCCTCCGGCGGGCTGCCGATCGCGCTCGGCGAGGCCACCAAGACCGTGCCGTTCGTGATGGACGGCCGCAAGCGCTACCGCTTCACGGTGTGCTGGGGCGAGGAACGCGACACCGACGACACCGAGGGACGAGCCGTCAGGACCAGCGAGAGCCGGCCGACTGCCGATTCGATCCGGAACCTGCTGCCGCGCTTCACCGGGGTGATCGAGCAGATCCCGCCGCAATATTCGGCGATCAAGGTGCAGGGCGAGCGCGCCTATGATCTGGCGCGCGACGGCGGGACCGTGGACCTGAAGCCCCGCCCGGTCGAGATTCACGAATTAACCCTTGTAGAACATGGAGATAACGGCCAATCCGTGTTCGAGGCCGAGTGCGGCAAGGGAACCTATGTCCGGGCCCTGGCCCGCGATATGGGCCGGATTCTGGGCTGTTTCGGCCATATCTGCGCGCTGCGGCGGACCCTGGTCGGTCCGTTTACCGAAGCGGACATGATTCCGCTGGAACAGTTGGAGGCTTTGTGCAATAGAGCCGCGTCTGGCGAGGGCAGCCTCGCCGACGCGCTTTTGCCCGTTGAGACCGCGCTGGACGACATCCCGGCACTGGCCGTCACACGGGCTGATGCGGCAAGGCTCCACAGGGGCCAGGCCGTTTTGTTGCGCGGACGGGATGCGCCCAATACTAGCGGCACAGTCTATGTCACGGTGGCAGGCCGACTTCTCGCGCTTGCCGAAATTGGCAATGGCGAACTCATCCCCAAGCGCGTGTTCAACCTGAACGGACTGACCGCCAGTCCGGCTCGCAACAATGAAAGTAACTGACGATGTCGATTACCGCGGAACGCAAAGCGGAAGTCATCAAGACGAATGCCAACAAAGCCGGCGACACCGGCTCGCCCGAGGTTCAGGTCGCGATCCTGTCGGAACGCATCAATAACCTCACGGAGCACTTCAAGAGCCATGTGAAGGACAACCATTCACGCCGCGGCCTCCTGAAGCTCGTGTCGACGCGTCGCTCCCTGCTCGACTACATCAAGCGCAAGGACGAGGCGCGCTACAAGGCGCTGCTTGAGAAGCACAACATCCGTCGTTGATTTTGAGAAGCACGCGCGCGGGGTTCGCGCGCGTTTTCGCATGATCGTCCGTGAACTCGGGCTTTCGAATTGTCGAAAGATGATCATGCGCACCAGCATGGCAATCGCGCCATGCACACTAGCGTTCAGCAGCAATCCGGCCGCTGGACCGGGCAAGATGCCCAGATGACCGAAAGGATGGACGCCATCCGAAATCCACGGACCATGGCAGGATCGCCGGATACTGGTCGCGACAGCGCATCAGTGTCTCGCCGTCTTGGCATGGTCTTTGTGTTTCAGGGCGCCGTGCTTTCGTGAAACCATGAAAGAAAACCGAAATGTTCAATTCGCATTCCGTCGAAATCGACTGGGGTGGACGTCCCCTTAAACTAGAAACCGGCAAGATCGCCCGCCAGGCCGACGGCGCCGTGCTGGCGACCTACGGCGAGACCGTGGTGCTCGCCACCGTCGTCGCGGCGAAGTCGCCGCGCGAAGGCGTCGACTTCCTGCCGCTCACCGTCGACTACCAGGAGAAGACCTACGCCGCGGGCCGCATTCCCGGCGGCTATTTCAAGCGCGAGGGCCGTCCGACCGAGAAGGAGACACTGGTCTCCCGCCTGATCGACCGCCCGATCCGTCCGCTGTTCGTCGACGGCTGGCGCAACGAGACCCAGGTGATCGTCACCGTCCTGTCGCACGACATGGAGAACGATCCGGACATCGTGTCGCTGGTGGCTGCCTCCGCCGCCCTGACGCTGTCGGGCGCGCCGTTCAAGGGCCCGATTGGCGCCGCACGCGTCGGATTCGCCAATGACGAATACGTGCTCAACCCGACGCTCGACGAGATGACCGAGACCCAGCTCGACCTGGTCGTCGCCGGCACCGCCGACGCCGTGCTGATGGTGGAATCGGAAGCCAAGGAGCTCAACGAAGACGTGATGCTCGGCGCGGTCATGTTCGGCCACCGCCACTTCCAGCCGGTGATCAACGCGATCATCGAGCTCGCCGAGAAGGCCGCCAAGGAGCCGCGCGAAGTCACCACGATCGACAATTCGGAGATCGAGAAGGAAATGCTCGGCATTGCCGAGCAGGAGCTGCGCAAGGCCTATGCGATCCCGGTCAAGCAGGAACGCTATGCCGCAGTTGGCGCCGTCAAGGAGAAGGTGCTGGCGCACTTCTTCCCGGAAGGCCAGGAGCCGAAATACGACAAGCTCCGCGTCGCCGGCGTCTTCAAGGAACTGGAAGCCAAGATCGTCCGCTGGAACATCCTCGACACCGGCAAGCGCATCGACGGCCGCGACGCCAAGACCGTGCGCAACATCGTTGCCGAAGCCGGCGTGCTGCCGCGCGCCCACGGCTCGGCGCTGTTCACCCGCGGTGAGACCCAGGCGATGGTCGTGACCACGCTCGGCACCGGCGAGGACGAGCAGTACATCGACGCGCTGTCGGGGACGTACAAGGAAACGTTCCTGCTGCACTACAACTTCCCGCCCTACTCGGTCGGTGAAACCGGTCGCCTCGGCGGCACCAAGCGCCGCGAGATCGGCCACGGCAAGCTCGCCTGGCGCGCGATCCACCCGGTGCTGCCGCCGCATCACGAGTTCCCGTACACGATCCGCGTGGTCTCCGAGATCACCGAATCGAACGGCTCGTCCTCGATGGCCTCGGTTTGCGGCGCCTCGCTGTCGCTGATGGACGCCGGCGTGCCGCTGAAGCGGCCGACGGCCGGTATCGCCATGGGCCTGATCCTCGAAGGTCAGCGCTTCGCGGTGCTGTCGGACATCCTCGGTGACGAGGATCATCTCGGCGACATGGACTTCAAGGTCGCCGGCACCGACCAGGGCATCACCTCGCTCCAAATGGACATCAAGATCGAGGGCATCACTGAGGAAATCATGAAGGTTGCGCTTGGCCAGGCCAAGGATGGGCGCATCCACATCCTCGGCGAGATGGCCAAGGCCCTGACCGCGGCGCGCGCCGAGCTCGGCGAATACGCACCGCGCATCGAGACCTTCAAGATCGCCACCGACAAGATCCGCGAAGTGATCGGCACCGGCGGCAAGGTGATCCGCGAGATCGTCGAGAAGACCGGCGCCAAGGTCAACATCGAGGACGACGGCACCGTGAAGGTCGCCTCCAACGACGGCGAGGCGATGAAGGCCGCGATCAAGTGGATCAAGTCGATCGCCTCCGATCCGGAGATCGGCCAGATCTACGAGGGCACCGTCGTCAAGGTGATGGAGTTCGGCGCGTTCGTGAACTTCTTCGGCGCCAAGGACGGCCTGGTCCACATCAGCCAGCTCGCCGCCAACCGCGTGCAGAAGACCTCGGACGTCGTCAAGGAAGGCGACAAGGTCAAGGTCAAGCTGCTCGGCTTCGACGATCGCGGCAAGACCCGCCTGTCGATGAAGGCGGTCGACCAGGAGACCGGCGAGGACCTTGAGGCCAAGCAGAAGCCCGACGCACCGGCGCCGCGCGAAGCCGCCGGCGAGTAAGCCAGGGCAAATTGTTACCAAATCGACTGTGATGAAAAGGGCGGCCCGGTGGCCGCCCTTTTTAGTTTGTGGAGGTCGGACGCAAATCAATCTCCGCTGATCGCAATGCGCGGTTTTGACCCGGCATTGTGACCGACATTGCTGGAACCCGTTCACAACTTGCGCCTAATATCAGGGCGCCTTCCCAGCACGGAGATTCACGATGCCCTTGATGTCCCGACGCCATCTAATCATCGCAGCGACCGGCATCGCCGCGGCCGCCGCCTCGTCGCGCACAGCGTTCGCACAGGCCGCGGCGCAAGCGCCCAGCGGGCCGTTCAAGATCGATCCGCTGACCTACCCGACCAATGCGCTGGAGCCGCATATCGACGCCAGGACGATGGAAATCCATCACGACCGGCATCACCAGGCCTACGTCACCAACCTCAACAATTTCGCCAAGGACAATCCGCAGATCGCGGAGAAGCCGCTCACCGACGTGCTCGCCAATCTCGGCAATGTGCCGGACGCGATCCGCACCGGTGTCCGCAACAACATGGGCGGCCACGCCAACCACACGATGTTCTGGCAGATCATGGGGCCGAACGGCGGCAAGGCTGACGGCGAAGCGCTCGCCGCGATCGACCGCGACCTCGGCGGCATGGAGAAATTCCAGACCGATTTCAATGCCGCGGGCGGGCGCGTGTTCGGCTCCGGCTGGGTGTTCGTCACCGTGACCAGGGACGGCAAGCTCGCGATCGAGACGCGGCCGAACCAGGACAACCCGATCATGGACGGCAAGCGCGCGCTGCTCGGCAACGACGTCTGGGAGCACGCCTATTATCTGACCTATCAGAACCGCCGGCCCGATTACCTCAAGGCGTGGTGGAACACGGTGAACTGGAAGGCCGTGGCCGAGCGCTATGCGGCAGCAAAGGCCGGCACGCTCGGGGTATGAGCCGCTAAGGCTCGCTGGCCACAAGCGGCCGCGCTAGATTTGAAAGCCCCGCGAGACGCTCGTGGGGCTTTCTTGTGGGGCCTTCTTCTTGGGAAGACCCGGCTATGCGCCCGGAGAAACCGACGATGACGCTGCCGACCATCCGCCCCGGCCGCCCCGGCGAATATGACGAGATCGCGCGCATCTGGATGGAGAGCTGGACCTCGACCGGGCTCACACCACGGAGCGATAGCCTGTTGAGCGATCTGCGCGCGCGCCTGCGCCGCGAGATCGACAATGGCTGGAGCCTGTTCGTCGCCGACGATCGCGGCACCATCGCCGCGATGCTGGCGCTGCATCTGCCGACCTTGCTGCTCGACCAGCTGATGGTCGCGCCAAGCCATCAAGGCCGCAACCTGGGGCGCCATTTGCTCGCCTTCACCCGCAAGCAATTGCCCGACGAGATCTGGCTGAAATGCGTCCGCGAGAACGACAAGGCCTGGCGCTGGTACGAGCGCGAGGGCTTTGTGTTCGAGAAGGAGGAGCCCAATCCGGCGACCGGTTTCATGATGAAGCACTATCGGTGGAAGGGAGCGTAGTGCGCGGAACCTTGATGCGGCCTGCGAGCCGATCAATCGGTCGCAGCCAGCGAGGTTGACCAATATATTGGTCAGAAGCCGCGCGATCGATCCCATGTCTCGTGCGTTGCCAATCTGAGCCAGACGCGCGATGAATGGCCGCTGTCCGACCACGCGATGAAAGGCTCAAGCACCATGATCAAGCTGTACTGGTCGCCGCGCTCGCGCTCGTTCTCCGCCATCTGGCTGCTGGAGGAATCCGGCCTCGCTTACGAACGGGTGCTGACCGATATCAGCACCGGCGCGCAGAAGTCGCCGGACTTCCTCAAGATCAACCCGATGGGCAAGGTGCCGGCGCTGACCGACGGCGACGCGCAACTCGCCGAGGCGGCGGCGATCTGCGCCTATATCGCCGACCGCTATCCGGAGACAAAGCTCGCGCCGGCAACGACGGATCCGAAGCGCGCACGCTATCTGCAGTGGCTGTTCTTCTCGCCGAGCTGCATCGAGCCGGCGCTGATCCAGCTCTTCACCAAGTTGGAAGTGCCGACCAGCACCGCATCCTGGGGCAGCGCGGCGCAGGTGTTCGACGTGCTAGACGCCGAGCTGCAAAAGGGGCCGTGGATTCTCGGCGATCAGTTTTCCGCCGCCGACATCGCGATCGGCGCGGGGCTGAATTTTGCGGTGCGCGTGTTCAAGATGGTGCCGCCGCGGCCATCGTTCGATGCCTACATCGAGCGCTGCGTGGCGCGGCCCGCATTCCAGCGCGCGGAGAAGATCGCGGCGGGGTGAGGCATGTAGCCCGGATGAAGCGAAGCGCAATCCGGGATCAGTGTAGAGGTGGAGGGAGCAGCCCCGGATTTCGCTTCGCTTCATCCGGGCTACGAAGTGACTTCCGGCTGGCCTACGCTGGCACGACGCGGGGATCGACGTCCTGCGTGTAGTCGACGCCGTCGATGCCGAAGCCGAACAGGCGGAGGAACTGGCTCTTGTATTCTCCGAGATCGGCCAGTTCGCCGAGCGTCTCGGTGGTGAGCAGCGGCCAGCGCCGCGACACCTCGGCCTGCACCTCGGGCGAAAGCTCCCAGTCGTCGACCCTGATGCGCTGTTCGTTATCAAGCTCCACGCCCTTGCCGAGGCGCGTGCGGAACAGGCGGTCGATCTGCTCGATGCAGCCTTCATGGAGCCCGAGCTGCTTCATGACCTTGAACAGCACCGTGCCATAGAGCGGCACCACCGGAATGGCCGAACTCGCCTGGGTGACCACGGCCTTCAGCGCGACGACGCGGGCCGCGTCCGGACCGAGCCGGCCCCGGATCGCTTCCGCCTTGCGGTCGAGGTCGACCTTGGCGCGGCCGAGCGTGCCGTTCCAGTAGATCGGCCAGGTCAGTTCGCTGCCGATATAGGTGTAGTTGAGCGTGCGGAAGCCCGGCGCCAGCACGCCGGCATCCGCGAGCTGGTCGATCCAGCGCTTCCAGTCGTCGCCGCCCATCACCGCGACCGTGGCCGCGGTTTGATCCTCGCTCGCCGGCTCGAGGGTGGTCTGGAAGACCTCGCCGGTCTCGGTGTCGAGCGTCTTGATCTCGACGGGGGCGCCAAGCGGCTTGATGACCGAGCGATAGGTCTTGCCGGTGTCGGGATCGGTCCTGGCGGGAGCCGCCATGCTGTAGACCAGCAGGTCGAGCTGGCCGAATTTTTCGCGCACACGCTCGATGAAGTTCTGCTTCAGCTCGTCGGAGAAGGCATCGCCCTCCAGCGTGAGCGGAGACCGTCCGATCTTCTCGGCCTCGATCTCGAAGGCGCGGTTGTTGTACCAGCCGGCGCTGGCGGTTCTCTTTTCCGAAGGCTCGCGCTCCAGCGACACGCCGATAGTGTCGGCCCCGCCAGCGAAGGTCGCAACGATGCGGCTCGCGAGACCGTAGCCGGTCGAACAGCCGAGCACGGCGACGCGCTTGGGACAGTCCGCGACCGGGCCCTGGCGGAGAACGTAGGCGATCTGCTCGCGAACATTGGTGGCGCAGCCGACGGGATGTGCCGTCGTGCAGATGAAGCCTCGCACGCGCGGTTCGATAATCATTCCCACCCCATTCCGGATCGTTGCAATGTCCCCATTCGCGCCCTCAGCAAGCAAGGGGAGGCGAAATCACGCATCAAGCCGCCTGAACACCAGCGTGGCGTTGGTGCCGCCGAAGCCGAACGAATTCGACAGCACGGTCGTGAGCTTGGCGTTGTCGATGCGCTTGCGCACGATAGGCATGTCGGCGAACACCGGATCGAGCTCGGTGATGTGCGCGCTTTCGCAGATGAAGCCGTTGTTCAGCATCAGCAGCGAGTAGATCGCTTCCTGCACGCCGGTAGCACCGAGCGAGTGCCCGGTCAGCGCCTTGGTCGCCGAGATCGGCGGGCACTTGTCGCCGCTGCCGAACACCTTGCGGATCGCCTCGATCTCCGGCGGATCGCCGGCCGGCGTCGAGGTGGCGTGCGGATTGATGTAATCGACCGGCGTGTCCACCGTCGACATCGCCATGCGCATGCAGCGCTCGGCACCCTCGCCCGACGGCGCCACCATGTCGTAACCGTCCGAGGTCGCGCCGTAGCCGACGACCTCACCATAGATACGCGCGCCGCGCGCCTTGGCATGCTCGAGCTCTTCCAGCACCACGACGCCGGCGCCGCCGGCGATCACGAAACCGTCGCGGCTGATGTCGTAGGGACGCGACGCGGTAGCCGGCGTGTCGTTGTATTTCGAGGACATCGCGCCCATGGCGTCGAACAGCACCGACAGCGTCCAGTCGAGTTCCTCGCAGCCGCCGGCGAAGATGATGTCCTGCTTGCCGATCTGGATCGTCTCATAGGCGTTGCCGATGCAATGGTTCGACGTCGCGCAGGCCGAGGAGATCGAGTAGTTCACGCCCTTGATCTTGAACCAGGTCGCGAGCGTCGCCGACGCGGTCGAGGACATGCCCTTCGGCACCGCAAACGGTCCGACGCGCTTCGGGCCCTTGGCGCGCGCGATATCGGCGGCTTCCACCAGCGTGCGTGTCGACGGCCCACCGGATCCCATGATGATGCCGGTGCGGATGTTCGAGACTTGGTTCTCCTCGAGGCCGGCGTCCCGGATCGCCTGCTCCATCGCGACGTGATTCCAGGCCGCACCTTCGGCAAGGAACCGCATCGCGCGGCGATCGATCACCTCTGCGGGATTAAGTGTCGGCGCACCGTGCACCTGCGAACGGAAGCCGAGCTCCGCGGCCTTCTCCGCACGCGAAATGCCCGACTTTGCCTCGTAGAGGCTCGCAAGCACTTCCTGGGTGTTGTTACCGATGGATGAGACAATCCCCATCCCCGTGATGACAACCCGCCTCATGTTCGCCTCGCCCTGCCTTTATGTTGCCGCATGATGATCCTGCTCAAGATGGCGCCGTGCCCTGCTTGAACAACCCGACCTTCAAGTCCTTGGCGCGATAGATAATCTCGTCGTCCATGGAAAGCCACCCGTCGGCAATTCCAAGCACGAGCTTTGACCGCATCACGCGCTTGATGTCGATGTTGTACACAACCTTGCGCGCTTGCGGCAGCACCTGTCCGGAGAACTTCAGCTCGCCGAGGCCGAGCGCGCGGCCACGACCTTCGCCACCGATCCACCCGAGGTAAAAGCCGACCATTTGCCACATGGCATCGAGGCCGAGGCAGCCCGGCATCACCGGATCGTTCTTGAAATGGCAGCCGAAGAACCAGAGATCCGGTTTCACTTCGAGCTCGGCGCGCACCAGCCCCTTGCCGTACTCACCGCCGGTTTGCGAGATATCGCTGATGCGGTCGAACATCAGCATCGGCGGCAGCGGCAACTGGGCGTTGCCGGGACCGAAAAGCTCGCCCCGCCCGCAAGCCAGCAAATCCTCGTATTCGTAACCGCCGCGCCGATCCAGCATCCTCTTCCACCTCTCATGTCCCGATAAAGCGCCTTTGCTTGGCCGGACCTTAATCTACCCACGGGAACCGGAAATATCCTGTCCCGTATCTTGGCGCTACCTGGGCACGCTTCCGGCCTGTTATCTCTGCCGAAAGCGCATATGTGGTCCGCGCGCTCTCTAACATAGGGCTAACTGGGCGGCAAAGCGGCATTCCGATAACAAATTACCGCTTCTCCTTCGGTTTCTACCGCAGCTTGGATTCGTTCTAGTTGCGAAAAACTTGCATCTGATAGGCATCCTTTTTATATTTATGAGGAATATTGCCTGAGTTGGGTGCATAGAGTGGATATGAACGAAGAAGTACCGGCTGTGAACGATGACGCCGTGCACCCGGCTGCGCGGGGCACTGGGCACCACCCTGCCCTGACCGGCTGCCCGTGGCATGACGTCAACGAGATGTTGCAGTCTGCCGGTCTCCGGCCGACGCGCCAGCGTATGGCGCTGGGCTGGCTGCTGTTCGGCAAGGGTGCCCGCCACCTGACCGCTGAAATGCTGTACGAGGAAGCGACGCTGGCCAAGGTTCCGGTGTCGCTGGCAACCGTCTACAACACGCTCAACCAGCTCACCGATGCCGGCCTGCTGCGCCAGGTCAGCGTCGACGGCACCAAGACCTATTTCGACACCAACGTGTCGACACACCACCACTTCTATCTCGAGCACAACCACGAGCTGGTCGACATTCCCGACCCGAACCTGATGCTCACCAAGATGCCGGACGTACCGGAAGGCTTCGAGATTTCCCGCGTCGACATGGTCGTGCGGCTGCGCAAGAAGCGCTGAAGCGTCCTACCGTCGGGTTTGAGTTGTGATGGCCGGGCTCGTCCCGGCCATTGTCGTTTGGGGGAGATGAAGGTCAGTCCACCTTCTCGTCGGCATAGACGCCCCAGAGGCGCTGCTGCTCGATCCAGCCGTCGAACCCGTTGCCGGTGACCCGGCACCAGTTGTTGGCGCATTTCTTGACCTGCGCGACCACGCCGGCCTGCAGCCGGGCCGCGATCGCACTGGTGGCGTCGGGGCGGTCGTACAACGAAGCCAAATCGTCCTTGTTCTTCATCGTGACGACGGCGGTGCGGCGGCCGGACAGCAGGGAATGATAGACCCAGCCTTCGGCGCCCTCGGAATCGCGCACCCGGCGCCAGTTCTCGAACTCGGCGGTGATTTCGACCGGCAGTCCCGACCTCGTGTAGACCCAGGCGACGTCATTGTCCTTGGTCGGGCCGGCCCTGACGTTCACATGATCTGATTTCAGGCTGACATAGCGCGGGATCGGCAATCCGCTGGTGGTCGGGTTGGTATCCTTGGCGGAATGTCCAGGCATGACCGACGCACTCAGCATGCTGCCGACCAGCGCCACCAACGAACCGAAACGCCAGAACGCCACCATCAACTCGTCTCCTGCCGAGATGCCCAACCCGCATTCGGCGAGTTGCAACCGATCCAAACGCCCAAAAACTCAGGCCCCCTGCGCCTGCGCCGTTCGCTCCCGCACCCCACGTCCGAGGGGTTCTTGTCTTGGCCCGGCCTTCTGCTAGAGAGAACGGAAGGCCTTAAGAGCCAGAACACCCGAATTTCCCCTGACGAAAGCCGGGGTAAGTATCGGGGAACCCTAGGAAACGCGAAGGAAACGCCGGGACAGCGCGGCTATCAGCAGTGTCGAACAACCGGGTTAATGAGGCCTCAACGGTTTGTTTTTTGGCAAGCCGCGCGCCTCATGAAAGCAGGACATGTCGGTGAAGAAAAAGCCTCTCGTCGTCGTCACCCGCAAGCTGCCGGACTCGATCGAGACCCGGATGCGCGAGCTGTTCGACGCCAGATTGAATCTCGACGACACGCCGATGACGCCGGAACAGATCGCCGAGGCGGCAAGGACCGCCGACGTGCTGGTGCCGACCGTGACCGACATGATCCGCGAGGACGTGATCAATCAGCCCGACTGCAAGCTGAAGCTGATCGCCAATTTCGGCAACGGCGTCGACAATATCGACGTCACGGCGGCGCATGCGCGCGGTATCACGGTGACCAACACCCCGAAGGTGTTGACCGAGGACACCGCCGACATGACCATGGCGCTGATCCTTGCGGTGCCGCGGCGCCTGATCGAGGGCGCCTCGATCCTGACCGAAGGCAAGCAGCATTGGGCGGGGTGGTCGCCGACCTGGATGCTCGGCCACCGCATCGGGGGCAAACGGCTCGGCATCGTCGGCATGGGCCGCATCGGCCAGGCGGTGGCGCGCCGTGCCCGCGCCTTCGGCCTGCAGATCCACTATCACAACCGCCGCCCGGTGGCGCCTATGATCGCCGAAGAGCTCGGGGCGACCTATTGGGAAAGCCTCGATCAGATGCTGGCGCGGATGGACATCATCTCGGTGAACTGCCCGCACACGCCGGCCACCTTCCATCTGCTCTCGGCGCGGCGGCTCAAGCTGATCCGCAAAGAGGCCTACATCGTCAACACCGCGCGCGGCGAGGTGATCGACGAGGACACGCTGATCAAGCTGATCGAAGCCGGCGATATCGGCGGCGCAGGCCTCGACGTCTATGAGCACGAACCGGCGGTGAACCCGAAGCTGGTGCGGCTCGCCAGGGCCGGCAAGGTGACGCTGCTGCCGCACATGGGCTCGGCCACCATCGAAGGGCGCGTCGAGATGGGCGAGAAGGTGATCATCAACATCCGAACCTTCCTCGACGCCCACAAGCCGCCGGATCGCGTGCTACCGAGCATGCTGTGATTTCGTCGCCGGGACTACGCCGCGCTCCATCCAAGCCGCGCAGCTCCAAGCTCTCCTTGAAAAGGGGAGGTCGCTTTGCTCGCGAGAGCAAAGCGGGTGGGGATCTCCTCTCTCCGCAGGCACCGTTGCCCGCGGCTGACCCCCATCCCGACCTTCCCCCTTTCAGGGGGAAGGAGAAGAGAGAATCCGTAGCCCGGATGAGGGGCGAGCTGCCAAAATATCGAAAACAACCCCATGCAAAGTAGCCGGTGCGGCCGGCGCTCGAGCAGGCAACTTGACACGTCGGGCAAATGTAGCCCGGATGAAGCCATCGGGGCTCTGAGACCAACATTCGGTGTCGTCCCGGCCTAGTGCGCAATTGCGCACGGGGGCCGGGACCCATACGCCGCGGCGATTGTTGTTGAAGGGATTCGTCGTTCCGACATCGCGCACAAATAGACAGCTGTGATTATGGGTCCCCTGAGTTCACAAACGAAGTGCAACACTTCCTTGAGGAGGTGTTGCGATGGGGCGGAGTTACGAGCAGCTATCCCTGGACGAGCGATGCGAGATTGCCCGGCTTTCGGCCAATGGCAGCTCGGTCCGGCAAATCGCGGCAGCTCTGGATCGCTCGCCATCAACGATCTCTCGGGAGCTGACCCGCAATCGAGGCGTCCAGGTCGGCTACAAACCCGGCTATGCCCAGCAACAGATGCGAGCACGGCGCTGGACGGGCGTACGCCTCGAACGGGAGCCCGGCCTGCGCCGTGCGGTGTTGGAACGCCTGGGTCGGGGCTGGTCGCCCGAGCAGGTCGCCGGCCGGCTGGCCCGCGAACACGGCCGCAAGGTGATCTCCCACGAGACCATCTACCGCTTCATCTACGCCCAGATCCGACGCACCTCGGACTTCAGCTGGCGGCGTTATCTGCCGCGCGGCAAGAGCAAGCGCGGTTACCGCGGCAAGAAGGGCGGCAGCCCCGCAAGCTTCATCGAAGGCCGTGTTTCCTTGGATCAACGGCCTATCGAGGCCGCCGATCGCAGCACTCCCGGTCATTGGGAAGCCGACCTGATGATGTTCTCCAAATACGGTCAGGCCGTCCTGACTGTGCATGAGCGCACCTCGCGCCTGCTGCTCGGCATCCGCCTCGCCAGCAAGGTTGCGCGCGGGGTCGCCCGTCATCTCGTTCGCTTGTTCGCATCCCTGCCACAGGACCTGTGCCAGACCGTCACCTTCGACAATGGCACCGAGTTCGCCTGCCACACGGCGCTGCACCGCCTCGCGATCGAGACCTTCTTCTGCGATCCGCACGCGCCCTGGCAGAAGGGCGGCATCGAGAATGCGATCGGTCGAATGCGGCGCTTCATCCCGCGCAAAACCGACCTCGCAACCCTCCCGACCCGCCGCTTCCATCAGTCCTTCAACGCCTACAACAACACCCCGCGCAAATCTCTTGACTTCCAAACTCCCGCCGAGGCCTTCTCCCAAGTGTTGCACTTCGAGTGTGAATCCACCTCCCTGCTTTCGCCGGGACGACAATGTGGCTCTAGCTGGACTTTGGCTTCCGCCGCGCCTGCTTGCGCCAGTCGGCGACGAACGACACGAACGCGGCGAGCGCGGGCGGCGGCTGGCGCCGGCTCGGATAATAAAGAAACGGTCCGTCAAACGGCGGGCACCAGTCGTCGAGCACGCTGACCAGCGCGCCGGATTTGACGCCGTAGTGGACGTAGCCCTCGAACGTCGCCCAGTAACCGACGCCGTCATGAACTGCGCGCAGCGCGAGGCCGAGATAGGTCGCGATCAGCCTGGCCGGCGGCGAGACCTTCACCACGCGGCCGTTCTTCTCGAACTCCCAATCGAAGATCGCGCCGCTGCCGAAGCGAGTGCGGATGCAGGCGTGCTTCAGCAGATCCTTCGGATGCATCGGCCGGCCATGCCTGGCGACATAATCGCTCGAGGCCACGACCGCGTAGCGCTGTTGCGCACCGAGCGGGACCGCCACCATGTCCTGCGCCAGATGCTCGCCATAGCGCACGCCGGCGTCGAAGCCCTGCGCGACGATGTCGATGAACGCACTCTCGGCGACGATATCGAGATCGATTTGCGGATATTTGGCGAGGAACGGCGCAATCATCGGCGCCAGCACGAGATCGACCGCGGGCGGCGGCGCGTTGATGCGGAGCCGCCCCGACGGCTCGGCGCGCAGGCCGCGCACCTCTGTGATCGCGTCGCCGACATCGGCGATCGCCGGTGCGACGCGGGCAAGCAGCAGCTCGCCGGCTTCGGTCAGCGAGACGCTCCGGGTGGTGCGGTTCATCAGGCGGACGCCGAGCCGCTCCTCCATGTCGCGCAGACGCTGGCTGATGCTCGAAACCGAGACGCGCTGCTCGAGCGCGGCGCGCCGGAAGTTGCGCGTGCGCGCCACCGCCACGAAGGCGTCGAGGTCGCGGAGGTCGAAATCCTGCATTGTTCGATATAGTGAACAAGCCATTCGGGATTGTCCAGCTTATCGGCGGACTCGAGCCGGCCCATATCAGCCGCGGCATTGGCGGCGGATCACCCGCCGCGCTGTCTAGAGCATTTTCCGACCGGAAAGAATCGGGTGGGGATTCCCAAAACGGCGCGAGTCAGATTCAAGCTGCATGCTGGCGAGGGAGGCCAGCATGTATGGCCAGGGCGCTTTCGGTTGATCTTCGCCAAAGGGTGGTAGCCGCGATTGACGGTGGCATGTCCTGTCGACAGGCTGCTGAGCGCTTTGGTGTCAGCGCGGCCAGTGCGATCCGCTGGCGCGGTCGCCTCAAGAAAGTTGGCGACATCGTTCCTAAACGCCAGGGCGGTGACCGCAAATCGCAGCGCATCGAAGCGCATTCGCAATTGATTCTGGAGGCGGTGACAGCGAGGCCGGATATCACGCTTGCCGAGTTGCGAGAACTGTTGAAACGTCGTGGAATATCGACTGGCATCGCGTCGCTCTGGCGTTTTTTCCAGCGCAGAAAGATCACACTTAAAAAAAGACAGCGCACGCCGCCGAGCAACGGCGCGGCGATATAAATGCCGCACGTGAGGAGTGGTTCGAAGGGCAAATCGACCTTGACCCTGAGCGTCTCGTCTTCATCGACGAAACCAGCGCCAACACCAAAATGGCGCGGCGTTACGGGCGCTCGCCACGCGGCGAGCGATGTCGTGCAGCTATCCCACACGGACATTGGAAGACGACGACGTTCACCGCTGGATTGCGCTCCGACGGTCTGATCGCGCCGCTTGTTCTGGACGGTCCAATGGATGGCGACGCTTTCCTGGCCTACGTCGAGCAATTGCTCGCCCCATCGCTGCGGCCGGGCGATACCGTTATCATGGACAACTTGCCCGCTCACAAGGTCCATGGCGTTCGAGAGGCCATCCAGGCGGTCGGAGCTAGCCTGCTCTATCTTCCGCCCTACAGTCCAGACTTCAACCCGATTGAAATGGCCTTCTCCAAACTGAAAGCGCTGTTGCGGGCCGCCGCAGCGCGCACCATGCCCGATCTCTGGCAAGCAATCGCCAACGCTCTCAAACGCTTCTCACCCGAGGAATGTCAAAATTATCTCGTCGCGGCTGGTTACGACGCAACGTGATCGGAAAACGCTCTAGGGAGTTCCACCATGGACACACGCAAACTCGGTTCTACCGGCCCCACCGTCTCGCCGATCGGCCTCGGCTGCATGGGCATGTCCGACTTCTACGGCCCCTCCGATCGCAGCGAGAGCATCGCGACCATCCACGCCGCGCTCGAAGCCGGCATCACGCTGCTCGACACCGGCGACTTCTACGGCATGGGCCATAACGAGATGCTGATCGGCGAGGCCCTGAAAAGCCGCAGCCGTGACAATCTGCAGATCAGCGTCAAGTTCGGCGCGCTGCGCGATCGCAACCACGGCTTTCTCGGTTATGACAGCCGTCCCGCCGCGGTGAAGAATTTCGCTGCCTATTCGCTGCAGCGGCTCGGCGTCGACCATATCGACATCTACCGCCCGGCGCGGCTCGATCCCAGCGTGCCGATCGAGGACACGATCGGCGCGATGGCCGACATGATCAAGGCCGGCTGGATCAGGCATATCGGGCTATCAGAGGTTGGCTCCGACACCATCCGCCGCGCCCACAAGGTGCATCCGATCGCCGATCTGCAGATCGAGTACTCGCTGGTGTCGCGCGGCATCGAAAGCGACATCCTGAACACCTGCCGCGAGCTCGGCATCGGCATATCAGCCTATGGCGTGTTGGCGCGCGGGCTGATCAGCGGCCATTGGTCGAAGGACCGTTCGAGCGCGAAGGATTTCCGCCTGCTCAGCCCGCGCTTCCAGGCCGGCAACATCGACACGAACCTCGCGCTCGCGGACCGGCTGCGTGTCATTGCGGCCGAGATCGGCGCTTCTCCGGCGCAGGTCGCGATTGCCTGGGTCGCGGCGCAGGGCAACGACATCGTGCCGCTGGTCGGCGCGCGGCGGCGTGAACGGTTGAGCGAAGCACTCGGCGCGCTCGATGTGACGCTGACCGCCGCGCATCTAGCTGCATTGGCCGACGCATTTCCGCCCGGCGCCGCCGCAGGCGGACGCTATCCGGAGGAGCACCTCCGCCACATGGACAGCGAGAAGCCCGCGACCGCGTCCTGAACTCTAAGGCGCGATGAGATCAGTATCTCCTCGCGCCTTAGCTTCTTTTGGAGCATGATCTCAGCGCAAACGTTTCGCGTTTGTCGCCGGAAAACCGCCCATACACTTTTCCGGATCATGCTCAGCGATGCCCGCTCAGATCGGTGATGCCAGGCGCATCACCGTTGAGCGGGTTCTGCGGATCGCGCACATAGCGCAAGGTTTCGAACCGCATCGCGCGCGCATCCACCATCAGGAGGCGGCCGACCAGGCCCTCGCCGAAGCCGACGATCTCGCGGATCGCCTCCAGCGCCATCATCGATCCCATCACGCCGGCGAGCGCGCCCATCACCCCGGCCTCGGCGCAGGCCGGCACCGTGCCCGGCGGCGGCGGCTCCGGAAACAGGCAGCGATAGGTCGGGTTGAACACGCCATCGGCATTCTTCTCGTGCGCGCGGATCGTGGTCAGCGAGCCGTCGAACTGCCCGAGCGCCGCCGTGATCAGCGGCCGCCTCGCGAGGAAGCAGGCATCGGCGACGAGATAGCGGGTCTCGAAATTGTCGGAGCCGTCGAGCACGAGATCGTAATTTCCGATCAGCGCCATCGCATTGTCGGCGGTAAGCCGCACCGGATGGGCCTCGAACGTCACATGTGGATTGAGCGCATGAATCTGCGCCGCCGCGCTGTCGACCTTGCGCTTGCCGATGTCAGGCGTCGCATGGATGATCTGGCGCTGCAAATTGGAAAGCGAGACAATATCGTCGTCGATCACGCCGAGCCGGCCGACGCCGGCAGCCGCCAGATACATCAGCACCGGCGCGCCGAGACCGCCGGCGCCGATCACCAGCACGGACGCCTGCTTCAGCGCATTCTGGCCGGGGCCGCCCACCTCGCGGAGCACGATGTGGCGGGCATAGCGTTCGAGTTCGTCGGCACTCAGCATGATGACTTCCTGCGCGCTGCACCCTGAACCGGAGCGCGGTTGTTGCCGACCAAGCAGATGTGCTTAATTGCGTGGACGTCAATGGTTTCGGTCATTCCCGGCGGATTTGTCATGAGATCGGTGCTTTCGGCAACATTGATGGTCGCAGGCGTGATGGTCGCAGGCGTGGGCGCGGCGCAGGCCCAGCTGACACCGCCGTCGACCGCAGGCGCCAAGCCGAAGACCGTGACAACCGTGCCGATACGCCCTGCGCTGCAGAAGCCGGAGGATACCGCCAGCGCGATGGCGCAGGCCGAGCGGCTGGCGCTGCAATCGGACCTTGCCTGGGTCGGCGAATATAACGGCGCGATATCCGGCGACGTCAGCGAGCGCATGGTCAATGCGATCAAGGAATTCCAAAAGAAGCAGGGCGGCAAGCCGACCGGCGTGCTGAACCCGCAGGAGCGCGGCGCGCTCGCCGACACCGCGCGGCGGAAGCAGGAGAGCGTCGGCTGGAGGATCGTCACCGAGCCCGCCACCGGGGCGCGGCTCGGCGTTCCCACCAAGCTGGTGCCGCAGCTCACCAGCGATGCCTCCGGTGCCAAATGGACCTCGCCCACCGGCACCGTCCAGGTGCTGCTGACCCGGCGCAAGGAAGCCAACCCGGCCACCACCAAGCTTGCCGAACTGGAAAAGAAGGAGCCGGCCGGCCGCACCATCGACTACACCGTGGTGAAGCCGGACTTCTTCGTGCTGTCGGGCATGCAGGGGCTGAAGAAGTTTTATCTGCGTGGCACCTTCAAGGGCGACGAGGTCCGCATCCTCACCATCCTCTATGATCAGGCGACGCAAGCCACCGTCGAGCCGGTGGTGATCGCGATGTCGAGTGCTTTCAACGCATTTCCGTCAGGCGTGCAGGCCGGCCCGCCGCCGCGCAAGACCGTGGAGTATGGCACCGGCGTCGTGGTCAGCGACGACGGCGCTGTTGTCACCGACCGCGTGGCAACCGACGACTGCATCGCGCTGACGATCCCGGGTTTCGGTAATGCCGATCGGGTCGCCGAGGACAAGGATCATGATCTCGCATTGCTGCGCATCTACGGCGCGCACGGGCTGAAGCCGCTCAACATCGCAGGCCAGGCGACGCAGACCGCCCTCGACATCACCGGCATCGCCGATCCGCAAAGCCAGGGAGGCGGCGCGGCGGCGAGCAGCGTCAAGGCCTCCGTCGCGCAACTCGGCGGCGGCGATGCCGCGCTGTCACCGCCGCCCGCGCTCGGGTTCTCCGGCGCGGCAGCGCTCGACGGCAGCGGCAAGTTTGCCGGCATCGCGGTGCTGAAGCCGGTCATCGTCGCGGGCCCGGCGAACGCGGCGCCGCCGGCGCAGGCAACATTGGTGCCGGCCGACACGGTGCGCAACTTCCTGAAGTCGCACGGCGTCAACGCGTCGGGCGAATCGGCGGACGCCAAGGCCGCCGTCGTCCGCGTGATCTGCGTCAGGAAGTAGGGCTCGGGTGTCCCGGACGCGGTGCAGCGTGCAACGCTGCTCCGCAGAGCCGGGACCCATTTCCGCAAATTGCGCGTCTAGAATTGGGCCCCGGCTCAGCGGCGCACCACTTCGTGCTGCGCCGCGTCCGGGGCACGAGAATCCCTCACTCCAGCGCGAACCGCACCCCAGGACGGGCGAGGCCGCCGGCAATGCCGACCGGGGTGCCATCGGCGCGCCAGCAGGCCGCGCCCGACATCGTGCCGTCAGCGTGGAACTGGATCGCGTTCATGCCGCCGGCCACCGTCGGCACCACCTGCACCCTGTGGCCTTTCGCTGACAGCGCGGCGCGGACGGTCTCCGGCACCGCTCGCTCGACTTCCAGCGCGTTGCCTTCGGTCCAGACCCGCGGCGCCTCGACCGCTTCCTGCAGGCTCATGCCGTGGTCGATCAAGTTGATCAGCGCCTGCATCGCGCTCGGGAAGATGCGCTTGCCGCCGGGCAGGCCGAGTGCGTAAGCGAGCTTGCGGTCGCGCAGCACCATCATCGGCGACATCGAGGTGGTGACGCGCTTGCCTGCGGCGAGCGACAGCGCGTGCCCCGGCCGCGGATCGAACAGGTTCATATAGTTGTTCGGCACGGTGCCGAGGCCCGGGATCAGGATCTTGGCCCCGAACAGATTGTTGATGGTCTGGGTTGTCGCGACCACATTGCCCATCGCATCGGCCGCGGTCATGTGCGTGGTGTGTGCGCTTTCGAGCTGCGTGACACCGGCGCTCCAGGCCTGCGCGCGGTCGGGATCGATCGCGCGGCGGCGCTCCCCGGCATAGGCCTTCGAGGTCAGCCGCTCCACCGGGACGTTGATATAGGCGGGATCGCCGCTGGCGGCCGCGCGATCGGCAAAGGCGATCTTCAGCACCTCGGCGAGATAATGGATCGTCTCGGTCGTGCCGAAGCCGAGGCCTGCGATGTCGTAGCCTTCGAGGATGTTGAGCATCTGCGTGATGTGCACGCCGGACGCCGCGGGCGGCGGGGGCCCAAGGATTTCCCAGCCGCGGTAGTCGCAGCGGATCGGCTGCCGCTCGACAGTTTTATACGCCGCGAGATCCTCCTGCGCGATGAAGCCGCCGTGCTTCTTCATGTAGTCGACCAGGATGTCGCCGAGCGGTCCCTGGTAGAGCGCGTTGTCGCCATGAACAGCGATGTATTTCAGCGTCTCGGCATACTCCGCCTGCACCACGCGCTCGCCCGGCTTCAACGGCGTGCCGCCCGGCAGATAGATCGCCGCTATCGGCTTGTCCTTCAGCATCTCCGCGGCGCCGTCGGTGATGCATTCGTGCAAATAAGGCGTCGCCGCATAGCCGCGTTCGGCATGCTTGATCGCGGGCTGCATCACGTCGGCCAGGCTCATGGTGCCGAAGCGGCGCAGCGTTTCGCACCACGCTTTCAGCGAGCCCGGCACCGCGACCGCCTTCGGCCCGTTCAAATTCTCGTTGCCGACGGTGTCGAACACGTCATGCGCCGAACCGGGCTTCGATGTGTAGGTATCCGGCTTCACCGCCTTCGGCACCGTGCTCTGGCCGTCGATGAAGCGATGGCTGCCGTCGGCGAGACGAATATGCGCCATGCCGCCGCCGATGATGCCGACCATCATCGGCTCGACCACGGTCAGCGTGAACAGCGTGGCAATCGCCGCATCGATCGCATTGCCGCCGGCCGCGAGCATCTCGGCACCCGCGCTCGACGCCAGCGGATGATTGCTCACCACCATGCCGCGACTGCCGGTGGCCGGCTGCTTCTGACATTGAAAACTCGTCGCGGCGCGATCGCGCCAGTTGCTGCCCATGATCCGCACTCCCATTGTTGTTATTTTTGACACTTCGGGCACCAGAACGTCGAACGGCCGTTCTGGGTGAAACGCCTGACGATGCCCTCGCAGCCCGAGGTGCGGCATGTCTCGCCTTCGCGGTCGTAGACCTGGAAGGAATGCTGGAAATAGCCGAGATCGCCGTTGGTCAAGCGATGGTCGCTGATCGAGGAGCCGCCGGCCTTGATCGCCTGGTTGAGCACCGAATGGATCGCGCCGACCAGCCGTTTGGCGTGATCGGTGGGCTCGGCCTTCCTGGTGGCAAGCGTCGCGGCCAATCGCCGCGGCGACAGATGCGAACGAAACAGCGCCTCGCAGACATAGATGTTGCCAAGTCCCGCCACCACGCGCTGATCGAGCAGTGCCGCCTTCAGGCTGGTCTTCTTGTTGTGGCAGGAGTGCGCCAGCATCGCCGCGTCGAATTCATTGCCGAGCGGTTCGGGCCCGAGCCCCTTCAGCAGCGGCTCATCCTCGATCGCGTTGCGGGCGATGATCTTCATGTAGCCGAAGCGCCGCGGATCGTTGAAGATGATGGCTGCGCCCGACGACATATGGAACACGACATGATCGTGCGCGCGATCCTCGCTGCGCGGATGGTGGAATTGCCCCGGCGTCGCCGTGCCCTCATCCTTCAAGACGCGGAACGAGCCGGACATGCCCAGATGCATCAGCAGCACGTCGCCTGACGTGAGGTCCGCCATCAAATATTTGGCACGGCGGCCGAGCCCGGTGACGGTCTGGCCTTCGAGCCGGGCGATAAAGTCTTTTTGAAACGGAAACCGCAAATCCTTGCGGCGGGCCTCGGCTTTGAGGATCCGGGACCCCTCCATGGCCGGCTGCAGGCCGCGGCGGACGGTCTCGACTTCGGGTAATTCCGGCATGGCAGGCATTCACCTTTTGGAAGTGACGTGATAGCGCCATTGCGGCCGCCGCGCTATGGTCGAGCCGGAGCGTTTTCGAGCGAAGCCTGTCCCGCACTTGATGCGGGATGGGTACCGGTTCGCGTGAAGAAAACGCGACCCAAAATGGTAAGAGTATGAGTTGATGGATCGGCCGGATCAAACCACGCATTTTGGCTTCAGGGACGTGCCCCTGGGCGAGAAGCAGACGCTGGTGAACGACGTGTTTCACAGCGTGGCACAGCGCTACGACCTGATGAACGATCTGATGTCGGTAGGCCTGCACCGGGCCTGGAAGGACATCATGATCACGGCGCTCGATCCGCCGAAGGGCGACCGGCCGTTCGCGCTGCTCGACGTCGCCGGCGGCACCGGCGACATCGCGTTCCGGGCCGCCAAGACCGCGGGCTCTGGCTTCCATGCCACGGTCTGCGACATCAATAGCGACATGCTCGCCGTCGGCCGCGAGCGCGCCGTCAAGCAGCATCTCGACGACCGCGTGTCGTTCGTCGAGGGCAATGCCGAGACGCTGGGCTTCGCCGACCGCGCTTTCGACGCCTACACCATCGCCTTCGGCATCCGCAACGTGCCGCAGGTCGACCTCGCGCTGCGCGAGGCCTATCGGGTGCTCAAGCCGGGCAGCCGCTTCCTGTGCCTGGAATTCTCCACCGTCGACGTGCCCGGCCTCGACAAGATCTACGATCTGTTCTCCTTCAAGGTGATCCCGCCGCTCGGCCGCGCCGTCACCGGTGACGCCGAGTCCTATCAATATCTCGTCGAGTCGATCCGCAAATTCCCGCGGCCGAACGCGTTCGCCGAGATGATCGGCGCCGCCGGCTTTGCCCGCGTGAAGTGGCAGAGCCTCTCCGGCGGAATCGTGGCGCTGCATTCGGGCTGGCGTTTGTGATCTCTGCACTGACCCACATTGCGCGCCTCGCCCGCGCCGGTTTCGTGTTTGCACGCGAGGGCGTGTTCGGCGTCGTCGATCCGTCGCTGGTGCCGCCGCCCGGGCAGCTCGCGCTGAAGCTGGCGCGGCTGATCGAGCGTTCCGGCGCCAAATCCGGTCCGCGGCTGTCGCGCGCGCTGACGCGACTCGGGCCCGCCTATCTCAAGCTCGGACAATTCCTCGCCACCCGTCCCGACGTGGTCGGCGTGACGATGGCGCGCGATCTCGAAAGCCTGCAGGACCGGCTGCCGCCATTCGCGCAGGCAGAGGCCGAAGCGGTGATCGCGCAATCGCTGGAGCGTCCGGTTTCGCAGGCCTTTGCTCATCTCGGCCCGGCGGTTGCTGCCGCCTCGATCGCGCAGGTCCATCACGGCGAGGTCGAGCGCGACGGCGTGCGCCACCAGGTTGCGGTCAAGGTGCTCCGGCCCAACGTCGCGGCGCGCTTCCGCCGTGACCTCAGCGACTTCTTCTTTGTCGCGTACAAGGCCGAGGCGCATTCCGCCGAAGCACGGCGGCTGCGGCTGATCGAGGTCATCAACACGATGTCGCGCTCGGTCGCGATGGAGATGGACCTGCGGCTCGAGGCGGCCGCGCTGTCCGAGATGGCCGAGAACACGCGCGACGATCCGGACTTTCGGGTGCCCACCGTGGACTGGGACCGCACCACCCATAACGTGCTGACGATGGAGTGGATCGACGGCATCGCGCTGAACGATCACGCCCGGCTGAAGCAGGCCGAGGTCGATCTGCCCGATCTCGGCCGCAAGGTGATCCAGAGCTTCCTGCGCCACGCGCTGCGCGACGGCTTCTTCCATGCCGACATGCATCCGGGCAACCTGTTCCTGGACGAGGCCGGCCGCCTGGTCGCGGTCGATTTCGGCATCATGGGGCGGCTCGGGCTGAAGGAGCGGCGTTTCCTTGCCGAAATCCTGCTCGGCTTCATCACCCGCGACTATCGGCGCGTCGCCGAGGTGCATTTCGAGGCCGGCTATGTGCCGAGCCACCATTCGGTGGAGAATTTCGCGCAAGCCATCCGCGCGATCGGCGAGCCGATCCACAATCGCACCGCCGAGGAAATCTCGATGGCGAAGCTGCTGACGCTTCTGCTCGAGGTCACCGGCCTGTTCGACATGCAGACGCGGCCCGAGCTGATCCTGCTGCAGAAGACCATGGTGGTGGTCGAGGGCGTGGCGCGCGGTTTCGACCCGAAGCTCGACATCTGGAAGGTCGCCGATCCCGTCGTGCGCGAATGGATCACGCACAATCTCGGCCCGGCCGGACGCATCCAGGGGGCGATATCCGGCGCGGGCGAGCTCGGCCGCATCGTCGCCAACCTGCCGACAATCGCCAACCGCGCCATGACCGTGCTCGAGCAGCTCGAGACCATGACCCGGGAGGGCCACATGCTGTCGTCGGATACGATCGACGAAATGGCCCGCGCCGAGGCCCGCAAGGCGCGGCTGCAGACCGTCAGCCTTTGGGTCATGGCCGTCGCCCTGATCGGAATCTTCTTCGCCATCCGCGGGCATTGATTGCAATGCATGCACTATATGATAGCATCGCTATCATTGTTTGAGCATGATCGCTTCGGAAAACCGCTTCACATTTTCCGGATCATGCCTGAGGGCATGCCATGGCCAGCCTGACCATCCGCAAACTCGACGACACGCTGAAGGCCTATCTGCGGCTGCGCTCCGCCAAAAACGGCCGCTCGGTCGAGGAGGAAATCCGGGTCATCCTCCGCGAGCTCGCGGAAGGCGGCACGGAGCCCGTACATACGCCTGGCGCGGGTTCCACGACAGTCACAGCCCCTGTTCCACGCGCCACCAGCGCAGCCGGCGAGCCCCGTGTCACCCTGATCATCGGCGGCGGGATTGCCGCCTACAAGGCGCTGGATCTGATCCGGCGGCTCAAGGAGCGGCACATCCAGGTCCGCTGCGTGCTGACCAAGGCGGCCCAGCAATTCGTCACCCCGCTCGCCGCCAGCGCGCTGTCGCATGAGCGCGTCTACACCGACCTGTTCGACGCCGAGAGCGAGTTCGACGCCGGCCATATCCGCCTGGCGCGGGACTGCGATCTGATCGTGGTGGCGCCGGCGACCGCGGACCTGATGGCCAAGATGGCGCAGGGCCTTGCCGACGATCTCGCCACCGCCACGCTTCTCGCGGCCAACCGGCCGATCCTGCTGGCGCCGGCGATGAACCCGCTGATGTGGAACAACCCGGCCACCCGCCGCAACGTGCTGCAGCTCCGCCGCGACGGCGTCCACACCGTCGGCCCCAATGCGGGCGAGATGGCGGAGGCCGGCGAGGCCGGCGTCGGGCGGATGGCCGAGCCGACCGAGATCGCCGCCGCTGCCGACCGCATGCTGCGGCCGCCGCAGCCGCGCCCGCTCGCCGGCAAGCGCGTGCTGATCACGGCCGGCCCGACCCATGAGGCGATCGATCCGGTCCGCTATATCGCCAACCGTTCGTCCGGCAAGCAGGGCTTTGCCATTGCCGCCGCCGCGCGCGCCGCCGGCGCCGAGGTCGTGCTGGTGACGGGCCCGGTCGATCTCGGCGATCCCTCCGGCATCTCCGTCATGCGCGTCGAGTCCGCGCGCGATATGCTGCACCGGGTCGAAGCCGCGCTGCCGGTCGATGTCGCGATCTTCGCCGCCGCGGTCGCCGACTGGCGGGTCGCCAACGAAGGCAGCCAGAAACTGAAGAAGACCTCGGCCGGCATGCCGCCGCTGCAGCTGGTCGAGAACCCCGACATCCTCGCGACGATTTCGAAGCTGAAGGAGAAGCGGCCGCCGCTGGTGATCGGCTTTGCCGCCGAGACCGAGCATCTGATCGAGAACGCCAAGGCGAAGTTCGCGCGCAAGGGCTGTGACTGGATCGTCGCCAACGACGTCTCGCCGGCGACCGGCGTGATGGGCGGCGACCGCAATACCGTTCATTTGCTCTCGCGCGAGGGCAAGGACGTCACCGTCGACTCCTGGCCTGTTATGACCAAGGAGGAAGTCGCGACCGCGCTGGTGTCGCGCATCGCAAGAGCCGTAGGAACCGCATCGTGAGCGCCACCATCAAGGTTGAAGTCCACCAATTGCCGCACGGCGCAGACCTTCTGCTGCCGATCTATCAGACCACTGAGGCCGCCGGGCTCGACCTACTGGCCGCGGTGCCGCGGTCGGCGCCGCTGATTCTGCTGCCGGGACGCTACGAGATGGTTCCGACCGGGCTGACGATTGCGCTGCCGCCGGGCTACGAGGCACAGGTGCGGCCGCGTTCCGGCCTGGCCGCCAAATACGGCGTCACCGTGCTGAACTCGCCCGGCACGATCGACGCCGACTATCGCGGTGAGATCAACGTGCTCCTGATCAATCACGGCCACGAGCCGTTTTCGATCCGGCGTGGCGAGCGCATCGCTCAGATGGTGATCGCGCCGGTCACCCGGGCCGAACTGGTTCCGGTCGACGTGCTGACCTCAACCGAACGCGGCAGCGGCGGCTTCGGATCGACCGGACGCTAACGCGAGCGGAGAAGTGTGCGGGCCTGCCCGCAGGATCACGCTCCCAGAGCGAGCCTCCGCACGAATACGGAGTCAATTCGCGTAAAATCCACACCGCTCGCGTGCATTTTTTCACAGCGGATTCTGCGTTCACGGTCTGGACTCTTACTCGCCGAGTCCCGTTAGGACTATTCTGGTTTGATTCGAGCACGACGGGGGGTCTTCGTCGGGCTATCTGGGTCCTGCTTGGGCATGATCCCCGGACGAACGTTATACGTTTGCCGTGAGGGAACACCGGTCTCCTCTTTTCCGGATCATGCCTGGGGTTTGTGCGTTCTGGGGCAACATATGTCGGGCGTAGTCGCGGCAATGCGTCGAACCCTGCTGTCATGCACCTCACTGGCGCGCGACGGCATGCTTGGGCTCGCCATCACCGCGCTGCTGCCGGCCCGTACCTCGTTTGCCGCCGAGAGCCTGGTGGCCCAGGCGATGTCGGATCATTTCGGCTTCAATCATCAGGAGGTCGCGGTCCTCGCGACGTCGTTTGCGCTGGTCGGCTTTTCCGCCGTCGCCGCGATCCTTTTGATGCGCACCCGCCTGCGCGCGACGAGGAACGAGGAGCAGCTGCAGTCCGAGATTTCGGACCTGCAGGCGCAGTCGGACCGGCTGCGCGCGCTGCTGTTCGTCGAGCCGCAGGTCCTGATCTCGTGGGCCGCGGGCGACAACCGGCCGCAGATCTCAGGCGATATCTCGCTGGTAATGTCGCAGGACGGCTCGCCGCAGCGCGTCCTCGCCTTCGGAACCTGGCTGCCGCCCGAGCCGGCGCTGCAGATGGATCACGCGGTCGACGCGCTGCGCGAAAAGGGCGAGGCGTTCCTGCTCAACCTCTCGACATCAGCCGGCCGCGCCATCGAGGCGATGGGCCGCGCGATCGGCGGCCAGGCCATTGTGCGGATCCGCGAGCTCGGCGGCCTGCGCCGCGACCTCGCCGAATCCAACCTGCGCTACAAGACGCTGCAGGAGGAGACCGAGCTGTTACGCGATTTCGCCGCCGCCGCGCCGTGGCCGATCTGGGCCAAGAGCCTCGAGGGCAATCTGCGCTATGCCAACGCAGCCTATGTCCGCGCCACCGAGGGCAAGAGCGTGTCCGATGCGCTGCAGCGCAATCTCGAGCTGCTCGAAAGCGACCAGCGCACCGAACTGACCCGCGCGCTGAACGACAATGCCAATTATGCCGCACGGCTGCCGATCGTGGTCAGCGGCGAGCGGCGGATCTACGACGTGCAGGCGCTCAAGCTCTCCGGCGGCAGCGCCGGGATCGCGATCGACGCCAGCGAGGCCGCGGCGCTGCGCGCGGCGATCGCGCGCATGGTCGAAGCACACCGGCGTACCCTCGACCAATTGTCCTCGGGCGTCGCGGTGTTCGATTCCGACCGGCGGCTCACCTTCTACAACGAGTCCTACCGCCGGCTGTGGGGCCTCGACCAGGCTTTCCTCGACAGCAACCCGGACGATTCCAGCGTGCTCGACCGGCTGCGCGCCAACCGCAAGCTGCCGGAGCAGCCGGATTTCCGCGCCTGGAAGGCCAAGCTGCACGAGGCCTATCGCGCGGTCGAATCCGAGACCTACACCTGGTTCCTGCCCGACGGCCGCGCCATCAGCGTCGTCACCACGCCGAACCTCGAGGGCGGCGTCACCTATCTGTTCGACAACGTCACCGAGAGCCTCGACCTCGCGCGCCGCTATGACCGCCTGACCCGGGTGCAGCGCGAAACCCTCGACAATCTCGGCGAAGCGGTCGCGGTGTTCGGCAGCAACGGCCGCGCCGAGCTGTTCAACCCGCCCTTCGCCAAGATGTGGAAGCTGCCGGCGGACGCGCTGCAGGGCGAGCCGCATATCGAAGCGGTGGAAGCGCTGTGCAGGCCGCTGTTCGACGATGCGCTGACCTGGCGGACGCTGCGCGAGCAGATCACCGCGATCGAGAACCGCGCCCAGGTCGCGCTGAAGCTGGAGCGCAAGGACGGCAGCGTGCTGAATTGCATGACCATCCCGCTGCCCGACGGCAAGACCTTGCTCGCCTTCCAGGACATCACCGACACCGAGAATGTCGAGCGCGCGCTGCGCGAGCGCAACGAGGCGCTGGAAACCGCCGACCAGATGAAGGTGGATTTCGTCCACCACGTCTCCTACGAGCTGCGCGCGCCGCTCACCACCATCATCGGCTTCGCGCATTT
The DNA here is from genome assembly GCF_037217225.1 of Bradyrhizobium sp. 27S5. Lineage (NCBI taxonomy): Bacteria > Pseudomonadati > Pseudomonadota > Alphaproteobacteria > Hyphomicrobiales > Nitrobacteraceae > Bradyrhizobium > Bradyrhizobium sp. 27S5. The sequence continues at coordinate 8,918,897 of NZ_CP147714.1, forward strand.
CCTCAGCGATCCCTCGACCGGGCCGCTGACGCCGAAACAGGCCGAATATCTCGACTACGTCACCAAATCGACCAACGCGCTGCTGGCGCTGACCAACAACATTCTCGATCTCGCCACCATCGACGCCGGCGCGATGAAGCTCGAGCTCGGTCCGGTCAATATCGGCCAGACGATCGAGGCCGCCGCGGAAGGCATCCAGGACCGGCTAGCGACCGACCGCATCACGCTGAAGGTCGATATCGCGCCCGACATCGGCGCCTTCGTCGGCGACGAGCGGCGCGTGGTGCAGGTGCTCTACAATCTGCTCGCCAACGCCGTCGGCTTCTCGCCGCATGACGCCACCGTCACGATCAGCGCACACCGCACCGAGCACAGCGTGGTGTTCGCGGTGACCGACGCCGGTCCCGGCATTCCGGCCGAGATGCGCGACAAGGTGTTCAACTGGTTCGAGAGCCATTCGCACGGCTCGCGGCATCGCGGCGCGGGACTTGGCCTGTCGCTGGTGCGCTCCTTCGTCGAACTGCACGGCGGGCGGGTGCGGGTCGATTCGACCGTCGGTCGAGGCACGACCGTGACCTGCGACTTCCCGATCGACCAGACCGCCCATCGCAACGCCGCAGAATGACGGCGACCTCGACATTCTCGGTGGCGCTCGCGAACGAAACCGCGACGTCAGAGCTGATGGCCGATCTCGCGCTCCTGATCGGCGCCGGCGACGTCATCACGCTGTCGGGCGACCTTGGCGCCGGCAAGACCGCGGCCGCCCGCGCGCTGATCCGCTACCTCGCCACCGACGACACGCTGGAAGTGCCGAGCCCGACCTTCACGCTGGCGCAGAGCTACGAGCTGCCGTCGTTTCCGCTGGTCCATGCCGACCTCTACCGCATCAACGACGCGAGCGAGCTCGAGGAGATCGGGCTGTCGCCGCTGCCCGACGACATCGTGGCGCTGATCGAGTGGCCGGAACGCGCGCCCGGCGCGATGCCCGCCGATCGCATCGACATTGCATTCACGCACCGGCCGGCGCTCGGATCGGCGGCACGCGCGGCCGAGATCACCGGCCATGGCAAGGGCGCGGCAAAGGTCGCGCGGCTCAACGAGCTGCGCCAGTTCCTCGATCGCGCGGGCTTCCTCAATGCCCGGCGCGAGCGCATGCCGGGCGATGCCTCGACGCGCTCTTACGCGCGGCTGCGCGCCGACGACGGCACCGTGATCCTAATGAACTCGCCGCGCCGCCCCGACGGTCCGGCGATCTACAATGGCCGGCCGTATAGCGCGGCGGTGCATCTCGCCGAGGACGTCAGGCCGTTCGTCGCGATCGGAAACGGCCTGCGCAAGCATGGTTTCTCCGCGCCCGCGATCCGGCATACCGACCTCGAATCCGGCTTCCTCATCACCGAGGATCTCGGCGCCGAAGGCGTGATCGAGGGCGACCCGCCGCAGCCGATCACCGAGCGCTACGAGGCCGCCGTCGACATGCTGGCGGCGCTGCACCGCGAGGTGCTGCCCGACACGCTGCCGCTGACATCAGACGAGAGCTACGACATCCCGGTGTTCGATATCGACGCCTGGCTGATCGAGATCGGGCTGATGCTGGAATGGTACCTGCCCGACCGCGGGGTGCAGCCGAGCGAGGAGCTCCGCGCCGATTTTCTCGGGATGTGGCGGGGACTGCTGGAGAAGCCCGCCGCAGCGCCGCAGACCTGGGTGATCCGCGACTTCCATTCGCCGAATATCATCTGGCTTGCCGAGCGCACTGGCATCCTCCGGGTCGGAATCATTGACTTCCAAGATGCGCTGCTCGGCCCGGCGGCGTATGACGTGGTGTCGCTGCTGCAGGATGCGCGGATCGACGTGCCCGAACAGCTCGAGCTGTCGCTCTTGACCCGCTACATCAAGGCGCGGCGCGCGACCGACGAAAACTTCGATCCGGCCGCCTTTGCCGAGCTCTATGCGATCATGTCGGCGCAGCGCAACACCCGCCTGCTCGGCACCTTCGCGCGGCTCAACCGCCGCGATGGCAAGCCGCAATATCTGAAGCACCAGCCGCGGATCTGGACCTATCTCGAGCGGTCGCTGGCCCACCCTGCGCTGACCAGCTTCCGCATCTGGTACACGGCCAACGTCCCTCCCCCAGTACCGTAGTTTACGGGTTATTAGCCTCAGGTCCCCTAAGGTTGCCGAGGCCGCACCTCATCCATGGCGGGGCCGGATCGGGAGCGGGACCACACGATGGCGACGGAACGACGCAGGGGCGATCGTGTCACGTTTGAGCGCGGCATCGCCGCGCACATGATGGGCATTGACGGCACCTGGCGGCGCGACTGCACCATGGAAGACGTGTCCGAGACGGGTGCCAAGCTCACCGTCGAGGGCTCGGTCGAGGGCCTGAACCTGAAGGAGTTTTTTCTGCTGCTGTCGTCCACAGGATTGGCCTATCGCCGCTGCGAGCTGGCATGGGTCAATGGCGACCAGATCGGCGTCAACTTCCTCAAACAAGGCGACAAGAAGAAGAAAACTGCCAGACGCGGTGCACAGGCTGCCGACGTCTAGGTGGTGTGGACTCTAAGGATTCCCTTTTAGGAGCAAATCAGATTCAAGGCTGCTTTTGGGGAGGCCGCCTTGGGTGTGATGGACCGTTTGGTATTGAGCGACGCGGCGTGGGAGCGGATAGCGCCGCTGATCATAGGGCGCCCCGATCAGAAGGGCTCCACCGGGCGCGACAACCGGATGTTCGTGGAAGGTGTGCTGTGGATCGTGCGTACGGGGTCTCCCTGGCGCGATCTTCCGGAGGTGTTTGGGGACTGGAACAGCGTGTTCCGGCGCTTCAGTCGATGGAGCATCAAGGGTGTTTGGTGGCGGATCTTCGAGGCGATGTCCGATGATCCGGACTTCGAATATCTGATCGTCGATTCCACCATTGTTCGGGCGCATCAGCACGCCGCCGGCGCCAAAAAGGGGGGTCTGAAGATCAAGCGGAAGATCAAGCGATCGGCCGCTCGCGCGGCGGCCTGAGCACCAAGATACACATGGCCGTCCGCGGCTTGGGATGTCCGGTGCGGTTCACGCTTACCGCAGGTCAGAAGGGCGATGCACCGCAAGCCGCCGCATTGATCGAAGGCTTATCCGCCGAGGTCGTCATGGCCGACACGGCCTATGACGCCGACCACTTGCGCCAAGCCGTCGCCGCCAAAGGCGCGCTCGCCGTGATCCCCAACAACCCGTCACGGGCGCTCAAATATCCACTCGACAAGCATTTCTATGCCCAGCGCCATCTCGTCGAGTGCTGCTTCTCAAAGCTCAAGCAGTTCCGCCGCGTTGCAACCCGCTTCGAAAAGACCGCCCGAAATTACCTGGCCGTCGTCACTCTCGCAGCCATCGTCTTATGGATGCGATAAGTGTCCACACCACCTAGAGCATGATCCGGAAAAGTGGAGACGGTTTTCCGGCAAGATCATGCTCCAACAAGGGGGCCGCCGTTGCCGTCTTACGGCCGTCATGTCCGGTGACTATGGCGTCTGATCGATGTGCTTGCCGAATCGCCGTGATATGATCGGCGCCGAGAGATGATGACCGAGAATATACGGAAGATGCCCGTCACCCCCCACAAGGCCATGGTGCTCGCTGCGGGCCTCGGCGTGCGCATGCGCCCGCTGACCAACACGATGCCGAAGCCGCTGGTCAGTGTCGCCGGCCAGCCGCTGCTCGACCATGTGCTCGACAAGCTCGCCGGCGCCGGCGTCAGCGAAGCCGTCGTGAACGTGCATTATCTGCCCGACCAGATCATCGAGCACGTCAAGACCCGCAGCCGCCCGCGCGTGATCATCTCCGATGAGCGCGACCAGGTGCTCGGCACCGGCGGCGCGGTGGTGAAGGCGCTGCCGCTGCTCGGCGATGCGCCGTTCTTCCATCTCAATGCCGACACGATGTGGATCGACGGCGTGCGCTCCAATCTGGCGCGGCTGGCGGAAGCTTTCGATCCGGCGCGGATGGATATCCTGCTGCTGATGGCGCCGACCGCCTCCAGCATCGGCTATAACGGCCGCGGCGACTATTCGATGCTGCCGGATGGCGCGCTGCGCAAGCGGCGCGAGCACCAGGTGGTGCCGTTCGTCTATGCCGGCGCGGCGATCATGTCGCCCGCGCTGTTCGCTGACGCCCCGGCCGGCGAGTTCTCGCTGACCAAGGTGTTCGACCGTGTCAACGAGCAGGAACGGCTGTTCGGCCTGCGCCTCGACGGCGTCTGGATGCATGTCGGGACCCCCGATGCGATCCAGGCCGCTGAAGACGCTTTCCTGGAAAGCGTCGCGTAAACGACGCCGCCGTCAGTCATCGGCATCGATCGCGAGCACCGCAAAACTCGCCAGCCAATGTTCGCCCATATAGTCGCTGGCGATATGCGGCAGGCCGGCGTCGAGATGGCGCCGCGCGGCATCCTGCAGGATCGGACGACGCGCATCGGCCTCCGGCAACGCGCCGGCCAGCGCCCGCCAACACCATGCGCGGCTGAGATTGAGCCCATCGAGATGCGCAAGCTTGCCGTCGGTGCGATCGGTGACAGTGGCGGGCCGGAACAAGGTTGCCGGCTCGTGTTGCAGGAGCCGCGGCAGGAAGCGGTCGAACCAGGGCAGGAAGTCGGCGGGCGAGAGCAGCCGGCGCATGCATTCGGCTTCGATCAGCGCGGAAGACTGGAAGTCGTCGCCGCTCGGCTCGCCCCAGGCGGGACAATCCTGATCGGCTCCGTACCAGCGCAGTGCGGTGTGGCGTAACAGCGCGCCGAACGCATCGTCGTGCATCGCGGTGGCGTAGTCAGCGGCCATGCGAAGCCCGAACGCGGTGTTGAAGTGCGTGCCGACCCGCACCGGATACGTGGAGAGCGGCAGGAAATCGCGAAAGCGCTGTGCGAATATCTCGGCAAGCGGCGCGATCTGCTCGCGCCACCTGATGTCGTCGAGCGATGAGAGCTCCGCCGCGAGCTTCAACAGCCAGCCCCAGCCATAGGGACGCTTGAAGCCGCGCGCGGTCGGAGCCGCGAGATAGGCGCATTCGGCCGCGACCTTTTCCGCAACGAACTGCGCGTCGAACAGAGCGCGGATATCATCCGCGGCTTCGAATGCCGGATAACGCCGCAACAGCCGCGCGAGCATCCAGTAGCTGTGGACGCAGGAATGCCAGTCACAGCTGCCGAAGAACACCGGATGCAGCTCGCGCGGCGTGCGCGCATCCTGCGGCCCGGCCAGCACATGATCCGGCTTGTTCGGATATTCGCGGCCGACATGGCCTAGCGCGATGCGGGCGAAACGGACGGCAAGATCTTCGGTCAGGATCGTTTCGCTCATGGTGAGGCATTCTCCTTTCGCTCGCGCCGGACGAGCATCTCGATCAGGCGCGGCGTCATATAGATCGGAAACTGTGTGGCCGCGAAGAACAACGCCGTCATCGGCGACACCGCCGCGCCCATCGCCGACCAGACCAGTCCGACATTGCGGTTGCCGAGAACGAGGCCGCTGGTCAGCCGCGCGGCCAGATTGCCCGGCGTGAGCAGCGCGCCAAGCGCTTGCAGGGCGAGATTGCAGGCGAAGGCAAGGCCGACGCAGGTGAGCGCGGCGAGCGGCTGCGCCTCGATCTGCGCACGTACCCCGGCCATGGTGGCAATCGCGAACAGCAGCAGCGAGGCGAGCACGAGCGCGTCGATGACGCCCGCATGCTGCTCCAATTGCGCGCCGGCCTGATGGCGAAGCAGCAGCGCCAGCGCGCCGGCGCCACCGACCAGCAGCGCCAATCGTGTGGCGAGCGCCAGCGGATCGAGCGCGAGATCAGTAAATCCCGCAGCAATCAACGGCACCGTGACCGGCGCCAGCGCCATCGACAGCAGCGTCACCGCAAGCGGAACGGTCGCGTCGAAGCCGAGCATGCGCGCGACCGCCGCCGTGCCGCTCGACGGCGGAGCGCACACCGACAGCACCAGCGCAACGATCAGCTCCGTCCGAAGTCCGGCGCCGCGCGCCGCGAAACCGACCGCAAGCGGACAGGCCAGCATCGCGAGCGCCGGCAACAGCAGCCAGACCAGCGGGCGCCGCAGCGCGCGCCGGAACGCCGCGCCGTCGACCTGGAGAAAGGTGCCGAGCACCAGGACGAAGATCGCCGCCGCCATCAGCGGGCGCACGCCGGCCGCCAAGGCAGGGAAAACCAGCCCGGCCAGGACACCGATGATCAGCAATGTCGGCCCGCGCGGCACGAGTTTCGCCAATGATCGCCCCAATCCCTTCCGCCTCATCGTCATGTCTGGACGACAATAGGCCCGGCCAGATCATTGTTGAAATCGATTGTTGTTATAAGCATTATTGTTTTCATGAATTTAACCGCCGTCGATCTCAACCTGCTGGTCGCCTTCGAGGCGCTGATGGAGGAGCGCCACGTCACCCGCGCGGCTGAGCGCATTGGGCTGGCCCAGCCGTCGATGAGCAGCGCGTTGCGGCGGCTGCGGGCGCTGTTTGCGGATGAACTATTCCTGCGCGCCGGCGCGGGCATGCAGCCGACCGAAAAGGCGCTGGCGCTGGCCGGACCGATCGGCGAGGCGCTGCGGCAGGTCAGGAGCGCGCTGGCGCCCGATCTGGCCTTCGATCCGGCCACCGCGCGCAGGCGCATCACCATCGCCGCGACCGACTATGGCGATCTCGTTGTGGTGCCGGAACTGACGCGTTTGCTGCGCTTGGAAGCACCTCACATCGACCTCGCCGTGCGCCCGCTGACCGACGCGACGGCGGCCTTGGCGAAGCTCGAGCGTGGCGAACTCGATGCGCTGATCGGCGGCCACCTGCCGGACTCGCCGCGCTGTATCAGGCACCGGCTGTTCGAGGAGCGCTTCGTCTGCATCCGCGATGCGGTCCGCGCGGGCCGATCGGAGCGCCTGAGCCTGGACGATTATGCGACCCTGCCGCACGCGCTGTTCTCGGCGGCCGGCGGCGACGGCCTGCCGAGCGTGATCGACGCGCTGCTGGCGCGCCGCGGTTTGAAGCGGCGGGTGGCGGTGACGCTTGCGCATGTGGTGGCCGTTCCCTTCGCCGTGGCGGGCACCGATCTCATCGCCACGATGTCCGAGCGCGTCGCCCGGCGCTTCACGCATCTCGCCGATGTTGCCGTGGTCACGCCGCCGACCGACATCCCGGCCTTCGCAATCGACCTGATCCATACAAGCCGTGCCGCCCAGGATCCGGCGCTGCGCTGGTTCCTGGATGCCGTCGACCGCTGCGCCGAACGACTGCGATATTGAGCGGTGACGGTTGATCCACAGGGGTGGCTAACGACGGCCGCCGCTCCCTATATTGGCGCCTGATCCGAATCAGGTAGCTCATGCGCGTTTTCAGCGTTCCCGTCTCTGCGCCGTTCCTGCGCACCGTCATCTCGGCGCTGGTCGAGGGACGGTTGGTCGCGGGATTTACGGCGCGCAATGACCCGGCAAGGCTTGCCAACGCCACGCTCTATCTGCCGACCCGCCGCGCCGGACGGCTGGCGCGCGAAATCTTCCTCGATGTGCTCGATTCCGACGCCGCGGTGCTGCCGCGCATCGTCGCGCTGGGCGAGATCGATGAGGACGAGCTCGCCTTCGCCGATCAAGGCGACGACGTCGGCGGCGCCGCGCCGCTGGAGATCCCGCCAAGGCTCGGCGAGCTCGAGCGCCGGCTGACATTGGCGCATCTGGTCGCGGCCTGGGCGAAGACGCCGGTGTCGGCGCCGCTGGTGGTCGGCGGTCCTGCCTCGACGCTGCAGCTCGCCGGCGACCTGGCGCGGCTGATGGACGACATGGTGACGCGCGGCGTCGACTGGCGCGAGCTCGACCGCCTGGTGCCGGACCAGCTCGACAAATACTGGCAGCACTCGCTCGACTTCCTGCGCATCGCGCGCGACGCCTGGCCGAACTACCTCAAGGAGATCGCACGGATCGAGCCGGCGGCGCGCCGCGATCTGCTGATCGAGGCAGAGGCTGCTCGGCTCACCGCGCATCACGCCGGCCCGGTGATCGCGGCCGGTTCGACCGGCTCGATGCCGGCGACGGCAAAATTCCTCCACGCGGTGGCGAAGCTTCCGAACGGCGCGGTGGTGCTTCCGGGACTCGACACCGATCTCGACGAGGAGTCCTGGGACACGATCGGCGGCGAACGTGGCGACGACGGCAGGTTCGTCACGCCGCCCTCGTCGAACCACCCGCAATTCGCGATGCACGCGCTGCTCGACCGCTTCGGCATCAAGCGCCGCGATGTCGAGAGCCTTGCTCAGCCGGCGCCACAGGGACGCGAGGTGCTGGTGTCGGAGACGATGCGCCCGTCGACGGCGACCGCGCAGTGGCACGACCGGCTGGAGCGGCCCGAGATCATCGCGCGGATTTCCGCCGGGATGACCAACCTCACCGTGGTCGAGGCGCCCAATCCGGAGATGGAAGCGCTGGCGATCGCGGTCGCGATGCGCGAGGCGCGGCATCTCGGCAAATCGGCCGCCCTGGTGACGCCGGATCGCGCGCTGGCACGGCGCGTGATGGCCTCGCTGACGCGCTGGAAGCTCGAATTCGACGATTCCGGCGGCGATGCGCTGATGGAAACGCCGGCCGGCGTGTTCGCCCGCCTCACCGCCGAGGCCGCGGCCAAGGGGCTGGAGCCGCCGACATTGCTCGCGCTGCTCAAGCATCCGCTGTTCCGGCTCGGCGGCGCTCATGGCGCGCTGAAACGCGCGATCGAGGTGCTGGAGATCGCGCTGTTGCGCGGCACGCGGCCGCAAGCCGGGACCAGTGGACTGGCGCGCGACTTCGCGCGCTTCCGCGCCGAGCTCGTCAAGCTGCACGGCGGCGAGACCTCGTCGCTGCACAAGATGGAGCCCCGCGCGCGGTTGCGGGACCGCGACCTCGATCAGGCACAGGCCCTGATCGAGAAACTTCAGGTGGCACTGGCGCTGCTCGAAGGTATGGCCTCATCAAGGCCCTACGATTTCGCCGAGCTGGCAGCGCGCCACCGCGAGGCGCTGATCGCGCTGTCGGCCGACCAGAACGGCGTTGCCGTCGTATTCGAGGAGCGCGCCGGTGCGTCGCTGGCGTCCGCCTTCGACGAGCTGCTCGCCAAGCAGCAGCCGAGCGGGCTGATGACGCCGCTCGCCGATTATCCCGAGGTGTTCCAGACCGCGTTTGCCGACCGCATGGTGCGGCGGCCGGAATCGGCGCGCGCGCAGCTCAATATCTACGGCCAGCTCGAGGCGCGCCTCACCGAGTCGGATCGCGTCATCCTCGGTGGTCTGGTCGAGGGCGTCTGGCCGCCGGCGCCGCGGATCGACCCCTGGCTGAGCCGGCCGATGCGGCATGAGCTCGGGCTCGATCTCCCCGAGCGGCGCATCGGCCTCTCCGCACACGACTTTGCGCAGCTGCTCGGCCATGACGAGGTGATCCTCACCCACGCCGCCAAGGTCGGCGGCGCGCCGGCGGTTGCTTCGCGCTTCCTGCATCGGCTGGAAGCTGTTGCAGGCGAAGCGCGCTGGAAGGCAGCAACCTCGGCCGGCGAAACCTACGTGCAATATGCCGCCGAGCTCGACCGGCCCGACAAGGTCGAGCCGATCCCGCAGCCGGAACCGCGGCCGCCGCGCGAGGCGCGGCCGCTGAAAATGTCTGTTACCGCGATCGAGGACTGGCTGCGCGATCCCTACACGATCTACGCGCGCTATATCCTACGGCTCGATCCCCTCGATCCCGTCGACATGCCGCTGTCGGCGGCCGATCGCGGCTCGGCGATCCACGAGGCGCTCGGCGAGTTTACGCAGGTCTATGCCGACGCGCTGCCCGCCGACACCATGCGCACCCTGCGCGAGATCGGGGCTAAATATTTTGCGCCGCTGATGGAGCGGCCCGAGGCACGCGCGCTGTGGTGGCCGCGCTTCCAGCGCATCGCGGCCTGGTTTGCCGAATGGGAGCAGGCCCGGCGCGGTGGTATCGACGCAATCAAGGCAGAGATCCGCGGCGAGATCGGCATTCCCCTCGACGACGCGAGGACGTTCGTGCTCTCCGCGCGCGCCGACCGCATCGAGCGGCGCGACGACGGCAGCTTTGCGATCCTCGACTACAAGACCGGCCAGCCGCCGACCGGCAAGCAGGTGCGCATGGGCCTGTCACCGCAGCTGACGCTGGAGGCCGCGATCCTGCGCGAGGGCGGCTTTGCCGAGATTCCGGCCGGCTCCTCGGTCGGCGACCTCGTTTATGTCAGGCTCAGCGGCAACAACCCGCCGGGCGAGCAGCGTTCGCTGGAACTGAAGATCAAGACCAACGACACACCGCAACCGCCCGATGAAGCCGCCGACAGCGCGCGGCGCAAGCTGGAAGCCTTGATCCGTGCGTTCGACGACGAGCAGCAGGCCTACACCTCGCTGAATCTCTCGATGTGGGCGAACCGCTACGGCGCCTATGACGACCTCGCGCGCATCAAGGAATGGTCCGCGGCCGGCGGACTGGGGATCGAGGAATGGTGAAGGCGCCCCGCCCCATTCCATCAGCGGTGCGCGACGCGCAGGCGCGCGCCTCCGATCCGAAGGCGTCGACCTTCGTGTCGGCCAATGCCGGCTCGGGCAAGACGCATGTACTGGTCCAGCGCGTGATCCGCCTGCTGCTGTCAGGCGTGCCGCCGGAAAAGATCCTCTGCATCACCTTCACCAAGGCCGCCGCGGCCAACATGGCCGAGCGCGTGTTCACGACGCTCGGGCATTGGGTGACGCTCGACGACACCGCGCTCGATGCCGCGATCCGCGAGGCCGGCATCGCGCATCCATCCGCCACGCTGCGGCGCGAGGCCCGAAAACTGTTTGCTTGCGCGCTGGAGACGCCTGGCGGGTTGAAGGTGCAGACCATCCACGCGCTGTGCACCCGCCTGCTGCAGCAGTTTCCGTTCGAGGCCAACGTACCGGCGCGCTTTGCCGTGCTCGACGACCGCGACCAGAACGAGATGATGGAGCGCGCCAATCTCGCGGTGTTCCTCGAAGCGTCGCGCAACCCCGACAGCCCGATCGGCCGCGCGCTGATGACGGCGATGGCCAGTGCGGCCGACGTCACCTTCAAGGATGTGGTGCGCGAGGCCTGTCTCAGCCGCGATCATTTCATGGCCTGGACCGATGCCGCCGGCAGCGCCGCGGCCGCCGCCGCGCAGATGTCGGCGGCGCTTGGCGTCTCCGCCGACGATCGCATCGAGGATGTCGAGCGCGAGATCGTCGACGGACCGAACCTGCCGCGGTCGGGCTGGCGGGAGATGGCGACGCTTCTCGACACCAGCAGCAAGGCGGATCAGAAGCAGGCCGAGCGGCTGCGGAGCGCGCTGAATTTCACCGGTGCAGCCCAGGTCGACGAATATCTCGGCGTCTTCCTGACCGATGACCGCGCGCCGCGCGCGTCTGTCATCACCAATAACTTCATCAAGAAGAATGCTGTCGCGGGCCACCGGTTCGAGGCGGAGGTCGACCGTCTCGGTCCGCTGATCGAGCGCCGCCGCGCCGTGGTCGCGCGCGACCGCACCGAGGCGCTGATCCACATCGCGACCGCGGCCGCCGCGCATTACCGACGCGAGAAGCTGGAACGCGGCCTGCTCGACTATGACGATCTGATCGACAAGACGCTGGCGATGCTCGACCGCGTCTCCTCGGGCTGGGTGCATTACAAGCTCGACCGCGGCGTCGATCACGTGCTGATCGACGAGGCGCAGGACACCAGCCCGCGGCAATGGGACATCGTCGCCCACATCATCTCGGAATTCACCTCCGGCGCCGGCGCGCGCGACGGCCTCGTGCGCACCGTGTTCGCGGTCGGCGACGAGAAGCAGTCGATCTTCTCGTTCCAGGGCGCCGCACCCCGCGAATTCGACCTGCGGCGGCGCGAGCTGAAGCGGCGGTTCGAGGAGGCCGGGCTGAAATTCGATCCGGTGTCGTTCACCTATTCCTTCCGCTCCGGACCGGTGATCCTGCATTCGGTCGACCATGTGTTTCGCGAGCAGGAGATCTTCCGCAGCATTCATGCGGTCGAGAACGGCTATCCGATCCACAATGCGATGGCCGACGCCGGTCCCAGCCTGATCGAGCTCTGGGATCTCGCTGTTGCCGATGACCGCCAGGACATCGAGGGTTGGCGTGCGCCGTTCGACGGCGTCTCGGTGACGAGCCCCGAGGTGAAGCTTGCGCGGCGCATCCAGGCCGAGATCAAGCGTCTGGTCACCAGCGGCACCATGACCGGCAGCGAAGGCGGGCGGCGGCCGTTGCGCTATGGCGACATGCTGATCCTGGTGCGGCGGCGCGGTAACGCCTTCGACGCTGTGATCCAGGCGCTGAAGCACGCCAACATCCCGGTCGCCGGCGCCGACCGGCTGAAGCTGACCGAGCACATCGCGATCATCGACCTGATGAACCTCGCCGACGCGCTGCTGCTGCCGCAGGACGATCTCGCGCTCGCGGTGGCGCTGAAGAGCCCGCTGTTCGGCGTCGATGACGACGACCTGTTCAAGCTGGCGTACCAGCGCCGCGGCTCGCTGCGCGAGGCGCTGGCCGCGCAAGCCCCGGCCGACGAGCGATTGTCGTCCGCACTGCGCCGCCTCGAGCAATGCGAACGCCGCTTCACCCAGGAGACGCCATTCGCGTTCTACGCTTGGCTGCTCGGCGGCGATGGCGGGCGGGCGCGCATCCTGCGCCGGCTCGGCCACGAGGCCAATGACGCGCTCGACGAATTCCTCGAGCTCGCGCTGAGCTATGAGCGCAAGGCGCCGGCCTCGCTGCAGGGCTTTGTCGCCTGGCTGCGCGCCGCCGACACCGAGGTGAAGCGCGACATGGAGATTTCGCGCGACGAGGTCCGCGTCATGACCGTGCACGGCGCCAAGGGCCTCGAGGCATCGGTGGTGTTCCTGGTCGACACCACGACCTCGCCGTCGGACACGCAGCGGCTACGGCTGATCCATCTGCCGCAGGGCAACGCCGCGCCGAACGCACCCGGCGTCGTGGTGTGGGCCGGCAAGAAGGCCGAGGATCCGCCCGGCGTCGCCGATGCGCGCAGGGCGATGCTCGGCGACACCGAGGACGAATATCGCCGCCTGCTCTATGTCGCGATGACGCGTGCGGCCGACCGGCTGATCGTCGGCGGCTGCATGCCGGGCAACATGAACACGGTGCGGAAATCCTCCTGGTACGATCTGATCACCAAGGGGCTCGCCAATGCCGGGCTCAAGCTCGAGGAGATCGAGACGCAGGCCGGCAAGGTGACGCGCTATTCGCGGCCCGACGACGTCGCCGATCTCACGGGTGCTGCTGCGGCAACGGCCGCGGCGCCGGTCGCGCTGCCGTCCTGGCTGCGGACTGCGGCCGCACCCGAAGCTTCCGCCGCGGGCGTGCTGCGCCCGTCCGATCCGGCTGATGACGACAGCCATCCGATACGAACCGGCGAATCGGTGCTGCTGCGCGCCCGCGCCCTGCAGCGCGGCACGCTGGTGCATCGCCTGTTGCAGTCGCTGCCCGACGTCGCCAGCGAGCGGCGGCGCACGGCCGCGCTCGGCTATCTCGCGCGCAATGCCGATGGCTGGAGCGAGGCGGAGCAAGCCGCGCTCGCGGAGCAGGTGCTCGGCCTGATCGCCGATCCGCGCTTCGCCGCCGTGTTCGCGCCCGGCAGCCGCGCGGAGGTCTCGATCGTCGGGCGGCTGGAGCGGCCCGGCCAGCCGAAGGCGCTGGTTTCGGGCCAGATCGACCGGCTGGTGGTGACGCCAAATGACGTCCTGATCGTCGATTTCAAGACCAACCACGCCCCGCCGAAGACCGCCGCCGAGGCCCCGCGGGGCTATGTCCGGCAGCTCGCGCTCTACCGCGCGGTGCTCGCCAGGCTTTATCCCCAGCTGCCCATAAGGGCGGCACTGCTTTGGACCGAAACACCTGAAATCATGGAGATTTCCGCCCCCGCGCTGGACGCCGGGCTGGCATAAGATCATGTCGGCGTGAGCGAGCTTGACCCGGCAAGGGGGCGTTCATAGGTTTGCCCGATGCTCCCGGGCGCGATTCTCAACCGCCCTTTTGTCTCAACCGAACGAGGTATTCCGATGGCCGTTGGCAAGGTTTCTGACGCCGATTTCGAAGCCGAAGTGCTCAAGGCGACCGGGCCGGTGGTCGTCGACTTCTGGGCCGAGTGGTGCGGCCCCTGCCGCATGATTGCGCCCGCTCTCGATGAGATCTCCGGCGCGATGGGCGACAAGGTCAAGATCGTGAAGCTCAACGTCGACGAGAGCCCGAAGACCGCGTCGAAATATGGCGTGATGTCGATCCCGACCCTGATGATCTTCAAGGGCGGCGAGATGGCGTCCCGTCAGGTCGGCGCCGCTCCGAAGGCCAAGCTGCAGCAGTGGATCACCGCTGCGGTCTGATCCGCTTTGAATTTGCTGATTTGCGGAACGGCCGGCGATAAGCCGGCCGTTTTGTTTGGGCGCTTCGTAGCCCGGATGGAGCCAACGGGTCGCGCGAACGCGCGCCCGACGACAGGCTCCGCGTAATCCGGACACAGTTGTACCGCGGACGCAAGGATGCCCAGATCGAGTGGGCGGCCAAGGTAGTTGGGATGAGGCCGCGATGAAATCCATCGCTTTGGCGTTGTTTGCGGTTGTGACGTCCTCAGGGGCTTTCGCGGGGGAAGCTGAAGTAAAGCGATTTTTCCAGGACGAATTTTTCTTCGCCGAGATTGTAGAAGCCGCGGCAGTTGTGGACAGAAAGTGCAGCGGATTGCACCTGATTGCGGAAAATGTTCGCGCGGCTCGCTACGAAGCTGGAGCTACAGATGATGTTCTTCAGTCACCCGAATATCAACTATGGGCAGCTCGTGGGCGAGCTGCCGCCGAGGAAGGATACGCAAAGGATCCCGGGCATTGCCGGCTTTCAGGCGGACAGCAGATCGCCCTAATAACCGATTGTCGACAGGACCGGTCGCGAGTGCAATACGGTAGTTATAGTTGAAATCAGGGTTTCTCTTGCAGCGACTGCCCGCCTCAGGTCCCGTGCCCTTGCATGAAACCATATTCGCATCGATGGTGCCTGGATTTGTGGCTCGTTCGGCAATTGAAAGTTCACGTACTCGCCTTCAAAATCGAGCATCCAGAACTGCTTCTTAGACAGCGGCTCTAACGCGTCGGCGATTGCGAACCCGAACGCATCGAACTGGCTTGTAGTGGCCTGCGCATATTTGATTGCGGCAACTTGAAGGTACCCCCCTGCGACATGCCTCTGCGCCACCGGGCCATCCGCTTCTCGATGATCGCCAAGATCGCACCCGAGGGAAAAGTACATGTTTTCCTCGGATATTTTGATCAAACAGTTCCGCAACGCCTCCGACTGAATACCTTCGGCAATCCCTGACGCGAGATCTGACCTCCCCCTCGTGTCAACAAACCCGCGATTGTTGCGAATTCCATCGACAAGAGGTGGATATGGGACAGTAATCCCCTCTCCTGCGCTATGATTAACCTCGAGCGTCATGCCGCTGCTCAGCGCTTGTGAAAGCTTTCAGATCCAAATAGCTCTCGTTGAGCATCGGCTAGATCTTCCTTCGGCTCGTTCGCTTTGCGATAAGCCCGGCTCATCAACTTGGGCGCTTCATCATGATCGGATGCGTGGATCATGTGGTACATCACTCGGCGCGACCCTTCCTCCTTATCGTAAATCGGCCAAGCGTGGACGTGCTTATAGCCGAACTCGGCTTTGATGCGGCCGGCGAACATTTGGGCGCGGTCGAACGACCGCATCCCGAGCAGCTTTTTCCAATCCTTGCCGCCCCACCATCGCTCGAGCACTTCGACGTTCCGAGTGGTCGCGGCGATGGCTCGATCGAGCCACCCAGTGGCGAGAAAGTAAAATAACTCGATCTTGTTGCCTGTTTTGTGCCCTGCGAGCATCTGCAGTGACTTCCATTCGCACTCAAAGGTATGCTGATCGAGTAGGCAGAATGTTGCCATGCGCTCAGTGATCGCACCGCTACCGAGGATGCCGGCCAAGTTCGCGTTGAAGTCCCCCGGCACAACCTTGATCGTGCGATTTTTCTCTTTGCGAACAGCTGCGAGATCGTGGAGAGCGGGAAGCTTTTCCTTATTCTGCTCACACAACCAAAATTTTCGCAGAAACGGCGGTCGAGATTCCAAGACTAGCTTCGCGGCCTAGGCATTCTCCTTGTCTGGATATTGAGGCCCCGAGAATCCATCGATATAGGCACCGTGCTTCGTAATCATCACGAAGTAGTACAAGTACCGTTCAATCAGCTTGGCCTTGTTCTCCGTCCATATCGGTCGTTCCGGCGATTTAAACCGGATCGGCCGATCTGTTGGCGGCGGAAGGTCTACGAAAAGGCTACCCTGCTTGCTCATACAACCGATGCTGGAACATCGGGGCAGCAGCCTCAAGCGGCGGCGACAGAAACCCCCAATGTTTTTGGAAACTCTCGATAAAATCGGCCATCGAGAAGCCCACCACCCTTGCCGTTTGAAAGCGGGTCCGCCGCGCGAGCGTCGCCTTCGCTCATACCATCCTCAACCACTAGTGGGTTGTTCGCGTATCGGCCCCATTGCTTGAGAAAGGGAGCTACTCCAACCCTGAGGCACTCCGCGATGGCATCCCTGACCCATTGCGGGCGCGTAGGCCTTGTCTTGTCCAAAGCAACACCGCTTTCTCCACCGAGAATTACCCAACTTGGCACTTTTCCCGCTATCGGAAGGGGGCCGAGCGGTCCCATTGCCGGCTCGTAGCTCACGAAGTGCACGGCGGCAGGTACCGCCAATAGGTGCTTCCCGCGTTGTTGGTAGGCTTCCGCATCCTCGGCTGTCGTGCCTAGCCAGACGTTGGCATATCCCTGCCCCCAATCATCGGGAAGCATTTTTCGGATGTTCTGCGGCCGCTTTGTGAGAAGTTGCCAGTCCAATTCCGCGCACTCTCGGATGAGCCGCCACAGGTCAGATCGCCAGGTGGGGTCTACTTGGTTGTCGAACACGTCCGCCAACGAAGCGCAGAAGACGCGCTGGCGCCGACCGTTTCGGCGCTGAAATTCGCCAGCACCCGCGTTCCACTTGGACGGCGCGCGCCAGTACGACTCAGTAGTCCTACGCCGCGGGTGGTTGCCCCATTTGACGTGACCGCTGCGCTTCGACCATCCCTCAGCGTAGCAGAAGTCACAGGCCGATGGCGCATTGCGAGGCCGATCGATCTTGGTGCATCCGACCCACGGATTGAAGGTGGAATCGGTCCACTCGATTGTCGAATTTTGCGCCATTCGTCAGGGAATCCCTTCTTCCTCGATAGAATCTCACAAGTTCTGAGATTTCGTTAGTTCGTTTTCTAGAACCCGAGCTGAGGGAGCGAGCAGGCAAAGACCCCCTACCCCCTACGGACAATCCGCAGGAGAGAGGGAAATCGATGCCGCGAACAGAACGGTCACGTCGGTCGCTTCGCATTGGCACGCAGCGTCCCCGGATTTCGCTGCGCTTCATCCGGGCTTCTGTAACGGGCCTTTGTAAGTCAATCCCTTTTTGCGTGATCCACTCGCCGGGCACTTGCTTCTGTACGGGATCGGCGCGAAGGCCGTCGCCTGATGGGGTGCATTGAGGAGCCGGCCGGCCAATCTACGGAAGCGTGGTTGTGAGCCACTTCCCGGATGGCGGCCTGACCGGATCCATCGTCCCGGCGCAGGGACCTCGCTCAGGGAGAGCCTGGTGTCGTGGCCCGCCCAGAACCGATTGCTGCTCCTTGCTTAGGTTGCCGAGGCCTTGGCCATCGGGTTGAACGGTTTGGCGTCGGCGAGCATGCGATGCAGAACGACGGCGAGCTTGCGTGCGAGCGCCACCTTGGCCTTGCGCAGGCCTGCGCGCCGGGCGATCCGCATCGCCCAGCCTTTCAGCGCCGAGCAGTTCCTGACCGGCTTGGTCAGCATGACGTGAGCCGCCTGATAGAGCGCCTCGCGCACGGAGGCATCGCCGATCTTGCTGATGCGGCCGGTATAGTCGGTTTCGCCCGATTGGTACTTCTTCGGGGTGAGGCCAAAATGCGCTCCCGTCGCCTTCGAGGACCGGAAGCGCTTCGGGTCGTCGACCGCCGCGGCGTAGGTAAGCGCCACGATCGGGCCGACGGACGGTGTCGTCATCAGGAGGCGGGCTTGAGGGTGCGACCTGGCGAGCTTTTGGGTGTGCTTATCCAGGCCATTGAACTCGCGCCGCAGCACGGCGTGGGCTTCGAGCAGCGCCTGTGCCACGATCTCAAGTCCGGGATGGCCCGCTACGAGCTCCCGGATGCGTTCGGCGAACGTGCGCTCGGTGGTCGTGCCGACCTTCAGACCGAAGCCGCGGAGCACGCCGCGCAGGCTGTTCTCGATGTCGCGCAGCTTGGACTGCAGCAGCTTGCGTGCCGTCAGAACCGCCCGCGTCTCCTGCGCTTCGATCGACTTGCAGTGCACCGGCCGGAACCAGCCCAGCCGCATCAGTTGCGCGATCCCGCGGGCATCGTTGCGGTCCGACTTCACCGGCATCGCCTTGAAGGCATCGCGGACGTGCCGCGTCTCCAACAGTTCGACTGCCAGGCCCGCATCCCGCATCGCTGCGTAGAGCCATTGCGACAGCGGACCAGCCTCCAGCCCGATCCGTTCCAGCACCAACCCCAGCGACCGCAACCAGGTGATCAAGGCCTCCGGCTCACTCGCAACCCTCGCCTCGCGCAAAATCTTACCTGTCCCATCGACAAGGCAGACGCTCGAGCATTCCAAAGACACGTCGATTCCTGCATAGTGGTACATGGTCGTCCCTTAATGATGCTTGGAGCGGGCTTGCCCGACTCCGTTTATTGACACCATCAGTTTGAGGGACGACCGCCTTCCAACCAACAGGCCGCTCGCGAGCGCGCTTCCAAATCGCGCCGTAGCGAGCGGGCGGCCGGCCCGTTACCCCATCTACGGATCAGCGAATCCATCCCGTCGCCAGCGCCGAGGCGAGCTCGGCCTGGCCGTGCTGCCGCGCCAGCGCGACCATCGCGGCGTGATCGTACGGGATGTGGCGGAAGGTCACATCCCAGTCGCCATCAACCCGTTCGAGGATCGCATAACGCGCATCGGGCGAGCCGGCCTCCACGACATGCGGATGCGGCTTGCCCGCGCGATAGCCGGGCGAGCCGACGCTGCCGGGATTGACGATCAGCCGGCCGTCGCGCAACCGCACCGCGCGGGCGATATGGGTGTGTGCGCACAGGATCAGCGATTGCCTCACGCCGGCGGCCCTCGCCTCGATCGTCTCTAGCGTGGACATCAAAACTTCGCCGCCCGGCAGCACCGTGTCGAGCCAGTAGGTCTCGTCATCTTGGGGCGTTGCGTGACAGAGGAAAACCTCGTCGCGATAGATCGCATTCGCCGGCAGCGTGCGCAGCCAGTCGAGATGCCGCGGCTCGAGCTGGGTGTAAGTCAGCCGCTCCCATGGGCCCATTTTTTCATGCGGACGGTCGATCAGATAGCGATCGTGATTGCCGAGCAGATGGACCGCATCGAGCGCCATCAGCATATCGATGGTCGGCCGGGCGTCGAGCGGCCCGCTCACCATGTCGCCGAGATCGACGATGTCTGAAATTCCCTGGGCGCGGATGTCCGACAGAACGGCTTCAAGCGCGAGGTGGTTGCCGTGAATGTCGGCGATCGCAGCAAAGCGCATGGTGTCGGTTGCCCCTCTTGCGTGCCCCGGACGCGGCGCAGGCAGTGGTGCGCTGCTGAGCCGGGGCCCATTGTGTCGAGATGGGTCCCGGCTCTGCGGAGCATCGCTGCGCGCTGCTCCGCGTCCGGGACACGGGATCGATCATGCAGGAGGCGTGCCGTTGGCCGCAAGCACCGGGCCGGCAAGGTACAGCGAGCCGGTGATCAGGATGCGCGGCGGCACCTCGTAGGCCAGCGTGGCGAGCCGTTGCAGCGCGGCGTCGACGCCACCAGCGATCTCGACACGCATCCCGAGTGCACGCGCGGCGTCCGCCAGCTTGTCAGGCGCCATGCCGTTGTCGCGGCCGGGCACCGGGACCGCGATGATGTGGCGCGTCAGTCCGGCGAAATTGGCGAGGAAGGCATTGGCATCCTTGTTGCCCATCATGCCCGCGATCACGACCAGCGGCCGCGACACCCGCTCCTCGAGATCGCCGAGTGCTGCGGCCGCAACGCGGCCCCCCTCGGCATTGTGGCCGCCATCGAGCCAGACCTCGGAGCCCTGCGGCCCCTGGCAGACAAGCGTGCCGGAGGCCAGCCGCTGCATCCGCGCCGGCCATTCCGCATTGACGATGCCGGCCTCATAGGCGGCGATGTTGAGCTTGAACGTGTCGATCGCCCGCAATGTCGCGATCGCAAGGCCGGCATTGTCGAACTGATGCCGGCCGAACAGCTTTGGCGCGGCGAGGTCCATCAAGCCGCGCTCGTCTTGATAGACCAGCCGGCCGCGCTCGACGCTGACATGCCATTGCTGGCCGGCCGCATGCAGCGGCGCGCGCATGCGGTTCGCCTCCGCCTCGATCACGGCCATCGCATCCGGGGCCTGCTCGGCAGAGATCACCGGCACCTTGCGCTTGATGATCGCGGCCTTCTCGCCCGCAATCGCCGTCAGCGTGTCGCCAAGGAACTCCATGTGATCCATGCTGACCGGCGCGATCACCGAGGCGAGCGGCGTCTCGACCACATTGGTCGAATCCAGCCGGCCGCCGAGGCCGACCTCGAGCAACGCGACGTCGGCCGGATGCTTGGCGAACAGGCAGAACGCCACCGCGGTTTCCATCTCGAAGATGGTGACGGGATTGCCGGCGTTGATGCGCTCGCAATCCTCGAACGTCGCGCGCAGCTCATCGTCACCGACGAGCTTGCCGCCGCCGACGGCACCGAGCCGGTAGCACTCGTTGAGACGCACCAAATAGGGCGAGGTGAAGACGTGCACGCGCAGGCCTGATGCTTCCAGGATCGCGCGCAGATAGGCGATGGTCGAGCCCTTGCCGTTGGTGCCGGCGACATGGATCACCGGCGGCAGCTTGCGCTCGGGATGATCGAGCCGCTCCATCAAGCCGAGCATGCGATCGAGGCTGAGATCGATGCGCTTCGGATGCAGCGCCGATATCCGCGCGATCAACGCCTCGAACGAGGGTTGCGATGGGGCGGCGCTTGCGGTCACGCGTGCGGCGCGGCCGGCACCGTCTCCGGCGCCGTGACGATCTGGGCCGGCTCGGTGACGGCGACGGTGGGCTTGGAGGCGGTTTCAAGCGCCGGCGACTTGGTCAGCAGGCGGCACAGCCGCGCCAGCGTGCCCTTCATCTCGTGGCGATGTACGACCATGTCGACCATGCCGTGCTCGCGCAGATATTCGGCGCGCTGAAAACCTTCCGGCAGCTTCTCGCGGATGGTCTGCTCGATCACGCGCGCGCCGGCAAAGCCGATCAGCGCACCGGGCTCGGCAATCTGGATGTCGCCGAGCATCGCATAGGATGCGGTGACGCCGCCGGTGGTCGGATTGGTCAGCACGACGATGTAGGGCTGCTTCGCCTCGCGCAGCATCTGCACGCCGACCGTGGTACGCGGCATCTGCATCAGCGACAGGATGCCTTCCTGCATCCGCGCGCCGCCGGAGGCGGCGAACACGATGAAGGGCGACTTCTTCTCGACCGCGAGTTCGAGCCCGCGCACCATCGCCTCACCGGCGGCCATGCCGAGCGAGCCGCCCATGAAATCGAAATCCTGCACCGCGACCACGACGCCGGCGCCTTCGAGCTTGCCGTAGCCGACCTTGATCGCGTCGTTCAGCCCGGTCTTGGTGCGGGCGTCCTTGATGCGGTCGACATACTTTCGCTCATCGCGGAATTTCAGCGGGTCCGCCGTCACCTCGGGCAGCGCGACGTCGAACCAGGTCTCGTTGTCGAAGACCGACTTCAGCCGCGCCACCGCGCCCATGCGCATATGGTAGTTGGAGCCGGGGATCACGAACTGGTTGGCCTCCACGTCCTTGTAGAACACGAGCTGCCCGGAATCCGGACATTTGATCCAGAGGTTCTCAGGCGTCTCGCGGCGCAGGATGTTGCGGATCTTTGGCCGGACGACGTTGGTGAGCCAATTCATGGTTCGCTCCGAAATGCGGGTCGGTCCCGCACCAGCTGGATATATGGCGGGCCGGGCGAACCCGGCAAGCCGCCGTCGGCGGCCTTGTTGCCGCAAAATGTGGCTTATTCAGCGGCCTGTTTGGCGCCCCGGACCCCCTGCGCCAGCGCCGACACCAAATCGGCCACCGCGGGCACGGTCTTCGGCGTCGCGCGGCCCTCGGCATCGAGGCTACCCCGCACCACGTCGACGATCGCGGTGCCGACCACGGCGCCGTTGGCGTTTTCGGCGATGGCGCGCGCCGTCTCCGGGGTCCGGATGCCGAAGCCGACGCAGACCGGCAGCGTGGTGTGGCGCTTGATGCGGGCGACGGCTTCCGAAACCGCGTTCGAATCGGCAGTCGCAGCGCCGGTGATGCCGGTGATCGAGACGTAGTAGACAAAGCCCGAGGTGTTGGCGAGCACCGCCGGCAGCCGCTTGTCGTCGGTGGTCGGCGTCGCCAGCCGGATGAAGTTCAGCCCGGCCTTCATCGCGGGGATGCAGAGCTCGGTGTCTTCCTCCGGCGGCAGGTCGACGATGATCAGGCCGTCGACGCCGGCTTCCTTGGCATCGGCCAGGAAGCTGTCGACGCCGTAGATGTAGATCGGATTGTAGTAGCCCATCAGCACGATCGGCGTGGCATTGTCGTCCTTGCGGAAGTCGCGGACCATCGTCAGCGTCTTGCGCAGCGTCATGCCACCCTTGAGCGCGCGCAGGCCGGCGGCCTGGATCGACGGGCCGTCGGCCATCGGATCGGTGAAGGGCATGCCGATCTCGATGACGTCGGCGCCGGCCTTCGGCAGCGCCTTGAGGATGTCGAGCGAGGTCTTGGCGTCGGGATCGCCGGCCATCACGAAGGTGACGAAAGCGGAGCGGCCCTGCTGCTTCAGCGCGGCGAAACGTGCGTCGATACGGGTGGTCACTTCTTCCTGCCCTTCAAGATGTCACCGACCTGCGGCACGTCCTTGTCGCCGCGGCCCGAGAGGTTGACCACCATCAGGTGATCCTTCGGCCGCTGCGGCGCGAGTTCGGACAGTTTCGCGATGGCGTGCGCGGATTCCAGCGCGGGGATGATGCCCTCGAGCCGCGACAGCAGCTGGAATGCGGCCAGTGCCTCCTCGTCGGTCGCCGAGAGATATTTCACGCGGCCGGTCTCGTGCAGCCAGGCGTGCTCGGGGCCGATGCCGGGATAATCGAGGCCCGCCGAGATCGAATGCGCTTCCTCGATCTGGCCGTCGGCGTCCATCAGGAGATAGGTGCGGTTGCCGTGCAGTACGCCGGGGCGGCCGCCGGCGAGCGAGGCCGCATGCAGCTGCGTCAGTCCATGACCGGCCGCCTCGACGCCAAAAATCTCGACCGAGGGATCGTCCAGGAACGGATGAAACAGGCCCATCGCATTGGAGCCGCCGCCGATGCAGGCGACCAGCGAGTCCGGCAGGCGGCCCTCGGCCTCCTGCATCTGCTTGCGCGTCTCGTGGCCGATGATCGACTGGAAGTCGCGCACCATCATCGGATAGGGGTGCGGACCCGCCACCGTGCCGATGCAATAGAAGGTGTTGTGCACGTTGGTGACCCAGTCGCGCAGCGCGTCGTTCATCGCATCCTTCAGCGTGCGCGCGCCCGACTGCACCGGGATCACCGTGGCTCCCAGCATTTCCATGCGGATCACGTTCGGCTGCTGCCGCTCGACGTCGACCGCGCCCATATAGACCACGCATTCGAGCCCGAAGCGTGCGCACAGCGTCGCCGTCGCCACGCCATGCTGGCCGGCGCCGGTCTCGGCGATGATGCGCTTCTTGCCCATGCGGCGCGCGACCATGATCTGGCCGAGCACGTTGTTGACCTTGTGCGAACCGGTGTGGTTGAGCTCCTCGCGCTTCAGATAGATCTTGGCGCCGCCGAGATGCTCGGTGAGCCGTTCGGCGAAATACAGCGGCGAGGGCCGGCCGACATAGTCCTTCAGATAGACGTTCATCTCGGCCTGGAATGCCGGATCGGCCTTGGCGTCGGCATAGGCCTTTTCGAGATCGAGGATCAGCGGCATCAGCGTTTCCGCGACAAAGCGTCCGCCGAAAATGCCGAAATGCCCGCGCTCGTCGGGACCGCTGCGGAAGGAATTGGGCAGGTTAGGATTCATCGAACCATCAGTTCTTCTGGCCGCGTCGCGGCTGTTTCCACTCCCTCGCCCGCTCTTGCGGGGCCGAGACGAGCATAGCTCGCTCTGAGAGGGTTGGGGTGAGGGGTTTCTCCACTTGCTCGATCATCGTTGCGGCGCCCCTCACCCGCCCGCGCGTTGCGCGGTCGACCTCTCCCCGTGAACGGGGAGAGGTGAGGACGGTTGGGTTGCGCGTGCGGCGCGGATGAAGGCGCGGATCAATTCCGGATCCTTGACGCCGGGCGCGCGCTCGACGCCCGACGACACGTCGACCCCGCCGGCGCGGGTGACGCGGACGGCTTCAGTGACGTTGCCGGCATTGAGCCCGCCGGAGACCATGTAGGGCAGCGCGAGATCGAGATTTTCAAGCACGTGCCAGTCGAAGGGCGCGCCGAGGCCACCCGGCCGCGTGGCATCCTTTGGCGCGCGGGCGTCGAACAGAATGCGGTCGGCGACGCTGGCATAGCCCGGCAGCGGGGCGAGGTCGGCTGCGGTCTCGACCGGCAGCGCCTTCATCAGCGGCAGACCGAATTTCTGCCTGAGATCACGCAGCCGCGCCGTGGTCTCCTTGCCGTGCAACTGCAGGACATCCGGCCGCAGCGTCTCGACGATGTTCTCGATGGTGGCGTCGTCGGCATCGACGGTCAGCGCGACCTTCACGGCGCGGCCCTTGGCCTGCTTGCCGAGCTCACGCGCGGTTTCGAGGCTGATATGGCGCGGCGACGGAGGGAAGAACACGAACCCCACCATGTCGGCACCGCCCTCAAGCGCGACGTCGAGCGTCTCGCGCGTGGACAGGCCGCAGATTTTGACGAGCAGGGGCATGGTCTCGAAATGGGTCTTCAAAACGGGTTTTCGGGCGGCCGGAACCGGGGTGCAGCCCGGTCCGACGGGGCGGGTTCTACAACGTCGCGCCCTGCTTGTCTCGCCCATTGGGCCCGTAAAACCCTGATAGGGCCGGCGCCGGGCGGCTGCGCGTCGTCCCGGGAGGCGGCGGCCCTGAGGTCGGCGAGCTCGGTGCGGACGTGGCGGGCGTCGGCCTCGTGCTGCCGGGCCGCGCGGCGCCAGCGCCCCTGCCTGAACCAGGTCGCGATGCCGCCCGCGAGCACGCCGAGGATCGCGGAGACGATGATCACGACGAACAGCGGCAGTGTGACCGCAACCACAGGCGTCACAGAGTTGAAGGGATCGAACGACACCGTCACCCAGTGACGGTTGGCGACCGCAAAGATGATGAAGATCAGTCCGAGCGGAATGACGACCACTGCCGTGAAGAACTTTCGCATGACCATCTCTCGCAGCGATGGAGACAGTGCGGGCAGATCGCCCGCAACACGGCAACGCGTGACGTCGCGCGTTAGGCGTCGGCCTTGTTAGGCGTCAGCTTTGGGCGCGTCGACCTTGGAGGCTTCCGCGTCGGCGTCGCGATTGAGGCGCTCGCGCATTTCCTTGCCGGTCTTGAAGAACGGCACGCTCTTCTGATCGACCGGCACATGCTCGCCGGTTCGCGGATTGCGGCCGGCGCGCGCCGGCCGATGCTTCACCGAGAATGCGCCAAAACCGCGCAGCTCGACGCGGTCGCCACGCGCCAGCGCCGCGACGATTTCGTCGAGAATCGCATTCACAATGTTCTCGACGTCCCGCTGGTAGAGGTGCGGGTTGTGCTCGGCGATACGCTGAACAAGTTCGGATTTGATCATCGAAAATGGGATCCGGGCTCTTGCGGAGACCCATTTCCGTGAAAATGCCGTGCACTGTCAAGACGCTAAATCGATTTAGAGCGTCGTGAAATCACGTGACAAATAGCCCAATTGGGGCATGCGGCGATTCCCGCAGAGCGGGAATACCCTGATGAGTACGCGTTTGACAGCTGGCTAGTCGGTTCCCATCGGGCTCCACAGTGCCAGCATGCCATCGAGCCCGAATCGATCGACCGCCTGGGCCACACCGCCCTGCTCGATCCGCCGCGCGAAGCCGCCGAGGCCGAACGCATCGAGTGTCACGGACGCCGCCGTGCGCAGGAAGGTCAGGTCGCTGAATCGCGGATTAAGCTTGTAATTGCGCACCGGCAGGTCGCTTTTGACCTTCTTCTCCGCAACCAGCCACGCGATCGCGGTCTTCTCGTCCCCGAGCTGATCGATCAGCTTGAGATCGACCGCCTGCCGGCCGGTGAAGACGCGACCGTCAGCGACCTTCTCCAGCAGGGCGTCATCCATGCCGCGCCGCTCCTTCACCAATCCACGGAACCATGCATAGGAGTCCTTGACCAGGCCGTCGATCGCGGCACGGGCCTCGGGGCTGGTCGGCTCGAAGCCGTTGGGCGCCGCCTTCAGCGGCGAGGATTTGATCTCCTCCATCTTCACTCCGACGGTCTTGAGCAATTCGGACACGTTCGGAAACTGGAAGAGCACGCCGATCGACCCGACCAGCGAGGTCTGCTGGGCGACGATATGATCGGAGGCGATCGCCGTGATGTAGCCGCCCGAGGCCGCCAATCCCTCGACCACGACGACGAGCGGCTTCTTCGCCTTCAACTGCGTGAGCGAGTCGTAAAGCTGCTCGGAGCCCGCGGTGGTACCGCCAGGCGAATTGATATGCACGACAACAGCCGCATAGCTCGACTTGCCGAGCCGCTCCAGCGCCTCGACGCGCTCCTGGTCGCTGCGGATCAGTCCGTCGATACTGACGCGTGCGATCGCGTTCGAGGTCGCAAAGGTGCCGCGCCCGCCGGCGGCGATCACGCCCACCCCGACGATGGCCGCGATCGCAATGACCGCAGCAGCGACGCGCCAGAACGTCAGCTTGCGCCTGATCCGGCGGCGGTCGACGATCACGTCTGAATCCAGCGACATCCGATCTCTCCAGAAATGGTCAGCGCGCAATCCGCGCCTTTTGCAGTCGCAGCGTCACTATCAGCTTAGCCAAATACATCAATTGCGACGCAATATGAAGAAAACAAGGCCCCAACCTCCCCTTGAAAAGGGAGGTCGCTTTGCTCGCGAGAGCAAAGCGGGTGGGGATCTGCTCCCTCCACATACAGTGTCAGTCGCGGCTGACCCCCATCCCGACCTTCCCTCTTTCAGGGGGAAGGAGAAGACAATTTCGCTCCACTCCATCCGGGCTACGGGACCAACAAAAAAGGCCCCGGCTTTCGCCGGGGCCCCAATCGTCCATCTGATCGAACGAGCCTTACTTGTCGGTGCCGCGGTTCTTCAGCGCGGTGCCGAGGATGTCGCCGAGCGTCGCCCCCGAATCGGAGGAGCCGTACTGCGCGATGGCTTCCTTCTCCTCGGCGACTTCGAGCGCCTTGATCGAGACCTGCACCTTGCGGGCCTTCTTGTCGAACTGGATGACGCGGGCATCGACCTTCTCGCCGACGGCGAAGCGTTCGGCGCGCTGGTCGTTGCGGTCACGGGCCAGCTCGGACCGCTTGATGAAGGTGGTGAACTCGGTGCCCGAGATCCGGACCTCGATGCCGCTCTCCTTCACTTCGAGCACTTCGCAGGTCACGACCGCGCCCTTCTTGACGTCGCCCGGCTCGGCGAAGGGGTCGCCTTCGAGCTGCTTGACGCCGAGCGAGATGCGCTCCTTCTCGACATCGACATCGAGCACCACGGCCTTGACCATGTCGCCCTTCTTGAAGTTGTCGATGACCTGCTCGCCCGGAAGCTTCCAGTCGAGGTCGGAGAGATGGACCATACCGTCGACATCGCCGTCGAGACCGAGGAACAGACCGAACTCGGTCTTGTTCTTGACCTCGCCTTCGACAGTCGAGCCGACCGGGAACTTCTCGACGAAGACTTCCCAGGGATTGCGCATGGTCTGCTTGAGACCGAGCGAGATACGGCGCTTGACCGAATCCACTTCCAGCACCTGCACTTCGACTTCCTGCGAGGTCGAAACGATCTTGCCGGGGTGCATGTTCTTCTTGGTCCACGACATCTCGGAGACGTGGATCAGGCCTTCGATGCCCGGCTCGAGCTCGACGAACGCGCCGTAGTCGGTGATGTTGGTGACGCGGCCGGTGAAGCGGGCACCCAGCGGGTACTTGGCTTCGATGCCCTGCCACGGGTCGTCCAGCAGTTGCTTCATGCCGAGCGAGATGCGGTGCGTCTCGTGGTTGATCTTGATGATCTTGACCTTCACCGTCTGGCCGATGGTCAGCACCTCGGTCGGGTGGTTGACGCGGCGCCAGGCGATATCGGTGACGTGTAGCAGGCCGTCGATGCCGCCGAGATCAACGAACGCACCGTAATCGGTGATGTTCTTGACCACGCCGTCGATCACCTGACCCTCTTCGAGGTTCTGCACCAGCTCCTGGCGCTGCTCGGCGCGGGTCTCTTCGAGCACCGTGCGGCGCGACACCACGATGTTGCCGCGGCGGCGGTCCATCTTGAGGATCTGGAACGGCTGCGAGTTGTTCATCAGCGGCGCGACGTCGCGGATCGGACGAATGTCGACCTGCGAGCGCGGCAGGAAGGCCACCGCACCGTCGAGGTCGACCGTGAAGCCGCCCTTGACCTGGTTGAAGATGACGCCGTTGACCTTTTCGTTGTTCTGGAACGCCTTCTCGAGCTTGCCCCAGCTTTCCTCGCGGCGCGCCTTGTCGCGCGACAGCACGGCTTCGCCGAGCGCATTCTCGATGCGGTCGAGGAACACCTCGACTTCGTCACCGACCTTCAGATCGCTTTCACGGCCGGGGCCGGCGAATTCGCGCAGCGCGACGCGGCCTTCGGTCTTCAGGCCGACGTCGATGACGGCCATGTCCTTCTCAATTGCAACCACCTTGCCCTTGATGACCGAGCTTTCCTGCAAATTGCCGCCGGCAAAGGACTCATCAAGCATCGCCGCGAAGTCGTCGCGGGTCGGGGTATAGGAAGACACAGTATTCGAAGCCATTTGTTCTCCAGCGCGGGATTCTTGCCGGCCGTTCGGGTTGATGGGCGCACCGCGCGTGAAGTGTCAGGGTTCCGCAAACCCTGACGACCGCTTGTTGCAGGAGGCGCAACAGCGGGCCGGCAGCATGACTGCACGTTCGGTACGTTTGAATTGTCCGGAGCCTGAAACGAAAATATCGACTTCAAGACCTGGGAGCGGGCGTTCCTCCAGATGCGGCGAGGGCTAAAACCCGGCGCCGGCCCGCTCAGACACGGCCTCGACATGGTCGATGGCGCTCCGAACGGCGCTGATATAGCCCCGGAGGTCATTTTGGGCAAGCTGGAAATGCCCGATTTACGGGCGCTTAAGGCTGATCGCGCCCGCGGCTGCGCCTCAACGCCTTGTTGACCGCATCGCGCGAAATGCGGCGCAGGAGGGTCGCCCTGGAACCCGCCCTTAAGCAGCCCCCCCCACTACGATGGCACCGCTAAAAACAGGGGGACTAACAATGAAAAGCTTTGTGGTGCTGGCGGTGTTTGCCGTCCTGACTATTGGAAATGCCGTCGCCGCGCTGCCCGGCGCCGTACCGGCCGGGCCCGCCGCTTCGGCCCAAAAAGTGCAGCCGCTTCTGACCATGGCCGAGCAGGAACTGCCGTTCGACCGCTATTGGTCCAAGAACTGATCCAACTGGTCCACGCCGAACACGGAGCGCGATGATCCCGTCATCGCGCTTTTTCTTGTCCGAGCCTCGCCGGATCAGCGCCTGGCGCGCGCCTGCTCGACGATCGCGATGGCGGCGCGGACGCCGGCCTCGATGTCGAGATTGGAATTATCCAGCGTGTGGGCGTCCGTCGCAGGCCGCAATGGCGCAATCGCCCGGTTCTTGTCACGATCGTCGCGCTTGAGAATGTCGGCGAGCACCGCTTCCTCGTCGGCGTCCTCGCCGCGGGCACGCGCCTCCAGCGTACGCCGCCGCGCCCGCACCCGGGGGTCGGCGACCACGAAGATCTTCACGTCGGCATTCGGACAGATCACGGTGCCGATGTCGCGCCCATCGAGCACCGCACCGGGCGGATCGGCGGCGAATTGGCGCTGGAAGTTCACCAGCACCTCGCGCACTTCGGGAATGGCCGACACCACCGAGGCGGCATCGCCGACCTTCTGGGTCTTGAGGATCGGATTGCCGAATTTTTCGGGATCGAGCTCGAGCGCCGCCGCCACCGCCAGCACCTTGTCGCCGAGATCGGCACCGGCTTCGATCATGGCATAGGCCACCGCGCGGTAGATCACGCCGGTGTCGAGATGGCGATAGCCGTAGTGGTGGGCGAGCCGTTTGCCGAGCGTGCCCTTGCCCGAGGCGGCGGGTCCGTCGATGGCGATGATCATGCGAAGTCAGCTCCGAGCGCGCGCATCATCGGAATGAAATCCGGAAAACTGGTGGCGATGAAGCCGGTGTCGTCGATCTTGACCGGCCGATCGGAGGCGCAGCCCATCACCAGCGCCGACATCGCGATGCGGTGGTCCATATGGGTCGCGACCAGGCCGCCGCCCGGCACATGGCCGCGGCCCTCGACGATCAGGTCGTCGCCGGACACCTCGACCTTGACGCCATTGACCCGCAGCATGTCGGCGGTGGCTTCAAGACGGTCGGATTCCTTGACGCGCAGCTCCTGCAGGCCGCGCATGATCGTGGTGCCCTCGGCGAAGGCGGCCGCAACCGCCAGCACCAGATATTCGTCGATCATCGACGGCGCGCGCTCCGGCGGCACCTCGACGCCCTTCAGCTTCGAGGCGCGCACGCGCAATTGCGCCATCGGCTCGCCGGCATCGTCGCGCACATCGCTCTCCTCGATCGAGGCGCCCATTTCGCGCAGCGTGGTGAACAGCCCGGTGCGCAGCGGATTGGTCATCACGTCGGAGAACACGACGTCCGAGCCTTGGACGATCAGCGCCGCCACGATCGGGAACGACGCCGAGGACGGATCGGCGGGCACCACGACGCCGGCGCAGTGCAGCTCGGGCTCGCCGTTCAGCGTGATCCTGCGGCCGTGGCTGCCTTCCTTCTCCGAGGAGATCTCGGCACCGAAATGCTTCAGCATCAGCTCGGTATGGTCGCGGCTCGCCTCCTGCTCGATCACGGTGGTGATGCCGGGCGCGGACAGCCCCGCCAGCAGCACCGCGGACTTGATCTGGGCCGAGGCGACCGGCGTCTTGTAGACGATCGGCACCGGATAGCGGGCGCCATGCAGCGTGAGCGGCAGCCGGCCGCCCTCCCTGATGTCGCTAGTCCGGGCGCCCATCAGTTCCAGCGGGTCGAGGATGCGGCGCATCGGCCGCGTGCGCAGCGAGGCGTCGCCGTCGAAAATGGCCGCGATCGGACAGCCGGCCACCGCGCCCATCACCAGGCGGCAGCCGGTGCCGGAATTGCCAAAATCGAGCGCGGCTGAGGGCTGGGCGAAGCCGCCCACGCCTACGCCTGCGACCGACCAGGTAAACGGGGCCGTCCGCTCCACCTTGGCGCCCAATGCGCGCATGGATTTGGCGGTATTGAGGACGTCCTCGCCCTCCAGAAGACCGGAAATTCGGGTTTCGCCCACCGAAAGCGCCCCCAGGATCAGGGCACGGTGGGAGATCGATTTATCGCCGGGAACGCGGACTTTGCCGGCCAGGGGGCCGCAGGCGCGCGATTCCAGCGGGGTCGGGATGTCAGAATGGGCCAAGATTGTGTCCTCTCGCGCCGCGGCAGGTATCACATAGGCAACACCGCGTCACGCGCCCGTCACTTGCGCACAAACCGCTATTGACAGCGGCGGCTCAACTAGCCAAGTGAAGCACCGTTTTTCAGCAAAATTCTGGGATGACCACGTTGGCCAAGTCCGAGCTCGGAACCAAGCGTATTTGCCCGACCACGGGCAAGAAGTTCTACGACCTCAACAAGAATCCGGTGATCTCGCCCTACACCGGCGAGGTCGTGCCGATCGCACCCGTGGCCCCGCCGAGAGGCCGTGGCGCCACCGTCAGTTCGCCTGCGACCGCCGCCGAGATGCCCGAGGCGGCCGAGACCGAGGAATTGGTCTCGCTCGAGGAGGCCGATGCCGAGGAGAACACCGGCAAGGTCAAGGCCGTGGTTCCCGAATCCGAGGACGATATCGAGGTCGATGAGACCATCGATGACGATGACGACGACGATTCGACCTTCATCGCCGACGAGGAAGAGGGCAATGAGGACGTGACCGACATCATTGGTGACGTCGGCGGTGATGAAGAGACTTGAGATCGGCGCCGATCTATGATCAACGGTGCTGCCGCGCGAGTCGCTTAGGCCGCGCGGGCCGGGATCGATCCCCCAGGGTCATCCCAACTGGATAAGGGGCCATAGCTCAGCTGGGAGAGCGCTTGCATGGCATGCAAGAGGTCGGCGGTTCGATCCCGCCTGGCTCCACCAGCCTTCGCTCGCTTCGCGAGCTTCGGCTGGGCAAGCCCGGGAAGTCCATCGTAGCGAAGTGAGCGAAGGCTGCCCCGCCATAGCCCGAAGGGCGACGGCGGGCTGAGGCAAGCTGCTCAGTTCCAAACTCCAACTGCTTGGGTATCCTTCATCGCGGAGGATGCGCCATGAAATACGTCTACGTTCTTGAAAGCCTTGATGCTCAGCATTTCTATGTCGGCACCACCGACGACGTGCATGCCCGCCTGGCAAAGCACAATGCCGGTGAAGTCCCACACACATCGAAGTATGGGCCGTGGCGGCTCAGGACCTACGTTGCATTCAGCGACCAAAAGCTCGCCGTCGCATTCGAGCGCTACCTAAAATCCGGCTCAGGTCGAGCATTTGCGAAGAAGCATTTCTAACCTGGGAATCGGACGTCGCCCCCAGCTCCACATTCACCCTGTCGCGCACCGCGACGATCCTTCATCGCCAGCTGCTATCGCGATCCGCCACACGTTTTTGATCTAGAGCAAAGCTCGAAAGTCCATTGGTTGCTACCCTATCCGGCGCCAACGGACGCGAAACATGAGCTATTCCACCTGGACGGAATTCTTGCGGTGCCCCAGGTGCCAACGCACTGGTCATGCTCAGCTCTCGGAGATCCTCCCCTTTAGAAATCGGATCGATCTGATCCCGGAGGGCTTCGAGATTCTTCACGACGAACGCGGCAACGATTTCCAGTGCAAGACCTGCAGAGTGCCAGCCTTGCCATGACTCAGCCTTGTTATGACTAAGCCATGCCATGACAGGGTGCGCCGCGTTCCCGGATAAGAGACCGCCCCCTACTCCCCCAGCACTGCATTCAGCCGGTCGCGCAGCGCGACGATCTCATCCTTCATCGCCAGTAACTCGCCGACCGTGCAGTCCGAGGCCGCGAGGATCGACTGCGGAACGGCCTTGGCCTTTTCGCGCAGCGCGTGGCCCTGCGGCGTCAGCGCGATCAGGACCTGGCGCTCGTCGTCGGTGCTGCGGGTCCGCTTGATCAGTTCGGCCGCCTCGAGCCGCTTGAGCAGCGGCGTCAGCGTGCCGGAATCCAGGAACAGGCGCTCGCCGAGGTGCTTCACCGGCACGTCGTCGCGCTCCCACAGCGCCAGCATCACGAGATACTGCGGATAGGTCAGCCCAAGCCGGTCGAGCAGCGGCTTGTAGACGCGGTTGAAGGCGTGCGCGGTCGAATAGACCGCAAAGCAGATCTGGTTATCGAGCCGCAGCGCCTGATCCGCCGCCGTTGGTTTCCTGACCATGATTCCCATCGAATCCATCTCGTTTCCGGGTCATTCTGGGCTCACAGGAGCCGGGATTCAATTGCGAACAATTAAATGTGAGGCCACATATTTTATATTGTGCGCAATCTAATTGCGTGCAATATACCGTTCGTCGAACACGAACTCAAGTCCACCGAAGTCCAAACCCAAGGGAGACCACCATGTCTGTGAACGTGCTCTACAAGACCAGCGCCAAGGCAACCGGCGGCCGCGACGGCCATGCGGCGACGCTCGACGGCGCGCTCGACGTCAAGCTCACCACCCCGAAGGAGCTCGGTGGCGGCGGCGGCGCCGGCAACAATCCGGAGCAGCTGTTCGCGGCCGGCTATGCGGCCTGCTTCATCGGCGCCATGAAGTTCGTGGCCTCGCAGGGCGGCCCGAAGGTTCCTGCCGACGCCTCGGTGACCTCGACGGTCGGTATCGGCCCGCGCTCTGCAGGCGGCTTCGGCCTCGCCGTCGAGCTCGCCGTCTCGCTGCCCGGCCTTCCCCGGGCCGAGGCCGAAGCGCTGGTCGAAAAGGCCCA
Source organism: Bradyrhizobium sp. 27S5 (assembly GCF_037217225.1). Classification (NCBI taxonomy): domain Bacteria; kingdom Pseudomonadati; phylum Pseudomonadota; class Alphaproteobacteria; order Hyphomicrobiales; family Nitrobacteraceae; genus Bradyrhizobium; species Bradyrhizobium sp. 27S5. The sequence continues at coordinate 8,953,346 of NZ_CP147714.1, forward strand.
CCAGGTGTGCCCCTATTCCAACGCGACCCGCGGCAATGTCGACGTCAAGCTGAGCGTCGTCTAATTCGCCTTCCGCCAATGGTCCGCCACATCAGCGTGGCGGACCATTGCATTTGCAGGAGATCATTGCATTTCGAATGCCAGTTCGCTTGGCGAACGCAGGCGCGGCCCACTGCATGGGCCTGCGCGGACGGGAGCATTGCTGCCTCGCCCGAAGACCGTTAGCTCTGGGGCCTCGTTTTGAGTCCCAACTGAGCGAAGGTTGCTTCCATGAATACCCCAGCGGCTACGGGCGCGATGACCGGACTGCGCGTGATCGATCTGACGCGCGTGCTCGGCGGCCCGTATTGCACCCAGATCCTCGCCGACCACGGCGCCGACGTGATCAAGGTCGAGCCGCCCGCCGGCGATGAGGTGCGCGACTGGGGCCCTCCCTTCCACGAGGAAGACGCGGCCTATTTCGTCGGCATCAACCGCAACAAGCGCTCGATCGGCCTCGACCTCGCCTCCGAGGGCGGACGCGTGGTGCTGATGAAGATGCTCGAGACCGCCGACGTGCTGATCGAGAATTTCAAGCCGGGCACGCTCGACAGATGGGGCATCGGCAACGACGTGCTGCGCGCGAGGTTTCCGCGCCTCGTGCATTGCCGGATCTCCGGCTTCGGTGCCGACGGCCCGCGCGGCGGCAATCCGGGCTATGATGCGATCATCCAGGCGATGACCGGCATGATCGCGGCCACCGGCTCGCCGGAGAGCGGCCCGATGCGCATCGGCGTGCCGCTGGTCGACATCACCACCGGTCTCTATGCGGCGATCGGCATCCTGATGGCGCTGTCGGAGCGGCAGCGCTCCGGGCTCGGCCAGTTCATCGAGACGACGCTGTACGAGACCGGGCTTGCGATCATGCATCCGCACACCGCGAACTATTTCATGCACGGCAAGCCGCCGTCGCTCACCGGCAACGAGCATCCCAACCTCGTGCCCTACGCGATCTTCCCGACCAAGACCGACAACATCTTCATCGGCGTCGGCAATGACGGCACCTTCCGCAAGCTCGCCAAGGAAATCGGCAAGCCGGAGCTCGGCACCGATCCGCGCTTTGCCCGCAACAAGGACCGCATCGCCAACCGCGATGCGCTGCGGGCGGAGCTTGCCGCGGTGTTCCGCCAGCACGAGGCCGAGCCGCTGTGCAACCGGCTGCTCGCGGCCGGCCTGCCGGCAGGCCCGGTGCAGAAGATCGACCAGGCGCTGACCAACCCGCACACCATCCATCGCGGCGACGTCATCGAGAAGGATTGGTACAAGGGCGTCGCCTCGCCGATCCGCCTCGAACGCACCAAGCCGAGCCTGCGCCGCACGCCGCCGAAGTTCAGCCAGCACGCCGCGGAAGTGCTCGGCGAGTTCGGCTACTCCAAGGACGAGATCAACGGCCTGGTTGAGAAGGGCGTGGTCTGCGGTCCCCAGCGCAAGCGCTAAACCTCACGCCTGCTCTGCGGTGCAACGTCGCGTCCGGCGTTGCACCGCACGGACGCGGCCGCAATCTCCGCCTTTTTTACCGCTTCCCTTTGCTTCGGCTTCCCCCCTACCATGACTTTCGTTTATACGGTCATTTGAACGTCATCCGGCGCTGTTAACGCGCGCAACGAAAGATGGCGTTCCAACCGGGAGGGGTTTTGATGATCTTTCGACGACTCGGCGCTGCTGCGGCAGCCGCTGCCGCGCTTGCATTCGCGTCGCCAGCATTTGCGGTGACCGAGATTCAGTGGTGGCACGCGATGACCGGCGCCAACAACGACGTCATCGTCAAGCTGGCCAACGACTTCAACGCCGCGCAATCCGACTACAAGGTCATCCCGACCTACAAGGGCGGCTACGCCGACACCATGAACGCCGGCATCGCCGCCTTCCGCGCCGGCAACGCGCCGCATATCATGCAGGTGTTCGAGGTCGGCACCGCGACGATGATGGCCGCCACCGGCGCCGTCAAACCGGTCTACAAGCTGATGGCCGATGCCGGCGAGAAGTTCGATCCGAGCGTCTACCTGCCCGCGATCACCGGCTACTACTCGACCTCGAAGGGCGAGATGCTGTCATTCCCCTTCAACTCGTCGTCGACCGTGATGTGGGTCAATCTCGACGCGCTGAAGAAGGCCAACATCGCGGAGATTCCGAAGACCTGGCCGCAACTGTTCGATGACGCCAAGAAGCTGAAGGCGGCCGGCTACGCCACCTGCGGCTTCTCCGGCTCCTGGGTCACCTGGGTCAATCTCGAGCAGCTGTCGGCCTGGCACAACGTGCCGCTCGCCAGCAAGGCCAACGGCCTCGACGGCTTCGACACCGTGCTCGAATTCAACGGCCCGTTGCAGGTCAAGCACCTCGAGACTCTGGTCGAGTTGCAGAAGGACAAGATCTACGACTATGCCGGCCGCACCAACACCGGCGAAGGCCGCTTCACCTCGGGTGAGTGCCCGATCTACCTGACCTCGTCGGCCTTCTTCGGCAACGTCAAGGCGCAGGCCAAGTTCAACTTCACCGCGGCGCCGATGCCGTACTATCCCGACGTCAAGGGCGCGCCGCAGAACTCGATCATCGGCGGCGCCTCGCTCTGGGTCATGGGCGGCAAATCGGCCGAGGAATACAAGGGCGTGGCCAAGTTCCTGACCTTCCTCTCGGACACCGACCGCCAGATCTGGATCCACAAGGCCTCGGGCTATCTGCCGATCACCAAGGCAGCCTATGCCAAGGCCAAGGAAGAGGGCTTCTACAAGGACCAGCCCTATCTCGAGACCCCGCTGCTCGAGCTCACCAACAAGGAGCCGACCGAGAATTCCCGCGGTCTGCGCCTCGGCAACATGGTGCAGCTGCGCGACATGTGGTCGGAGGAGATCGAGCAGGCGCTGGCCGGCAAGAAGACCGCCAAGCAGGCGCTGGACGCCGCCGTCGAGCGCGGCAACCAGATGCTGCGGCAGTTTGAAAAGACCGCCGTCCGCTGACATGATGCCTTCGGCATGATCCGGAAAAGTGCGAAGCGGTTTTCCGGAAAGATCATGCCCAAACGACGAGCTAAAGCGCGACGATCTCGTCGCGCTTTAGGGCCATCCCCCGGCAGGCCGCGACCTCGCGGCCTGCCCTTTTTGCCGAGACCATGCAAAAGCAAGCGATTTTCCAATCAAAGCTGTTGCCTTACGCGCTGGTTGCTCCGCAACTCGCGATCGTCCTGATCTTTTTCTACTGGCCGGCCGTGCAGGCGGTGATCCAGTCCTTCCTGCTGCAGGACGCCTTCGGCCTGTCCACCAGCTTCGTTTGGTTCGAGAACTATCTCGAACTGTTCAAGGACCCGACCTATTTCGCGGCGATCGTCAGGACCTTCGTGTTCTCGTTCGCGATCGCGGTCTCCTCGCTGTCGTTCGCACTGCTGCTCGCGGTGATGGCCGACAGGCCGCTGCGCGGCTCGACGCTCTACCGCACGCTGCTGATCTGGCCCTACGCGGTGGCTCCGCCGGTGGTCGGCGTGCTCTGGGTGTTCATGCTGCACCCCTCGCTCGGGGTGCTGTCGCGCTATTTGCGCGGCATGGGCATCGACTGGAATCCGCTGCTCAACGGCGACCAGGCGGCGGCCCTGATCATCCTCGCCGCGGCCTGGAAGCAGATCTCCTACAATTTCCTGTTCTTCCTCGCCGGCCTGCAGAGCATCCCGAAGAGCGTGATCGAAGCCGCCGCGATCGACGGCGCCCGTCCGATGCGGCGGTTCTGGACCGTGATCTTCCCGCTGCTGTCGCCGACCATCTTCTTCCTCCTGGTCATCAACATCGTCTACGCCTTCTTCGACACTTTCGGCATCATCGACACCATGACCCGCGGCGGTCCGGGCAAGGCGACCGAGACGCTGGTCTACAAGGTCTATACCGACGGTCTGCTCGGCGGCAATCTCGGCTCCTCGGCGGCGCAGTCGGTCATCCTGATGGTCATCGTCGTCGTGCTGACCGGCATCCAGTTCCGCTTCGTCGAACGCAAGGTGACCTACTGATGGTCGAGGAGGAAGGCTTCCAGCGCTATCTGGCTCACGCCATCCTGTGGATCGGGATCGCGATCGTTGCCTTCCCGGTCTATCTCGCGATCGTCGCCTCGACCCAGGACAACGCGGTCATCGCCAACGGCCAGATGTCGCTGTTGCCGGGCGGCCACTTCCTCGAGACCTACTACCAGACGCTGTTTGTCGGCACGAGCGGCTCGACCCGCGAGCCGGTGCTCAACATGATGCTGAACTCGCTGATCATGGCGCTCCTGATCGCGGTCGGCAAAATCGCGATCTCGATCATCTCGGCCTACGCGATCGTGTATTTCCGATTTCCCTTCCGGATGGCGATCTTCTGGATCATCTTCATCACCCTGATGCTGCCCGTCGAGGTGCGCATCTACCCGACCTACAAGATCGTCGCCGATCTGCATCTGCTCGACAGCTATGCCGGCCTGTCGCTGCCGCTGATCGCCTCGGCCACCGCGACGCTACTGTTCCGCCAGTTCTTCATGACCGTGCCGGATGAACTGCTCGAGGCCTCGCGGATCGACGGCGCGGGCCCGTTCCGCTTCTTCTGGGATACGCTACTGCCGCTGTCGCGCACCAACATGGCCGCGCTGTTCGTGATCCTGTTTATCCTCGGCTGGAATCAGTATCTCTGGCCGCTGTTGATCACCACGCGCGACGACATGCAGACCATCCAGGTCGGCATTCGCAAGATGATCACCACGACCGACGCGCTGACCGAATGGCCGGTGGTGATGGCGACCGCGCTGCTGGCGATGCTGCCGCCGGTGTTCGTCGTGGTCGCGATGCAGAAACTGTTCGTGCGCGGATTGGTGGAGACGGAAAAGTAATGGCTAACGTCACGCTGCGCAGCGTCCGCAAGACCTATCCCGGCGGCTTCGAGGCCATCAAGGGCGTCGATGTCGACGTCGGCGACGGCCAGTTCTGCGTGCTGGTCGGCCCCTCCGGCTGCGGCAAGTCCACGCTGCTGCGCATGGTCGCGGGGCTCGAGACCATCACCGGCGGCGAGATCGACATCGGCGGCCGCGTCGTCAACCAGATCGAGCCCGCCGATCGCGACATCGCGATGGTGTTCCAGAACTACGCGCTCTATCCGCACATGAGCGTCTACAACAACATGGCCTACGGCCTGCGCAACCGCGGCATGGCCGAGACCGAGATCAGGACCCGGGTGGAGGAAGCCGCCCGCGTGCTCGAGCTCTCGCCGATGCTGGAGCGCAAGCCGCGCCAGCTCTCCGGCGGCCAGCGCCAGCGCGTCGCGATGGGCCGCGCCATCGTGCGTCAGCCGAAAGTGTTCCTGTTCGACGAGCCGCTGTCGAACCTCGACGCCAAGCTGCGCATCGCGATGCGGGTCGAGATCCGCAAGCTGCAGCGCCGGCTCAACACCACCTCGATCTACGTCACCCACGACCAGCTCGAGGCGATGACGCTCGCCGACATCCTCGTGGTCATGAATGGCGGCCAGGTCGAGCAGATCGGCAATCCGCTCGACATCTATCAGAGGCCGGCGACCACCTTCGTCGCCTCGTTCATCGGCGCGCCGCCGATGAACCTGATGCCGCTGCGCTCGGACGAGCTGAAGTCCCAGATCACGGGCGCCGATGGCGCCGGCATTGCTGGGATCCGGCCGGAGGATTTCGTCATTACCAACGAGACGGTATCCGGCGGCGTCGCGCTCGGCCTGACCGTCGAGGCGATCGAGCATGTCGGCGCCGAGACCTTCGTCTATGGCAGCCGTCAGCGCGAGCAGCAAAGCGTGGCCGCCAATCCCGGCGAGCTGCCGCCGGGCGAGGTGATCGTCCGGGTTCCCGGCGCCACCGGCCCCGCCATCGGCGAGCAGATCCGGGCGGTCGCCCCGCGGGACAAACTGCATCTTTTTACCGCTGACGGCCGCAAGCGGGTCGGGCAATAACCAATCGGGAACGATTGGGAGCCATGCTGGCGCGTTTTCGAGCGAAGTGGACGCCGGTTCGCGTGAAGAAAACGCGGTCAAAACAAAAGGCTGGAGCTTCGGTTCTGATTTCATCAGACCCGATATGCTCCAGGCGGCATTTACGCTGGTTTCAGAGGCGCTTGAACGCTATCCAGATCACTCCCATATTGGCTTGTGACCGACGGGCAAGCGGCCCGCCGGTTGCATGGGGTGCCGCAAGGGCCCCTCAAAGTCGCTTCGAGAGGACTTTGTAATGTCTCGTGTTCCATCGTTGTCCAGTCCGTTCCTTCTGGGATTCGACGAGATCGAGCGTGCGCTCGACCGCGTCGTGAAGGGCGCCGACGGCTATCCTCCTTATAACATCGAGCGGTGCGACCGTACCAACGGGCAGCCTGAGCGGCTTCGCATCACACTGGCGGTGGCGGGCTTCACCCGTGACCAACTCGATGTGACCATTGAGGAAAATCAGCTCGTCATCCGCGGCCGCCAGCAGGACGACAAGGCTCGGCAATACATCCATCGCGGCATCGCCGCGCGCCACTTCCAGCGCACCTTCGTGCTGGCGGAGGGGATGCAGGTGCTGGGCGCGGATCTGAAGAACGGGCTGTTGTCGATCGACCTGGCCAGGCCAGAACCTGAACGGGTCGTTAAGACAATCGCTATCAGTGAACACGAATAATAGAAACCAGGAGCGGACTCGACCGCTTATCTGACTGAGGAGTCGAGACCATGAGTGAAGCGAGTATCATCTACCAGTCCGACAGCGTCACGCCGGAAGCGCTGGCCCATCTGGGCGAGGGCCATATCGCCTATGTGAAGCAGGTCCGTTCCGAGGACGTGCCCGACCTCTTTCCGCAGGCGCCGAAGATCGCGCCGGGCCTCAAGCTGTTCGCACTGCATGCCGCCGACGGCACGCCGATCATGCTGACCGACAGCCGCGAAGCCGCGATCGCGAACGCCTGGAGCAACGAACTGCAGGCCGTTAGCGTCCACTGACGCTGCGCTGAATTCAGCATCCGCGAATTCAATGCGCGGGCATGCCTCGACACCGGTCGAGGCGGCCCGCGCATTCTTATTTTGGGCTCCGTCCTGCGGGTAGTTGCAGTTGTCACAACTTTAACGAAGCCCGCGGTAAGCTTCCCCGATATGACGCCATGGGTGCGCGGTGCCTATGATCAGTAGATCGTCTAACTGGGGTGTTCTGTTTGGCGGACTGGCCTCGCTTGTCGTCGCCTGCTGCCTCACTCTTGCTTGGTCGAGAGAACCCGGCAGCTTTGTCATGTTGCTGGTGTTGTTCGTGCCCGCTGTCACGATCATGGGCGGCATCGCCGGCGGATTTCTGTTCGGCATCGTCGGTACCATCATTGCTCTCAGCAGGCATCGTATCGAACCGTCACCGCTGAGTTATGCGCTGCTGGGAGGACTTGTTTCCCTGGGAGCGCTGGTGCCGTACGCGTCGTGGATAGCGGGCGGGATCCTTCCAGCGCTGCAAGGGCGGCAGGGTGTTTATGTGTTGCTTCCGACCGGGCTGCTACCGGTTATGATCGCGGGCCTCCTTGTTGGATCGAAAGTTGCTTCGGAAGAGAACGCGCACGCGACGCATGGCGCGCAGACAACTCCACCCCCGCTCGGTGGGTCTCCTACTTGAGCCGCGGGCTGAGACTGGGCCGCGACAGGCGGCGGAACGCATCAATCATGTGACGATCCGCGTAGACGTGGCGAGCATCGGGCCCATGCACAGCTGCACCTCGCCCGGCACATTGTAGGTGCGCATGATCGCGCGGCTGTCGCGCATGCCACAAGCCTCCCGCTGCACCACGAACATCCAGAGCGCGTGGCCGGCCTCCCGCACCAGAACGCGCCGCGCCTGCGGCCTGGATGCAGGCGCGCCCGAGGCCAGTTGCGCGGCATCGAACTCGCGCAATTTGGCGAGGGCTTGTTCCAGCGCACGCCCCATTCGTCCGAGCGCAGAAGCCTTCTCCTCGGCGAGCTCGTAAGCGAGGACGTCGAGGGGAGTACGAAAGCGAAAGTCGAGGGACATCGGTATTCCCTGGGGCCGCGTGCATGATGATGCGCCCCAGATTCTTCTGGCGTGATGGAACGCTTGTCAATAGGCGCTCACGCCGGTGCTTTGGGCAGCAGACCCATGCAGCGGCCTCATTTCGCTCGGCGCCATTCCATGCTGTAATCAGGCCTCGCGACCAACGGTCCGCGCAGCGCTGAGCCTCGATGAACGCAACGCGATAGGGGAATTTGCAGCAAAAGATTATCCGCCGCCAAATCGATTGAGGGAGATGCGACCATGCAGAAGAGCTCGCTGATCAGTCTCATTGCTTCGGTGCCGATCGCCATCCTGGCAACCGGCATCGCGATTTCCGCGCAGGACAAATACACTCTGCAAGTGCCTGGTGGGCTCGCATTCTCCGAGTTCAGGGGATACGAGGACTGGTCGGTGATCGCGATCAGCGAGAACGAAGGCGTCATTGCCGTGATCCTGGGCAATCCGGCGATGATCGGCGCTTACAGGGAGGGCGTGCCCGGCAATGGCAAGCCGTTCCCGGACGGCGCCAAGATGGCGAAGATTCATTGGCTTCTGAAAAAGCAGGAAGCGTATCCCGGCCAGCCCACGGTGCCGGGCGCCCAGCACGACGTCGACTTCATGGTGAAGGACAGCAAGAGGTTCGCCGACAGCGGCGGATGGGGATACGGCGCGTTCGAGTATGACGCGGCGACCGAGGTATTCAGGCCCGCAACCACGGCGGACAATCCGCCGCAGGAAAACGACGCCAAGTGCGGCTATGCGTGCCACACGGTCGTGCAGAACCGCGACTATGTATTCACCGAGTACGGAAAGCGGTGAAAGGCCGGATTGCGCGAGCTAACGCTCCGTCAGCCGTGCGCGGATATCCGGCTTCAGTTTCTCGCTGAACCGAAGTTTTCCGCGCTGATGGCGCGGTCCAGGGCTTCGATCAACGCTTGAACCTCGACGAACTTGCTGCGTGCCCGCTCCGCCTTGTCACGGTCAAAGGGAGCGGCCAGCACCTTCGCATGTGTGTCCCTCTCCTCGATCATGCGATCGCGGGCCTTCTTCAGTGTTTCAAGTCGCTCGCTCATCCGGGTTTTCCCTTACATACCTTCCTCGTTCGCAACCAGGGCTTCAGCCGAACGCAGCCGGAAGATCGCCCTTCCGGAAGAAGACCATGGGCTCATCATCATAGTCGCCCATTTCCGGGTCGCCGGTGGACGAAAATGCAACGACGGCGAGCTTGCTCAACGCCAGTCTCTCCGCTGTTCGCAGCGCGCCATTTGCCGTCTTGCAGACGATTGGAGAGTCGGGCTTCAGATGTCCGCCCTTGCCGGCGTTGAATGCCTGCACGACGTAGGTTGTTTCGCGGGCCATGATGGCTCCTTAAGCTGCCGAGCGACGCGGTTGATGCCAACGACTGCGAACGGCCGCGCTCAGCGCTTCATCGCTTCTATGAGCGCAGAAATCTTGATCGTGGCGAAACTGGAAAAGGTGTCGGACACGGCATATGGCAAAACGATCTGGTCATTGTGCCTCATCGCACCGCAGGTATAGACGACGTTGGGGACGTAGCCTTCGCGCTCGGACGGTTCAGGCCGCAACAACGGCTCGCTCGAGCGTGCCAGCACCCTGGATGGGTCGCGCTTGTCGAGCAGCGCCGCCCCGATCGAGTATTTGCGGACCGGGCCAACACCGTGCGTCAGCAGCAGCCAACCCTCATCAAGCTCGATCGGCGACCCGCAATTGCCGATCTGGACGAACTCCCAGGGAAATTGCGGCCGCAGAACGGCCTGACCGCCTTCCCATGTATAGACGTCGTCTGAAAAGATCAGGTACAGGTTCTCGTTATCCTGTCGCGCGATCATGGCGTATCTGCCGTCGATCTTGCGCGGGAACAGCGCCATGCCCTTGTTGCGTGCCGCGGCGCCCCGCAAGGGCGTCAGTCGAAACGACATGAAGTCGCTGGTCTCGATCAATTCGGAACGGATCGCCCGTCCGCTGTAGGCCGTATAGGTCGCGTAGTAGGTTTTTCGATCACCGTCGCTGAATTCAACAAAGCGCGCATCCTCGATGCCGTTGGATTGGGATTCGGTGATGGGAAAGATGACGCGCTCGCTGAGCTCTTCCTCACCCTTGAAAGTCAACTCGACACGCTCGCCGTCCGGACCGGATATGCGATGGGAAATCCGGGGTAGCGAGGCGAGGCGCGCCGTCGGATCAACGGTCAGGCTGCCATCGGCAGCGATCGTTCCGGTTCGAAAAGTCAGTGACGACACGTGCCCTTCGCCGATCGCACGCAGACTGATGACGACGCGTATGCCGCCGTTCGGCGCACCCGATTGATCGGGGTGCGGCACGATGCTGGGATTGAACAAGGCGGAGGCTTCGAACGAATACTCACTGAGAAAATAGGCGCCAACCAGCTGGCGCTGGGTCTTTGAAAAGACGCCATGCGTCGCGAACGCGTCTTCCATTTCATCCGCGCGGGCTTCGAAGGTCTCCAACAGGTTCCGATGGCGGCCCTGGAAATTGTCCAGGACGTCCGCGAGCTGAGCGGCAACGGCATCCGGATCGAGTGCGAGAACCCGATCGACGATATGATTTGCGCGTATTTTATCGGTCGGATTCAGATCGCGCGGTTCAGTCGCCGGCTTGAACGGCCGCACGATGACCCGCGCGGGATCGGGGCGCAGATGAAGCGCCTGCCGATTCAGGAAAGTAGCTTGTGACACGGTATCCTCGGCTCGCTGGATTGGAGGTGAAATTCAGGCGCCTACAGCCCGCAAGGCCGCAGGCTTGGTCAGGCTGGTGTTGACGCGCGCGAGCTGGCGCATCTCTGCAAGTCCGAGGAGATAGCAAACAACCGATTCGCCACCGCGGTTTTCGTTGGCACGATCGGGGTGCAATCCATCGCGGCAACTTCCAGTTTGCGAATCGACCAACGCCACCGACAGATCGTTGCTGCCGAGAAACCAGCCGAAGGCGCGCGCTGCCATGGCCTTCCATTCAGCATCGCCGCTCGCGCGCCAGGCCGCAAGGCAGGCTGCGATCGTCGCCGTTGCTTCCACGGGCTGCTGATCGAAGGCACGGGGATGTTGCCGCTGCTCGCCGAACCCGGCGGTGCCGACCGGCCGGAAATGACCCGCTGCTGTGGTTTGTTGCGTCATGAGCCAGCGCAGGGACCTTAATCCAGCATCGAAATATTCTGGCACTTTCGTCGCCACGCCCGTCAGCATCAAGGCCTGCGGCAGCCGCGCGTTGTCGTAAGCCAGCCCTTCTTCAAACCACACCCAGTCCGGCGTCTCGACACACGCCAGGCAAGACATCAAGCGGTCGGCAAGAGACAGCCGGATCTCCCTGGCGTGGAGATCGTCCGGAGTCACTGCGCAATAGGCGTCCAGGCCCAGAAGCATGAATGCCCACGCTCGCGGTGAACGAAAGCTCTCCGCAGTCGACAATGCCTCGGCGAACAAGGCAGCGGCCCATCGGCGCCGCGACGGGCTCAGATCACTGCGCGCGGCCTCGCCCAAGGCCCATAGCGTTCGCCCATGGCTGTCTTCGGAACCTTTGTCTTCAAGCCAGGTTCGATTGAAGCCCATGAAATTGCGAAACTGCCTGGTATCGGGGTTCCACGCGTGCTGCACGAAAGCCGCAAAGCGAGTCGTCAACAGCTCCGGCAGCGGCTGTTCACCCGGATTGTTCAGTGCGCAGGCCAGCAGCAGTGCGCGGGCATTGTCGTCGACGCAATAGCCGTGCGCGCGATCGGGCACCGAATGGACCGCGTGCTGGAACAGGCCGGTATCGTCGCACATCGACAGGAAGTGGCCGATCTGCATGTCCGGCGGCGCGGGATTGCGGAGCTCCGGCGATCCTACGTCGGAGCGCGCGAAGAGCTTCGGCCTGTGCGCTTGCCGTGCAGTCTCGAAGACCGCCATGTAACGCTCGGCCGTGCGTTCCCATGTCATCGTTCGGCTCGCCGCGTAGGCGCGCCGCGACATCGCCTGCCGGCGAGCGTCATCGGTGAGCAACTTTGCGATTTCGTTGCCGATCGCCGAGGCGTTGCCGAAAGGCACCAGAACGCCGCATCCATCTGCCAGCAGCTCGCGCGCGTGCCAATAGGGCGTCGAAACGACCGGCCTCCCCAGTCCGAAGCTGTAGGCCAGGGTCCCTGACGTCATCTGGGCTTCGTTGAGATAGGGCGTGACGTAAACGTCGCACATCGAGATGAATTCGAGCAGTGTCGCCAGATCGACGAACCGGTCGAGGAACACCACCTGACCGTCTATTCCGAGTTCGCGCGCTCGCGCCATCAGGCCCTCGCGATACCCCTCGCCCTGGTTTCGAACCAGGTTGGGGTGTGTTGCGCCGAGCACGACGTACACCGCATCCGCGCAGCGTTTCAGGATCGACGGCATGGCGTCAATCATGACTTCGATGCCCTTGTTCGGTGACAACAGGCCGAATGTCAGGATGACTGACTTTTCCTCAAATCCGAGCCTCGCCTTCGCTGCATCAGGCTCGACAAAGGCGACATCGGGAATGCCGTGGGCGATGATCTCGATCTTGTCCTCCGGCACCAGATAGATATCGCGCAACAGCTCGCGCCCCTTGTCGGCCATTACCACGACCTTCGACGACAAATCGACGATGCGCTCCATGACCATACGTTGCCTGGCCGTCGGATCGGCCAGCACGGTATGGAACGTCGTCACCACCGGCATGGTAAGGCGCGACAGCAGCACGAGGATATGAGCACCGGCTTCACCGCCGAAAATCCCGAATTCGTGCTGCAGGCACACGATGTCGAACTGGCCGGCATTGAGGAAATCCGCGGCGCGCGTGTAATCTTCGAGATTGCCGTCCTTGATCTGAAAAGCGACCGCCAAGGGATAATCATAGACTTGACCGCGATCGGTCATCGCCACGATGCAGGCCTCAAGATCCGGGCGCGAAACCGATATCGCGTTTCGCAGGTCTGTCGTGAAGGTTGCAATTCCGCATCGGCGCGGCAACGAGTTGCCGATAATGGCGATACGGCGGGGCGGTGTCATGTCTGTACCTCGATGATCCGGCTTGATGTCGGAGCGTGCACGACGCCGGATGCGGCGGCAGATTTGGTCGTTCGTTCTGCGCAATCCTGCAGCAGGGCTGCAATTGGATCAGGTCCCGGATAGGCGATCAAAATACTCATCCCCTGCAGGCCAACCGCGATGTCGGCGCTGTCGCCTTCGGCAAAGATTGCGTCCCCAACGGAGGTAGCGGTCGACCCGATGCGCCCGCTCCCTTCGATCACAAGGATCCAGGTTTCCCGATCGGTATCGAGCGCCCAACGCGAATTCGCCTGAAGGTCGATCTGCTCAAGAATGAAATGCGGATTTGCGACGAGAACCTTCCGGACATCGGTGAGACGTCGTGGAGGCGATTGCGTTGGGGGTGGCCCCGCAACCGAGGCCGCCACGGCGCTATCCTCATGCAGCTCGCGATTCCGGCCAAAGTCGAACAAACGGAATGTCGTATCGCTGCGCTGCTGGATCTCGGCGAGCACGATGTCGGCTCCGAGCGCGTGAATTGTGCCGGCGGGGACGAAGATGACGTCGCCCTTCACGACAGGATACCATTGCGCCAGGCCGGCAATCGAGCCGTCCCTGATCGCTGCGCGCAAAGCCTGCGGCGTGAGATGTTGCTTTAGCCCCAGCGCAACCTGCGCGCCCGGCGCCGCCGAAAGGATGTACCAGGCCTCGGTTTTCCCGTTCGGCAGACCGAGGGCGTGCGCAAGCTCATCATCCGGATGAACCTGGATCGACAGGGGCTGGCTGGTGAACAGCAGTTTGAACAGGAGTGCCGGAATCGGCGCGCTCACGCCCGTACGCTCAAGCCACAATTCTCCCACCGGATCGGCGGAAGCGTCGATGCGGCTCCAGGGACGCAGATCGACACACCCCCACGGCTTGCGGGTGATCTGTATCGAGGCCTGCTCGATGGTCATCGATTGTCCTGACCCAAAACGCGCATGTCGAAACGACATGCCGCTGGTCGATTTCCGCTCAGACGGTTTGGCGTGGCTAAGACGTCGCGCTTCGCAACAGCGCGCTGTCACAACGATTCGATCACGACATCTGTTCCAATGGCCACTCTGACGCCCGGGAACAGCATTTGGACTGGCTGTGCCCTCTTCGGCCGCCCTCGCTGTCTCCCGTTGCCGTGCAGGCGCTGTCACAAACCTCAGCAGCCGCGACAGATATTCTTCAGCTTGGCCGCGATTCGGGCGTCTTCCGCAATCAACGGATCCTTGTATTCAGCTCGCGGGGCGCTGTTATCGACCGCCCGCGGCTCCTTCGATTTCAGAGGAAACGCCGCGTCGTAACAGCTGAGGCGCGCGCCCGTGCTTTCGATCGCGCGGCAGTTCAGTTCTGCGGCGAGAGCGCCTTGAGCGAATGTGCCAAGCGCCAAGGCGAGAATAAGCGTCCTCATGCAGGTGCCTTTCCGTTCAGTATTCAAACTGAACATCCAATCATCTTTCCTTTTGCCCGCCGATTGGTGCCTTGCTCGCCTTCGGCCGAGCCGTGCTCCGGCGAGGTATCGACGCAGCCATTGAAAATCTGCCGGCGTTTCTTCACGTTTCGAGCTGATCGAACTCATCAGGCATCAGGACCTGGCCTCGCGGCGTGCATATCCGCACGTCCATATAGCCGTCCTGCAGAAGCTCCCTTGCCTTCGACAAAGCAGCAGCGATCGTGGCGCGGCCAAGGTTGACGCGGCCGAACTGATGATTTCCACTGACCAGGTATTGGAGCTGCGTCGTCTTATCCATGCAAGGCGGCCGCAGCAGCCACCAAGAGCAGAAGAAATAGCGGGACGATCACCGGCGGCACGATCCAATCGGCCAGGCGAAATCGAGACACGTATGCTCCTCATCTTTTGGCGGGAGCCCTACGTTACCCTCAGTCACCGGTGAATGCCGTGGATGGACGGTGATGACGCGACTCTACGCTCAGGTCCGGCAAATAGCGAGCTTTTAAAACCTTGTGCGGCAACAGCGCCAGGTCCATGGCGCCCCGGAACCACGCAAGCGCCCTAGTTGCCTGAACGCTCCGTCAGCCGCGCGCGGATATCCGGCTTCAACACCTTGCCGACCTTGGAACGCGGGAGATCGTCCCAGACCTCGATCTGCTTCGGCGTCTTGATGCTGCCGATCTGCTGCTTGACGAAGGCGGCCAGCGCTGTTGCATCGATCTTTTGGCCGGCGCGCGGCTGCACCACCGCGACGATGCGCTCGCCCCATTTGTCATCGGCTAGCCCGATCACCGCGCAATCCTGCACAGCTTCATGCGCGCGCAACGCGTTCTCGACCTCGATCGAGTAGACGTTGAAGCCGCCCGTGATGATCATGTCCTTGGCGCGATCGACGATGTAGAGATAGCCGTCGCCGTCGATGTAGCCGATGTCGCCGGTATGGTGCCAGCCATGCGCCGAGGCCTCCGCCGTAGCCTGCGGGTTTTTGTAGTAACCCTCCATCACGAGCGAACCGCGGACCACGATTTCGCCGCGCGATCCGGCCGGCACGAGCTTGCCGTCGCCATCCATGATGCCGGCCTGCACCAACGGGCTGATCCGACCGGCGGACGATAGCCGCTGCATCGCGATCGTGCCGTCCGGATTGTAGTGATCGGCCGGCGCCATCATCGAGATCATCATCGGCGCCTCGGTCTGGCCGAACAGCTGCGCCATCGGCCCGATCCGCCGCAACGCTTCCGCAAGCCGCGCCGCCGAGATCGGCGCCGCGCCATACCAGAAGCATTGCAGCGAGCCGAGCTCGGCCGCGTCGAGCTTGGGATGATCGAGCAGCATGTAGATCACGGTCGGCGGCAGGAAGGTGTGGGTGACGCTGTAACGCGCGATCAGCGCCAGGAACTCGCCAATGTCAGGGTGGTGCATGATCACGATGCGGCCGCCGAGCGTCATGATCGGAAAACAAAGCACGCCCGCGGCATGCGTCAGCGGCGCCAGCGCGAGATAGACCGGACGGCCCTTGAACGGATAACCCATCAAGGTCAGCGCCGTCATCGCCTCGATGTTGCGTCCCGACAGCATCACGCCCTTCGGCTTGCCGGTGGTGCCGCCGGTGCCCGGGATCATGGCGAGATCGTCGATCGTGTCCCGTTCATAGGGATCGTCGGCGAGACCGCTCAGCCAGCGGTCGAACGACGGCGCGAACGGCAACTCGGTATCGAGGCAGACCAGCGTGCGCAGCCTGGGCAGGTCCTGCCTGACCGCCTCGACCATCGGTGCAAAGCTCGAATGGAACAGCAGCAGGCTGCAATCGAACTGGTCGAGGATGAACTTGTTCTCGGCCGCCTCGTTGCGCGGATTGATCGGGCACCACACGGCAGCAGCACGCGAGATGCCGAACACGCAGGCGAACGCGAGCGGATCGTTGCCGGACAGGATCGCGACCTTGTCGCCGGGCGCGACGCCGGATCGGTCGAGCCCGCGCGCTATCCGGTAACTCAGCCTTTGCACCTCGCCATAGCTGAGGTCGCGTCCGTCCATGGTGAGACACGGCGCGTCGGCGCCGAGCGAGGCGCCCTTGTCGAGATAATCGATGAAGCGCATGGCGGGCCTCGCGCGAGAGGCGGGTGGCGCGAACAACCGCGCCACCCGCGATTGACTCAGTCGTGCACAGTCAGGACCGGCTTGCCGACAAGCCCGAAGCTGCGCAATTGCCCGAGCAGTTCGTGATGGCCGAACGCCTGGCAGCCGGAGGCGAAGCCGACACGCTTGGGCGGCTGCTGCAGCAGGTGCGCAGCGGCATAGGCCTGCAGCATGCCGGTCTGCTTGTAGTTGCTGTTGCCGTAGATGACGCAGTGCGCGCGCCCCAGCGAGCCGGAGGCATACACCGAATCCATCGACTTGTTGACGCGCGGGTTCTCGCGCGGTGGCATGGTGTTCATCACGCCGGCAGCGGTCTGCGCCAGGGCTGCGTAGCGGTCGTCGGGGTTCATGTTCTTGGTCGCCTCCAGCGCGGCGGCGACGATCTGCGGCACGCCCAGCATCAGCGCGCGGTTGAACACGCCGCCCAGCACCTTCACGTTGGCCACGCGCGGATCGTGCTTGAACCACACCGGGTGCGAGGTGCCGCCCCAGGGCAGCGCCAGCGCCAGCTCGTGCTGGCCGGGGATCGCGAGGTTGTAGAGGCCGGCATCGGGCTGATGCTCGACATACTTGTTCTGCTCCAGGTAGTAGGCCTTGGCCATCGCGGCGTTGACCAGGATGGTCTGCGTCGAGGCGATGGTTGGGCTCCCGCCCCAGAACACGGCGATATCAAGCGTGTCGAGGCCGGGCGTCTCCAGGCAGAGCTGCGCGGCGATCTCGCCGGTGGTGTACATCTGCGCGATGCCCGGCGCCAACAGCAGGCCGGCATTGGCGAACCTTGTGCCAAACTCGTGTTCGAGCGTGATCAGCCAGTCCTGCTCGCCTGTCGTGTCGGTGTAGTGGCACTTGGCAGCCAGACAGGCCTGCACCACCTCGACGCCGAACTTGGCGAACGGGCCCACGGTGTTGAGCACCACCGAGGCGCCCTTGAACAATTCAGTCAGTGCGGCCGCGGTGTGCGGCACCGTCACCACCTCGTAGTCGGCGGTCTCGATACCGGCCACGTTCGACTTCATCGCGGCGTTGAGCTTCTCGGCGCTGCGGCCGGCGGCGATGAAGGGGATGTTGTACTCGCGCAGATATTCGCAGACCAGCCGGCCGGTGTAGCCGGAAGCGCCATAGACGATGACGGGCTTCTTCTCGCTCATTGCGATCCTCCGAAATGCTTGTTGTCGGCTTTGTTGCTACATGCCCATGCCGCCATCGACCGGCAGGCCGATGCCGGTGATGAAGCGGGCGTCGTTCGAGCACAGGAACACCGCGGCGTCTGCGATGTCGGAAACCTCGGCGAGCTTGCCGAGCGGCGTCTGCTCCACCACCGAGCCGACGGCGGCGTTGACGTCGGGCGCCAGACCGATCTTCACGATGTCATTGGCGAGCTGCAGGCCCATGTCGGTCGGGATCAGGCCGGGATAGATGCAGTTGACGCGCACGCCGTAGCCGAGCTTGCCGGCTTCCATCGCCGCGACCCGCGTCATGCGGTCGACCGCGGATTTGGTGCCGGAGTAGACGGCGATGCTCGGGAACGCGATCGTCGCCGCAACGGAAGCGATATTGACGATCGCGCCGCCCTTGCCGGCGGCGCCGCCCGGCCGCATCGCGCGGAAGGCGTGCTTCATGCCGAGCACGGTGCCGACGATATTGACGTCGCACATGCGGCGCGCGTCCTCGGCCTTGATCTCGCTGACCAGCGAGGTGATCTCGATGCCGGCATTGTTGATCAGGATGTCGTAGCCGCCGAGGGTTTCGATCGTCGCGGCGGCGGCCCGCTCCCATTGCGCGTCGTCGGTGACGTCGAGCTTGACGAAGCCGGTTTTCACGCCGGCCTTGGCGATCTCGCCGGCGGTGTCTTTGCCGACGCTTTCAAGAATATCGCCGATCATGACCGCGGCGCCGGACCGCGCCAGCGCCTGCGCGATCGCCGCGCCAATCCCCCGGGCGCCGCCGGTGACCAGGGCTTTCCTGCCTTCAAGGCTCTTCGCACTCATGACGTAGTCCTCCCTTTGCTTGGTGATTGATCGGTGCTGTGGCGATCGGCGGCACGGCCTGCGGCCTTGCGCATTCTCTGCGCACTGGTGGTCGCGGCCGGTCGGCGGGCGCAGCGTTGGCGCGCCCGGCGGTGCATTTCCTCCTGTCTGTCGTTAGGTCAGCCGTCTTGACGGTTGTCCAAATTATTGCGCCAACCCTCGTCCAGGAACTTGACACTTGTCAAGCCTGAATTTGACAAGTGTCAAATAGGATGGTGTGAAGGGATGGAGCGTGCCGCGGTCCGCGCGGTATAGTCTCAGCAAGGAACAGTCAGACGAAAGGCACGAGATGGCGCGGCAAGCGACGGGAGCGGCCCAACGCGTGGCGGTGGCGGCCGAGGCGCTGCGCGACGAGAAGTTCAATGCGCGGCGCATCGAGCTTGCGGAAGCCGCGCTGGAAACGCTCGGCGAGCTCGGCTTCGCGCGCACCAGCCTGCGCGAGATCGCGCAGAACTCCGCCTTCACGCACGGCGTGTTTCACTACTACTTCAGCGACAAGCTCGACCTGATCTGCTGCTGCGTCCGTCACTACAAGGCGAAATGCGTGACGCGCTATGACGAGGTGGTGACGTCGGCGCAAAGCCGCGACGAATTGACCGAAGGTTTTCTCGCCAAGCTCGCGGCAACGTTGCGGGACGAAGCCCGCATGCACCGGCTCTGGTACGATATGCGCTCGCAGGCGATGTTCGAGCCGGCGTTTCGCAAGGACGTGCTCGAGATCGACAAGAGCCTGGAAGCGATGATCTGGCGCATCGCCACGCGCTACGCCGAGCTCGGCGGAAAGCAGCCGGCATCCTCTCCGGCCGCGCTCTACGCGTTGCTCGACGGCCTGTTCCAGAGTGCGCTGCTCAGGCACCTCGCCAACGACGAGATGGCCGTTCCGGATCTGCTCGACGAAGTCCGTCGTCTGCTGCCGACGATCTGCTGAAACGATTGCGAATCTTTCGTAGCCCGGATGAAGCGCAGCGAAATCCGGGGCTACGCGGCAAAGATCGCAGAATGGCTCCAACCTCCCGTTGAAAAGGGGAGGTCGCTTTGCTCGTCAGAGCAAAGCGGGTGGGGATCTGCTCTCTCCGCAAACACCGTTGTCCGCGACTGACCCCCATCCCGACCTTCCCCCTTTCAGGGGGAAGGAGAAGATGAGGATGCCTCGCTGCATGCGTGCTACGGATTGAATGCGACAGTGCTTTGTTGCGCGGACGCGCAATAAAGCACGTTTGCCGTGACGACAGTCGCCCGAATGCGAAATGGGTTCGCGAATGCGAACGATTACGCCGCGCTCGCCGGCGGCAGTGCGAGCACCGAGTAGATCGCCTGCGCGTCGCGCGAGGCACGCAGCTTCTTGGCGACGTCCTGGTCGCGCAGCAGGCGGGCGATCCGCGCCAGCGCCTTGAGGTGGTCGGCACCGGCGCCTTCGGGCGCCAGCAACAGGAAGATCAGATCGACCGGCTGGCCGTCCATCGCCTCGAAATCGATCGGGCGCTCGAGGCGGGCGAAGAAGCCGAACAGCTTCTCCAGCTTGGGCAGCTTGCCGTGCGGAATGGCGACGCCATAGCCGACCGCCGTGGTGCCGAGCTTCTCGCGCTGCAGCAGCACCTCGAAGACGGCGCGCTCGTTCTGCCCGGTCAGAGCCGACGCGCGCGCGGCAAGTTCCTGCAGCGCCTGCTTCTTGCTGATGACTTTTAAAGCCGGGAGAATCGCCTCGGGTGCGACCAAATCGGTAATCGGCATTGGGACGTATGAACCGTCAGGTTGCGAAATAGGCTTTACAGCGGCGGCGTCAAGAAGTTGAGGTGGGATGCGGGCTTAGCCCGGGTCCAGCTGGCAGGGCTTCTACTCCAACGTATCGGCGGTGCCAACACCTGCGAACCCTGTTCCGCCCCCCTTATTCCTGGAGGCGGCGGACCATAAGCAGGGCCGGCTTCGGACGTCAATGCCATCTGCCAACTATCCTCAAGGGCTCACCGCGGGCGGGTCGACCCAGCCGACATTGCCGTCCGTACGGCGGTAAATGATGTTCACCCGGCCGCTGCCGCCATGCTGGAACACCAGGCAGGAGGCGCCGGACAGGTCGAGCTCCATCACCGCTTCGCTGACCGACAGCCGCTTCAGCGCGGTGGTTGCCTCGGCAATGATCACCGGGCTGTATTCGGTGACCTCGTCGTCGTTCTCGGGCGCCTCGATGACGTAGCTCGGCGCGTCGAGCCCGACGCCGTTCAATTCGGCAAGCGCCGCGTTGGCGGCATAGGTCTTGCGGTGGGAGCGATCCTTGAGCCGGCTCTTGTAGCGGCGCAGGCGCTTCTCGATCATCAGGAGCGCAACATCCGCGCTGGCATAGGCGTCGGCGGCGTTGGATTCGGCTTCCAGCGTGATGCCGGAATCCAGATGCAGCGAGCAATCGGTTCGGAAGCCGAAGCCATCTTTGCTCAGCGTGATGTGACCCGAATAGTTGCCATCAAAATACTTTCGCAGGACCTCGTCGGTGCGCTCGCTGACGCGCGCGCGAAGCGCCTCGCCGATGCTGATGCTCTTTCCCGAGATACGAAGGGTCATTTGATGCCTCAATTGCTGGATGCCTCGATCACTCTTGCAGGAGCATGATGCTTGCTGGGATTCCGGTCACCTTCCTTCCTGGACGACGCTTCACCTGGAAAGGTTGAGACTATCGCGATTTGACGCGAACGCAACGAGCGCATGGTCCGGTCCGTACTTGGACGGGGTCATGCTCAAAGAGTAACCTAAACGGGGGCTGTATCGCGCGACCGGTCGGACGAGGAGGCGGGAGCCGAAAGGGCGTTGCCAAGCATGCTCTGTTTATCACGGCGGCGCTGCACCGAAGATGGGATCCGCATCGCTTCGCGGTACTTCGCGACGGTGCGGCGGGCAATATCAATGCCCGAGGCGCGCAAACGTTCCACGATCGTGTCGTCCGACAGGATCGCCGACGGCGCCTCGCCGTCGATCAGTTGCTTGATGTGGTGACGCACCGCTTCGGCCGAATGCGCCTCGCCGCCGTCGGCGGACGCGATCGAGGCGGTGAAAAAATACTTCAATTCAAAACTGCCGCGATTGGTCGCCATGTATTTGTTGGCGGTGACACGCGACACCGTCGATTCATGCATCTGAATCGCATCCGCCACCGCCTTCAGATTGAGCGGCCTCAAGTGCGCGACGCCATAGGTGAAGAACCCGTCCTGCTGGCGGACGATTTCGGTTGCGACCTTCAGGATGGTGCGGGCGCGCTGATCGAGCGCGCGCACCAGCCAGGTCGCGTTCTGCAGGCAGTCGGTGAAGTACGACTTGTCACCGTCCTTGCGGATCGTCTTCGACAATTCAGCGTAATAGGTCTGATTGACCAGCACGCGTGGCAGAGTGTCGCTATTGAGCTCGACATGCCAGCCGCCGTCGGGTCCAGGACGGACATAGACGTCGGGCACCATGGTCTGCGTCCGCGCGGTGCCGAACTTCAGACCGGGCTTCGGATCGAGCCGGCGGATCTCCGCGATCATGTCTGTGATGTCTTCGTCGTCGACGCCGCAGAGCTTTCGCAAGGCCGCGATGTCACGCTTGGCGAGCAGGTCGAGATGCTCGACCAGCGCCTGCATCGCCGGATCGTAGCGATCGAGTTCGCGCAGCTGGATCGCCAGGCACTCACTCAGGTTTCGCGCACACACCCCCGGCGGATCGAATTTCTGCAGCACCGCGACGACCTCGTCGACCGCCTGCTGCGACGCACCGAGCCGCTCGGCGGCCTGGCCGAGATCGGCGGGCAAATAGCCGGCGTCGTCGACCAGGTCGATCAGATACTGCCCGATCATGCGCTGCGCCGGCGCCGAGAACGCCACCGCAAGCTGTTCGGCGAGATGGTCGGCGAGCGTCAGCTCGGCGGCCACGAAGGCTTCGAGATTGTACTCGTCGTCGCTGGAGGCGCCACCGCCCCATTCGGTATAGACCGAGGGTGGCGCGTCCTGCGCGGCGCGCGCCGCCGCCTCCGCCGGCTCCTCGGAGAACACGTTGTCGAGACCGGTATCCAGCGTCTGCTCGATCTCGGCGCGGGTGCCGAGGTCGCGGTTCATCCATTCCTCCTGGCCGGGCTCGAAGGCGGTCTCGCCGCCCGAGCTTGCCGCCATGTCGGAATGGTCGCCGTCATCCCCGTAGCTGCTGGAACCTTCGGAATCGCCGTAGTCGGACCGTTCCATGGCCGGCTCGCCCGCCACCGGCGGTTCCGGCCCGTCGGCGGCGCGATCGAGCAGCGGGTTGCGTTCCAGCTCTTCCTCGACAAAGGCCGACAGATCGAGGTTCGACAGTTGCAGCAGCTTGATCGCCTGCATCAGCTGCGGCGTCATCACCAGCGACTGCGACTGGCGGAACTCTAGTCTTTGCGTCAGCGCCATGGAGGCAAGAACGACCCTAAAAGTTGGCTCGATTCTTGCTTATCTTAGTCCGCGAAGCTTGTATACGGCTTGACGGATGCAATTTTTGGAGTAAGCGCGACCAGCAAGAGTGAACGCCCGGTTTTGCGTCAGATCGCGCGTCAGATTCTCTAATTAGCGCATGATCTTGTCGCCAAACCGCTTCACACTTTGGCGGATCATGCGCTAGAGGCGGAATTCCTCGCCAAGGTAAAGCCGACGTACATCGGGATCATTAACGATCTCCTCCGGGCTTCCCTCAGTCAAGATCTCACCGGCATAGACGATGTAGGCGCGGTCGGTCAGACCGAGCGTCTCGCGGACATTGTGGTCGGTGATGAGGACGCCGATGCCGCGGTTGGTGAGATGGCGGACGAGATCCTGGATGTCGCCGACCGCGATCGGGTCGATGCCGGCGAACGGCTCGTCGAGCAGCATGTAGTTCGGGCGGGTCGCCAGCGCGCGCGCGATCTCGACGCGGCGGCGCTCGCCGCCGGACAGCGCGATCGACGGGCTTTTGCGCAGCCGCGTGATGTTGAATTCGTCGAGCAGCGAATCCAGCTCGTGCTCGCGCTTCTTCTTGGAGGGCTCGACGACCTCGAGCACGGCGCGGATGTTCTGCTCGACCGAAAGGCCGCGGAAGATCGAGGCTTCCTGCGGCAGATAGCCGATGCCGAGGCGCGCGCGCTGATACATCGGCAGCTTGGTGACGTCGTGGCCATCGAGCTCGATCGCGCCGCGATCGGCCTTGATCAGGCCGGTGATCATGTAGAACACGGTGGTCTTGCCGGCGCCGTTGGGCCCGAGCAGGCCGACCGCTTCGCCGCGGCGCACATAGATGCTGACGCCGCGCACGACCTGCCGGCTGCCAAAACTCTTTTCCACGCTATGCACAGCCAGATAGCCCGGCCGCTTGATCAGCTGCGGCGCAGCCGGAGCGCTGTTCCTCGCGGGCCGCGCACGCGCCGGCGCTGCAGCGGGCTGCGATCGCGGCAACTCGACGTCGGGAACGGGGGCGGCGCGCGCCATCGGCGGCGCGTCGCGCACCGGTGACGTCAGCATCTCGCCGAAGGAATCGCCGAGCGCCGTGATGTCGTCATGCGAGCGCGCAAATCCGGTGCTGCGTTTCGCAGGGCGCCGCCGGAACATGCCGAGAAAATCCACCATCCCCGCTTCGCTTCAGCCTTTCACGGTAATCCCGCGACTTTGCCTGCGGACCAATCGATTCGCACGCGAAGGCGCAAGCATGATCCGGAAATCTGGATTCCGGCCTCCCCTCGCGACAACAGCGGACGCGTTTGCGCGGAGATCATGCTCAAACAACACGGCAAAGCGCGATCACCCGCGCCTTGAATGAATGGATGCCCCTGACCGGCCAACATGACTCCCCCTCAAGGCGCATCGTTCGGCCGGACCGCTGCAGTAGATACAGCCTCACCCCGCGCGCTTCAACCTCGCGGCCGCAAAATATTATCTAATGCATTGATTTATCTTGATTTTGGTGGTTTGGCGGAAGCTGACGGGGGACTTACGGGTGCCGTCGGCGCCGGCGCGCCGCTGCAGTCTTGCCCCTGAGCGACCATGGCTTGCACCCTGCCGGTGTCGGATTCCACGCGCGAGACGCCGGTCGTCATGTCCACCAGCAGGCGATCGCCGCGCACCACGTTCTGGCACTGGGTCAGCACCACCTGGCTGCCGCTGCCGCCGAGCATGGTGATCAAATTGGTCTTGGTGTCGAAGATCGCAGTGGTGCCGGTGACGACCTGATCCTTCTGGGTCACGACGACATCGCCCTTTGCCTCCAGCCGCTTGATCGAGGACGCGCCGGCGGGGACGGACGTCGCCGGTTGCACCGCAGGATCCTTGGGCGCCCCCTTGGCCGCGGGTGACCCCGGGGCAGTCGCCGGCGGCTGGGTCGATTTATCCTCGTAGAACACGACCAGGATCTTCGAGGTCATGGTGGTGTCGCCCTGCACGACCTTCACATTGCCGGAGAAAGTCGCCTCCTTCTTCTTGTCACGCATTTCGAGCACGGCCGCCTCGATCTTGACCGGCTGGTTGCGGTTCTGCGCGAAGCCCTGCATGGCATTGGGCACCGACGCAGTGCCCTGTCCGCGCGCCGTGTCGGACGCCATCAGAACGAGGACGGCAACGATTGCGGCGCGCGAAAGCAGCATCGGCATGACGACCCTCGCGCCACCGGCGCCTATTTTGGCTTGCCCGGGATGAGCTGAAGCGGCGACGGGGCAGCTGGGGCGGCAGGGGCCGCGCCGGGGGCAGCCGGCGCTGGGCAGCCTCCCTTGCCGCTCTGTCCGCCCTGGGACTGGATGAACAGGCCCTGCACCTTGCCGTTGTTGGATTCCACCCGCGAGACGCCGGTGGTCATGTCCACCAGCAGGCGGTCACCGCGCAGCACGTTCTGGCACTGGGTCAGCACCACCTGGCCGCCGGCGCCGCCGAGCATGGTGATCAAATTGGTCTTGGTGTCGAAGATCGCGGTCTCGCCGGTGACGACCTGATCCTTCTGGGTCACGACGACATCGCCCTTCGCCTCCAACCGCTTGATCGAGGACGCGCCGCCGGGGCCGGGTGTTGCCGACTGCATCGGCGCAGCACCCTTGGCGGCCGCGGCCTTGGTGCCGGCCGGCGCAGGCGCCGGCGCCTGGGTCGACTTATCCTCGTAGAACACGACCAGGATCTTCGAGGTCATGGTGGTGTCGCCCTGCACGACCTTCACATTGCCGGCGAAGGTCGCCTCCTTCTTCTTGTCGCGCATTTCGAGCGAGGCCGCCTCGATCTGGATCGGCTGGTCGCGGTTCTGCGAAAAGCCCTGCATGGCGTTGGGAACGCCGGTCATCGTGCCCTGCGCGGAAGCAATGCCGGCTGCGAACAGCGCGAGCAGAAAGGCCGCCATTGCGATGCCGTGCGGAAAACGTCTCATCATCAAAATCATTTCGTGTTGGCAGATTTGCGCGACTTCGGTGGCGGCGGAGGAGGCGGCGCGGGCTCGGCAGGCGGGTTGTTGTCGCCGAGCTTGTCCAGATTCATCACGACATTGCCTTCGAACCGCACGAGCTCGCCGCTGTTGTAGATCCGCAGGCGGTCGGAGGTCAGCGTGCCCTCGAGCAGCTTGACGTCGACATGCTCGTCCGACGACACATTGCCCTTGTTGATGTCGACGAAGGCCTGCGTCAGCTTCGCCTCATAGCCGGTGGACGATTGCAGGAAGATATCCTGGCGCAGGTCGAGCAATTGCTTCTTGTTGTCGAAGAAGCCGGTGCGCGCATCCATCGTGACCGTCGACTGATCCTGCTGCGCCACCTTGGCGCGGATGGTCTTCAGCTCGACATGGTCGGGATCGGTGACGTCCTGGATCGCCGCCTTGGCCCACATCTCATAGGGCCGCCCTTCGGCCGAGAAGCCGGCGATATGCGGCGATTCCATCGTGATCTTGGTGCCCGACACCACGAGGTTGTCCATCTCGAGCGGCAGCTTGGGGATCACGTCGTGGAATGGATTGAACACCGAGATGGAGATGATCGAGGCCATCGACAGCCCGACCACCGCAGGCACCGCGATGCGCAGGATCCGCACCATACGGCTGTGCCGCGCGGCGGCGGCAAAGCGCGCCTCGAGGCCCGTGACATAGGCTGGATTCTGAACCGAATTCACCTGAGCTCCAGAGGCGCGAAATCGCCCCTATTCTAGCCGGAGCCGCCCAAATATGCAGCCCGGACCCGGCGTCGCGCCCCCGCTGGGGGACCACGCGTGAACAGTTTGGCCGAAACGGGGCGGAATCGCCCCTGCTGCGACGAATTCGGCGCCCATTATGAATGGGCGAAAATGTCCTCGGCCTCCCAGCCGTCGAGATCGAGCCTGGCGCGCGTCGGCAGGAATTCGAAGCAGGCCCTGGCGAGATCCGTCCGTCCCTCGCGCGCCAGCATGACATCGAGTCTGTCGCGTAGCGCGTGCAGGTGCAGCACGTCGGAGGCGGCGTAGGCGAGCTGGGCCTCGCTCAGGCTTTGCGCGCCCCAGTCGCTCGACTGCTGCTGCTTCGACAATTCGACGTTCAGCACCTCGCGCACCAGATCCTTCAGGCCGTGGCGGTCGGTGTAGGTGCGCGACAGGCGCGAGGCGATCTTGGTGCAATAGACCGGCGCCGGCATCACGCCGAAAGTGTTGTAGAGCACCGCGACGTCGAACCGCGCGAAATGGAAGATCTTGGTGACTTTCGGATTGGCGAGCAGCGCCTTCAGGTTCGGCGAATCGGTGTGTCCCTTCGGAATCTGGATCACGTCGGCGGTGCCGTCGCCGTTCGACATCTGCACCACGCAGAGCCGGTCACGATGCGGATGCAGTCCCATGGTCTCGGTGTCGATCGCCACCGAATCGGTGTAGCGGGACAGATCGGGCAGATCGCCGCGATGCAGGCGGATGGTCATGCTGTCAAAAACCTCGTCGAATCGCTGTCGGGACAGGCTATCGCTGGCACAGTTGGTTCACGGTGTAGCGCCATTGTGCAGCGGAGACAATGGCTTGCTGCCCCACACCGTCCGACGCCGGCGCACCGCTACTGCCAGCTGACGCGCAGCCCGAACCGGCCGGTGATGTCCTCGCGATGCGTCGAGTCCACCGAGGTGGTGTAGCCCGCCCTCGCATAGGCGCTGACCGCGCGATTGAGCTGCGCGGAGACGCCGGCGCCGATCTCGACCGCGGTGCCGCGGCTTTGCACGCCGATCAGGTCTGTCGTGGCGAAGGCGATGCTGCGGTCGTTCGCGGCGGTGTGCCAGAGATTGGCCTCGAGATAGGGACGCAGTTCGGCGGTGCCAACCGTGAAGGTCGCGGGAACGCGGACCCCGAGCCGGCCAGTCAGCGTATCGGCGCTGCCGAGTGCGACGCTGGAGAACATGTCGTTGAAGCTGTCGAACGATTGGCGTTGCCAGATCAGCTGCGCCTGCGGCTCGATCGCGACGAAACGGTTCAGTGGGATCGGCACGCCCGCCTCCAGCGACGCCGCGACGCCGGTGCCCGACACACGCGCGCCGACCTGGCGATCCGATTGCGGACTTGCACCGTAGAAGCTGCCCATCAGAACGGCGTCGACATACCAGCCCGAGGGCCCGATATGGGTCCAGTAGCCGCCGACATTCTGGCTGTCGATCGAGAGCGTGCCGGTGCGGACATCATTCAAGCCGAGCGCAAAACCGTTAACGGTGCCGCTGGCCCAGCCATAGGCATAGAAGATGCCCGCGCGATCATGGTGATCGGGCGCGGACTGAAAGCGCAGGATGTCGACGCCGACCTGCACGCCGGCCATGGTGCCGTCGAACGAGGGGCTGACCGTGCCGGCCCAGCTCTGCGAGCTGTGCGAGCCATAGGCGCGCGCCCACGCCGCCGGCTGTTCACCGCCGCCGGTCAGCAGGGCCTGATCGCCCTGGCGCTGATGGAAGGTGCCGAGCGTCGCAAGCCCGAGCTTCTGTGCGACCTGCGGCAGCGCCGAATAGACCGAGGCTTCCTCGCGATAGAGCTCGACCGGCGCGGCACCCGCCGGCGGCGGCGTCAACGCCGACACGTCGGGCGCGAGCGGCGTCGATGGCGGCGGGACCACATCGGGCGATGCCGGCGGCGGCGGCGGAGGCGCAAGCGGCGGCGCAGGCGCAGCCGTGCCGGGCAACAACGTTGAGCGCAGATACCAATTGTCGGCGCTGCCCGCGGACACGCCGCCACGGAACAGGAGATATTCGTGCGCACCCGCCACCACGGCGTTGGTCAGACCGAATGCGCCTGCCGCCGTGGTGCCGCCATTGACGGCCTGCACCACCATGATTCCGTCGGCGGTGGTGAGCGCGCCCGCGCCGCCGGCATTGCTGACGGTGACGGCAGTCGAGCCCGACGCATTGCCGCCGGAGATGACGAGACGATCTGACGGCGAACCGTCGCCACCGAGCACGGTGCGCAGAAAGAGCCCGCCGCCATTGCCGACATAGTTGCCCGCGATCGTGAGACTGTTCGCAGCGGTGGCGCCGCCATTGGTCAGGTTGATGACGCCGGCATTGGTGACGGTAACAGGCGGTCCGCCCGGAAACGGCGTGATCGACGGATTGGCGCCGTTGCCGGCCAGCAGGCTGGTGCCTGATGCAATCGTCACATTGCCGGTCAGCGACGTCTGCAGCGTCAGCGAGCCGCTGTTGATGAAGGTGTTGGCGAAGGTGCCGGTGCCGGCCCAGGTCCAGTCGGCACCTTCCATCGTCAGCGTCTGGAATCGCGTGAACGGGTTGTTCACCGTGCCGCTGCCCTGCAGCCGCACCTGGTTGTTGCCGCCGCCGCCATCCGCGAGGCCAACGATCTGCGAGCCGGTTTGCAGGATCATCGTCACCGCACCGCCGCCGCCCGCGAGCGCCGTGCCGCTGTTGCCGGCGATCAGGCCGGCATTGACGATGGTGGTGGCGCCGTTGAGCGTGCGGATCGCGGGCCCCGACTGGCTGATGATCCGGCCGCCGGCGAGATTCTCGATGCGGGCGGTGAATGACGATCCCGCGGTGTTGGAGAACACGCCGTCGGCATTGACGCCGCGCGCCTCGATGGTGCCGCTGTTGCGCAGCACGCCGGCATTGCCTTGCATGAAAACGGTGTTGTTGGCGGTGCCGCCGGCATCGCCGCCGGTCGTCAGCAGCGTGCCGGTGTTGGTCATGTTTGCGAACTGTCCGGCGGAGAAGATCGCGCGCGCGCCGGCGCCCGCCGTGGTGATGGTGCCGCTGTTGGTGAAGCTGTTGCTGTCGCCGGTCTGCACATAGAGGCCGTGCGACTGCGGGCCCTGGGTCGTGATCGTGCCGGTATTGATCAGCGTATTGTTGTTGTGTTGCGTCAGACCGGTGATGGCAAGCCCGCGCGAGGTGCCGTTCTGCGTCGTGATGGTGCCGTTGTTGATCAGCGTGTTGCCGTTGCTGCTGGCGGCGATCGCGTTGCTGCCGGCACCTGTGGTCGTGATCACACCGGACGCACCGTTGGTGAAGACATTGCCGTTGCCGCCGCCGAAGATTCCGGTGCCGCCGCCGCTGATGGTCAGCGTGCCGTTGTTGGTGGCGGCGCTGCCCGCGACAAGGCCGATCGCGGTCGCTCCGGCGCCCGGCGTGATGCCGGCGCCTGGCAGCACGTTCACGGTGACGTTCGAGCTGCCGGCTGCGGCCTGCACGCCGACGGCTGATGCATTCGGCGCAGCGGTCGAGCAGGTCACCGTCTGGCCGCTCACCGGCGCGAGACTGTCGCAGGCGGCGAACGCCTGCGACACGGACAGACAACAGCCGCCACCCAAAGTGCACGACAGGATCGCCGCGAGCCGCGATGAAACCATGCCCTTCTCCAATATCGGCGCGAACCCGAGCCCCCGGCCTCGCGCCCTCTGCTACCCCCTGCCCCGCTCTCAGCGTCGGCTGATCGCTCCGTTCAAGCTTGAGACAATTTGCAGCGGTCTGTTGCGCCATCGCCACAGATGGAACCATGAGCTGCATCGTTCCGATTCACATCCTTGACGTGCGTACGCTTTCAAGGTTGTGAAGACCACCACTCACCCGTTGCAGTTATCGTCCGACACAACCGGAAACAATTGCCGTTGCGGGCCGGACGTCCGGCTGTCCGCGTTTTCGCGCCAGTTTCCACGTGATGCGCACGGCCAAGCCATTCCTCAAGCTCGCGATTTCGATGGAACTGTTGCCCGCGCGCCCCATGAAATCCTCCCGCGCCCTCCCTATCTGTGGCCAGCCCCACCCAGCCTCGCAGTGAAATGAGCCTCATGTCGGAACAGACCATTGCCGCGCCGATCGACGACGACCAGCAGGAGCGCGGCTTTACGCGCTATCAATCGTTCCTGATCGCGCTGCTTGCCTTCACGCAATTCACCCTGATCCTCGACTTCATCATCATGTCGCCGCTCGGCGCCATCCTGATGCCGTCGCTCAACATCACGGCCGGGCAGTTCGGCGTCGCGGTGTCCGCCTACGCTTTCGCCGCCGGATTTTCCGGCATCCTCGCTGCCGGCTTTGCCGATCGCTTCGACCGCAAGCGGCTGCTGCTGTTCTTCTATGTCGGCTTCATGCTCGGCACCGTGCTTTGCGCGGTGGCGCAGAATTTCCAAGTGCTGCTGCTCGGCCGCATCGTCACCGGCCTGTTCGGCGGCGTGATCGGGTCCGTCGTGCTTGCGATCGTCACCGACCTGTTTCCGCTGCAACAGCGCGGCCGCGCGATGGGCGTGCTGCAGACGGCGTTCGCCGCGAGCCAGGTGCTCGGCGTCCCGGCCGGACTTTTCTTGGCCAATCACTGGAACTGGCACATCTGCTTTGTCGCCATCGTCGGCCTGTCGATCGCGGCAATCGCCGTCATCGCGCTGGTGATGGAGCCGGTCGACGGGCATCTCAAGCTGCAGCACGACAGCAATCCGTTCCGCCATCTGGTCGCAACCGTCGGGCAGCCGCGCTACACGCTGGCCTTCCTGGTGACGACGCTGCTGGCGACCGGCGGCTTCATGCTGATACCGTTCGGCAGCGCCTTCACCGTGCACAATCTCGGCATCGATATTGTCCATCTGCCGACGATCTATCTGGTCTCCGGGCTGTTCAGCATCCTCATCGGGCCGCTGGTCGGCCGCGCCAGCGACAAATTCGGCAAATATCCGACCTTCGCGTTCGGCTGCGTGGTGTCCGTCATCATGGTGCTGATCTACACCAATCTCGGCCACGTCTCGCTGCTGACCGCGATCGTCGTCAATGTGCTGATGTTCGTCGGCATCTTCTCGCGCATGATCCCGTCGCAGGCGCTGATGTCGGCGATCCCCGATGCCAGCCAGCGCGGCTCGTTCAGCGCGGTCTCAGCGTCCGTGCAGCAGCTGTCGGGCGGCTTGGGCTCGGTGTTCGCGGCAGCGATCATCGCCGAGAACCCGGACGGTTCGCTGCTGCACTTCGACCGTCTCGGCTACATCGTCGTTGCCACGACCCTGATCTCGCTGACTGCGATGTATTTCGTGCAGCGGCCGATCGCGCGCCGCGCCGGCCGGCGCATCGTCTGACGGGAGGTGCCGGGCGGTTGACGAAGTTCGACGGCTACATTTGAAGCAGGGAAACGAGAGGAATTGCGCAGAATGCCTTGTCAAGCAAGACCTTGCGAAGGTGCTGCGCAACGCCGCGGAGCTTCGGGTGGTGCTCCACCAACCGCTTGGTACGATCGACCGCGGACATCACTCCGGCGGCTTGTCGGCCGAGCCTGGTGAGCGGAATGAAACTGTCGAACAATGGTTCGTCGTCCTTACAGAACAGCCGCTTGTATTCATGCGAGCCGAGGCCGAAGTCGAAGGCGCGATACTGCCGGCCGGCAAAATGATGGATGATTTCCTGCATCAAGAGCAGGCCGGGGCTGAATTTCGCATTTTCCGACAAAGTGTAGGTGTTGAACATCGTCGAGAAGCGGTGGCCGTCGGCAACCACGGCGAAGATCGCGATCACTTCCTCGTCGCTTTCGAGCGCGTGGATTTCGATGGCACGGCCGCCGTGGGGCAGCTTTGTCATGCAGGCTGTGCGGATGAATGTCTCTACGGCGCGTTCGGCGAACACATTGGACAGCTTCCGCTCGGCCAACCGCTCCGACTTCACACGAAAGAACCAGTCGAGCAGACGGGCGATGTCGGCGTCGGCAGAGGCGACGTGATAGCGGTAGCCGGTCAGCTCCAGCAGTTTGCGCTGCTTGAGCTTCATGCGGCGGGAGGGATTGCCGATCAGGTTCGCGGCCGTTGCGCCCGGCTCGATTGTGCGCATCGGGCAGTTGAAGACCGGGGGTTCATGAGGCAGCAGCGCCAGCGGATTTTGCACGTCGCGCCACTGCGCCGGCTGTTGGCGCAGCACCAGTACGTCGGCCTCGTCGCGCTTGGCGAGCATCGCGATGACTGCGTCGAGATCGGCCTTCGTGGCACCGGCCGCGAACTCGCGATCCCACAAGCCTATGTTGAAGGTTGCGTGCTCGCCGCCCATGAAGCTCGCGCGGCGCACGCCCAGCGCTGTTTGCAGGGCAAGCGGCAGCAAGCCCCGTGGTTGGCCGTCGCCGTCACGCATAACAACGATGAAAGGCGATAATCCCTCGCGCTCACCGACCTCACGCTGCCACGGGGCGAGGAAGTCGAAGCGCTGAAAGGGCGTGATGGAATGGTTGGAGTTCTCGAGACTCCGCCAGATCGCCTCGGCGGCGTCGAGATCGTGGACGATGTCGACGGTGGCGATGCGCGCTGGTTGAGCCCGCGCCGCGTGGCTTTCGATCGCGATCATCCCCTAGCCCTGTCGTAGTGCATAGTCTCAGCGCAGCTGAGGCCGTCCGGTCGGCGCGCCATCTGAGCGTAATTCGATGTCGGGACAAAAATGGTAAAGTGTCGCAGGACGAGAGAAGGGGGGTTACCTCCATCGTTTACCTGCTGGTCATGAGGCTATCGGTTCCGTTTTGGCTACACCGACCGTCAGGCTCCATGTTGACAACGGAACGACGTATTCGGCGGCCGCGTGGTTAACACACCTCACGGTCCATCTCGTGATATCATGGAGCGAAGGTGGACCGCTCAGTGCAACCCGGCATTATCGAAATTGCGATCGAGCCTAAGTCGCAAGCCGACCATCAGAGGCTTAAGGCTGCACTCGCCGAGCTGACCGCGGAGGATCCCTCCTTCCGCGTGTCGACCGATCCCGAGTCCGGCCAGATCATCCTGAGGGGCATCAGCGAGCTGCAGCTCGACACCAAGATCGACCTCTTGAAGCGCGTCCCTGCGCCGTGCCACGATTCAGAATCAAAGCGCGCACAGCGACAACGTCGTCATCGCGGCAATGGTGCCGCTGATGAACATGTTCGGGTACACGAATGGCCTGCGCGTGGCAGGCCGGGGCCGCGCGACCTTCACCATGCAATTCGATCACTACGCGCCGGCGCCGCCGAACGATGATGACCCGCCGTTTGGTCCTGCGGTTGGAATGCGCGCCTAGACTCGTTTTGGTGGCCGCCGGAGGCGTTGATAATGAAGATCGGGGACAGAGTTGAAGTCGTGGCTGTTCCGGAGGCGCTGCCGGAAGACATGGAGACGCGGGCACTATTCATGAGGTGCCTCGGCCGCCATTTTCCAGTCGTCGATCTCAAAGGAGACCTGGTCGAACTCGAAGTCGGGGAGGTCTTGGAGGAGCCAAGCTACATGCACTCCATTTGGATCGAACGAGACTGCGTCCGCGTCGTCTAACGGCTCGGAAATGAGCAACCGACGACAGGTATAGCGCGGAGGGCCAACGGTATAATCGCCGTCTCGCCCCACCCTCGGCGGGTTACGGCCTCGCCGCACCCACCCTTAGGGATGTTGAGCGATTTCAATCGCTTAAAAAGGGGGTGGTGCCCAGGAAAGGACTCGAACCTTCACGGCCGTTAAGCCACTGGCACCTGAAGCCAGCGCGTCTACCAATTCCGCCACCTGGGCATGTGGAGCGGCTTAGTAAGGATCGGTTACGCGCTTGTCAAATTCGGGATTGGAAATTCAAATAGCCTGTACAGGATTGGGCTGATGGCGTATCGCGAGAGGCGCTAAATACGCTCAATCGCTCTCGAATCCGGCAGGAATTTACCTCATGGCATCGAACCTGGAAACGCTCGTCACGGTCTTCGGCGGATCGGGTTTTCTGGGACGGAACGTGGTCCGGGCGCTCTGCAAGCGCGATTATCGCGTGCGAGTCGCGGTGCGGCGGCCCGAACTGGCCTTCCATCTGCAGCCGCTCGGCCGCGTCGGGCAGATTCATGCGGTTCAGGCCAATGTGCGCTATCCGGCCTCGGTCGAGGCGGCGATGCGCGATTCGCATATCGCGATCAATCTGGTCGGCATCCTGGCCGAGGGCGGCGGACAGAGCTTTGACGCCGTGCAGGTGAAGGGCGCCGAGACCATCGCCAAGGCAGCGGCCACGGCCGGCGCCCGGATGGTCCATGTCTCGGCGATCGGCGCCGACGAGAATTCGCTGTCGGGTTACTACCGCGCCAAGGCGGCCGGCGAGGCGGCGGTGCAGGCGGCCTTGCCACAGGCCACCATCATGCGGCCATCGCTGCTGTTCGGGCCGGAGGATCAGTTCACCAACCGCTTTGCGGCGCTGGCGCGGATGTCGCCGGTGCTGCCGCTGGTCGGCGGCGGCACCAACAAGCTGCAGCCGGCCTATGTCGCCGACGTCGCCGACGCGGTGGCCGATGCCGTCGACGGCAAGGCCAAGCCGGGCGCGACCTACGAGCTCGGCGGTCCTGAGGTGCTGACCATGCGCGAGGTGATGGAGATCATCCTCCAGATCACCCAGCGCGATCGCATGCTGGCGCCGCTGCCGTTCGGCCTCGCCAAGCTGCAATCGTATGTCCTGCAGTTTGCGCCCGACCCCTTCACGCTGACGCCCGACCAGGTCGCGATGCTGCGTTCGGACAATGTGGTGTCGGATGCCGCCAAGGCCGCCGGGCTCACTTTCGCCGGCCTCGGCATCACGCCCGACTCGATGGAAGCGATCGCCCCGCAATATCTCTGGCGCTTCCGCGCGACCGGGCAGTTCCAGAAGAAGAGCGCTTAGCCTGCGCTCCCCAATTCTCCCCGTCATCCTGAGGTGCGAGCGCAGCGAGCCTCGAAGGATGAACGGCCGAGAGCTGGGCCGTGCATCCTTCGAGACGCCGCTCCGCGGCTCCTCAGGATGACGGTGATGGATGGAAATTCACGCTGTGCCTGAGCTGCAAGCCTCTCCCCGCAAGCGGGGCGAGGTAAGACAACGCGTTACCGCCCCATCGCCAGCGCGATCAGGCCGAGGGTGCCGACGATCACGCGCCACCAGGCAAAGAACGTGAAGCCGCGGCGGGTGACGAAGTTGAGGAACGCCCGCACCACGATCATCGCCGTGATGAACGACACCACGAAGCCGACCGCGATGACGCTGAGATTGTCCGACGTGAAGTCGGCGCGGTTCTTGTAGAAATCATAGGCGAACGCGCCGACCATGGTCGGGATCGCGAGGAAGAACGAGAACTCCGCCGCCGAGCGCTTGTCGGCGCCGAGCAGCATCGCGGCCACGATGCTGGCGCCGGAGCGCGACACGCCGGGGATCATCGCCAGGCACTGCGCGACGCCGATCCAGAAATACATCAACAGCGGGAACCGGGTCGCATCGTCCTCGTACACCTTGAGATCGAGCTGATCGACCCAGAGCAGGACGGCGCCGCCGACGATCAGCGTGAAGCAGACCACCCACGGATTGAACAGGAATTCCTTGATGTATTTGCCGGCGATCAGGCCGATCACGACGGCAGGCAGGAAGGCGACCAGCACGCCGATCACGAAGCGGCGGTCGTCGGGATTGGAGAACATGCCGAGCGCGACGCGCCACAATTTGGTGAAGTAGAGCGCGAGGATCGCGAGGATCGCACCGAGCTGAATCAGGATCGCAAAGCTCTTCCAGAAATTTCCTTCGCCGAGATTGAAGAAGCGTTCCGCGAGCAGCAGGTGGCCTGTCGAGGAGACCGGCAGGAACTCTGTGACGCCCTCGACGATGCCGAGAATCACCGCTCGCAGCATATCCGTCATCATGATGTGGCCTGCCCTGTGTGGAAAACGGGATTCTTCTCGCTTATTCGCACATTGGCCGCAATCGCAAAAAATCGTCAAACAATGGGTTACCTGACCGATTTGCTGGGCTATAGCGTTTTTGTGACCCGCACCATCTGCGGGGGTGGCTACCGGTTTGCGTGCTGACGCGACATAGAGACGACCGGAGCAGGTCTGGCCAAATTGCAGGCTCAGGTCACACAGGTTGATGGTTTCTTAATCGCCGCGGAACTACCAAGGACTTCATGTACACGCTGTATCACCATCCGTTCTGTCCGCATTCGCGATTCATTCGCCTCGTGCTCGGCGAGTACGGGCTCGATCTGCGGCTGGTGGAGGAGCGGGTGTGGGAGCGGCGCGAGGCGTATCTCGCGCTCAATCCGGCGGCAACCACGCCGGTCCTGATCGCCGAGGGCTTTCCGCCGGTTCCGGGCGCGCCTGTGATCGCCGAATATGTCGACGAGGCGCATGGCCTCGATGCCGGCGAGCGGCGACTGCTGCCGACGTCGACCGCCGAGCGCGTCGAGGTGCGCCGGCTGATGGCGTGGTTCAACGAAAAATTCTTCGAGGAAGCCTCCAACCCGCTGGTGACCGAGCGGATCTACAAGCGCTTCATGAGCGAGGACAATGGCGGCGGCCCGCCGGCCCCCGACATCATGCGCGCCGCCAAGGTCAATGTGCGCTATCATCTGAGCTATATCGGCTGGCTCGCGAAGACCCGGAACTATCTCGCCGGCGACCGCCTCACCTACGCGGACCTCGCCGCCGCGGCGCATCTTTCGGCGATCGACTATCTGGGCGACGTGCCATGGAGCGAGGACGACGCAGCAAAGGCGTGGTACGCGCGGGTGAAATCCCGCCCGTCGTTCCGCCCGCTGCTCAGCGAATGGCTGGCGGGGGTGCCGGCGTCGCGGACCTATGTGGACCTCGACTTCTGAACCCGGCGGTCCGGCTCTCTCCTGCCGATCTCAAGGCGGCACTGACGCGCGAGGCGCGTGCGCTCGGCTTCGATGCCATCGGCTTCACCGCTCCTGACGCGACGGGCGAAGCCGGACAGTATTTCCTCGAGTTCCTCGGCTCCGGCGGCCATGGCGACATGGACTGGCTTGCCGCCAATCCGGAGCGGCGCGCCGATCCGCGCGTGCTGTGGGGCGGCGTGCGCTCGATCATCATGCTCGGCGTCAATTACGGGCCGGACGACAATCCGCTAAAAATTCTCGCGCGCCGATCGCATGGCGCGATCTCGGTTTATGCCCAGGGCGACGACTATCACGACGTGATCAAGAAGCGGCTGAAGACACTGGCGCGCTGGCTCGCTGCTGCGACCGGCGACGAGGTGAAGGTGTTCGTCGACACCGCTGCCGTGATGGAGAAGCCGTTGGCGCAGGCCGCCGGCATCGGCTGGCAGGGCAAGCACACCAATCTGGTGTCGCGCGAATTCGGCTCGTGGCTGTTTCTCGGCGCGATCTATTCCGCCACCGAACTGCCGCGCGACGATAGCGAAGCCGATCATTGCGGCAGCTGCCGCGCCTGCCAGGACATCTGCCCGACCGCGGCGTTTCCGGGCCCCTACAAGCTCGATGCGCGGCGCTGCATCTCGTATCTGACGATCGAGAACAAAGGCCCGATCCCGCACGAATTCCGCAGGAGCATCGGCAACCGCATCTATGGCTGCGACGATTGCCTCGCGGTGTGTCCGTGGAACAAGTTCGCGCAAGCGGGACGCGAGCAGAAGCTTGCCGCGCGCGATGCGTTGCGCGCACCTGCGCTCGGCGAGCTGGCGCGGCTCGACGATGCAGCTTTTCGCGCGCTGTTCACGAAGTCGCCGGTCAAGCGCATCGGCCGCGACCGCTTCATCCGCAATGTGCTGATCGCGATCGGCAATTCCGGCGATGCAAGCCTTGCCGACGAGGCGCAGCGTTTGCTCGACGATGCGAGCCCGCTGGTGCGCGGCGCCGCGGTGTGGGCACTGTCGCAACTGATCGCCCGCGATGCGTTCGCGGCGCTGGCCTCACGCGCCGGCGGCGAGCCTGATGTCAGCGTGCAGCAGGAGTGGCGCGCGGCAGCGGCCTCTTGATTTCATCGCGGCATTCCCGTGATGGTCGCGGACCATGACAAACCAGCCCTTCTTCACCAGGCACGGCGACGGCTTCATGCCGACATCCGTTGCGAACGGACCGTGGAGTCCGGAATCGATGCACGGCCGCGTCGTGATCGGCCTGCTCGGCTTCGCCATCGAGGAGCGTCACGGCTCCGACGACTTCGTCCCGGCGCGGCTGACAGTCGACATGTTCCGGCTGCCCAACATCACGACGCCGGTCGAGGTGACGACGAAGCTCGTCCGCGACGGGCTCCGCATCAAGGTGATCGAGGCCGAGTTTGTCTCCGGCGGCACCAGCATGGCGCGCGCCTCCTGCCAGTTGTTGCGCCGGACGGAAAATGCGCCGGGCAATGTGTGGTCGCCGCCGAACTGGCAGGTGCCGGCGCCCGCGGAGATTCCGAAGCCGCCCGATCCCAGGCTCGGCATGAACGGCAAATGGGAGACGCGGCCAATTGTCGGCCACATGGGTTCGCTCGGCGAGCGCCGGCTCTGGATGAGCGAGGTGCGCGAGCTCGTCGCCGGCGTGAAGATGACGCCGTTCATCCATGTCGCGACCGGCGCGGATTTCGCGAGCCCCTTTGCCAATGCCGGCGACCAGGGGCTCGGCTACATCAACAGCGACGTCACGATCTATCTGCACCGTTTGCCGGTGACCAACTGGATCGGCTTCGAGGTCGTCAACCACCACGCCACCGACGGCGTCGCGATCGGCGAATGCTGGCTCTATGACGAGCAGGGCCCGATCGGCACGTCGACCGTGGCGGCGCTGGCGCAGCGCAAGCCGATGACCAATCCGCCGCCGCCGTAACAATGGTCGTCATTCCGGGGCGCGCGAAGCGCGAGCCCGGAATCTCGCGCCACAACTTCCAGATTCCGGGTTCATCGCTGCGCGATGCCCCCAGGTGCGCAATTGCGCACCGGGGAATGACGGCGCTAGGTGAGATGCCGCTTCATCTCCGGCCGCGCCCTCAGCGCGGCACCCTGCTTGCCGACGATCTTGGCGATCCGTTCCGACGCAAAATTCAGGTCGACGAAGGCCGGCGCGGTGTTGGCGACCTCGTGATATTCGGTGATCTTGCCGTCGCGCAGCCGCATGATCGCGACGCCCTCGAACATCGCGCGCGCGCCTTTGGCTTCCGGCAAGGTCGAGCGGTAGCTGAACGTGTAGCGCGCATAGAGCGTCGCGCCGTCAGAGACGGGATCATGCATGACCCAGCGGAAATCGGTCGCGGTCCGGTAGAACCAGTCGTCGATCATCTCGGCTATTTTGGCGTGCCCCTTGAACGCGCCGTAGAACACGTCGTGATAGACGCCATCCTCGGTGAAGAGCTTTGCAAACGCCTTGCCGTTGCGCTGCTCGACCGCGTCGCAGAACGCGCGCAGCATCATTGTCGTTTCCATGGCGTCTCTCCCAACCACTCTGTCATGCCCCGCGCAGGCGGGGCATCCAGTATTCCAGAGCCGTTGCCTTGAATCGAGGGGCCGCGGCGTACTGGATCATCCGCTTTCGCGGATGATGACATCGCGCAAGATGAAAAACCTTAGCCGATCTCCGCCACCGCGGCGATGATCCGCGCGATGTCCTGCGGACGGGACAGGCGGTGGTCGCCGTCCTGGATCATGGTCAGCACCACGTCCTCGGCCGGCAGGCGATGCACCAGCGCGAAGGCGTGCTTCCACGGCACGTCGGGATCCTGCGCGCCCTGCAGGATGCGCACCGGACAGCCGACGTCGATCTTGCTGCCGAGCAGCAGATGATTGCGGCCCTCCTCGATCAGGTTGCGGGTGATCGGATAGGGCGAGCCGTCGCCATAGTCCGACGGCCGCAGCCACAGGCCCTTGGTCTCGATCTCGGCGCGAATCTCCGGCGGGAACGCCTTCCACATCAGCTCCTCGGTGAAATCAGGCGCCGGCGCGATCAACACGAGGCCGGCGAGCCACGCACGGCCGCTTCCGCCAGCATTGCCCCGTTTGGCGATCTCGCGCGCCAGCAGCAGCGCCATCCAGCCGCCCATCGAGGAGCCGATCACGACTTGCGGCCCGCTGCAGAACTGCGAGAACACCGCGACGCTCTCCTCGAGCCAGCGGCCGATCGTGCCGTCAGCGAAATCGCCGGCGGATTCGCCATGGCCGGAATAGTCGAACCTGACCGAGCCGCGGCCGTGCTCGGCGGCCCATGCGTCGAGCGCGATCGCCTTGGTGCCGGTCATGTCGGACTTGAAGCCGCCGAGCCAGAACAGCCCGGGCGCGCCAATTGCGCCGCCGGGAGCGGCACCGGCACGGGCGCGCACCGCGATCCGGCGTGCCCCACTGCCCTCGCCGACCTCGATAAAGGCGGGTTCCTGCCCGGATGCGGCGGTTTGGCTCATGGTTCGGTCACTCGCGTGTCAGACATCTGCTTTTCAATCCTCGCGCGGCACCGGTCAACGGCAGCAGACCCGCCTTGCGGAGCAGCTGCGCCCGCTATATGTGCCGGGCGTGGCTAAAATGCCTCGCAATTGACGGTTTTGCCGCTTAGAAAGCGAGTTCGCTTGCCCGTTGCAGCGTCTTGCTTCAAAATATCCGCCTTCCCTTTCACAACTTTGGAGAGTTACCCATTCGCCGTCCCAATAGAGCCCCGCCCACAGTCGCCAAAGACGGGCCGCGCACCAATGATGAGATTCGCAACGCGCAGATCCAGCTGATCGATGCCGCCGGTGTCAACCAGGGCACCGTCGAAACCATGGTGGCCATCAAGATGGCCATGGAAGCCGGCATGGACCTCGTCGAGATTTCGCCGAATGTCAGTCCTCCGGTCTGCAAGATCATGGACTACGGCAAGTACAAATATTCCGCGCAGAAGAAGGCCGCCGAAGCCCGCAAGAAGCAGAAGGTCGTGGAGATCAAGGAGATCAAGCTCCGCCCGATGATCGACGATCACGACTATGACGTGAAGATGCGCGCCATGCAGCGCTTCTTCGAGGAAGGCGACAAGGTCAAGATCACCTTGCGCTACCGCGGTCGTGAGATGGCGCACCAGGAGATCGGCACCAAGCTTCTGGACAAGGTGAAGGCCGACGTGGCCGAGTTCGCCAAGGTCGAGCAGGACGCGAGGTTCGAGGGCCGCCAGGTCGTGATGGTGCTGGCGCCGCGCTAGTTCGAGTTAGTCGATTTCAGCATTTGGAGCGGCCCGCCGGATCGG
Organism: Bradyrhizobium sp. 27S5; assembly: GCF_037217225.1. NCBI lineage: Bacteria > Pseudomonadati > Pseudomonadota > Alphaproteobacteria > Hyphomicrobiales > Nitrobacteraceae > Bradyrhizobium > Bradyrhizobium sp. 27S5. Next base: position 8,995,347 of record NZ_CP147714.1, read on the forward strand.
CGGGCTGTTTCGTTTCGTAGATGGGGTAACGGGCCGGCCGCCCGCTCGCTACGGCGCGATTTGGAAGCGCGCTCGCGAGCGGCCTGTTGGTTGGAAGGCGGTCGTCCCTCAAACTGATGGTGTCAATAAACGGAGTCGGGCAAGCCCGCTCCAAGCATCATTAAGGGACGACCATGTACCACTATGCAGGAATCGACGTGTCTTTGGAATGCTCGAGCGTCTGCCTTGTCGATGGGACAGGTAAGATTTTGCGCGAGGCGAGGGTTGCGAGTGAGCCGGAGGCCTTGATCACCTGGTTGCGGTCGCTGGGGTTGGTGCTGGAACGGATCGGGCTGGAGGCTGGTCCGCTGTCGCAATGGCTCTACGCAGCGATGCGGGATGCGGGCCTGGCAGTCGAACTGTTGGAGACGCGGCACGTCCGCGATGCCTTCAAGGCGATGCCGGTGAAGTCGGACCGCAACGATGCCCGCGGGATCGCGCAACTGATGCGGCTGGGCTGGTTCCGGCCGGTGCACTGCAAGTCGATCGAAGCGCAGGAGACGCGGGCGGTTCTGACGGCACGCAAGCTGCTGCAGTCCAAGCTGCGCGACATCGAGAACAGCCTGCGCGGCGTGCTCCGCGGCTTCGGTCTGAAGGTCGGCACGACCACCGAGCGCACGTTCGCCGAACGCATCCGGGAGCTCGTAGCGGGCCATCCCGGACTTGAGATCGTGGCACAGGCGCTGCTCGAAGCCCACGCCGTGCTGCGGCGCGAGTTCAATGGCCTGGATAAGCACACCCAAAAGCTCGCCAGGTCGCACCCTCAAGCCCGCCTCCTGATGACGACACCGTCCGTCGGCCCGATCGTGGCGCTTACCTACGCCGCGGCGGTCGACGACCCGAAGCGCTTCCGGTCCTCGAAGGCGACGGGAGCGCATTTTGGCCTCACCCCGAAGAAGTACCAATCGGGCGAAACCGACTATACCGGCCGCATCAGCAAGATCGGCGATGCCTCCGTGCGCGAGGCGCTCTATCAGGCGGCTCACGTCATGCTGACCAAGCCGGTCAGGAACTGCTCGGCGCTGAAAGGCTGGGCGATGCGGATCGCCCGGCGCGCAGGCCTGCGCAAGGCCAAGGTGGCGCTCGCACGCAAGCTCGCCGTCGTTCTGCATCGCATGCTCGCCGACGCCAAACCGTTCAACCCGATGGCCAAGGCCTCGGCAACCTAAGCAAGGAGCAGCAATCGGTTCTGGGCGGGCCACGACACCAGGCTCTCCCTGAGCGAGGTCCCTGCGCCGGGACGATGGATCCGGTCAGGCCGCCATCCGGGAAGTGGCTCACAACCACGCTTCCGTAGATTGGCCGGCCGGCTCCTCAATGCACCCCATCAGGCGACGGCCTTCGCGCCGATCCCGTACAGAAGCAAGTGCCCGGCGAGTGGATCACGCAAAAAGGGATTGACTTACAAAGGCCCGTTACAGAAGCCCGGATGGAGCCAACCTCCCCTAGAAAAGGGGGGGTCGCCTTGCTCGCCAGAGCAAAGCGGTGGGGATCTGCTCTCTCCACGTGCGGCGGCGTCTGCGGCTGGACCCCCATCCCGGCCTTCCCCCTTTCAGGGGGAAGGAGAAGAGGCCGGGTCCCACCCGCCGGTTCCATCCCGCAAAACGTTGCAAAACCGCCGATCCTCTGGCATAAGCCGGGCCTTCGCCGCCCGGCTGATCAAGGGCTGCCGTGGCGACGTATCGTGCAGGTTCTTTCAATTCGGAAAAAACCATAGCACTTCCAACGCTCTAACGAGCATTTTAGCCGGCCGGACCCCTCTCGGGGCGATTTTCGCGCTGTGCAGTAGGAGAGCCAAATGCCCAAGTTGAAGACCAAGTCGGGCGCTAAAAAGCGCTTCAAGGTGACTGCCACTGGCAAAGTCATGCACGCCCAGCGCGGCAAGCGCCACGGCATGATCAAGCGGACGAAGAAGCAGATCCGTCAGCTCCGCGGCACCCGCGTGCTGTTCAAGACCGACGGCGACAACGTCAAGAAGTACTTCTTGCCGAACGCCTGATCGCGCTGATCCGCTTGAACCCCGCCGCAACTGTGCGGCGCCCCGTCACCTCTTCTTAGATCTCAAGGATTTCCGTCATGTCTCGCGTCAAACGCGGTGTGACCTCTCACGCCAAGCACAAGAAAGTCTTCAAGGCCGCCAAGGGCTATTACGGCCGCCGCAAGAACACCATCCGCACGGCCAAGCAGGCCGTCGAAAAGGCCGGCCAGTACGCCTTCCGCGATCGCAAGCGCAAGAAGCGCACCTTCCGCGCGCTCTGGATCCAGCGCATCAACGCCGCGGTCCGTCCGTTCGGCATGACCTACAGCGTCTTCATCAACGGCCTGTCCAAGTCGGGTGTCGTCGTCGACCGCAAGGTGCTGTCGGATCTCGCGATCCACGAGCCGGTTGCGTTCCAGGCGATCGCCGAGAAGGCCAAGGCCGCGCTGGCGGCCTGATCCTAGCGGGCGTTTAGCGCCTTGTGCGAATAGCGCTGGGCGACTTCCGCCCGGCAGAACGCCGTGAACGAGATGTACATGGTGCCGGATTGATTCCGGTACTTGCGGTCGCAGACCTGCATCTCATGCTGGTACGCCCGCTTCGGCGCGCCCTTGAGGCCGGACAGGAAGTCCGCCTCGCATTTCCTCTCGACGGCGGCGCCAAGCAGGACGTCGCCGCTCGCCCCGAACTCGCAGACCCGAAACACCTTCATCGCGCCGTCACAGCTGCGCTTGGCGTTGATGGTGTCGACGATCTCGTCCTGGGTCATGGACTTGTCCATGCAAACCGCCGCCAGTGCCGATGTGGCTGATATCGACATGATGGCGGCCAAAATGGCTAGGGCAACTCGGGCGGCGGTCGGGCGGGGTCTCACGGGCATCGCGCAGTCTCCTGATATCCCACTTGGGTAGCGCCCCCCGCGCGCCGGGTTCAACCCTGCCGGTCATATGCCCGAAATGACCGGCTTTTTGCTTGACGTTACGGCCTTCGGGCGGCGACAACCCAGCCGAATTTTTGGCGCATGGTCCGCAAAGGCGAGCACCGGTTCGGGTACCGGTTTGTCCCGCCAGATCATGCGCCGCTCAAGCGCAGGAATTGACCGTGTCCGACCTCGCAACGCTCGAAAAGTCCATCCTCGACCAGATCGTCGCAGCCGGTGACGAAGCCGCCCTCGAGGCGGTGCGCGTCTCCGCCCTTGGCAAGAAGGGCTCGATCTCGGCCTTGCTCGCCACCCTCGGCAAGATGTCGCCGGAGGAGCGCAAGACCGAAGGCGCCAGGATCAACCTCGCCAAGGATGCGGTGACCCAGGCGCTCGCAGCCAGGCGCGACGTGCTGAAAGCGGCCGCGCTCGATGCGCGCCTCGCCGCCGAGACCATCGACGTCACGCTGCCGCTGCGCGAGGCGCCGGCGGAGACCGGCCGCATCCATCCGCTGAGCCAGGTGTTCGAAGAGGTCAACACCATCTTCGCCGACATGGGATTTGCAATCGCCGACGGTCCCGACATCGAGACCGACGACTACAACTTCACCAAGCTGAACTTCCCGATCGGCCATCCGGCGCGCGAGATGCACGACACCTTCTTCTTCAATCCGAAGGAGGACGGCTCGCGCATGCTGCTGCGGACCCACACCTCGCCGGTGCAGGTGCGCACGATGCTGACGCAGAAGCCGCCGATCCGCGTGATCTGCCCCGGCCGCACCTATCGCATCGACTCCGACGCGACCCACACGCCGCAGTTCCACCAGGTCGAAGGGCTCGTGATCGACAAGGGCTCGCATCTCGGCCACCTCAAATGGATCCTGCACGAGTTCTGCAAGGCGTTCTTCGAGGTCGACCACATCAACATGCGGTTCCGGCCGTCGTTCTTCCCGTTCACCGAGCCGTCGCTCGAGGTCGACATCCAGTGCCGCCGCGACAAGGGCGAGATCCGCTTCGGCGAGGGCGAGGACTGGATGGAGATTCTCGGCTGCGGCATGGTGCACCCGAACGTGCTGCGCGCCTGCGGCATCGATCCCGACGTCTACCAGGGTTTTGCCTGGGGCATGGGCATCGACCGCATCACGATGCTGAAATACGGCATCGCCGATTTGCGCCAACTGTTCGAAAACGACGTCCGCTGGCTCAACCACTACGGCTTCAAGCCGCTCGACATCCCGACGATCGCGGGGGGATTGAGTACGTGAGCCTGGACTTCGTTCCCACCGTGGAGAAAGCCCCCACCCTAACCCTCCCCCGCAGGGAATGGATAGGACTTGCTCAAGTGGATACGAAGACTCCATCGCCGCGGACGGTCGGACTCCCTCTCCCGCTTGCGGGGGAGGGCTGGGGTGGGGGTGTCTCCGCAAAGGGGCTGGCAATGGTCGATCCTGAGCATCCGGATTGGAAGGTGTCCGATAGACTTCGGTCCAACGCGCGCGCGCTCAGACGCAACTCGACCGACGTGGAACGAATTCTCTGGTCGGAGCTCCGCGGCAATCGCCTGAACGGCGCAACCTTCCGCCGCCAGGTGCCGATCGATAACTACATCGCCGACTTCGTCTGCCACGCGGCAACGCTGGTAATCGAACTCGATGGCGGCCAGCATTTTTCGAACGAAGGCGAACGCACCGATGCCGCGCGTTCGGCCGTCATCGAAGCGAAAGGCTTCAAGGTTCTTCGCTTCAGCAATCTCGACGTCATGACAAATCGCGCAGGCGTCCTTGAAACAATTGCCGCTGCCATCGCGGAGAGAGCCCCCACCCTAACCCTCCCCCGCAAGCGGGAGAGGGGACAAGAGAAATCATCGTCATGAAGTTCACCCTCTCCTGGCTGAAGGAACATCTCGAGACCGACGAGCCGCTCGACAGGCTGGCCGACAAGCTCACCATGATCGGGCTCGAGGTCGAGAACATCGAGGACAAGGCGAAGGCGCTCGCTCCGTTCACCATCGCGCGCGTGATCTCGGCCGAGCAGCATCCGAATGCCGATCGGCTACGCGTGTGCATGGTCGACACCGGCGACGGCGGCGCACCGGTGCAGGTGGTGTGCGGCGCGCCGAATGCGCGCGCCGGGCTGATCAGCGTGTTCTCAGCCCCCGGCACCTACATCCCGGGCAAGAACATCACGCTCGGCGTCGGCACCATCAGAGGCGTCGAGAGCCGCGGCATGCTGTGCTCGGCGGCCGAACTGCAGATCTCCGAGGATCACGACGGCATCATGGAGCTGCCGGCCGATGCACCGCTCGGCAAGGGCTATGCCGACTGGGCCGGGCTCGGCGATCCCACCATCGAGATCAATCTGACGCCGAACCGGCAGGACTGCACCGGCGTGCACGGCATCGCGCGCGATCTCTCCGCCGCCGACATGGGCAAGTTCAAGGACCAGGGCATCAAGCAGATCAAGGGCGAATTCTCCTGCCCGGTTCAGGTGACGGTGGAAGACCCGACGCTGTGCCCGGGCTTCGCGCTGCGGCTGGTGCGCGGGGTGAAGAACGGCCCGTCGCCGGAATGGCTGCAGAAGCGGCTGACCTCGATCGGCCTGCGTCCGATCAACGCGCTGGTCGACATCACCAACTTCATGACCTTCGACCGCGCCCGTCCGCTGCACGTGTTCGACGCCAAAAAGGTGACGGGCAACCTCACCGTCCGCCGCGCCAAGGACGGCGAGACGCTGCTCGCGCTCGACGGCCGCACCTACACGCTCGACAACAATGTCTGCGTGATCGCGGACGAGCACGGCGTCGAATCGCTCGCCGGCATCATGGGCGGCGAGGCCTCGGGCTGCGACGACAACACCACCGACGTGCTGATCGAATCGGCGCTGTGGAACGAGATCAACATCGCGCAGACCGGCCGCAAGCTCGGCATCAATTCGGATGCGCGCTATCGCTTCGAGCGCGGCGTCGATCCGGCCTTCATGGTGCCCGGGCTCGAGCTCGCGACCAAACTGGTGCTGGAGCTGTGCGGCGGCACGCCGTCCGAGAACGTCGTGGTCGGCAAGCAGTTCGGCGAGGACCGCGTCATCGACTTCCCGCTCAGCGAGGTGAAACGCCTTGCCGGCATCGAGGTACCGCTGGTCGAGGTGAAGCTGATCCTCACCCGGCTCGGCTTCATGCTGGCCGGCAGCGGCCCCGTGGTGAAGGTCGCGGTTCCGTCCTGGCGCACCGATGTGCACGGCAAGGCCGACATCGTCGAGGAGATCGTGCGCATCGTCGGCGTCGACAAGGTGCCGATGACGCCGTTCGAGCGTGGCGAGGAGCCGCGCAAGCCGGTGCTGACGCCGATGCAGCTGCGCACCCGCCGCGCCAAGCGCGCGCTCGGCGCGCGCGGCATGGTGGAGGCCGTGACCTGGTCGTTCATCACCAACGACGCGGCAAAGCTGTTCGGCGGCGGCCAGAGCGAGCTCGTGCTCGCCAACCCGATCGCGGCCGATCTGTCCGACATGCGGCCGAGCCTGCTGCCCGGCCTCGTCGCGGCGGCTCAGGCCAATATCAACCGCGGCTATCCCGACGTCGCGCTGTTCGAGGTCGGCCAGGTGTTCCGCGGCGACCGGCCGGAAGACCAGCTGGTGGCCGCCTCCGGCGTACGCCATGGCTATGCCTCGACGAAGGGAGCGGGCCGTTCCTGGACCGGCTCGGCGACGGCGGACGCGATGGACGCCAAGGCCGATGCCTTCGCCGTGCTGGCGGCCGCCGGCGCGCCGATGCAGGCGCTGCAGATCGTCCCCGGCGGCCCCGCCTGGCTGCATCCGGGACGTTCCGGCACCATCCAGATTGGCCCACAGAACGTGCTCGGCACTTTCGGCGAGCTGCATCCGCGTACGGCGGAGGCGCTCGGCGCCGATGGTCCGATGATCGTGTTCGAGGTGATCCTCGAGCGGATTCCGGAAGGCAAGCAGAGGGCAACCCGCGCCAAGCCGGTGCTGGAGCTCTCGGCATTCCAGCCGGTGTCGCGCGACTTCGCCTTCATCGTCGACCGCAGCGTCAAGGCGGGCGACATCGTCCGTGCGGCGCAGAATGTCGACAAGAAGCTGATCACGGCCGTGACCGTGTTCGACGTCTATGAAGGCAAGGGCATCGATCCCGACAAGAAGTCGATCGCGATCGCAGTCACGATCCAGCCGCGCGAGAAGACGATGACCGACCAGGAGATCGACGCCGTCGCCGCCAAGGTCGTCGCCGAGGTGACGAAGAAGACCGGCGGCACGCTTCGGGCGTGATGCCGGTCGCAGGCGCTGTATTGGCACCGTCACCCTGAGGAGGCCGCGTAGCGGCCGTCTCGAAGGGTCGACGGCCCCGCCTGTGGCCGATTCATCCTTCGAGGCTCGCTCCGCTCGCACCTCAGGATGACGGGTTTGACGGAATACCGTCCTGATTTGAACCATACCAGTGCGCCCGCTGGACACCAGATCGAGGCTCATCGCCCACCCCTCCCATGACCCCCTTCACCCTCCTCCCCTCCGACATCTCGACCAGCATCGCGCTCGCGATCTGCGCGATCGCGTTCGTGTCGGGCACGGCGCGCGGCTTCTCGGGGTTCGGCTCGGCGCTGATCTTCATGCCGCTCGCAAGCAGCGTCGCGGGACCACGGTTGGTGGCAGCACTCCTGCTCATCATCGATTTCGTCGCCGCGGCGCCGCTGCTGCCGAACGCCTGGACCCACGCCGACCGCAAGGCGACCGCGGTGATGGTGGCCGGCGCGCTGGTCGGCGTTCCCATCGGCACCTATTTCCTGACGGTGCTGGAGGCCGTGACCACGCGCTGGATCATCTCCGGCTTTGTCGCGGCACTGCTCGCGCTGCTGCTGTCAGGCTGGCGTTACCACGGCAAGGATCACGCCGCGCTGTCGGTCGGCGTCGGCGGCCTCTCGGGCTTTTGCAGCGGACTTGCGCAGACCGGCGGCCCGCCGATCGTCGCCTACTGGCTGGGCCGCCCGATCTCGTCGATGATCTCGCGCGCCAACATCGTGCTGTTCTTCGGCGCCTCGGATTTCTTCTCGCTGGTGAGCTACTGGTTCACCGGACTGATCACGATCGAGTCGATCAAGTTCTCGCTGATCGTGGGCCCGGTCTACGGCGTCGGCGTCTGGTTCGGCGCCTCGCTGTTCGGCAAGGCGAGCGAGCAGGTGTTTCGTGCCATCTGCTACGCGCTGATCGCGGCGGCCGTCATCGTCGGCCTGCCCGCGCTTGATGGCATCTTGCGCGGCGGCTAGGGTCGCCGCGGTTCAGAAGACCGAGGGAGGAAACGATGATCGATCGCCGCAATGCATTGAAACTGGCGCTCGGCAGCGCTGCCATGCTCGCGTCGCCGGTGCGCGCGCAGGGTACAAAGCCGCGCACCCGCATCGTGTTCCTCGGCACCAAGGGCGGCCCTCGCGTCGGCAACGGCGCCTCCAATCCGGCCAATGTCGTCGTCGTCAACGACACGCCGTTCGTGATCGATTGCGGCATGGGCGTCAGCCGTCAGCTGGTCAATGCCGGCGTGCCGATCCCGTCGGTGAAGTACATCTTCATCAGCCACCATCATTCCGATCACAATCTGGAATACGGCAATCTGTTCTACAACGCCTGGGCGGCCGGTCTCTCGACGCCGATCCATTCGTTCGGTCCCAAGGGCATCGAGGCGATGACCAAAGACTATTGGGAGCTGAACAAGTTCGACGTCGAGACCCGGATCGAGGACGAAGGCCGGCCCGATCCGCGCAAACTGCTGATCGCGAAAGACATCACCGACGACGGCATGGTGCTGAAAACATCAGATGTCACCGTCACCGCGTTCCGCACGCCGCATCCGCCGATCACCGACAATTTCGCCTACAAGTTCGAGACCCCGGACGGCACCATCGTGTTCTCCAGCGACACCGCCTACAATCCAAAGCTCGCCGAGTTTGCGGGGGGTGCCGACGTGCTGGTGCACGAATGCCTCTACGTCCCCGCGGTCGATCGGCTGGTCGCCAAGACCCGGAATGGCGCGACGCTGAAGAAGCATCTGCTCGACAGCCACACCTCGACCGAGGATGTCGGCCGCATCGCAGCCGCCGCAGGCGTCAAGACGCTGGTGCTGAGCCACTTCGTCCCCGGCGACGATCCCCTCGTCACCGACGACGACTGGACCCGGGACGTGAAGACGAATTTCAAGGGCCGGATCGTGGTGGCGAAGGACCTGATGGAGCTGAAGCTGCCGGTGTGAAGGGCGGCCGGTGTCTCCCCGCAAAACGCGAATGCGTTTTGCGGAGACGGTGACAAAAAGGCCCAGTCTCGCCGGGGAGAGCACGAGGTAAGCCGTAAAACCATCGCGCAGGGAAAGCCGGGATGTTTCCGGTTACACCTGTGGTCCTACCCCCGTGCTTTCTGCCTTTGCACGGGGCCCATGGGCGCGATCGGCATCCGGCTTTCCAGCGCCCTCTGATCGAAGAGCGGCGAAACGAAAGACAAAACTCGGGCAGATCATGTCGCGAGGATGTGAAGTTGCGTCACCACCCACACCCGTCATAGCCAGCTCGACCGGGCGATCCAGTACGCCGCGGCCTCTCGATTCAAGCACCGGCGCCTCTGGAATACTGGATCACCCGCATGCGCGGGTGATGACACCGCGTGTTTGAGATCTTGAATCGAGAACCTATCCCACCGCGGCCCGCGATGTCCAATCTCATCCGCCCATCAATTCATCGGCCCGGCGGATCGATGCGGCGCGCGGCGCTTCTGTTTTGCGACCGGCGCTGCTGGCTCCGGCGCCGCATCCTTCAGCGCGCCGATCCGGCGCAGTGCGGCGTCGGCAGCGCGCTCGCCGCTGTCCCAGGCGCCATCGACGGTGCCCCACAGCGTCTCATGGGTGGCTTCGCCGGCGAGATACATCGCGCCGATCGGCTCGGTCAGGATCTTGCGGGAGAATTGCGCGCCGGGCACTGCTGCCGACATCGCGCCGAGGATGAAGGGCGATGCATTCCAGCGCGTCGCGCTGGTCTGCTTCACCGCGGCGCCGACCTCGCTGCCATAGAGCTTGGTCAGCCATTCCACCGCGAAGGCGGACATTGCCTTCTCGCCCTGCGCCGACAGATCGCGACCGAAGGACCCCGCGACGTCGATCGTGCACAGCGAGGATCCCGCGATGTTGCCGTAGAGCAGCGCCGTCCTCGTCGAATTGCTCTGCTCGATAATGACGTCGTCGCGCGACAGTCCGAGCGGATTGCCAGGGAGCTGCAACGCGATGCGATCATAGCTGCCGAGGCTGAGCTTGGCCGCGGCATCGAGCGCGCGCTTCGGAAGTTCCGGCGCAAACTTGATATTGCCGCTCGCAAGCACATTGCTCGAGACGGTGACGATGGCGGCGCGCGCGGTGATCTTGCCTGTGGGCGTCTCGACCATCACGTCGCGATTGCTCCACAGGATGCGCTGCGCCGGCGTCGAGAGCACCATCGGCAGCTGCTCGGCAAACTTGGCGATCAGCGTGCCGAGCCCCTGCCGGCAAGCAATCGCGGTGTTGCGATCCTGCGCGCGCACCTTGTCGACGGCAGAGAGGTCCTTCAGATCCTTGCCGCTGAAATTGGCGCCGAGCAGGAATTCAGCGGTGCCGGCCCAATCGCCGAGATCCTTCGGCATCGCCGCGGCGCAGGCAATATCGGCCTTGCGCGACGCGTCGTCGACGGCGCGGTTGGCGCGGACCAGCGCCGCCAGGAATTCCTCGGTCTCGCCCGGGCGGGCGTAGCGCCGGCCGATGCGAATCTTCTGACCTGCGGGCGCCGTGACGATGTCAAGGCCCGCCGAGCGCGCCAGCCGGATCATCGGATTGGTCTCGGGATTGTGCATCCAGCGCGCGCCACGGTCGAACGGCACGCCGAATGTCGATGCATCGGTCTGGCAGCGCCCGCCGACCTGGCCGGACGCCTCCACCACGATCACCTTGCGGTTGGCGGCGGCGATCCTCCGCGCCGCGGCAATGCCCGCGGCACCCGCGCCGATCACGACGATGTCGGCCTCGCGCGGCGGCGGCGCGGCAAGCACCCGGCCGCCCAGCGCGGGCGCCAGCGCGAGAGCTGCGGACGCCGACAGGAAATCGCGGCGGGTCACTGTCATGACATAGCTTCGAGCATGGTTTCCGGGGACTTGCAGAAAACGGGAACGCTTCACGAACTGTGCCGTATCTCACCGACCGCAGCAACCATCATGGTAAATCAATCATGATTGATCCGCTGATGGCATGAACTAAATTGCAACGGCTTGCGACCATGATTAAGCCAACACAAGCGGTCGTAGAACCGCTGGGGGGAATCCATGGGCTTAATGCTCGATACCGTCGGTAAATGGATCGCGGGGTACCTGCAGAAGGAAGTCCCCGGTTACGAGCCGTTCACGCCGAGCGACCCGGACCATCTGCGGGGCATCATGCAGCCCGGCGATGTGCTGCTGGTCGAAGGCAACAACCGGATTTCCGGCATCATCAAATACCTCACGCAATCGACCTGGTCGCACGCCGCACTCTTTGTCGGACCGATCGACGGTGCGTTCGAGCCTGACGGCGAACAGCATGTGCTGATCGAGGCCAATATCGGCGAGGGCGTGACCTCGGCGCCGCTTTCGAAATATCTGTCCTATCACACCCGCCTCTGCCGTCCGGTCGGCCTGTCATTCGAGGACCGCACCACGGTGTGCCGCTACGCGATCAACCGGATCGGCTTCGGCTACGACACCAAGAACATCGTCGATCTCGCGCGCTTCTTGTTTCCGCTGCCGATCCCGCAGCGCTGGCGCCGCCGCATGATCGCGTTCGGCTCCGGCGATCCGACCAAGATCATCTGCTCGGCGCTGATCGCGCAGGCGTTCGACGCCGTGCGCTATCCGATCCTGCCCAAGATCACGCGCGCCGCCAGCCGAAAGGCGCGCCGCGAGATCCTGCATATCCGCGATTCCTCGCTCTACATGCCGCGCGACTTCGACATCTCGCCCTATTTCGAAGTCGTCAAACCCACCATCGTGCACGGTTTCGACTACACGGCCCTGCACTGGGCCGACAAGCAGAAGCCGCTCCAGGAGGTAGCGGGCGAATTCAGTGTGTTTCCAGAATCTAAGTCGCCGCCGCTTGTTCCTGAAGCGATTGACGAAGAGGCGACGCTTCCGGCTGCGGCTGCGGAAGTGATCACCGCGGAGCCCACGCCGGGCTGAGCGTTCAGAACGTCGCCGCCAGCGTCAGCCTCACGGCAAGCGGTTCGGCGGGATGCACATGGCGGTCGGCGACGCCGTCGATCGGTTCGCCCGGCAGCCGCGACAGATAGTAATATTCGATCTGGTTGGTCTGTGCGTTGAAGAGATTGAAGGCGTCGAGCTGCAGCCGCATCCCGTTGTCGAATTTGTAGCCGGCGCGGGCGTTGACGATGAACGACGACAGCGAACGGACGCTGTCATCCTCGATCAGCGGGCGCCGGCCGAAATAACGGGCGCGCAGGCTGCCGAACCAGCCGCTCTCGCGGCCGAAAGTAACGCCGCCGCTGGCGACCCAGGCCGGCGCGCCGGGAATGAAGTTGCCCACCGGATCATAATCCGTGAAGCGCGCGCGGGTATAGGCGAGGTCGAAATCGAGACTCATCCACGGCGAGAGCCTGTATTGGTTGGTCCACTCGACGCCGACGCGCCGGCTCGGCCGGCTCGGCTCGGTGGTGCCGGCATCGCCGACGAACAGCAATTCGGAATCGAAGTCGAGCACGAACACCGCGAGCGACGAGGTCAGGCCGTCGACCGCCCTGGTACGGATGCCGAGCTCGGCGCCCTTCGAGCGTACCAGCAGCGGCACGCGATCGAGCGGCGTGACCTTGTCGTTGGGATCGACCGTGATGGTCGCACCGCGGATATCATTGGAGTGCAGGCCGAAGCCGGCATTGCCGTAGAACTCGGTCTTGGCCCAGGGACCGAGCACGATGCCGGCCTTCGGGCTCGTCATCGCCGCGTGCGCGTTGCCGGAATTCTGCGGCGTGTCGCTCAGCACGTGGCCGGCGAAATAATCCTCGCGGATGCCGACCGTGGTGCGCAGCCAGTCGGTCCAGCGCGCGGTGGTATCGGCCCACAGCCCGACATTGCCCTCCTGCACCTCGTCGTTGCGCACGGTGGAGAGGATCTCGCGTTGCGCAGTCTTGAACAGGCCGACATTGATGTCGTCGTAACGGGTCTGCACGCCGACCCGCGTCTGGGTGTCGATGCCGGCGATGCGGATATCGACGGCGTGGCTGGCATCGAAGCCATAGACGGTGCGCCTGTCGGTCTGGCTGAACTGGTCGCCATTGACGGGATCATCGAGAAAATAGGTGAAGTCGTTGTAGAGCTGCAACGAGGAGCGGATCACATAGGCGTTGGCCTTGGTCTGCCCGTACTCGCTGGACTGCGCCCAATTGCCCGACAGGCTGAAGCGGCTCGAGGTGCCGCCGTCGGTCGGATTGAGCGAGCCGTAGCGGCCGATCAGGCCTTGGTCGATGGCGCGCTGCGCCACCTGGTCGGTCGAATTCCAGCCGTTGGAATAGGCCATCGCGGTCAGCGAGAAGCCGTCAGTCGCGGTGCCCTGGCTGTAGCGCAGCACCCCGTTCAGCTTGCGGATGTCGTCGGGTACGGCCCACGGGCCGTTATATTTGTTGGCCTCGAAAGCCGCCAGCAGCGTGCCGTCACCGACCTTGGTCGAGCCCGCGGCCATCGCGCGCTGATAGCCGAAGCTGCCGGCGGTCAGCTCCACGATGTTCTTCGGCAGCCTGCTCAGATAGTTGATGTCGACGGCGCCGGCGGAGGCGAAGTCGCCCTTGTCGGCGTAGTAGGGGCCCTTGCGGACATCCATCGACTGGATCAGCTCCGGGATCAGGAAGTTGATGTCGGCATAGCCCTGGCCGTGACCGTGGGTCGGCATGTTGACCGGCATGCCGTCGACGGTGATGGCAAGATCGGTTCCGTGATCGAGATTGAAGCCGCGCAAGAAATACTGGTTGGCTTTGCCTTCGCCGGAATGCTGGGTGACGATCAGGCCCGGCACCGCCTCCAGAACTTCGCCGACGCGCGAGACCGGCCGTGCATTCACTTCGTCGCCGCTGATCTGCCGCGCGCTGGCTGCGGTCGGCTGCAGGCTGGAAGACACCGTTGCGGAGCCGCCGGTGACGCCGCTTGCCGCAGAGGTGGACTGGCTCGGCTGCGGCGCGGCCGGCTTGCGGCCGCTGGCAGCGACATGGTGCGGACGCTGAACCGGCCTGGCACGCTTGGGCTTCACCTGATCGGGGGACGTCACCGTCACCGGCGGCAACTGGCCGGGCGCGCCGACGGTCTGCGCTACGGCAGCGGGCACAAAGGCTGCAATGGATGCGGCGGCGGGAAATATCCGCCATACAGTCCGACGCAACGCCCATGCCCCCGCATGATACCTGCTACAGTCACGCGACGACCGCACCAGCTCCAACCAACCCGGCGAAGCGACGCTAGCAAGCACAGTATGACCTTACAAGAAAAATGTCATACCGCCGCGGCGGCCCGCCAACACGGATAGTCCATGCAACGCATCACCATCACCATCGAGGACGATCTGCTCGCGGAGATCGACGCGGCCGCAGAGGCGCGCGGCTATCAGAACCGCTCCGAGATGATCCGCGACCTTGCGCGCGCCGGCCTGCAGCAGAGCGCGGAGGAGGCGCCGTCAGGGCAATGCGTCGCGGCGCTGGTCTATGTCTATGATCACGCCGCACGCGACCTGTCGAAGCGGCTGGTGCAGAATTTCCACGGCCATCACGACCTGTCGCTGGCGACGCTGCATGTCCATCTCGACGACGACAGCTGCATGGAGGTGACGGCGCTGAAGGGCGCCAGCGGCGAGGTCCGGCATTTCGCCGATCACATCATCGCCGAACGCGGCGTGCGTTACGGCCGCGTCGTGATGATCCCGACCGCGGCGGACAAGAAGCCGGGCAAGCGCGGGCACAAGCACACGCATGATTGAAAGTGCTTACCTCGCCCCGCTTGCGGGGAGAGGCGTAGGCCGCCTCCGGCGGCCGTCCCAAAGAACGCCGAAGCTATGCTTCGGCTATGTCGCATCGCCAGATGCAATCCGGGTAAGGGGGTACAGGTCTATCCAATGATATCGCTCTCAGAGAGAGCCCCTCACCCCGACCCTCTCCCCGCAAGAGCGGGGCGAGGGAGAAGAACAGCTACGCCGCCCTCGCCTTGGTGCCGCCCGGGAGGCCGGCGCGGGCGAGACCGCCATAGAGCGCTTCGCCCGGCATCTCGGATTTCAGGATTGCGCGCACCGCGACCAGCCGGTCGAGATCGATGCCGGTCGGAAATCCCTTGCTCTCGCAGAGGAAGACGAGATCCTCGAACACGACATTGCCTGTGGCGCCCGGCGCGAACGGGCAGCCGCCGAGGCCGCCCAGCGAACCGTCGAGCACCCGGGCGCCTTCGTCGAGCGCGGCGGAAGCGTTGGCGATGCCCATGCCGCGGGTGTCATGCAGGTGGACGCAGACCGGCTTCGATCCGGCGATCTTCACCGCGCCCCGCGTCAGCTCGCCGACCTGCTTCGGCCCGGCATAGCCGACGGTATCGGCAATCGCGACCATGTCGACGCCGGCCTCGTACAGCTTCTCGGTGAGGCGCAGCACCTCCCTGGGATCGACGGCACCGACGATCGAGCAGCCCAGCGCCATCGAGATCGCGGCATTGACCACGGGCTTGTGCGCGCTGGCGTCGCGCAGCTCGCAGAGCCGCTTGACGTTCTCGATCGCGGATTCACGCGAGCGGTTGGCATTGGCCTGGCTGTGCTCCTCGGTCGCCGACACCACGGAGGCGATCTCGGCGACGCCGGAGGCCAGCGCCTCGTTGACGCCGCGCTCGTTCAGCGCCAGCGCGACGCCGTGCGCGCCGGGCAGCGCGGCAATGGTCGTGACGACGTCGCGGACATCGACGAACTGCGGAAAGGTTCTTGCCGGCAGGAACGAACCGACCTCGAAATGCCGGACGCCCGCGGCATATTCGTCGCGCACCCAGCGCTGCTTCGCCGCGGTCGACGGGAATTTCTTCACCAGTTGCAGACCGTCGCGCAGGCCGACTTCGCGCAAGGTTACCTTGTCGTTGGGATAGATATCGTGGACGCGGGTCATGTCAGCCTCACGCAGCGTTTCCGGTTGATGAAATCTTTTGTTGTGCGAGCTCGGCGCGCACCGCGTCGGTGTCGGCGCCAAGCACCGGCACTCTCAATCCTTCGCCGATATTGCTGCCGTTCCATTCGACCGGCAATGCGGGGACGCGGAACGGCTTGCCGTCGGCGTTCAAATTGTTGACGAGCCCGCCGGGCCGCAGCACATGCGGATCCCGCAACAGATCCTCCGGCCGATTGATCGGCGAGAAGCAGATGTTGAGCGCGTCGAGCCTGGCCGACAGATCGGCTACGTTCCAGCCTTTGATCACCTCGGCGACACGCGGAATGATCCGGTCGCGCGCCATGATGCGGTCCGTGGTGGAGCGCAGCGTCGGATCGTCGGCGAATTCCGTCAGGCCAAACTCGCGGCAGAAGCTCTGCCAATGACCTTCGGTGACGACCCCGATGAAGATGCGATCGCCGCCGGCGGCATCGAAGATGTCGTAGATCGGCCAGGCATGCTCGCGCTCCGGCATCGAGCGCGGCTTGCGCCCGGTCATCTCGTACTCGACCATGTGCTGGGCGACCAGGAACAGGCAGTTCTCGAACAGGCCGATACGAATATCGGCGCCGTTCCTGTTGCCGCCCCGCTTCTGGTAGAGCGCGGCGAGGATCGAGATCACCCCGAACATGCCGCCCATGATGTCGTTGGCGGAGGAACCGACGCGCTGCGGCTTGTCGCTTGTGCCGGTCATCGCCGCGAGCCCCGACATCATCTGCACGACCTCGTCGAGCGCCGGGCGATGATCGTAAGGGCCCGACAGAAAGCCCTTGTGGCCGGCAATGATCAGATGCGGATATTTTTTGCGCAGCTCCTCGGCGCCAAGACCCTGCTTGTCGAGCTGGCCGTCGCGAAAGTTCTCCAGGAACACGTCGGCGCCGGCGAGCAGCCGGTGCATCGTGTCGCGGTCCTCAGGCTTGGCGAAATCCAGCACGACGCTGCGCTTGCCGCGGTTGAACAGCGGGAAGAACGAGACGCCCATGCCGCCGAGCGAGCGGGTCTTGTCGCCGGCGGGAGGCTCGACCTTGATCACCTCGGCGCCGAGTTGCGCCAGGATCATCCCGCAGGTCGGGCCCATCACCATGTGGGTCATCTCGACGACCCTCACGCCTTCCAGCGGCAGTCCGCTCCCGGTCATCGGTTTCTCCGTGCTCGTTGCGCTCTTGTTCTGACGCGTTTTCTTCACGCGAACCGGTACCCACTTCGCTCGAAAACGCTTTGCTATCGGCGCAGGTTAGGCTTCCGCACGCTATCTGAAAAATATAATCTGTCGAATAGTGTATTCGCGGTTCTAGAACGCTAAGCCCCCATGGATTCGCGCCAGCTTCGCTATTTCATCGCGGTTTACGAGCAGCGCAACCTGTCGCGGGCGGCGGATCAGGCCAATGTCGCGCAATCGGCGCTGAGCCATCACATCGCCAATCTCGAGGCGGAATTCGCCACGCCGCTGTTCGAGCGCAAGCCGCGCGGCATGGAACCGACCGCGGCGGGCGAGCGGCTCTATGAGCACGCCCGCATCATCCTGCGCGCGTTGGCGGCGGCCGAGCGCGAGATCAAGGAAGGCGGCAGCGCGATTGCCGGTGAGATCTCGATCGGCATGGCCAATTCCGGGATGAAGGCGATCGGCGTGCCGTTGATGCGGACGGTGCTGACGAAGTATCCGAACCTGAAGCTGGCGCTGACCGAAAGTCTCTCGGGCGCGACACTGCTGCATTTGATGAGCTCGGAGGTCGACCTGGCGCTGGTCTACAATCCGCCCTCGGAAAAGGATCTGATCGCCGAGCCGGTGCTGGAGGAGCAGATGTTCTGCGTCGGTACCGAGAAATTGATCGGCAAGAAGGGACCGATCACGTTCGAGCAGGTGGCCCAGCTGCCGCTGATCCTGCTCCGGCACGGGCTGTCGGCCCGCGCCCTGCTGGACGACCCCGTGCCGCTGAAGCGGCTGGAGGCCAACGCCATCCTGCATCTCAATTCGACCAGCGGCATGATCGGCGCCTTGACCGCGGGCCTCGGCTGCACGATCGCGACGACGCACTTCGTGAGAGAGCCGTTGCAGGCAGGCGCGCTGGTCGCACGCGAGGTGATCGAACCCAAGCTGAGCCGCACGCTCTATCTGTGCCGCCTGCGCAACCGGCCGATGACCTATGTCATGGAGGAGATGTGCCGGCTGATCCGCTCCCTGATCGCCGAACAGGTCGGGCGCGGCGCGTGGGAGGCGACGCTCCTGATCTAAAGCGCTTTCAAGCGAAGCCTGCCCCGCACTTGATGCGGGGTGGGCACCGGTTCGCGCGAAGAACGCGCGTCGGAAAAAGCGCTATCGAAAATATCGAACGATTGCTTCGATATGTTCGTCTGGATTTCTGGCTTCCGGCTGCCAAACATGCGTGACCGGCACGACCTCACAAGAAGGGCGTCCGCTGGACCATACGGGGAGGACCATCATGAGCGCCGTCGAACTCGGCTCGGTTGCCGATCTCGCCAACACGACAGCCGGGCCCGACGGGATTTCGCGGCGGCTCGAGGCGTTGCCCACCTCCGCCTATGTCTGGCGGCTGGTGATCCTGCTCTCGCTCGGCGGCTGCTTCGAGATCTACGATCTGTTCTTCACCGGCTACATCGCGCCGGGCCTCGCCCGCAGCGGGCTGATGACCACGACGACGCAGGCCTTCTTCGGCTTCTCCGGCATCGGCGCCTTCGTCGCCGCGACCTTCGCAGGTCTCTTCATCGGCACCTTCTGCCTCGGCTTCCTCGCCGATCGTTACGGCCGCAAGGCCGTCTTCACCTATTCACTGTTGTTCTACAGCGCGGCCTCGATCATCATGGCGTGCCAGACCACCCCCGGCGGCCTCTTGCTGTGGCGCTTCATCGCCGGCATCGGGATCGGCATCGAGATCATCACGATCGACGCCTACATCACCGAGCTGGTGCCGAGCTGGATGCGCGGCCGGGCCTTTGCGATCAACCAGGCGGTGATGCTGTCGGCGGTGCCGATCGTCGCAGCACTTGCATGGTGGCTGGTGCCGCTCACGCCTTATGGCATCGACGGCTGGCGCTGGGTGGTGCTGATCGGCGCGGCCGCCAGCATGGTGATCTGGGTGCTGCGGCTCTACGTGCCCGAAAGCCCGCTCTGGCTGGCCCGCCACGGTCGCGTTGCCGAGGCCGAGACAATCATGCGGACGCTCGAGGCCTCATCGGGTGCGGCTGCTCCGCGCCCAGCCCCCACGGTCGCGATGGTGCCGGCACGTGCGCCGGTCAGGACCGGCTACGCCGACCTGTTCAGGCCGCCTTACGCTTCGCTCGTCGTGCTGTTCATGATCTTCAATTTCTGCCAGGCGTTCGGCGTCTACGGCTTTTCCAACTGGGTTCCGGCGCTGCTGGTCGAGAAGGGCATCAACGTCACCAAGAGCCTGCAATATTCCTTCATCATCGCCTTCGCCTATCCGCTGGCGCCGCTCTTGGCCGCGACCTTTGCCGACCGCTTCGAGCGCAAATGGATCATTTGCGGCGCGGCCGCCGCGATCTCGGTGTTCGGCCTGGCGTTCGCGCAGCTCACCGAGCCGGTGCTGCTGATCGCCAGCGGCGTGCTGGTGACGGGGGCCAACATGACGCTGTCCTACGCTTACCACGCCTATCAGACCGAGGTATTCCCGACCGCGATCCGGGCCCGCGCCGCGGGGCTGGTCTATTCGATGAGCCGGCTCAGCGCGACCTTCTCCGGCTTCATCGTGGCGTTCATGTTGAAGGAGGCCGGCGTCAGCGGGGTGTTCGGCCTGATCACCGCGGCGATGCTCATCGTGATCGTTGCTGTCGGTGTCTGGGGACCCAACGTCCGCGGCAAGCCGCTCGACGCCTGATCGCGACATAAACGGCACTTGCCGAAGCCATATTGGGTGTCTACCTCTGCGCTCGTCATTCTGCAGAGGTAACCCAGTCATGTTGGACGCCGCCGTCAAGGCGCTTTCGCAAATCCTGTCGCCGCCGATGCGCACGATCCTGTGGCGTTCGATCGGGCTTGCGCTGGTGCTGATCACCGTGCTGGCGATCGGCTTGCAGCGGCTGCTGAGCTGGTTTGCCGACACTGGCGAGCTCTGGGCCGAAGGCATACTCGGCCCCAACTTCCATTCCACGCTGCACGTGCTGTCCTGGATCATCTCGATCTCGGCAGGGCTCGGCGTCGTGCTCGGCGGCATCTTCCTGATGCCCGCGATCACCTCGCTGGTGGCGAGCCTGTTTGTCGACGGCGTCGCCGACCATGTCGAGCGCGAGCACTATCCGGCCGACCATCCCGGCACGGCGCTACCGGTCACAATCGCCACGATCGAGGGCGTCAAGACGGCGCTGCTGACGATTTTGGTCTACCTGGTCGCGCTGCCGTTCGTGCTGTTCGCGGGCGCGGGCTTCATCATCTTCTTCATCGCGACCGCCTGGCTGCTCGGCCGCGAATATTTCGAGCTCGCGGCAATGCGGTTCCGCTCGCCTGATGACGCCAAGGCGATGCGCAAGGAGAATGCGGCGACCGTGTTCACAGCCGGCCTGTTCATCGCGGCCTTCGTCTCGATCCCGATCGTCAATCTGGCGACGCCGCTGTTCGGCATGGCGTTCATGGTGCACATGTACAAGCGGCTGTCAGGTCCCCGGCGCGAGGTCATCGAGCCGGCGCGGCGAAGCAACGTGCCCTCGGTCTAGGCCGCATCCGGAGGCACCTGCAGTGATGCGGGTGTCCGATCGCGCGCCAACGGCACCAGCAGAAGCCCAACGATCGCCACGCAGGCGAGCATCGCCCATGCCTCGTTGACGGTGAGCGCGAGCGATGCCCGCTCGACCAGCGGCCGGACGAACGCGATTGTCGCTTCATCCGGCGGCCCCGGCAGACGGTCGATCAACAACTTCGGATCGAGCCCGATCGCCTGCGCCGCGCTGACATCGCCGGCCAGCAGGCGGGCACGGAAATCCTCGCCATAAATCCAGCTTCGCCCGTAGAGGATGGTGTCGATCAGGGCGATCCCGATCGCGCCACCCAGATTGCGCATCAGGTTGAACAGTCCGCTGGCGTCGGCAACCTCCGCCTCCGGCAGCGCGCCCAACGCAATGCGCGTCGGCGGCAGCAGGCAGAACATGATCGCGACGCCGCGCACGATCTGCGGCCAGAACATCTCGTCGAAATCCGCCGTGCGGGGCTGAAACGCGCTGAGGCCGAGACCGAGCGCGAACAAGGCGAATCCCGCGCCGGTCAACCACCGCGCGCCGATGCGGCTCTCGAGGATTGCCGCGAGCGGCGCTGCGATCAGCTGCGCGACTCCCGTGACCAGCATGATGCTGCCGATCTCGAAGGCATCATGGCGGCGGACGAAGCCGAGAAACACCGGCATCAGATAGGTCGAGCCATAGAGGCCGATGCCGAGGCAGAAGCTCAGGGCGCAACCGGCCGCGAACGAACGCCGTCTGAAAAGGGTCAATTGTGCAATCGGATACGCCGCGCGGAGCGTGCGCCGGATCAGCAGCGCCATCCCGGCAATGCTTCCAATCAGCAAGCTCACGCAAAGCATCGAGAGCCAGCCGCGTTGCGGCGCTTCCTTCAGGCCAATCATGAAGCTTGCGAGTGCGGCCGCGAGCAGGACGAGCGACCACCCGTCCAGCCTGGAGAACGCGCGGAGATGCAGGCCCTGCTTCGGAAGCAGCAAGGATGTAACCGAGGCCGCAATCGCGCCCGGAAGCACATTGATCAGGAACAGCCACGGCCACGACCAGGTCTGCGTGATCCAGCCGCCGACGACGGGTCCAACGGTCGGTGCAAGCACCGCGACGACGCCGCCAATCGTGGTGGCCACCGCATGAAGGCGCGCCGGGAACAGCATGAACACGGCGGAGAACACCGCGGGGATCAGCACGCCGCCGGAAAATCCCTGCACCACGCGAAATGTCAGCAGCACGGCAAAGCCGCCGCTGAAGGCGCAGCCGACGGACGCGACGGTGAACAGGCTGACGGCGATGACGAACAGCCATCGCAACGACAGCGCATGCGTGAACAATCCGGTCAGCGGGATAGCGATCACCTCCGCGATCAGATAGGCGGTCTGGATCCAGCTCATCGCGTCCGGCGAGATCGCAAGCGCGCGCTGGATCGTCGGCAACGAGGTCGCGACGACCTGGATGTCGAGGATCGCCATGAACATGCCGAGGCACATCAGCAGAAAGCCGGCCCAGGTCGCAGCCGATGGGCTGTCGGTGCAGTGCTCCGCCCGGCCGCTCATGGCGTGCCTGGGCGCGGCCAGCCGGCGACGGAGAGCGCGCGGCTCTCGGCGCGAATCCGGATGGCAAGCACCGCGAGATTGAGCACGGTGAAGATCAGCGCCAACACTAGCAGATGCAGTGCGAGTGGCAGCAGCGCGATTTCACCGACGACGACGGCATAGTTTGGATGCGGGAAGATCCGGTAAGGCCCGGACGCGACCAGCGGCGCGCCCGGCAGCACGATGATCCGCGTGGTCCATCGCGGACCGAGCGCGGCGAGCACCCACAGCCGGAGGCCTTGCAGCAGTAGAAAGGCCGCGAGCGCGGCCAGATTGACATCCTGGTCGCGGCCCCAGATCCACAGTGCGATCAGCCAGCCGGCGTGCACCAGCACAATGAGCGGGTAGTGATTGGCGCCGACCTCGATCGCGCCTTGCGCCAGCAGCCGCGCCGTGTTGCGACGTGCCAGCACCAGCTCGCCGAGACGCTGCAAGGTGACCAGCACAAGGATGATCGAAGCGAAACTCACGCCGCGTGCCTGAGCGCAACGCAGCTGAGCGTGAAGCCGGGCCCGAGCGCCGTGAGCAGCGAGCGGGGCGGCAATCCCTTGGCGCAGGCGCGTTCGAGGACAAAGAGAACCGTCGGGGCCGACATGTTCCCACACGTGGCGATGACGTCGCGTTCGTGGTCGAGCGTGCCCTGATCGAGCTTCAGCGCCCGCTCCAGCGCGGCGATGACCTTGGTGCCGCCGGGATGGCAGAGGAAGCGGTCGATATCGTCGGCCGTCAGCTGCATCCGCGCCAGAATTTCGGCAACGGCCGGCCCAAGGTTGTCGCGAACAAAATCCGGAATGGTGCGCTGAAAGACGACGCCGAATCCTTCCGGATCGACCGTCCAGCCCATGATGTCGAGCGTATCAGGCCACAGCTTTTCGCCGGTCGCCTCGATCCGGGTCGCCCCGCCGTCCCCGGCGCGCAGCACGATCGCGGCGGCGCCATCGCCGAACAGGCTGGCGGCAACGATGTTCGCCTTGGTGAGTTCGTCGTGCCGAACCGCGAGCGTGCAGAGCTCGAGCGCGACCAGCAGCACGTTGGCACCCGGCCGCGCTTCCGCCAGCCTCGATGCGATCGACAGGCCCGACACGCCGCCGGCGCAGCCGAGGCCGAACACCGGCACGCGCGACACGTCCGTTCGCAGCCCAAGCTTGCCGGCGACGCGCGCATCCAGCGTCGGCGTGGCGATGCCGGTCGAACACACCGTCACCACGATATCGATGTCGCTGCCGGTCAGGTCGGCGCGGGCGATCGCCTTGCGGGCGACGTCGACATACAGCGCCTCCGCACCCTCGAGAAAGGCTTGCGTCCGCTCCGGCCAACCGCGCCGTTCGAGATACCATTCGATCGGCTTCACGCCATAGCGACGCTGAATGCCGGTGTTGGCGAACAGGCTGGAGAGCGTCTCGAATTCGGGATAGCGGTCGGCCAGGAGGTTTCGCGCGGCCTGCAGCACTTGTCCCTGATGGAATCGATGCGGTGGAACCGCCGTCGCCATGGAGACAAGCGCGGCCGTCTGCCTGTTGTAGCTCATCGTAGCTCCGGTTCCCCCGCTGTGTGGAACCGCGCGATTAGCAAAATATTTCAGACGCTCACCACACAGGTGAGAGCACTGCATTCACTATAAGTTGACCCGCCGGCGATATCAGTGCCGCCTCGCGCAAATCACAGCGCACAGGCTCGATCAGGAAGCCGCTGCGCCGAACTTGCGCATCACGTTCTTCACGAAGCCAAACGGCACCGGCGACAGCGGGCCAGGCGGTGCGCGCTTGATCAGGGCGACCAGGAACAGCGCCAGCATCGCGAGCCAGAAGCAGAGCCAGAAGCCGTCAATATAGGCGAGCGTGTTGGCCTCGCGCTGCACCAGCGCCGCGAGCGTGCCGACGGCGCGCCCGGTCGCCGCCCCGATGCCGTGGCCGGAAAATCCCTCCGTCAACCGCTGCAGCCGGTGCACGACGTCGGCATCGCCACTCTGGACGTATTGCCCGAGATAGTTCGAGTGGATCTGCTCGCGAACCCGCAGCCAGGTGCCCATCAGCGCGATGCCGATCTCGGCGCCGCCGAGCCGGCAGATCTGGATATAGGCCGCGAACGCCGTCGCCCGTGACGGATCGGAGTTCGACAGCGCCATCATGATGATCGGCAGCAGCGTGAGCGCCTGCCCGACCGACAGCAACAGCACGATGCCGACAAAATCCTCTCGCGCCCAGACATGGCTCAGCTGGGTGCCCCAAAGATTGGCGGCCGCGAACGCCGAGAAGCCGAGCACCACGACGACGCGCGGATCGAGGTGGCGGAGCAGCAGGATCGAGACCGGCACCAGCACGAACATCGGCAGCGCGCCGTAGGTGAACAGCAGCACGCCGGATTGCTCCGGCCGCAGCGCACTGACGGCGCTGAGGAAGTTGGGCACCAGCGACGAATTCGACAGGCTGGTCAGCGTGTACAGCAGGATGACGATCAGCGAGAGCCCGATATTGCGCGAGAACAGCACGTTGAAATGCGCCCAGGGCTGGCGCACTAGCGTCTCGTTGATCATGAAGCCAATGATCAACAATCCGCCGCCGATCAGGAGCGCCATCACCGTGCCCGACGACAGCCAGTCCAGCCGGTTGCCCTGATCGAGCCCGGCATAGACCATCGACACCCCGGCGCCGAGCAACAGCATGCCGCCCCAATCGGCATTGCGAAGCAGGTCGCGATTGACGGGCTCGTTCGGCGTGCCGAGATAGACCATCAGGCCCATCAGCGGCGCGACCACCACGCCCTGCCAATACAGCCATTGCCAGCCGAGGTGCTCGACATAATAGCCGACAAGCGAACTCGACGAGTCCAGCGCGAAGCCGACCCGGATCGAATACATCGCAATCGCCGGCAGCCACCAGCGGATCGGCAGATTGCGCAGGATGATCATCAGCGTCGCCGGCACGAAGGTGCCGAGCAACATGCCGTGCGCGACGCTGAGCGCGATCAACGTCGTATAGTCGCGCACGAACGGAATGGTCAGGGAGACTACGGCGTAGATCAGGCTCGGGATCCCGAGCACGCGGCGCAGCCCGAACACGGTGGCGAGCCAGGCCACCGCGGGTGCGACGAAGATCTGCGAGCCGATCGCGGCGGTCGAGAGCCAGGCACCCTCGTCGAAGCTGAGCGAGAACGCGCCGCGCAGGTCGGGCAACCCGACCGTGGTCAGGCGGCTGTCGAAGTTCGCCAGGAACGCACCGAGCAGCACCGCGACCACGGCGAACAGCGGATAGCGCGCGACGTCGCCGCGCGAGACCGGACCATGACCGCGGTCGTCACTTTCCGCCATTGCCGGCCGCCCCGCCGGTGTTGATCCGCGTCACGACCGACATGCCCGGGAGCAGGCGATCGAGCAATGGCTGGTTCTTCTCGAACTGGATGCGCACCGGGATGCGCTGCACCACCTTGGTGAAATTGCCGGTGGCATTGTCGGGCGGCAGCAGCGCGAATTGCGATCCGCTCGCCGGCGCGATGCGCTCGACGACGCCGCGCAGCCTCTCACCGGAGAACGTATCCACGGTGACCTCGACCGGCTGGCCCGGTCTGACGTTGGTCAGCTGCGTTTCCTTGTAGTTGGCGATCACATAGACGTTCGGCAGCGGCACGACATTGATCAGATTGGTGCCGATGTTGACATAGTCGCCCGGCTGCACCTGGCGCTCGCCGGTGACGCCGTCGAACGGCGCTATGATCTTCGTGTAGCCGAGCTTGAGCTTGGCCGATGCGAGCAGGGCCTTGGCGGCGTCAAGATCGGCGGCGCGCTGCTTCTTGGTGCCCTGCAGGACCTCGAGCTGATGGCGCTGCGCAGCGATCACCGCGCGGCTGGCCTGAACATCGGCCTCTGCCTTGGCGTAAGATGCGGTTGCCTGCTCGAGCCGTTGCCGCGTGCCGGCATCGGTTTGCGACAGCGACTGCTGACGCTCTTCCTCCTGGCGAGCCAGCGTCTGCTGCGCTTCCGCGGACAGTCGCGAAGCCTCGGCCTGCGCGATGGTCGCATACTGCAGCTCGACCTGATTGTTGAGGTTGTCGAGCGCGGCCTGCGCGCCGACCACACCGGCCTCGGCCTGCGCGACCTGGGCCTGGTAGTCCGCGGGATCGATCTGCACCAGGAGATCGCCGGCCTTGACGCGCTGGAAATCGGAGATAGCGACGGTCAGGACTTCGCCGGACACGCGGCTGGAGAGCTGGGTCAGCTCGGCCCGCACATAGGCATCATCGGTGGTCTGGATCGTGGCGCTGCCGACCCACGCATCCCAGCGCGTGGTCGCCACCGCGACGAAGGTGAGCGCGGCGAGCACCGCAAACAGCGGAATGGCGAAGCGGCCCCAGAAACCGTTCGCCGCAGGCTGCGGCTTGGCTGGCGCCGGTACCGGTGCGGGCGCGGTCTGGCTGGCTTGTGACGGACCGCCCTGAACCTGCTCTGTCACGCCACACTCTCCTCAGTTACGCCGGAACGCGAGACAACCGGTTAGCACATGATGACGATCATGGCTCAGACGGTCTTTTCCGGCCACCGGCAAAGATCATTGATCAGACATACTTCGCAACGCGGCCCGCGCGCGAGGCAGGTATAGCGGCCATGCAGGATCAACCAGTGATGGGCGTGCAGCATGAACTCCGTCGGGATCACCTTCTCGAGTCCGAGCTCGACCTCAAGCGGCGTCTTGCCGGGCGCGAGCCCGGTGCGGTTGCCGACGCGAAACACATGGGTGTCGACCGCCATCGTGTGTTCGCCGAATGCCATGTTGAGCACCACATTCGCGGTCTTGCGACCGGCACCGGGCAATGACTCGATCTCGGCGCGCGTGCGCGGTACCTCGCTGCCGAATTCGGTGATCAACTTCTCAGAGAGCGCGATGACGTTCTTGGCCTTGTTGCGATAGAGCCCGATGGTCTTGATGTACTCGCGCACTTTGTCTTCGCCGAGCGCAAGCATCTTCTCCGGCGTGTCGGCGATCGCAAACAGCGCCCGTGTCGCCTTGTTGACGCCGGCGTCGGTCGCCTGCGCCGACAGCACCACCGCAACCAGCAGCGTGTAGGGGTTGAGATGCTCGAGCTCGCCCTTCGGCTCGGGATTGGCTTTGCGGAACCGGTCGAAGGCCTCGTAGACCTCCGCCGCCGTCCACGGCTTTGGTGTTGCGGCCTTCTTGGCGACCTTCTTGGCCGCCGTCTTTGCCGAACGTTTGGGCAGCGGCTTTGGCGTTTTCGCGGCCTTCTTCGGTGC
Source organism: Bradyrhizobium sp. 27S5 (assembly GCF_037217225.1). NCBI lineage: Bacteria > Pseudomonadati > Pseudomonadota > Alphaproteobacteria > Hyphomicrobiales > Nitrobacteraceae > Bradyrhizobium > Bradyrhizobium sp. 27S5. The sequence goes on from NZ_CP147714.1 coordinate 9,023,020, forward strand.
GGACCGAACGCTTGATGAGCTGGCGCGTTGAGAGCGGATGATTTTGGCCATGAACGGGATATACTGATACGTCATGACCGCAGGCAACGACTTTGATCCCAGCGACGACTTCAGGGCCAGTAACGTTGAGACTGGTGACCTCGAGGCTGATGACGCCGGGGCCGAGCCAAAGCTGTTCTCGGCATTGCTGACGCCGCACCGCTCGCTGAACCGCACGGGCTTCATCGTGCTGATGTCATTCGTCACCGTGGTCAGCTTCATCGCCGGCGTGGTGTTCTGGTGGCTGGGCGCCTGGCCGATCTTCGGCTTCTTCGGGCTCGACGTGCTGGTGATCTACTGGGCGTTCAAGGTCAATTTCCGCACCGCCAGAGCCAGCGAGGAGATCACGGTGACGCCGTCGGAACTGCGGGTCCGCAGGATAAGTCACCGCGGCCATGTGGCGGAATGGGTGCTCAATCCGCTCTGGGTGCGGTTCGAGCAGATCTCGCACGAAGAATTCGGCATCGAGCGGCTTTATCTGGTGTCCCGGGGCCGCCGGATCAGCATCGGCAGCTTCCTCGGCCCCGACGAAAAGGCCAGCTTTTCCAAAGCCTTGACGGCTGCGCTGAACACCGCGAAACGCGGCCCGACCTACAACCCCATCGCTTGAGTAAGCTTGTCAGAAATCGGGTGGTTTGATTGCGCCATGGCTCCTAAATCAGACACCATGATGACACTCGCCATACATGACCAGCGCCTGGCCAAGCCGGGCCCCCAGAACGCCGCGCTGCGCGACTATGATTCGGTGCGGCGCGCCATCGCGTTCATCTCGGAGCACTGGCGCACGCAGCCGACCATCGAAGCGATGGCCGATGCCGCCGCCGTCACGCCGGATGAACTCCATCATCTGTTCCGCCGCTGGGCCGGGCTCACGCCGAAGGGCTTCATGCAGGCGCTGACCCTGGATCACGCCAAGAACCTGCTGCGCGATTCCGCCAGCGTGCTCGACGCGGCGCTCGACTCGGGTCTCTCAGGACCGGGACGGCTGCACGATCTGTTCGTCACGCATGAGGCGATGTCGCCAGGCGAATGGAAGACCGGCGGCGGCGGCATGACGCTGCGCTACGGCTTCCACCCCTCGCCGTTTGGCACCGCGATCGTGATCGCAACCGATCGCGGGCTCGCGGGACTTGCCTTCGCCGACCCCGGCGATGAGCAGACTGCATTCGCCGACATGAAGCGACGCTGGCCGAGCGCGACCTTTGTCGAGGACACCGGCGGCACCACGGCACTGGCGCAGCGCGTGTTCGATACAAGGTTGTGGCGGGCGGACCAGCCCCTGCGCGTGGTCCTGATCGGCACCGACTTCGAGGTGCGGGTGTGGGAAACGCTGCTCAAGGTGCCGATGGGGCGCGCGGTGAGCTATTCCGACATCGCCTGCAAGATCAGCAACCCGAAGGCCTCGCGCGCGGTCGGCGCCGCGGTCGGCCGCAATCCGGTGTCGTTCGTGGTGCCGTGCCATCGCGCACTCGGCAAGAGCGGCGCGCTGACCGGCTATCACTGGGGCATCACCCGCAAGCAGGCGATGCTCGGCTGGGAAGCCGGCCAGGTCGGGTTGCATTAGCCTGATTGTAGCAACCATTAGCTCTTTCGGTTGTGTGCGATTGAATTGTCCGATCGCCGTTGATGCTGACGCCGTGCTCGCGGCCATCAAGGCGTGGCCTGTTGAGGGTGAGGATGTGGTGGCATTTGAGCGACGGCCATCCTTGACGGCCGCTGTGCGCGACGTCCTGGTGACGGCAGGTCGGGACGAAGAAACGGCGCCCCGGTCGAACAAAGAAACGCTTCAGGCTGCTGGAACAGCTGACATGTCAGCTTGCCAAGGGGTGCCTCGGGCCACTACGGCGTTGATGAAGACGAGCAGCTTCCTGGCGCAGGCGATTAGCGCGCGCTTGTGACCCTTACCGGCGGCGATCAGTCGCTTGTAAAGGGCGATGAGCTGCGGATTCCAGCGGAACGACGCCGCCAGCGCTGCAGCATAGAGCGCCTCTCGCAGGCGCTTGCGTCCACCGATGATGTGACGAGCGCCAATATGCTCTCCGCTGTCGTCATCATAAGGCGCAAGGCCCGCAAGAGCTGCGGCCTGCTCGCGGCTGATTTGGCCGATCTCCGGCATGCGCACCAGAATGGCGACCGCAGTCGGCAGCCCGGCCCCGCCGACGCTGTAGATCAGATCGAGCCGGGCAGCGAGATCGTGATGTTCGCGGATCGCTGCCACCAAAGCCTTGAACTCGACGCGTTCGCGCTTGGCCAGGCGGACGATATCTTCCTTCCAGAGCTTTTGGATACGCGCATCGCGACAGCTCTCGAGCCGGTTCTTGAACCGCGTGATATCCTCTCCGATCTGATCGATCAGTGTCAGCTGCCCGGCCAAGGGCGATAATCTTGCGTCAGGGGCCGGGTGGATCTTGTTGACCGCAGCGGCGCAGGCGGCGATCAGAGCCGCGTCGATCCGATCGTTCTTGGCACGTTGCCCGCGGTATTTGGCATAGGCACGCACTTGCGCCGGCTGGAACACCACGACGACAAACCGCATGCGCCGTAACTCGGCGACGACGGCTTGCTCATAGCCACCGCTCGCCTCGATCCCAACCCGCTTGACCTTGCGCCGCCCAAGCCACTCCAGCAGCGCCTTGTGACCTTCTGCCGTGTTCTCCACCTGCAGCTGCTCCGAGTTGCCGTCGAGCGCCACGTCGAGCTTGCGCTTGCCGGTATCGATCCCGGCACAGATTGTGGTACGCTTGGCCATCTTCCTCGACCCTCCCTTGTGATGCGAACCTAAAGTTCGTTCAACCATGCGGGTCCCGATGAAGTGCCGATCGCGATCTTGCTACGAACGACAGCCCTCAAGGCTTCGATGGGTAACGATCCGATCGATCAGCGGCCCAGCCCGGGCGGCTACCCGAGCTGGGCCATTCCTCACGGAACGAGGCCAGTCTAACCCAGCGCGCTAATACAAGGATGGGTAGAGCGAACCGAAACCCATCTTACGGCTGACTTCCTTAAGCCAGGCTTCCAGCCTCACACCGTCACCCTGAGGAGCGCGAAGCGCGTCTCGAAGGGTCGACGGCCCGGCTGGTGGCCGTGCATCCTTCGATGCTCGCTCCGCTCGCACCTCAGGATGACGGGTTGAGCGGAGTGATGGCCTAAGCCTACCCCGCCAGATCGACCTTTGAAGCAACGGTGGAATCGGCGTTGAGCCGATAGACCACCGGAGCGCCGGTCGCGAGTTCGCGCTTGAGGATCTGCTCCGGCGTCAGCTTCTCCAGCACCATGATCAGCGCGCGCAGCGAATTGCCGTGGGCGGCGATCAGCGTGCGCTGGCCGCGCAGCACGCCGGGCAGGATCTCCTGCACGTAGTAGGGCAGCGTGCGCGCCAGCGTGTCCTTCAGGCTTTCGCCGCCAGGCGGCGGCACGTCGTAGGAACGGCGCCAGATCAGGACCTGGTCCTCGCCCCACTTCTTGCGGGCGTCGTCCTTGTTGAGGCCGGAGAGATCGCCATAGTCGCGCTCGTTGAGCGCCAGATTCTTCGTGGTCGGCAATCCGGTCTGGCCGATCTCCGCGAGCATCAGCTTCAGCGTGTGCTGCGCGCGCGTCAGATCGGACGTGAAGGCGACATCGAACGACAGGTCCTGCGCCTTCAGCTTGCGGCCGGCGTCCTTGGCCTCGGCGATGCCCTGCTCGGTGAGATCAGGGTCCTTCCACCCGGTGAACAGGTTCTTCAGATTCCATTCGCTCTGACCGTGACGAACGAGCACAAGAAGGCGATCACTCATTTCAGATTCCGTTTCGCTTAGCTGGATTTCATCTCGTCGGGGCGATCTCAGTCGCTCAACCCGAGCACGTCGGCCATCGAGTACATGCCGGGCTTCTTGCCATGCGCCCACAGCGCCGCCTTCAGCGCGCCCTGCGCGAACAGCGCGCGGTCCTCGGCATGATGCGACAGCGTGATGCGCTCCGACGGACCGGCAAAGATCACGCTGTGATCGCCGGCCGCGGTGCCGCCGCGCAACGAGGCAAAGCCGATATCGCCCGCACGCCGCGCGCCGGTCAGGCCATCGCGGCCGCGCGCCCAATGCTGATCGAGCGCGATCTTGCGTCCGGCAGCGGCCGCCTCGCCGAGCATCAGGGCGGTGCCCGACGGCGCGTCGATCTTGGACTTGTGGTGCAGCTCGAGAATTTCGATGTCAAAACTCTGGTCGAGCGACTGCGCGACGCGCTTGACCAGCGCGGCGAGCAGATTGACGCCGAGGCTCATATTGCCCGACTTCACCACGATGGCGCGGTCGGTGACGCTCCGGATCACCGCATCGTCGGACTGCGACATGCCGGTGGTGCCGATGACGTGGACGAGGCCGCGCTCGGCCGCGATCGCGACATTGGCGATGGTCGCGGCCGGCACGGTGAAATCCAGGATGCCGTCGGCGCCCGCCGACATCGACCACAGATCGGCCGACAGCGCGACGCCATTGGCGGGAAGGCCGGCGAGCACGCCGGCGTCCTTGCCGAGCAGCTCCGAGCCCGGCGCTTCCAGCGCGCCGACCAGCACCGCCCCCGGGGTTTCGGAAATCACCCGCGTCAGCGTGCGGCCCATCCGGCCGCCGGCTCCCGCAACAATCAGACGCATGTCAGCCATGGCTCACCTCTGCAGGCCGTATAAAGCATGATCCGGAAAAGGGGAAACCGCTTTTCCGGGCCGATATCATGGCTCCAACGGACGAATCCCACGGCTGTTCCCGGCAATCGAACCGGCGGCCTGGTGTCCGGGCTACGGGCTGTCGTGCCCCTCGATGATGATGAGGTCGGCGATCGAATGCGGCTGCCGCACCTTGAGGTTGGTCTGGTATTCCGGCGAGTTGTAGCAGGCGAGCGCGGTCTGATAGTCCGGGAATTCGATCACGACGTTGCGCGAGCGGCTCTGGCCCTCGACGCCGGTGAACTTGCCGCCGCGAACAATGAACTTGCCGCCGAATTTCTGGAAGATCGCCGGGTTGGCCGCCATGTAGGGCTTGTAGCCCTCCTCATTGTGAACGTCCACGCGTCCAATCCAGTATCCCTTCGCCATCTCTGTTCTCCCTCGTTGTTGTTCAGGCGAGCGTCTCGGCGATTTCGGCGTGAATGGCTTCGGCTGCGGCCTTCGGATCGGCGGCTTCCATCACCGGACGCCCGACCACCAGATAGTCGGCGCCGGCGGCGATCGCACGGGCCGGCGTCATGATGCGCTTCTGGTCGCCGGTGGCAGAGCCCGCGGGGCGGATGCCCGGCGTCACCAGGTTCATCTGATCGCCGACGATCTTGCGCAAGGCTGCGGCTTCCTCGGGCGAGCTGACGAGGCCGTCGACACCGAGCGCCTGCGCTTGCCTGGCGCGCACTTCGACGAGATCGGAGACGCTGAGGCGGTAGCCCGCGGCCTGAAGATCGTTGTCGTCGTAGGAGGTCAGCACCGTCACCGCGAGGATCTTGAGGGTAGAGCCGGCGCGTGCCTCGACTGCCGCCTTCATGGTCTGCGGATAGGCATGCACGGTGAGGAAGGTCGCGCCGAGACCGGCGACGCTTTCGACCCCGCGCGCGACCGTGTTGCCGATGTCGTGCAGCTTGAGATCGAGAAACACCTTCTTGCCGCTGCCTGCGAGCTGCTTCGCCAGCGTGAGGCCGCCGGCATAACCGAGCTGATAACCGATCTTGTAGAAGGTGACGCTGTCGCCGAGCCTGTCGATCATCGCCTCGGCGCTAGCGACGGACGGCAGATCGAGCGCCGCAATCAACCGGTCTCTTGGAGCGATCTTGGCTGGCTGCATGTCACCTCACATCATGCGTTGGGAATGGTCGACCAGCTGCCGCACCAGCGCGCGCATCGCGTCGATGTCGGCCTGGTGCTTCAGATGATCCATATCGTCATAGGCCTGCTCGGCGAATGACAGCGCGAGCTGGCTCGGGATCACGGTCGCGTGGCACGCCGACAGGATCAGGCGCAGCGCCGCCAGCGCGCGCGTGCCGCCGAGCCGGTTGCCGGATGCCGCTGCGATCGCGAAGGCGCGGCCATGGAACACCTGGCCGCGGGCCTCGTGCGGATCCTGCACGCGGCTCACCCAGTCGATCGTGTTCTTCACCAGCGCCGGCACCGAGGAATTGTATTCCGGCGTCACGATCAGGACGCCATGATGGGCGCCGATCATCCGCTTCAAATTGACCGCGTGCTGCGGCACGCCCGATTTCGCCTGCAGGTCGCCGTCATAGATCGGCAGCGGAAAATCGCCGAGCGAGATGCGCGTGACGTCGGCCCCCAGCTGCGCGAGCTCCTGCGCCAGCACGGCAGCGAGCTTCGTATTGAGCGAGCCGGATCGAAGCGATCCCGGGATCACGAGGATTTTCAGCGCTGACATTTCGAAATCGCGGTTAGGGCGCGCGCCGCCCAGCGCGACACCGCAGGGCGATCAGCCCTTGCGATACACCCAGACCCGCGCGGGCGGAAGGTTCATCCAGATCCGCTCGGACGCCTCTGTGGACACGCCGGGCAGCGACTTCGGAATCGGGGGCACCACCGAATAGGTGAACTGCACAAAGGGCGCACCGGGAGCGAGCGCCAGGAAGGCGTCGCGGACCAGCCTGAGGCGGGTCAGCATCGGCTTGGTGACCAGCGGCAGGCCGGAGACCATCGCGGAGGCGGGAGACTTCAGCACCTCCCACAGCGTATCGCGAAGCCTGTAGGCGTCGCCCTGGACCACCCTGGCCTGCGGATAGCGTTCGCGCAGCAATGCGCAGAAACCGGGATTGTATTCGACCAGCACGAGCCGCTTTTGATCGACGCCATGCTCGATCAGCGCATTGGTGATCGCCCCGGTGCCGGGTCCAAGTTCGACCACCGGCCCTTCCGCGTCAGGATCGACATATTGCGCCATGGTGCGAGCAAGCAGCCGTCCTGACGGCATCACTGCGCCCATATGCAGCGGCTTCTCGATCCATGAACGGAGAAAACGAACCTCGTCGTCGAGACGGAGGGGCTTCTTCGACGCACGCACGGACGATTGCAGGGGCATGTCGCTACCAGGCGGGACCGCACAATCGAGCGGTTGTCAGAAAACGGTCATAAAGACGTATAGATCGAAGCCGTTACGGTCAAGCGCGACGACAACTACTGGGTGGTGCGGTTTCCGAAGAAGTCCTTGACCTTAGAGAAGAAACCCGCTGCCTCCGGCTGGGTTGCACCGGACGACAGCTTTTCGAACTCCATCAGCAATTCCTGCTGCTTCTTCGTCAGATTCTGCGGCGTTTCGACCACGACCTGGACATACATATCGCCGGTCTGGCGCGAGCGGAGCACCGGCATACCCTTTGATGCGATGCGGAATCGCCGGCCCGACTGGGTGCCGGAGGGCACCTTCACCTTGGTCTTGCCCTTGTCGATGGTCGGCACCTCGAACTCGCCGCCGAGTGCTGCAGTCACCATCGAGATCGGCACGCGGCAGTGCAGGTCGGCGCCATCGCGCTGGAAGAACTGGTGCGTGGTCAGCGACAGGAAGATGTAGAGGTCGCCGGGCGGGCCACCGCGGACACCGGCCTCGCCTTCGCCGGCGAGACGAATGCGGGTGCCATCCTCGACTCCCGGGGGAATGTTGACCGACAGCGCGCGGTCGCGCGTCACCCGGCCGGAACCGGCGCAGGAGGTGCAGGCGTCCTCGATCATCTGACCGCGGCCCTGGCAGCCGGGGCAGGTCCGCTCCAGCGTGAAGAAGCCCTGGGCCTGCCGGATGCGGCCGGCGCCACCACAATGCGAGCAGGTCTTCGGCTTGGTGCCGGCCTTGGCGCCGGTGCCCGAGCAGGATTCGCAGGTGACCGAGACCGGGATCTCGATCTGCGCGGTCTTGCCCTGGAAAGCGTCCTCGAGCGTGATCTCCATGTTGTAGCGCAGGTCGGCGCCACGCTCGCGGCCGCCGCCGCCGCGGCGCTGCCCGGCCATGCCGAACAGGTCCTCGAAAATGTCGGAGAAGGACGAGGCGAAGCCGGCGCCGAAGCCGGGACCGCCGCCGCCCATGCCCTGCTCGAAGGCGGCATGGCCGAAGCGGTCATAGGCGGCGCGCTTGTCGCCGTCCTTCAACACCTCATAGGCTTCGTTGATTTCCTTGAACCGGACCTCGCTGCTGGAGTCGCCCGGATTCTTGTCCGGATGCCACTTCATCGCGAGCTTGCGGAAAGCCGTTTTCAGCTTGGTCTCGTCCGCGTTCCGCTCGACCTCGAGGGTCTCGTAATAGCAGCGCTTGGTCGACATCCTTCAATTCCGTCCGGAGTTCATCGCTATCGCCAAGGATTGCGCCTGTCTGGAAGATGCAGCGATCGCCTTAAAGAAAAATGACCCCCACTCCTCCGAGACGCGTCGCGTGCTCTTTGGTGTGAGGGCCATCATCTCAAACCCGCTTAAGCAGATTTCTTGTTGTTCTTGTCGTCGTCGACCTCGGTGAACTCCGCGTCGACAACGTCATCCTTGGCAGCGTCCTTGGCCGCATCGGCCTCGGCCTGCTGCTTGTACATGGCCTCGCCGAGCTTCATCGAAGCCTGCGCCAGCGTGTTGGTCTTGGCCTTGATCGCCTCGGCGTCGTCGCCCTTCAGCGCTTCCTTGAGGTCGCTGACGGCGTCTTCGATCGCGCGGCGGTCGGTGTCCGGGATCTTCGAGCCGTGCTCGGCCAAAGCCTTTTCGGTCGAATGAACCAGGCCGTCGGCATGGTTCTTGGCGTCGACTGCCTCGCGGCGCTTCTTGTCCTCGGCCGCATTGGCCTCCGCGTCCTTGACCATCTTGTCGATGTCGGCTTCGGACAGACCGCCGGATGCCTGGATCCGGATCTGCTGCTCCTTGCCGGTCGCCTTGTCCTTGGCCGAGACGTTGACGATGCCGTTGGCGTCGATGTCGAAGGTCACCTCGATCTGCGGCATACCGCGCGGAGCCGGCGGAATGCCCATCAGGTCGAACTGGCCAAGCATCTTGTTGTCGGCCGCCATTTCACGCTCGCCCTGGAAGACGCGGATGGTGACGGCGCCCTGATTGTCTTCGGCCGTCGAGAACACCTGGCTCTTCTTGGTCGGGATCGTGGTGTTGCGGTCGATGATGCGGGTGAACACGCCGCCCAGCGTCTCGATGCCCAGCGACAGCGGGGTCACGTCGAGCAGCAGCACGTCCTTGACGTCGCCCTGCAGCACGCCGGCCTGGATCGCAGCGCCGATCGCGACGACTTCGTCGGGGTTGACGCCCTTGTGTGGCTCCTTGCCGAAGAACTGCTTCACGACTTCCTGAATCTTCGGCATGCGGGTCATGCCGCCGACCAGCACCACTTCGCCGATCTCGCCGGCGGTCAGGCCGGCATCCTTCAGCGCCTTGCGGCACGGCTCGATGGTCTTCTCGACGAGGTCGGCCACCAGCGCCTCGAACTTGGCGCGGGTCAGCTTCATCGTCAGATGCTTCGGACCGGTCTGGTCAGCCGTGATGAACGGCAGATTGATTTCGGTCTGCGTGGTCGACGACAGCTCGATCTTGGCCTTTTCAGCGGCCTCCTTCAGGCGCTGCAAAGCGAGCTTGTCGTTGCGCAGGTTGATGCCCTGCTCCTTCTGGAACTCGTCGGCCAGATAACCAACAAGGCGCATGTCGAAATCTTCACCGCCGAGGAAGGTGTCGCCGTTGGTCGACTTCACCTCGAACACACCGTCGCCGATCTCGAGGATCGAGACGTCGAAGGTGCCGCCACCGAGATCGTACACGGCGATCGTGCCGGTCTTCGACTTGTCGAGACCGTAAGCGAGCGCGGCAGCGGTCGGCTCGTTGATGATGCGCAGCACTTCAAGGCCGGCGATCTTGCCGGCATCCTTGGTGGCCTGACGCTGTGCGTCGTTGAAATAAGCGGGAACCGTGATGACGGCCTGCTCGACCTTCTGGCCGAGATGCGCCTCAGCGGTCTCCTTCATCTTCTGCAGGATGAAGGCCGAGACCTGCGAGGGCGAATAGGTCTTGCCATCGGCTTCGACCCAGGCGTCGCCGTTCGATGCCTTGACGATCTTGTAGGGAACGAGCTTCTTGTCCTTCTCGACCATCGGGTCGTCATAGCGGCGGCCGATGAGGCGCTTCACCGCAAAGAACGTACGCTCGGGATTGGTCACCGCCTGGCGCTTCGCCGGCTGGCCGACGAGGCGCTCGCCATCGTCAGTGAAAGCAACGATCGACGGCGTCGTCCGCATGCCTTCCGCGTTCTCGATCACCTTGGCGTTTTTGCCATCCATTACGGCGACGCACGAATTCGTGGTGCCGAGGTCGATCCCAATGACCTTACCCATGGTTTTGATATCCTCTTTGTTGCGGCAGGTTGGTTGGGCCCTGACGGCGCTCCGTACCGAACCCCCAGACGTTCACATACTCGCGATATTGCGACGGTGAGCCTGATATAGGAGAGAGGGTCCTGCCCGCAAGGACTGGACGCAACGTTGAGGCCTGAAAAGACTGACGTTTGAAAGATTGTGTCAGCCCGACTACGGCGCCAGTTCAGGCCGGAAGCAAGTCCATAACGAGCCCAAGCCACGCCCCGAGACAGGCCCAAGCCAAGTTAACAAATCGGCAATGATTTAGGGCGCCAACGTCCGCCGCGCGGCGTCACCGCTGTTGAGTGAACGCTCACAAACGTCGTATGCGAGAGCGGCGCACGGGCCGAGGCGCGCTGTTTGGCCGCTGGGCGGCCGCAGGCGGTGGGCTCGTGGACACGTCGGGAAGCTCAAAAGTGCCAGCCAATCAGGGCGAAAAGCCCATGGAATCGGGCTCGCGGGCCCGGAGCTGAGATTTGGCGGCCTGTTGCAGGGTCATCAAAACCGCTAAAAGCGGTCCGACTGAAAGAGGCCGCCCAGCCCTGCACCGGGCCCGTTGCGCGGCCACCAAGCAAAACCGGTAGATCCCCCATGACGCCTTTTCGAGTTCTCGTTGCGGTTGCCTTGCTGATTGCTGCCACCTGTCGTGGCTTCGCCGCCGACGTGGTGTTTCCGCCGGGCGCGCATGTCGGGATGAAGCCGCTGGTGGGCCTCAACCGGGCCAAGTCGTTCATCGGCTTCGAGACTGAGGACCAGGGCGTGAAGGTCCTGATCGCCGACCTGCCCGCGGACGCCTACGCGGAGGTCGTGAGCGCGTTCAAGGCCAATCCCGCCGGCACCGGGAATATCAAGCCCGAGAGCCTCGAGACGCCGGCCGGCCTCGCCTACTACACCGTGGAGAGTGGGCGCGACGGCGCCAGCAATGTGCGGCGCTATTCCATGATCCTGCCGGGGCCGACCTTCTCCGGCTATGTCGCTGTGCAAGTGCCGGAGAATGCGAGCAAGATCTACACCGACGACGCCGTGCGGCAGATGTTCGCCACCGCCCAGATCCGCAACGAGGTGCCGGTCGACGAGCAGCTCGGCATGATGCCGTTCAAGGTCACCGAGCTCAGCGGTTTCAAGAATATCCGCATGCTGGCGCCGGGCGCAGCATTGCTGATGGCCGACGGCGACGAGAAGGCCCTCGAGACCAAGCCCTTCTTGCTGCTTGGCATCATCGGCTCGGCCCCGGCCACACCCGATGATCGCGGCCGCTTCGCCCAGCAGATCGCGACTACGATCCCCGGCGTGCGCGACGGGCGGATCACCATGTCCGAGCCGATCCGGATCGACGGCCAGCCCGGCTTCGAGACCCGGATCGACGCCGTCAGCGGCAAGGACAACACCCCGGTGACCATCGTGCAGTGGCTGCGGTTCGGCGCGCAAACCTCGATGCGCATCATCGGCAGCTCGCCGCGCACCGATTGGGAGAAGGCCTTCCCGCGCTTCCGCGCGGTGCGCGACGGCATCCAGCCGCGCGGCTGATCCCTTTCGTAAAGCCCTCCGAAAAATCGGGCTTTCGCAGCTCCACGAACGGAACTAGCCTCCTCGCGCGATAATCACACAAAGCGAGGAGGGCGCGATGTTCGATCGACGACGGATTGTTGCAGGCCTTGGCACGATCGCGCTCGCGACGCTGGTTCCCAGGAATCTCTGGGCCGCCGCGATCAAGCCCGACGACGGCTCCGCGCTGCTCGTGATCGACGTGCAGAACTGCTTCCTGCCCGGCGGCAGCCTCGCGGTGAAGGACGGCGAGCAGGTGGTGCCGGTGATCAACAAGATCGCCAAGAGCTTTGCCAATGTGGTGATGACGCAGGACTGGCACACGCCCGGTCACGTCTCCTTTGCCTCGGTCCATGCCGGCAAGAAGCCGTTCGAGACCATCGACCTCGCTTATGGCAAGCAGGTGCTGTGGCCCGATCACTGCGTGCAGGGCACCGACGGCGCCGCGCTGTCGAAGGAACTCGCGATCCCGCAGGCCGGGCTGATCATCCGCAAGGGATTTCACAAGGACGTCGACAGCTACTCCGCCTTCACCGAGGCCGACGGCAAGACCACCACCGGGCTCGGCGCCTATCTGACGGCGCGCAAGATCAATCGCGTATTCGTCACCGGGCTCGCCACCGATTTCTGCGTGGCCTGGACCGCGCTCGATGCGCGCAAGGCCGACTTCGAAACCTATGTGGTGGAGGATGCCTGCCGCGGCATCGACACCCAGGGATCGTTGGCCAAGGCCTGGGCCGATATGGACAAGGCCGGCGTCAAGCGGATCCAGTCGTCGGATATCGCGTGAGACATTGGATCAGGCGGTGATGTCGGCGCCTGGGGCGGCCTTGGCGCCGCCCTTGGAGACACCGACCAGTGCCGGACGCAGGATGCGCTCGCCGATCATGTAGCCGGCCTGCACGACCTGCACCACGGTGCCCGACGGCACCGACGTGTCCGGCACTTCGAACATCGCCTGCTGGAAGTTCGGATCGAACTTCTCGCCGATCGGATCGAACTTCTTGACGCCGTTCTTTTCCAGCGTGTTGAGCAGCGAGCGCTCGGTCAGCTCGACGCCTTCGAGCAGCGCCTTCAGGCCGGGATCGGCGGCTTCCTTGGTCTCGGCCGGCACGGCGTCGAGCGCGCGCTGCAGATTGTCGGCGATGTCGAGCACGTCGCGGGCAAAGCCGGTGATGCCATAGGTCTTGGCGTCGGCAACCTCGCGGCGGGTGCGCTGACGGAGGTTCTCCATCTCGGCCAGCGTGCGCAGCGTCCGGTCGCGCGCCTCGGCGAGTTCCTTGGTCAGCGCCTCAGCCGATCCCACCTCGGGATCGTCAGGCATGATGTAGGGCTTCGAGACCACGGGTTCACCCGTCGGCGCCGAATTCTCGGTGTTGTCATTGGCCCGGTTCGGATCGGTCATGGCTTGCCTTCTCGAAAACTCGCGTCGGTTCAAATCTTGGGGATTGCTGCCCGGGATATCGTGCTTTGAGCGGCGAAAATCAAGCGCAACATACCGGTTAGGGCCAGCGCACCTCCACTTCGCGTCAAGAAACCCGTCAAATGAAACCGAATTTCGCTCCGATCAGCCGCCCAGCATCTTGCTGACGATGCGCGCGGCATAATCCACCGTCGGGATTACCCGCGCATAGTTCAGCCGCGTCGGTCCGATCACGCCGAGCACGCCGACGATCCGGCCCTGGGCGTCGCCGTATGGCGCGATGATGGTGGAGGAACCCGACAGCGAGAACAGCTTGTTCTCCGAACCGATGAAAATCCGCACGCCCTCGCCGCGTTCGGCGCGGCCGAGCAGATCGATCACGCCGCGCTTGGTCTCGAGATCGTCGAACAGCGACTTGATGCGCTCGAGGTCGTCGAGCGCATGCAGATCCTCGAGCAGATTGGCGTGGCCGCGCACGATCAGCTGGCGGTCCTCGTTCGCGCCGCCGGACCAGCTCGCGATGCCGGCCGCGACGACCTTTTGCGTGAGCTGATCGAGCTCGGCGCGGTTTTGCGTCAATGCCGTCTCGAGCTCGAGCCGCGCTTCGGCCAGCGTCCGGCCACGGATCCGCGCATTGAGGAAATTGGTCGCTTCGGTCAGCGCCGACGATGGAACGCCCGGCGGCAGCGCCAGCACCCGGTTTTCGACCTGGCCGTCTTCGCCGACCAGCACGACCAGCGCCTTCTCCGGCTCCAGCCGCACGAATTCGATGTGCTTCAGCCGCGCATTCGACTTTTGCGTCAGCACCACCGCGGCGGCACGGGTCAGCCCCGACAGCTGCGTCAGCGCCTCGCCAAGCGCCGCCTCGACGGATTGCGCACGGCCGACGGCGGCCAGCTGGGTCTGGATCGATTGACGCTCGGCCTCGGTGAGGTCGCCGACCTGCATCAGGGCGTCGACGAAGAAACGCAAGCCAAGTTCGGTCGGCAGCCGGCCCGCCGAGGTGTGCGGCGCATAGATCAGCCCGAGCTGCTCGAGGTCCGACATCACATTGCGGACCGAGGCCGGCGACAACGGTAATGCGATCAGGCGCGAGATGTTGCGCGAGCCGACCGGCTCGCCGGTCGCAAGGTAGCTTTCGACGATTTGACGAAAAATGTCGCGCGAACGCTCGTTGAGCTGGGCGAGCCCCGCATGCGGTGCGATCAGGCCAATCGGATCGTGATGAGTCACACTCCAGTCCCTCACAATTGCTGCCTAATCTGTCGCTCCGAGAGGCCGGTGACAAGCATGCATTCAGCCCCCGGTACCTGGCCAACCCAGGGCCGAAAACCCTTGCCGCTGCCCGTTCCCCCTCCTACAAGCACGCCCAGCCATATATCTCGGATTTTTGGAGGATTTCATGCGGCCAAGCCGCCGTGCGCCCGATGAACTGCGTCCCGTGTCGCTGGAACGCGGCGTCGTCAAATATGCCGAGGGTTCCTGCATGGTGAAGTTCGGCGACACCCATGTGCTGGTGACCGCCACGCTGGAAGAGCGGCTGCCGCCCTGGCTGAAGGGCCAGGGCCGCGGCTGGGTGACCGCCGAATACGGCATGCTGCCGCGCGCCACCCTGGAACGCACCCGCCGTGAGGCCTCCGCCGGCAAGCAGGGCGGCCGCACGGTCGAGATCCAGCGGCTGATCGGCCGTTCGCTGCGCGCGGCCGTCGATCTGGAGGCGCTCGGCGAGCGCCAGATCACGGTCGATTGCGACGTCATCCAGGCCGATGGCGGCACCCGCACCGCCTCGATCACCGGTGCCTGGGTGGCGCTGGCCGACTGCATCAACTGGATGAAGGCCCGCAACATGCTGAAGACCAACGTGTTGCGCGACAATGTGGCGGCGATCTCCTGCGGCATCTACCAGGGCACGCCGGTTCTCGACCTCGACTATGCCGAGGACTCCGAGGCCGACACCGACGCCAATTTCGTCATGACCGGCGACGGCCGCATCATCGAGGTGCAGGGCACCGCCGAGAAGACGCCGTTCTCGCAGGACGAGTTTCTGGCGCTGATGGCGCTGGCGCGCAAAGGTGTCGCGCGTCTGGTCGACTTGCAAAAGATCGCGGTGGCGTAGTCAGATTGGTCATGCATCGCCGAATCACCGGAAGGCTCGTCATCGCCACCCATAATCCCGGCAAGCTCGCCGAGATGCGGGAACTGCTGGCGCCGCATGGCGTGGAGGCGGTGTCGGCCGGCGAGCTCGGCCTCGCCGAGCCCGAGGAGACCGGTGACAGTTTTCGCGCCAATGCGGCGATCAAGGCGATCGCCGCGGCGAAAGCGACCGGACTGCCGGCTTTCGCGGACGATTCCGGCCTCGTGGTCGACGCGCTCGACGGCGCACCCGGGATCTATTCGGCGCGCTGGGCCGGCGAAGGTAAGGATTTCATGGCGGCGATGACGCGGATCGAACGTTTGCTGCAGGAGCGCGGCGCCACCGCGCCGGACCGGCGAAGTGCGCATTTCGTCTCCGCCCTGTGCGTGGCGTGGCCCGATGATCACCTCGAGGAGGTCGAGGCCCGCGCCGACGGAACCCTGGTTTGGCCGCCACGCGGCACCGCCGGCTTCGGCTATGATCCGGCCTTCCTGCCCGACGGCCATACGCGGACCTTCGGCGAGATGACCAGCATCGAGAAGCACGGCCTGCCGCCGCTCGGGCTTGGCCTGTCGCATCGCGCCCGCGCCTTCGTGAAGCTCGCGGAGATTTGCCTTGAGCCACGCTGAACGGAAAGCCTTTGGCGTCTACGTGCACTGGCCGTTCTGCCTGTCGAAATGCCCGTATTGCGATTTCAACAGCCACGTGCGGCATGCGCCCGTCGACGAGGAGCGCTTCGTGCGCGCCTTCGCCCGCGAGATCGAGACCACGGCCGCGCGGGTGCCGGGGCGCGAGGTCACCTCGATCTTCCTCGGCGGCGGCACGCCGTCACTGATGCAGCCGCAGACCGTCGGCGCCGTGCTCGACGCCATCGGTAAGCACTGGTCGGTGGCGCGCGACGTCGAGGTCACGCTCGAAGCCAACCCGACCAGCGTCGAGGCGACGCGCTTTCGCGGCTATCGCGCGGCCGGCGTCAATCGCGTCTCGCTCGGCGTGCAGGCACTTGATGACGCATCGCTGAAGGCATTGGGCCGCCTGCACACCGCGCGCGAAGCGCTCGACGCGGTTGCGATCGCGCGAAGCGCGTTCGACCGTTACTCGTTCGATCTGATCTATGCGCGGCCCGACCAGACGCCGCAGATGTGGGCGAGCGAGTTGAAGCAGGCGATCTCGGAAGCCGCCGAGCATCTGTCGCTCTATCAGCTCACGATCGAGGAAGGCACGCCGTTCTTCGGGCTGCATGCCGCCGGCAAATTGCAGACGCCGGATGAAGCGACCGCGCGCGCGCTCTACGACGTGACGCAGGAGGTCTGCGCCCGCGAGGGATTGCCGGCCTACGAGATCTCCAATCACGCCCGCACTGGGGCGGAGTGCAAGCACAACCTCGTCTACTGGCGCGGTGAGGAATATGCCGGCATCGGCCCCGGTGCGCATGGCCGGCTCGACATCGATGGCGTCAGGCACGCGACCGCGACCGAGCGGCGCCCCGAGGCCTGGCTGTTGAATGTCGAGGAACGCGGCCACGGCGTCGTCACCGATGACAGCCTCAACAGCGAGGAGCGTGCCGACGAATTTTTGCTGATGGGGCTGCGGCTTGCCGAGGGCATCGACCCCAAGCGCTATGCGGCACTGTCCGGCCGCCAGCTCGACCCGCAGCGGATCACAATGCTGCGCGAGGAAGGCGCGATCGCCGTCGACGCCGACGGACGGCTGCGCGTGACGAAGTCAGGATTCCCGGTGCTCGACGCCGTCGTCGCGGATCTCGCCGCCTAGAGCCTATCCCGTTCCGATGAATCGGAACGGGGCTCTAGATTCTTGTTTTGACGCGTTTTCTTCACGCGAACCGGCATCCACTTCGCTCGAAAACGCTCTGCGTGCACGCTGCCAAAATATCGAAAACAACCCCATGCAAAGTAGCTGGCGGGTTCCGGCGCTCGACAAGGCAGCTTGCCCGCCTGACGAAAATTAAGCCCCAAAACTCTTCGGCGACCCCGCAACCGGTGTGCCGCCGCCGGACGCCACCTTCATGACCGCAAGGCCGCGTTCATTGGTGCCGTCGGAGCGGAAGCGGAACAGGCCGTCGATGCCGGCAAAGCCGGATGGATTGGTCAGCGTCTCCGGCGCGAAGCGCTGTGCGCCTTGGGTGCGCGCCAGCGCCGCCATCAGCGCGACGGCATCATAGGCCAGCGTCGCGGTCCGCACCGGCTCGCCGCCATATTTGGCGCGGTAGCGGCCGGCGAAGCTGCGGAAGCCGGACGGGTCTGGCGCGGCGTAGAGGCCGCCCTGCAGCACGGGGCTCGCGAACACCCGCGGATTGTCCCACAGCCCGGTGCCGAGCAGCTGGATGTTGCGCAGATTGGCGCCGGCCGCGGTCAGCGCATCGGCGGTCGCGACGACCGAATCGCCATCGTCGGCAATCAGCAGCGTATCGGCCTGGCCGAGCGCCTGTGCCACGGTCCGTGCCGGCGTTGCGCGATCGGCGCCGTATTTCTCGAATGCGACGACGCGGCCGTTCTTGCGGCCGACCGCCTGCTTGAACGCGGCCTCGACCACATTGCCATAGGCGTTGTCGGGCACCATCGCGGCGAATGAGCGCTTACCGATCCCGGCGGAATAATCGACGATCCGATTGATGTCGGACTCCGGCAGGAAGCTCAAGAGATAGACGCCGCGTCCGGCCACGCTTGAATCGGTGGAGAACGCGATCACCGACGTTCCGCGCGGCCGCGTGAGTTGCGCCGTGGCCGGCACGGAGCCCGCGAACAGCGGTCCCAGAATGATCTCGGCCCCTTCCGACAGCGCCTGCTGGGTGCCCTGCGCCGCGCCTTGCGAACTGCCGCCATCGTCCTTGATCAGCAGCTGAATGTTCGGGTTCTGAAATTCCGCCAGCGCCATTTCGGCGGCGTTCCGCATCGACTGCGCGGCGAGCCCGGCATTGCCGGATGCCGACAGCGGCAGGATCAGCCCGATCTTGACTTGCCCGGTACCGACCGCTTGCGGCTGTTGCTGCGGGCCGGCGGGTCCCGCCTCTTGGCCGCCGCCGAACGGACTGGAGAACTGGCTCAGGCTTTGCTGGATACCGGAGCAGGCCGACAGCAGCGGCGCGCCCACGATAAGACCAAGCGCGGTCCGCCGGGTCGTGCCCGACGGCGGGGACTTGTGGTGATGCGGGCCTTCCATCGTCTCTCTTCTCTTGGCCGACCATGATCGGCCAGGACTCCATCCGGCTCTGATGAGGCGGGTGGATTCAGGCATATTGTCGGCGAATAGTTAACCGGAACAAAAGGATTATGGCCCCGCGGCGCCGTTGCCGCGGCCCACATTTCCGGCGCAGCGACCTTCAAGCAACACCCCTGCGGGTGTGGCGCAAGCGCTGCCATCCCTCTAGATTGGCATTATGCGCGCAAAAGCCAGTTCCCTCCACAGTCCTGACGCCACGGCGGGCGCTGCGGCCAAAACCTTTTCGATCGGCGGCCAGCTGCTGGCGGCGCCAAGGGCCACGCCCGGGCTCCATCTGGTCGCGACCCCGATCGGAAATCTCGCCGACATCACCCTGCGCGCGCTGGAGACGCTGGCGGGCGTCGACATCATTGCCTGCGAGGACACAAGAATTACGCGCCGGCTGACCGAGCGTTACGCGATCACGGCCGAGCTTGCGCCCTATCACGAGCATAACGCCGCGCAGGCGCGGCCGAAGATCCTGGAACGGCTGGCGCTGGGCGCCTCGATCGCGCTGGTCTCGGACGCCGGCACGCCGCTGATCTCAGATCCCGGCTTCAAGCTGGTGCGTGAGGTCTGCGCCGCCGGGCATGCCGTCATCGCGGTGCCGGGGCCGTCGTCGGTATTGACGGCGCTGTCGGTCGCGGCGCTGCCGACCGACCGGTTCTTTTTCGAGGGATTTTTGCCAACGAAGGAGCACGCGCGCCGCGCTCGGCTGACCGAGCTGGCGCGGATCGATGCGACGCTCGTGATGTTCGAATCGGGCAATCGCGTGCAGGACACGCTGCGCGATCTCGCCGCGATCATGGGTAGTCGCGATGCCGCGATCTGCCGCGAGCTGACCAAGCTGCATGAGGAGGTCAATCGCGCGCCGGTCGCCGAGCTTGCGGCAGGCGCCGATGTGCTGGAAACGCGCGGCGAATTCGTGCTCGTCGTCGGACCGCCGGCCGATGATGCCGGCGTGATGGACCAGGGCGCGCTCGACGATCTCCTGCGCGCGCAGCTCGCCCGCGGCAGCGTCAAGGATGCGGTCGCGCACGCGGTCGAACTGTCGGGCCGCCCGCGCCGCGAGGTCTACGCCCGCGCCCTCGAGCTGGCGAAGACCGTCGGGGACGGCGATGGCAAAAACTGACAGCGCCTCGCCCGAGCGCGTCGCGGCATTCCGCACCGGCATATCGGCCGAAAGCCGCGCCGCCGCCCTGTTGATCGCCAAGGGCTATCGCATCCTGGCAAGACGCTTCCGCACCCCCTATGGCGAGATCGACCTGGTGGTGCGCCGGCGCAATCTGCTCGCCTTCGTCGAGGTCAAGGCTCGTGCCAGCCTCGATGACGCCGCCTATGCGGTGACGCCACGCCAGCAGCAGCGCATCGTCAATGCCGCCCAGGCCTGGCTGATGGCGCATCCCGAACATGCCGAATTTGATCTCAGATTCGACGCCGTGCTGATTGCGCCGAAGAGCCTGCCGCGCCATCTGTTAGCGGCATTCGACGCCAGCCCTTAAAGTTACCTCCAGACCTCGCGGGATACGCTTATGAAATTGAAGATCGCCGTCCAGATGGATCCCATCGCGCGCATCAACATCCGCGGCGATTCCACCTTTGCGCTGCTGCTCGAAGCCCAGAAACGCGGCCACGGCATTTCCTATTACACGCCAGATAGACTGTCGCTGCGCGGCGAGGAGCTGGTGGCACCGATGCAGTCTCTCACCGTGCGCGACGAGGTCGGCAATCACTTCACGCTGGGCGAGCCGAAGCGCGAGGCGCTCAATGGCTTCGACGTCGTGCTGCTGCGGCAGGATCCGCCGTTCGACCTCGCCTATATCACCTCGACCCATTTCCTCGAGCGCATTCATCCGAAGACGCTGGTGGTCAACAACCCGGCCAGCGTGCGCAACGCGCCGGAAAAGCTGTTCGTGATGAATTTCCCGCAGCTGATGCCGCCGACCCTGATCTCGCGCGACCTCGACGAGATCAACGCATTCCGCGATCAGCATGGCGCCGTCGTCATGAAACCGTTGCACGGCCATGGCGGCGCCGCGGTGTTCCGCGTGATGCCGCAGGACATGAATTTCGGCTCGCTGTTCGACATGTTCTCGGTCACCTTCAAGGAGCCCTGGGTGATCCAGCGCTTCCTCCCCGAGGTGAAGCATGGCGACAAGCGCATCATCCTGGTCGACGGTGAGTTCGCCGGCGCCGTCAACCGCGTGCCGGCGCCGGATGACCTGCGCTCCAACATGGTGCGCGGCGGCGCGGCCGCGGCGACCGAGCTCTCGGATCGCGAGCGCGAAATCTGCGCCACCGTCGGACCCGCGCTGCGCGAACTTGGCCTGCTGTTCGTCGGCATCGACGTGATCGACGGCAACCTCACCGAGATCAACGTCACCTCGCCGACCGGCATCCGCGCCATTCAGCGGCTCAACGGCCCCGACGTCGCGGCCAGGGTCTGGGATGCCATCGAGAAGAAGCGCGCCGCCAAATAACCCTCCCTTGTGCGCCGCACATGCCGGTTGAATTCTAAAAGCGCGATGAGATCGGGTTGAATCATCATCGCGCTTTAGCTTCTTGTTTGAGCATGATCTTTTCGGAAAACCGCGTCACACTTTACCGGATGATGCTTTAGCCGGAGACCGACCGCGCCAGCGTTCGCCTTATTCTTCTTGCCAGCTTGCGCGGGCGAGGGCAGCATTCTCTTGCCTGCGTCAGGTCAAGCGGCGGGTCAATGGGCAGGCATCAACGCGAAAATCTCATAAAAAATGTGGAGGAAGACGTTATGACGCTCAATGTCTCACGACGATCCTTGCTCGCGCTTGGCGCCGGTCTCGGCGCCAGCACCATCCTCGGCGGCACGGCCGAGGCGCGCGCTCCCAAACTCGGCACGCAGACACCCTATTGGCATCGTTTCACGCTCGGCGATGCGGAAGTGACCGTCGTCTCCGACGGCCCGCTGCCGCTCGGCGATCCCTCCGGCACCTTCACCGGCGTGCCGAAGGAAGAAGTGAAGAAGATGCTGTCCGACAACTTCCTCTCGCCCGACAATGTCGTGCTCGAGCAGAACTCGCCGATCGTCAACACGGGCGACAAGCTGATCCTGTTCGATACCGGCATGGGCACTTCCAAGGCGTTCGGTCCGACCACCGGCCGGCAGCAGAAGAGCATGAAGGAAGCCGGCATCAAGCCGGAAGACATCGACGCCGTCGTGCTGTCGCACGCGCATATCGATCATATCGGCGGCATCGTCGATGCCGACAACAAGCCGCTATTCCCCAACGCGCAGTACTACATCGCCCAGAGCGATCTCGATTTCTGGACCGACGAAGGCAAGATGGGCAGTCCGTTGAAGGACTTCATCGTGCACGCCCGCAAGAACCTGCTGCCGGTGCGCGACCGCATTGTGTTCTTCAAGGACGGCCAGGAATTCCTGCCCGGCGTGCAGGCGATCGCGGCGCCTGGCCACACCGTGGGCCACACCATCTTCATGGTGAGCTCGGGCGGCAAGTCCTTCGCCTTCCTCGGCGATCTCTCGCATCACGCGGTGCTGCTGCTGGAGCGGCCGCGGATGGAATTCTCCTACGATACCGATCCGAAGCAGGCGGCGGCCTCGCGGGTCAAGCTCCTGGAGATGCTGGCCGCGAACAAGACCGCGGTAATGTCCTATCACTTCGCCTGGCCAGGCTACGGCCACGTCGCCAAGGTCGGCGACGGCTTCCACTACTATCCCGAGCCGATGCAGATGAATCTGTGAGCAGCGGCGCATCCGGGGACGGCACACGCCGCCCCCGGATGCTCCCTTAATGTTCTTGCGTTGGGCATCCCGCTCCGCTACCTTGGGTGGCGGAAGATAGGGGCAGCATGGTCCAGCGGGTTTCTACCGTCGCTTTCGAGGGGATCGAGGCCCGCGCGGTCGACGTGCAGGTGCAGGTCGCGCCGGGACTGCCGGCGTTTGCAATGGTAACTACTATTAACCCCAAGAAGGGGTGATATAGCGGCAGCGACTTCGAGCCATTTCACACCGAATTGAGGCCGCTTAGGTCGGCTGATATCGGGTTCGTTAACGCCCAAGGAATTTCAGGTGCGAAACGAATGTCGGATACAAATTAACGGCTGCGCAGAGGTTTGCCGTTTACACGGTCCTTTGCGCGGTCTGTTACCTCAACGGCGAGCCACACTACGTCAAGACGATGCGGATCGATCATGTCCTCCCGCGCACATCGAAGGACGATCCCGAACGGATCTCGACGGTCCCAGGGAATACGGGCTACGAGATGACTTTGATCTGACTCTTTCGAAGATCGGTTGCCCACGCGTGATGCGTACAACAAGGAGCCGTCAGGCCGACGCCAGTCATCCAGAGGTATGTCGATCGAGCGAGCGCAAGGTAGCGGAAACCAAAGCTCTTGCTGAGAGAGTTGTTACGAACCGAGCGATATCGAGGCCTTGCGCACGATCGAAATGGCTATCGATCAAGCCCCCCCGCTCGACGCAAATGCCTCGAGCCGCTGATCAAGCTGTACGAGGAGCATCAGCGGCAAGCGCAGGTTCCAGAATTTCGGTTGACGACGCAATTTGCGATCCTGCATGAGCGTGGAGGGTATCGCATTGTCCAGACCACATGCCCTCTGAGGCCACGACGCATCCTTCATCGCTGTGCCCCAATTGCGGTGACGTCACTCCATGGAACGGTGCACGTTGTCTCGGTTGCGGCCGCTCTGATTCAAATCGATTGATGCCAATGATCCGGTCGAGCGAAGAACTTCGCCCGAATAGTTAGTTGCGGGCGAAGGTCGTGTGATGTCTACCGTGGGTATAGCGGGAAAGGACCTTCATCCCGACCAGCCGTACGAACCATCAAGTGAGCGAACTCGCTACTATCGACATCCGTCGTGGACACCCAAAGCAGGTCCTCGGGTATTGAGTGCTCTGCAGCGAGCCGTTCAAACATTGCCGAAGTTATGTCGTGATATCGCTCAAGGGCCGCTTCGTTCCTGTATTGACAGAGGATTGTGTAGCATGCCCCTACGGGCGTCCGCTCCAATACTACGATAAATGGCACGAAGCTCAGATCTGGCCCACGAAGATCTGTCTCCGAGAAGGCCTGCAAAACGCTACGTAGTGTACGCTGCAACGGCTCTTCTTCCTCGATGACCCAACCGTTGTTGCACCCAATCGTAACGACGATGCGTGCGACAGACTCCGGCAACCGCAGGAAATCCTTTCGATCACCTCCCATTGTTACCGAGCAAGTGTATTTTACTGGATCAGACGAGTGTGCTGCTTGTTTCAGCTTGGGCAATCCGCCAAGCAACGAGACAAAGGGGTCGGCCATCACTCCACCGCCTGCCTTGAGTTATACTGCTGTGCGGCCGCGTCGCGTACGAACCGAAGCGCTTCAATCGCCTGCACGAGCCTGGAACGGTCCACCTTTTTCAGGAAGAGGATGCTGTTCGGCCCGTACACGAAGAAATTCTCGCGCTCGGAGTCCTCTGTTTCAACCCGCCGATAGTCCCCGAACGTTCCGCCCTCGGCAATCGCTCGC
Source organism: Bradyrhizobium sp. 27S5 (assembly GCF_037217225.1). Taxonomy (NCBI): domain Bacteria; kingdom Pseudomonadati; phylum Pseudomonadota; class Alphaproteobacteria; order Hyphomicrobiales; family Nitrobacteraceae; genus Bradyrhizobium; species Bradyrhizobium sp. 27S5. Next base: position 9,047,248 of record NZ_CP147714.1, read on the forward strand.
GTAAGATCAGCAAACTCCTGTGCGGACTTAGGCCCATCCGTCTTCAGAAACGTCTCGATATCAAACGTGTCTGTCGTCTCTTCCAAACTGCCACGCCATCCGGCCAGCGGTCCTTTACCTCGATTGGTCATTCGTATCTCGTCTCCTGTCATATGATAAATTCGGCCGTCACAGGCCGCACACAGGAGGACGAATTAAAAGCAGCGGAGCAAAACTCAATCCGGTAGAGCAAGACTCTCGAACATGGGAGATCCTCCTTGTTCAACTTCGTACGACGAGCCAAAGAACTTCTTCACTTCAGGCAATATGATCTGCAGCCGCGCTTTACGCTTTGCAGTCAACTTCATTTGCCCGGCAATCGCCTTCTTCGCTGCACGATTAAGCCGCATGCGGAAACGATCAGCTGAAGTATCGTTGCCGTGCTCCGCATGCACTGCCTCATCCTTCTTGATGAAGTGACGGCGGATAACACTAGGACGTTTCAATTGGCTCGACTTCGCGAACCTTATGAATCGTTCAAGCACGTCAAAATCCTTATCGTCTCCAAACTTGATCTCTGTAGCGGACGGCTTATTGAGGTATAAATGGTCGTAAACAATCGAGCATAGGAAGGCGACATGATGCTCGTTATTGGGGTCCAGCTTGAGCTTTTTGAATAGTTGGTCGCGTTTGCGGAGATGCTGCTTCTGCTGCGTGATCTCTGGGGGCAGCTGCAATCCAGATTTCCCAGCCACACTTCGCAGCAGCTCGAATTCATCGATGATCAATTGTCCACGTGGCTTCATTGGAGCTCATCATGTTCGTTGATTGCACTCGGATGATGATTATTAACAATAGTTTAGATAAGGCTCAGAAGAGATTCTCCTGATCCTTGTATCGTGATGAGACACACGTTTAACGGGGATGATCTTGCATCAACAAGTTGGGGACGTATGCAGGACTATTTAGTGTCCAGAACCATGGCCTCGACGATCAACGTGTCCGACCACGCCTCGAGTTTCGCCTTCGATCGCTCCTTGGTCAGGTAGTCAACGGCAGCCGAATTGGCACCTCGAGTATGAAATCCAGCGGCCCACGGGGATTTTGACCATTCGCTTCGTATGATATGCCGAAAGCGAACCTCCAGCACTCTCTCGGGTCTTTCGATCAGCATATGGCAATGCCATCCTCGATCAACGCCGTACTCCAGAACTGGAATCCGACGAACGCGCAACTGATATCGCTGAACGCCCGGTCCATAGATCGTTCGGTCAATCCGATTTGTGAACCTCTTGATTTCGGAGCGTGCTATTTCCGGGCTCTGCAAAATGACACCGCCTACCGGGCTCACCATCCGCTCTTTCAGTACAAGCGTGACAAAGATCGGATCGTGAAAGTCGGCTGCGAAAAGGGCAAGCCATTCGCGTGTTGATACTGCGATGCAGCCAGCCACCGATAGTTACTCCGAATCCCCGGCCCGCGGCTTAGGGAGATCATGGGCGAGTTGCTCAAGAAGGAACTCACGGTATGGATTTTGCCGACTGCTCATGATGGCTATCTCATTTTCATCGCAGCGGGTCTCGCAATTGAAAGCGTGAAGATCTAACACGCATTGATTTTCGTCCATAACAAGTTCAACGAGACCCCCGCCCACGAGCAGCACGATCTCTCGGGTCCCGGACTCATCCTGGGTAACGTGCATCTGCTTCACGGCTTCGTTGAACTTGATCCGGTCAACTGACAACTCAAGTACTTCCTGGCAAATTCGATTATGGAGGCCGATGTCGTCCAGAGCTCCCTGGGACGGATGGTCCGGAAATTCCAGTCTCATGATCCGCTTTTTGACCAATGGGTTACTCTCAAACATAGGCGAGGACCTCTCTCAAAGTGATGAACTGGATGCGAGCCGTTACGGATGAACTGATCGGTCATGCGTTACGGTAGAAAATGCGCGTCGCTTAGCCATTGGAGCGAAGATGCAATTAGCTACTGGATCCCTCCTTCGAAGGACCACGCTTCAAGATGGCTGCGACAAGCTGATCAAGTTCCTCTCGATCCTTGATGAGCAGCGTCGAATGCTCTCCTGCAACCCAGATAAGCTCCTTCGATCTCACTACATCGAATGGACCACTAGCGGCGGACCCCGAGGAAGACGAAGCCACAAGAGCACGAAGGAGGAATTCTCGTCCTCTCTGGTCCGGGTTGTGTTCTTCGATCCATTGCTTCGGGTTCGTGGCTCTGATCATGGCATTGTTCCTTCCAGGCACACGACCGCGCACGGCCTTGTCATCCCATCGAATTCGGCGGCGTCGTCGAAAACTCCTACCGACTATTAGCCTAACGTCATCCCCACCGAAACCCAGCGTCACTCCTCGCTGGACAAAATAGGGGCCCCTATTAAAGATACAGTCCTCCTATCCAACTTGTGATCCTGGTCATGCCGAGAAAACCTCGAGTTAAACTCTTAGAAGCAGAGCTCGCCTACATCAGGTTGGCGCGCAAGAAGCAGGAGATCGAAATCCCGCCAGAAAGTAGCTTCCAAACTGCGGCAATAGACTGCGCAAAGCGGCTTCTAAAGAAAGCGGGATTGGACGTCCGCAAGCCAGCACATCTCCTCTTTATGTGCGGCATCATCAACGATCATCTGTTTTTACGGAGGGCCCCGGGTCGTCCTCGAAGCTTGACCGACAGGGACGCTTTCGATCTGCTCGAGAGCTTTGCATTCTATCGAGAGAAACGCAGTAACAATCGACCTCGGACCATCTCGCGGGTCACGAACGGGCTCTTCTATTTTAGCGACAGATCTTTTGACTATCAGCGAATTTTCAAATCGCCAATGAATTTGCGTAAAGCATTCGCGAGAAACTGGCATCGGTTAGAACGGAACGAAATTGGCGAGTTGTCTTGGCCACGTCAACGAAAGGGAAAGCGGAACGGGTTGGATTGGAAGCGCTCGGCCAGGCGAACTGAGCTGCTTGAACTATTGCGAACGCGCTTCGGAGGACCTCCGTCAAGCAACGGTGGTTCGGTTCGATAGAACTTGTCGCTTCAAACGATCATTGAAACGCACAAATTGAAGAGTCTCTGCGGATCAATTGCATCGGCGATATCTAATCGGCGGCCAACGGCGAGCCTTGCGCAGATGACAAAGAGTCCGAAGCAAGAAGTGACGTGACTTGTTGCTCAGGATCAGAACTGAACTGGTCGGGCCCGAGAGTAGAACTTTAACTTCGCCGTCAAGAGTACGTCCCAGCAGTCTGATGCGGTATTTGCCGGTTGTCTGGCGAGCGTATAGCGCTCTCCTGAGGTCCATTAGCTCGGCGTAGGTGTCCGGCCCGTTTTGCGCCAACCATTCAAGGATATCTGTTGGATAGCCATTTCGAAAGCGTTTGCGGTATTTGGCCCGGCGCTGAACTGCGAGATGCGATGTAGGTGGCGGAATTGGATTGGGCTCTGAGTCCCAGAGCGGCGGCGCTGTTGCCATGAAGGAAATTGTCTCCGTTTTCGTTGCGAATTGGGATTGCAGACTGACGATGAATGTCAGCCCCAACGGAGATATTTAGGATTTGCGGCGGACGGTGTCCGGCTCTTGGGAGCAATACTTCAGTTGGCGGCACAAGCGGCCTCGTTTCGGATTTCGTTGCGGGTGACGGTCACCCGCAAATGAGATCAGCCGCTGGCTAGTTTAAAGGACGCTTGAATGCCGGATCAATCAGCGCCTGGCTAAATGCTTTGACCATTGCTGCCGCCTCATGATCTCCACGATCATCGAGGATCCGATGAAGCGCCTTTGCACTCTCCTGGAATTCAGACAAGAGTGATGGATCGCGTTCGCACAAGACCCCTGCGATACACAGCGCAAGGGCTTCCGTGCCTATCTTTGCTTGGGCTAATGGATCTGCCGCCATCTCTCTCGCCTTTCATCGGATACTTTCGCAGTCGCTCCACCTTGCCGATCGTGCGCTGCCTCCGGGGCTTACGACGCTCGGTCTTGGAGGCGATCAACCCCTTCAATTCCTCGACAAGGCGCCGCTTGATGAAGCTACGCTCGGCGTCCGTCAGTTGAGTGGTCAACAGCCTTCGGTACCGCCGTACATTTGCTTCATGGGTCCATCGAGCATCCGCGCGAGATACCCTCAACGGCCGGGGCCGCCTCGACGCAGCATGCCGTTCGGAATCGGAAACGGCACATACAGGCTTGCCGAACCGAGGCTCCCCCATGGCCATGCCGCGGCGCGGCGGCGGATCACTCTCGTCGTCCAGACGTTTCAGCGCCGCCAAGATGTCGGCAAGACGCAACCGATGAGGAATGCCGGGCACCTCCCGCACGGTCGGCTGGGATTCGACGACGTACATATCCGACGCCCAGGACGAGAGGATGACACGCTTCTCGTCTGTCGAGAGCCGAGCGTCATTCAATACATCGCCCGGTGAATTGTAGTGGGATACTGAATGAAAAAGCGGTTCGTTGATGTTGGCGTTACGATTGACCTGGCTCATAGCGGTGTCTCCTGCTTTCTCCTTTCGTCCAGAGACGGGGTTGATAGAGGTCGGCGACGGTTATGCGCCGCCGACTTCTGGCTTCAGTTGCTGTTGATCGCGATACGTTTGACGTTCGACCTTGACCTCTCGGACCTCGGCAGAGTCACGGTGAGGACGCCATTCTTGAAGTCGGCTTTCGCCTTGTCTTCCTCGACGCCATCAAGCGGAATCTGGCGCTCGAAAGCGCCGTAGTACCGCTCGCTGACGAACTTGGACTGGTCGCTGCGTTCGGCTTTCCTCTCGCCCCGAATCGAAAGGACGCCATTGGTGATTTCAACCTGGACATCCTTTTCGCTGAGGCCTGGAAGCTCGGCGGAAACCGTAACCTCCTTATCGGTCTCATTCAGTTCCAAGCGTGGCCAGCTAAACTGGCCCTCCATCAGCGGAGTGTCGAGGCGACCGAATGAGCCGAAGCCGCGGAAGGCGTCATCGAACAGGCGGTTCATCTCTCGGTGAAGCGTGAGAAACGGATCGAACGCTTCACGTCCGGTTGAGAGTTCTTGACCTTTGCTCCAGGGAACAAGATCCCGAATACCCATGATATCCTCCTTTTGACATGCAACTGATCACCGCACGGACGACTGTTGCCCGTGCGTGACTTGGCCCACATGAAGCGGGCTCAGGCCGCCTTCTGGGTGATTTGTGCGGCAGGAGCGCCACTTCCGATGGCGATGCGCCGAGGCTTCATGGCCTCGGGGATTTCGCGCACAAGCTCGATCCTCAGCAAACCGTTATCGACCATCGCCGACTTGACCTGCACGTAGTCAGCAAGGTTGAACTGTCGCTTGAAGGGACGAGCCGAGATACCCTGGTAGAGGTATTCGTGCTGGTCTTTGTCGCCCTTACGACCTTCCACGGTCAATACGTTCTGCTCGGCCGTCACCGAGATCTCGTCCTGGCTGAAGCCGGCCAGTGCCACCGAGATCTGGTAACGGTCCTCTCCGAGCCGCTCGATATTGTAGGGCGGGTAATTGTCTTCGGACCGATGCTGGGTTTCGTCGAGAAGGTCGAAGAGGCGGTCGAATCCGATGCTCGAACGCCACAGGGGAGTGAAATCGTACGTCCTCATAGCCAAATCCTCCTGAGAGCAAGATGGGATACGAAGGAGCGCAAGACATTCGGTGCAAGACACCTGTCCGGCGCCCTGTTCGCTCTGCCGAGCCCAACCTGGCGCCCGGCACCGCCCATAAGCGGCAAAAATCCAATTAGAAAAGCGCCAATCAGTTTCAAGAGCGCCCCGCAAAATTTTTTGGCTGATTTAGCTCGGCTATTTCGACCGCACCGGAACCCGGCTGTGCAGTTTGCCCCAAGTTCCCCTTGTGAGTTGACGATTTAGAATTCCTCGGGACGCGAGCGAGTTCACGAAGCCGCTTCATTCGCGAGCTGCTGGTTGCAAGCGTCGCTTTGCTAGCCATCTGCCACGGACTCGGCTGGGGCGTGCGAGACCACTTTCGCCTGGACAGGCATCCTACCGGCTGCATGTACGGCGCCTGCGCTGCCTGCTGGCGTCGAGCCAGGCGGGCTTTCCATTCTTCCATCTTCAGGCTGATAACCCCCGTGGGCATGGGACAATTCGGGTTGGTCAGAGGGTGTCGGGGGTACGCAATGGTGAGCTTTTATCCTCGTTGATCAATTCTTGCTCGGCCAAGTGCCAGAACTCCTCATCTCGTCCTTCGGGTTTGCCGGCCTCTTCCCAGAGCTGGTAGGCACGCGCCGCTACGGCTTCATCAATCCGCTTGTTCATCGGACTTCTCCTAACCCTCACGAGCGGGACCTTTTGCGTTCCTACTTCCTGGACAGGCCCTTGAACGAACTTGCTCGTAGCAGCCCTTCTGACGTGATGTCGCGATATTCGATGTCGGCGACGAACGATGGCTCAACCCATGTAGCCTTCTGTTTCCTGACTGGCTTGGTGAGCTTGGACTTCGGGCTCACGACTGTATCGAGTTGCTTTCGTATTTGGCTGGACACGGTCCGCGACCAGCCGGTGCCGACCTTGCCCATGTAAACCAGCTCATTGCCCTGCTGCTTGCCGAGGTACAGCGCTGCAATGCCCGTCGGATCTTTGATGAAGCCGATGACGGGAAACTTCTCGCGCTGCACCGTCTTCACCTTCAGCCAGGCGTCAGTTCTCTCCGAGCGGTAGGGCGCGTCCGCGTTTTTCGAAATGATGCCCTCGTACTTGAGCTTGCGTGCATGCTCAAATAGCTGCTGGCCATCGCCAATCAGGTGCTCGCTGAAAAGTACGGGTGGCTCAAGCTGATAGGAATCGAACAGTCCTTGCAGCATCGCCTTGCGCTCAATCTGCGGCCGCTTGCGCAAGTCTTGCCCGTCGAGCCACAGGAGATCGAAGGCGTAGTACAGCAAACGGTCCTGGTCGCTTCTGGCGAGTTCTGCCTGCAGCTCGGAGAAGTTGGTCCGGCCCTCATGGACTACAACAACCTCGCCGTCGATGATTGCCTCTCCGGGAATGTCAAACGCACCGGCAATGACGGAGAATCTTTTGATCCAGTTCAGACCGTTGCGGGTGAACGCTTTAGCCTTGCCGCGATTGAGGTGTAACTGGATGCGGTAGCCGTCGTATTTGATCTCATGAATCCACTTGTCCCCTGATGGAGCCTTGCTCCGCCGGGTCGCGAGCTGGGGCTTAATGAACCCTGGCATCTCAATGCGCTTGGACAAAGAACTCAACTCATAAAAAGCCCGACGGGCAGTGTACACAGTTACTGCTTCCACGCCCTGCCAACGCTGGCGTGGCCGTGGTGTTTCTTCCCTTGCCCGCTTGTATCCCGTGTTTTTACGGAAACTGCTTTGAGCGCACACGACGCTAATATTGCGGGTGCCGGGGCTATTTTCATTAAGGTCGATTTTTTCAGAACTTCCGGTAGGGGGCCGTTCGCGTGACGCGGCCCCTTTTAGTTTTGTGCAGGTCCCTTTTCCTTACGAGAAATCGCCCTTCCTGTTGGGACCGATGCTGTACGGCCGGTTCAGAAAGAATTCGCGATTGCCGAGCGCGGCTTCCGCGTACTGGTCGATGGAGACCTGGATGGCCTGGACGTGGTGATAGCACCAGCCTTCCCGACAAGAGAGCTGCCGGACTTCGCTCAGGGCCTTGATGAACGGCGGCGGGTTTTCCCAATCGTCAAACCACTGCGGGCGCTCGCTCACCATTTCCGGCCTCCCACCACCTGCCCGCTTGGCTTTGGCAGTTGAGCCTTCATCCGGTCGCGGTCGGCGCAGAGAGTATCGATCTTGTCGAGCATCCTTCGGAGCAACGCCTCGGCCGAGCTGGTCGGAATACCGGCTCTCTGGAGCTGGAGGATTTCCTTGCGCTGGCGGCTGACTTGCACGCGCATTCGCTCGATCTCCGATCGGAGGAATTCGACTTTGGGCATGTTTCGCTCTGAAATGGCTGTGAGCCGACATAAGAACGAACAAAGAACATCGAGTCAAGCCCGGATTGTTTTAGGTCAGGCGATATGCTCAAAATGGTACTACTCCAGCGTGTCTTTCAGCTATTTGAACGCGAGACGTAATTCAGACATTGCCTGCATGCGACGTTTCAGCACATTGGTCTAGGAATTGAAGGCTGTCGTTCTAAGCAAGGATTTTTCAAGTGGCACGTACCGGCGGATTTCGGCACCTCATCTACTTCATTGATGGAACATGGCTTTGGGCAGGCAACGACGATTTTGATGTGTATTCGAACGTCTATCGCTTGAACACGCTATTGAATGCAGACGACGATAATGGCCGCGCGCAAATTGTGCACTATTCTAGGGGTCTTGGCGCCGGTCCAGGAAAAGCCAAGAAGTGGCTGGCCGGTGCCTTCGCATTCGGAATCGACGAACTCGTCGCAGACCTTTACGTAAATATCTGCTCGAACTTCGAGCGCGGCGATCGGATCTATATCTTCGGATTTTCGCGTGGCGCCGTTGTTGCTCGCGCACTTACCGGCCTCCTTTCACATGGAATACTGAAGGCTCATCACATCAATAGATTTGGCTATGTCTGGAGGTCATATGCTCGCAGCGGCGAAATGCTGGCCTCCGGTCAGTCCGAAGAGACATTGACCAAGGTGAGATTATCATCCGAGGGCGAGCCTATCGATGCCAAAAGCTTCTCAGACCCAAACCCAAAAATCGAATTTGTGGGGGTCTTCGACACCGTGTCAGGCGGTCATGGTCCGGCTGAAGTGGCCCAACAGCTGCGATTGAGTTCCGGGCTAGTCCAACCAAACGTGAAACACGCCCTCCACTTGATATCGATCGACGAGACAAGACTGTTTTTCAAACCAATCTATTGGACCGGCCTGGGCACAAGTTCTGACGGGCCTACGTTCCGATCGAAGAGATCGCTGGAGCAGATTTGGATGCCTGGCGTTCATTCTGACGTGGGCGGTGCTTACAGTAAGAGACAACTGGGTAATCTAGCACTTCTCACAATGATCGATCGCGTGATCGCGAGAACTGAGCTGTCGTTCGATTTGAAGGAAGTAGGAAAGTTGCAAGTCCTTCCTGAGGGCGGCGATCATATTCGAGTACACAACGAGTTTGTCGGAACATGGCCCTTATGGTCGGGCGCCAGCCAGCGTTTGATCGATCGTCGAATTACGCAGACGATTCATCCCTTCGCGAAAAAGATGATGTCTATGCCGGTGAGTTACAAGACTGGATCGAAGCCCGATCTTTATAAGCTTTCCTCTGATCTAGCTGCGATGGATGAGGCAGAGGAATTCTTATCAGACCATTTCGAAAGTATTTGCTGATTATGCACCTCAGCCTCTGACATTTCTAACGGATTTCCATTGGGCATCCGAGCGTTTACCTGGACCGCCAAGTGCCAATTGAAGGTCGAGTCCATAGCGGTGGGTGATTGCCTGTTGTCTCGAACCTAATTTAAATGGACGGGGCTCCATCATTAACGAAGGAGCCCATCATGGCACGAGCGACGATCTCTCTGGTTTCCGTTCAGAAGCCGACCGCGAACACACCAGTCCTTCAGCGCCGCAACAAGTTCACTGCCAGTATCGATCAGCAGATGACGAAGATCGCGCTCTTTCGTGAGGGAAAGAGAATTTCCAAGGAGGCCTTCTGGGTTGATGGAGCAGGTGCGATTTTCTTCCAGCTCCGGTATGGGAAGCAGCCGCTGGAGCTGGAGAAGGGCAAGAGCACGCTGAAGGCATCGACGTTTGACGATCTCGTCGAGCAGCTTGATCAGATCAAGACGATTGCTGTTGCCGGTGGCCTGGACGAAGCTCTGGCCGCCTGCGCCAATGCCGTTCGGTCAAACTTCAAGACAGCTAAGGATAAGAAGGCAGGCAGAGGATCGTAGTGCCTCCCCGTTGCCCGAACTGCCTTCAGACAGGATCCTCCATTGGCTCAAAGCCAACGGAGGATCTTTCTATGGTCGACGAAATTGCCTCACAAGCTCGCTATCCGCTGCTATCCGGCCTGTCACTGCTCTCGATCCCTTTATCAGGGGCGGTCAGCTACCTCGTATTCGGAAGTCAGACCTACTCTTGGATCAACGCCGTTGGCTTGCTGATTGTGCCGCTCTCGATCTTTTGCTGGGTATTTACGACGATCAGAGCGATCCACCTGGTTGGCGTAAGGTTTTGGTTCATTCCCTCTACATATGTTGCGTTAGTCGTCGGTATCATCGCTCTGCTGATGTGCCTGGCGATGGGTCTCTTTACGCATGAGGCTGCAAGGCACGGTCACCAAGTTACAGACGTCACATTGTATATTGCAGCTGCCATTCTCTACGGCGGCTGCATCGTTTGGTCATATTTCTACAATTGGCGGAAGACCCGATCGCCGATCTTGGCTGCTAGCTTGACCGTCCTTCAGACTGTATCCGCCACATTCGTAATAGGGCTGCTGTATCTATGGATCGACGGTCGCAACACGAAACGATACGAACGCGAACACGGTATCGGTTAGGATGCCTCCTACTGAGCAGGTGGCCGTGACTTTTCCCCTTGATGTGCACGTCTAAGCGGCCGGGGCCAGGTCTTCGGTTTGTATTCGCCGGGCGTGACAATTTTCCAAGAACCTGGCTGGCCACACCCTTGCCAAAAGAGATTCCATTTCTAGCCACGAATCGGGCTCACAAAGGCGAGAGCATAACGGGGGGATACGTGATGCAAGCACGCAAAGCTCGGGAGCCAGGGCCCATCGAGAAGAATGCGGAAATTGAACGACTGTACCTTGAGCTAGCTTCGTTCAACCAACGCATCCAAGAACTCGAAAAGCAGCATCCCGAAGCATCGACGATTGAGGCTCTGAAGGTTAGTGCGCTCGCTCTGGCGCGGCAGATCGATGAAATTTGCTGTTCGACTGCTTCGACTGCGGTCGAGTTGACCCGGTTGCTCGCGAAGTAATCTAACGGGCCGCAATCGCCAGAAGTGTGCGGCGCATTAATTTTTCAACTTCCTTGACCGTCGACGCCAGTTCTGGGTTCTGGGTCATTCGCGTTGGTTTGAGCGCGTTCCGACTACTTTCCGTTCTACCCCCTCAACTAACGGACATCGTTCAGCATGAACGGCAGGTCAGAAATGTGCCAACAACAGACTCATGCACCGCAGCAAATAGCGGGCCTCATTCGTAACCGGTATGAGCTCCCACGTCTGCGGAGATCAGCGGGCGCGTGGGTAGCGGATCGGCATCCAATATTGGCGCATGGCCTCGACGACCGCTGGAATATCGGCGTAGGCGTTACGCAGAAAGTCGGCAGTCTCGCGGCCGCTTCGGGGGGATCCGAGCATCGGCTGCCCCTGATCGTCGCGACAGTGCAACAGAATGGGCAGAAGCAGGCCGTGATTGACATTGCTGGTGTCCAGCATCGGCGCCCACGCCGACAGCCTGAGCCGCATCGCGGCATGGAAACCCTGGCACCAGGGACGCGGATCGACGTCGCCATTGGGGTTGCGCCGGTGTATCGGCTCGAACCGATCGGGGGCAGTCGAGAGGGTGTTGCTGATGTCGTTGTGGCGCAGCGCAACGGCGGAGATCGCGGCGAACTCCGGCGTGCCGCCATGGTTGAACGCGTCGGCATCGATCGCGAGCAGCGGGCAGATCCAATCGAGCGGGCTCATCGAGACCGGTCCGGCTACGATCGCGGCAGCATAGCCGTCGAGCATGGGAATGCTAGTGGCGGCAGGATGGCGATCGATGCGAGCCTGGAGCCATCGCTCGAGGTCCGCAAGCGGCATCGCGGCTGACGGCATCGACGATGCTGCTTTATGGCGACGTGGGCTCATGCCGCTGCCTGCGGTGTGCGCCGGCGCGCCGCCTTCCAGTTCCAGGCGAGCAGCTCGTGCAGCTGATGGCTCTTGGTTCGCCCGGACACGATGCGCTCCAGCACATCGGCCAGGTAGGCCTGCGGGTCGAGCTCATGGAGTTTTGCCGTGTTCACGAGCGACGCCAGGATCGCCCAGCTCTCGGCGCCGCCTTCGCTGCCGCTGAACAATGAGTTGCGTCTTCCCATCGCAATCGGGCGCATGGAACGCTCGACTGTGTTGCTGTCAACCTCGACACGGCCGTCGCGGAGAAACAGCGTCAACCCGTCCCAGTGATTGAGTGCGTAGTTGATGGCCTCCGCCAGCTTCGATTGGGAGAAGAGCTGGCCGACCATTGTGGTCAGGCGCGTCCTGAGCGCCTCCATCAATGGAGCGGACCTGGTGCGGCGGGTGGCCAGCCGCTGCTCGGCATTGCTGCCGCGGATCTCTGCTTCGATGGCATAGACCGCCTGCAGGCGCTCGATCACTTCGCGAGCGAACGGCGACTGGGTCGTCTTATACACGTCGACGAATTTGCGTCGGGCGTGGGCGAGACAAAAGGCGAGCTGGATCGCGTCGCCATGATCGCGGGCGAGCGCTTTGTAGGCTGCATAACCGTCGACCTGCAGAATGCCGGAAAAGCCCGTCAACTGTCTGGCGATCTCCGCCGTGCCGCGGCCGTCGGCGAACACGTAGGCCACCGCCGGCGGCGAGGGGCCGCCCCATGGCCGGTCATCCATCGCATGCGCCAAGAACTGGCAGATGCGCGGGCGATGTCGTCCGGGATCGAGCACCGGCATCGGCGTCTCGTCGCAGAACAGGCGCGGCGCAGCCTGGATGGTGCGCAGCTGGAGCTCATAGAGGCTCCTGAGCCACCAGGCCGCTCGCTTCACCCAGCCGGCGAGCGTCGCCCGGTCGAGATGGACACCCTGGCCGGCCAGAATTTGCACCTGTCGGTAAAGCGGCAGATACCAGGCGAACTTCGAGACTACCACGTGGCTCACGAGTGCCGTCGAGGCCATGCCGCTCTCGATTAGGCGCGGCAGCACCTTCGCCTGGATCACACCATCGGTGCAGCGGCGGCAGCCGTACTTGGGACGGACCGTCCGCAACACCCGCAGGATCGCCGGGATGATGTCCAGCACCTCGCTGACGTCCTCGCCGATCTTGTGAAGCTGGCCCTGACAACACGGGCATGCGGTCGCCTCCGGCTCCAGCACCTGCTCGCAGCGCGGCAGGTGCTTGGGCAGCGCGCCGATGTTGCGGCGCGCCTTCTTCCGCAGTGGTTTGCCGGGCGGCTTTGCCGCGGCTGCATCGTCGTTGGCAGCTGCAGGCGGCGTGACGCCGGTCTCAAGGTCGCCAAGCTCAAGTGCGAGCTGCTCGGCCACGAGCGCGGCAAGCCGCTCCGAGCGCTTCCCGAAGATCATGTCCTTGAACGTCTGCATTGCTACGCGCAGCTTCTCGTTCTCAGCGTCAAGCGCGAGCACCATCTCGGTCAGAGCTGCTGGATCGGCCGGAAGAGCGTCGGGGCGAATCGCCATGATCAGACGATACATCCGTGTGACCCACGCTCCAGCGAAATCCTCACTTCTCAGCCGACAATGACCGGCTGCTTCACAGGCTTGGGCGACACACGCGTCCACTCGAGGCCGTCGAGTAGCATCGCAAGCTGCGTCGCACTGAGATGCACAACGCCGTCGCGGATCGGTGGCCAGGTGAAACGCCCCTGGTGCAACCACTTCGTTACCAACACCATGCCGCTGCCGTCCCACGCCAGAAGCTTCACTCTGTCCATGCGCTTGCTGCGGAACACGAAGACGTCGCCGCAATATGGGTTCGCGCGCAGTGCTTCGCTCACCAGCGCCGACAGCGTATGCACCGACTTACGAAAGTCGACCGGCTGGGCCGCCAGCACCACCTTGAGGTCTGACCGTAGCGCAATCACCGGATCCCTCGAAGCGCCGATAGCACCATCGAAAGCGTCGCCAGCTCCACGCCCGGCTCGACGCGGATGCGCGCCCCGTTCACCTCGATCTCGACCGCTCCACAGACCTTGGCCGGCGGCGCGGCAATCTCCAAGGGCTTCATCTTACCCGGCGAAATACACTCGGACTCGCCAGCCCTCCCGCCATCGCTCTCGGCGCCAATTTGGATAGGCACGAAGTTCTGGGCTTTGCCGGCCATCGCCGCCGCTACCTGGCGTCGCCACACCGTGAGCAGTCCGCGGGAAACACCATTGCGCCGCGCCACCTCGGAGATGTTCGTCCCCTCCTCAAAGCTCTCCGCCGCGATCCGGGCCTTCTCCTCGCGCGTCCACCGTCGCCGCCGGCGCTCCCCAGTGATCACCTCAACGCGGCGATAAGAGTCACCTTCCTGCCTGGCATCAAGCATGGCATTTGCCATCGCTTCACCTCCACCCATCAGCTCATCCCAGGCTGTATCCCAAGCGAACCGCGCCATGACGAGGTGGAGGCCTCATGCCGGTTACCCTCATTCGATCACCTCGTCGGCGAGCGACAGCAAGGTACGGAGCACGGGTATGCCGAGTCCCTTTGGCGATCCTCAAATCGACCATTGAGCAGCAAGGGTGGTTGTAGTACAGAAGCCACTCGGGCCATTCACAACCGCCCGATGAGCTCCCGCAGCCAAGCGTTGTTTCGCTCCATTGAGGAGGTGAAACATGCCTTGCGGCAGCACGATCAACAATTCAACCAATACTCTCGACGCAGCTGCTTCAGCCTCAGCCTCTTTTCCGGCCTTTAGGGGGCCCCGGAGAATCCCGGCTGCGTGGCTGACCGGATTGGCACTGTGGTTGGAACGACAGCACCAATACAGGGAACTTCTCGAACTTGATGACTGGCTGCTCGCCGACATTGGCGTATCGAAGGCGGATGTTGAAGAAGTGCGAAGGTCGCCCTTGTACCTAGATGCGTGTCGCGACAGCCGATAAGGCGGCCTTACTTACACTCCGAAGGAATGCCTCATCTGACTCGCCATGCGATGGACCGCATCTGTGTATTGACCATGGTTGAAGCGCTGGTCGCCCAAGTAAAGAGCGGCAATAATGCCTATCGCTATCAACAGCCCTTTCATGGTGATCCCTAAGGTCGTGGTGGCTCTGGATGACGTGACGATTCCGGCATTCTGTTCGAGACATCCGCCCGCGTCGGCTCCGGCAACCGGCTCGTCTCCAACATTCTGTTGTCGCGCACCATCCAGCCAGCAAGTCGAGCGTAACCGCGCCTCAGTGCCGGTATGAACCATTCGTGTGGTTCGTCTTTGTGCATCGCCATGAGCATTTCAGGGCTCCTTTAAGGAACCATTGATCGGCTTCTTTCCATGCTGTGACCGATAAAAAAACGGCCCCAGAGCGGTACGAGCCGAGGCCGTCGGAGTACTCGTATCTAAACATTTCCGGCTGACATCAGGCTTACGCCAGCCCGCCTCGACGATCCGCTATCAATCTTGCCGGCATGATCTGACGAAGAGGCCGCCAACTGAGGCGGCCCAGACAAAGCGACGCCGCCCGTTTGAAACTCTTACAGGCGGCGCGGCCTTCCTGCCCGAGAGGGTACTAACAAAATCCCGGATAGTGCCGAAGGTTGGAATACCCGACGTCCCAAGGCTGGTCAATTTTGACCACTCTCGAAAAGAAACTAGGCCGCCAACTGAGGCGGCCTATTTCACATAAACGCAAGAACGAT
Organism: Bradyrhizobium sp. 27S5; assembly: GCF_037217225.1. Classification (NCBI taxonomy): domain Bacteria; kingdom Pseudomonadati; phylum Pseudomonadota; class Alphaproteobacteria; order Hyphomicrobiales; family Nitrobacteraceae; genus Bradyrhizobium; species Bradyrhizobium sp. 27S5. The sequence continues at coordinate 9,062,755 of NZ_CP147714.1, forward strand.
TCCCATTCCGACCAAGGTGTACAAGCCTGTAACGGCTACACCGAGATAAACGTCGGCCATGACGTTATCTGGCGGGGGTTTGATCTGGTTGTCCAACATTGCGTTTCTCCACGCAATTGGCCCAAGCCAACTACATCACGCGGGAACCCCCGCATTCGTTCCAGCGCTGGCCCGTTTACATGGTGAACAGGATTAGAACGGGGGCCAAACAACCGATGGGCGTCGGTAGTCCTACTGAGAACAACGGCCAAGGCCTGGTAACCGTTCGGTTAATTCAAAACAGGCCACTCCCAAATTCAAATTAGGCCACTAGGGGATAAAACAGGCCAGTACCCGCCGTCCTATGAGAACGTAAGGTGATATTGGACCAATTCAGGAACGTAGTAGCCAGCCGGAGGCCACTCAGGGTCAATCGCGTCGTTTTTGCAGTCGGCCAGCTACTTCCGGTCTACCCTCAGCTTCGGACATGTCGCCGCACTGCGCCAACTGACGCGATGGGCCAGTTTCGGACTCAAGGTTGATAGCGTCGCGCAGCTACGCCGCCGGTTGGTTTTTCGCCTCACTGCCTGCAAAGGTCGCGTGAGTAACGGTGACGGCCGTTCCGTTTGCTCCACTCAGGGTAACGACTTGGGAGTTGAGCTGCTTGGAGAGCGCCTTGACAATGCCGGTGCCAAGCCCGGATTTGGGTTGCGCAAAGACGCCGTCAGGTTTTCCAACCCCGTTATCGACGACGGATAGTTTCCAGTCCGTCCCGGAAACTTCATAGGAGACGGCGATCTGTCCGTCCTTCGTTCCTGCCTTAAACGCGTGCTTTAGCGAGTTGATCACAAGGTCGGTGACGATTAATCCGAGGCTCTCGGCGTCGCGACAAGTCGCTCTCCCGCCCTGACCGAGCACCCTCAACGAAATTGACTGGTCCTCGCCTATCATCGAGTGGGCGAGCGCCTCACAAAGCTTTGTGAGATAGGGCTGCATTTCCATTGAGCCAAGACTCGCCGAAGCGTGAAGGTGTTCTTGCACGGCTGCAACCGAAATCACCCTGGTGTGAGCGTCGTGTAGATGGCGTCGCGTTTCCTCAGATTCCACCGATTTTGCCTTCATCATAATGATGCTGGCGATGATTTGGAGACTATTGGCGACCCGGTGCTGGAGTTCGTCGAGCAGCACGTCTTTCTGGCGCAACAGGTCATCCTTATCGCGTTCCAGATTGCGTTGAACCGTAATATCCTCGATGCCGAGCAGGATATTGGTGTGCGCTTTCTCATATCGAACGATGCAGGCATTTAACAGCATCACCCGTCGTCCGATGCGAGGAAAGTCATACTCAACTTCGTATTCATCCATCGCGCTTTGACTGGGTATAATTTCTTCCAACAGCAAGCGGAGCTTTGGAATGTCCCATTCCCGGCCGCCCAATTCATAAAAGCGCTTTCCCTGCGTGTGGCGGGGATCGGTCGAGAACTTCACATAGAACGACCGGCTCGCGGCGACGACCCGCAGGTCTTTGTCGAGGACGATCAGAGGTTCACGAACGGTATCTACCATCGCCTGCGCGAGCGCACAGGCGTCTTCAACCTCGCTGAATTGCTTTCTAAACACGGGTGACCTTTCCCCGCGCGTCTTTCAAAATTGCGCAATATAACTCGAAGGCGGTGAGGAGATGCAGGAACAACGGCCTCAAGTCTCTAAGGTCCATCGCTAGACCGGCTTATTTTGGCAGTGCAATATTGACCACTCAGCCGGAGGCGGTTGGAGCGGGCAATGCGCTGACGAAAACATCGAACACCTCGTAAGCCCGCTGCGGCGTCTTTCCTTCCTTGAATGCGCTTGCGAAACTGAAGATCGCATCCGCCAAAAGGAATTCTTCCGGGACAGGAAACAGGGTGCGAAGTTCGGCGAGCCAGTTCGCGTAGGAGGGTGGGTTGAACTTACCCAAGGTGTAGTTATCGCTGAATGAGGTGCGCATTTAGGTCGGAGCCTTCAGGCCGGGCGAGGCAAGCCACTCGCTGACGTGCGATGCGGTCTCAATCTGCCGTGCTCTGCGGATCAACCTCTCACGCTCAATACCTGGCGGAGTGCCCCTCGCTTGCTTGCGAAGTCGCTCTGCCTCATTGGCAAGGCGGTCATATAGAGGTTCGTCTTGTGGCCTGTAACGGCGTCGCTGCATTCCGCCGCTCCTCTGTTTGCAGAAGGCGGGAGCGCGTGATCGCGTTCTCATCACCGATAGGGGCCAACAAGGCGGTGCGGTGATTGGGCTAATCTGGCATGTCCGGTAGCCGAAATACTGGTCAATATTGATCACATCGACAAAAGTTAATGAGTTTCAAACGGGCTTACGGTCCCGCGCTCGCACGCCTCAAGGCCGCCGGTTCAATTCGGCGGGTTTTTCTCTGGGTTGAGCGGCGAGGCGCTGATCCGGCTTTTTAGATTGATGCCTTTCGGGCCGGCGCGCTTCCACTGGCCGCGCAAATCTGGCGGCCCACCGCCGTTCGAACTTTCTTTGAATATCGCGAGGAACGTCGCTCATAACCCTTCAGGCCCCTCGATGGAGCCTCAACGCGCAAGGCGCTCTAAAGGACCCTCATTCGGGTTGGCGTTGGTCCGCGACGCCTGAGGCGCAATTATCGTTTTACAATTCGCGCTTGATCTCGGGCTTGTCGTACAAGACCGCGTTCAGCAATGAACTGTTGACCTCGATTTTTCCGTTGTAGCTGATCAAGCCGAGCTTGCGAAATCTGTTCATGAAGAAGCTGACGCGGGATCGCGTCGTTCCAATCATTTCGGCCAATGTCTCCTGGCTGATATTTGGACTGATCGGTTGAGGGCTGCCCTCCTTGCCGAAATTCGCCAGCAGGAGCAGCAGGCGCGCCAACCGCTTTTCACTGGAGTTGAAGAGCTGGTCGATCAGGTCCTCTTCAATCCGGCTGTTGCGGGTCAGCAAATAGGCCATGAACAGCTCGGAAAACTTGGGTTCATCGTGCAATGCCGCGACCATGGCGGTCTTCGTTATCGCGGTCACCAGGCATTCCTCCATCGCTGTCGTCGTCGCGATACGCAGCGAATGGCCGTTCATGCAGCCTTCGCCAAAGAACTGGCCGGGCTCCAAAATGCCGACCACGGCTTCCTTGCCTTGCTCGGATATGACAACAACCTTGACCCGGCCTTTCTGGATATAAAAAACCGTATCTGCCACGTCGCCCTGCGCAAAGACGATCTCATCCTTGCGAAACACGAGGATGGTCTTCCCTTCGCCTACCTTGGCGAGAAACTCCTTAGGATCAAATATTGCGTGGTTGGTATTTTCTCGCATGTCCCGTTTCGTCCCAGCGCGGTGGGAGCTTACCATTCAGCCGCCGACGTTCGAAATAAAAGTGCCGCACAATGGCAGCTTTTCGCAGCCAGGATGGGAGCACCCGGCTGCCGATAAGCTGATGGAACGGTCAGCAGGCGAAGCCCGAGCCGGACCCAACAGGTCGCAAACACCGACTAGAGTGGCGGCTAGATCGCAACTGCAAAACTTCCAGTCGTCTCGCATTCCGGGCACTGGAAGGTGCGGACTTCATGGTAACCGGTATGAGCTCCCACGTCTGCGGAGATCAGCGGGCGCGTGGGTAGCGGATCGGCATCCAATATTGGCGCATGGCCTCGACGACCGCTGGAATATCGGCGTAGGCGTTACGCAGAAAGTCGGCAGTCTCGCGGCCGCTTCGGGGGGATCCGAGCATCGGCTGCCCCTGATCGTCGCGACAGTGCAACAGAATGGGCAGAAGCAGGCCGTGATTGACATTGCTGGTGTCCAGCATCGGCGCCCACGCCGACAGCCTGAGCCGCATCGCGGCATGGAAACCCTGGCACCAGGGACGCGGATCGACGTCGCCATTGGGGTTGCGCCGGTGTATCGGCTCGAACCGATCGGGGGCAGTCGAGAGGGTGTTGCTGATGTCGTTGTGGCGCAGCGCAACGGCGGAGATCGCGGCGAACTCCGGCGTGCCGCCATGGTTGAACGCGTCGGCATCGATCGCGAGCAGCGGGCAGATCCAATCGAGCGGGCTCATCGAGACCGGTCCGGCTACGATCGCGGCAGCATAGCCGTCGAGCATGGGAATGCTAGTGGCGGCAGGATGGCGATCGATGCGAGCCTGGAGCCATCGCTCGAGGTCCGCAAGCGGCATCGCGGCTGACGGCATCGACGATGCTGCTTTATGGCGACGTGGGCTCATGCCGCTGCCTGCGGTGTGCGCCGGCGCGCCGCCTTCCAGTTCCAGGCGAGCAGCTCGTGCAGCTGATGGCTCTTGGTTCGCCCGGACACGATGCGCTCCAGCACATCGGCCAGGTAGGCCTGCGGGTCGAGCTCATGGAGTTTTGCCGTGTTCACGAGCGACGCCAGGATCGCCCAGCTCTCGGCGCCGCCTTCGCTGCCGCTGAACAATGAGTTGCGTCTTCCCATCGCAATCGGGCGCATGGAACGCTCGACTGTGTTGCTGTCAACCTCGACACGGCCGTCGCGGAGAAACAGCGTCAACCCGTCCCAGTGATTGAGTGCGTAGTTGATGGCCTCCGCCAGCTTCGATTGGGAGAAGAGCTGGCCGACCATTGTGGTCAGGCGCGTCCTGAGCGCCTCCATCAATGGAGCGGACCTGGTGCGGCGGGTGGCCAGCCGCTGCTCGGCATTGCTGCCGCGGATCTCTGCTTCGATGGCATAGACCGCCTGCAGGCGCTCGATCACTTCGCGAGCGAACGGCGACTGGGTCGTCTTATACACGTCGACGAATTTGCGTCGGGCGTGGGCGAGACAAAAGGCGAGCTGGATCGCGTCGCCATGATCGCGGGCGAGCGCTTTGTAGGCTGCATAACCGTCGACCTGCAGAATGCCGGAAAAGCCCGTCAACTGTCTGGCGATCTCCGCCGTGCCGCGGCCGTCGGCGAACACGTAGGCCACCGCCGGCGGCGAGGGGCCGCCCCATGGCCGGTCATCCATCGCATGCGCCAAGAACTGGCAGATGCGCGGGCGATGTCGTCCGGGATCGAGCACCGGCATCGGCGTCTCGTCGCAGAACAGGCGCGGCGCAGCCTGGATGGTGCGCAGCTGGAGCTCATAGAGGCTCCTGAGCCACCAGGCCGCTCGCTTCACCCAGCCGGCGAGCGTCGCCCGGTCGAGATGGACACCCTGGCCGGCCAGAATTTGCACCTGTCGGTAAAGCGGCAGATACCAGGCGAACTTCGAGACTACCACGTGGCTCACGAGTGCCGTCGAGGCCATGCCGCTCTCGATTAGGCGCGGCAGCACCTTCGCCTGGATCACACCATCGGTGCAGCGGCGGCAGCCGTACTTGGGACGGACCGTCCGCAACACCCGCAGGATCGCCGGGATGATGTCCAGCACCTCGCTGACGTCCTCGCCGATCTTGTGAAGCTGGCCCTGACAACACGGGCATGCGGTCGCCTCCGGCTCCAGCACCTGCTCGCAGCGCGGCAGGTGCTTGGGCAGCGCGCCGATGTTGCGGCGCGCCTTCTTCCGCAGTGGTTTGCCGGGCGGCTTTGCCGCGGCTGCATCGTCGTTGGCAGCTGCAGGCGGCGTGACGCCGGTCTCAAGGTCGCCAAGCTCAAGTGCGAGCTGCTCGGCCACGAGCGCGGCAAGCCGCTCCGAGCGCTTCCCGAAGATCATGTCCTTGAACGTCTGCATTGCTACGCGCAGCTTCTCGTTCTCAGCGTCAAGCGCGAGCACCATCTCGGTCAGAGCTGCTGGATCGGCCGGAAGAGCGTCGGGGCGAATCGCCATGATCAGACGATACATCCGTGTGACCCACGCTCCAGCGAAATCCTCACTTCTCAGCCGACAATGACCGGCTGCTTCACAGGCTTGGGCGACACACGCGTCCACTCGAGGCCGTCGAGTAGCATCGCAAGCTGCGTCGCACTGAGATGCACAACGCCGTCGCGGATCGGTGGCCAGGTGAAACGCCCCTGGTGCAACCACTTCGTTACCAACACCATGCCGCTGCCGTCCCACGCCAGAAGCTTCACTCTGTCCATGCGCTTGCTGCGGAACACGAAGACGTCGCCGCAATATGGGTTCGCGCGCAGTGCTTCGCTCACCAGCGCCGACAGCGTATGCACCGACTTACGAAAGTCGACCGGCTGGGCCGCCAGCACCACCTTGAGGTCTGACCGTAGCGCAATCACCGGATCCCTCGAAGCGCCGATAGCACCATCGAAAGCGTCGCCAGCTCCACGCCCGGCTCGACGCGGATGCGCGCCCCGTTCACCTCGATCTCGACCGCTCCACAGACCTTGGCCGGCGGCGCGGCAATCTCCAAGGGCTTCATCTTACCCGGCGAAATACACTCGGACTCGCCAGCCCTCCCGCCATCGCTCTCGGCGCCAATTTGGATAGGCACGAAGTTCTGGGCTTTGCCGGCCATCGCCGCCGCTACCTGGCGTCGCCACACCGTGAGCAGTCCGCGGGAAACACCATTGCGCCGCGCCACCTCGGAGATGTTCGTCCCCTCCTCAAAGCTCTCCGCCGCGATCCGGGCCTTCTCCTCGCGCGTCCACCGTCGCCGCCGGCGCTCCCCAGTGATCACCTCAACGCGGCGATAAGAGTCACCTTCCTGCCTGGCATCAAGCATGGCATTTGCCATCGCTTCACCTCCACCCATCAGCTCATCCCAGGCTGTATCCCAAGCGAACCGCGCCATGACGAGGTGGAGGCCTCATGCCGGTTACACTTCATGACCGGGTTGAGCAGGTTCGATGCAAGCCAACCGCATAGGCTTGCCACACCTGGAGCACGGAAGAATTCCGATCTCCGCGCGGCTGTATAGCGGATTTGGCTGGACAGATGACATCATGCTTTCCCCTGCATTAGGCGGGAGCATTACCGATCTCTCTGTCGCCGATAACTGCCTATTCGGACGGCGATGGACCCAGTCTAGCCCGATACGCCAATGCGGGGCTGTTCAATATTGCTCACATCGGAAAAGTTAAACGAAGGCGCAGGAAATCAACTCCAACTCGCATATGAAATAAATCCAGTATCGCAGGAACCTCTTATCGCCTGGCTCTATTTGCACCCTGTCTCTAACCGGGAGGTAGACAAATGACGAAAGTTCTTTTGGCGACGGTTGCTGTTATCGCATTCACTGCGCCTTCATTCGCGCAGCAGGACAAAACTACCGGTCAAGCGCCACCATCAGGCGCTTCCTCGTTCTACGTGGCTCAAGACACCGCGACGATGAAGTGTCAAGTTGTCAATGTCCAGCCTGCCGCTGGCGGCAACATGAAGGCCATCGGTACGGCACATCCGACACAGGCGTCAGCACAAGCAGCCTTGATGGCTGATAAGACTTGCAAGGAATGAAGTGACGGCGCGAGTACAGGGGTGGGTCTATTGGTTCCACAAAACTACTGACCCGCCCCGCTAACTACGTTGCTCGACAGATGCATTTTCGGACTTGTGCGCGCAATTGCGAGGTCCGGGTGAGACCGATGAGCCGACATCATCAGACCGCTCCCGCAGGTCCGAAGAGGGCCAAGAGGCGACATGGCATCGCATCAATAAATGAAAGAGGCCGCCAACTTAGGCGGCCTCAATGCACGATGAAGGCACCCGTAAGCATCACCGCGATAAGCAGTGTGCCGCCGAAAATAGCAATGCCAAGACTGACGCGTGCTTGTATTGAATATGAATCGAAATGGGGTTGTTCGATCATGCCACGCTCCCTTGTCTCTGGGCGGGGAGCGCGAACGCTCTCAGACACCGGCAGACGCCGTTACAGGACGGTGATGGCCGAAGGTTGGAACAGCCGACGTTCCAAGGCTGGTCAATTTAGACCACCCTCGAAAAGAAATTAACGATTTGGGCGCGACTGCCGCCGCAACGGCTTTTCCGGTATTATGGCGCAAACGCCACAAGGCTGAATAAGAACGGCCCCAGCAACCCTTAGGGAAAGCGCCTGTGCATGGCTGGCTGCTGGAGCCGTCTACCGGCCCGATTGGTGCGTGCGGGCCAGAGCTGATTTACTGCCCGTACATTGCGATGCCGATGACAACGAGTGGACTCAGCCCCAACAATACAATGCAAATACTTCCAAGGAGACTGTCACTGCCCATGACACAACCTCCACGCCGTAGCTGAAATCCTAATCTGCCGGAACAAAATCGTGATCGATTAAAAAGACGGCCTCAGGGCGGTACACGCCGAGGCCGGGAGGTATCCCGTGTCTAAACCTAACCGCTCTAGCTGACATCAGCCTTACAGGCCACTCAAACAAGAAGCCGCCCCGTTGGAGGCGGCTTCGGATCGTAGGCGCGAGTTAGTACTTAAACTCCGGCATGGCCTTCAATTCATCCTTAGTGGCGTTAAGCACTGCGTGATCGGGGTACCAACTCTTACTGGCGCTGGTGGTGGTGGTTGTCGTGGTCGTAGTTGCGGCACCGGTGGTGGTTCGCGTGGTGCTGTCTGGAGCGGAAGTCGCTGCAGGAGCATTCGCTGGGGCGGACGTTGTCGACGCAGTTGTCGAGGTCGCCGGTTGATCAACCCACTTCAACTTATCGAAGGCGACTGCCACATAGTGCTCGCCCAGGCCGAGAAAGCCGCCAACACCTAGAACGACATTGGCCACCTTGCCTGACCTATCCAAGATCACCTCTTTGATATCGCCGATCTTCTCGTTTGCTTCATTGTACACATTCACGCCGGCGAGCTTAGACGCCCGCCATTCACCCACCTTGTGCGTGGTGGCAGTGGTAGTCGAATCCACCTGGTTCGTGGCTTGCGCCGACGCCGCGCCGGTCATCGACGCAATAGCCAGGAATGCGATTGCAAGGCATTTCGAAATCATGATGTTCCTCCATAGTTTAGGGAAACAACAGGGCGAGGAAAGTTTGGTTCCAGAGACGGAACAGGAAATCATTTCCGTCCTGGCAGGTCTCTGGGAAGCGGCTGACCCTGTCCCGTGCCACAATCGCCTCGACTCAAGGAGGCGCGGCTGCGGACACGGGCGGTGGATCCCGTTAGACCGGACACCCGCCCGTTCTGCACAAACCGGAGGAGCAGAGACCACCGTTCGGGCGTGACTGGCTTCAGTGACGAATCGGTGCGGACGCGGTCTAACTTCTTAGCGAGGGGCTTGGAACACTTGCCGCTTTTTCCCGTTTTCACGCAACCAACAGCTAACTGTTCGTGACATGCACGACTTTGAGGATACATCTTCTCCGAAAACTATCCAGCTGATGTCGCTTGCCATCAGAATGCAGTCAATTCGCCTCCGGAGCCTGTGAGTGCACATGTCATCCGTCGGTTGGCTGAAAACAATCCTTCGACTAACGCACGAAGGCGAGAGCGATCCTCGCGCTCTGCAGAGGCTAGCTCTGGTCGAGCTTTTAATTACTCCGGAGAGCTAATGCTCTAAAGCAGTTACTATGCACCATCTTTGGGACAAGGTAAGGAACGAGATCGCCGACGACCGCCGTCGAACGATAATCTTAAGCCACGATCGCTTCTTTTCTCGCATGGATTCTCAGGGCGTTGCTCAGAGCGACCTTTGGCTGACCCCCGCGGCCGGTGACGAACGTTGTTTGCTCGAACTGTTCGAATGGAGACACGGGATATGCCAAGGCGCTGGTTTGCGGCGTTGTTCTTCAGCCTAATTCCAGCGGTCGCCTGTGCGGGCAGCATGGAATGGCGAAATTACGTTGTTCCAAGCACAGGGGCTCATGTGGATATTCCGGTGAATATTTTTACCGAGGATGTGGGTCAACCTGAGGGCGGAATCGGCCGGCGGTTCTTCACATCGGATCACCGTGCAGATTTGACGGTGCAGTCGCTGCCTAATCCGGACCATGACACACCTGCCATCTTTCTGAAGAAGAGGAGGCCCCCTGCAGACATCCAGTACAAGCGAGTAACGCCTCGCTTCTTTGCCGTGTCTAGCGTTCGCAACGGGCGTACCTGGTATAATCGCTGTAATCTTGCGAAGGAATACATGAACTGCGTTCTGATTAATTACCCCGCCGCGGAAGAGCGTCAGTGGGACGCAGTGGTAACGCGGATCAGCCTTTCACTGGCAAACTAGCACCGCAGTAAATGCTGATCTGTTGATGTCCGAGTTGATGTAGGGGTCTCTGTTATCATCCGATAGCAAGGGTACTCTTGAGGCGCGCAGGTAGCCAAGGAGCGATAGGGCTGGTTTCAGACTTTGCGGTGGTAGCAGCGGACTTCTCGGGCCGTGCCGAATGGGCATCCCTTTGAACAAGCCATTCCCGCGCAGATCGCTGCTTCTGTGACTCAGCTTCTTAATGCTACCCCTCGAATGTCCTTCATGGTGCCACCTAACGCGGACACCGTACAAACGCCGCTGCGGATAGCCAAGTCCACCGAGAAGAATTAGTCGCTAGTTGCCGAAGAATCCGGCCGTCTTAGGTTGTTCATCGCCGCCGAAGGCCATGATAGGTGCCTGCTCTTGCGGGTGTGCATCCTGTTGCAGCTGATCTCGACGCTGCTTCGCGAGGCGAACGGCCTCCCGTTTCGCTCTGCGCTCTGCCAGGCGCCGATGTTGATCACGCTCAGCTAGAATCGCCTTGTGCTTCTCAGCGCGCCCGGTAGCATTATCCTTCTCACCTCGCGCTGACGCATCCGTAGCGGGAATGATGTGGGCCTGAGGCTGCTGCTGTGGCACAGCCACCGGAACCGCGATCGTGGGCGGCAAAGCCGATTCAGATGATGCGGGTAGGATAACTCTTGCAGGTGGCAGCCGATCGGCAGCCGTCGCTCTCGTTTGCTGCGTTGGTTCTGTGACTGTCTTTGCCATCATCAACCCGCCGCCAAACCCTGTACCAATGAGCAGGATGGTCGCTCCCACCCCAGCGAAAAAAATGCGCGTGTTTGGCATCGTCAGGTCTCCAAAGACTGACGAACGAACGCGTGAATGTGTGTTTAGTTGCTGTGGGGAAAATCAGGTAGCTGCCATCAAGCAACTCAGTGCCTCGTCGCGAGGCTAGCTTCAGCCGCTTTTTGACGCAAACGGCATTTGAAGCGAGGGCGCTGCGCTTCGAAATCTCGCCTTTGCGGGTGGCTTGAAGACGAAGTTATCGAACATGCTGGTTTTTTGCATGTTGCCCATCGGCGACACAGTGCGCCTCGCGGCGGAGGTCTAAGTGCAGTGCGGAGGCCCGTTCGACGCGACTGTCGGCGCCCTGCTTGCGAAGGCCGTCAAACGTAAACGCTGGTTTACCTTTTAAGCGAAGCACCAACTCGGTTATTCAGCCGCGACGAGAGGCTATTCCATCATCGGTTCGATTTTTAATTCATGGTCTGCTAGATGGAGGCATTTCGCTTGCTCGATGGCCGATCGGCCGAACCATCTAGTGTTTATCATAGTGAGTAATGCGAACCAAAAAGTACGTCACTTCTTTCTGGATTTCACTGAGCGCCCTCTTCACTACGTCTCCTACAACATCTTTCAGTTTTTTCAGGTATTTCTGCTCTTCATTATTTTCTCCCCTCAACCTCCAGCGCAACGAGCTGTGGCGGAACAGTATGAGCAAGTTTGGGATGTCGCCACGGCTTATAAAGTCCTTCCACAACGCATCGTGCAGGCGGTCGAAGAGACGGGGCATGTGCTCGTTGAACGTATAGTGGTAGGCCCTGACGAGCTGACTTCTATCGGAATCCGTGAGTGCCATTCCGCTCTTAAGCGTTGCCTCTGCCAAATCGACTGCCGCACGCGCCCGATTGTAGTGATCTGAAGTGCGTTTGGAATTGATGAGCGGGGCAAGAATACTACGGATCTCTTCCGGCGTCTTATTGCCATGCTGTGCTCGACTTATTGCGATATTCCCTGCGACCACAGTGGCGTCTTCTCGCCGCGCCCGCTCTTCAAGAGCCTCGAGCTTCTCCATCCGTCGCGGATCGCTTAAGTCAAGTTCGATCAGCGTAGCTTCTGCTTGCATTGCAGAATGTGAGTGTGGGTCAATTTCAATGACTTGTTTAGCCACCTCTCGCGCATCCAACACATCGCCAGCTCTTTCGTGACAAAAAGTTAGGTCTACCAGTATCCTTTGACGCTTCGCTGCGGGGAAATCGTGTTCAAGGATGCCCTCCAGCACGCTCTTCGCTTTTTCATGGTCGCCGCACATCCTCAGAGCACCACCGTACTCCGCAGAAAGTTGCGCGGTCTGGTCATCAAAATCTCCACTCGGGATGAGCGATAGCATATCTCCCGCCAACTCGGCGGCACTCGTGTAATGATCGCCACGCTGAAGCGCTCTGATGTATGTAATCGAAAGTCCAAGAACACGCTCGACGCTCGCTACCGTGCCGATTGCTGAAGCCTCTCTCAGCAAACGCACTAGGATTGTATTTGCATTCACAATATCGGCCGGCAGGCAGCCAGGAAGGTCGAATCGATAAGATCGTGGTGGCTTAAATTGCCCACTATGCCATGATGCTCCAAAAAAAAGCTCTGCGGCTCGCCGGTTTAGTTCGTACGGCTCATCTTTCCTCAGCAGCTCCCATATGCATTCTCGCGCAGGAAGTCCGATCTTAAGCTTCTTCTCGGAATCGCCATCAAGAAATGTTCCTCCTAGGCCCTGCGCCTGCTCTGTGATTACCTCGATGAGACCCTTAGCTCGAAGGTCGGCCGCTAGCGCTCTATGAAATTTATTAGTGGGATAGAATCGCTCAATTCGCTTCAACCTTTCCCCTTGCGGAAAGAGTGAAAGAACTTTCAGCAGTGCAAACGCTCGCTGATCTGCCGTATCCGAACTTCCGGCAAGTTGAGAAATAACTGATCTAAGGCCATCGTGAACCTTTGGCAGAATGTAATCGGGCTCGGCAAAATCGACATCCGAGCTTACAAGATCGGACAGCGAAACAACCCGCAGTTCTCGCAAGGCCTGGTCAATTCGGGCCGGAATTCCGTCGGTATGTCGATGCATCTGATCGACGGCTGCCGGAGTAGCGCGGAACTCCGTACCTTCCGGATGGTCTTCGATGTAGTTACGTACATCTGCAGCGTCTAAGGGGCTGAGCTGGACGACATTAAAGGCAATGCTTGTTGGCGTTCGATAGCTTCTGAGCAAGACACGGATGTCCGTGCAGTACTCAAGGATCACATCGACCATTCCTTCGATTTCGGATGCGACTTCCTCCTGCTGCTTGCTATCAATCTGCAGGATGTTGTCTAACAGTATTAACGCGGCCCCGCTTTCGGATAAAAGCTGTACGAAGCGTTCAAAGTTGAACCCGAAAGTGTGGCGGAGAGCCTCCGAAAATTGCCCGCGGTTCTGGAACGCGCTCATGTCGAGACGATAAGCAGCGCCAGACAAATCAGACTTAATTTTCGCTATGAATGCTTCCTCGCCGAGTCCCCATTCAGCAACCACCCAACAGGCGCGCTTAGTATAAATGGCATCCATCGTGAGCTTGTGTTCGACAGTGCGAACCTTTGCATACGCGGGCGCAACGGCCGGCGAATATTCGAGCTCGATGAGTGATGCTTTGACCGTGCCGACGCTTGGTATTACTTGAAGTGAATCTGACTCGTTAGGACGGGATGTGCTGCGCTCTTTAGGTGCTAACAGGATGCTAAACGACTGATCAGGGTCAAGGTTGAAGCCATTTTCGGACCCGATATTGTAGCCGCCACCTATGGCTGGATACGATCGTCGGGGCCATACCTTGAATGCGCGGGAATCGCCGTGAAGGTAACGAAGAGCGGAATAGCCGTGAGCACGGTCTAGCTTGTTGTCAATTTTTGCTAATCCGAAAGTCGAGATTCCCTGCAGCTCGATGCGAGGAATATTGCCCCCGTAGGCCCCTTGTTGCGCTGACGCCTCGTGAACATGGCCAAATATGTGCGCGTCAAACCGTCCCGGGGGATTGATCTCGCTGTTCCAGTAGTCGCGGCTTTGTTCGTGCAGCCAATTTGTCGGATGATGTGTGACCAGAAGATTTAGGTCGTTGTGTGAACACCACTGATCTGCGTCGCCATTGGTGACGTTTAGAAGTTGTCGTGCATCGACGTGCAGCTTCCCTTCATAGTTTTCTCCCGTCAATTGAAGCCATGTAGAGTTGAGCGCAACCACACCTATTTTCAGTCCATTAGCTTCAAAACTCAGCGACTGATCACCGGGCAATAGCCCGGACGCACCTGACTTCAATCTGATGCCCGATCCCGTCGCTCGCGCGCACCATTCTGTATAGTTACGAAGAGATTTCTCGATAGCAGCGCGATACTCGTTTTTTGAAGTCTTGAAGAATTCTGTCTGCAACTCAGGATCATCCCACCAATGCAGCAAGCTTCGAATGGAGCCTGTTACCGGCGGCCGTTTGATATCGTGGTTGCCGGGCAGGACTACGAGGTCAGGTGAAAAGTCGAGCTTATCGAATTCGGACCAAAGCTCTTGCATAACAGTAGTTAGCTTATCGAATTCGGCCTTTTCGCCGCTTTGAACAAGGTCGCCTGAAAAAATAACGAGATCCCACTTGCCTGCGAGTTTGAAGACTTTGGACAGATCTTGAAACAACGCGTGTTTGAGCGTTGGCCATAACCAATCCTGATTGGCCATGCCAACATGTAGGTCAGTGATATGAAGCCAGCTAAAGGACGATGGTGTTGTGTTGACAAAGGCTGGCATGCTTCCCTCAGAGCTATTTGTACTCATTTTGCTCTACCCCAACGGGAAAGGAAACCTCTACCTATTGCCCATGTGGAGTGCATAGCGCAGTGTTGCGCGGAACGACCAATGGATCTGTCTGAAGAAATAGAAAGTGCATCTTTATCCCTTGAAGTAGCGGAATCTACAGGCTCTTAAGCGCCGGATCCGCCCCATTCAAAGGATGAAATGAATGCTGGTCTTGGCCTGTGTCCTACTGCGACGACCGCTACATGGAAAGGACACCGTGACGAAATTGATCGCCTACTCTCGTGTACGCGAGCTACGATACCGTCAACCACGGCGTGGATCAGTACGTTCGCTATTGGAACGAGGTCATCGAGAAGAAGCGGCCTGATGGCACGCCAGTGGTCGAAACCACCGTGATCGCGAACACGGTTGAAGGCTACTACAGCATTTTGAGGCGCGGCGTGGAGGCTCTATCAGTACTGTGCCGAGAAGCCACCTGTACCGCTATCTGGCGGAGTTTGACTTTCGCTATAGCAACCGCGTTGCGCTTGGCGTGGACGATCAGGACCGTGCTGAGAAAGCCATTCTCGGTGCAACCCCGGTAAGCGACTTACCTATAGAACACCTGACTCGAATGGTGCTCAATCGGCGTAGGACTAAAAAGTGATTCGCGATCAATAGGTTAGCAAGGTATTGAAATAATTAACGGATTCGCTATATTGGGTATACGAAGCCCCAAGAGATGTCTTGGAGCGCATCCGCGCAGCGGATGCTTAGCGCTTAGGGCCGTCGCTTTTTTTCCACATTGGGCGCACGTTCCAGACGTTGATCTTCTTTGCCGTCAACGGAGAGCTGCGGTCTAGAGCATTTTCCGACCGGAAAGAATCGGGTGGGGATTCCCAAAACGGCGCGAGTCAGATTCAAGCTGCATGCTGGCGAGGGAGGCCAGCATGTATGGCCAGGGCGCTTTCGGTTGATCTTCGCCAAAGGGTGGTAGCCGCGATTGACGGTGGCATGTCCTGTCGACAGGCTGCTGAGCGCTTTGGTGTCAGCGCGGCCAGTGCGATCCGCTGGCGCGGTCGCCTCAAGAAAGTTGGCGACATCGTTCCTAAACGCCAGGGCGGTGACCGCAAATCGCAGCGCATCGAAGCGCATTCGCAATTGATTCTGGAGGCGGTGACAGCGAGGCCGGATATCACGCTTGCCGAGTTGCGAGAACTGTTGAAACGTCGTGGAATATCGACTGGCATCGCGTCGCTCTGGCGTTTTTTCCAGCGCAGAAAGATCACACTTAAAAAAAGACAGCGCACGCCGCCGAGCAACGGCGCGGCGATATAAATGCCGCACGTGAGGAGTGGTTCGAAGGGCAAATCGACCTTGACCCTGAGCGTCTCGTCTTCATCGACGAAACCAGCGCCAACACCAAAATGGCGCGGCGTTACGGGCGCTCGCCACGCGGCGAGCGATGTCGTGCAGCTATCCCACACGGACATTGGAAGACGACGACGTTCACCGCTGGATTGCGCTCCGACGGTCTGATCGCGCCGCTTGTTCTGGACGGTCCAATGGATGGCGACGCTTTCCTGGCCTACGTCGAGCAATTGCTCGCCCCATCGCTGCGGCCGGGCGATACCGTTATCATGGACAACTTGCCCGCTCACAAGGTCCATGGCGTTCGAGAGGCCATCCAGGCGGTCGGAGCTAGCCTGCTCTATCTTCCGCCCTACAGTCCAGACTTCAACCCGATTGAAATGGCCTTCTCCAAACTGAAAGCGCTGTTGCGGGCCGCCGCAGCGCGCACCATGCCCGATCTCTGGCAAGCAATCGCCAACGCTCTCAAACGCTTCTCACCCGAGGAATGTCAAAATTATCTCGTCGCGGCTGGTTACGACGCAACGTGATCGGAAAACGCTCTAGCGAGAGCAATTCCGTCTTGCCAAAGGTGTACTCGGCAAGCTCCTTTTTCACCTCGCTGGTGATTGGATTTTTGTGTCGCTCATTTCGATGAGCAGTCAGAGCGCCGAGCGTGACATCGAGCAATTGAAGCATCGGCTCGAATTCCGAATTGCGACATTCGATTAGCTTGATCGGTGCTCTATCGAATCCATGCTTGTTGCGCCCGTCGAAATTGAGTGCCCCAACCAGGTTCGGCAGCTCAGCGGTACAGTCTCCGTTGTCGGGATGAATTATTAGATCTGATGATGAGCCGTAGAAGCGAAGGGCGCGGTGCAACAGCAGCTGGTAATGCATTTTACCCACGGTGGCGATGCGCCTCAGTGTGCCGCTGCGAGAATGGTCATACTCGTTAAAGGGCGCGAATCTGATATGGAAATGAGCCCTCCCTTCTTTGATTAGGCGGAACAATAGGTCGATATAATACATGTGCGTATTGGCTCGTCGCTTTTTTGCATTCTCCCATTTTACCTCGTTGATGACGTTGCAATCGCCGTTGATTTTCTCGATCTCACCGAGGATGTATGGAATAGCGTCCTCATGGACGGCCAAGCCGCCGACCGCCATATGCGTGTCATGGAAGCTGGACTCATCGCAGTAGTAAAAGATGGTGCCCATGGCGAAAAAGCAGACGCTTACTCAACGAGAGAAGTTTGCGCGGGCCGCCCGCGATCTCGGCACGGACGACAACGAAAAGCGGTTCAATGAGCGGCTGGGCAAGATCGCCAAGCAGAAGCCCACACCGACGCCGCAGAAAAACGGACGGCCAAATAAGTGGGCTTAGTTTGGTTTTCCTCCACCGTGCGAAACGGCGGTGGCGGGCGTACCCTCACTGGTGATCGCCTCGTTAGCAAAGTTCGCAGGGCCGCCAGATTCTCCAATGGCATTACAATTCGAGCCCTTACGATTGTTCCCTCATCGAGAAGCGGCCCGGCTGCCGGCCGAGGATGGGTGAAGGTGAGCGTAGCCAGTCCACTGGACAAAAACGTGAGATTGAATTTCCCGCCGCAAAGCGTCTCAGGGATATTGTCCGGGTCTACGCCCGGCGGCTGTGTCGGCGCTGACATTGCGAATCTCCGGTTGAATGAATCAGGGTGCAACAACCCTAGATTCCCATGCTCCTTTGCCCGGAGATTCGCAAAGTTGAAACGACTCAAGCCGCTACAAAATCGACGTTATTCACCATTTGGGTGTGCGAAGTGCACAATCCGGGCGGAGGCGCAAGAACGAAGCATGAATCTCGATCAGAAGGCTGACCGTTGTCTAGTCGAAACCCAACCAGGACTCTTGTGCAACAGGAACCCGGTTGAGGCGTCATGGCTAAATTCATCGCATACTTTCGAGTGTCTACCGAACGTCAAGGCAAGTCCGGTTTAGGGTTAGCCGCGCAACGCCGGACAATCTCCGACTTCGTAGCCAACGCCGGCACCCTGATTGCCGCATTCTGCGACGTACAATCAGGCAAGGACGATTCACGCGTTGAGCTGCAGCGAGCGATCCAGTTAGCCAAGCGCGAAAACGCAAAGATCGTCATTGCCCGACTTGATCGGTTCTCCCGCCGAGTCAGCTTCATCGCCAATATCCTGGAACAAGGAATCGGCTTAGTCTGCGCTGAAATGCCCAACGCCACGGATTTTCAGCTTCATATTTTTGCAGCGCTTGCCCAGGAGGAGCGCCGGCTGATTTCCGAACGAACAAAGGCGGCGTTGGCTGAAGCTAAACGTCGGGGCAAAGTTCTCGGTTCGAATGGTCGGTCTTTGGCCGCAAAGAATCGCAAGGCGGCTGACGAATTTGCATCTCAACTCAGGGCGAAATTGGATACGGATGTATTGCGGCGTTCTTACAGTGAGATTGCACGGCATTTGAACGGTGCGGGAATTTCGACAGTGACAGGCGGGAAGTTCTATCCGCAGACGGTCAAGAATTATCTTTTGCGATGGGCTCACCTTCGAACTTCGATCGAGCCTGCCACCGATCCCAACGCCAGCTAAGAGCTTTGATGTGCGGTTTTTTCAGAAGATGTGCCAGCGAGTTGGAATTTATCCCCAAATCCTCGAGGGACACATCGCTAGCGGCCAAGATCTCATAGGTATTGGGGTGAATTGCTATCAGCTGAGCATCGTAAGCACGGTGATGGCTAGCACAAAGGATCAGGCCGTTTCTCTTGTGATCGCTGCCGCCAGCACTAACATCCACGATATGCGCAGCATCTAATAGTTGGCTGGCTCGGATACTGCACATAGAGCACCGCGACTCACCATAATACTGCAGCACGTCATATTTGAATCGAGCCGCGCGCTTGGGTCGATTGACTCGCCTCTCCTCGGAGGAGCGATGGATCGTTAGGACGAAATCATCCTCGCCTATCTCATCGTCTGTTTCAGGCTGTTCTGGCTGATCGCCGAAGCTAACAAAGAAAAGCCCCAGATAATCGTCCCATTTTTCCACCCAGGCTCGCTTAACAATCCGGTTTTGTCCTCGTTGCGGAACGATTGTGAAGAACAGCGGCAAACGATGACGCCCAGCAGCCTTTGTTGCTTCTACTTCTGAACGGTCACGACCCGGCGTTCTTGTTTTCGGATAATGATAAATTGCGCCATCATCAAACAGGTCGTCGGCATACGCTGCTCCAGAGTGTAGTAGGCCCACTGTAACTCCATACTCGCTGTTACCCACCCCTTGAGTAGTTGCCTTGTCGACCCAGATGCCTCGACCCCCATAGAATATCTTTAACTCGTTTAGCACGGATGCTGGCGCTGATGATGCTTCCGCTTTCTTCGCAAGCTCCGCCCAAAGCTGATTGCGCCGATCCTTCTCCTGTTCAACAGATGCCAACTCTTCGTACAAAATCCTCTCCTCCAATACGTTTTTAGTCGCGTCCTCTTGCAGTGCTCTCGACTATTAGCAGTTGCGATCTCTAGTTGCGCAAGTCATTCTAGTGTTTCGCGAGGGTCGGACAAGATGTCTGAGAATGAATGGGCCTCGGAGAGGGCTCGACGTACTACGATCGTAAAGGAGGCGGGAGGTATCCTGCCGTTCTATAGCGTGTTTTATGAGCGCTCGGTTTTGTACTCGGCTTCACGATCTCACGACGCATTCATGCGATATGAGCGTAGTCTAGTCTCGGGTGCGACTGCGGATGAAATTGTATCCTCGGTCCACGAAGCTTTGACGCATGCGGCCTCGTTATCTCGGTTTTTCTGGCCCGCACGTTCACAAGGAGTTGCTCCTGCCCGCGGAGAACGGTTGCGGCATTGCTTCGGAATTGATCATAGCTCACCATTATATGGGCGCGAACTGAGAAACGCCCTTGAGCATTTTGATGAGCGTTTAGATGAGTACTTGTTATGGAACGATGCTGGTTCCTTCTTTCCAGACGCTAAAGTGGATAGCCATGAGTTGGCAGATGAAGCCATTGGACACATTTTCAAGCTTGTTGACCCGTCTCGCCAAATCTTCGTTGTGCTAGGGCAGAAGTTTTACTTCGACCCTATCCGAAGAGAAGTGGAGCGAATCCTGGAGTTCGCTAGAAACAGATAAGCGGTCAGAGTGACGTGACCCGATCCCGCTATATTCCCAACGGGGGAAGATAAGATCTCTGAGTGACCTGTTTGAGTATCTTTATTTCTCGTCCAAAGCAGGCTCGTCGGCCGGCAGTTGGACCACGGTACCATCGACGGAAAGCACGTCGAAATCCGGCGCACTTCCGCTGACCTTTTGGACGAATTTCGCCGGGTCTTCAGGATCGACGAACAGTATCATGCCTTGGCCAAACACCACCTCAAAGCGCTGAGTGTCAGGGTCCACGGTTAGGCGCAGCTCGCTGATCAACGACTGCAGCATCGATGCTATCTGTGCACGGATTTTGTACGCGTTCCCCCCTCTGGCCGACCGCACACGCTTGATCAGCCCGTTGCTCACGCGTCGTGGGTAGCGCCTGGCCACTCGACGGACGGGTGTACCAAGCCGGCTTTGGCGACAATCTGCTGTTCGTACTTGAAAGGATCTTTTGCGTCCGGGAAAACGATCCGCACACGCCCATCGCGGAAGCCGACTGAAAAATAGCGAAGCGATTGCTGAGGCGACAACGCACGGCGAGCAATATGAGCCGCGACATCAGTCGCTTCAGTCCCGAACATCCGTCGCGTCTCGTCAGCGATTTCCGTCAGTCGCGGCTGGCCACCTTGAGGGGCGACGGTCAGTGTTTCGATCATCGATTTGAGATGAGACGAGATTTTCGACCGCAACTCGAACAGGTCCGGCTGGTTCGCGTTCTGAAGGTGCTGCAGGAGACTTTTGATTTCGTCCCTGCTTTGCGACAGCCTTTGCCTTTCAGACTCGACTTCCTCCAATACTTTGCGCGATTCCGCTATCTGTGCGGCCAATTCGTCTTTGCGCGCTTGCAGTTCGCGCAATTTCGTCAAGATGAACTCCTCGGGTGCGCCAGACTCCAGGAGGTGATAGGTTTTGTCCATGAGCGCACTCACGCTGCCAATCTCTCCTTCGAGAGATGTGACCTTTAGCACTGCTTGCTTCTGCTCTCTCTGACTATCTTCGGGATCGATCAAAGAGGCCAAATCAATCTCACTGACGAACGCAAGAAACGAGGTCTCAAAGTCATTGTAACGCCACCGCTTACCGCGGCATCCGAAATGCCTCGTAGACTTTGAGCACACGAGATACCGATTGCCCTTCGGACCACTGCCCTTGTTGTCGTACTTCATTGACGCCCCGCAATAGGCGCACGTTGCAAGTCCAGAAAACAAGTTGCTGAATTGCACGCCTTTCCTACCGGCGCCTTTGCCTTGATACTCTCTTTGAGACTTGGCGTGGCGTGCTACATAAAATAGCTCCTCGTCAATAATCGCCGGGAAGTAATTTCGAATGGGCTCCCCTTCTAGTTCGCGTTTATTGTCTCGACGAACTCCCGCCTGAAACTCGCCAAGTACGGCTCGGTTCGCCAGAATCTTAGCAACATACGATTGATGCCAGCCGTCGGATTCGTTGAAGGTCGGTGTTTTAGACTGATTGAGGCGATGGGCGATCTTGTAGTTGCCAATCCCATTGGCACTATCGACGAAAATCTGGCGGACCACCTCAACGCGGTCAGGAATGAGGACATAGCTACTTCGGTCGGCAGCTAGTTGCAGCCATGCGGGGCACCATTTTGTCATTGGCTTCAGCGTAGACGCAGCCGAGCGTTTATTTTTCCATGCTGCCGCTAGCCTGACGCTCTTTTTGTGTGATTCCTCGTGACCTTGACTCTGGATGACGAGGGACACGATCAAGTCACCCAGGTCGGTCATCCCTGCCCGGTAAACTCGATTATCAATCAATGTAACGAGGTTGATGCCGGATTGGATGATGCTCAGAAACAGTGATTGCGCGGTCAGAATCTGCTCCCGACTGAGTCGATCGAGCGATTCGACGATCAGATAGGACCCAGGCTTCACTTGACCGGACCGGACTGCCTCTAAAAAGCGGCCCAGCGCTCCTTCTCGGACATTGGCCCCCTTAAATGCTGAGACACCGATATCCTCGAGTTCGCCGCCTTCCGCGAGCTCAAGGCCGTTGGCTTCCGCATATGCGCGGGAGGCGTCGAGCTGTCGCTTTCGGCCATGGCCTTTTCGCTGCAGGTCCGTTGATATTCGCAGGTAAGAATATGCGAGTGGTTTCAATGGCTTGCCCGTCGCCCGAATCTTTCGAGGCAGGTGCTGATAAAAGAATTGGGTTAAAAGTCAACACCTTCGCGATCGTGGGCCTGCCCGACAAGGCGGTGTCGGAGGCGCGGGAGCGGGTGCGCTCGGCGCTGATCGCCTCTGGCCTCGCGCTGCCTGCCCGCCGCATCACCGTCAACCTCGCGCCCGCCGACCTGCCCAAGGAAGGCAGCCATTACGACCTGCCGATTGCGCTCGGCCTGATGGCGGCGATCGGGGCGATCCCGCCGGATGCGCTGGGCGGCTTCACGGTGCTCGGCGAGCTCGGGCTCGACGGTTCGATCGCGCCGGTGGCGGGCGTGCTGCCTGCGGCGATCGGCGCCAATTCGCGCGACGAGGGATTGATCTGCCCGGCCGCCTGCGGCTCGGAAGCCGCCTGGGCGAGCCCTGACATCCAGATCATCGCAGCCCACTCGCTGATCCAGATCGCCAACCACTTCAAGGGCACGCAGCTGCTGTCGCGCCCGCAGCCGAAGGTGCATGAGCGCGAGGAGACGCTTCTGGACCTGCGCGACATCAAGGGCCAGGAGAGTGCCAAGCGTGCGCTCGAGATCGCGGCCGCCGGCGGGCATCATCTGCTGATGATCGGCTCGCCCGGCGCCGGCAAGTCGATGCTGGCGGCGCGACTGCCCTCGATCCTGCCGCCGCTGTCGCCCTCGGAGCTGCTCGAAGTCTCGATGATCGCCTCCGTCGCCGGCGAGATCCGCGACGGCGCCCTGACCGCGCGGCGCCCGTTCCGCAGCCCGCATCATTCCGCCAGTATGGCCGCGCTGACCGGCGGCGGCATGCGTGCCAAGCCCGGCGAGATCTCACTCGCGCATCAGGGCGTGCTGTTCCTCGACGAGTTGCCGGAGTTCGATCCGCGCGTGCTGGATTCGCTGCGCCAGCCGCTGGAGAACGGCGAGGTCTCGGTGAGCCGGGCCAACCATCGCGTCACCTATCCGGCGCGCTTCATGCTGGTCGCGGCGATGAACCCGTGCCGCTGCGGCCATGCCTATGAGCCCGGCTATTCCTGCAAGCGCGGCCGGCTCGACCGCTGCACTGCCGACTACCAGATGCGGATCTCCGGCCCGCTGATGGATCGCATTGATCTGCGGATCGAGGTGCCGGCGGTGACCGCGGCCGATCTGATCCTGCCGCCGCCGGCGGAGGGCTCGGCCGAGGTCGCCCGCCGCGTCGCGGCCGCGCGCGACATCCAGCTCGCGCGTTACGCGGCGGCCGGCATGCCGCAGGTCCGCACCAACGCGGAAGCGCCGAGCTCGCTGCTCGAGACCATCGCGCAGCCCGACGCGCATGGACAGAAGCTGCTCCGCGAGGCGGCCGACACCATGCATCTCACCGCCCGCGGCTATCACCGCGTGCTGCGGGTGGCGCGCACGCTGGCCGATCTCGACGGCGCCGAGACGATCGGCCGGCTGCACCTCGCCGAAGCGTTGTCCTATCGTGCATTGGCCGACGACCTGCGCCGCGCGGCGTAGCGTTTTCCAGCGAAGCCTGTCCCGCACTTGATGCGGGATGGGCACCGGTTCGCGTGAAGAAAACGCGTCAGAACCGAAGCGCTCTCCCGTTCTCCGCCCGATGCCCGCCGCGTCAACGCGACGGTAACCACTCTCATTTACGCTCCGCAAACCATAAGCACCGCGATCCGCGGAAAGCTTGGGTCGAGCGAGTTGTGTCATGTTGCGTTTGAAGATTCTGGCCTCGGTGGTCCCGCTTGCCGTGGCCGCGGTATTTGCCCGCGCCGAATTGCTGCCGGGTCCGCGACCCTGCATCGAGGTTGGCGGCGCCACGATGCAGATCGCATCGATCTCCTGGCTGGCCCAGCTTCACGTCAGCTTCACCGACGATCCCGGCCTTGCCACGGTCCGGGTCCAGATCGCCGACAGCGCCGAGGCCGCCGACTTCACCGTCATCGACGACATCGACGATGCCGAGGCCGGCGCCTGCGAAAGCAACGCCGTTCCGCAGCTGATCGGGATTTCCGGCAATCCTTCGGCGAGCGATCCGGTGATCTACCTTTCGCATGACGGTCCGTCGGACTATCGCGTCTTCGTGCAGTCGAAGACGTTCTCGGCCCGCGATGCCGCGGCCCTGATCGTCAGCGCCCGCGGTGAACACCGCCGCCTCGAATCAGCGTCGCTTGCACCTCGCGCGCCCTCCGCCGCTCGGGTCCTGGCAGAGTTAACCCTTCGCTAACCCTGTTCCGAGGGCAACGCGAAACGGCCACCAACTTCAAGCACTTTGCAAGGTGACCGACGCATCGTCATCGGCAGATCAAGCACTCTCAGGGCCACCATTGATGGGGCGTTTCTTCCGGATCAAGTTGCGCCTTCGCCGCTTCCTGCGGCGCCATTCCTGGGTCGCGACGATCGTCCGGTCCTTCACGATCTTCTCCATCGCATTCGGCAGCGCCTTCGGGTTCATTTCGGGCGCCCTCTCGCAGCAAAGCGGCTACGACCCCAATGCATTCGCGATCGGGGTCAGCTTCCTGTTTGCGCTGGCCTGCCTCTGGATCGTGACGCTCGGCATCCGCCTGCGGCTGATGCGCAGGAGGTTGCGCACCATCGCCATGCACAATGAGGCGATGGCCGACCGTAACTGGGAACTGCAGGAAGCCGAACAGCGCGCCTCTACCCTGTTCGAGGCGCAGGACGATTTGATCGTGCTGCGCGACCTCGACGGCCTCATCACCTACGCCAACGATGCCTATTGCGAGCTGGCGCAGTCCTCCCGCAGCGAATTGATCGGCAGCAGCGCCACGCTCAAGGTGCTCGAACAGGGCGACACCGCGCTCGAAGCCAACGGTACGCGGGTCTACGACCAGAAGATCGAAGGCCCGCTCGGGCCGCGCTGGATCGCCTGGCGCGAGGGCCTCGTGCGCAACGATGCCGGCGCGCCTGCCGAGATGCAGAGCGTCGGTCGCGACGTCACCGACCGCACCGAGAGCGAACGGGCACTGGCCGAAGCGCGCGATCAGGCCGATGCCGCCAACCGCGCCAAGTCGCGCTTCCTGGCGATGGCGAGCCACGAGATCCGCACCCCGCTGAACGGCATCATCGGCATGAGCGGACTGTTGATGGACACCCAGTTGACGCCGGAGCAGACGACCTACGTCAAGGCGGTCAAGACCTCCGGCGACGCGCTGCTGGCTCTGATCGAGGAGCTGCTCGACTATTCCAAGATCGAAGCCGGCAAGATCGATCTCGAGCACCGCGCCTTTGCGCTGTCCGGCCTGATCGAGGACATCACCGAGCTGCTCGCGCCGCGCGCGCAGGCCAAGGGCATCGAGATCGCCGCCTATGTCGACGAGCGGCTGCCGATGCAGGTGGCCGGCGACGCCGCGCGGCTGCGTCAGGTGCTGCTCAACCTCGCCGGCAACGCCATCAAGTTCACCGCGAGCGGCGGCGTCGCGCTGATCGTCGAGCCCGGCATCTGGCCGAACGAGATCAGCTTCCTGGTCCGCGACACCGGCATCGGCATCGCACCGGAAGCGCAGCAGCGCATCTTCCGGGAGTTCGAGCAGGCCGACGACCGCATCGCGCGCAGCTATGGCGGCACCGGCCTCGGACTTTCGATCAGCGACCGCATCGTCAAGCGAATGGGCGGCCGCATCACGCTCGCGAGCACGCCGGGCTCCGGCTCGACCTTCGAAGTATCGATCCCGCTCGCCGCCGCCGACACCGGCGAGGCCAACAGCTTCGCCGCGCCCGACCTCACCAGCCAGTCGATCATGCTGGTTGCACCGCACAGCATCGAGGTCTCGCTGATCTCGCGGCGCCTGCAGCGCTGGGGTGCACAGACCTGCATCGTGTCGGACACCGGCGTCGCCGAGGCGCTGTTGCCGGAACGAAGCTGGCACGCCGTCCTGATCGACCACACGCTCGGCGCGCCGGCGATGGAGGCGTTTGCCAGCGCGGCGCGCCTTCATGCGACCCATCGCATCGTGATGTTCACGCCGGCGACGCGGCAGGAGCTGTCGGCCTCCGAGACAGCCATGTTCACCGGCTATCTGGTCAAGCCGCTGCGTGCGGCCTCGCTTGCCGCACGCCTGATCGCGTCGCCCGAGATCGCGGCACCGAGCCTTGTCGGAGATCAAAGCCTTGCGATCGAGGCGATGGCCGAGCCCACGGCGGCCGCGGCCCCGGACAAGGGGCTCTCGATCCTGGTCGCCGAGGACAATGAGATCAACGCGCTCTTGATGCGCTCGCTTCTCACGAGGCTCGGCCACAACGTGGTCATCACCACCAATGGCGAGCAAGCGATGGAATCCTGGCTGTCGGCGACGTCAGCCGGCACGCCCTATGATCTCGTGCTGATGGACATCCAGATGCCGCGCCTCAACGGCATCGAGACCACCAAGCAGATCCGCGCGCATGAAGCCGGCCAGTCCGGACGCCGGACCCCGATCCTGGCGCTGACCGCCAACACGCTGGTGGAGGACCGCTACGCCTGCTTCGAAGCCGGCATGGACGGTTTTCTGATCAAGCCGCTCGACCGCGAGAAGCTGGAAGAAGCGCTCGCCGGCCTCGCCGCCGCGCGGCATATCGCGGCGTAGTCCACAAACTCCGCGTCGTCCCTGCGAAAGCAGGGACGACGGCTGTGATGTGGTCTGCTTACTCCGGAAACACTACAGCCGGCGCAGCGCGACCGACTGCACCACGTGGTCGGCGCCCTTCTTGAGGATCAGCGTCGCGCGGGGGCGGGTCGGCAGGATGTTGTCCTCGAGATTGGCGAGGTTGGTGCGCTCCCAGATCGCGATCGCGGTCGCGGTCGCTTCCTCGTCCGACAGCAGCGCATAGCGGTGGAAGTAGGATCTTGGATCGGTGAACGCGGTGTCGCGCAGCGCCAGGAAGCGCTTGATGTACCACTGCCGCAGCGCGGCCTCGTCGGCGTCGATATAGACCGAGAAGTCGAAGAAGTCGGAGACGAACGGCACTGCCTTGCCGTCGCGCGGCAGCCGCCCGGTCTGCAGCACGTTGACGCCCTCGACGATCAGGATATCAGGCTGGTCGATCTCGACCCATTTGTTCGGCACGATGTCGTAGGTCAGATGCGAATAGACCGGCGCGCGCACGCGACGCCGTCCTGCCTTGATGTCGCTGAGGAACGACAGCAGCGTCGGCAGGTCGTAGCTTTCCGGAAAGCCCTTCTTCTGCATGATGCCCTGCCGCTCGAGCACGGCATTCGGAAACAGGAAACCGTCTGTCGTGATCAGGTCGACCTTCGGCCGCGGCGACCAGCGCGCCAGCAGCGCCTGCAGCACGCGGGCCGTGGTCGACTTGCCAACGGCGACCGATCCGGCGACGCCGACGATGTAGGGCATCTTGCGGTCGCGGATGTTGAGGAACTGGCGCTGCGAATAATATAGCCGCTGGGTCGCGTCGACATAGATCGAGAGCAGCCGTGACAGCGGAAGGTAGATGTCCTCAACCTCCTGCAAATCGAGGCGGTCGTGCATCGAACGCAGGCGGTCGAATTCGCCCGGCTCGAGCGTCATCGGCGTATCGTCGCGCAAATGCGACCATTGCTGGCGCGTGAAGGTGCGATAGGGGTTGTATTGCTGATCTGGTGCCCGGATGTCCATGAGGCTGCCCCTCTCAATGCGCTCGGTCATGTGCGCTAGTCGCGCTTGCGCGACGCTTTCTCTTCCAGTCCCGACATCGAGGTGCGCTTCTCCAGCGCGGCCTCGACATCCTCCAGCTTCACGCCGCGTGATTTCAATAGAACCAGCAAGTGAAACACGAGATCGGCACTTTCCGCGATGAGGTGATCGCGGTCATTCTCGACCGCGGCGATCACGGTCTCGACCGCTTCCTCGCCCAACTTCTTGGCGCAGTGCTCCGCGCCCTTGTCGAGCAGCTTGCGGGTATAGGACGCCTCGCCGCCCGCTGCAGCGCGGGCGTCGATGGTGGCGGCCAGATCGTGGACCGTGAAACGCGACATCAACTCAACTCAAACATGCGCACTGGCACCGCTCTTGTGCCATCCCTAAGTGGGGACTTAGCATTTTTGTGACAAGGAGTCCCAGATCACTCTGTTTCCGAACCACGCTCTACGGATCGAGCCGCATCGGCAGGCCGGCGCGCACCATGTGATCCTTGGCCTGGCGGATGGTAAATTCCCCGAAGTGGAAGATCGACGCGGCCAGCACGCCGGTGGCATGACCCTCGCGGACGCCAGCGACCAGGTGATCGAGATTACCGACGCCGCCAGACGCGATGACCGGTACGGGAACACTGTCCGCGATCGCCCGGGTCAGCGGCAGGTCAAAGCCCTGCCTGGTGCCGTCGCGGTCCATCGAGGTCAGCAGGATTTCGCCGGCGCCGAGCGAGACGACCTCCTGGGCATATTCGATGGCCTCGATCCCGGTGGCATTACGCCCACCATGGGTGAAGATCTCCCAGCGGTCGGAGCCGCCCGCGCGCTTGACCCGCTTGGCGTCGATCGCGACCACGATGCATTGCTCGCCGTACTTCTCGGCCGCTTCCTTGACGAATTCGCGCCGGCTGACCGCCGCCGAATTGATCGAGACCTTGTCGGCGCCCGAGCGCAGCAGGGTCTTGATGTCGTCGACGGTGCGGACGCCGCCGCCCACGGTCAGCGGCATGAAGCAGGCCTCCGCCGTCCGCCGCACCACATCCAGCATGATGCCGCGGTTCTCATGGGTGGCGGTGATGTCGAGGAAGGTGAGCTCGTCGGCGCCTGCGGCGTCATAGGCGATCGCTGCCTCGACCGGATCGCCGGCGTCGCGCAGATCGACGAAGTTGACGCCCTTGACCACGCGCCCGTCCTTGACGTCGAGGCAGGGGATCACGCGAACCTTGAACATATCTCTGTCTCCTAGGCCGCGCTGCGGATCAGTTGAAGCGCGGCGGCCGGATCAAGCCGTCCGTCATAGAGCGCGCGGCCGACGATGGCGCCGGCGAGCTTTCTGGCACGCGGCTCCAGCAATGCCTTGACGTCATCGATCGAGGCAAAGCCGCCGGAGGCGATCACCGGAATGGAAATGCGATCGGCGAGCGCGATGGTCGCATCGAGGTTGAGGCCCTTGAGCAGGCCGTCGCGGGCGATGTCGGTGAAGATGATCGCAGCGACCCCGGCATCCTCGAAACGCTGCGCGATCTCGAGCGCCGTCACATGCGAGGTCTCGGCCCAGCCCTCGACCGCGACCTTGCCGTCGCGCGCATCGAGGCCCACCGCGACGCGGCCGGGGAATGTCTTCGCCGCGCCCTTCACGAGCTCGGGATCGCGCACCGCCGCGGTGCCGATGATGACGCGCGTGATGCCCTTGTCGAGCCAGGCCTCGATGGTCTTGAGGTCGCGGATGCCGCCGCCGAGCTGCACCGGCATGGTGACGGCCTTCAGCATCGCCTCCACCGCGTGCGCGTTCATCGGCTTGCCGGCGAAGGCGCCATCGAGATCGACGACGTGGAGATATTCGAAGCCCTGCGCCGCGAAGCTCGCCGCCTGCGCCGCCGGATCGAGATTGAACACGGTGGCGCGCGCCATGTCGCCCTGCTCCAGGCGCACGCACTGGCCGTTCTTCAGATCAACCGCTGGAAAGAGAATCACGGCTTCCACTTCAAGAAATTCGAGATCAAAGCGAGGCCGAAGCGCTGGCTCTTCTCGGGGTGAAACTGGGTACCGATCGCGGTGTCCTTGCCGACGATCGCGGTCACCGGCCCGCCATAGTCGGCACGCGCCAGCACGTCCGCCTCGTTGGCGGCGTTGAGGTGATAGGAGTGCACGAAATAGGCGTGACGCCCCTTCGGCCCGAGCGGCAGCCGCTCCAGCACCGGGTGCTCGCGCACCATATCGAGCGTATTCCAACCCATATGCGGGACCTTCAGGCTCTCGTCGCGCGGCGCGATCTTCTCGACATCGCCGCCGATCCAGTTGAAGCCCTCGGTGATCACGTGCTCCTTGCCGCGTGTCGCCATCAGCTGCATGCCGACGCAGATGCCGAAGAACGGCCGCGCCTTGACCCGCACCGCTTCGGTGAGCGCTTCCAGCATGCCGTCGACCGCGTCGACGCCGCGGCGGCAATCGGCGAACGCGCCGACACCGGGTAGCACGATGCGATCGGCGCGATACACCGCATCGGGATCGCGCGTCACCTTGATGGCTTGCGGATCCTCCATGCTGCGCGCGGCGCGCTCAAACGCCTTGGCCGCCGAATGCAGATTGCCGGAGCCGTAATCGATGATTGCAACCGTCATCGCGATCCTCCTGGCTCTGGAAACAATCCGATAATGCCGCCCTGCGGCATCGGCGGCGGTTTTGAGAATGACTGGCCCGGAACGTCCCGGGTCGGCGGCGGCCCGCCGCGATCCACCGACCGCTGATCATTGACGACGCCGCGATGCCGCGCGCTCCAGCGCTCGAAGAAGCGGTGCTCGGCAGCTAACACATTGTCGGCCACGACGATGTCGAGCTGGCGCCATTTGCGCCGCGACAGGGTCCAGCGCTGCAGGGTCGCGGCCTCCAGCCCGAGCAACAGCATCAGCACCAGGTCGACCAGGAAGATCGCTCCGCGGCCGACGCCGAGCTTGGCCAGGGCGAAATCGATCGCAAGGGTCAGCACGAGCCAGCCGATCAGTGCCAGCCAGAGCCTGTTCCAGGCCAGCCAGATCACGCCCGCAACCGCGGCCCAGAAATGGAAGCCGTCGCGCACGAAGACGATTTTGTCGGCCGCCGAAAGATCGGCGCCGTTGGCCACGGGGGCATGCACTGTATAGACCGGCATCGAACGCTCCGCCGAGGATGGACTCTACTTAAGGCATGATCTTCCGGAAAACCGGCACCACCTTTTCCGGATCATGCACCCGGAGATCAGCCGCCGAGCTGACCCTTGGTCGAGGGCACTTCGCCCTGGGCCCGCGGATCGATCGCGACCGCCGTCCGGAGCGCCCTCGCCAAACCCTTGAAACAGGATTCGGCGATATGATGGCTGTTCTCGCCATATAGGGTCTCGACGTGGAGAGTCACGCCGGCGTTCATCGCGAAGGCATTGAACCATTCGCGCACCAGCTCGGTGTCGAACTCGCCGATCTTGTCGCGGGGGAATTCGGCCTTGAACACCAGCACCGGACGGCCGGAAATGTCGATCACGACGCGCGACAGCGTCTCGTCCATCGGCATGTGGATCGAGGCGTAGCGGGTGATGCCGGCCATGTTGCCGAGCGCCTGCTTCACCGCCTGGCCGAGCGCGATTCCGACGTCTTCGGTGGTGTGGTGGTAATCGACATGGAGATCGCCATCCGCCTTCACCGTGATGTCGATGCGCGAATGGCGGGCCAGGAGGTCGAGCATATGGTCGAAGAAGCCGATCCCGGTCGAAACCGTGGATACGCCTGCTCCGTCGAGGTTGACCGTCACCTCGATGTCGGTCTCCTTGGTCTTGCGCTTGATGGTTGCGGTGCGCATGAAGATTAAGCTTTCCCGTGCCGAAAACGCCGGTCTTTTAACAGGCTGATGTCACCTTCGCTACTGCGGGATGACCTCGAAACGCCTCAACTTCGGACCATGGTGACCCAAATTCCTTGTCGATTTAGCTCTGACGCGTTTTCTTCACGCGAACCGGTGCCCACTTCGCTCGAAAACGCTCCGATTTCGCCGATTGTAACCCCCTGCCCGACCGCCTAAATCTGCCCGGAAGAGAGGTAACCTATGCAAGCATCCCAAAATGAGCTGCCGGTCTGGCATGGCACCACGATCTGCACGGTCCGCAAGGGCGGCAAGGTGGTGATCGGTGGCGACGGGCAGGTCTCGATCGGCCAGACCGTGATCAAGGCCAACGCCAAGAAGGTCCGCCGGATCGGCAAGGGCGACGTGATCGGCGGCTTTGCCGGCGCCACCGCCGATGCCTTTACCCTGTTCGAGCGGCTGGAAAACAAGCTGGAGCAATATCCGGGGCAGCTGACCCGGGCGGCCGTCGAGCTGGCCAAGGACTGGCGGACCGACCGCTATCTGCGCCGGCTGGAGGCGATGATGATCGTGGCCGACAAGGACGTCTCCCTGGTGCTGACCGGCACCGGCGACGTGCTGGAGCCCGAGTCGGGCGTGATGGCGATCGGTTCCGGCGGCAATTATGCCCTCGCCGCCGCCCGCGCCCTGGTCGACACCGACAAGGATGCCGAGACCATCGTCCGCCGCGCGCTCGATATCGCCGCCGATATCTGCGTCTACACCAACCGCAATGTGACGATCGAGACGATCGGCGGCTGAGCATGGCCGGCCCTTATCATTTCCGACCAATGACGCGGGACGACCTGCCGCAGATCAAGCGGTGGCTGGCGTTGCCGCATGTCCGGGAGTGGTGGGGCGAGCCGGCCGAGCAATATGCGCTGGTCAGCGGCGACCTCGACGAGCCGGCAATGGACCAGTTCATCGTCGCGACCGATGAGGGCGATATCGGCTATATCCAGTGCTACGACCTGACGGCGTGGAACGCCGGCTTCGGCACGCATCCGGCCGGCACGCGCGGCATCGACCTCTTCATCGGCGAGCCGACGATGATGGTGGGCGGCCACGGCTCGGCGCTGATCCGCGCCTTTGTCGACGAGCGCCTGGCGCAAGGCGCGCCGCGGATCGTCACCGATCCCGATCCGGCCAACCCGCGCGCGATCCGTGCCTATGCGAAGGCCGGCTTTCAGAAGCTGCGCATGGTCGAGACGCCTGACGGTCCGGCGCTTCTGATGGCTCGCGACGCATGACGCTCGCGCGCAGGCCCGTCACCAGCGTTTCAGCGTGGCAATGGCTGGCGATCGCGGCCGCGCTGCTCGCGCTGCAGGCGGCGCTGCTCTATGCGATGGGCCGTTTGCCGATCTGCGCCTGCGGCTATGTCAAACTCTGGCATGGCACGGTGCAGAGCTCGGAGAATTCGCAGCACATCGCCGATTGGTACACGCTGTCGCATGTGCTGCACGGCCTGCTGTTCTACGGTCTGACCTTCCTCCTGCTGCCGCGCCTCGCCTGGCCGGGGCGGCTGATTGTCGCGATGCTGATCGAGGGCAGCTGGGAGCTCGTCGAAAACTCCAACTGGATCATCGAGCGCTACCGCGCTGGCACGATCTCGCTGGACTATTATGGCGATACCATCGTCAATTCGGTATCGGATACGCTTGCGATGGTTTTAGGCTTCCTGCTGGCACGCAAGCTGCCGATCGCCGTAACCGTCGCGCTCGGCGTCCTGTTCGAACTCGTGATGCTGCTCCACATTCGCGACAATTTGACACTGAACATCATCATGCTGATCCACCCGTTCGAGGCGATCAGGCAGTGGCAGGCAGGGCCGCCCATCATTTAGCGGATCATGCCTTGGAAGACCGCCGCTTGCCGAGACCGCCATTTCAACCTAGCTAGAGCCAATGACCGACTTCTCCCCCCGTGAAATCGTTTCCGAACTAGACCGCTTCATCGTCGGCCAGACCGACGCCAAGCGCGCAGTGTCGATTGCGCTGCGTAACCGCTGGCGGCGGCTGCAGCTTGCCGGTTCCTTGCGTGAGGAGGTTCTGCCCAAGAACATCCTGATGATCGGGCCGACCGGCGTCGGCAAGACCGAGATCGCGCGGCGGCTGGCCAAGCTTGCCGGCGCGCCGTTCCTCAAGGTCGAGGCAACCAAATTCACCGAGGTCGGCTATGTCGGCCGCGATGTCGAGCAGATCGTCCGCGACCTCGTCGAGGTCGCGATCGCGCAGACCCGCGAACGCAAGCGCAAGGACGTCCAGGCCCGTGCCCAGCTGGCCGCCGAGGAGCGCGTGCTGGATGCGCTGGTCGGCCCGGGATCGAGCCCGGCGACGCGGGAGTCGTTCCGCAAGAAGCTGCGCGCCGGCGAGCTCAACGACAAGGAAATCGAGATCGAGACGCAGTCGGGTGGCAGCGGCATGCCGATGTTCGAGATCCCCGGCATGCCCGGCGCCCAGATGGGTGCGATCTCGCTCGGCGACATCTTCGGCAAGATGGGCGGCCGCAGCAAGACCCGCCGCCTGACGGTGGAAGGTTCGCACGAAATCCTCGTCAACGAAGAATCCGACAAGCTGCTCGACACCGATCAGCTGGTGCAGGAGGCGATCAGCGCGGTCGAGAACAATGGCATCGTCTTCCTCGACGAGATCGACAAGATCTGCGTGCGCGAGAACCGCCAGGGCGGCGACGTCTCGCGCGAAGGCGTGCAGCGCGACCTGCTGCCGCTGATCGAGGGCACCACGGTCTCGACCAAGCACGGTGCGGTCAAGACCGACCACATCCTGTTCATCGCCTCGGGCGCCTTCCATATCGCCAAGCCGTCGGACCTGCTGCCGGAGCTGCAGGGCCGCCTGCCGATCCGCGTCGAGCTGCAGGCGCTGTCGCGCGACGACATGCGCCGGATCCTGACCGAGCCGGAAGCGTCGCTGATCAAGCAATATGTCGCGCTGTTGAAGACCGAGGGCGTCACGCTCGACATCACCGACGGCGCGATCGACGCGCTGGCCGACGTTGCGGTCGCGGTCAATTCCACGGTCGAGAACATCGGGGCGCGGCGGCTGCAGACCGTGATGGAACGGGTGCTGGACGAGATCTCCTTCACCGCGCCCGATCGCCACGGCGAGACCATCCAGGTCGACGCCGACTACGTCACCAAGCATGTCGGCGACCTCGCCAAGAACGCCGATCTGAGCCGGTTTATTTTGTAGGCAGTCGAGTTAGAATCGTCGTCCCTGCGAAAGCAGGGACCCATAACCACCGGCGCCCATTGTTGAAGCAAGCTGCAGCCCCAGCGTTGGTCAAACGCAGGCCTGTGGTTATGGGTCCCGGCTCGCGCTTCGCTTGGCCGGGACGACAATGAGTTTGAAGCAAGGATGGTGGCAAAACCCCTGGCGCCTGATGCTGGCCGTCAACGCGGCCGTGCTGGTCGGGGTGTTCCTGCACAAGATCGCGCTGCCGCCCTTCGTCCCCTACATCCATCTGCTGGTCGATTATCATTACGGCTTCACCAAGCGCGCGCTGATCGGCGCGATCGTCTCGCTGTTCACCGACAAGGTGCCGGTGTGGCTGGTGTTCGCGCTGGCCGGGGCGATCTGGCTGATCACGCTTGGCCTGTTCATCAGGCTGTTTCAGCGGACATTCGGCTTCGACGACGCGCATTGGCCGCTGTTCGTCTTCATCGCGGGATCGCCGTTCTTCCTGAAGAATTTCATGCACACGCTCGGCCATTTCGACATCTATGGCTGTGCGCTCGCGATCGTGCTGCTGCTGATCCCGGCGCGCTCGGTCATGTACGTAGTGATTGCGGCGTTGGTCTCGATCCTGCTGATCCTGGTCCACCACATCTTCGTCCTGATGTATGTGCCGACAATTGCGGCAATCGTGGTGGTGCGCTTCTACCTGGTGCAGGGCGCGACGCCGCGAAACATCGCTACTGGGCTGGCGACGCTTGCCGCAGTCGGCATCCTGTTCCTGGTTGCGCAATTCGCCGGCACGGTCGACGTGCCGTATGACGAGTTCATCCGCCACCTGCAAAGCCGGATGGCCGATCCATCGCGCACCGACCTGCTTGAGTTCGGCTACATCTGGTACCAGCCGCTGTCGAAGGAGTTCGCCGATACCTGGGCGCGCATGCCCTCGAACATCCTCGGCGTCCCGGTCTTCGCGCTCTTGATCTGGCTGCACACGCCGTTGTGGCGCTATTTCGCGCGGCTGATCGAAGCGCTCGCCAGCGAACTGCACCGCCGGATCGTGATGTCAGCGCTCGCCGTGATCAGCGCCGGCTATTTCGTGATGTTCGTGACCGTGTTCGACTATTCGCGCTGGATCTCGAACTGGGCGGTCTGCATGTTCCTGATGCTGCACGCCGTGAAGATGCTGCCGGCGTCGAAGGACGTGCCGCTGATCCCGGCAGACGATCGCAAGACGACGATCTTCGGCTGGATCGTCACGCTGATCCCGCGCGTCGGGATCGTCCGCCCGTTCTAATATTTTTCAGCGCGCGCGCCGGACGCGCACATAAAGCGCACCTTCGCCGCCATGGCCGATATGCGCTTCCTCGAAGCCGACCACCAGCGAGCGGAATTCCGGCAGGCTGAGCCATTCCGGCACCTGGCGACGCAGCACGCCGCGCTCGGAATCCAGGCCGCCGACCTTGCCCTTGCCGGTGATGACCAGCACGAAGGTGAGCCCGTCGCTGTGCGCGCGTTGCAGGAAGGTGAACAGCACGCGATGCGCGCGGATCTGCGTCATGCCGTGCAGATCGAGCCGGGCATCGATCTCCTGCCGGCCTCGCGACAGCTTTGCCCGCTCGCGGCGGCCGATCGGTGCCAGCGGCGGCGCTTGCGGGCGCGGCGGCGGCGCAGCCTTGAGTGAATTAACCGGCTTGACCGGGACGGGTTTCGCCGCGGCGTGATGGCTGGCCGGATCAGAGGCCGCGGCATGTGCCTTGGCGGCGGCCGGTCGCTTGCGCAGCGGCTTGACCTGTTTCGCCACGCTCTCCCAGAGCGCACGCTCCTCTTCGCTCAGCGCACGCTTGCGCCGCGACGGAGCGGACAGATCGGGGATCGGCGCGGGTCGTTTCATTGATCGCGGTGATGGCGAGTGCGCCGATATCGCCGCTTCTCCGGTTGCGGAATGTCCGGCCGGGCTACCGGCAACGGCACCGGTTCTGCCACAGGCGCCGCCTGTGCAACAGAGGTCGTTGCAGTCGGCGCCGGGGGCACGGCGTCCTTCGTGGCCGGGGTCTGGGCGGCGTGATTGGCCGCGTCTTTCGTCGCACCCTTGGCGAGGCCTGCCGTCGGCACATCCGCGGCCTTCGCCGCCGGTTGGTCCTTCTGCGGATCGGTCTGCGGAAACAGTTTTGCGATCCTGGCCGAGGGCCGCTCGTCCGGGACGGGCAGCTTGTGGCCGCGCACGACGGGGTCGAGACCCCTGGGCACCAGCATGACGAACTGCATGTTGTGCCGCAGCCGGCCCGAGACCTTTCCGGCGTCGGCGCCGGCGCCGAAATAGAGATCGGCGCGCGCCGGGCCGACGATCGCCGATCCGGTGTCCTGCGCGATCATCAGCCGGTGGAACGGCGTCTTCGATTGCTCGGAATCGATCGGCAGCTCGCCGGCGATGAAGAACGGCGTGCCGTAGACATGCAGCGCCTTGTCGACCGCGATCGAGCGGCCCGGCGTCAGCGGCACGCCCTGCGCGCCGACGGCCTCGTCCTTGTCGGACAGCGGGACCTGCCGGAAGAACACGTAGGAGCGGTTCGATCGCCGCAGCTCGTTGGCGCCGTCAGGGTTCTGCTCCATCCATTCCCTGATCTTCTGCATCGACATCTGGTCCTTCGGGATGATGCCGCGATCGATCAGGGCGCGGCCGACCGCCGTATAGGGATAGCCGTTATGCGCGTCGTAATTGATGCGCAGCGTGGTGCCGTCCTCGAACTTGATCCGCGCCGAGCCCTGGATCTGCGCGAATAGGAGATCGGTCTGGCTCTTCAGCCAGGCGAGCTCGAGCCCGCGGCCGGCGATCGCGCCATCCTCGATCTGGGCGCGGTCGTAATAGGGCACGAGCTTGCGCCGGCCGATCTTGCGATACACCGCGCCGCCATTGGGCAGGCCAGTCGAAGCCTGCGTCTTGCCGCGCACGAACAGGTTGGAGGGACGGCGATAGACCGGAACGTTGTAGACGTCGGTCTGGGTCCGCGATCCCTCGAGCACCGGCTCGTAGTAACCGGTGACGAAGCCGGCGTCCTCGCCGAGCCGCGAGATGCGCAGCGGGACGAAATTCTGCTCGAAGAACTCCTTGGCCTTGACGCCGTCGCCGAGCTCGAGCCCCTTGGCGATCCGGCACGGATCGCGCAGCGAGCTGCCGAGCGCCCTGGAGTCCGCCGGCGCGCCCTGCTGGGCCGCGATCCGCTTGCAGCTGGTGCGAAACGCCTTGTAGGCGGCGAGATGGTCGTCGTCGCTCCAGCCGGAGACGTTGGCCCAGGCGAGCGGCTCATACTGGCTGCCGCCGACCTGCAGCGGCAACTCCAGATTGGGATAGGGGATCGGGTGAGAATGCTCGTGCCGCGGCGGCGGGTGCCGGCTCGACCGGTAACGCGCGGCGATCGCCGCAGTGGAGCACAGCACCGCGAGCGCGCAGCACGCGACCGCGAGGCGCCCGTAGCTGAGATGTTTAGTGAGCGCTTCCAGTTCCAACCAGCTTCCAATTCGGATCGCGGGAAGTCGAGTCGCGGGCGAATGTCCAGATGTCGGTGATGTCGGCGACCTTGTCCGGGCTGCCGTCGACGATGGTGCCCGCCTTGTCGCGCGTCACCGAGATCATCTGCGACACGAAGCGGACAGTGAGCTGGGTCGAGCGATCGCGCGCCTCGGCGCTGACGATCTCGGCCTTGTCGATCGAAACGAACCGCGTCTCGGTCTTCTGCTCGTGCTTCTCGCGATCCTTGATCGCGGTCTCGAAGCTTTCATAGACCTCGGTCGACAGCAGGTCGCGCAGCGCGCGGCGATCGCCATTGGCGAAGGCCAGCACGATCATTTCATAGGCCGAGCGGGCGCCTGAGAGGAAATGCTGCGGATCGAACGAGGGGTCCTGGACAGCGACAGCGTCGAGACCCTGCGCGAGCGGCGTGCCCGGTTCGGCAGTGCCCTTCCAGCGGTCGGAAGGTTCCGCCGGCTCGGCTGACGGCACCGGCGGCGGCTGGTCGATGACCGATCCCGGCATCGGCACGACGTTGTTATCCTGGCCACGCTGCAAGACGTTGGGAGCGGCGCGATCATAGGGCGGCCGCTCGCTTCCCGTGCGCTGTCCGAGAACGCTGCGCAGGCGCAGGAAGATGAACACGGCCAGCGCCAGGAAGATGATGGTGTAGATATCCACGTCGAATTCGCTTTCTGGTCTCTGCCGGCAACCGGCCGGGCGTCAAAGCGTTCCCGGTCGGGAACGGCAGAGATTACATCACCGTTTGAGTCCGCAGCATGTAGGCACGAAACTAAGCCCGGCCAATGGCGCTTTTTGGCACGGGCAAGTGTAGCGCGTTTTAACCCCGGGGGGAAACCCGTTCCTTTCAGGAAATCACGCATCTTCAATAATTTAGGAAGCTGTTAAGAGATTGGGCGGAGTTGCGCCAGCAGCGCTTTGCCAAGGAATTTGGCCGCACCCCCGCCCCGGCGCGCTCGCTCGTCCTGCTTGTGGACCGAGCCGGGCCTATGATAGCCACTCGCCCGGCATCGGCATTCCCAACACCTTAACGCGTGCCGTCGGACACTCTGTCCATCGAGCGCTGCTCCAGGAGACATTTCATGACCAATGGCAACGGCGCCCCCGTCGAACAGGCCCCTCCCCAGCTCAACGTGCTGGCGCAGTACACCAAGGACCTGTCGTTCGAGAACCCTAATGCGCCGGCCTCGCTCGGCCAGCAGCAGCAGCAGCCGGCGATCAACATCCAGATCAACGTCTCCGCCAACAACCTGTCGGAAAATGAGTACGAGGTCATCCTCTCGGTCGAGGGCAAGGCCGAGACGGCAGGCAAGGTGATGTTCAGCTTCGATCTCGCGTATGCCGGCGTGTTCCGGATCGTGAATGTGCCGAAGGAGAACCTGCACCCGCTGGTCATGATCGAGTGCCCGCGGCTGCTTTTCCCGTTCGCCCGCGAGATCGTCGCGACCTCGGTCCGCGACGGCGGCTTCCCGCCCCTGTTGCTCGACCCCGTCGACTTCCTCGGCCTCTACCGCCAGAACATGGAGCGGCAGGCCGCCGCCCAGGCCGCCTCCGGCGTCAAGCCGAGCTGAGTCACGGTTCGAGAAGTATAACGCCCGGGGAAGTGTAATCCGTCATCCTGAGGAGCCCGCACTTGCGGGCGTCTCGAAGGATCGACGGCGACCAGCCGGGCCGTGCATCCTTCGAGGCTCGCCCAGCGGCGCAAGTGCGCCGCAAGGCTCGCACCTCAGGATGACGGAACTAAGAGTTCAAGCCGCCGGGGCTTCAGCCGGCACTGGCGGCGGCAAATAATCATTCCAGATCGGCTTGTCGCCGAGCGTGGCAACGAAGGCCCGGTGGGCTTCTCGATCCGCGTCGCTGACCCGCGCCAGCAGCGGCGTCTCGCGCTGCCGCCGCGGCGAATCACCATGGCTGCCCGCACGCGCATCCGAAGTTTCCGACGCCAGGATGAGTTGCGACTGCCGCGCCCCGATCAGGTCGATATAGACCTCGGCCAGCAACTCGGCGTCGAGCAGAGCGCCGTGCTTGGTGCGACGGGAATTGTCGATCTGATAGCGCGAGCAGA
The DNA here is from genome assembly GCF_037217225.1 of Bradyrhizobium sp. 27S5. Classification (NCBI taxonomy): domain Bacteria; kingdom Pseudomonadati; phylum Pseudomonadota; class Alphaproteobacteria; order Hyphomicrobiales; family Nitrobacteraceae; genus Bradyrhizobium; species Bradyrhizobium sp. 27S5. The sequence continues at coordinate 9,103,303 of NZ_CP147714.1, forward strand.
GATCGTCGAGCCGGTTCGACACGCCGGGATGCTTGCGGCGCGCCAGCAGCAGCGTATCGACCAGCCGGTCCTTCGGGATTGCCCGGCGCTTGATACGGTCGAGCTCGGCGTTGATGAAGCTGATGTCGAATGACGCGTTGTGGATCACCAGCGGCGTATCGCCGATGAAGGCCAGGAACTCGTCGACCACTTCATTGAACAGCGGCTTGGAGGCCAGGAACTCGGTCGACAGCCCGTGCACAGCGAACGCTTCCGCCGGCATGTCGCGCTCGGGATTGATGTAGACGTGGTAGGTCTGACCCGTCGGCATGCGATTGAAGATCTCGACGCAACCGATCTCGACCAGCCGGTCGCCGCGCAGCGGATCGAGGCCAGTGGTTTCGGTATCGAGAACGATTTCGCGCATGACGTGAAGCAATCCGAAAAGCGGCGAATCAGGCGCGCCGCTTCGGCATCTTAGCAACCTCGGCCAGAATGTCGCGGATGCGCGCCCGCACCGGATCAAGTCCGTGCGAGGTATCCACGACGAAATCCGCGCGCTTGCGCTTCTCGGCGTCCGGCATCTGCTTGGCGATGATGGCGTCGAGTTTCGCGGCATCCATCGTGCCGCGCGCCAGCACGCGCTCGCGCTGCAGTTCCGGCGAGGTCGTCACGACCACAACGGCATCGACGCGCTTCTCGCCGCCGGTCTCGAACAGCAGCGGTATATCGACGACGACGATCGGGGCGCCGGCGGCTTCCGCATCGGCAAAGAATTTCTGCCGCGACGCGCCGAGCATCGGATGCACGACCTGCTCGAGCTGCTTTATCGCCGCAGCGTCGTGCACCACGCGTGCCGACAGCTTGGCGCGGTCGACCTTGCCATTGGCGGTGGTGCCGGGAAAAGCGGCTTCGATCGCCGGCGCGGCTTCGCCTTCGTAGAGTTGATGCACGGCCGCATCGGCGTCGTAGACCGGCACGCCGGCCTCCATGAATAATTTGGCCGTGGTGGATTTCCCCATCCCGATCGAGCCGGTCAGTCCAAGAATCAGCATCGGATCAACATCGCGTCAACATCGGTTCAGCATCTCTCCGTTACCATACGCCTCATACCGCGAGCAGCTTCTCGCGGCGCAGGAACGCAAGCAGCGACAATAGCGGCAGGCCGAGAATGGTGAAATGGTCGCCTTCGATCCGCTCGAACAGATGCACGCCCAGACCCTCGAGCTGGTAGGCGCCGACGCTGGTCGTCACCGCCGCCCCGGCCTGGTCGAGATAGGCCTCGATCTCGCCGGCAGCGAGCCGCCGCATCGTCATGCGAGCCACGCTCACATCGCCGAACAGAGCCCTTCCGTCACGCGCCACCGCGACGGCTGAATGCAGCTCATGGGTCTCTCCGGCGAGCAGACCGAGCTGCTCGGCGGCCTGCGCGCGGCCGGCAGGCTTGCTGAACATCCGCTGCCCCAGTGCCAGGGTCTGATCGGCGCCGACGACATATTGGCCCGGCTTCTGCCTTGAAATGAACAGCGCCTTCTCGCGCGCCAGCAGCGATGCGATCTCGCCCGGCGCCGAAAGTCCGGAATCCTTCTGCACCGCGCGCTCGTCGATATCGGCCGGCAACGCCTCGAAATCGAGCCCGGCGTTTTCGAGCAGCATCTTTCGCGCGCGGCTTTGCGATGCGAGGATCAGCTGCTGTGGGCCGCGCCAGATACTCATGACGTGAAGATCACTCCGACGGCCGTGCGCGCTGGCGATCGTTATAGAGCTTCATGATCGCGGCGGCCGTCTCCTCGATCGAACGCCGCGTCACGTCGAGCAGCGCCCAGTTGAACTTCGCGCTCAGGCGCCGCGCAAACGCGACCTCGTCGGCCACCGCCTGCTTGTCGATGTAGGTGTCGTTGTCGCGGTCGCCCATGGTGAGCAGGCGGTTCTGCCGGACCTGGATCAGGCGCTCCGGCGTCGCATGCAGGCTGACCACCAAGGGCTTCTTCAGGGTCTCGAGCTGATGCGGCAACGGGATGCCGGGCACCAGCGGCACATTCGCGGTGCGGATGCCGCGGTTGGCGAGATAGATCGAGGTCGGCGTCTTCGACGTACGGGACACGCCGACCAGGACGACGTCGGCGTCCTCGAGGCCTTCGACATGCTGACCGTCGTCATGGATCATCGTGTAGTTCAGCGCGTCGATCCGGGCGAAATACTCCGCGTTGAGCACATGCTGCGCGCCGACACGGCCGGTCGTCGCGGCGCCCAGATACGCCTCGAACAACTGCATCACCGGCCCGATGATCGACAGGCTCGGAACGTTGATTTCCTTGCACTTGCCCTCGAGCCGGCCGACCAGGTCCTTCTCCAGCAGCGTGAACAGGACGATGCCGGGTGATTCCTCGATCTCGTCAAGCACGCGATCGAGCTGCTTCTGGCTCCGCACCAGCGGATAGACATGCTCGACCGCGGTCACATTGGCGTATTGCGCGGCGACCGCGCGCGCCACCGTGATCAGCGTCTCGCCGGTCGAATCAGACACCAGATGCAGGTGGAAATAGTTGGAGGTCGTCGGCACCAAAGCCCCTGTCTATCCTGTGAATCCCTGTGGAGGTCGAGGAGAACAATCCGGGTCCGCCGGCCGGCCCCTGTATATCTCGCCCAGTTCTTCACAGCACTGCCGAAAAGGACAAGTCGACGTCATGGCAAGGATGATAGTGAACCGGTGTGGATTTGTCTCTTGATAAGCTGACCACAGACGTACGCAACCAATTGAGTCGAGGAACAGATTCCCGACATCCGTCTACGCCGGCCGTAATGTTGAGGGATGTGAACAAGACCGTGAGAGGCATTGGACCGCGTTGCATGAGTCAAATTCACCGCTACTTAGACTCAAACCTTAGATTCTAAACTTAATTAGTTTTAGGAAAGCCGTGTGAGCGGATATGTATCCGTCCCTCGCTTGCAGCGCTTGCTCGCAACGCTGAACCCGCCCGAGCTGTTCCCCGAAAGGCATCCCTGCGATGTACGACTGGATCAAGGCCCTGCACGTCGTTGCCGTGATCTCGTGGATGGCGGGAATGCTCTATCTGCCGCGGTTGTTCGTCTATCATTGCGATTCCGAAGCCGGCTCGAAGCAGTCCGAGACCTTCAAGGTCATGGAGCGGCGGCTTTTGAAGGCAATCATCAACCCGGCGATGATCGTGACCTGGCTGGCCGGGCTTTATTTGGCCTGGGCCGGACACTGGTACCTATCGGGCTGGTTTCACGTCAAATTTGCGCTGGTGCTCGTCATGTCGGGTATCCACGGCTTTTTGTCCCGCTGCGTGAAGGATTTCGCCGCCGACCGGAATCAACGTAGCCAGAAATTCTACCGCATTATCAACGAGGTGCCGACGCTTCTGATGGTCCTGATCGTGATCATGGTGGTTGTGAAGCCGTTCTAGACATTGCGATGCCTGGGAAGCATGCTTCAGTTCTTCTTGCGAAGGACGGATCGATTTTCTATATAGGTTTTATCCCACCCCACGCAGGCGGATGTGGTCGCGTTTCGGTTCTTTTCGGGCCGGCGCCGCATCAGGTTTGAAGCCCAAACGGCACTTTCCTGGCTGAGACCTGCGGACCTTCCTTTGGCGTCCGCTTTTTCCAAGCCACCTCGCACCCCTTCCCTACCTACTTCCTCACAGGACGACCCCAATGCGGGAAATCAAACTCCAGGACCTCAAATCGAAAACGCCGGCCGAGCTCGTCTCGTTTGCGGAAGAGAACGGGGTCGAGAATGCCAGCACCATGCGCAAGCAGGAGCTGATGTTCGCAATTCTCAAGCAGCTCGCGATCGCCGAGACCGACATCATCGGTGAAGGCGTTGTCGAGGTGCTGTCCGACGGCTTCGGCTTCCTTCGTTCGCCCGACGCGAACTATCTGCCCGGCCCCGACGACATCTACGTTTCACCGTCGCAGATCCGCCGTTTCGGCCTGCGCACCGGCGACACGATCGAAGGCCACATTCGCAGCCCGAAGGAAGGCGAACGCTATTTCGCGCTGCTGAAGGTCAACACGCTCAATTTCGAAGACCCGGAAAAGTCGAAGCACAAGGTCAATTTCGACAACCTCACGCCGCTGTTTCCCAATCAGCGTTTCCGCATGGAGCTTGAGGATTCCACCAAGAAAGACCTTTCAGCACGCGTGATCGATATCGTCGCGCCGATCGGCAAGGGCCAGCGCGCGCTGATCGTGGCGCCGCCGCGCACCGGCAAGACGGTGCTGATGCAGAACATCGCGCACTCCATCACCGCCAATCATCCCGACTGCTATCTGATCGTGCTGCTGATCGACGAACGTCCGGAAGAAGTCACGGACATGCAGCGCTCGGTGAAGGGCGAGGTGGTGTCGTCGACCTTCGACGAACCCGCCGTGCGTCACGTCCAGGTCGCGGAGATGGTGATCGAGAAGGCGAAGCGCCTCGTCGAGCACGGCCGCGACGTCGTGATCCTGCTCGATTCGATCACGCGCCTCGGCCGCGCCTACAACACCGTGGTGCCGTCATCCGGCAAGGTGCTGACCGGCGGTGTCGACGCCAACGCGTTGCAGCGCCCGAAGCGCTTCTTCGGCGCCGCGCGCAACATCGAGGAGGGCGGTTCGCTGACCATCATCGCGACCGCGCTGGTCGATACCGGCAGTCGCATGGACGAAGTCATCTTCGAAGAGTTCAAGGGCACCGGTAACTCCGAGCTGATTCTCGACCGCAAGGTCTCGGACAAGCGGACCTTCCCGGCGATCGATATTGCTCGCTCCGGCACCCGCAAGGAGGAGCTCATCACCGATCCTCAGGTGCTGAAGAAGATGTACGTCCTGCGCCGCATCCTCAATCCGATGGGCACCATGGATGCGATCGACTTCCTGCTCGACAAGCTCCGGAACACGAAGAGCAACTCGGAATTCTTCGATTCCATGAACACCTGAGGCCACGGCCGAAGAGGATAGGGCGCTCCGCACAAGCGGGGCGCCTTTTTTCATGCTGCGGATTTGCTGCAGCAGGGTGCAGCATAAACTGGGCCATCTGGCGTACCGAATATTTATACAACTGTCTGATATAATTTATATTTCTGTCGCATGGGTGTGCCCCGGGCAGCGTTGCTGCAGCAAAATTGCTGCGCGGTTGCTGCAACGAAACTCGATAATGCTGCAATGCAGCATTAAGCGGTATTGCCTGCGAAATGGAAGCGGCATTGCCTTTGCCGATTTGCTGGAAGAAATAGGCGATGCATCTGCGCGACCAAACCATCTTTGCGCTGTCCTCGGGACGGCCACCGAGCGCGATCGCCATCATCAGGCTGTCTGGCCCAATGGCCGAGTCGGTCATTGCCGGCTTGGCCGGCAAGACGCCGGTTCCGCGGATGGCGAGCCGGGTGCTGCTGCGTGATCCGAAACACCAACCGATCGATGACGCGGTGGTGTTGTGGTTTCCCGGCCCGGCAAGTGCCACCGGCGAGGATGTCGCCGAATTCCATGTCCATGGCGGACGCGCGGTTTTGTCGGCGATGTTCGACGCGATCGCGGCATTCGAGAATGTGCGGCCGGCGGAGCCCGGCGAGTTCACGCGGCGGGCGTTCGAGAACGGCAAGCTCGACCTCACCGAGGCCGAAGGCCTCGACGATCTGATCCACGCCGACACCGACCGTCAGCGGCGGCAGGCGCTGCGCCAGCTGAAAGGGCTGCTCGGCGATCGCGCGCGTGACTGGCGCGAGCGGATCATCGCGGCGTCGGCGTTGATCGAGGCCGGCATCGACTTCTCCGATGAAGGCGATGTGCCGGCGGAGCTGGTCGCGCCGGCGCTCGAGCGGGTCCGGGCGCTGCATGATGAGATCAAGCAAGTGCTTGCGGGGCAGGGGCAAAGCGAGCGGCTGCGCGACGGCCTGGTGGTCGCGATTGCAGGTCCGCCGAACGTTGGCAAGTCGACCCTGATCAATCAACTCGCCCGGCGCGAGGTCGCGATCGTCTCGCCGCATGCCGGCACGACGCGTGATGTGATCGAGGTGCAGCTCGATCTCGACGGCTATCCTGTCACGGTGATCGACACCGCGGGGATCCGCGAGACCAATGACCCGGTCGAGCAGGAGGGCGTCCGCCGCGCCCGCGCCCGCGCCGCCGAAGCGGACCTCGTGCTGTGGCTGGCCGACAGCGGCGGCGCCAAGGTCGGGCATGGCGGAACGACGCCAACCTGGCTGGTACGAAACAAAATTGACCTCGTCAGGGCTCCGTCGGGTGAGGGAGGCAATCACCCCGAATTCAGGATCTCGGCTGCTCGCGGCGACGGCCTCTCCGAGCTCATCGCCGCACTGGTGGGTTTCGCTCACGACTATTTTGCGACCAGCGAAGGCGGTTTGATCAGCCGGACCCGGCAGCGCGGATTGCTCCAGGAGACCGTCGAATCTCTCCAGCGCAGCATCGACGTGGTGGGGCAGGGCGAGGAACTCGCTGCCGAGGAACTTCGTAGGGCGGCCTATTCGCTGGGCCGCCTGCTCGGCCGGGTCGACGTCGAGGACATCCTGGACGTCATCTTCCGCGAATTCTGCATAGGGAAGTAGCGGACAACCCATTTGTTTCACGTGAAACATGGTTTCGATCTGGTTAACGAACCCTCGTCCCGTTCACGTGAAACAACCGCGTGGTGTGATCGTGCTGTTTCACGTGAAACACCACTGTCCGTTATTGAGCGCGAAGCGAGTTGTCCCGCGGAAGTCTAGCGAAGGTGGAAGCAGTCGATATCTGCTCCAGCCTGGGTCCTCAGCCTGACGACCCCAACTTCGTTCTTCCGGCTTTCGTCACTCCGCGATAGAAGTCCCGCCATGACTTCCAGGGCAGACTCATTCGACGTCATCGTCATCGGCGGCGGCCATGCCGGCTGCGAGGCCGCGAGCGCGTCTGCCCGGATGGGCGCGAAGACCGCCTTGGTGACCCATCGTTTTGCGACCATCGGCGCGATGTCCTGCAATCCGGCCATCGGCGGGCTCGGCAAGGGCCATCTGGTCCGCGAGGTCGATGCTTTGGACGGCCTGATGGGTCGGGTTGCCGACGCCGGCGGCATCCAGTTCCGCATGCTCAATCGCCGCAAGGGTCCGGCAGTCCGCGGCCCCCGGGCCCAGGCCGACCGCAAGCTCTATGCCGCCGCGATGCAGGCGGCGATCACCGAGACTGCGAACCTGAGCGTCATCGAAGGCGAGGCAGACGAGCTTATCGTCGTTGATGGCCGCGTCACCGGCATTCGCCTGGGCGACGGCCGTCAGCTTTCAGCGGGTGCGGTTGTCATCACGACCGGCACCTTCCTCCGTGGCCTGATTCATCTCGGCGAGAAGAACTGGCCGGCGGGCCGGGTCGGCGAAGCACCGGCCATGGGCCTGTCAGCCTCGTTCGAGCGGGCAGGATTTGTGCTCGGCCGGCTCAAGACCGGGACGCCTCCGCGCCTCGACGGCACCACGATCGACTGGTCGGCGGTCGAAATGCAGCCCGGGGACGACCCGCCGGAGCCGTTTTCGGTCATGACGGACCGGATCACGACGGCACAGATCCAGTGCGGCATCACCCGGACCACGCCGGCGACCCATGAGGTGATCCGGGCCAATGTGCATCGTTCGCCGATGTATTCCGGCCAGATCAAGAGCTCCGGACCGCGCTATTGCCCCTCGATCGAGGACAAGATCGTCCGGTTCGGCGATCGCGACGGCCATCAGATCTTCCTGGAGCCGGAGGGGCTCGACGACACCACGGTCTATCCCAACGGGATCTCGACCTCGCTGCCGGAAGAGGTCCAGCTCGCCATCCTCGCCAGCATCCCCGGCCTTGAGCGGGTAAAGATGGTCCGGCCGGGCTATGCGATCGAATACGACCACGTCGATCCCCGCGAGCTCGATCCGACCCTGCAGACCAAGCGTCTAGGTGGGCTTTTCCTGGCCGGCCAGATCAATGGCACCACAGGTTATGAGGAGGCGGCGGGGCAGGGCATCGTCGCCGGGCTCAATGCCGCCCTGGCGGCCGGCGGGGCCGACCCGATCGTGTTCGACCGCGCCGACGGCTATCTCGGGGTGATGATCGACGACCTCGTGACCCGCGGGATCACTGAACCCTATCGTATGTTCACCTCACGCGCCGAATATCGGCTGACACTGCGGGCCGATAATGCCGACCAGCGGCTGACCGACAAGGGTATCGCACTCGGATGCGTCGGTGCGGCGCGCGCGGGGCGTCACCGGACCAAGATGGCGGCGCTGGAGGGCGCCAAGACCTTGGCGAAGTCGCTCGCGATCACCCCCAACGAAGCTGCGAAGCACGGGCTGTCGCTCAACCGCGACGGGCACCGTCGCACGGCGTTTGAGCTGCTGGCTTATCCCGAGATTGAGTGGCCTGCGGTCCAGGCGATCTGGCCGGAGCTGTCGGCCATTGACCCTGCTATCGCGGTGCATCTCGAGATCGATGCCAAATACGATGTCTATCTGAAGCGCCAGACCGCTGACGTCGACGCCTTCCGGCGCGATGAGGGCCTGGTCCTGACCGATGTCGACTATGCCGACGTGCCGGGTCTCTCGAATGAAGCGCGCGCCAAGCTGCAGATGGCGCAGCCGCGCACGGTCGGGCAGGCGGGCCGGATCGACGGCATGACGCCGGCGGCGCTGGGTATTTTGGCCGCCTATCTGCGGCGCGAAGCGCGACGGAAATCAGCCAAGGCCATCGCCTGACGTTTCACGTGAAACGTACGAGCTGAGCGCTTATCTTTTGCGGGGCGGAGGCGATTCCATCGCCTCCTAGACCCGAGATCTACCTCCCTTTCGTTCAGATAGCCGACCTCCGCCCAGAATGGCTCCAGCCTCGCAACCCGCAGAACTCACCGTCTCCGCCAAGGACAAGGCGGCAGCGCTCGCGCTCACCCCCGTTTCACGTGAAACGGAAGCGCGGCTCGACCGCTACATCGCCCTCCTCCTGGAATGGCAAGCCAAGACCAATCTCGTCGCGCCATCGACCCTGCCGAATCTCTGGACGCGTCATGTCTCCGATTCGCTGCAGCTCCTGAGCCTCGCGCCCTCTGCCAAATCCTGGGTCGATCTCGGCAGCGGCGGCGGGTTTCCCGGCGTCGTGCTGGCCTGTGCTTTGGCCGAGACATCAGGCGCTTCGATCCATCTGGTTGAGCGAATCGCCAAGAAGGCCGCATTCTTGCGCGAGGCTGTACGGGTGACGTCGTCTCCGGGGACGGTGCATTTGGCTGATATCGGGGATACTGTGGATAGAATCGCAGGCCCGATCGATTGCGTCACCGCACGAGCGCTGGCTCCGTTACATCAACTGATCGGCTTTGCGGAGCCGTGGGTCAAAAAGGGCGCCAAGGCGCTGTTTTTGAAGGGTCAAGATGTAGAGGCCGAATTGACCGAGGCCACTAAATATTGGAATATTGAGCCAAAGCTACACGCCAGCCGTACCGGCGGACAGGGCTGGATCGTCGAACTCGGGTCAATCGAGCGGCGCTAGGGGACTCCGCGAGAAATGGTATTTTGGTATGACTGTGATGGACGAGGTTTATCAAGAGGATAGGGCGACCCAGCCGCCCGGCCATCCGCGCATCCTGTCGCTCGCGAACCAGAAGGGCGGCGTTGGCAAGACAACCACAGCGATCAATCTTGGAACGGCACTCGCCGCGATTGGCGAACGGGTCCTGATCGTCGATCTCGATCCCCAGGGCAACGCCTCGACCGGCCTGGGTATCGATCGTCGCAACCGCAGCTGCTCGACCTACGACGTCTTGATCGGCGAGGCACCGCTGCGCGATGCCGTGGTCGCGACCGCGGTGCCGCGGCTGCATATCGCCGCCTCCACCATGGATCTTTCCGGCCTCGAGCTTGAGCTCGGCACCACGCCGGGCCGCGCCTTCCGGCTGCGCGATGCGATCGCCGGGCTGAACAACAACGTCTCGCCGGAAGCCGACTACACCTACGTGTTGATCGACTGCCCGCCCTCGCTCAACCTGCTCACGGTGAATGCGATGGCGGCGTCGGATGCGATCCTGGTGCCGCTGCAATGCGAGTTCTTCGCGCTCGAAGGTCTGTCGCAATTGCTGCAGACCGTGGAGCAGGTGCGCTCGACGCTCAATCCGAGCTTGTCGATCCACGGCATCGTGCTGACCATGTTCGACTCGCGCAACAACCTCTCCAACCAGGTCGTTGCCGACGTGCGCCAGTTCATGGGCGACAAGGTCTACGACACCATGATCCCGCGCAACGTGCGCATCTCGGAGGCGCCGTCCTACGGCAAGCCCGTGCTGGTCTACGATCTCAAATGCGCCGGCAGCGACGCGTATCTCAAGCTCGCCACCGAAGTGATCCAGCGCGAGCGCGAGCTGCGCGCGCATTGACGATGCGCATGATGGGTTTCGCTCCACGCGGCCCATCCACCGATTCTGAAATTCAAGTCTGGAGTACTGCGCGTGAATCCAAGGGAGCTCGTAACAATGGCCGATGAAGCGCGTTCGCGACTGGGGCGCGGGCTGGCAAGCCTGATCGGAGATGTCGGCGGCGAGGCCGCACATGTCGAGCGGCCGCGCAACCAGCGCAAGGTGCCGATCGAATTCCTCAAGGCCAACCCGCGCAACCCGCGGCGCAGCTTCGCCGACGCCGAGCTCGGCGAGCTTGCCGATTCGATCAAGGCGCGCGGCGTGATCCAGCCGATCGTGGTGCGCGCCATCAAGGGCGTGCAGGACCGCTACGAGATCATCGCCGGCGAGCGCCGCTGGCGCGCCTCGCAGCTCGCCGGCCTGCACGAAGTGCCGATCGTGCCGGTCGAGGTCTCTGATTCCGACGCGCTCGAGATCATGATCATCGAGAACGTCCAGCGCGAAGACCTGAATGCGATGGAAGAGGCGCAGGGCTATCACGCGCTTGCCGACGAGTTCAAACGCGGCCAGGAAGACATCGCCAAGATCGTTGGCAAGAGCCGCAGCCACGTCGCCAACATGATGCGGCTGACCAAGCTGCCCGCCGAGGTGCAGGCGCTGATCTCCAAGGGCGATCTGTCCGCCGGCCACGCCCGCGCGCTGATCGGCGTGCCGGATCCGCTCGCTGCCGCGAAGCGTATCGTCGCCGAGGGCCTCAACGTCCGCCAGGCCGAGGCGCTGGCGCATGAGGAGGGCGTCCCTGAGCGCAAGCCGCAGAAGGCGCGCGCTGGCGCCGCGGCCAAGGTCGACAAGGATGCCGATACGCTGGCGCTGGAGAAGCGCGTCAGCGATGCGCTCGGCCTTGCCGTCACCGTCAGCCATCGCGATCCCGGCGGCACCGTCCAGATCAGCTACCGCAATCTCGAGCAGCTCGACGAGGTGGTGCGGCGGCTCGAGGGCGGCTAGCTCCAACGTTCTCTCCCCGTCATTGCTTCGTCGCTTCCACTCCTCGCAATGACGTCTCTCCAATACCGCGCCTCACCCCCGCCGCTTTGCATTCGCCGCGATCGACAGCAGCGCGCGTTGCGCGATCACGGCGGCGAGCGAGGCCTGCTTGCGCATGTCGAGTGCCGCGGTCGCGAGCTGATCGATCACATTCACCAGCCGCGGCGGCGTGAAATTGCGCAGCGCGATCTCGACCATGGGCTTGCGCGAGAAGTGCAGCCGCGGAAATCCGCCTTCGAGCACGGTTGACGCCGGCGTGCCTTCTGCGATGGCCAGCGCCGATTTGTGCAGCCACGCCGCCTGGCGCTGCGCGGCCGAGATGATCACGCCGGGATAGGTGCCGGCGACCATTGCCTTGGTGAACTCGGTCTCCACCAGCGCGGCATTGCCAGCGAAGGCGCCATCGACGATCGGATCGAGCTTCAGCTCGGAGGCGTCGGAGACCACGGTCATGACGTCGTCGAGTGTGATCTCGCCCTTGCCATGCGCGAACAGCGCGAGCTTGCGCAGCTCGTTGCGCGAGGCCATGCGATCGCCACCGAGCAGCGACATCAGCACCGCGCGCGCATCGCCCGCGAGCCGCAGATTGGAGACGCGCAGCTCGTCCTCGATCAGCTTGGTCAGGTCGCGTTCGGTGTCGGGATAGCAGCCGATCGCAACCGCATTCTTGGCGCGCTCGCAGATCTTGCGCAGCGGCGATTCCGGCCGCAGTTCGCCGGCCTCGATCACGATGCGGCAATCCTTCAGCGCGGGGGTCTCGGTCAGCGTCTCGACGCCGCTCGAAAAATTGCGCGAACCGGCGCGGACGCGGATGGCGCGGCGGCCGCCGAACAGCGGCACGGTCATGGCTTCATCGACCAACCGCGACGGTTCGGCGGCGAGCTCGTCGCCATCGAGCCGCACCAGCGAGAACGGATCGTTGGGATCGTCGACGGCGGAGGCCATCAGCGCGTCGGCGCGCTCGCGCACCAGGCCTAAGTCCGGACCGTAAAGCAGGATGATCGGACGGCCGGCGTCAGGCCGGGCGAGGAAGCTGTCGATCTCTTTTCCGCGAAGTGCGACCATCTTGCCTTACTGTCATTCCGGGGCGCCTCGTCAGAGGCGAACCCGGAATCTCGATCCATCATCTCCAGATTCCGGGTTCGTGCTTTGCACGCCCCGGAATGACGTCCGTGCCTCAGGTTCCGGTGGCGAAGAAGGAGGCGAGCCGGGTCTGGATGTTGTCGGCGATCTCCTGCGCGGCGCGGTCCTCGGCGTCGCGGAAGGCGCGGGCGCGGGCGTAGCGCTGGTAGGAGCCCGGCATGTCATAGGACACGCGCGAGAACGTGGTGCCGGTCATGACCGACTTGTTCGACGCGATCTCGACCAGGTTGAACTGGGCGTCGATGCCGTAGTTCTCGCTGGTCGGCAGCGCGGTGGTCGGATCGAGCATCAGCGAGGAGCGGCTGGTGGTGAAACGCAACACCAGCCGGTGCGTCGGCGGCACGCCGGTGGCGGTGCCATAGAGCTTGAAGGCGAGCGCGTTGCGGACTTCGACGCCGACCCGGGCCTCGCGCGATGCGTTCGGCTTGTCGACCGGCGGAACCTCGACGGCCAACAGCTTTTCGCGCAGCGCGGACGACGACCCGTCGAGGGTGCGCTCGGCATACATCGGCTGGAAGCATCCGGCCGTCAGCGCGGCCAAGGCGGCCACGGCCACGAGCCGGGCGGCGATCCCAATCCTAGCCGACAACATTGACGATCCTCATGGGCACCACGATCACCTTGCGGACGGGTTTGCCGCCCAGAGCGGCTTTTACCGCATCGAGCGCCAAAACGGCAGCCTCTATATCCGCATTTTGCGCCGCCCGTGGCACGGTAACATCACCTCGTTTTTTACCGTTGACCTGGACGACCAGGGTCACGCTGTCTTCGACCAGCAAATCGCGTTCGATTTGCGGCCAATCGGCCTCGGAAACCAGCCCTTGCTGGCCCAGAACCACCCAGCACTCCTCGGCCAGATGCGGCATCATCGGCGAAAACAGCTGGACCAGGATGGTCGCGGCCTCTTTCACCGCCCAGGCGACGTCTGCCGCCGGCTTGTCGCCTTTGGCCAGCACATCGGCCAGCGCGTTGGCGAACTCGCGGATATGGGCGAGACACACATTGAAATGCAGCCGCTCGATCCCGGACGACACCTTGTCGAGCGCGCCATGGGCCGCCTTGCGCAGCGCAAGCGCCTCCGGTCCGAACGTCGCCGGCCGGCTCGCCGGCGCCGTCTTGGCGATCTCGGCCGATTCGTTGACCAGCCGCCACAGCCGCTGCACGAAGCGGGCGGCGCCCTGCACGCGCTCGTCGCTCCAGATCACGTCGCGATCCGGCGGCGAGTCCGACAGCATGAACCAGCGCGCCACGTCGGCGCCGTAGCTCGCGATGATGTCGTCGGGGTCGACGGTGTTCTTCTTCGACTTCGACATCTTCTCGATCGGGCCGATCTCGACGTCTTCGCCGGTCGCCAGCAGCACCGCGCGGCGGCCGTTGCCGCCCACCTCGATCTTCACCTCGGCCGGCGTGACCCAGTTGCCGTCGGCCTTCTGGTAGGTCTCGTGCACCACCATGCCCTGGGTGAACATGCCGGCGAACGGCTCGGTCATGTCGATATGGCCGGTCGCCTTCATCGCGCGGGTGAAGAAGCGGCTGTAGAGCAGATGCAGGATCGCGTGCTCGACGCCGCCGATATACTGGTCGACCGGCATCATCCGGTTGGCGACCGCCGGCGTGGTCGGGGCCGTCTCGTTCCAGGGATCGGTGAAGCGCGCGAAGTACCAGGACGAGTCCACGAAGGTGTCCATCGTGTCGGTCTCGCGCACCGCCTTGCCGCCGCACCTGGGACAAGTGACGTGCTTCCAGGTCGGATGATGGTCGAGCGCGTTGCCGGGCTTGTCGAAGCTGACATCCTCCGGCAGCGTCACCGGCAGCTGGTCGTCCGGCACCGGCACCACGTCGCAAGTCGGGCAGTGGATCACCGGGATCGGGCAGCCCCAATAGCGCTGGCGTGAAATGCCCCAGTCGCGCAGGCGGAAATTGACCTGCCGCTCGCCGACCGGCGCATTGCCGCGCAATTCGCTCTCCAGACGCTTGGCGACCTCTTCCTTGGCCTGGTCGATGGTCATGCCGTCGAGGAAGCGGGAATTGATCATGCGGCCGTCACCGTCATAGGCGGTGTCGGTGATGAAAAACGTCTTCGGGTCCTGGCCCTCGGGGCAGACCACGGGCACATTGCCGAGGCCGTATTTATTGACGAAGTCGAGGTCGCGCTGGTCATGCGCCGGGCAGCCGAAGATCGCGCCGGTGCCGTATTCCATCAGCACGAAGTTCGCGACATAGACCGGCAGCTTCCAGTTCGGATCGAACGGATGCACCGCCTTGATGCCGGTATCGAAACCCTGCTTCTCGGCGGTGTCGATAATCGACTGCGCGGTGCCGATCTTCTTGATGTCGGCGATGAACTCGGCGAGCTTCGGATTCTTCGCGGCAGCGGCGACCGCCAGCGGATGATCCGCCGAGATCGCCATGAATTTTGCGCCGAACAGCGTGTCCGGCCGCGTGGTGAAGATCTTCAGCTCGCTCTCGCCGGCCGGCGTCGTCGCCGCATCCAGCGCGAAGCGGATCAAGAGGCCCTCGGAGCGGCCGATCCAGTTGCGCTGCATCAGCCGCACCTTGTCGGGCCAGCGGTCCAGACCGTCCAGCGCCTCCAGCAGCTCCTGCGAGTACTTCGTGATCTTGAAGACCCACTGGCTCATTTCCCGTTGTTCGACAACGGCGCCCGAGCGCCAGCCGCGGCCGTCGATCACCTGCTCGTTGGCGAGCACGGTCATGTCGACCGGATCCCAGTTCAGCTTGCGCTTCTCGCGTTCGGCGAGGCCTGTGCGCAGCATGTCCAGGAACATCTTCTGCTGATGCTTGTAGTAGCTAGGGTCGCAGGTCGCGAATTCGCGTGACCAGTCGAGCGACAGCCCGATCGAGCGCAGCTGTTTCTTCATCGCGGCGATGTTGTCGTAGGTCCAGGCCTTCGGCGCCACCTTGCGCTCGATCGCGGCATTCTCCGCCGGCAGGCCGAACGCGTCCCAGCCCATCGGGTGCAGCACGTTGAAGCCCTTGGCACGCATGAAGCGCGCCAGCACGTCGCCGAGCGTGTAGTTGCGGACATGGCCGATATGGATGCGCCCCGACGGGTAGGGGAACATCTCGAGCACGTAGTATTTCGGCCGTTTATCGTCGTTCCTGGAGGCGAAGATCGCCTTTTCGTCCCACAGGCGCTGCCAGCGGGGTTCGGATTCACGGGCGTTGTAGCGTTCGGCGGTCATGAAATCGCAAGGATTTTGGGTGGCTTTTGGGTGATTTTCGGGTCCCGTTCGGGGACGGCGGACTAGGCCATAAAATCGCCCATGGGGTCAACGGCTTGAGCTCCGCCAAATGCTCATTGTGAGGGGTGCGGAATGCGCGTCTTGATGATGCCGGCCTGGGCGGGTGAGGGAGCTCCCGGATCCCCATCCGGTGTCGTCACCCGGCTTGACCGGGTGACCCAGTACGCCGCGGCCCATCGGCTCAGTAACGGCTGCCTCTGGAATACTGGATCGCCCGGTCAAGCCTGGCGATGACAGCGTGATATGGGGCGCAATTTTGCATCCTCGCGACATGTTTTGTCCGAGTTCTGCCGTTCGTTCCGCCCTCCTCCGATCAGAGGGCGCAGGGAAAGCCGGGCGCCGATCGCACCCATGGATCCGGTGCAACAAAAAGCACCGGGGTAGGACCACAGGTGAAACCGGAAGCATCCCGGCTTTCCCTGCGCGATGGGTTACGGCTTATACGTGCTCTCCCCGGTGAGACTGGGCTTGCTTGTCACCGCCTTCGCAATAGCGCTACGCGCTTTTGCGAGAGGACACCTGCCACTAGGGCGTCAGGACCACACGATTTCACCGTCCGCCTCGGCTCACGTTCGTCGCGTGCACTTCGGCGTCCACCGCATCCCCACCGCAACGTTCGTGACGATCGCGAGCGCCCCTCAATCGGGTGAGACGGGTAATTCATACACTGAGTTGGGTATTCCGATAAACCGAAATATTTTTGGTACGGGGGCTTGCGCCGTCGGGCAACTCAGCGCTAGGGGGCTGTCCCATCCATCCGCATTCCGGGGCGTGCGAGGCACGAAGCTGGCATCCGTTGGGCCGCAGAACTAGGACACGTACTCGCAAATGAGGCGTCTGCTTTACCCATCAAGAGGCGACACAGAACCGATCTGGATGCGTGTCGGCCTTGGGTCAATAGCGATCATTGACGCGCGCGTGGAATGTCCACTCACGCCTCACAGGCAAACATTAATTTGCGCGGCCGCCATGACCCTTTGACCTAGGTCAATACTCTCCCCCCGGGTTTACCTTGGAGGTAGCAACAAACTGTCGGAGCGACTGCACTCTTAGCCTTGTGCGCAACACCGATGAGGGAGCTGTAGATGGGTATCCTTGACGAGCTAATTGGTGGTGGGCAACGCCAGAAGGAGTACCGGGACTTCGTTGATCGATACGAACAAGGAGACCCGTCCCAGGGCTACTCCGATCAAGAGGTTCTCAAGCGGTATGGTGATGTGTCACACGCCGTGCCGCCTGACCAGTACGCGCAGGCAGCGGTAGAAGCGTTGGGCAAGCTTTCGCCGGAAGAGCGCGCGGCGTTCGTGAAGATGCTGCAGGAGCGAGCCACGGCGCGCGGCGTGGCGCTACCGGGACAAGTGGCGCCCGGACCGAAGGAACTGGGCGAGGTGCTCACCGATCTGCATGGGAAGCCCGGTCAGCTCCGGGATATTCTCGTCAGTGGCGACGCCCAGCCTCAAGAGCAAGCGCAACCGTCGAACCCGATCATCGACATGCTTGCGTCCCCGCAGGCAAAGGCCGTGCTCGCGGGCATCGCAGCCATGGTGGTCAAGCGTGTCATGCAAGGTTCATCTCGAACCGCGTAGCGCACGCGTGAGGCCCACAAGAGACCCGCAGCATCTGCGTTGGGCAGAGAGCAGGCCAAGGTCCGGTTGGGGTCAAGAGCCGCCCTTGGTACTAAACCGGACAGCGTTCGCTCTTCTCCAATGAGCCGACGTCACGATGGCTAATGGGACCTTCGGCTATGGGCCATCAACGGGAGTGCACATGGGTAAGCCATACCGTCCTGCTTTCTCGCCCTGTTCCTGCTCTGGGGCCGCCAGGCCGCGATCCGTTGGTCGTGTATTCACGGCGGACAGGTTCCATTGATTTAGATCAATCGTGGCCGACACCCTCAGGGTGCACATGCGCCCCGGGGCCGGACACGGAGATGATGGTGCTGCAGCG
Organism: Bradyrhizobium sp. 27S5; assembly: GCF_037217225.1. Lineage (NCBI taxonomy): Bacteria > Pseudomonadati > Pseudomonadota > Alphaproteobacteria > Hyphomicrobiales > Nitrobacteraceae > Bradyrhizobium > Bradyrhizobium sp. 27S5. The sequence goes on from NZ_CP147714.1 coordinate 9,121,039, forward strand.
ACGCTAATCAATCTGGTGTCGACGTCCTGGTGACGACGTTCGACCCAGGTTCGCTCCTGCGCAATCTGCCTGACGCAAGAGGTGCGGAGGAACGACCGGAGATTAAGCCACAGTCCCGACTCACTTCACAACACACCTCACAATCAAAATGGAGAGAATGCCATGGCCGCAAATCTCGTTTCTGTTGTGATGCAATTCCTGACCCCTGACATGATCGCAAAGATCGCTTCTGTCTTGGGCATCGACCGCAATGTCGCGCAAAAGGCGATTGGCGGCGCCATCCCCGCACTGCTTGCCGGCTTGGCGGACGTTACCGCCACTCCCCAGGGAGCCCGCCAACTCAGCAGCTCGTTGGCCCAGCAACAACCCGGATCGCTCGACATTCTCAAAAGCCTGATCGGTGGTTCGGGCCAGAACAACCTCGCGGAAACCGGATCCAACATGCTCTCCGGTCTATTCGGCGGAGGAGCGCTGGACACAATCGCACAATCGATTGGCAAGTTCGCGGGAATCGACGGCCAAGCCAGCAAGTCATTGCTCGGCATGCTTGGCCCGGTGGTCCTCGGGACGTTGGGCCAGCAGCAGCGCAGCGCCGGCCTGAATACGGACGGTCTCGCCTCGCTTCTCGGCTCGCAAAAAGATCAGATCGTCGCGGCGATTCCGTCCGGCCTCGCCGACCATCTGACCTCTGCCGGCCTCATCGACAGAGCAGCGGGAGTTGCGCGTAGCGGTGCTGCGGCAGCTTCAGCCGCCGGGAGCCGAATTGCGGGAGCCTCGGAGCGGACCATTGCCGAGGCCAGCCGGGCAGCTCAGGCCACAACAAGCGCAGCGTCGTCGCAATTGCCGTACTGGTTAGTGGCGGTGGCCATACTGGGTGCTCTCGCCTGGTATGTCTTCCAGCCAAGAACTGAAACGGTTGCCGAGTTGCCGCGTCCCGCCGCAGTGCAGCCTGGGACTGCAACCGTGGGCCTCGCTCCATCAGACCTGACGATTGGAGGCGTGAGTCTGACGAACAAGGTCAACTCGTCCGTCGGCACCTTGAGATCCGTGCTGCCAACGATCACGGACGTTGCTTCCGCCCAGGCGGCCATCCCCAAGCTCCGGGAAGCAACAGCCCAATTGAATGAAGTCAGCGACCTTGCGGGAAAGCTCAGCCCGGAAGGAAAAAGTGCTCTTGCCAAGTTGATTGCAACGGCAAAGCCGACCATCAACCAGATGTGTGACAACGTGCTGGCAATGCCGGGTGTTGGTGACGTTGCCAAACCCACGATCGACGAGCTTCGCCGAAAGATCGAAACACTGTCGCGATCCTGATTTCGCTGATGTTGAGCCGTGCGCCCAGAAGCGTGCGCTCAACGGCGAAGGATGATTCACACATACGCATCAGGAGATGACCAATGGCAGACAAGACGAGCTTCACCAAGGATGAATGGACGCTGCTTCTGAAGAGCCCAATGATTGCGGGAATGGCCATCACGGCCGCCGAACCCAGCGGGCTGTGGGGCCTGCTCAAGGAATCATTCGCTGGCGGCGCCGCATTGAGCAAGGTTGCGACCGACTCCAACGCCAACGGCCTCGTGAAAGCGGTGGTCGCCGATTTCTCGACCAGCGAGGGGCGAAGCGCCGCTCGCGATGGCCTGCAGGCGGAATTCGCCGGCAGCAAGCCCCCGGAGATGAAGACTAAATCCATCGATTCATTGCGCCAGGTCTCGGCATTACTCGGAGCCAAGGCGCCGGGTGATGCAGCTGCGTTCAAGGATTGGCTACGTCAGATCAGCCAAAGCACCGCCGAAGCCTCGAGCGAGGGCGGCAGCCTGTTCGGTGGAGGCGTTCAGGTGAGCGACGCCGAAAAGGCAACCCTGGCCGAGATATCGAGCGCGCTCGGCGTCTAACGACACGTCCGCAATGTACCAGAAGCAAATCCCCGACACCGCGCGCTGAAGGGAAAGGGACGTCAGCCGCCTGGCGCCTTCATGTTGACGATGAATTCAACGGGCGCGTCGGGGGCCATGCCCGCGACGCCTTTGAAGGAAGCGTGCAAATCCTGCCAACGGACCGGGCCGTTGGCTGCCTGCAGCGCAAAAACAACGCGCTTCCTTGAGCGTTCAACGCGCACTTCGACGAAGCTTTGGTAGAAGGGCGCATGATTGAAATCGAAGATGCCTGACAGGGTTTCGGTTGAGACGGGCCATGCGCCAAAGCGCTTGATCCAGGCCCAGACCGGTTGTTTCCATGCCGGAGTTTCGGTGTCGAGTTTGGCGCGGACGGCATCCGGACCTGGATAGAAAGCCCAGGTCTCTACCGGCAAGACATCCGGCCACCCCAGTGCGCCGCCGATGCTGAGATACGCTCCGCCGCCGCCGTTGACGAAGTGATAGATCGGGCGCGCGCCCGCGACGTCTTTATACTGGACATAGAACTCGAAGGCGTGGGTGTCGCCGGCCATCACGACATCGACGCCGGCGTTCTCAAGCGTTGCAAAAAGGGCAGAGAAGGCGTCGTCGCCGGTGCTGGTATCCGTACCTCCTGCATATTTTGGGTGACCTGGAATAACCATGGTGAATTTTCCGCGCGCACGCGCCAGTGCGTCGGCCAACCACGCGCGTTGCCGATCGTCTATCGTACGCAGAATGCCCGTATCGATCGCAATCAAGGCAAAGTCCGCGGTCTGAATCTCGAAGAACGGACCCCGCTGCAGGCCGTTCTGAATACCGTAGAGTTCGCGAAGTCGCTGTGCCCGATCAACCAGCCGATCGATACGATTGGTGCCGGTACTGGTGAGATTGAGGTCAGTGTCGGCACGCGCCGCCAGCGCTGCCCGCGCGGCTTGCGGCTCCAGGAAGTTGGCGTTGAAGCCTTCCAGCGCATCGAACCAGTCATGGTTGCCCGGGATCGCATAAATGGGCTTCTTGAATCCCTTGAACGGCAGGTGAAAATTCTTCTCGTAATCCGCCATGGCGCCGGCCGGATAGATGACGTCGGAAGCAATGATGAGGAACTTGACATCGTCCCGCCGTCCGATCTCCAGGTAACGCTCGATCAGTGCGTATTGCGACGCATCGCCTTCGCCGGGATCGCCGATGACGATGAAGCTGAAATCCTGATCGTCGATTCCTGGCGGAGCCACCCGAAACAGCTTGTCGATTTTCCCGCCATAGGCCGACAGGACGCCGTCGACCATGCCTGCACGCCAAGTGTCGACGCGCAGTTCGGCCATCTTCTGATAGAAAGCGCTCGCCCAGCTTTCCGTGTTGAAGTACCAGGTGAATCCCCAGATCGTGTTGACGGCAACAAACAACACGGTGAGCGGCAAGCCAAGGCGGATCGTCAAACCCACGGCTGAGGAAAGCGAACTTCGCGCGTCGCGCAGCGATGCTGCGAACGACAGTCGTGCATCGGTCCACCCCCGAACCAGACGCCGCGGCAAAGCTTGCAACTTGACATCCTGTCCGGAGAACCGCAGCCGCCATGCTATTCGCTCGAAGGGACGGGTCAGCAGCCGCCAGCCCAAGCGCGGCGGTAGTACCAACAGCGCTCCAAACAATATGGCCATCAGGACATCCCCGACGGTGGCCACGACCGGAGAGATCAGACCGAGCCAGGTATCGCTGATTCCATGCGGGCGAGGTGCACGACAAACAGCACCGCGCCCACGACCATCAGCCACTGCAATTCGGTGCGTCCCACGATGGGCGCGCTCGATGCACGGGATGCGAGCCCTGCGGCAAACAGTTCATGGCTGCCGAGGTTAAGCCTGTTATCGGGGTGCTTATTGGTCGCATCGGATGTGTGGTCACGCTCTCGCTGCTCCGTCGGCGCCACAAGCAGGCGCCATCCCGCCGAGGCGGCATACCCGGCGACCGCTACGCCGAGCGCGATCTGCAGACCAAGTGTTTTCCATACCCAAAAGCCGATCAGAGCCAGCATGAAGCTAGACAGGCCGTTTACGATCGCGACCGTTCGCGACGTGCCCGATGGAGGCCCGAAGACCGCTTGACTGGCTTTTACGACGCCGTCGACCACCAGAAACGTCAGAAATATCGCGACAACACCAGAAGCAACCAGGGACGGACTGAGATACAGGACAAGGGCGGCAGCGGTCGCAAGAATGCTGGTGACATACGAAGCCGGATGGGTCCGAAGCTGCGGACTGGCAAGGGTCTGGTAAAGGTCGGCCATCGCAACCGCCAGCATGGGAAGGCCGAGGAATTGCAGGGACCAGGTGCCAACCGCGAACGGCGCCGCCAGCGCCAGCACGCCGATTACGACGAGCCCGATGCCGGCCGTCACGCGAGTAAGATGCGCGGACCAGTGCCGCATCAGCGAATGCCTATTTGCAGCATTTTCTCGCTCGCAAGCCCAACGGATGCACCGCAAAGTCTAGTCTGAGCGACCGTTGCGCGCGGCAATCTGTCCGCAAAGGAGACCCACTAACTCGCGTCGTCTGATTGCCGTGCCCACGGCCTTCGGGCCAAGCCTAGCATATTTCTCTGCCGAGATTCCGGCCGAATCTGCTCAAACCCCTCGCCGCCAGATCGGATGAAAAAACGACGGTGGTTGCAGAAGCCAACAAGATTCGACTTCCGCTTCGGGGGTCACAAGGCGACGTTTTCAGGAGGCGCCGCCAACGCTCACTCCAGCGGTCCGCGCGTGCGCCATCGAACGTGTCGAACCTGTTCGCTTTGAATTGCGCGGCGCTTCGTTCGGCACTTTGTGAACGACGTCACATATCCGGCCGGCGATCGAATGTAACATCGGCGCCAGGGGCGCAGGATGAATTCGATCGACAACGCTAAAAGCACCGAGCGTCCCGACGGCACACCCTCAGCGGTCCGTGCAATGGAGCGGGGCATGGTCGATCCATCAGAAGCAAAGCGGCTCGTCGAGGTCATCATTGCCAATTTGCCGGCTCCGGTCCCCGGGCAGCGGCCGGTTCACACGCTCGGCATCGGCGTGAAGGGCAAATTCGTGGCGTCGAATGTCGCGCGCACCTATTGCACCGCAGAGCATTTCAACGGAAAGCCCGTCGACGCGTCGGTGCGATTCTCCAACGGATTGGGAGGGCCGGAGCGGCATGATGGATGGTCCGATGTCCGGGGAATGGCGACACGTTTTCACCTGTCGGACGGGACGGCGAGCGACCTGATCGCGACGACGCTTGCCGAATTCTTCGTCCGTAATGTCGAGGAATTTTTCGGATTCTCGGAGGTCGCGACGCTCGCACCGTATCAAAGAGAGACCTGGTGGCGCAAGCTTGGCGATCTCCTGCAGCTTAAGGTGCCTCGGCGCAACCCGTACCCGAGCGAGACCAGGAGTGTCGATGCGGGAGCACTCCATTACGCAGACCAGCACCGGTTTGCACAGCTGGGAATATTCCAGGTCGGCCTGATCGGCGCGCCGGTGAGCTATGCCCGCGCGGCCTATCACGCCGTCCACACCTTCTGGGTGACGGCACCCAATGGCGTTCGCCGCCCCGTTCGCTTTTCCTGGCAACCGGTCGCAGGCGTTTGCAACACCGATCCTCTCGCAGCGCCGCGCGATGACTATCTGCGCGCGGAGCTGCGAGACCGCCTGCGGCGGTGGCCGGCCCGATTCATGCTGATGATGACGATCGGCGAGGCGGGCGATGCGCTCGACGATCCCACAAAGCCCTGGCCAGGGACACGAATCCGGATCGCCATGGGGACCCTGACGCTGATCAAGGTGGCCGAAGATCAGGAAAAGGCCGGCGAACGCATCAGCTTCAATCCCAACCGTCTCGCGCCCGGCATCGAACCCTCCGAGGATCCGATCCTCAAGGCCCGCCTGGGCGCCTATGAAGCCTCGCGTGAGATGCGCGGCGGGTGTCCCTTCAAGTGGAGGCCGGATGATGCCAAGTGATGCAGGTGTGCTCGATCGCTTCGTGGACTGGTTGCCCACGACCCTCTTCTTCAAGCGCGCAGCGTCTTGGATCCTGGTGCCCTACTGGGCGCGAAAAACGCCGGTGAAGCCCCTGCCCGGCGGTCCTCACGCGTCGTTCCAGCACGGTGACAATGTCCAGTGCATGATGAATCTGATCATGCCGCTCAAGGTCAAGTCGCCGATCGGACGAGCGGAAGCCGCGCTGGCGATCGCGCAAAACAAGGATGCGATCTATGCCGGATTGAACAATGTCGGCACGGTGCACTTCGCCCGCTTCGTCATCGTCGGCGACAACATTTGCATGTTCTCCGTCTATGACGGGGATTTCACCAATTACATTCGTGACTTCATCGCCACGATCGGCAGCGTGTTCGATGCCGTGGTCGGGCTCGTCGAAGGCGGAGATGACGTGATTCCTTGCGAGAAGAATGTCGACGCGTTCATCCAATGGGTGCACGAGCGCGACCTGTACCAGGTGCCGGACACCGCCACCGATTTTCTGAGAGATCAGGAAGCCCTGAATGGAGACAGGGCCGTATCACCCGTCAATGACGATCTGACCCTGCTGCCGCGCAAACTGGTGCTGCAGCTTCGCGCCAATCCGAACGTTTCGCTCGGCAGCGGCTACCGGGCCTATCCCGGATTTTCGGCGGCTCAGGTCCGCGAACGATTGGAGCTAGGCTGGTGAGCGCCATGATCAACTTGGCTGATCTGCAGGGCAACATCTTGCGTGGCTACACCAAGAAGCCGTACGTGCGCTACCTCATCCTGGAAGTCGCCGATCGCGTGGCGGCCAGGCGCTGGCTCGCCGCCTCGACATCCGGGCGCAGCGATGGTGTTCCGCAGATCACGAGCGGAGACTGGGGGGCAAGCAAGCCGGACACTTGTTTCAACATCGGCCTGACCTACGAGGGATTGCGCGCCCTCGGCACGCCGAGTGCTTCGCTCGAAATGTTTCCGAACGAGTTCATCGAAGGCATGACCGCCCGCGCCTTGAAGCTCGGGGATGTCGGGCCGAGCGCGCCGGAAACCTGGACGAAACCCTTCAACGAGCCCAAGCGGATCCATCTCATCGCGACGATCTACGCCGAGAAGGCCGACCAACTGGACGACGTCCAGAAGCGCGCCATCGCCGACACAAGCGCCGTCACACTGGTCGGCACCCGCGAGGGCTGCAGCTTCCCCGATGACCGCGTTCACTTCGGCTACCGCGACAACATCATGCAACCAAGGTTCGAGGGCATTCATGACTCGGATCGCTATGACGACGGACAACCCAGGGCTCCGCTCGGCACCGTATTGCTGGGGCATCGGACCAACCTGGAAGGTTTGATGTGGCGGGTTCCTCAGCCCGAAGAGTTGGGACACAACGGCACCTTCAACGCCTTTCGCGTGCTGAAGCAGGACGTCGCGGGCTTCGAGGAATATCTCGATCAGGCCGCCGACGAATTGCTCAAGGACACGCGGGCCGTCGGCGAATTGCTGCCGCCCGGCGCTGAAGCGAAAATCGGCCAAATCCTCTCGATCGAAGGCCTGACGCCTCACGGTGCCTTGCGCGAGATCGTCGCCGCCAATCTGTGCGGCCGATGGCGCGATGGCACGCCGCTGGCCCTCTCGGCAGACGTGCCTGATCCCAAACTGGTCAAGGAGAAGTTCGACTACGTGGGCGAGTCCCGTTGCCCCTACGGAGCCCATATCCGCCGGAGCAACCCGCGGGGCGGACAGATCGTGCAACGGGTCGCGAACAACAGCCGGCGCCTTGTTCGGCGAGGCGTGCCATACGGGCCAGCCTATGATCGGACGCAGCCGCGCAAACCCGAACCGGAGCGAGGTCTGCTGGGCAACTTCATAGGGGCAAATCTCGGGGCCCAGTTCGAGGCCATGTCCTGCGATTGGCTGAACCTCGGCTTGCAAGACCCGCGCATCACCGGATCCAACGATCCGGTCACGGGCGCCAACGATCCGGCCGCGAGCTGGTTCGACTTGCCGCTCAAATCCGGCAGCATGATCCGGCTGCGGGGATTGCCGCGATTCGTCAATACCCAGGGCGGCGCCTACGCGTTCCTGCCGAGCCTCCGGGCGATCCGCTATTTGGGATCGCTGACGACGTAAGCCGTCCAAACAGGCCGAGGGCCATTCGGCGGCCCTTTGTCGTGCGCTGCGGCAGAGCGTCGACGCATGACTTCATCAGCGCAGGTTTGCTAAAGCGCGACGATTCTTGGTTGAATCAGTCGGACCGCAGATTCGCTTCGCCTCTCCCGCTTGCGGGGGAGGCCGACGCGCTCGGCAGCGCTCTTGCGCGCCTGAGCGCGGCGGGTGGGGGCTCTCTCCACGATGGGATTCGCGGCGATACCCCCACCCCAGCCCTCCCCCGCAAGCGGGAGAGGGAGCGCAGCGTCTTTGCGGTCGCCGGTTCAAGCTGACTTCATCATGTTCTCGCTCAGCATCCTCACCAGGTCATCAGCCTCACGCAGATCGCGGGACGTTTCCGCGGATGCGAATTTCGCTCGGGTCGAGATCAACAGGTCTCGTGCTTCGGCGCGTCTGGATGCGCTCTCGCTGGCGCCGAGCAAGCGCGCGATGCTGATCGCCGTGCGCAATTCCCAACCGACCGCCCCGAGCTTCCTGGCAGAGGCAAGCGAGCGCTTGAACAAGCGCATGGCAGCCCGGTCGTCTCGCAATGGTTCCTGGCACAACAGCGAGCCGTGGATCCGATCGATCTCGGGGGCAGCCCAGCGTTCGCCGGTTTGCTTCACCAGGGATGCAGCCGAAGCCGCGAAGCTTCGAGCCCTTTCGATCTGCCCGATCCGTCCGAATTCGGTGGCGAGCAGAATCCGATAGAGCGGCATCTGAATGCACCGATCCTCGACCGGTAGTTTTTCCAGCAGGCCGCACAGTTGCTCGAGCACAACAGGCGCAGAGCCTCGTGCAGCCAGCGCAGAGGTCGCCCATAAGGGACCAATGACCCGGTACATTGGATAGCCAAACTCATCAGCGACCTTCAGGCCGCGTTCGACGCTGGCAAGGTTGGCCGCAAGATCGCCTTCATACCAGTGATCGGACACGCCAAGAATGGAGGCAAACGCCAACATGAAAGGATGCCCGATCTCATTGGCGAGCTGCCGCGCCGTCTCACAGCACTCTCTGGCCCGGCCGGGCCGACCCAGCAGCCATTCGATGTGTCCGGAATAGACCAGCGACACGATCAATGGATCATGCTGATAGATCTGGACCAGTTTGCCGTGATCACGAGAATTGTAACGGGCGCTGATCAGGGCGGCGAGCTCGCTCGCCTGCTCCAGACGACCGAGAAAGAAATTGGCGATCAGGGCGGCGGTGTACGCCATGAGGGCAGCCTCGTCGTCGCGCCACTCCTCGGCCCTCCGGACGAAATCCTCCGCATGCTCGAGGCCCTTGGTGAGCTCGCAGTTGACCAGCTTCGCTATGGCACTTCCCCACAGCACCGTCGCCTTCTCACGCGTGGTGCCATGGCTCGCGCAAAGCTTGAGTGCGCGACTGTAGGATCCATAGACGTGCGGATCGGACCACCCTGCGTTCGCGGTGTAGGCCATCGCCAGGTTGGATTGCAGCGCGATTTCAGCTTCGAAGCGCTGCTGTGAAGCGGGCAGCCGCGGAATCAGCGAGAGACCTTCGCGCAAATGGGCCACGGCCTCCTTGGTGGCTGATCGGCGGAGCGCCGATTTGCCGGCCTGAAGCCAGGCCTCGATCGCTTCCGGAATGTTGCCTGCGCGCGCATAGTGATAGCCGAGCACGGCAGGCTGACTGCTCTCCCGGATCGCGGCCTCCTGAAGCATCCATGACGCGACGCGCGCATGGAGCTCGCGCCGCTCCTCCTTGAGCAGCGAGGAGTAGGCGGCCTCCTGTATCATCGCGTGCCTGAACGCGAAGATGGCGCCTTGGGATTGCTCGACGCGATACACGATCTCTGCGCTTTCCAGCGCCCGCAACGCGAATTGCAGCGTTTGGTCCCTGCCCGGAAGGACGTTGAAAATACCTTCATAGCTGAATTGCCGCCCGAACACGGAGGCGATCTGGGCGACACGCTTGGCCGGACCAAGGCGATCAAGGCGCTCCATCAGTGAGTCTTGAATACTCGACGGCACCAACGTTTCGGGCAATTTCCTGCTCAGCGCCAAACCGTCAGCGGTGCGCTCGACCGTGCGGGCATCGATCACGGCCCGCGTAAACTCCTCGATGAAAAGTGGCACGCCATCCGTTCTTGCAACGATCTGGCTGGTGATCCGGCGTGAGACGACATCGCCGCCTGCAACGGCTGCCACCATTTGCTCGCATTCGTGCGGTGCCAGCTTTTGCAGAGCAATTCGTCGAACTGCCGAGCCCGGCAACCAGTCTGCCTGGTAGTCATCGCGATGCGTGATCAGGATCATCACCCGCTCGCCAGAACAGCGAGCTGTTATTCGTCCCACCAGTTCGATGGTGGTTGGGTCGATCCACTGGACGTCCTCCGCGACAATCAGGATGGGCCGCTTGCGTGAGGCCGCGATGAGAACATCGATGAACGCCTGAAAAGCCCGGTCGCGCTCAAAGGGCGACCCGAGATCCACGGGTTCGTATTCCGAGCAGGCGGGTATCGACAGGACAGCCCCGTAGTAACTCAGCGCGTTCGTGACGTTGGGGGCTTCCCTTGCCAAAAACGAGCGCAATTTTGCCAATGCGAGTTCCGCGTCGTCGGCCTCCTGGATGCCGGTCACGCGCCTGAGCCGCTCAATTTCCGGGGCAAGCGGCGTGTTGATGTGGAACGGCGAGCATTGCAGCGACACAACACCGCGGCGCGACGCATCGAGGGAGCTGCGGAACTGACGGATCAGGCGTGACTTGCCTATGCCGGGTTCGCCGGAAATGACGCCGACGTGTCCTGCGCCCGCGACCGTCTGCTGCCACATTTCGGCAAGCAGTGCGCTTTCGCTGGCCCGGCTGATCATCGGAGCAAGAGGCAACCTCTGCGCCCTGTCGAACCGGCTCTCGCTGGGCGCAAGAGCTTCCGCGCTCCAGGCGTCGACCGGCTCCTCCACGCCCTTGAGCGGTCGTCTGCCAAGCGGCACGTAGTTGAACGTTCCGCGGGTCAGCTCGTAAGTGCTCGCCCCGACCACGACACCATTCTCGCCGGCGAGCCCTTGCAGGCGGGCCGCGACATGAGCGGAGCTGCCGAACACTTCCCGCCGTTCGGGGGGCTCGCCGGGCACGCTGCCGACGACGACCACCCCGGTGTTCACGCCGATCCGCACACCAAGGCGGACGAAGCTGCCATCCGACAGCGGAAACTGATGTTCCTTGATCGCCGCGGCGACCGCCAGCGAAGCGCGCACCGCGCGTTCGGGATCGTTTTCGTGGGCTTGTGGCACGCCAAAATAGGCC
>NZ_CP147715.1:0-134848 GCF_037217225.1 Bradyrhizobium sp. 27S5
GTCTACAAAGGGCGCAACGTTATCGAGCGCTGTTTCTGTCGGGTCAAGGATTTCAGGCGTGTCGCAACTCGCTACGACAAACTTGCAAGAAATTTCTTGGCTGCCGTCCACCTTGCCGCCATGTCGCTTATTGGATCAATTGAGTCTGAACCCTAACACTGCTATGTCACTTATCCGACCTCGCCGGATATCGTACACAATCGGCACAAGGCTTCTGAAAGCTCGCCTGATGTGTTCCGGGCAAAGAAAAGCGGAGCCTGGAACGTCAAAGTGATTTTTCCGGCCCGGCCCCACCGCCTTGTCGGGTGCGACTCTCCTGAAAGAGCTATGCGGGTCGCCGTTGCGCCCGCTCTCGGCAACCGCAACTGCATGGCGACATGAGAGGCCCGACCGGCTCCATTGGATTGGTCTCCAGTGGGACAGCGACAAGGCACTGCCAGAGCCGCGGTCCGAGCTGAGGTTGAACCGCCCCGGGATTGCCGGAGGCCATTTGGTTTAAGTTATGCCGCCATGGCGGGTTGTTCCAGCATAGCGTAGTAGCGTTGTTCGGCTTCGGCCGGCGGGACGTTGCCGATGGGCTCCAGGAGCCTTCGGTTGTTGAACCAATCGACCCATTCCAGGGTTGCGAACTCGACGGCCTCGAAGCTTCGCCACGGTCCGCGCCGATGGATCACCTCGGCCTTGTAGAGACCGTTGATGGTTTCGGCGAGAGCATTGTCGTAGGAATCTCCGACACTGCCGACAGAAGGCTCAATGCCAGCTTCAGCCAGGCGCTCGGTGTACTTGATAGAGACGTACTGGCTACCCCTGTCAAGGGCGGCGGAAAAGCTGGCCACGTGGTCGGCGCAAAAGTAGGCCAGATGCACCGCGCGCATGGGAGCGCCTGGAGAAGCTATGGGGGGCGGCGAGGCTGAGGCACTATCGGCGCTGGACCACCAAAGATGGATGTAGATCATGCCCGCAGTCGATGATTTGAGTCGTTCCCTCACCGCGCTGAATCAAGATAGCACGTTGATGACGGTTATCGAAATGAGCAAGTCAAGTTGGCTCGTCGCCGGGATGGTGCCTGGTATTGAGCGGCATCCCATGAAGAAGCTCGATCCCGATCCGGTGGCGTTACTCAACCTGGTCAGTCGCTGGCGCTGCGAAGCGGAGAGGAAACAGCGGCGGATCGACCGGGTCGCGGTCGCCTTCGAGGCAGGCCGCGACGGCTTCTGGCTAGCGCGATGGCTGCAAGAGCGCGGCATCGAGGCGTATGTGATCCATTCGACGAGCGTTGCGGTCACGCGCGAGCACCGGCGGGCGAAGACCGACCGGCTGGATACGGCGATGCTGATGCGAGTCTTTCTCGGTTGGCTACGCGGCGAACGCGGGCATTGCCGAATGGTCGCGATTCCGACCTTCGAGGAGGAAGACGCCAAGCGGCCGAGTAGAGAGCGAGAAAGTCTGGTTGGCGAACGGACTCGGATCGTCAATCGAATGAAGGGCGCGCTGGCACGGCTGGGGATTCGTGGCTTCAAGCCAGAACTGCGGCGGGCTCCCAAAGAACTGAGCGCCTTGCTTACTCCGGAAGGTCAGCCGCTTCCCCCAATCTGCTGGAAGAGATGCGGCGCGAGATGATCGTGGCGCTTGCCAGAAAGCTGCTGATCGCGCTCTGGCGCCTGGTGACAATCGGCGAAGTCCCAACCGGTGTCGTGCTGCGACCGGGAATGTGAGCAAGAGGTCCAACAGGAGACACGTCTTTGACGGCCGGTAACGACGTTGCGACAGGCGGTCAATGCTGATCCGAGGTGGCGGTGACCCGAGCTACGCCCTGGCTTCGACGCCGTAGGGAGAATGGGCCTGCCGCTTCGGAGCCTCGCCCCCGAAGCGAATGTCTGCTTCATGGTTTGGATCCCGTGAGGACCCAACCGAATACAAGGTTGCGGCGCGAGGCATCGCGTCTCATGGCGGGCTACCCTCGGCTCAGAAAATATCGGGAGAACCGACTCGATAAGCCTTGACAGAACAACTCCCATACAAGGGCGTAGCCCGCAAGGCGGTCCCATGCGCGGGCGGCCTAAATTTCGGGGATGATCAGGCGGCGGGCGTGGCCTGCCGAGCGCGGCTTTGAGCCAGGCGGTAGCTGTCGCCGTTCATCTCGAGGATGCTGACGTGGTGGGTCATGCGGTCCAACAGGGCGCCGGTGAGCCGCTCGGAGCCGATGACTTCATGATGCCTCCTTCTTCGAACGCTTGGTGCGTCGTACCCGATTGCGAAGCTGACGGATTTGGTCGTCTGAGAGCTCGATCTGCCATGGCTGGCCTTTGGCTAACTGACGACCTGCCAGCAATTCCCGCGCGAGATAATCGAACACCGTCTGCGGGGTCACTCCAAGCTCAGCCGCTGCGCCCTGAATTGAGAAGCTTCCATCGGGCCAGGGCATCGGATTCTTGTCCACGCCGTTGATTTTGACGGTGGGAATGCCCCAGCGGGTACGCAACAGCCAGACATTCTCGCCTTTGAAGGCGCAGCCTCGAGCCGCGACGAAGCCTTCCTGATTGAGTATTGCCGCGATCTCGGCATCCATTTTGTGTTCAGCATTCAACTCGACGATCCGTTGCCGCAACCGATCAATGTCGATGTAATCACGGTATGTCTGAACGCGCCGTTGCACGTGATGCTCGCTGGTTGCACCGGTCTGCCAGACGATCTTGAGCCACACCTGACCTCGGGTCCGCTTCTGATCAAGAACGACTTCGCGGATCACAAATCGCAGAATGCGCTTGCGATCGGCTGCCGACGTGGTGGCCGCGTTCCAAATCCGCGGCAGGTTCTCGCCGAGCGCTTGTAGCCCTGCGCATTCCGCCGGGCCAATCAGAAGCGGCTCTTGCCCGCGCCAACGCGCATGCTCCTGCTCGACCGCCTCTGCGACACGCAGCCTCTCTTCCCAAGCCCGCTCAAGTGAGCGCGCCACAAGACGGTTCTCGGGCTCTACGGCGTCATACTGGCGCCGAGCGCGCTCGGCCTCGTAGCGGGCGCGCTCCACGCGAAGCGCCCACTGGCGCTCGAGCTGACGGCTCTCCTGCTCCAGTTGGCCCGCGGCTGCGAGTGCGATCTCAATCTGATCCGGCACCAGGGCGTCGAGGACTATCCGCTCGACCAGCGCGTCAACCGCCAAGGCCCGGACTTCCTGGCACATTGCACTGCCTTGCTGGTCCCGATCCGAGCGGCAGCAATAGACCGGATAGTCGGCATTCGGGCCCGTGTAGCGCATGCTCATGCGCCGTCCACAACGACCGCAGACCGCAATTCCTTGTAACAGGGCTGCCCCCTTGCGCGGTACGCCAGAGTGACCTGCCTCATAGCGGCAGACGTTATCTGCCAATCGCCCCTGGTTGGCCATGAACTCCTCCCAGCTGATATAGCCTGGGTGAGCGGCGTGGAGGCAAACCGCCCAATCCGCGATCGCTACCTTGACCGTTCCCGTCAGCGATCCCCGCCGGCATCGGCTCGGGTCCTTTTGCCGGCGGCCATAAACATACGCCCCAGCATAGGCCGGATTCTGAAGGATATTAAGGACGCGTGTGCTATCTGGCGCACGCCAGACGATCTCGTGTGGAGAAGGTCCAAGCAGCGGCCGAACCGGCAAGGACAATCCATTCCTGTCCAAGTAGCGCATCACACGGCGCGCACTTTGCAGTTCCCGGAATTTAGCCCGATCTATTCACGAGAGCACGGTCGTTCTTGACGTCTGACGGGGGCTGGCGGCTGGCGTGGGTGACCGTCCGGCCTTTTGTCACCGGGTTCTACATCAAGCTGTTTTGTACGCGTTGGAGGAGTGGGGCGGGTGAGCGGGCGCAGGCCCGGTCGGTTACGGGCCGAGCGGGAGCAGCGCGCCGGGCAAGCTGCGGAAGAGGTCGGCTTCGGGGCATGCCGCGGCGAACGCAAGGCGAATGCGGCTCGCGGTTTCGACGACCCGGGCTGCGATTTTCAAGAGACGAAGACGCAGCGTCGCGAACTCGGCAGTGGCCAATTCCCGGACTTTGGGAATGGCGCCGCGCACGGTAAGCATCAACCAATAAGCGGCGGTGTGGAGAACGAGACGGACCTGGTTGGCGAGCGCCGAACGGCAACTGGTGCGATCGGAGGCGAGCTGCGTCTTATGCCGCTTGATCAGATTCTCGGCTTGGCCGCGCGCGCAATACAGGCTGTCGTAGATCCACTCGGCCGAGCCGACATCGAGGCTGGTGACGACGAAGCGGATGTCGAGGCCGAGCATCGTCGCCTCAATACGGGCGACGGTGCGCCGTTCGCGATCCCAGGACTTTGCCTTGTGGCGCGTCTCGGTATAGCCGCGCAGAACAGCTAGGTTCTCGATGGCGCGTCGGGTGCGGATATCGTCGGCGACCTCGTCGACTTTTCTGGCGAGCGGCCTGGTACCGGACAGACCGAAGATGTAGTCGATGCCGTTGTTCTCGCACCACGTCATCGCCTCCGGCCGAGCATAGTGCCCGTCGCCACGGAACGTAATTCGCGTCTTGTGCCATCGCGTGCGGATGTGCCGCACCAGGCGGCGCAGATGGGCACGCACCTCGACGCCGCCCGGCGTCTTGCCGGGCCGCAGCACGACCGCCACGGGCCGGCTCTTCTCCGTGTCGTAGACGTGGATCGGCAGGAAGCAGCGTTCGTCATAATGAGCGTTGAACAGCGAGAGCTGCTGATGGCCGTGGACGACATCGCAGGTATCATCGATGTCGAGCGTGACGGATGCCGGCTCGCGCGGGTAGCTATCCATCCATGCGTCGACCAAAGTGTAGGTCAGTCGGATCACGTCGCGCAGGCGCGGAGCATTCTCCAGGCGCGACAGCGTCGGTTGGGAACACAGATCGCGACCGCTGTCCGGCAGCCGTCCGCAGGCCAGCTTGAATGCGGGATCGGACCGCAGATGATCGAGGTCGTCGGCGTCCTCGTAGCCGCAGCAGATCGCGAACATGCGCGCGCGGAACATATCGACAAGGCTGTGCACGACCCGCGTCGGATCGCGCCGATCCGGGAACACCCGGGCCAAATTGTTGGCCAAACCGAGACGTCGCTCGGCCATCGCCAGAAGCATCACGCCCCCATTCGAGGTTAGGCGTCCACCATCGAAGGCAGCTGTGACTTTCTTGGCGTGAACGGCTGGAAACGAGAAGGGCAGAATCATATCGTCGGTCATGGCGGGCGTGGCGTTCGCGGTTGAGGTGATGGGGTTGGCTTCGCAACCGAATCCTACGCCGCATCAGCGCTTTACACCACGCTCGCCAGCCTCTCAGGCGCCCTCTCGCGAATAAGGCGGGCTAGACGCTGTTCAGCAGCGTCTGGTCCGTGCGTCCAGAGCGACGACGGGTAGTGGACGTTGTCCCGGTGCAACGGGAAGGCAACGACGAGATTGTGCTAAAGGTGAGGATGATCGACACTTGAACTTTCGATTGTCGTTGCTCCGTCGCGACCCTCTGTCCGGCACGCAAGCTCTCGTCCCAGACGGACTCCGCTTTTGCTGCCCAAGTCCGAAAACACACTCTCGCAGCTCGAAACGGACCTGAATTGACGTCCCGGCCGCATGGATTGGGGTTAAACGCAGGTGGTCACAAAATTCGGCCGGGCTTATTAGGAATTCTTCCTTCCTCGGCGGTTTTTTAGCGCAATCGGGGCATCGGGGGAGGAGTCCTACTGTCTACGCCGTCACGACTGCTGGGCATCCGCGCACCGTGTCGTGCGCGCGGTCTTGCGCTCTTCCTTTGCAGCCTTCGCTTGCGCGACCGCCGCATTAGTCCGGCGATGCCTTTTGTGAGGTGCGGCCGGTTCGCATGGGCCTTACCGCAAATGAGATACGGAGTTGGCTATCGCCTATTGCCTGAGTAATTTGCTCTGGAGAGTGATTCTTCAGGCGCACAAGCTTATGGGGATACCATGAACAAGCACTTTTCTTCCCAGCGCATTGTTTCTGAGAGGCGCTCGCGGAGTGACGGCGATGATGTCGTTCTCACAACGCGGATTGGGCGCACCTATAGGTTCGAATCCGCTCATCGCCTTCCCAATCTACCCGATGGCCACAAGTGCAAGAATCTACACGGACACAACTACCGCATGGAAGTCGTGATGCAGGGAGGGTTGGACGGTAGGGGCTTCGTGAAGGACTTCGCTGAGATGGATGCCGAGGTGGGGCCGTTGATTAAACTGGTCGATCATCGACTTCTCAACGATGTCGAAGGACTGGAGAACCCGACCGCCGAGATCATTGCCAGTTGGTTCTTTGAGCGCATTCCTGATTGCGAGAGCGTGCGGATTTATGAGAACGACGATTGTTGGGCGGAGGTTAGCTGATTGAGTTTGGGCCGGTCCGAGACGACTGGATCGCCTTTAACGACCCAACGCCTTCTCCAGCGTGATGTTGATCTCCGGCAATACGTAGCCGCGATGGTCGACCCGCTCGACCGCGAGGATGGACTTTGGGACAATTGGTGCCCGTACCAGGAATGCCGAGGAGAACCGAGTCTGATAACGGCCGCCGATCACAAGCTCGTTGGCGGCATGTGCCGCGATGACCTCGTCGTCCTGCCGGGCTAGGTCAAAGCACCCGATCCGTCCCTGGGTATCAGTGGCCGGGAGTGACCAGGCGCGATCAGCATAACGAAGGATTGCCGGGCCAAAAAGTCTCCCAAGTACGCCTCGGCTTGCATCAGGATTTCCGAGCTGAAAGACGGTCGCGAGGAAATCTCGCCCGTCGATGACACACATTCCGCGTGTTGTAACGAATGTCCAATGCGACCGCGAGGATGACGCCGGTGCAGCCGACCTACGTTCCGCCGCCACGTATCCCGGTGCCGGCGCCGACCTATGTGCCGCCGCGCATTCCGACGCCGCCGATCGTGACTCCTGCGCCGCGCGCTCCGATTGATCTTCGCCCGATCAATCGCCCGTCGGCACCGGATGTCGTGCACCTGCCGCCCCAGCCCGTGCCTGCGCCGGCGCCTCGCTCCAGCCGGCTCACCGGCCCCACCGGTGAGCCGCCCAAATGGACGTCCTTTTTGCTGTCCAATCCCATCCAAACCTCCGTTCCAAGCCGGAGGCTTCTTCGCACATTCATTCTAACTCTGAAGCCAGGGTATCGGCTTCGCGCTTACGTTTGTTCTGTCGCGGGTGCCATTGTTGGGATGATTTGTTTGAGAGTTTGAAGCGCTTTGGTGGTCTGGACGCCAAGTTGGCTACGCTGCAACCAGTTTGGGGATGCGGATCAGGTTGTAGGCGATCAGATTGACCTTGGCTTCCTTCAGGCGTTGCCGAAGGGGCTCGTCGTCGACGAAGCGCCAAGCATTTTGCATCGCATCGATGAGGGTGCCTTCGTTGTAACGCGGCGGCGGCCGAGTTTCCTTGTCGTCAATTTTGGAATTCTGCAGTTGTGCGGTCTCACCTTGGCGCAGCTCCGGAAGCAATTGTGCTTCATCGCCATTTTCGTCGACGGGCTGCCAGTCCGGGAATGCTGCGTGCCAACCGAGATCGATGCTCTGGCGGCCGGAGGCGCGGAACTCGAAGCCATGGACGTCGAGAGTTGCGTTTGTCTGCCGATAGCGGAAGTCGAGCATCAGCGCTGCCAGATAGGCCCGCGCGACGAGGTCGAACAGTTTCTTCTTATCGGATGACAGACGAAGCCAGACCTCGCGCAGCTTATCGATCGTGTTGACATTGGGAATGACGGCGTGATGGCTCGCGCCCTCCAGTCCCTTATCGTAGAAACTGCCGCTTGCACCTTTGCGGATCATCGGAGGCTCTGGCATGGGGATTGCGCTGAACGCTTGGCCTACCTGCAGTCCGGTCACGATCTTCGGAACGTCCGCTATCAAGCTCTGCGGCAGGTAGCGTACCTCCGCGCGCGGATAGGTGATGATCTTCTTGCTCTGACCGTCATAGAGTTCCTGCGCCACCTCGAGCGTCTTGCTGGCCGGCCAGCCGAAGCGAGAGCCGCACAGTTTCTGTAGTGACGGCAAATCGTGCAGCTTGGGTGGCCCATGCCGCTTTTCTTCGACGCGCACCGCAAGCGCGCCCTCGAAGCCCTGAGCTGCATTAACGATATCCTGGGCGACCTCGCGACGGACAATCCGCTCCTGCGGCGCGTGACGCATCTGGAATTGCCCTCCGGCAACCTTCGCGGTCGCAACAACCTCAAAATAGGAGAGCGGCACGAAGTTTCGGATTTCCAGTTCGCGCGTGCAGACAATCGCCAAGGTCGGCGTCTTCACGCGACCAACCCCGATCACACGCCGAGCACCTTGCCCCAGGATGACGGTCGCGGTGCGCGTGAGCGACAGGTTGTAGATCTGGTCCGCCTGCCGTCGGGCGACGGCCGCGGCGTAAAGCCTGGCATATTCGGCATTGGATTTTGCCCGCACGAACGCGTCGCGGATGGTCTGCGCGTCCTGCGCGGTGAATAGTACCCGGAGCACCCGGCCGCGGTAATTGTAATGCTCGAGAATTTCCTGACCGATGAGCTGGCCTTCGCGGTCGCAGTCGGTGGCGAGCCAAACCTGCTGGGCGGTGCGTAGGGCCTCTCGGATGGCTTTGAGCTTGGCGGCCTTGTTGCCGCCCTTTGCCGGGCGAGTACCATAAAGACCCTCCGGCCGCAGGAGAATCGGCGACCAGCGTTTCCATTCCGGCGCCACATCTTCCGGTTCGAGCAGGTCGAACAAATGACCCTCGGCCGGCAGAACATCTGCCGTAGCGCGACCCAACGGCTTCTCCAAGGAGGAGTGCGCCAACTATCTCAAAAATTCAGGGTACGTTTCCGTATAAACACATCATGCTCTAGCTGTACCGCCATTTCCGCTAGCCCGTCCTATTCGTGAGAGTGCGTTTTTTTAGTCCGATGGATGTGGCCGCACATCTGCTCTGACGAGGCGCGCGGGATTGCCTTCGGCTTTCACCGCCTGACGACCGGTACTTTGCAACGCGCTTGAGGGATGGGTTGGGCGAACGGGGGGCGGACGCCCCGCCGGTCAAGGACCGAGCGGCAGCAGCGCGCCTGGCAAGCCGCGGATCAGGTCGGCTTCGGGACATGCCGCGGCAAACGCAAGGCGAATGCGGCTCGTGGTCTCGACGACACGGGCTGCGATTTTCAAGAGACGAAGACGCAGCGTCGCGAACTCGGCTGTGGCCAATTCCCGGGCTTTGGGAATCGCGTCGCGCACGGTCAGCATCAGCCAATAAGCGGCGGTGTGGAGAACGAGGCGGACTTGATTGGCGAGCGCCGAACGGCAGCTGGTGCGATCGGAGGCGAGCTGTGTCTTATGCACCTTGATCAGATTCTCGGCTTGGCCGCGCGCGCAATACAGGCTGTCGTAGATCCACTCGGCCGAGCCGACATCGAGGCTGGTGACGACGAAACGGATGTCGAGGCCGAGCATCGTCGCCTCAATACGGGCGACGGTACGTCGTTCGCGATCCCAGGACTTGGCCTTGTGGCGCGTCTCGGTATAGCCACGCAGAACCGGCAGGTTCTCGATGGCGCGTCGCGTGCGGATGCCGTCGGCGGCCTCGTCGACTTTTCTGGCGAGCGGCTTGGTGCCGGACAGACCGAAGATGTAGTCGATGCCGTTGGTCTCGCACCACGCCATTGCCTCCGGTGCCTCCGGCCGGGCATAGTGCCCGTCGCCACGGAACGTAATTCGCGTGTTGTGCCACCGCGTCCGGATATGCCGTATCAGGCGGCGCAGATGGGCACGCACCTCGACGCCGCCCGGCGTCTTGCCGGGCCGCAGCACGACCGCCACGGGCCGGCTCTTCTCCGTGTCGTAGACGTGGATCGGCAGGAAGCAGCGTTCGTCATAATGAGCGTTGAACAGCGAGAGCTGCTGATGGCCGTGGACGACATCGAAGGTATCATCGATGTCAAGCGTGACGGATGCCGGCTCGCGCGGGTAGCTATCCATCCATGCGTCGACCAAAGTGTAGGTCAGTCGGATCACGTCGCGCAGGCGCGGAGCATTCTCCAGCCGCGACAGCGTCGGTTGGGAACACAGATCGCGACCCGTGTCCGGCAGCCGTCCGCAGGCCAGCTTGAATGCGGGATCGGACCGCAGATGATCGAGGTCGTCGGCGTCCTCGTAGCCGCAGCAGATCGCGAACATGCGCGCGCGGAACATATCGACAAGGCTGTGCACGACCCGCGTCGGATCGCGCCGATCCGGGAACACGCGGGCCAAATTGTCGGCCAAGCCGAGACGCCGCTCGGCCATCGCCAGAAGCATCACGTCCCCGTTCGAGGTCAGCCGACCGCCATCGAAGGCAGCTGTGACTTTCTTGGCGTGAACGGCTGGAAACGAGAAGGGCAGAATCATATCGTCGGTCATGGCGGGCGTGGCGTTCGCGGTTGAGGTGATGGGGTTGGCTTCGCAACCGAATCCTACGCCGCATCAGCGCTTTACACCACGCTCGCCAGCCTCTCAGGCGCCCTCTGACGAATAAGACGGGCTAGCTCCTTTAGGTCGACGACTGTCATTTCTTTGCCTCAACCGATTCTCAACCGGCCGGCGGAACGTCGCCTAATCACTGCTTCTCTGCAGGGGCGCTGAGGCCACTAGGCGGTGCAGGCGGGGGTGATGGCGGTGGTGGAGTTTCCGCGGCGGGTGCCGCAGCAATGCAGTCGCCCGCCCAGATCTTGGTGCCCCTGACCGTGCCGACCAGTTTGCAACCCATTGGCGCTTGCGGCCTGATCTGAACGGGCGGCCTTTTAGCCGCCTTCGGGGGAGCGGCTTGTGCAAATGCGCCGGTCGTAAAGAGCAGCGCGATAAGTCCGATTAGCGGTTTCATGGGTAGGCCCGTTCTAGGGCGTCTTCCATGATATTTTCCCCACTGCTTCAAACATCGGCTTTCAAGCTTAATGCAACCCAAGGGCGCGCGAAAGCCGCCCCGGGAGGGGCTTTTGGCTGGGCTGGCGGGGAGATCCAGTGCCATGCCGACAAAAGTCGCTAACCCCAATGGCTAATGGCGCGAAGCTGCGTTTTGATACAACCTGACGATGCTGCCTATTCCGCGTGGGCGGCGCCGAGTGGAAGCATCCCTGGCTTCTTTACCTGAAGAAGCCAGGGAATCGCTGAGGCACCCTTGTGGCTTGAGCGCGATCAAGAAAGCGACGCGATTAAGTTGCTGCGGCGCATCCGCCATTTTCCGGCATCGATCGGCGGGGCACAGGTCGTAGCTCCGCCTCATTCTTTCGCTGACATGGTCAGTAAGTCAGCGCGGGACACAGGCGCGCGGGCGACTGCGCCCGGAGTGAAGCGCTTGCACCGCCAGCCGCGATCGCGCTCCTCCGGGCTGCGCTTCGCGTTGCAACCGCCGCTTTTCGCTACGGTTCTCCGTTGAATAGCTCAATACGCGGCGTAGCGTAGGGAAGCGCCACACTGGCCCGCCGCCCAGCGAGGCGTTGCCCCGGCTCGGCCGCCCACGGCCCCCAGCCAGCCGGGCTGGGGCAGCCGGCTCCATCGACTACGAAGATTAGGACGGTGCCAAAGCAGCTCAAAAACCTGCGCGTAGCCCGCCAGCAATATGATGGTGGATACCGATCTCAGCGCAGCGCAAACGGCTGAAATACTCCTCGGGCTGATTAGTGCAGCTCAGCGCTCAGGAGAGCGAGATCCGGATGCTGCAGCGGGCCGGCGTCCCGACGGCATCCGCTGAACTGCTGCTCGTCCGGATGCGAGCCAAGGTCGATAATCTCTGTCGGGAGCGGGATGCCCTCAAAAAGGCTGCCACTGGGCAAGCTACCCACCCGATCGAGATCCAGCGGACCTGAGAGCTGGTTCACACTCGCCGAAGCTGCCCTCGGCTATCCTCGTCACGCCGCTTACTCTCGAGGAGACCGACGATGATCGCATTCGCCAAAGTGCTGTTGCGTTCCGCGAGCGTGGACGTCGGCGGCTCCGATGGGCTCAAGACCATCATGATCTTTTGCGGCGCAGGCCTTTTGCTCTCCCTTCTTGCGGCGATGACCTATGGCCTGAACCTCGCTGCAGACTTTTTCTGAAGGTCTGGCCGCCGCGCTGCACATCCCTATCCTTCCTTCAGCACCGCCTTGACCTCACCTGCCGACCAGCTTTCGCCCTCGGCGATCGCCCGCACCTTTGCGTCTCCGCCGACCAGCAGGTGAGAACTGAGATCATCGTCAGCCGGCATGACGACGATTTCCGTCTCGGGCTTCCAGTTCAGCGTCAGATCGAGGTCGCCGGGAAATATCTTCCAGCGCGAGCCATCGTCGAGCTCGACGATGTGGCTCTCGGAATGAGATCTGATCTTCACGGCGCAGCCCAGGTGCTCGCGCGCTACTTCTGGCCCGAGGGAGCCTGAGCGTTCGAGTTGTTCGGGTTCTGCTTGTTGGCTTCGTGATATCCGACGACGCATCCCGCCGCCGCGCCGAGCTTGCCATGGCCGGCCATGTGGCCAGCGACACCGCCGACGATGGCGCCCTTAATGCATCCCTTGGCTTCCGCCGGCGACGCGAAGGCGAGTGCGGTCAGGCAGGCTATTGCCAATATCGTCTTCATGGTTCCTCTCCGAATTTATGCCTCTTCGGGAGATCAAGTCGCCTGACGGAGGGCCGTTCCGCTCTGGACGGCGGATGGTCGCCGAAAATCGTGAACATGCCGGCGAGGGCGCGACGAATTGCGCGGCTTTGCGCCACCCCGTGCACTGCGCACACGGTATTGTACGACCTTACCGAGCCTATCGGATCGCATTCCCTGAAAGATATGCTTCAGGACGCATCGGATCTGGCCGCGATGGCCGAGGCTTTGAGCCAGTCGGCCGACTACCGAGTGTTGCGGCGCCTGATACCGCGGGCCGCGTCCCAGCCGACCATCGGGCAGGTTGCAAGACCAGCGTCCTAGTGGACACCGAGACGACCGGCCTCGATCACGCCAGAGACGAGATGATCGAGTTCGGGATGCTCAAGTTCGACTATACGCCGGACGGGCGGATCGTCGGCGTCCGCGACACCTTCTCCGCCTTCCACGAGCCGAGTGGTTCTATTTTCGGCGGACGTTACGGCACTCACGGGCATCACCGCCGAGATGGTGGCCGGTCACAGATTCGACGATGCGGCCACCGCGACCTTCGTAGACGATGCAGTCATCGTCATAGCGCACAATAGCGGGTTCGACAGGAAGTTCGCCGAGCGCTACTGGCCGGTGTTCGAGCACAAGGCCTGGGGCTGCAGCATGAGTGAGATTGGCTGGCGCAAACACGGCTGCGCGGGTGCTCAACTCACTCCGCGGCAGGCAACGTAGGCAGAGCTACCTGGGTTAAACTTTGGCGGTCCTTGCATTCGTATTTATGGCCAGACTTTGATCGGGAACCGACAGTATATTGCGCCTCGATAAAAGCTTCTCGTCGACATCCAGTAGGCGAGGCAGGTCCGAACCCGGTCGAGCTCGTTGCAGCCGACGAGTCTGCGCCGGAAAGAGCGCGCCAAAAACATACGCTTCAGCAGGACATCGACGGACGAATTGGCGTGACCGTACAAAGTCAGCTCGCAGCACTTGAACGTTGCCGTGCTCGCACGATCAGGCGTCGAGCTGCACAAGCGCTTCCCGATCCAGCAAAACGAGTTGACGCTGGGTTTGTCCATCGAACCTTAGCATCTTATCATCACGCAAGATCGAAAACGCGCGCGACACGGTTTCGAGGGTCAATCCAAGATAGTCGGCGATGTCGCGGCGATTCATCGGCAAGCTCATGACGTTCGGATGAGCAAGCCGCTCGTCCATTTCCAGAAGGAATGCGGCTAACTTCTCGAGCGCCGTCTTTCGTCCTAGCAGAAGCATGTGGTTCTCGGCGTGCTGAAGATTGCGCGTGACGAGGTTGAGAAGGCTTGCCTGGCCCGGCTCCCGCTGCGCAATCGTATCGAGCAGGCTGCTTCGGCTCGTGATGCGAACCTTGGCCTGAGTCACTGCTTCGGCGGTGAAGCGGTGAATTATCCCATTCTCAAGCCCGAACATATCATCCGCGAGATGGAACGAGTTGATTTGCCGGCGGCCATCGCAGAGCATCTTGTAGGTCCGGATTGTACCAGAGACGATCTGGTAGACGTACTCGGCCTCCTCTCTCTCCCCAAATACTTCCATCCCTCTGCGATAGGTAAATTCGCTACAGATGATCTGCTGGCCGGCAAGGGCCGCCAATTGCCCATCAACCGCAGGGCGGCTCACTGTGGTAGTCCTGATCAACATCGCAGAACTCCGTACAAAATGGACGTGGCGGTGAACTCGGGAACTTTAGGCAACGGGCGCATGAGCGCACTTGATCTGGCGCAATTCAAAGCAGCCTACCGTGCCCGCCATCATCAGCGAGATCGCGGAAGTCCGTCCGACGGCAAGGTGACGCGAGGGACCCGAGCAGCGCATAGCCGAGGCTGCCCAGCATAAGACCGAAGATGCCGACCTGCGGCGGCAAGCCTGATAGGGGGTATCAAGATTCGGCAATGGCAATTCTTAAGTCGGATTAATAGCTTGTCCTCGAACTTGGCCGGCGAGTGTGGCTTCGCCGGTACAGCCTACCGGCAGCATCTCCCCTACAATTAGAACTGGAATAGTGAAGTAGGCGCTCCTGCCTGGCCTCAACGCTTCGGGGACAACTGAAGCGGACTGGGAGAAACACATATGAAGAAGATTTTGGTTGGCGCGATGGCGCTGAGCCTGTCGGTACCGGCAAGCGCGGCGGATTTAGCGGCCCGTCCCTACACCAAGGCGCCTCCGCCGATGGTGGCTCCGATTTACGATTGGACCGGCTTCTACATCGGCGCCAACGGCGGCTGGGGCCAAAGCCACAACTGCGTAGATTTCGTCACTGCTGTGGGGACCGTCGCGAGCGGCTGCGGTGATCGTTCCGGCGGCGTGGCCGGTGGACAAATTGGATATCGCTGGCAAACCAATCAGTTCGTATTTGGATTGGAAGCTCAAGGCGATTGGGCCGACATCAAGAACACGCGCGTGAGCCTTTTCGATCCGACGCTCTCGACCACCGCGAAGACTGATGCAATCGGTCTCTTCACCGGCCAGCTCGGTTGGGCCTGGAATTCGGCGCTGCTCTACGTGAAGGGCGGCGCTGCTGTGACCAGCAATCGCCTGACCATATTCGACAACACCACCGGGATCGGTTTGGTCTCGGCGGATAGCACGCGCTGGGGCGGCACCTTGGGTGTCGGCTTTGAGTATGGCTTCGCCCCCAACTGGTCGATCGGTGCGGAGTACGACCATCTGTGGATGGGGCACGCAAATAACTCCTTCTCGGTGGCCGATCCCCGCCTCGCTGCCGTACTCAACGACCGGATCAGCCAGGACGTGGATATGGTCACCGTGCGCTTGAATTATCGCTTTGGCGGCTACGGCGCTCCGGTCGCGGCGAGATACTGACCTTGTCCTAATACTTTTCTCCAATCAATTAGGCCGGCATCTCTGCCGGCCTTTTGTTGGAGAGAATATGTCTGAAAGATCATCTCCCAGATCGCCAATCTGGCCGGCCTAAAGCCGTCACGAGGTGGCCGACTACATCAATCTGGCCTTTGAGACGTCGGGCATCGCCGAAATTGTCAGGGCACCGGCGCGCCATCAAATGCGTTGATTCCGGATTGCGTGTATCGACGATCGTCGCGGACCAAAACTTGTTGCTCCGCGACGCGTCACGCCAGGTAGTCTAGTCGTCGTCATCTTCGGTTTCGATCTGATGTTCAATCGCATCTCGCATCCCGCGCATCGCCGCGTATGTCGCGAATGCCATCCTCTTCTTCTGGTCCGGTGTTAGCGTCTTATAAAGCGGTTCCCACGTGTCGGCGAGCTTCTTGAGGTCAACCGCGCGTTGACTCAGTATTTCTGCTCGACGTTGCATAAGTTCGACCGGATTGCGTTCACCAATCGCTTCCATTGGGCTGCTATCGCGCAGTTCGGCCACCCGCTCGAAGCGGACTTGTCGGTTCTTCGCTCTCGCACGGATGGCCCCTTCCACGGGCGGCCAGTATTTTTCCTGATCGGGCGTAAGCTGCAAGGCGGCCTTGATCATGCCGACGCGCGCATCCGTCAAGGCGTTGAGGTCGGCGGCGCTAGGATGCCCCATTCCTACCGTGGAAGAGGTCTCCGCTGCGTAGGCAAGTGTTGATGCTGTTAAGAGAACTGCGGTTGCTGCAAAGGCTATCGTTCTGATCCTCATCGCAAACTCCTGGGTCTCGTGTCGTTCGCCCCCCAAGCAGAAGGCCATAGGAGTTCTGAAGCAGATTGATTTGGGTCAAGTAGACCCTCACTTACCGGCGAGTTCCGCCGGCTGTCGACTCGGACGCTCGAAAGCAGCAGGCGCAGACCTGACCGGCAAACCGCGGCTCGATGTCGGACAGCCCGTCCGGCCAGCGGTCAGCGTTCAGTAGTGCAATGTGACGCTTGCAGTGGCAGTAGGCGCGATGGCCCGCGATCGATCAGACGTTGTCCAATTCCATGTCGCCGAGAACGATGAACCGCCCGGGGGCATCCCATTCGATGCATGGCACCAGACGGGTGACAAGCTGAGCGATCAACACCGGTCGGCTTGCGGGAATGGTCCAAGCTGATTTACTGTCAACGCGATTGCTTAAGTAGGAGACGGACGGTGGCGACAGGTGTTGTGAAGTGGTTCAACGCGACCAAGGGGTTTGGCTTCATTCAGCCGGATGACGGCGGTCAAGATGTTTTTGTGCACATAAGCGCGGTTGAGCGGGCTGGCCTCTCAGACTTGCGTGAGGGGCAGAAAGTCTCTTACGAGGTCAAGGTGGATCAAAGGCGTGGTAAGAGCAGCGCAGAAAATCTGCGTATTTGATCTTGTGTTGTAGGCACCTGATTCTCGGCCCCAGCCTCAGTCGGGCGCCCACTCGAAATGGTCCCACTGCGTTCACAGCGCTGGGGGCCGTTTCATCCTATAGATCCAGGGGCGCAGGATGCGGTCAGATCAGGCCGAGCTTCGTCGCGAGTGCCGTGGCTTGGGCGAGACTTCCCGCATCGAGCACCTTGCGGGCGTTGTTGAGATGAAAGTTCACGGTCGCGAACGACATATTTTCGAGGGTGGCGATCGACTTCATCGGCTTTCCCTCAGCCGACCATTTGAGGCAGAGGGTCTGCTTGGCCGTCAGCTCGAAAGTTGGCTGCGCGGTCGGCTTCGCATTGTGCTCTTCAAGCTTGGCATGCAGGAACGCGACCGCCGTGACGGCGGCGATCTGATCGATATCCTTATCGAGGGTCAAGGACGGTTTGCTCGATGCGAGCGTCAGCATCGACATGTGCCGGCAGGCCGTCCGTATCGGGATGCTGATACCCGATCTGATCCCGAAGTCGCCGGCCTCGGAATAGAAACGCCGAACCTCCTTCGTTTCCGAATGGCGGGAGCCTCCGGAGCACCAGGTGAATGGGCGCAAAGTCGTGCTGGCGGTTTTTACGACCGGATCAATCGTCGTGTAGTCGCTGTCGAAATAGTGCTTCAGCCACTCCGGCGAATAGTTCGAGTAGGCATAAGTTCTGGATGGCTGGATGTAGAGATAGGCGTAGCAGTCAAAGCCCAATTCCTCCACGAGATCCGGCAGCGCGTCCCTCAGAACTTCCTGCGTTCTCGCGGCAGAAGTGACGTCCGTCAGTCGCTGAAACCAGGTTTTTAGGTCCATTCTCCTCGTATCCATTATTTCTCTGAAGACTTCTTTCTGGCGGCGAGCACCCGGCTCGATTCGGCGCAGGACGCAGTGATGGTGAGATTGATGTCTGGTGGTGGTGCCGACTGTGAACGGTAAAAGCTGGCGATCTTCCACGCCACACAACGATTTTCGCTGCGCCGCTTCTTGTGCACATTGTCGCGAGGGTTCAACGTGAAGCGCTACGCGGTTCGGTTCACCGCGAGATCCTCATGACACATCGTGGACAGATAGATTAAGTTGACTCGCCAACTCGGCGAAGCTCCTGTTTTCGTGGTTATGACGTTGGTGCATAGGTGTCGTTCCACTCTCCTCGCGTCTCATGCAGTCTGACGTAGCTTGTTATTTATAATTGGCGCAACAAATGCGAAAATTTAGAGGCCGGATTGCAGAAACTGGTGGATCGAGCATCGCGATCGATGGCGGCTTCAGTCGCATTGCGTGTGATCAGCCCCGATAAGCGCCCGGGAACACGATGTCCTGATCGACAAGGACGTTGAACTGATAACCGGGGCGAATCTCCAGCGTCGGCTGCACGTCGAGGTTCTTGTTGATGGTGCGCTCGGCGACGCGGCCGAAGGTTTCCGCAAAATTCCGCCTTGCGGCGTCCGACGCGGTCTGCTGCGTCGCGAGCGTCGAGCTTTGCGGGGCCGCCATATCCATGCCCGTGCCGATGATCGCGAGCAGGATCGCGGAGCCGAAGGTCTTGAAGTAGTGGTTGTCGACCTGGTCGGTGAAGCCGCCATAGCCTTCCGCGTCCGTTCCGGCCATGCCGCCGATCTGGAGCGTCGAACCGTTCGGGAAGATGATGTCGGTCCAGATGACGAGGACGCGGCTCTGGCCGAAGGAGATCTTGCTGTCGTAGCGGCCCATCAGTTTCGTGCCTTGCGGGATGAGCAGGCGGTAGCCAGTGGCGCTGTCGAAGACGTTCTGGCTGACCTGAGCGGTGATGCGGCCCGGCAGATCGGAATTGATGCCGGTGATCAGCGTCGCCGGGATGACGGAGCCGCGCTTCAGCTCATAGTAGGAGCGCGGGGGAACGACCTGGTTCGGCAGATAGCCGAGCTTGGCGAGGTCGGAGTTGAAAAAAGTCTCCTTCTTCGCTTGCCCGTTGGGATCGAGGTTCTGGCCGTTGAGCCCGGTCAGAAGCGCCAGGCTGTAGAGGTCGGTCGGCGAGGATGAGGCCGGTGTCATCGCACCCGGTTTTGCCGGCGACGTGGCCGCCGACGCAGCCTTAATCTTCTGCGTGTCGATGGCGAGCGGCGAATCCAGCGCGATGTTGCTCGCCTGCAGACGCGCCATTCTCTGGCGCTGCCGCTCCCGGAGGAGCTGTTCCTGTCCTTCGCGGGCCAGACGCGCCCGCCAGGCTTCTTCGGATTCGAGTGCGCCGCCCCTCGGCTCGGCGACGGCAGGCTGTTGCGGGACGAAGGGATTTTGCGGGGCAGGTTTCGGCTCGGGCGTCGGCGCCGCGGGCGGAGGCTGTTGGCCGTCGCCGATGAGGCCGTCGGCAACGCCGCGCTTCATCTGATCGGCGAAGGTCGTGGCGGGCGCGCCGCCGATCGAACCCGTGTCGGACGTTGAGCGGAATACAAGTCCCCGCGAGGTCAGTCCGTAGAAGATCACCGCGAGGAACACGATGCCGAGCACGGCCGCGGCGATGATCGGCAGGCGGTTGAGACGGCGAATGTCCTTCGGCGCGCCCGTCCCGCCGGAGCCGCCGCCGAGCTGCAGAGATTGGGTCATGCCTCCCCTCCCCTCAGCTGCGCTTCATCACCGAGACCGGGCTTGCCGGCAGCGCGCTGGTCGCGGTCGTGGAATAGACGCGACCGATCTCGATCGATCCGGTCGAGAGGCGGGCGAGCATCTGTCCGTCCATGGAGGCGAGCACATAGGCGAGCCGGATGGCTTTAGGATCCTTGGTGTCCTGATCGGTCGTGACCGCGTAACCCCAGCCCCGCAGCGAAGTCTCAAGGGCCGAACCGAAGGCGGAGCCGTCGGGCTTTAGGACAATCGTCGCCTTTCCCTGGCCGATTTGTTCGGCAAGGCGTGGAACGAGATCACCGGCGACGGCCGAAGCAGCGGGGGCCAAGAGTTCGGCTGGGGCGGTGCTGGCAACGAGTCCGCCGGTTCCGAAAGTCGCGCATCCGGAAAGAAGGGCGGCCGTGAGGAAGAAGGCGGCCGCGCGTGCCGGGCGAAAGGTGGAGAAGAAAGGGCGGATCATGCCGTCACCCTCGCCTCTGGATCGTGATTTTTTCCTGGCTCCAGCCGACGCCGGAGACAAGGATGGCCCTGTCGACCGCATAGTCGACGATCATCATGTTGCTCTTCATCCGATAATTGACGATGCGGTTCTGCCCGCCCGAGACTACGAACAGGACCGGCGCGTCGCGCGAGGCGGCCGACTCCGGGAACTGGATGTACGTCTTGGTGCCGTCGCTATAGACTTGAGTCGGCCGCCAGCCCGCGCTGCCCGAGACCGAATAGCTGAAGTTCAATTGCTCTGCCGGCACGCCGGCGCCGCCCGTCTCGATCCGGGCGTTCACATCCGCCAGGCGCGAGGACACGTCCTCGGGATAGTCGAAGCCGACCCGCGCCATGTACTGCGTGGCGTGGGACTTGAGCTGGATGTGATAGGTCCGTCGCGACGTCGTCACCACCATGGAGGTGACGAGGCCTGGCTCGGTCGGCTTGACGATGAGGTGGATCGCCTGGCCGCCCGTCGCGCCGGAGGTCGCGGGCTCGACCTTCCAGCGCACGGTGTCGCCGACGAGCACGTCGCGCACGACCTCCCCGCCCTCCAGCTCGAGGTCGCAGACCTGCAGCGGTGAGCAGACAACAGATGGCTGCACTTCGCCATAGAGGAAGATCACCTTGCCATCGGCGCCGCGCGTCACGAGCCCGGTTCGGCCGCGCCATTGGCCGGAGATATCCATCCCCTTCGCTTCCTTCCGGTTGAGGCTCTGGGCATCGGCGCTGTGGAGGCCGGTGATGGAAACGAGGGCGGTCGCGATCAGAAGGGCCGCCCGGAATGTTGGTCTTGTTGCAGTCATAGGTAAGGGCGCGCCTTTCAGATCTGAGCGGTCCAGTCAAAATCCTTGAGGTAGAGACCGATCGGGTTGAGCCGGATCACCGCCTCATCCTGCGGCGGGATTAGCACGACGCTGGCCACGCCCC
Source organism: Bradyrhizobium sp. 27S5 (assembly GCF_037217225.1). Classification (NCBI taxonomy): domain Bacteria; kingdom Pseudomonadati; phylum Pseudomonadota; class Alphaproteobacteria; order Hyphomicrobiales; family Nitrobacteraceae; genus Bradyrhizobium; species Bradyrhizobium sp. 27S5. Next base: position 20,879 of record NZ_CP147715.1, read on the forward strand.
GGAAGCGTCGGGTCGCCACTTCCTTGCCCTTGCGGTCGCGCTCATACTCGGTCCAGTCGATCTGGAAGGACTGCGGCGACAGTGGCACGACATTGTTGACCTCGATCGCGACCGTCGCGGTCTTGGCCTTGTCGAAGGGAGAGCTCGAGCGGAACCAGGCGTTGACCTTTTCGGTCGCGGGGTCCGTCGTGCGCAGCATGGCGTAGACGCGGTCGATATATTGCTTCTGCACCACCGTGTCCGGCGTCACCGATCGGAAGTTGGTGATGAAGCCGGCGAGCGTGGCGCGCACCACGCGCGGGTCGGCGTATTCGATCTGGGCCGGAAAGCCCGCACTTACGGACGAACCGAGCTTGTCGACCTCGACGATGTAGGGAACGAGCTTGACCTTCGTGCTCTGGTAGAGCGCATAGGCCGTACTCATGAGCGCGAGGCCGAGGCTCGCGATCCCGACAATGCGCCAGGCGCTGGCGGCCTTCACATAGGAGCCGTAGCGCTCGGTCCATTCCTGCCGCGCGGCGATATAGGGATTTTCGGGACTGTCGGGGGAGGCCAAAACGCGTTTCTTCCGTCATTTCTCGTGTTTTTGGGGCGGAGGGGGCGGCGATCCGCCGCCGCTCTTCTCAAGCTTGGCGTTGGCGAGCCCGAGCAGAGATCCGGCATAGGCGCCGGGCGCACCGATCGCCTTGTCGCGGGCGGCCGAGGCGAGCGCGCCTCCGGCCGAGGCCGCGCCACGAAGCCCGGCAAGGGCGGCGCCGCCGACCGATGAGCCGCTCGCGCGCGCCGCCGAGAAGGCCGCTGCGCCGGCGTTGGCCCCGCCCATCGCGAGGGCAGCGCCTCCGGCCGCGAAACTCGCAGCCTGCGCGCCGTGCCGGATCACTTCCATGCCGCTGCTGACCGAGGCGCCTTGAACCACGCCCTGGACGATGGACGGCACGTACATCGCGAGGATGAAGACGACGACCGCGATGCCGGCGATGGCGAGCGCGGTCTGGTACTGGTCGCCGACCGACGTATCCTGGGCGAGGCCGATCAGTACGTCGGAACCGATCTTGGCGATCATGACGAGCGACATGAGCTTCATGCCGACTGAGAAGGCGTAGACGAGGTAGCGGATCGCAAAGTCCTTGGTGAAGGACGATCCGCCGAGGCCGAGCATGATCATGCCGGCGAGAAGGCCGACATACATCTCGACGAGCACGGCAAGGAAGATCGCCGCGACGAGCGAAAAGGCGATGACGCTGACGATCATGGCGAGCGAGGCCGAGAGCGCCAGTGCGTTGTCCTGAAACACGCCGAAGGAAATCTTCTGCGACATGGCGGAGGCGACCGTCAGGCCGGCATTGAAGACGTTCGCCGGTGAAGCCGAGCCGCTGCCGCCGCCGATCTGGAACAGGCTGTCGACCACGGCTTTGGCGAAACTCGGCCCCTCCGCCAGGACGAAGGCGAAGAAGCCGATGAACATGATCCGGCGCACGAGCTCGGCGAACCAGGCTTCGATCGTCGCGGCCTGGATGGCGAGCCAGACCGCGGCGATGCCGACCTCGATGCCGGCGAGGATCCAGAACAGCGATTTTGCGGCGTTTGTGACGGTCGATTCCCACCCCTTCGCGGCCGTGACCACCTGGTTCTCGACCGTCGTCAGCACGCCCCCATCCGCGGCGGCGATTGCCGGACCGACGGTGCGAAGAAAGACGGCCGCTGTGACAACAATGGCAAGCACCGTCGAAGGACGGGTGAGAAAGGAGGCCGTCACCATCGCGGACGCATCTCCTGCCCGCCCGACATCGACGGCGCCGTCGATTTGAAGAACTCCTGCCGGCGCGCCTGGGAGAGATCCTTCTCGGCCTGCTCCGACTGATACCAGGTCGCCATCATCGTCATCTGTTGCGAGACTAGCCCGCGCAGCTTCTGCATCTGGGCGACCTGCTGTGTCGCGATCTGGTGGCCGACCTGCAGCGCCTTCATCTGGCCGTCGGCGCCTTCCGACATCGTGCGGAGCTGCGACATGGTCGCCTCCTCGCTCGAGAATTGATCGGCGGTGAGGCTGGCGGCGCGCAGCGTGCCGCCGATCGTGTCGCGGTTGGTCGAGGACCAGTTCTGATAGGTCTGCGAGAAGCTGGCGTTGTTCGGCAGACTGGTCTTGAAGTCGGCGTAGCTCTGGAAGCGTTGCTTCAACACATCGTCGATATTGCCCATCGAGAAGGCGACGCCCTGGCCCTGGCTGACGACGTTCCTGAGCTGGTTAAGATCGTTCTGGACCTGCCCCCAGACGTGGTTCGGCAACTGCGCGGTGTTCTGCAGCATGTTACTATAGATCTTCAACTGGTTCTGAATCTGCTCGGCGAGCTGCGTGATCTGCTTGATCTGGTTGTTCACCTGCTCGGCCGATTTGCCGACCAGCGAGACGAGTTCGCTGTTGTTGAGCATCTGCGTCCACTCGGTCGCGCCGCCACTGAGGGCGCCGCCGTCGGCGACGGCGGATCTCGCCATGAACGGCAGCGCCATGGCCGCGACTGCCGCGCCGCGCAAAAATTCCAATCTAGTCATGGGCGAGTAGCGTTTCGGCATGAGCGATCCCCCTGGTCTGGAGCCAGTACGCCGGCCAGGTGCGGCCGTGCGCTGTCTTGAGTTCCGTGATGCGTTTGAGATCGTCCCGGCCGGAGGCGCCGACGAAGGCGAGCGCGACCGGACCCAGCGCCATCTCGAACAGACGCCGGCCGGCGGGAGAGGTGACGTAATATTCGCGCTTCGGGATCGCGTTGGAGACGATCTCGACCTGGCGCTCGTTGAAGCCGAGGCGTTCATAGAACTCGCGCGTTCCCGGTTCGCGCGCCGCGCCGTTCGGCAGGCAGATCTTCGTCGGGCAGGATTCCTTCAGCACGTCGATGATGCCGGAACGCTCGGCGTCCGAGATCGACTGGGTGGCGAGCACCACGGCGCAATTGGCCTTGCGCAGCACCTTCAGCCATTCGCGAATTTTGTCGCGGAAGACGGGATGGCCCAGCATCAGCCAGGCCTCGTCGAGCAGAATAAGGCTGGGTGCGCCGATCAGGCGCTTCTCGATCCTCCGGAACAGATAGGTGAGCACGGGCACGAGGCTGCGCTCGCCCATGTTCATCAGCTCCTCGATCTCGAAAGTCTGGAAGCCGCCGAGGGTCAGCCCATCGCGCTCGGCGTCGAGCAGGTGCCCCATCGGGCCGTCGACCGTGTAGTGGTGCAACGCGTCCTTGATCTCGCGCATCTGCACGCCCGACACGAAATCGGCGAGCGACCGTCCCGGTGCCGCCGCCATGAGGGCGACCTGGCGCGAGATGGCATTGCGATGATCCGGCGTGACGCTGACGCCCTGCAGCACCACGAGTGTCTCGATCCATTCCGACGCCCAGGCGCGGTCGGCGTCGGTCGCAAGTTCGGCGAGCGGGCAGAAGGCGAACTGTATCCCCTCCCCGGCCCCGCCGCCGATCTCATAGTGATCGCCGCCGGCCGCGAGCGTCAGCGGCATCAACGACCGGCCCTTGTCGAAGGCGAAGATCTGCGCGTCCCTGTAGCGGCGGAATTGCGCGGCGATCAGCGCCAGCAGGGTCGATTTGCCCGAGCCGGTCGGACCGAAGATCAGGCTGTGACCGACGTCGTCGGTGTGAAGGTTCAGCCGGAACGGCGTCGAGCCGGATGCGACCTGCATCAGCGGCGGTGAACTTTCCGGATAGAACGGGCATGGCGCGACCGGGCTTCCCGACCAGACAGAATTGAGCGGCAGGAGGTCGGCGAGGTTGCGGGTGTGGATCAGTGGCTCGCGGACGTTCGCATACCAGTTGCCGGGCAACGAGCCGAGAAAGGCCTCCGTGGCGTTCAGCGTCTCGATGCGGGCGCCAAAACCCTCGGCCTGGACGACCCGGCGAATGCCCTCGCACTTCTCGCGTAGCCGTTCGGCATCGTGATCCTGCAGCACGATGACGGGCGTGTAGTAGCCGTAAGCGACGAGCTGCGAGGCGGCTTCCGCGATTGCGTCCTGCGTCTCGGCGACCATGGCCATGGCGTCCTGGTCGACCGAACGCGACTGGGTCTGGAACAGCTGGTCGAAGAAGGGCCGGACCTTCTGCTGCCATTTCTTCCGGGTGCGCTCGAGCCGTTCGCGCGCTTCGATCTCGTCGAGGAACATGAAGCGCGATGACCAGCGGTAGGTCAGCGGCATCAGGTCGAGGATGTTCAGGATGCCGGGCCAGCTCTCGGCCGGCAGGCCGTCGATCGCCACCACGCCGACATAGCGGCCGTCGACCGTCGGCGTCAGCCCGTGCTGATATTCGGCGGTGACGAGCCAGTCGAGGTACATCGGGACCTCGGGCAGCCGAACCGGATGGTTTTCGCCGGTGATGCAGAAGCGCACGAACTGAAAGAGTTCGTCATAGCGTGCGCTGCGGGACCCACCGCGCTCCTCGACTGTGCGGGTCCGCATGCGCTGGATCGAGAGCAGGTTCGACAGATATTGCTCGATCTCGCGGACCGAGGCCCTGAAATTGCCGAGCGCCGTGTCGGCAAAACTCGCCGAGCGGCTGTCCTTGTCGGAATAGACGTATTTGGCGAGCCCCGACTTACGCCGCTCCGGCGGCCGCCAGCTCAGGATCAGGGCGTGGCGGCTTTCGTAATGTCCGCTCTCCCGTTCGAAATGCGCGCGCCGCTCCTCGTCGATCTCGCGCGTGACCGCGTCGGGAAAATGGCCGTCCTTGCGGGCGGGATAGTCCGTGGTCGGAATGCGCAGCGCCTCGACCTGGATCATCCAGCCCGAGCCGAGGCGGGCCAGGATGGCGTTGATCTGGCGGGAGACGTCGTTGCGCTCGGCGTCGGTCGAGCTCTCCGAGTCCGGCCCGGCGAAATACCAGCCGGCCATCAACGATCCGTCCTTAAGCAGGACGATGCCGTCGTCGACCAGTCCCGCGTAAGGCACGAGATCGGCGAAGGACGGACCGGAATGGCGGAAGGAATGCAGCGCAACCATGCTCGATCCTCAGAAGCGCCGCCAGGGCGATGAGGTCGGGCGATAGAGCTGGCGGTAGCCGACATGACGCATGTAGACGCGCCGCATCGCCGGATCGGCCTTCGCCATCATCCGCAGCAGACCGACGGTGAAGGTCCAGATCGCGATGCCGAACAGCGCCGCGTACCAGGTGAGCACCACGAAAATCAGGATGACGGCCGCAAGCCCCGTCAGCAGCACGAGTTCGCGGTCGGCGCCCATCAGCAGGTTGGGGCGCGAAAGGGCGCGGTGAATGCGCGAGCGGGCGAGAGCGGAGCCGGCTTCAGCCATGTGCCGCCTCCCCTGCCCGGCTGCCGGGCGAGACGGGGGCGGCCGTTGTGGCGGTCGCAACCGTGCCGATCGAGGCGCCGGTCGAGCCGAACAGGGCGACGATCTGCGTAGCACCGAGCAGGATGCCGGCGACAAGCACAATGTAAATCAGCCGCCGCGCGAAATCGTTGAGCTCGCCGCCAAAGATCAGCATGCCGCCGGCCACCGCCACGGCCGCGAGCGCGATGAAGCCGGCGACCGGGCCGGTGATGGATTTCTGGATCTGCTCGAGCGGACTTTCCCACGGCAGGCTGCCGCCCGAGGAGGCAAGCGCGGGATGAGCGATCAGCAGGCCGAGCGCGAGCCCCAGCACGATGCGGGCGGCAAGGCGTTCAGACGACATCGGCTTCCTCCTTTGGGACATAGGATTCGGTCTGGTAGCGGCCGTTGACGAAGCCCTCGACGTGGAGGATATCGCGCAGGACGCGGCCCCTCGTGGTCCGCTCGATCGAGACGATGAGGTCGACGGCTTCGCCGATCACCTCACGCATCGGTTGCTGGCTCACCTCTGCGGTGAGCTGCTCGAGCCGGCGCAGGGCCGACTCGGCGGTGTTAGCGTGGACAGTGGCGACGCCACCGGGATGCCCCGTGTTCCAGGCCTTCAGCAGCGTGAGTGCGGCGCCGTCGCGAACCTCGCCGACGATGATGCGGTCGGGCCGCAGGCGCATGGTGCTCTTGAGGAGCCGGGCCATGTCGACGGTGTCGCTGGTGTGCAACGCGACGATGTTGTCGGCCGGGCACTGGATCTCGGCGGTGTCCTCGAGGATCAGAATCCGGTCGTCGGGGGCCGCTTCGGATATCTCCGCGATGATGGCATTCGCCAGCGTCGTCTTGCCCGAGCCCGTGCCGCCAGAAATGACGATGTTGAGGCGGGAGGCGACGGCGTTACGAATGATGCCGGCCTGGCGCTCCGTCATCACCCGGCTCTTCACATAGTCGTCGAGCGGAATCAGCCGCGACGCGCGCCGGCGGATCGTGAAGGCCGGCGCCTTGACGATCGGGGGCAGCAACCCCTCGAACCTGTGGCCGCCAATCGGCAATTCGCCGGAGATGATCGGCTGCTCGTCATCGGCTTCGGAATTGAGTGCGTGCGCCACGCTCCCGATGACGATCTCGGCAGCAGCCGCTGTCATCTCTCCGGTCGCCGCTATGCCGTGGCCGAGCCGTTCGATGAACAATCGGCCGTCCGGGTTGAGCATGATCTCCACCACCGAAGCATCATCGAGGGCGACGCAGAGCTGGTCACCCAGGGCCTCCTGAAGCTTGCGGATCAGGCGCGGATGGGAACGCAATTGCGTCATCGCGACGGGCTCCCTTCAGGCCGCTTGCGGGAGCGATTGATCGAAGAGCAGTAGCAGGCTGGCCGCACACGCTCGAAGTTTGCCTGGTCTGTCGGCAGCAGGCCGACGACCGCTGTGGTATTGCCGATCGGCTTGGGTGCTCCGATTCGGGCCATCGGCCAGCCCACGCGGCGCAGGATCCGCTCGATGCGAACGTCGGTTTCCGTGTCCAGTTCGCGGTAGCCGTTCGCTAGCGACCATTCGATGATCGCGGCGAACATCGTCCAGGTGGCGTCATGGAGCGCCTTCCCTGCCCTCCCCGTCTCGATCGAAGTGTCGACGCAGAACCGCGAGCTTTCGATCATGGCGGCGTGGGGCTTGAACAGTCCCGACGCTATGAGTTCAGGAAGGGGCACCGACAGCACGTTCGGTCCGGTCGCCGGCAGCAATCGGGCGCAGCCCGTGACCTCGCTCCGATCGGATAAAGTCAGGATGTAGGTCGGCCGGCAATTGTCGATCTGGTAGGCTTCTCGGCCGTCCCGAACCTCGACCTCCCAGTTCATACGCTCGCGGAAGGCGCGGGCGCGAAATCTATGCATCGAATCGAGCAGGACGGCCGAGTTACTGTATGTTTTGGGTGGGACGGCGATTGCCCGCATGCGTATTGCTCCGAATCTCTCGAGTTCGGAGGCCTAAAGGCCATCATCGTCAGGGCGGCGCGACTAATGAAATTATGAGTGCGATTCGCGCCTGCGGGGGTGAGTCGGGGCAAAATGGCCCCGAAAACGGTCTCGCAACGCGGAAATTTGGGCTTTGAACCCTAATAAAAGTATGAGTGTCTCGGCTGGAGTTTATAAACGGCCGCGCGCCGGCATGGCATTGAATTCGTTTGATGATTCACGAGACTAGCCCAGCTGAGAGGCGCAACTCTGGCACGAGGGTTAACGCCTCGTTAACTTTAATTGGCTGGACGGAATCGCAAAATCATGTCCATCCTCAAATCGGGTTGATGGCGATTTGCGGGCTATAACCCGAAAAGAGGGTTCAAGTTCGAATGCAAAGGCAAAGTGCGATTGCTGCGAGTCCTGAAGCACCCGAAGACAAGATCATACGGCACGCCGCGTTGCTGTCGGGTCAGCTTCAGTCGATTCGCGAGAAAATGTACCCGCCCGAGGCGCAAAAGACCCTCCGGCGGTTTATGACGCATGAAGTCTCGAAGCTGATCTCGCTCTCCGAAGCGACGCTGCGTGCGTTGCTACGCACCCTGTCGTCGGAGGGCAAGGGGCCGCTGCCCACACGCCTCGACAACAATTATCGCGTTTACACGCTCGACCAGGTCAACGAACTCAGGCGTCTGCTTGCGGAGCAGAGACCGTTAGAAGCGCTCCGCTTTCTCCCCCATCGGCGTGATGGCGACCACCTGCAGATTATCGGCGTCGTCAACTTCAAAGGCGGCAGTGCGAAGACGACGACGGCTGCGCACCTCGCCCACTACCTAGCGCTGAATGGCTACCGCGTTCTGGCGATTGATCTCGATCCGCAAGCTTCGCTTTCGGCAATGTTCGGTGCGCAGCCGGAGGTTGACGTCGGCGAGAATGAGACGATTTACGCGACGCTACGCTATGGGCCGGAGCGCCGGCCGATGGCCGATATCGTGCGCAAGACCTACTTCCCCGGCATTGATCTTGTTCCGGGCAATATCGAAGTCATGGAATACGAGCACGAAACACCGCGTGTGCTCGCAACGAGGTCAGCACCAAAGGATGAAATCTTCTTCGAGCGGCTGCGTCTGGCGATCGCGGAGGTGGAAGACGCCTACGACGTCGTCGTGCTTGATACGCCGCCATCCCTAGGCTTCCTCACACTCGGCGCCATCTACGCCTCGACTGGCATGATCGTTACCGTTCATCCAGCCATGCTCGACGTCATGTCGATGAGCCAGTTCCTGTTGATGATGGAAGGCCTCATCGGGACTATTCGCGACGCCGGCGGACGGCTTCAGCAGGACTTTCTGCACTACCTCATCACTCGCCACGATCCGAACGACCAGGCGCAGGCGCAGGTCGTCTCATTGTTGCGGCATCTGTTTGCCGATGATGTCCTAGCGCCAACCGCGGTTGAAAGCACTGCAGTTGAGAGCGCAGGGCTCGCCAAGCGAACGCTGTACGAACTCGAGTCTGGCAATATCGGGCGCGATACGTTCCGGCGCGCCAAAGATTCCATGGACGCTGTGAACGATAGGATTCTCGATCTGATCAAGCAAAGTTGGGGACGGCCATGACTAAGAAGCCGGGAGGCAAGTCGATCATCGCTAGCTTCGGCGCGTTGTCCGCGAACGCGGCCGAAGAACGAGATTCGCCGCCCGCATCCGGACATGGCGAGCCACCACGTCCGCTCGGCAGGGTTGGTGCGGGTATCATCGGCGCGACCCAGCGCACGCTCCAGGAGATGCGCGAGGAGCGCGATCGCCTACAGGCGCTTGTTGCGAAGGGCGGCGACCAAAAGCTGGCGCCGGACACAATTGACCCCTCCCCGTTTATCGACCGTTTGCCCGACGACGGCGATGCGGATTTCAGAGCTTTCAAGGCGTCCTTTAGCGAGCAAGGACAGAAAGTTCCAATCCTTGTCCGTAATCATCCGTCGAATCCCGGTCGCTACCAGGTCGTTTACGGACGCCGGCGTCTGCGGGCGGCCCGCGAGCTTGGGATGCCGATCCGCGCACTGGTGGCCGACCTGAGTGATCACGAATTGGCATTGGTCCAGGGCATTGAGAATTCGGAGCGCCAAGACCTCAGCTGGATTGAGCGCGCGTTATTTGCCGCTCAGATGGATGCGCAAGGGCTCAGGCCGCGGGACATCAAGGCTGCGGTCAAAGCTGATGATGCTGAAATGACGAAGTTTCGAACGGTCGTTCAGGTCGTTCCGGACGACGTGATCCGGTCGATCGGCCGGGCTCCGAAGACGGGTCGACCGCGATGGACCTTGCTGGCGTCGTTGGTCAAGAGCGATGCCGCAGCGGGGGATCGGATAAGAGAAACCTTGGCAGCTGCCAAGGTTTCGTCGTCCGACGAACGCTTTCAGAGCGCGCTCGCCGCGGCTTCAAGCAAGGTGGATGATGGGGAGGCAACCGCCGAGATCTCACTCCAAGCGACGAACGGTCCGGTGATTGGCAAGGCCACTTTCGGGCGCTCCGGCGTGAGGATTCAGGTGCAAAATGAGCAAGGAGCGGCGTTTGCGACCTTTCTTCGTCAGGAGTTACCAGATCTCGTCGAACGATTCATCGCGCAAGCGCGGTGAATGAGGCCGGGGCCAAAACCTTGGCAGCTGCCAAGGTTTTGGCCTTGCAGGCGACAAGAAAGTCGCCCTTGCCACTGTGTGCAACGAAGGAAAGGACGTAACCGCAAAAGAAAAAGGCCCCCGAAACGAATTCCGGAAGCCCTTCTCGTCTACCTAGCAGTGTTGAGAATCGCACTTCCCCGAATCGCAGTCAAGAGTCCCGCGAGGGAATAAGCGCTGTTTCGGCGAGCAGATTTCTTTTGCCTAGCGATAGGTGAAGAAAAATGCAGACGCACATTACAACGACGCCCTTCGGGCGGCGGCCGATGACGCTCGGCCAAATCTCAAATCAGATGGCTGCACGGACTGCGAAGCCCGAAGCGATCGTGCACAAGTGGCAGGTCTTCCAGAACATCCGGGAGGCGAGGGAACTTCTAGGCGCGACGGATCGATCGCTCACGATTCTCAACGCGCTCCTGACCTTTCATCCGGAGACGGCGCTCACGGGGGATGCCGAGATCGTGGTTTGGCCCTCAAACGTTCAGCTCATGGCGCGGGCCAACGGCATGCCGGCGACGACGCTGCGGCGTCACATCGCTGTGCTGGTCGACTGCGGTTTAGTCGTCCGGCGCGACAGCCCGAACGGCAAGCGCTTCGCCCGGAAGGGCCGGGGCGGGGAGATCGAGCAGGCCTATGGCTTCGACCTCTCGCCGATCGTGGCACGGGCTGAGGAGTTCAAGGACCTAGCGGAGGCTGTTGGGGCCGAGAAGAAGGCGTTCCGTGTTGCAAAGGAACGCCTCACACTGCTGCGCCGGGACATCGTCAAGCTGATTGAGGCCGGCATTGAGGAGGGGGTGCCAGGCAACTGGGGTAGGGTTCAGCAAAACTACCAGACGATTATCGGTCGGCTACCACGATCGGCGCCCAGGCAGCTTCTAGATGACGTCTGCATGGATTTGCATGCGCTCTATGCGGTCATACGGGCGGAGCTGGAAACATTCACGAAATCACAGAATCCGGACGCCAATGAGTCCCATTCTGGTCGTCACATACAGAATTCAAATCCAGACCCTAATTTTGAATCTGAATATAGCCTTCCAAAACAGGTTGAAGCGAGCAGCACCGTCGAGGAAACCGACAACGTTCGGAGCTTGCCGAAACGTGAGCTGCCCTTGGGAATCGTGCTCGATGCCTGTCCGAATCTGCTGGAATTGGCACGAGGCGGCGAAATCCGCCACTGGCGTGACTTCCTGGCGGCGGCGGAGATTGCTCGGCCGCTACTGGGGATCAGTCCCAGCGCCTGGCGCGAAGCACGTGAGGCCATGGGTGAACAGCATGCGGCGATCACGCTGGCCGCGATCTACCAGCGGGCGGATCAGATCAACAGCGCCGGAGGGTATCTCCGCAGCCTGACCGACAGGGCGAGGGACGGTAAATTCTCGACCTGGCCGATGGTCATGGCGCTGCTGCGGGCGAAACTCGATGCGCAGAGGACCGCGGGGAATGCCGGCGGACCTCGATCTGAACGTTCGGTTGGCACCGCGCCAAGCCTCCGCGTGTCGGAAGCGCTGCTGAAAAACCTGCAAAGGCCAAAATCGCGATGAGGGCCGAATTCATCTTCCACGGAAGCCGCGGCGCTACGCCAGATCCGTTTCGGCGAAATCATTGCCCTTGTAGAGCAGGGGCAGGTGATAGGCCTTGGCGCCGGCATAGGCGAAGCAGTCGCCGAAATTCAGGTCCGCCTTGTGGCCGACCACCTTCCCGTAGCATTTGGCGGCATCCACAGCCTTTCGGCCGATATCGGCTGAAACCATGATCTCCTTGATGCCGAAATCCTCCAAGAACTTTGCGACAGCCGACTGTGAGGTTTCGATGAAGTGCACAGGCACTGGCTTACCCTTCATGCCATTCTCGTCCGCCTTCTTCCGGGCGAGGCTGATCACCGCCTCATAGACGGTCGGCGGCGACACGAGTAACTGGGACGAGGAGCTATCAAGCCGCGCCAGCAGATCCCCGGCGTCATTTTCTTCTCCCAGGATGGCCACGATCGCGGAGGCATCGATATACATCAGATGTCGCCCCACATGTCGTCGGTGAAGGTTTTCATGTCGAAGGAGCCGCCACCCGGCCCCATTGTCCTGGATATGGCAATGCTCGCTGCCGCGCGCTCGCTTGCCGGCTGTTTCTCACGGACGCGCTGCAGCTCATGCTCGAGCGCGAGCCGCACAGCCTCGGTCTTGGTCCTAGACTTTGTGGCCGCCTGCAGCTTCGCCGCAAGGGCGTCGACATCATCATCACGAATGAACAGAGGCATCAGATATCCCTTCCGAGATATCTGAATATCGCAAATTAAATATCTACGCTAGGAGATTGAGATATCTTGGCCTCAGTCGAGCCAGTTCTCAACGATCAGGCCGTCGACACGGCTGAACTCGTCGATATCGGCGGTCACCAGCGTCAAACGGTTTGGTCGCGCGCAACCTTTATAGTAAAGTAGCGCGCAACTGATGGAGATCTCATATGGCGCGGCCCAAGCATACCGATGACGGCCTGACCAAGTTTCAGCGCTACCGCCAACAGCAGCAGCATCGCGGCATGAAGCAGCTGCGCATCTGGGTGCCTGATCCCCACAAGCCGGAATTTGCCGCCGAAGCGAGGCGGCAGGGATTGCTGCTGCGCGGCCGGCCCGAGGAAGCTGAGGCGCTGGATTTCATTGCCGCCGCGACTGAATGGCCTGAATCGTGAGGAGAGGGGATCTCGTCACGGTTTCGGCACAGGGCGACTACGGGAAGCCCCGTCCGGCGGTCGTCATCCAGTCCGATGTGCTCAATGCGGCGGACAGCGTGCTCGTGGTCTTGCTCACCGGCACGATCGCCGATGCCCCGCTATATCGTCTCACCATCGAGCCGACGGCCTCGAACGGTCTCAAACTCGTCTCACAGGTCATGGTCGACAAGGTTCTGGCCTATCCGCGGGCCAAATGCGGCCCGGTGATAGGCCATCTGTCAGGCGCCGATATGCTGGCGCTGAACAACATGCTGTCCGTGATGATCGGGCTCGCCGACTGATTGGACAGCAATAAAGAGGGGAAGGCCCGATGAAGATCATCTTCGACTGGAAGACACTGAGCCTTGGCAAGCCGCCAATCCACGCTCCAAAAGAATCGGCGACTAACCGTTCTCTCGAACTGTGTAGAGTCTGCACGTCGAGTTGATCCTGGCTTTTGAACGTCTGGCAGTTCCTTCGTGACAACTGGCTTTCGAACCGCGTGTTCAAATCCTACAACGACATCCTCGATCACTGTTGCTACGCGTGGAACAAACTTATCGACCAGCCGTGGCGCACCATGTTTATCGGAATGCGCGATTGGGCATATCGGTTCTAATCAGCGGAGAGCGGCCTCAGAGGCCTGCCGCCTTGGTCAGATTGACGCGGAACCGATCCCGGCGGCGCTGATAGCGCCGGGTCAGCTCGGCGGACGCGTGGCCGAGCTGCTTCTGGACATAGCGCTCGTCGACCTCGGCCGAGGAGGCGAGGCCGGCGCGCAGCGAATGTCCAGCGAACTTTGTCTCTCGTTCGCCTTCGGGCAGGTCGGCGCGCACCCCGGCGGCGAGCGCCGCGCGTTTGACCAGTCGGGCGACCTGCTGGTCGGTCAGGCGATCGGGCCCGACGTCCTTGCCTTGCCCGCGCACCCGCCGAAACAGCGGGCCGTGGCCGATCCGGGCCAGTTTCAGCCAGATCTGTAGCGCGACGACTGGGCAGGTCGAGTCCGACGAGCCGCGGCCGATCTCGATCTCGCGCCAGCCGGTCTTGCCGCGCAGGGTGACAATCAGGCCTTGGTCGAGGATTTCGACCCAGCCACGGCCGTCCTCGGTGTCGTCGCGGTGGAGGTCGAGGCCGACGATTTCCGAGCGCCGCAGGCCGCCGGCGAAGCCCAGCAGCAGCATGGCGCGATCGCGTAAGCCCCGCAGCGTGCCGCGATCGAGCGTCTCGAGCATGGCGATGACGTCCTCCGGCAAAACGGCTTCCTTCTGTCGGGGCGGGGCGGCGTGGATGTTGCGAATGCCGGCCAGGACGGTGGCGATGTGACGGTCCTTGCGGTCGAGCGGCGTGCCGCGCTGCGCGTAGGTCCAGGTCAGGGCCGAGAGGCGGCGCTCGATCGTGGACACCGAATTCGGCTTGCGGTCGGCGGTCGCGGCGCCGGAGGCGCAGGCGGTGATGTAGAGCCCGACCGTCTGTGGGGCGGGCGGAAAGACCTCGAGGCCCTGGCGCCGGCACCAGGCGGCAAAATGTTTCCAGTCTGACGCATAGGCCCGGCGGGTGTTGGCCGAGCTCGCGGCGTCGACATAGTCGCGTGCGCGCTCGGCGAGGCGCGCAAGATGCGTCGGCAGGGGTTGCGCGGCCGGAAGCGGGGCGGGGAGGCCGCCGCGGGTCTCAGTCGACGCCTCCGCCGCAGACAGAGCAGCGTCGGTGGCCGGGCTTTCCGGCGGTGCGGAGCCTTCTGCAGGGTGGTTTTCGGCGTTCGGGACGGCGATATCGGGCATGCCCTCTATAAGAACAAAACGATCGATAAGGCAACATTATCGGTCGTTGTTATCCACTGACAGGCCCGGCGGTTTCATGTAAAATGGATAGCAAAAAGCGCCGCGCAGGCTTACCCTTTCGCATGCTCGCGCGTCGCCGAATCGTCCCCGACCCGCCGCCGACCTTCGCCCCCGCGCCGGCCTGGTTGCGTCGTCGCGCACCGCCCGACTTCGTCACGGAAGCGGTGTTTTATGCCGGCGCGGCGCTGGCGGCGCTGCATCCGATCGCCCGTGACGATCACCCGCTCGGCAGTCTTTGGCGCCAACGTCTCGCGCTCACTTGCGCGGCCGCGCTCGCGCGTCAGGGCGGGCGGACGGAGGACGAGGCGGCGCTGCGCGACCACTGGTACTTGCGCCGCGACGCCGACGACCCCGGACCGGGCGGGCGTATTCTCGCCGCCTGGCGCAAGCTCGGCGAACGCGCCTCCTCCAGCGACGTGGAGGGATGGATCTTTGCCCTTGCGACCGCGCTCGGCCATCCGCTCGGCTCGCTGCCGAGCGAGATCGTCGAACTTGCAAGCCGGCACACGCAGCGGCAGCACGCCATGCCGGTGCTGGCCGCCGCGGAGATCATCGCCGCGAGTGGCCGCGTCCTGCCGAACGAAGAATTGGTGCCGCTGTGGCTGGCCGACGCCGTCCTCGCCCACCAGCTGCGCTGGCCGGCACCGGTGCCGCTGCTCGCGGTGCATCTATCGCGCGGTGCGCTGCGCAAGGCGCAGCAGCACCTCGAAGGGGAGACTGTCTTCATGAACGCACTCTGTGCGGCCTACGCGACGGCGGCCGTGGCAGCGATCGACCTCTACAGTGATCTCGCACGGCGGGCGACACGCCTGCTCGCGGTCGCGCCGAAGTTGCGTGGCAAGGATGCCGACATCATGGTCGGGATCCTGATGGTGGAAGACGCCCAGTCCGCCGGCCCCGGCAAGACGGCGAGCGACCGCAGCACACGGCGGCTGTTCGAGCGACTGGTCTCGCTCGGCGCGGTGCGCGAGCTCACCGGCCGGCCGACCTTCCGATTGTACGGGCTCTGACATGGGCCGGCGCGCGCGGCCAAAAGCGGATCTCGACACCGAGCTGGCCGACCTGCCGCCGGAGCTGCGCTGGCGCGAATGGATGGGCCGGGTCGAAGCGGTGATCTTCGCCTCGCCCGGACCGGTGACGCGCGAGGCCCTCGCGCGCGTTGTCGGTCGCGACTGCAGCATCGACCTGCTGATCGATGACATTCGCGACGAATTGCGCGGCCGGCCTTACGAGCTCGTATCCGTCGCCGGCGGCTGGCAGCACCGGACCCGGAAAAACTTCGCCGAGGCGATCCGGGCTGCGATCGGCGCTGCCGGCGACCACAAGGCGTTGTCGCAGACCGAAGCACTGATCCTTGCCTGCATCGCCTATTATCAGCCGATCAATCGCAGCGAATTGTCATCCTTCTTCGGCAAAGAGGTCAGCCGCGATACCATCGCCCGTCTGCGCGGACTGGAGTTCGTCGCAGCCGGGCCGCGCAGCCCGCAGCTCGGCGCACCCTACACCTACGTGACGACCAAGGCGTTCCTGTCGCACTTCAGCCTGGAGACGCTGCGCGATCTTCCGGACATGGAAATGCTCGAGGAGGCCGGCCTGCTCAGCAAGGACAAAATGCTGGCGGGGGAGTTTCCTGTGCTGGCGTCGGACGAGGCCGACCAACTCGAGGCGGACCGAGACGAAGACGACCATGTGACTTGAATTGCTGCCGAGGAGTCTCCGACAATGCACTGACCGACGAGCAGTCGCCTCGTTTTCTGTGATCTCCTTGCGCTTCATGCGCAGCAACTACGCGAGCCGGCGCTCCTTACATGCCTTGACGAGATATTTCCCGGGAGCTATGCGGGAAAGTGGGTGATGACGGAATGAGATAGGCGGCGTATCGAGGCGGGTGTCGAGCCTGCCAGAACCTCTCAAGGAGAGCGATACGCCATGAACGAGACTAGCAATATTGTTGCCCTTCGTCAGCCCGACGATATCGACGATCCACTGACCAATATTCTGCGAGCTGGTGCTCGGGAGCTTCTGGCGCAGGCCGTGGAGATCGAAGTCGAGACGTTTCTTGCCACGGTGAAGGATTTGAAGCTGGCGCGACGGGCGCGCCCGTGTCGTGCGACATGGTTACGGCCCGGCGCGAACGATTGCGACCGGCATCGGACCGGTCGAGGTCGCGCGGGCAAAGATTCGGGACCGCGGGGCGGCCGGCGATAGCGAGCGGATCCGGTTCAGCTCGGCGATCCTGCCGCTGTGGGCGCGGCGCACCCGGAGCCTGGATGCGCTGTTGCCGGTGCTGTATCTGCGCGGCATCTCGACCGGCGATTTCCAGGAGGCGTTGACGGCCCTGCTGGGCAAGGACGCGCCGAACTTGTCGCCGGCGGTCATCTCCCGGCTGACGGCCGAGTGACAGGGCGAGTACGAGCGTTGGCAGAAGCGCGATCTGTCGGCGCGACGCTACGTGTATGTGTGGGCCGATGGCGTCTTCCTGCAGGCGCGCATGGAAGACCACGGCGAATGCATGCTGGTGCTGATCGGCGCGACGCCGGAAGGGAAGAAGGAACTGATTGGCTTTCAGGTCGGCGTCCGGGAGAGCGCGCAGAGCTGGCGTGAACTCTTGATCGACGTGAAGCAGCGCGGGTTGCAAATCGCCCCGGAAATTGCCGTTGGTGACGGCGCGCTCGGCTTCTGGAAGGCTCTTGACGAGGTCTTTCCCGGCACGCGGCACCAGCGCTGCTGGGTGCACAAGACCGTCAACGTCCTGGACAAGGTCCCGCTCTCGGTCCAGGCCAACATGAAGAAGGACCTGCGCGAGGTCTATTGGGCGCCGAACCGGGTGCGGCCGCCGAAGCGGCGATCGACGTCTTCGCCGAGAAATACCGCGCCAAGTACGGCCGGGCGGTCGAATGCCTCGCCAAGGACCGCGACGCGCTGCTGGCCTTCTACGACTTCCCTGCCGAGCATTGGGATCACTTGCGCACGACCACCCCCATCGAAAGCGTGTTCGCGACCGTGCGGCACAGAACCGTGCGCACGAAAGGATCGCTGTCGTCAACGACCGCCAGGCTAATGGTGTTCAAGCTGGTCATCGCCGCATCAAAAACCTGGCGGCGGCTCAAAGGCACAAATCAGTTGCCCAAGGTGATTGCAGGTGTCAGATTCAACGACGGCATCGAGGTCATCCGCATGCCGGCAAACCACGCCGCCTGATCGCCTCGTCACCCAAAATCCCGCATAGCTCATTTCCCGGTGGGTTTGCCCTTGGGGGCGCGCTCGGGGGGCGCCTGACTGGCTCACTCGCTTTCTCGTCAGCAGCGAAAGAGGCGGGTCCTTGAGCAGCTAAAGCGGCCGTAAGCAGTCGTAGCAGCGCCGGTCAGCGCATCGCGCTACTGGCCGGACTCTGCCCGTCGGAGGTAGGGCTATCGCATATGGGCGAGGACGGAGAGAAGGAAGTCGTTATTCCATCTGGCCTGGAGCATTTTGTGGCTGGTGCGCGTGGGACCTGGCGTGGCTTGTAGAGCGTTAAGTGCCAGCTTTCGGATGGCGGCAAGATTTTCGGCGGCATGGCCCTTGCGGCTACGGCAGGCGTCTTCGTCGAACAGAACGTCGAGAACCCAATGCAAGTTGTTCTCGATACCCCAGTGGGCGCGGACGGCCTCGAGCAGCTTCTTGGCCGACAACCGGCGTGAGGCCAGAAAGTATCGGGCCGTGTGTTTGGCTGTCTTGCCGGCCTTGGCGCGCCAACTATCGATGCGACCGACGACAGCGATAGCAGGGAAGCTGTATTGCTTTGCCAAGTCTGGGGCCGGCACGACGATGGCCTGCCGGCGCTCGATGCGGCCGTGGGCCGATGTCCTTCGCTGGCTCGCCCGCGCTGGCTTCCGGGCCGTATCGAGCAGCGCCTTGACGGCTTTGAAGAGCCGGCCGCGATTACTCTTGATGGCCAATACATAGTGGCCCTTCCGATCGCGGATGGCCTGCGCCGTGTCGGGCCGGCAATGCAAGGCGTCGGCGGTGACAAGAGCACCATCCAGATCGAGCAGGGCGAGGACTTCGAGAGCGCCGGCAATCTCGTTGCGATTGGGAGCCTTTCTCTGCGCCAACGCCATGCGCGTGCCTGCCGCCCAGACGTTGACCATATGTAGCGGCGTAGCCCGCCGGCCACGCGTGAAGGCTCCGCGCAACGCCTTGCCGTCGATGCTGACCACGCCCTTGACGCCGAAGCTCTTGCTGAACTTACGCAAAACCGCTTCCAGACCCTTCGGGTCCAGCACGCGGAAGACGTTGCTGAACGTGTCGTGGCTAGGAATACCGTGTCCAAGCTCCAGGAACTTCCGCAACAGCTGCTCTCGGCCTTTGCCGAAGAACTCGAACTCGGTGCAGGTCTTGGCGCCGGCCAGCGTCGCCGCCAAGGCAATGACGAGGATCTCCAACAAATCGTGTCGCGTGTTGCCGGCGCGTGGATCCTTGAGCGGTCGAAACAGGCGCCTGAGTTTGCGCATTTGGGTCTCCCTCGACAATCGAGAGACCCCCAAAGAATCCAGTTCCAACCGCTTGGCAACACCCCTCCTGAGCCATATGCGATTCCCCTACCGTCGGAGGGGGCGTTGTCGTAATTGATCCTCACTGCAACAGCTTATTGTTCGGGCAAGCTTTCGGAAAGCTGACGAAACCCACGGGAGTTCGGTTATACGCAGGGCGTCGTCTGACGCCCCGCGCCTTAGTCGCCCAAAGCAGAACTCAGCGCTCAAAAAGATTGCAGTTGGCGTTGCCGACGATCACTGTCCGCTCGATTTGCTCCGGACAATCCTGCAACCACGCAAAGACATCTTCGAGCCTATAAGGCGTTACGACTTCACGAGCACTCGGCTTGATGTCTGGACCTTCTATCAAATAGAAGCGTCCTTCAGCCGTCCTGACCATGCGGTCCCGTATTTCACCCTCGACCCCCGTGGTCGGGTCGAAATCTGAAAATACGCGCGTTGCAAAGTTGAACGCTCCGTCAAGTTGACGACGCGCTGTCCGCTTCGGCTTCGCTCGACGTCGCTTGGTTGCGCACTTAAGCTTGCGGCCCGACACCTGTCTCTTGAACATCTGCACTCTTCCTTTGCGATGCGCCGCCGCGGATTCGGCGAGCGCGCTCTTCGCTCGCCGCCATCGCAATATGGCCAATTGAAAGAGCCCGTGCTAATCAGTAGATACGTATCTAACCAGCGGCTGTGACATTTGTAAGATCACAAACGCTCGCGAGTTTAGCGCGGCCGTTGGAATGATGCTTCAGCTAGCCTGCACACTCCGGCCGCCACCACTTCGCACCCATTGACCGAATGCGCGCGTGAGAGCCTTGGCGACGACGTTGCCGGACGACACCGCCAAGGCTCAACCACACAACGGATAGCCCCTTAGATGGCTCGTACCAGCATGGGGGCCATTTCGGCCAAACTTGGGCAGGGTAGCCCCCGTCAGCCGCGCGTACCCATCCTTGGCGGCTCATCGACCGAACGAATGATTGAGCTGCGCGCTTGCCTCAGACTGAGCAAGTGAACCGCGGCTGGAGATCGGATAGCGGCATCTCGTCCGGCCATCTCGCCGCGTCCATCTGGACGTTGTGCGAGCACCAGTCCTTGCAAACGTGGGTCAAGCCGTCTCCAGCCGCTGCTTAATCTGCTCAGCTTGTTCCTTCGTCAGCTTCTCAGCCAAGCTGTAATCCTTCAGTTGGGCCGCCCCCTTGCGATCCCGATCATAAACCATCCAGTCGACGCTACCTCTTCGTACGAGGAACCTAGCCTGTATCGGTGCCATGTAATTCTCCGTAAACTCCGTCACCCACTATGAACGACCGCAATAATATTCGCGAAGAATATGTAGCACCCGGTCTGCGATGCTTCTGTGAACTTACGCACCCCCACCCACCGGAGCCCAGATATAGATACTTCGACCAACGCCAATCAGCCGAAAGCCCCTCGAAGATCCCGCCTGAGGTCGTGACTCACTCTAACTCAAATCTTGGCCGCAACTCACTGCAAATACGTTCGAGCCGAGAATGTAACTCATAGAGATCCGCCGGCGCCGCTACCACAGTTGTGCGGAACCCGAGCTGCCTGTCCTCGCTGACCTGAAAGAAGTTGATTAGTCCAAACCGTTCTAGGATCAATTCATGAAGCTGGTCTTTGGTGATCTTTTGCTTTTGTAACCCAATTAAAAAAGCCGATGCTAAGATTGCCCTCCTTTTGCGTCTTCCGCAGCGCAACTGCAAGGCGCGCGTTGCGGCACCCGTATTTGCCCGGGGGGGCGATTGTGAATCGACGCTGAACATTGACCCCGCACGCGCGAAGTCAGTCAAGCACTTGCGACGCCGATCGGCGTCCGGAGCCCACGCAGATTCACACTGGTGGCGCTATGGGAGGCCTCGGATCGGATCTGCGGCAAGCGGCTCAGGGTAATGATTCCGACGTTGCTGCCTTCGCTGGAGCGGCATGGCCGGCTCAAGCTCGGACCAGGCCGATTGAGCACTGGTGCTCGGCGTCAGCGCAGCCAAGATTGATCGGCTGCTGGTCGAGACCAAGATTGCCGCGGCCGGCGGTAACCGCAAAGCGAAATCACGACTGGCTGGTCTCCTTTACAGTTCGATTCTTACACCGCACGGCGGCTACCGACACATATCGCCGGACGCCCATTGATCGGCCATGCAGTCGCGCTATGCATGCCAACTCGGTGGGCTCCGAAGGGGGTGACCACCGTGGTGGCTTGCCAACGACGATCCAACTGAGCAAATTGGGTTCGGGGAAGAGAGCTGTCCACAAATGGTGCTCTCGGCGACGGAGCAGATGATGCGACGATCCGCATGAAACCGCAGCCGGAACCATCAAGCCGGGAAGTTCTTGCTGGCCTTGTTGAGCGCGTCACATACCACAACGACGGGAATGGCTACTGCGTTTTGCGGATCAAGGCGCGCGGCCACCGCGAACTGGTCACTGTAGTCGGGCACGCCGCGGTGATCTCCGCTGGCGAGTGGATTACCGCATCGGGCGAATGGGTCAATGACCGCACCCATGGCCAACAGTACAGGGCGAAGTTCTTAAAGACCTCGGAACCGACATCGCTCGACGGCATCGAGAAATACCTCGGCTCCGGGATGATCCGCGGCATCGGGCCAGTCTATGCCAAGAAGCTGGTGCGCGCCTTCGGTGAGAAGGTGTTCGATACCATCGAGGCGGAGCCCGAACGGCTGCGCGAGGTAACGGGCATCGGCCCGGTTCGGGCCAACCGGATCACGGCCGCCTGGGCTGAACAGAAGATCGTTCGCGAAATCATGGTCTTCCTGCACAGCAATGGCGTCGGCACAGCGCGGGCGGTGCGCATCTATAAGACCTATGGCGCGGACGCCGTACAGGTCATGACCGAGAACCCCTACCGCCTCGCGCGCGACATTCGCGGCATCGGCTTCAAGACTGCCGACGCGATCGCGATGAAACTCGGCATCGAAAAGACCGCAATGATCCGGGTTCGGGCCGGGATCTCCTATGGGCTGACCGAGGCGATGGACGAAGGGCACTGCGGTTTGCCGACGGATGAACTGGTGCCGCTTGCCGAGAAGCTGCTTGAGGTCCCGGTGGAACTGGTGCGCATTGCGCTTGATCTCGAACGGACAGCAGGCACGGTCATCGCAGACAGCGTAGGCGAAACGTCCTGCGTATTTCTGGTGGGCCTGCATCGGGCGGAGCGCTCGATTGCCGAGCGGCTGATCCGGCTTGCGAATGGCACACTGCCCTGGCCCTGGATCAATCCAGACAAGGCACTGCCTTGGGTCGAGCAACGGATCGGGCTTACCCTTGCCGAAAGCCAGGTCGCTGCGATCCGGCTCGCATTGATGTCCAAAGCGTTGGTCATGACCGGCGGTCCTGGTGTCGGCAAGACCACCATCGTCAAAGGTATTCTCCGCATTCTCGCAGCAAAGGGCGTGAGGCTCCTGCTATGCGCGCCGACCGGCCGCGCCGCCAAGCGCATGACCGAGGCGACCGGTTTTGAGGCTAGGACGATCCACCGGTTGCTGGAGGTTGACCCCAAGGGCGGCGGCTTCAAGCGCGGCGAAGACAATCCGCTCGACTGCGACCTGCTTGTTGTCGACGAAGCCTCAATGGTAGACGTCATGCTGATGCAGTCACTCATCAAGGCAGTGCCAGACAAGTCTGCCCTTTTGATCGTCGGCGACATCGACCAGCTTCCTTCGGTTGGGCCAGGCCAAGTGCTGGCCGACGTCATCTCATCCGGTGCTGTGCCGGTGGTGCGTCTCACCGAGGTGTTCCGGCAGGCCGCGCAAAGCCGCATCATCATCAGCGCACATCGCATCAATCAGGGGGCTATCCCCGATCTCAGCCTGCCCGGCACGGATAGCGATTTCTACTTCGTGCAAGCAGGCGATCCAGAAACCGCCGTACAGCGTATCATCGAGTTGGTGAAGACACGGATCCCCAATCGCTTCGGCCTCGACCCAATTCGCGACATTCAGGTTCTGTGTCCAATGAACCGGGGCGGCGTCGGTGCGCGCTCGCTAAACATCGAACTGCAGACGGCTCTGAATCCCGCCGGCGAGCGCAAGGTCGAACGCTTCGGTTCGACGTTCGCGTCCGGTGACAAAGTGATGCAGATCGAAAACGATTACGACAAGGAGGTCTATAACGGTGACATCGGTTATATCGACGATGTCAGTTCCGAAGACAGCGAACTCACCGCAAGCTTCGACGGCCGCTCGGTCATTTATGAGTTTGGCGAGCTCGACACGCTGGTGCCGGCCTACGCAGCAACTATCCATAAGAGCCAGGGTTCAGAATACCCTGCCGTAGTGATCCCGGTGATGACGCAGCACTACACCATGCTGCAACGAAACCTGCTCTATACCGGCGTCACCCGGGGCAAACAACTGGTAGTTCTGGTCGGTCAGAAGAAGGCCGTTGCCATCGCGGTTCGCAACGTTTCGGGGCGGCGAAGGTGGTCGAAATTGAACGAGTGGCTGGCGTCAAGAATAGCGTCGATGCCGACAAGATGAGGGCCGACGATGAATGTGCGCAAAGCGCATAAGATTTGGATTGAACAGTGCGAAGCGGCTCAAACGATCAAGGCGCGATTCGGGCTCACGGCGGCCTTCGACTACCTTGTCGGTGAGAAGTTGATGAGTTTTACCAGTACTGCCTCCAGACATCCCCGACTTCGCGCGGGAACTGCCGCGGTTCTTTTCCGAGGTGAGGCGCATGTTCACGCCGGATGAGATTGGCGCAAAGTTGGTGCAAATCGAGCTTTCGCAAAGCGAAAGGAACGTTGATGTTTTGAAAGATGATGGTTTTCTTCTTGAGATTCCGGCCGCAGTCGCGGAGTGCGTTCTCCAGTTCATTCTGGTCAAGGAATTGCTGACCGCGCCATCCTCGGTACTTCGTGACAGAATGGCAAATTACTTCTCGATGTGGCGCGCCGCTCACCACCAAAATCGCCAACATTTCCGGTGGGGTCGTAAGGTCCCACCGTCATGATGACGCTGGAACCCGTTCTCACCCCGCATGGTTTGCTGACGCTGCGACAAACGGCGCAAGCTCCTGCGTTGGAGCCCGATCAGGGCTTGCGGCTGGAGAAAGCATTTTTACGGGGCTCAGGGCACGGATTGTTGTGGCTCGGCGCCGACGAAGTCGCGACGGTTCTCCCGCCGGTGTTGTCGTATTGGCGAGAGCTTGGAATGCGCTACATGACTGCACTGTGCGCTCTTCCTAGTGTTGGAGACGGCCGGACCAAGCCGCCTGTGCCAATCCCCGCCGATGGCGAGCTGGACACGATGGCAGCGGCCGTTCCGCCGATGATCGGCGCGGAATACCTGACGACGTCTGTCCTGGCCAATCTTTGGCGAGGTATGGATGCGGCCTTTGATGCCGAGTTGGTGCAGGCCAAGCTCTCCGTGCAGGAGTTCCTCAAGAGCCGTCATCCGGCATGGAATTTGGTTGGGCGCGTTCATTTCAACCTCGCGGAGAACCGGAAGGACGAAGAAGCCCCGTTCGCGTTTCTTGCGACCTACACGACCCGACTTTCGGCTGAGGCCAAGGCCCAGCATCTGCCGCTCGGCAAGGCCTTGCAGGAGTATTCCGGTGCGAGGAACCGCCAACGCCTGCTCTCGCTGCTGATGCCCGTCCAGCGTGCCGCCGAAAGTTGCCCTTGGTTGAAGATCATGGTCGATGCCAGCGATATCTTTCACCCGCTGCGCTGGAGCCCACAACAGGCTCTGCAATTCCTGAAGGATGTTCCCGCGCTCGAAAGCGCCGGGGTGGTCGTGCGAATGCCAGCGAGTTGGCGCATGAACCACCCCGCACGCCCGCAAGTGAAAGCAACGGTCGGGGGCAATGCGCCATCACAGCTGGGGATGGACGCGCTGCTCGACTTCCGAGTGGAGGTGACGCTCGAGGGCGAAAGCCTCTCGAAGGCCGAGATCAAGCGACTCCTGGCGCATTCCGATGGATTGACCTTAATCCGTGGCAAGTGGGTCGAGGTCGATCATGAACGACTGCATCGCACACTCGAGCAATTTGAGGCCATCGAGCGCCGCGCCGCCGCCGATGGTCTTTCGTTCGGTGAGGCGATGCGTCTGCTGGCTGGGGCTGGCATTGCCGGAGATAAAACTGCCGCACCAGCCGACATCGATTGGAGCCAGACCGTTGCCGGCCCCTGGCTGGCGGAGACGCTGGCGACCCTGCGCCATCCCGATTGGCTCATGCGGGTCGACCCCGGTCAACATTTTCAGGGTACGCTGCGACCCTATCAGCAGTCGGGTGTGCAATGGCTCTATCTGCTAACGCAGCTCAAGCTTGGGGCTTGCCTTGCCGACGATATGGGGCTCGGCAAAACCATCCAGGTGTTGTCGCTGCTGCTGGTGATCAAGAATGAGGACATGGCAATTCGGAAACCTTGCCTGCTCGTAGCCCCCGCCTCGTTGTTAGCCAATTGGGCCGCCGAGATTTCCCGATTTGCGCCAAGCTTGAAAACAGTCGTGGTCCATCCATCGGCTGCGCCGTCCGAGAAACTGAACACTTACAGTGCGGACAGATGCGCAGATGTCGATCTCGTAATCACGAGCTACGGCTTTCTGACGCGTACGCCTTGGCTAGAAACTACATCATGGCGGTTTGTGGTGCTCGATGAAGCACAGGCCATCAAGAACCCGGGCGCTAAGCAGACAAAATCGGTCAAGAGGCTCAAGGCAGAAATGCGCATTGCGCTGACCGGCACGCCCATCGAGAATCGGCTCGGCGACCTATGGTCGATCTTCGACTTTATCAATCCTGGCCTGTTGGGATCGTCGAAGGAGTTTTCGGCATTCGTCAAACGCCTCGCCGACCGGCCACATAACCCTTACGGTCCGCTCCGCCAACTGGTGCGCCCCTATATCCTGCGACGGCTGAAGACCGACAAGAGCATCATTGCCGACCTGCCCGACAAGACCGAGGTGAAAACCTTCTGCCCCTTGAGCCGCAAGCAGGCGGCGCTTTATCAGCAAGCAGTGGCGGAACTGGCCGGCCATCTCGAAGAGGTCGATGGAATAAAGCGGAGAGGTATCGTCCTAGCTTTTCTCATGCGTTTGAAGCAGATCTGCAACCATCCATCACAGTGGCTCGGCGACGGTGCGTGGAATGAGGAGGATAGCGGTAAGCTTGTGCGTCTGCGCGACATCGCGGAAGTGGTTGCCGCCCGGCAGGAGAAGGCACTTATCTTCACCCAGTTCAAGGAGTCAACGGCGCCACTAGTGGCGTTCCTGGGCTCCGTATTCGGAAGGCCCGGCCTCGTCCTGCATGGTGAGACAGAGGTTAAGAAGCGCAAGGACCTGGTGCGCCAATTTCAGGAAGACGAAGACGTCCCGTTCTTCGTGCTCTCGGTCAAAGCAGGCGGCACCGGGCTCAATCTCACAGCGGCCTCGCATGTCATTCATTTCGACAGGTGGTGGAATCCGGCTGTCGAAAACCAAGCTACCGACCGTGCCTTCCGGATCGGACAGACCAAGAACGTGCTTGTGCACAAGTTCGTTTGTCGCGGCACCGTGGAGGAAAAGATCGACCATATGATTGAGTCGAAGAAACAATTGGCTGGGGATTTTCTTAGCGGCGGAGCTGACATCCTGTTGACTGAGATGAAAGATGAGGAGTTGCTTAGACTCGTGACTCTCGATTTGGGTGCGGCGATGAAGGAAGGGGATGAATGAGCTACTACGGGTGGCATGCTTACGTGCCGGTAGCTGAGAAGCGGCGACAGGCAGAACGCAAGTTGGCCAAGCTCAAGAAGCAGGGACGATCCGTTGCGCCCGTGAGGATCGAGGGCCGCACAATTACCAAGAGCTTCTGGGGCAGATCTTGGTGCGTCAACCTTGAACGATACAGCGACTATGAGAACCGCTTGCCGCGCGGCCGGACCTATGTCCGAAACGGCTCCGTTATCGACCTGCAAATTGCCAAGGGCGAGATATCGGCAATGGTCGCCGGGTCTGAGCTCTACCAAATCAAAATTGTCATTGCACCGGTTACGCGGGCACGCTGGAAATCCATCTGTCGGGACTGCGCCGGGACCGTCGATTCGCTAGTTGAGCTCCTGCAGGGCCGCTTGGCGAAAGGCGTGATGGACCGGGTCTGTCGAGAGGGTGACGGCCTGTTTCCGTCGCCGACGGAAATCAAGCTGTCCTGCAGCTGTCCAGATTGGGCGGACATGTGCAAGCACGTTGCGGCAGCACTGTATGGTGTCGGCGCCCGGCTAGATGAAAAGCCTCAGCTTCTTTTTGTGCTGCGTGATGTGGATGAAACTGAAATGCTCGCCAGCGCTGGACAGGATTCTCCGCTAACAACGGCGTCAGGCGCGGCGAAGGTGCTTGATGAAGGCGATGTCGCCGCTCTATTCGGGCTGGAGATGGCCGAAACTCCGCATACCCCAAATCCTGCCTTAACAGTCGCAAAGAGACCCCAACAGTCCAAGGCGCAAAAAGGCAAGATATCTGCCAGAAAGACCAAACGAGCAGCGAAGACAGATGTCGCCTTACATCGTGCGACTCGGGTCAGTTCGGGAACGAAAAAGACAACCCGAGCAAGTGCCAGGAAACGGCGCACTCGGGGATGTCCCGATCGCTGTTGAACTATGTCGGGCCGAGGTTGCCAGAATGAATGTTGCACTAAACCGCTACCGCGGTAGGGAGCGCATGGCTGCGGCCTGAAGGGGGAGGCGCCACAGAGTGCGCGGCAGCGGCATTAACGATCCGTCGCTGCGCGTCGCGCAGTCCGACTTGTGGGTGTGAATCGACGCTGAACATTGACCCCGCACGCGCGAAGTCAATCAAGCACTTGGGGCGCCGATCGGCGTCCGGACCCCACGCCGATTCACACGCTGGTCGGGATGGCGAGGCGGCCCACGAACTGGAGGTCGAGAAGCTCCACGCGAAGATCGGACAATTGACGGTCGAGCGAGAGTTCTTAGCCAGGAGGTCCGGAAGATGAGCGCGCCGGATCGCCGAGGATTGCTTCAGCGCGATCATGAGAGTCTATCGATCCGCCGGCAATGCCAACTGCTGAGCGTTGCGCGATCGAGCGTATATAGGCCGCCGCGGCCGGCCAATGACAACGACCTTGAGCTGATGCGACGCATCGACCAGCTGTTCACGGCCTGGCCGTTCCTGGGCTCGCGGCGGATGACGGCGATGCTCAATGCCGAAGGCCGTCGCATCAATCAAGCGCGTGCAGCGGTTGATGCGCAAGATGGGCATCGCGGCGCTGGGACCAAAGCCCAGAACCACAAAGCCGGCGCCGGGACACAAGATCTTCCCGTATCTCCTGCGCCATATGGTGATCGACCGGCCAGGGCTTTCTATATCTGGTGGCGATCATCGATTGGGCGAGCCGTGCGGTACTGGGATGGCGCCTTTCGAACACGATGGACACATCGTTCTGCGTGTCTGCGCTCGAAGAGGCCTTGGCGCGCCTCGGCCGGCCTGAGATCTTCAATACCGACCAGGGTAGCCAGTTCACCAGCGCGGCCTTCACCGGCACGCTGGCCGCCACCGGCGTCAGGATCTCGATGGACGGTCGCGGCCGCTGGATGGACAACGTGTTCATCGAGCGGCTGTGGCGCTCGCTCGAATACGAGGACATCTATCTCAAGGGTTATTCGGATGGCCACGAGGCCAAAGCCGGAATCGCCCGACCCCATCAGGCGCTGGAAATTCGCGCGCCGATGGCGGTCTGGCAGGCCGGGGCGCATTCGGCGAAGAGGCTGTGGATATGACGCTTCTCGCAAGCGAGAAGCTTGGACAACGCTGCGCGTTGCCCACAGCTGCAACAGCAGCAAGCAAGAGTAGCGTAAAGTATTGGGAAGAACGAACGGCAGCAGCTCCACTTAAGAACCGGACCCGGTGGTCCTCAGCAAAGGGTCCACTGCACCCAGCAGGCTACCCCCTCTTGGGTACGAAACGTTTGCGCCTGCGCAGTCTTAATGCTCGTCAGGATTTTGCACTTTACATCCTGGGGCTAGAGCCGACGTCGCCGGCGTGTATTTTAAGCGGGCGGCGTTGCGCCCTGGCATGGTGGTAATTTTACCACTGTTCCCCGGCGTCGAGACGCGGAACTCTGGTTCGCGATTGTCTCTTCTTCGGATTTGGTGTGCGATCAAGCTAACCAATCTCGACTGACGCGGGACTGGCCATGTGGCCCCAGCAATCGCCCCCCGGGCCTCCAAGGGTTGCTGGGGCCGCTTCGTTTGGATTCGCCAGACGGGCCCCAAATACCTATTTTACGGGCATGTCGATCAGCCGAAAAGCGATCGAGATCCCGCCCGAGGTGGCCCGACAGTTGGCAGCGGCGCCGCCTATCGCGCGCAGGCAAATGCGCTTGAGATCGAGGCGCAGGCGAAGCGCGCGGCTAGCGGATGAATACGACGCCGCGCAGGAGCGGGGGAGAGATCAAGAGCGCTGGCAAGCCTAATTCTTCCACGCTGGGCGAGCGTTACCGAGATCGGTCTCACTCACAAAGACATTCACGAAGCCCGCATCAGACCCAAGGCAGGCAACACTCGTCGATGGTCGGGCGCCCAGGCACATCCACGATCTGAAGATCGCGAAAAATCGATAGAGCCGCTTCCGCCTCGGCCGGAAACCGCGCATCGGGCGCAAAGCGTCGTCTCGCTGACGAGTCTGACGCCGCGCAGGAGCATGGTGAAGTAGCAAGGCGGCAGAACAATCCCGGAAGCGTTGGGCATGTTCCGGAGGAGAACATAACGCCACTGCTGGCGAACTCGGCCTTTCCCGCAAGGAGCGCGTCGGGCATGGCGAGAGCAGGTCTCCTTCGCAACGCCGGCTACCGGTGCCAGTGGGCGGAGCGCGGGCAGCACTGCGACCGGGCTGGCGCGCCTCCGACCAAAGCCTGGTGCCTCTGGGGACCTTGCCGAGCGCCCCCTAGCGGCTTCACTCCACGCCGTATCGTGCGCGATCATCCGCGATGGCTCATCGTCGTTACACGAAATGGTCCGGCCGCTTCTTGCCATCTGGTAGCTGCCCTGCGGAATGGCTCGCCGGCGGGCGCCTTGTGTGCACGGCAATGCGGCACGGTCGGCGCCGTGCACGTCGTTCCGAATTGGCATGACATGGTAGGCCACGCGGTGTAGGCCACGCGGTGCCCATTCACCAGAGCCCTGGAGATCGTGATGGAGTCGGCTGCCTTGGCGTCACAAGCCCGCTCGTCACCTTCGTTACTGGACCGGCCCTGTCGTCGAACCGAAATGGCTTCAAGACGGGTGCTTGGTCTTCTGCGTTGGCTGTCAGCATCACAACAGCCGGCTGAAACTTGCCGATCTTCCCGGATTGTGGACTGGTACGATATCTCCGCGCCGACTGGACTGGGGCGAAGTGATAAATTTCGCCAAAGGCGTCTCCGGCTTCGAGGTGGCCTTGCTGCGTTTGCTCACCGGCGCTAACGCTGGTCTTGAGGTTGGCGGAGAGGATGCACGATGAGCAAGGCGCGCGAGTTTATCGATTTCTGGATCGAGAATAGCGTTCACGCTGTCGAACAGTATCGGACTGTCGGCGCGTCGCAGGATGTGGCCGAGCTGAGCCGCCGCCTCATCGATGCTGCCAAGGAACAAGGTATACCGGAAGCGGACTTGGAGGCTGAGATCGGCGATATCTCCGACTACATCGCAGGGCAGCTCGAGGCGGCGAATAGGGCTGAGAGCGAACGGCGTAAGCTGACGTAGGACGCTATTCGTTCTTGACCCAACTCAGCTGTCATTTGAATACGACGACGATGATAATAAAGAGGCCGCCAACTGAGGCGCCCTTACTCATGGGCGGCTTTTGGTCCCGGGCCTTCTCCGTTTGACTTGCTCGATCAGAGGCCGGATTAGATGTTTAAAAGCAAGGCCGAGACATGTGATCACCACCAAGATCGGCCAGTATGCTCATTCCGCTCGATGTCGCCCACCAATCCGGGATGATGTCGCCCGGGGTGACGAGGCCTCTTCTGGCTCCGATACGGTCCCGCCTTTCGGCTTTGCGAAGGGGACCTGGATGCCGACGGAGAGGTTTGCGATGCGCCATGTGCGCGATATGATCAGATTGAAGTCGGCCGGGATGCCGACCCGCGAGATTGCGCGGCGGGTCGGCACGGCCCCTTCGACGGTGCGGTTGACGATCCGCCGGTTCGAGGCGGCGGGGCTGACCTGGCCGTTGCCAGACGACGTCACCGACACGGTGCCGGAGGCCCGGCTGTTCGCCAACGCCGGAGCCGGTCCGGGCACCCGGCGGCAGGCGTCACCGGATACTTCACGCCGACTTTCGCCGCGCCGCCGACGCTCTTGCGCAGCGCGTCCATCAGATCGACGACGTTCTCGCCGCGCGGGCGCTCCTTCGGAGTGATCGGCTTGCCCGCTCGCTTCTGGTTGATGAGATCGACCAGCGCCGTTTCGTACTGGTCTTCGAACTTGTCGGGTTCGAAGTTGCCGGCCTTCTGCTCGACGATGTGCCGGGCCAGTTCGAGCATATCCTTGGTGACTTTGACGTCATCGATTTCGTCGAAATACTCCTTCGGATCGCGCACTTCGTAGGGGTAGCGCAGCAGCGTCCCCATCAGGCCTGTCAATCGGCCCTTTAATTGCGGGTTGTTGTCAAGCTGTCATTCTTTCTCTCCAGTGGCACGCCCGTAGCGATTGCTCCGTCGGAGCTGGTCGCGTTGCGGAGACGGAGCGATCGCGGATGGCGACACGATCGCCTGACGGGATTGGATAATCGATGTCGTTGGCTGCTCCGGCGTAAATGGATTGATGTCGTAGCTGGGGTCATGGTCCTTTCCGAGGTCGCGAGCGCCTCATGATGATGTCCGGATCGAGCGCCTCAACGTTTGCAGCGGAGTGCGGACGAACCGCCACCAGCCGATTGACCGAGGTCGCCACGACCACCGTCCCAGCGGGACATCGCCAGTCCGGCGGGGCCGGACCAGGAGCTTAGAAAATAGGATTATGCCTCCTTCGCCTGCCCCCAGTCGAACGATGTGCCGTCCACCCAGATGCAGTGCAGGATTACGGCGATCTTCCGGGCAATGGCTACCTTTGCCTTCCTCATCCCAATCCGCTTTGCGAGCTTCATGCCCCAGGCCTTGAGGCAAGACCATTTCTTTGTTCGGTACAGCAGAACGGTTGCGGCCTCGAATAGGTAAGTCCGTAGAAGTCGATCGCCCCAACGGGATATCTT
This sequence comes from Bradyrhizobium sp. 27S5, assembly GCF_037217225.1. Lineage (NCBI taxonomy): Bacteria > Pseudomonadati > Pseudomonadota > Alphaproteobacteria > Hyphomicrobiales > Nitrobacteraceae > Bradyrhizobium > Bradyrhizobium sp. 27S5. Next base: position 53,117 of record NZ_CP147715.1, read on the forward strand.
GCCGTTGGTGTCAGTTTCGCCAGATTGGTTGCGTCGCGGCGTAAGCCCCAGATAGGCGCCAACTGTCGAAGCGGATCGGAAGCGTGAGGGATCATCGATCGTATGGCGGACAGTTAGGGCAGTCACGACGCCAACACCCGGGACCGTCATCCGACGGCGCGTCGTCTCGTCCTGTTTTGCCAACCGGCGGACTTGGTCATCGAACTTATTCTGTTGCTGACACACGTTCTCATGGATCGACAAGAGCGGGGATATCACGCTCAGGAGCTGATGATCATCGCCCAAGAGCTCGTGGACCTGGTGGCGAAACTGCAGGCCGATTGCGCGAGGGAATAGTAATCCATACTCCTTGATCAAGCTGCGAATCTGGTTCTCGATATCCCGGCGAATGGTCACGAGACGAAATCGCGCAACGAGTATCGCACGAATCTTCTGGCTTTCTTCGCTCTTGACCTTCACTTCCCGGTACCAACCGACCCGCACCAGCTCGGCGAGGCCTCGCGCGTCGTTTTGATCACTCTTGTTCATGCGCACCGACAAGGCTGCGTGCGCGTGCCGAGCGTCGATACAGACCACAGGAAGATCAACCCTGCGGAGTTCATGCCACAGCCAACTCGCCATCGCGCCCGTTTCGAATCCGATGCGCTCGGCATGAGGCGCATGCTTGCGAAGCAAGTTGGTCAATGCGACCGGATCAGATTTGGCCTTTCCTTCGAAGATTACTTTTCCCATCTCGCCAACTACACATATCGCCGTTTCCCTCTGCGAGACGTCCAGCCCAACGTATTGCTTCATCATAGCTGCTCCGAATCCTTTTGATTGCGAGAGCTCGACTATAGCGAGAGTACCTTCCTCCCGAGCGTCGACCGCAATTACGTCATCGTTTGCAAATTTGACCCCTCGTATTGCCTCAGGAAGTAATGTTACCCGGGATGAAGGTCTACGAACTGCCCCAGACCGGTCTCGAGCCTCGGGCCGTATTTCATCCACGGGCATGGATACGATGGCTGTCTCCGCCACCTTCCGCCGGAGGGACCGAAGCAGGCGCTGAACGATCGAATGCTGCTTGTCGCTGAACATCGAAGGATCGATCGTGGCGAGCCTGCCCACGATGGCCAGTGCAGTGAGCTGTGGCTCGACGGCGAGCCAGTTCTCGATGATCGCGAGATGGGGATCGAGCTTCGAGGGCATGCGAATACGCTTTTTGTATCGCCGTTTCGGCCGGCGGTGCGTGCCCCGCACTTCGGCGGTTTTTGCCGCCGTGCCGAGCGATCGGGCAAACGAGAGCGGATCAGCCGGCGATACGGTGGGAACCTTCGCAAGACCGCGCTTGCCGATCCGTTCGCCGAGCTCTTCCTGCGCCGTGCGGATCGTGGCAAGCAATTGTATGGGATCGAGAGTCCGATACGTCTGGCGCAGACGGCGCTTGACCGCTGATGGGAGTTTCGGGTGCCCCAGTGCACGTTCGTATGGTGTGGCAGGCGGATGATAGCGTTTGATGATCTTGGCACCCTCGCGGCGCTTCTCTTTGAGCTTGAATGACGGCTGGAAGAAGTTCACCAGCAGGCGCGCCGCCGCGTAGAGACGTGCCATCACGCGGGCCGTCTCGACCCCGTCGAAGCGCCCGTATCCGACGAGCCGCCGGACCACCGCACCGTTCTTCTGCTCCACGAAAGCCTGATCGTTCTTTTTGTAGGCACGTGACCGCGTTACCTCGATCTTCTGTGCTCGGCACCATGGAACGACGACGTCGTTCATGAACGCGCTGTCGTTATCGAAGTCGGCGCCACAGATCACCCACGGGAACAGGCCCTGTGCTCGCGTCATCGCTTCCACGACGAGGCTGCCATCGCGTGTCACCAGGGGCAGGCATTCCGTCCATCCTGTTGCGATGTCCACCATGGTCAAAGTCTGGATAAACGAGCCGGCGACGCTGGTCCCACCGTGCGCGACCATGTCGATCTCGCAAAAGCCTGGCGGCGGGTTTGCCCAGTCATTGAAAGTGCGGATCGGCACCTCGCGTCGAATCGCCGAGTAGAATCCGACTCGCCGCCGGCGCCCCCCAGCAGCCGCAATTTTAACGTCGATCAACATCCGATCGATCGTCGCCGCGCTCAGAGTTGTCAGCAGCGCACGCTCTGCGCTCGTTGGCTTCAGCCGGCCATGCCGCTCGAGTGCGGGCAACAGCACTGGGATCATCGATACGAGGCGCTTACCGCAGACGCGATCGGAGGCTTCCAACAGCGCGATCAGCGCGTCGCGCACGCTGGCGTATTTGCGTCGCCGACTTGTCGCTGGTTCGGTTGGGCTCGTTGCCCCTTCGTCCAGTGGGGGTCTGGGCCTATCCCTTCCGGCAACCGACAGTGCTCGCACCGCGTGCTTGCGGTGCCAACCCGTCGTTGCTGTCAACTCGTCAAGGATCCGTCCCTTCTCCACTCGTCCAGCCGCACGGTAGCGCCTCGCCACCGCGGCCAACACCTCGCGCCTTGCGCCCATGCTGATCCCGCTCGCCATTGGCGCCACCGACCTGATTCGGTAACGCCGCCCCAGTCATCAGCGGAATTGTTCGGTAACATTTTCGATGAGGCAATGCGGGGGGGCAATTTTGGACGCCGATCCCCCGGCCTAGGGGGTCAATATTGCAGACGATGACGTAATTGCGGTCAGCGCTCGTGACACGAAAGCTCCATTAGAATCGAGCTCTCGGAGAAGCTGTCATGAAGCAATATGTCGGACTCGATGTCGCGCAAAAAGAAACTTCAGTATGCGTGGTCAATGAAGCGGGCGAGGTCTCGTTCGAGGGGAAAGCCAAGTCCGACCCGGGGGCGCTCACGGCACTGCTTCGCAAGCGGGCGCCACAGGCGGAGCGCATCGGCTTTGAGACCGGCGCAATGGCGAGTTGGCTGTGGCATGAACTTCGCAGGGTCGATCTTCCGGTGGTTTGCATCGACGCTCGGCATGCCCACGCGGCTTTGTCGGTACGCATGAACAAGAGCGATCAGAATGATGCTCGAGGTCTGGCCGAGCTGGTGCGGGTTGGCTGGTATCGAGAGGTCAAAGTCAAGAGCGAGGAAAGTCAGAGGATCCGCTCGATACTCGTCGCGAGATCCCGGCTCGTGGCTATTCGTCGAGACATCGAGAACCAGGTCCGAAGTCTGATCAAAGAATACGGCTTGCTGTTGCCACGTGCGATCGGACTGCAGTTTCGCAATCAGGTCTGTGAGCTATTGGGCAAAGATCATCAGCTCCTCGGTGTGATCGTGCCGCTTCTGTCGATCCATGAACAGATCTGTAAGCAGCAAAGCAACTTCGACAATGAAGTCCGCCAGTTGGCAAAGTCGGATGAGACGACGCGCCGCCTGATGACTGTTCCTGGCGTTGGCGTGGTGACCGCCTTGACCTTCCGCCATACGATCGATGACCCATCGCGATTCCGATCAGCATCGAGCGTCGGCGCCTATCTAGGTCTTACACCTCGGCGCAATCAATCTGGCGAAACTGACATCAATGGCAAAATATCACGATGGGGCGACCGTCTTCTTCGAACTTACCTGTTCGAGGCCGCGACCGTCCTGCTTTATCGAACGAAGAAGTGGTCGTCCCTTAAGGCCTGGGGAATGAAGCTCGCCAAGAGGATTGGCATGAGGAAGGCGAAGGTCGCCATCGCGCGCAAGATCGCCGTTGTTCTGCACTGCATCTGGGTCGACGGCACATCGTTTGACTGGGGCCAAGCAAAGGAAGTCTGATCCGATCTTGTAAAGTTCCTGGTCCGGTCTGCCGGACTGGCGATGTCCCGCTGGGACGGTGTTGTGGCGACCTCGTTCATTCGGCTGGTGGCGCTCGACTGTACTCCGCTGCAGACGTTGAGGCGTCCGACCCGGACATCATCATGAGGCGCTGCGCGACCTCGGAAAGGACCATGACCCCGGCGAAGACATCAACCAGCCCGTACTGTCCAATGCCTGGCCAGTAGAGCATGTATCAGCCGCGCCCGCGCCGTCTCCGCAACCCCGACCAGCTCCGACGGCGCGGGCGCTACCACCTTGCCGTTGGAGAGTTCGAAAATGTGAGCTTGACAACAAACCGCAATTAAAGGGCCGAATGACATCTATGCTACCTCCGGCAAGGTCTTCACTCGGTACTTCTGATAATCGAGAACGGCCGCTGCAAGTGGCATCGAGCGCGGCACGCTCACAGGTCTGAGGGAGACGATAAGCGCTCTCATCGCCGTCCTCAATGCCTATGACCGGCCGTCAGGGAATCACGAATCGCTCGAAAGCAAAATCCCAAAACGCAAGAAACCGCGGCCCAACACCCGGCTTTCCTGCAAAATCGAATACTTTATCGAGATAACTTCTGCCTCCGTCTCAGGCCGATCTGCATTCTTCACGGACGACCACAAAGCTCTCAACAATTGGGCCGAGAATTCTCATCAGCCGACGCGGCGACGCCATGAAGCGTTTTAAATCGTCCCGTCAGGCTCAACGGTTTCTGTCAGTTCACGATCAGGACGCGAGCCTTTTCCACACCCCCTATTCAGGAGCCGTCACTGCCGACTTCCGTCGCGCTTCGCGCGAGCGATCTTCAGTGCGGCGTCCGGCTTGGCGCGCGTCGACAGCCTGGCGGGATCGCGCCGTTTGGCCCCATGGGCGTGGTAGGTCGAGGGGGCGATCAGGCAACACCCGACAGATCGGCTCGACCCCATGCGCCCCACGATGATCGTCAATGAAGGCGATCATGGCTTGGACCGGCGGTCGAGCTCCGCCATCGCAAAATAAGCGCTCGCCTTGCGCAGGATCTCGTTGGCCTGTCGAAGCTCACGGTTCTCCCGTTCCAGGGCCTTCAGCTTCTCGGCCATCTCCGTCGGAACGCCGTCCGCTGTCCGCTGTCGATCTCGACCTTCTTGACCCAGTCATGTAGCGTCTGCGGTGTGCAGCCAATCTTGGCGGCAATCGATCTCACCGCCGCCCACCGCGAAGGGTGCTCGCTGGCGTGATCCGGAACCATCCGAACCGCACGGGCCCGAACCTCGGGTGAAAACTTGTTCGTCGTCTTGCTCGTCATGGCTCCATCCTCTCGGGAGTTGGAGCCTCCGGCAAACCCGGGGCGGTTCAGACTGCAACAAAAGTGAGTCAGAGCCAATTTTTACGTCGCCCGACAGCGCTCGTCAGGTACTCGACAGCTTCCTCTCATAGCAAAAATTGTGGGGAAGAACATCCGAGTGGCCGACTGCCTGCGGCGCGGACGGTTCGGACCCACGGTGGTTTGTTGCTGGATCCAACGTTGAGAGCTCATTCTGTGCCGCGGATTTGGTCGCCGCGCTGCCGTCTCGATTGCCCCGCGCATGAGATCCAAACCGAGCTCTGATTCGCCTACATCTTCGAAAGTGAGAACGGATGGATTTCACCTCAACTAGCCGACTGCAGCAACAATCGAACAGCGCCGCCCAGCAAGAGACTGCACCGGTGTCCCCGTCGACAGACGCGGCGGCCTTTGAGCGGCAGCTAAGCGAGATCACCCGTCCAGGTGATGGTGTGCTGATGCAGGCCCCCCCCCATCAAGTCGCCGCATCGCCATCGGAGGCGCAGCCCATCATGCAGGCGAGCGGGCACGAATGCCCTCCAGCGTCGCAGGATGGAGGCGGCGGGCCAATGCCAGGCGCCTCGGCGCTGCAGCCTGGCCAGTCAGCAGAGGTTTACGGTACCCGCAGGCGTCCTCTTTATTCCCAAGATGCTGACCTTATTTTGGGGCTTGAGGAGGCCCTCATCAAAGGGGGGGCTGTCAAACGCACTGCCAAGGAGAATGTAGGTCATCTTCTTAGATTGGGCCGCTGGCTCTTTGAAAACAAAAAGCAGGCCATTGCTGCTCGGCTCGACGACGAGTCGTTGACCGTTGATGCGTGCGAGTTCTTCGGAAAGGGTAATCCCACGAGACTCCTTACGGCAATAGGTCATCTCCGGACCTCGCAGTCGACGGGCGGAATCGTGCCGATCGCAGACCGCGCTAAGCTGAATCCTTATCCCCAGGACGCGGCTCTCATCGAAGAGTACAAAAACGAAGCAACGACAGGTACCGTCAGTACCTATGCATTTACCCTTAGCAGTTTCAGTGACTACCTGCGTAAAAACAACAAGAAGGGCATTGCTGCTCGGCTTTCCGGCAAGGCGTTGGATGGAGATGTCGGAGACTATAAGAAGGACGTCGGTGGTAATAGGCGGATCGGTGCCGCACTGGCTCATCTCCGAAAATCGCGGGCCGGCGCTAAAGCGATGGAGCTCGATCGCCATATTTCTCCCGGTCCTGATCCCGAACGCGCGGCCCTGATGGAGCCGAGGCGGGTCAGCGACGCCGCTGCGGAGCACCGCGCGTCGCAGGAAGCTGGCAGTTGGCCAGAGAAGCTTCCTGCAGAAGGCTACGATCAGGATTTGGTTTTGGGGCTGATGGACGAACCCGGTCCGTCGCACTCGGCGCTGCAGCCGGCTCAGTCAACTGGAGTTTTGAGAAGGCAGAGGAAGCAGCCACTTTATTCCGAGGATGGTCCCCTTATTTCGGGGCTTGAGAAGGCCCTCATCAAGAGCGGGGCCACCGAAATCAGCGCCAAGGCCAATGTATATTCTCTTCGCAGCTTTGGCCGCTGGCTTGTCGCAAATAACAAAGAGTCCATTGCTGCTCGGCTCGACGACGAGTCGTTGACCATTGATGCGCGCGAGTTCTTCGGAAAGGGTAATCCCACGAGACTCCTTAAGGCAATAGATCATCTCCGGACCTCGCAGTCGACGGGCGGAATCGTGCCGATCGCAGACCGCGCTAAGCTGAATCCGTATCCCCAGGACGCGGCTCTCATCAAAGAGTACAAAAACGAAGCAACGACAGGTACCGCCAGTACCTATGCAGTTGTTCTTAACAGTTTCAGTGACTACCTGCGTGAAAACAACAAGAAGGGCATTGCTGCTCGGCTTTCCGGCAAGGCGTTGGATGGAGATGTCGAGAGCTATAGGAAAGACGCCGCCGGGGGTAATCGGAATATCGGTGCCGCACTGACCCATCTCCGAAAATCGTCGGCCGGCGCTAAGGCGATGGAGCTTGAGCGCCATATTTCCCCCTTTCCTGATCCCGAAGACGCGGCCCTGACGGAGCCGAGGCGGGTCGGCGACGCCGCTGCGGAGCACCGCGCGTCGCAGGAAGCTGGCAGTTGGCCAGAGGAGCTGCTTCCTGCGGAAGCCCACGATCAGGATTTGCTTTGGGGGCTGATGGACGAACCCGGCCCGTCGTCCTCGGCGCTGCAGCCGGCTCGATCAACCGGGGTTCGCAGGAAGCAGCCTCTTTATTCCGAGGACGCTCCCCTTATTTCGGAGCTTGAGGAGGCCCTCATCAAGGGCGGGGCCGCTGAAGCCACCACCAAGGATTATGCAGGTTCTCTTCGCAGGTTTGGCCGCTGGCTCTTCGAAAATGACAAAAAGGGCATTGCTGCTCGGCTCGACGACGAGTCGTTGACCATTGATGCGCGCGAGTTCATCGGAAAGGGTGATCCCGCGAAACTCCTTGCGGCAATAGATCATCTCCGGACCTCGCAGTCGACGGGCGGGATCGTGCCGATCGCAGGCCGCGCTAAGCTGAATCCTTATCCCCAGGACGTGGCTCTCATCAAAGAGTACAAAAACAAAGCTGCGACAGGTACCGTACGTACCTATGCAGTTGTTCTTAACAGTTTCAGTGACTACCTGCGTGAAAATAACAAGAAGGGCATTTCTGCTCGGCTTTCCGGCAAGGCGTTGGATGGAGATGTCGAGAGCTATAGGAAGGACGCCGGGGGTAATCGGAATATCGGTGCCGCACTGGCTGATCTCCGAAAATCGCAGGCCGGCGCTAAAGCGATGGAGCGCGAGCGCCATATTTCCCCCGTTCCTGATCCCGAAGACGCGGCACTGATGGAGCCGATGCCCGTCGGCGGCGCCGCTGCGCAGCACAGCGCGTCGCAGGACGCGGGCAGTTGGCCAAAGGAGCTGCTTCCTGTAGAAGGCTACGATCAGGATTTGCTTTGGGAGCTGATGGACGAACCCGGCCCGTCGTCATCTCTTCTTGAGCCAGCCGCGCGCCATGACCAGTCATCGGATCCCGGAGAGTCCATTCGTCCCTTGAATTGGGGCTACGACCGCCAGCAGTTCCCGGACGAGCCGATCGGTGCACTTGCCAGGAGCAACCTCCTGCCAAGCAAGGAGGTCCTCATCAACGATGAGCATGACACAGCTGAATTGAGGCCAGCGAAGAGGCCGAGGACCCTAGACAATCTGCACGGCGTTGCCATTGAGCGGCAACTGAGCGAGATCGTCGCTTCAGGCGGTCGCCTGCTGACGTCGGCCCCCACCCATCAACTGGGTGCATCGCCATGGCAGGCGCAGCCGACGATGCAGGGGAGTGGGTACCAAGATGCCACGGCGCTGCAGCGAGCTGTCAGTCGGCCATTGGTCCTCCCGGAAGGTTATGATCAGGATCTGCGTTTGATGGTGGAAGACGGCCCACCGTGGCCCGGGGTTCCCCCGGAGCAGGCGCAGGACATAGTCCAAGCTGGACAGCAGGAACCTGCCTGGTCCGCCTCAACCTGGTCGCCGCAGATGCCGCTCAACTTTGATTGGAGTATGTGGCCGATGCTGGAAGCATCGCCAGCGCACTCTACCAGGGCTCCCTCAGACATCTACGCTGGTCTTGAGCCATTTCTTGCTCTGAATGCGCCGACACCGTCCGAGTTGCGCGACGATGCTCACTTTGAGCCAGCGCAGGCTGCCAGGGCTCGCTCAAGCACCTACGGCGGTCCTCCGTTGGTTGATCTGACTGCGGCCACGCCGTCTGAATCACGCGACGATGTTAATTCTGTGCCGGCGTTTCCGAGCACCTCCTACGATGCTCAGATCGGGGCTTTAGGTCCGACAGCCTCGTCTCACGGCCGCGGGCTGGTGCTCGAGGACACGGAATGGCTGGGCGACGAGCATGTCCTGAGAGATTACCAGCTCCTGGCGCAAGAGTTGGGGGGGGACAATCCGAATCTCGCCGCCCGGACGCGGTTCGTGGATCCTCTCATAACCCTTGTTAGCCTGCGCTTGGGCACCGAGAGCGAAATGCTACGCGCATTCCAGCGCATCGTCCATGATCAGAATGGTGACGACACAGCCGACTTCCTGTTCCTGCCAGTGAACAATGCCCGTGCTACGAATCTCCCCGGCACCCATTGGTCGTTGCTGTTTGTTGATCGCCGCGACCGCGAAAGGCCGGTTGCCTATCGCTACGACTCCATGGGGGAATACAACAACACGCCCGCAGCAGAGCTCGCAGCAAGGCTGGGCGCCCGCCTGGAGTCACGCGGCATGACCCAGCAGCTGAACACTTATGATTGCGGCGTCTTCGTGGTGGACGGCACGCGGGCGCTGGTTAGGCAATTGGAGCAAGGACGAGCACCACACCTGCTGAACCTCAGCAGCCTCGTTGCCAATCGGCAGGCGCTGCAGAACCGACTCGGGGGCTGATGTCGTACGCATACGACGAAGCTTACGATTACCCACATTTTTGAGTCAGAGTGTCGCTCCCGTTGCGATATCGATGACTCGCGACAATCCGCGCCACATGATCAGATTCCCTGGTGGCGGATCGTTGGCACGGGCGAGGTAGCCGCCGAGCCTGGCGATCTTGATGAGATAATGCGACAATGTCTTTCGTTGTGCGCTGACTGGAATCTTGTCTTTGACGAGCCGATCAAGCAATTGGATTTCACCTTTGGTCAGCACAAACTCCGGTGAGGCATTTGGCGCTGAACGATTAAGCATCGTCATCCAAAAAATGCGCCAGCTCACAATGCAGAATACCGAGATCAGATTCGTCAGTCGCTGAGCGGTCCGCAGTTGCGAGACCTTCATCCCGGGTAACATTACTTCCTGAGGCAATACGTCTGGCCGACATTCCGCGCCTATGGCCATGGTCGCCGACAAGATCGTCGTGATCAGCCGCCGCGCCGGCGAGAGCGATGTCTGGACCTGGACCTCGTCCGGCGGCTCCGGATTCGAGATCGCCCGGGCCAGCGACGAGGACGCGGCACGTGTGGTGCGCGGCACCGAGATCGTCCTGCACCTGAAGGACGACGCGAAGAAATATCTCGAGACCTACGAGATCGAGCGCATCGTCGGTGCCTATTCCGACAACATCCTGTTTCCCATTGAGCTCGTGCCCGGTGAGGGCGAACCGCGCCAGATCAATTCGGCGAGCGCGCTGTGGCAGCGCTCGAAATCCGAGCTGACGGCGGAGGACTACAAGAAGGCCTATCAGCAGATCAACTCCGCCTTCGACGATCCCGCGATGACGCTGCACTACCGCGCCGAGGGCCGCTATTCCTACGCCGTGCTGCTGTTCGCGCCGTCGACGAAACCGTTCGACCTGTTCGAGCCGAACCGGAAGGGCCGGGTGAAGCTTTACGTCCGCCGCGTCTTCATCACCGATGATGCCGATCTGCTGCCGGGTTACCTCCGCTTCATCCGCGGCGTGGTCGACAGCGAGGATCTCCCGCTCAACATCTCCCGCGAGATGCTCCAGAACAATCCGCAGCTCGCACAGATCCGCAAAGCCGTGGCGACGCGTGTCGTGTCCGAGCTCGAAAGCCTCGCCGAGAAGGATCCGGAGAACTTTGCCAAGATCTGGGACGCCTTCGGCGCGGTGCTGAAGGAAGGCATCTATGAGGATTTCGAGCGTCGCGAAAAGCTGCTCGCGTTGTCGCGCTTCACCACCACGTCGGGCGAGAAGCGGTCGCTGAAGCAGGTCATCGCCGATTTCAAGCCGAACCAGACCGAGATCTATTATCTCGTCGGCGACAGCATCAAGCGGCTGAAGTCCAATCCGCGGCTGGAAGCTGCGACCGCGCGCGGCATCGAGGTGCTGCTGCTGTCCGATCCCGTCGACGCCTTCTGGACCTCGATGCCCTCGGAGTTCGAGGGCAAGCCGCTGAAGTCGCTGAGCCAGGGCGATCTCAATCTCGACCTGATCCCGCGTGTCGACGAGGCGGACGAGGCGAAAAAGGACGAGCCGGCCGCCGACGAAGCCGCCACCATCGCGGTGATCAAGGCCGCGCTCGGCGAGCGTGTCAGCGACGTCAAGGTCTCAACGCGCCTCACCAGCTCGGCCTCCTGCCTCGTTGCCGACAGCCAGGGGCCGAGCCGCGAGCTCGAGCGCATCCTGTCGCAGCAGAACCGCGGCATGCGGACCAAGCCGATCCTCGAGATCAACCTGCGCCATCCGCTGGTGACGGCGATCACCAGGGCCCAGGCTAGCTCAGAGGTCGTCGACGACCTCAGCCTGCTACTGCTCGAGCAGGCGCAGATCCTCGACAGCGAGTTGCCGGAAGACCCGGCTGCGTTCGCGGCGAGGTTGAACCAGCTGGTGCTGCAAGGACTCGGGTAACTCGCAATTCTCAGTGTGCCCAACGGCGCGGATCACCAATGGAGGAAGGTGCCACCCAGACAGTAGGTTTGATCTGGTAGCTGGCAAGCGGCTTGTCTGAGCAAAGGCCGCCGAGGGCGGTTGAGCATCCATTGGGCCGTAACGTGAGGAAAGCCTGAGCAGATATCGAAAGTGAAATTGCAGATGCCAACCCGCCTGAGATTCGGGGAAGGCAGCGTGGGACAGGTAGCAACCGACACGAGCACCTGTCTCGATCTGCCGGGGTGGGCACGGCACGTCGGAATGGTGATTCGGGGAATTGGGAAGGCCCGCAGGGGGCGGAGGTCGCGTCTTCAACGTCGCAATTGGCGGCTCGCCTACAACCTGATCCTCATCCCCAAACTGGTTGCAGCGTAGCCAACTTGGCGTCCAGACCACCAAAGCGCTTCAAACTCTCAAACAAATCATCCCAACAATGGCACCCGCGACAGAACAAACGCCCAATTCCTTGGATTTTTCAGTAAACTGCTAGGTCGCGCTTCCTGGCAGACGACGGGGTAGCGGCCGGCGAAGCGGTGGAGACCTGAGCGCCAATGCGGCCGTCATGCGGGCGGAGGCGCTCTCGCGCAAGCCCGGCTGCGTCGGCGCGATCGCGTTCAGCCGCAGCGGGGATCCGGCGACCGGCGAGTTCGGCGACGTGCCGGACGACCTGAGCGCTTTGTGAAGCCCGACTAACCCGGGAGCGAATGCTCAAGGAAGAAGCGCAGCATCTCCCTCGTCGCGTCCGGCCCGCGGGGATCGGTGTAGGAGCCGGCGGGACTGCCTCCCGACCAGGCGTGGCCGGCGCCGTGAACGTTCCAATGCTCGGAGATGGCCCGCCCTCTCGGATCGGTCAGGTTCGTGCGGGTGTAGGCGTGCCCATGGGGCACTCGTCCGTCGCTCACCTTCGCTTTCAAACCTGCCGCCTTGATGGACTGCTCGACAATCCGGTCGCCGTTGTTCGGATGCACCGTGGTGTCGCGATCGCCATGGAAAACGATGGTCGGCACTGGCGGTCCACCATCGGCAATTTCAGACCCGCCTCCCTGCCGCATGGCGACGAACGCGGAGGGAAGATCGCTTGCCGCCCCGCAGGCGAGGCCGGAATGGATCCCGACGGCCGCGTACAGATCGGCGTGGGTCGCTGCCATGATGGCGGCGAGCGCCCCGCCGGCCGACAGACCTGCGACGTAGACCCGCTTCGGATCGATCGGATAGTCCCGCATGACCTGGCGAGTGATGCCCGCGATCAGCGAAGGCTCCCCGCCGTCCCGGTGCTGGTCGCCCGCGCGAAACCAATTCCAGCATTTCGCCTGGTTGGCTCCGCTGGGCTGCTCCGGATAGACCACGAAGCAATTTCGCTCTTCCGCCAGGAAATTCATCCGGGTCCCGGCCGCGAATTCGTCCGGCGACTGGGTGCAGCCGTGAAGCATGACGACCAGAGGAAGCGGCTTTTCTTGGGAGCGGCTTGGGACGAACAGCTTGTAATTCCGGCTTCCATTCGCGCTGCGGAAGGTGCCTGCGATGAATCTCGTGCCTTGGGGCGCGATATCCGTCGTGGCAGGCGGAGCGCGGGTCATCGGACCACGCAGGTTGAGTCCGGGGAAGTCTTTCAAGCGATCGAAGCTTTGCAAAGGAGCGGGAGAAACCCGGGTGGTTCGTCGGCTTTCCTTCTCCTCGACGACGCTGGCCTTCACGTCGATGGTCGGCGGCTCGAGCCGAGCTGGCGAGACACGAGCTTGGGACGGTTCTGGCGACTCGCCGCGGAGCATGCGCTGCAGGAGCGCGGTGGCCTCGACCAGTTGGCCCGTAAGCGTGAGGCGCGTGGCCTCGGAAATCAAGTTCTGGCTCAGCATCGCATTCACCTTGTTCTGTCGGAGAGGGCGGCCTTGACCGCGGGAGTGGCGTGAAGGGCACCGAGCACCGAGACCGAAGCAATGGTGGCGCCGGCCAGCTCGGGGGTGACGTCCTGGGTGATGGTCGCGAGACCCAGCACGTTGATGTGCAGCATCTCGCCGGCGCGCCGCGCCGCTTCGAGATCCTCGCGGGTGTATTTCCGCACGCCCAAGTCCAAGCCCTTTCGGACCGTCGACTGCTTCACGACGTCCGCGTGGCGTTCGAGCTGGTTGCGGATGGCCGTCCGGATGAAATCCGTGCGGTTCGAATAGAACCCTTCCTGCACCATCAGATCGACCTGACCCAGATCGACATAGCCAAGGTTGATCGTGATCTTCTCTGTATCGGGGATCCGAGGTCGCAGCTCGCGCACATTGTCGACCATGAAAGCATCCATTTTCACCATCCATCGGGATGGCGTAGGGATTTTATGTGGATGTTCAGGAGCTATTTTCAAGGGGGCAGCGAAAAATCGGTTAGACGCTGGCAGTTCGTCGGCCGGCCTCGTCTCGCGCCGACGTTCAGCGTTTGGCGCCGCGAACGCCGCAGCCGAGTTCCCGGCGGCGGCAGAAATCAATCCGCGGTACGCGCTTTCATACTCGCGCGCCATTCGGTCCGCGGAGAAGCGCTCCTCGAAGCGGGTGCGATGGCGTCCTGGTCCACCCCCGGATCTTCCACGATCAACCCGCGCGGGGTCGGCTACGCGAAGCGTGCCGCCGCTTGGCTTATGCCGGCGCGGTGATCGCGACCGGGGCCGGTCCTTCGAGGAGCCATCGAGCGGGAATTCCCCCGCTCCGGATGGAGCCTCAAGACAATGTCCTATCTCAGCCTCGCACAAAAACCACGCCTTCAACCTTGCCCGCACCCTGATGGTCCCGGTCACGCTCTTCCAGGTCGACGGCGAATACGGCGTCATGCCCAGCGACGAGATCGACGAAGGTAACGGCCTCGACATCATCCACGAATATAATCCGCACGATGAACGGCCGGCTCACTGAGCCGGCTTCGCTTTCGCGGAGGCTCTGTTCCGTGGGTGCCGCCACCCAACCGGTGGGAGCCTACCGCGTCTGCGCAGACAGCGATCTGGTTACGTCGCCGCCTTCTTTCCTTTCGGATGATATCCGCGATTGCGCTTCTGGCGCAGCAGGTCGAGGAACAGCCTGACCGCTTCGTCCTCGCGCGCGAAGCTGTGCTTCATCATCTGACCTTGTGCGCCGATCCGTCCCCAGCGGCGTGTCAGGCAGATGTCGCCGAAGAGCGTCGGTTCGATGGCCATGGCGTAGAACCGGGCCATGTTCTTCGAGGCGTCGGTGCGTTCGATATAGAGCTGGTAGGGCTGCGCGATCATGACGACAGAATCCCGCATCGGAGAATCCGCGTCCAATGAGTTTTTTGAATCGATCAGGGGCATATTGATTCATTTTTGCGAAGGGTGGCTTTTGGGGGCGGGCAGCTCTGGCGAGCGGACGGCTCTATGCGCCAAGCGCACCGAACCCGCGATGCGGTTTCGTCCTCCGGTGACGATCCTCCCGCGGTAGGTGGCACGGTCGAGAAAACCGATGATCGTAGCGTGTGCGGCGGGCTGCCGCGATCAATCGAGGGCGCACCAATCGCGTCGCGGCTCGTTCCAGCGCCGGGCGAGACCTTCCTCGACGAGCGTCGCGCCAAGCGAACGATCCGCGCGCGTGACCGTGCGCAGCTTGCGCCCGTACCGGTCAGTGTCGCGCCAGCCCGAGACTAGCGTGAAGCTGCCGGCGTTTAGTAGGACCAGCAACCGATCGCGGGCGATTTCGCCAGCCTGCCTCTCGTCGCGGCAATGCGGCGTGAAGATTTCCGGGGCGCCGATATCGGCGATCCTGATCTTATCACCCCTGAACCAGAATGTGTCACCGTCGACGACGCAGTTCACGCGGATCGGCCCATCGCAAAGCGTGAAACGGGCCCTCAGCGTATCGCTCCGCAGAGGCGGCGGGATGACCAAAGTGGTGGTCTCGTATCGCTCCGGCATATCCGGCGAATGCCGCGAGGGGACACCGATGGCGATCGCCAGGATCGCAATGATCGCCATTGGCTCCCACAACAAGAAAGCGCAGCGCCGTCATGCTTTTTCTTCCGGTTGGAATCGGTTGTGACCGACGCAAGCCTTCATATCGTCGCGCCGGAACCAGATGGCGCGGCCGCACCGCAATGGTGCGTTGCCGGCGGTGAACACGATCTGCTCGTCGGCGCGCATGCGCAGCACTTCGTGCGGCTGGATCAGCGGCCGCGAGGCCAGCTGCTTCGAGCGCGTCCGCGACGAACCGGACGCCTGCGAGGAGCGGCTGACCTGGTCGATCTCGACCGTGGTCATGCCGCAGCGCTTTGAGATGTAGTCGGCGGTTTCCGGGTCGTTCACGGCCGCGAAGGCGATCCAGCTCGCGCTCTCGAACCATTTGCTTGCCGCGTCGCGGCCGCCATAGGTTTCGCGCATCTGACCGATCGACTGGAACAACAGGAGGAGCGTGATGCCGTATTTGCGGCCGGCGTCGCGGGCGGTCTCCAGGATGCGCATGAAGCCGAGGCGTGCCACCTCGTCGAGCAGGAACAAAGCCCGTCCCGTCACCGCGCCGTTGTGGTTGTAGATCGCGTTCATGAAGGAGCCGATGATGACGCGGGCGAGTCCGGCATGGGTCTCCAGCGTCTTCAGGTCGAGATTGATGAACACGTCGGTCTGGCCGCCGGCGAGATCGTCGCTGACGAAGGTCGAGCCGGACACGAGCGCGGCATAGTTCGGATAGGAAAGCCAGTGGGTTTCCTTGACGGCGTTGGCGTAGACGCCGCTGAACGTCTCCGGCGTCATGTTGACGAAGACGGCAACGTTCTCCTTCACGAAGGCCGATTCCGAATTGTCGTAGATCGCCTGCAGACGAGCGCGCAGCTTGGGCTCCGGTTCGGACAGATTGGCGCGGACCTGGCGAAGCGTCTGGTTCTTGTCTTCCGTATGCCCTGACAGGCAGACATCGGCGATCAGCGCGGTCAGAAGCTGCAGCGCCGAGGCGCGGAAGAAATCGTCGCGCACACCGCGGGCGCCGCCGCTGTCGCTCATGATCCATGAGGCGACGGCGGCGATGTCTTCCTCCTTCGTGCCGCCGAAACGACCGATCCAGTCGAGAGCATTGAAGCCGGTTCGCGGCAGGTTCGTTGCTTCCTGGGCTGCTTCTGGCGGACGACCTTGCGCGGTTCGCTGTCCCGCATGTGGATCGAGCACATGCACGGTGCGCCCCGCCGCGCGCCGATGGGCGATCACCATTGGCGCGACTTCGTTGGACGGGTCGAGGACCACGAGCGCGCCGCCCCATTTGAGTGCGGTCGAAACCGTCACCGACGTCGTCTTGAAGCCGCCGGAACCGGCGAAGACAATGCCGTGCGACGAGCCGAAAGAGGCGTCAAAACAGAGCAGCGGCGGGCGGCCGCCGAACCCCCAGCTCTGGCGATCCGTGGTGCGAAACGGCTGAGCTGCCGCGCTGTCCCTATCGACGCGGTAACGCTCGCCGACGACGATGCCGCCAGCGTTGCCGAAGAGCCGTGCGGCTTCTGGCATCGACATCCAGTCCGCGTCGCCGTGCAGCGCGCGACGGCCGCGAACGCGCTTCGGGTCTGGCGCCGCAAAGGCGGCATTGCCCTTCACGGCGACGCGGAGCGCGAAGATGCCGCCCATCAGCACAACGCTGGCTGCGACCATGGTCGCCGGGTCGATCTGGGCCACCGCTGATCGGCCAGGGACGATGGTCTCGGGAGCCCCGGACAGGCGCATCGCTTCGCGCGCGAGGGCGATGGAAATCGCCGATACGCATCCTGCGACGACGCTCCACGCCGCCGCGCGGATACTCGCGGAGCCGGCGGTGGCGAACAGGAAGATGACGCCGATCCCTGCTGCCGCGATATAGGGCATCGCCAGCCCGGCGCGGGCGAACAGGAGACGCTGCGCCTCCGTCTTGCCGAGGCCGGCAAGCCCATGCCCGATTCCGGTCAACCCGAAGATCGCGCCGAGCATCAGGGCCATCGGCACGATCAGCAGAAGGAGCCTATTCGCCGTCACGGCCGAACGCCTCCGCCCCGATCGCGGCAAGCCGTGCTCGCTCGGCTTCGTCGGTTCTCAGCCGGCGACCGAGTTCGATCAGCGCGCCGAGCAGGACCGCGCGCTTCTCGTAGCGCAGCCCCGCCTTTGCGATCAGGCCACCGAGCTCGATCTTCTCGCGCGTGTCCTTCTTGCGGGCCTCGGAGGATGACGCCTGGCGCATGCGCTCATACCTCGCCAGCGCCATTCGCATGCGCGCCAGACGCGACCTTCGCGGCAGGAGCGCTCGGATCGCCTCCGGCCTCGGCTCCCTTCCTTCCGGTCGCCTTCCCTGCCTTCCCGCGAAACCGGCCGGCGAGATCCTCGAACGTGGCCAGAAGCTCGCCTTCCTCGATCTCGATCTCACCGAGTCCGGCCCTGAGCGCGATGCGCCCGATCCGCTCGGCCTCGCGTGTCTCTGCGGCCTTCAACTGTTCCTGGAGGCGAGTGATTTCTTCGCGGATCTTCGACGACGGTTTCTTCATTTCCGGTTGAGCCTCCGTGCTGGGCAGTGTTGCGGGACTGCGCGGAGGATTTCGGAAGTCGCTGGCCCGAGCGACTAATAAAAAAGCTAGTCGGCAAAGCCGACGCCGCTTGAGATCATCCCGGCCGCTCGATGAGAGCGGTCCAAGGGCGCAGTAATACGTCGCATCCGCGACGTCCTGTTTTCCCGCCTGCCGGGGTGTCCCACCCTGGCGTGGCCCTGCCGCCGCCCCCGACGAGCATCTGTGTTCCGCCCTCGTCCGGGAGATCGCGCCGCCTTGGCCATCACGCATTTCACGCCCCAGCTCATTTCGCGCGGTTCCGGCCGCAGCGCCGTGCTGTCGGCAGCGTACCGGCACTGCGCGCGCATGGAGCATCAGGCGGAGGGGCGGACCGTCGACTATTCCACCAAGCGGGGCCTGCGGCATGAGGAATTCCTGTTGCCGCCGGATGGCCCACAATGGGCGCGTGAGCTGATCGCCGACCGCTCGGTCGCCGGCGCCGCCGAGGCGTTCTGGAACGCAATCGAGGCTTTCGAGAAACGCTCCGATGCGCAGCTCGCGAAGGAATTCATCATCGCCCTGCCGGTCGAACTCACCGTCGACCAGAACATCGCCCTGGTGCGGGAGTTCGTCGCAACCCAGGTCCTCGCGCGCGGACAGGTCGCCGACTGGGTTTTCCATGACGAGCCCGGCAATCCGCACATCCATCTGATGACCACTCTTCGCCCTCTCGGCGACAACGGATTTGGGCCGAAGAAGGTGCCGGTCATCGGTGATGATGGCGCACCCCTGCGCAACGATTTCGGCAAGATCGTTTACCGGCTTTGGTCGGGAGAGAAGGCCGAGTTCCTCGAGCAACGCGAAGGCTGGCTCGACCTTCAGAACAAGCATCTGGCGCTCGCCGGCCTCGAGATCCGCGTCGATGGCCGCTCCTATGCCGAGCGCGGCATCGATCTTGCCCCGACGACGCATATCGGCGTGTCGACCAAGGCGATCGACCGGAAAGGAAAGAAGGCGGGCTGGTCCCCGAAGCTCGAGCGTATCGCGCTCCACGAAGAACGAAAGGCCGACAACCGTGAGCGGATGCTGCGGCGTCCTGAGATCGTGCTCGATCTCGTCACGCGCGAGCTGAGCGTCTTCACCGAGCGTGACATCGCCAGGGTGGTGCACCGCTATGTCGACGATGCCGGAACTTTCCAGCATCTGATGGCGCGTATCCTCCAGAACCCGGATGTGCTGCGGCTGGAGGGCGAGCGCATCGCGCTTGAGACCGGAATCCGCGAGCCCGCCAAATACACGACGCGCGAGCTCATCAGGCTCGAAGCCGAGATGGCGCATCGCGCCGTCTGGCTTGCCGGCCGATCCTCGCATGGCGTCCGGGAGAAAGTGCTGGCGGCGGCCTTCGAGCGTCATGACCGTCTGTCGGAAGAGCAGCGCGTCGCGATCGCGCATGTCGCCGGTGAGGGGCGGATCGCGGCTGTGGTCGGGCGCGCCGGCGCCGGCAAGACCACCATGATGAAGGCGGCGCGCGAAGTGTGGGAAGCGGCCGGCTATCGTGTGGTCGGCGGCGCGCTTGCCGGCAAGGCGTCCGAGGGATTGGAGAAGGAAGCAGGCATCGCCTCGCGCACGCTGGCCTCGTGGGAGCTTGCCTGGTCGAACGGGCGCGAGCAACTCGACGACAAGACCATCTTTGTCCTCGACGAGGCCGGCATGGTGTCGTCGCGGCAGATGGCGCTGTTCGTCGAAGCGGTTGTGAAGACCGGCGCTAAACTGGTGCTCGTCGGCGACCCCGATCAGCTTCAACCGATCGAGGCCGGTGCTGCGTTCCGCGCCATCGTGGCGCGCACCGGCTATGCCGAACTCAAAACCATCTATCGCCAGCGCGCGCAATGGATGCGCGATGCCTCGCTCGATCTCGCGCGGGGCCGCGTTGCCGAGGCGCTGCAGGCCTATGGCGCGAACGGCAAGCTGGAAGCGCGCAAGTTCAAGGCGCAAGCCGTCACGGCGCTGATCGAGGACTGGAACCGCGACTACGATCCGGCGAAATCCATCCTGATCCTCGCCCATCTCCGGCGCGATGTCCGCGCCCTCAACAACATGGCGCGGGCGAAGCTGATCGAGCGCGGCCTCGTCGAGGATGGTCAGGCGTTCTGCACTGAGGACGGCCAGCGCAAGTTCTCGGCCGGCGACCAGATCGTCTTCCTGAAGAACGAGGGGTCGCTCGGCGTCAAGAACGGCATGATCGCGCGTGTCATCGAGGCGCGGTCGGGCTGGTTCGCGGCGATAATCGGCGAGGGCGAACGCCAGCGCCGCGTCGAGGTCGACCAGCGCTTCTATGCGAACGTCGACCATGGTTATGCCACCACGATCCACAAGAGCCAGGGCGCGACCGTCGACCGGGTGAAGGTGCTCGCCACGCTCTCGCTCGACCGGCATCTTGCCTATGTCGCGCTGACCCGCCATCGCGAGAATGTCGCTCTCTATTACGGGGCGATTTCCTTCGGAAAGGCCGGCGGGCTCACCAAGATCCTGTCGCAGAGCCGGGCGAAAGAAACCACCCTCGACTATGAGCGCGGCCCTTCCTATCGCGCCGCGCTGCGCTTTGCCGAAGCGCGCGGTCTCCATCTCATGCGTGTCGCCCGCACCCTCGTCGCCGACAAGGTTCGTTGGACCGTCCGGCAGAGCTCCAGGCTCGCCGATCTCGGAGCGCGGCTCCTCGCGCTCGGCGCCCGGCTTGGCCTCGGCGCAGCTCGGAAACAGACGATTCCCAACGGCACAAAGGAGGCAAAGCCGATGGTCGCCGGCATCACCACCTTCGCCAAATCGATCGACCAGGTTGTCGAGGACAAGCTCGCCGCCGATCCCGCCTTGAAGAAGCAATGGGAGGAGATCTCGACCCGCTTCCGCTTCGTCTTCGCCGATCCCGAAGCCTCGTTCCGCAAGGTCGATATCGACAGCATGCTGAAGGACAAGGCGACTGCGCAATCCACCCTGTCGAAACTCGCGGAGAAGCCCGACAGCTTCGGTGCGCTGAAGGGCAAAACCGGCCTTCTGGCCAGCCGTGCCGACAAGCAGGACAGGCAGCGGGCGGACCTCAACGTGCCGGCGCTCGCCCGTGATCTTGAGCGGTTCTTGCGGCTGCGCTCGGAGGCGGAACATCGCTACGAGGCGGAGGAGCGCGCCGCCCGGCTGAAGGTCGCTGTCGACATTCCGGCGCTGTCGCCGTCGGCGAAGCAGACACTCGAGCGCATCCGCGACGCCATCGATCGGAACGACCTGCCCTCTGCCCTGGAGTTCGCGCTCGAGGACAAGATGATCGAGGCGGAGCTGGAAGGTTTTGCGCGTGCCGTGTCCGAGCGGTTCGGCGAGCGCGCCCTCGTCGGCCTCTCGGCCAAGGATGCCGACGGCAAGGTTTTCGAGGCGATTTCCGGCGGGACGAACGCCGCGCAGAAGGAGGAGCTCAAAGCCGCCTGGCCCGATCTGAGAACCGCGCAGCAGCTCGCGGCTCAGCAGCGAACCGCGGAGGCGCAGAAAGAAGCCGACATCCTTCGGCAGGCGCGGCGTCCGGGGTTGTCGCTGTGATGACCTCGACCGCCGAGCGGCGATCGGAGCCGTCAGGGTCGGATGCCGCGACCAGAAGGAAAGGCTGTGTTCAGCGTCGGCGAGCATCCGCGATCATGGCGGCCGGCGGCGTGGCGATGATTGCGATCGCCGGCATCGCCTGGCTCGGCGGCTTGCGCCTCAACCTGACGCCAAGCGAGCCGCTCGGGCTGTGGCGGATCGTGCCGATCGATCGGCAAGTCGTCGCCGGCGATCTCGTGTTCGTCTGTCCGCCGCCTGGGCCGGTTTCCGTCTTCGGCCTCGAGCGCGGATACTTTCGGCGGGGGCCATGCTCCGGCGGCGCCGCGCCGCTCATCAAGACTGTCGGTGCGCTCTCGGGTGCGCGCATCGACATCGGCGCCGTGGTCATGATCGACGGCGTGCTTCTGCCCCGATTGCGCCTCAGCCCCGTCGACGGTCAGGGACGACCGCTTCCGCCTTGGGCTGGGGGCGTCGTTCCGCCCGGCAATTTCTTCCTTCACTCCACTTTCGCAGGTTCCTATGACTCGAGGTATTTTGGGCCGGTTCCGGAGGCCGGTCTCCTCGGCCTGGCGCGGCCGGTCCTCACTTTCGATCCCTGATCGCCGGCGCGCGCTCCTTCTCGCCGTCGCGGCGGTCCTCGTCGGCTGGATCGGTTGGAGCGGGGATGTCCTCGCATTGCCGCTCGCGATGCTGTTTCCAGCGCTCTGGGCGTGGTCGCAGGATCGTGCCGCGTCGGTGGCGATGGGATAT
This sequence comes from Bradyrhizobium sp. 27S5, assembly GCF_037217225.1. Lineage (NCBI taxonomy): Bacteria > Pseudomonadati > Pseudomonadota > Alphaproteobacteria > Hyphomicrobiales > Nitrobacteraceae > Bradyrhizobium > Bradyrhizobium sp. 27S5. Next base: position 75,380 of record NZ_CP147715.1, read on the forward strand.
TTCCTGGCGGCTTCGCGTGGCTTGCGCCAGGGCGTTGCGACCTTCTTCGGCGCGTCGGTCTGGGCCGGCATTTTGCTGTGGGGCGCCGCGTCCGTCTGCTTCGTCGCGGTCCATGCCGTCCTATGGAGTCCCCGGCCGGGAAGCCAAAAGGCGTTCTGCTATCTGATCGCGGCCGTGCTGATGGCGGTTCCGCCCTTCGGCATCGTCGGATGGGCGCATCCGATCAGGGCGGCCGGCGTGTTGTTTCCCGGATGGGGATGGTGGGGGCTTGCGGCGACCGCAACTGGCCTGCTCGTCATGACGACGAAGGCTTGGCCAGTGGCCGCCATTGCCCTGGCCGATGCTTGGGCCCGGCTGTTCGGTCTTCCCCGCGGTCACCGTCTTCAACCTCTGAACAGGAATTCGCCCATGGCCGTTGATGCCGATCTCATCCAGAAATGTGCCGATCCCACCCTAAAACCCGCCATCGTCGAGAAATTCTTGCATGCCGCGGGAGCGCCCGATCCGCTTGCCGTGATGGTGCGCAGCGGCGATCGCATCATCCTGCTGCCGCCGGTCAAAACCCCGGAGGAGGCGCTCGAACTCGCCCGCAGCCATATCGGTCGAGCCGTCGTGCGCGTCGGCATCACGCAGTATCCGGCCGGTCTCGGCGTGAAGGATCCATCGGAGATGTCGCCGGATCTGTTCGACGCTTGCAAGAACATCCGCGCGGGCACGGCCCTCTTCGGCAAGGTCTGGCGGATCGTCTGGAAATGGTATGGCAATCCGACCGACGATAGCGTCATGTCACAGATGTTCGACGACGCGGTCGAGGCCTGGACGCGCGGGCAATTTGAGGGGACGGCGGTGTTTACCGCTCCCGATCCTGGCGGACCGAAGCCGCCGGAGCCGAAGCGGGAGGAGGCGTCTCAGCCGGCTGCGGCGGCACCATCACCGTCACCGCAGGAGCCGGCGCCCGGCGATCCCCACAAATCGGGCATCCGTATTGATCTGTCCGGCATCGGCGGGCGCGCTCCGTGAATGCAGTAGGACTCTGCGTATCCAGCGGAGACTATGCTGCCGCGATGTCTGTCAGGCTGAAATCATTGCCCTTGAACAAGAGCGGCTCGCCGGTGGCCTTCGCCAGAGCGTAGGAAAAGTAATCGTCATAGTTCAGGCCGGCTCTGTGCCGCCCTTTCCCGAAATCGAGGAAGGCCTGTCGGGCAAGTTCGCCGTGCTCGACCGTCACCGGCTCGACCGTGATGCCGGCTCGGCGGAAGAAGGCCTCGGCCTGCCGCATTCCTTCCGGGCCGAGCTGGTTCTCGATCACCATCGACAGCCCGACATGGTTCGCCACGCTGATGCGGCAGGCGTCGGCATCGTGAATGAGACGGGCGAAGGCTTCCGCTTCAGGTTCGCGGTAGAGGATCGCCACCATGGCCGAGGTGTCGATGATCATTTCGGCAGAGCGGCCTGGCGCTCGCAATTGTGCCGGGCGCGCCGTCGCGGTCGGAAGCCCTTGTTGGCCTCGATCATGCCGGCCGCGACCCATCGCAAGGCCATACCGGCATCCCGCCAGCGTTTGATGTTGCGCGTGACGCGGCGAATGGTGCCCATCATGTTCTCGGCGATGTTGGTACAGGCGAGCGATCGACGAAGCTCCTTCGGCAACTTCAACCGGACGACAGTCAGGATTTCGTCGAGGCCTTCAAGGATGCTCGCCGCTACACCGGGCCATTGCTGGTCGAGTCGACGCGCGAGATTGCGGATCAATTTTTCAGCCTTGTCGGCGTCATCGAGCTCCCAGGCCTGGCGCAGCACCCGACGGGTGGCCGCATGATGCTCTTTCGGCAGGCGTTCCATGATGTTGCGCGCCTTGTGGATCTGGCAGCGCTGGATCGCAGCGGCCGAACCGAAGGTGCGGCGGATCGCCTTCGACAACGCCTTCGCGCCGTCGGCGATGAACAGTGTTGGCACCGTCGGGTCGAGCCCGCGCGAGACCAGGTTGTCCAGCAGGGCTTGAACCGTGGCGGCATTCTCGGTCGCCCCTTCCACCAGCGCCAGCGGATGTTTGTTGCCTTCGCCGTCAACTCCGATCGCGGCGACCAGCACGAGATCGTCGCCGAGATGCAGCCCGTCGATTTGGATCACCAGAAGGTCGAGCGCGGACAGATCGGCAGCCATGAAGTCAGCCAGCCGCGCCGCCGACAGCGCTACGAACCTCCGCGAGGCCGCCGACTTCGAAACCCCCGATCCGGGCGGTACCGGCACGTCACCTTCGGGCAGCCGGACGGCGCGGCCGAACCGGCGCGTCGACACATTGATCAGCATCAGGTTCATCGCCCAGCGACCGAGCCAATCCTCCTGCGCCGCCGTTTCCCAGCTCGGGATCGTGACCTCGCCGCCATCCACGCCCCGGACCCGCGGGCGCTCGACCTCGATCTTGCCGCCGTGGAAGCCGATCCGTCCCCGCGTTCGGCCCAAGGTGCGTCCGCCGCGCCGCCTCGCGATCGTGGCGCGGCCCGCCACAACATCCGCCTCCATCATCGTGCCGAGCGCCTCGATCCCTGCCGCAAGGCAGAACCGATCGAAGCTCGCCCGCACTTCTGCAAACGCTTCGTCCACCGCCCCGGTCGCCGACGAACCAGCCGGTGTGATATCTCTCGTCATGGCGTTGCTCTCCTTTGTGGAATCAGCACCCCGAGCCTACCGGCTCAAGGTGGGCAACGCCGACCTCTTCAGAAATTCAACAGAACCCGGGACATCCCCCGAGCAGCTCATCCGGTCATCGCCAGACGAAGGCAGCTAGTTAGTGACCGGAGAAAACTGGGTGTCCAATTTGTGTATCGTCTGAAAATCGCAATCTCGTATTCAAAGCGCACGCCCGGCAAAGCTTGTCGGATGATTCAGCACACTGGGCGGGCTCAGTGGATAGGAAGGATTGTTGCGGGCGGCCATTCAACATCGCCACTAGAACAACGGGTTCGACAAAAGGCGCGCGGCCGAACGCTATCGGGGGTTCGAATCCCGCTCTCTCCGCCACCGATTTTTGGTAGCGGAAAAATCCTTCAAAATCAGTGTGTTCCCAAACCGCCAGTCGATGACGGTGTAGCACTGCAGTGTAGCACTCTCCAAAGCTAAAACATGGTGAGTACCGCTTTGAGTACAATACCTTGTGGTCCCGCATCAGGAAAGCACTGTCGAGCAAGCAAGCGAGCGCGACGCGAGCGGTCGCAGCTTCCAACTGATCCCCCAGAGCCATTCCGCGAAACCGAGATCGCTTTGCCACGGGATACACATCAGCTTTGGAGCATGGCTGCGGTGTATGTTCTCCCTCCCTCTCCGCCACAATAAAAAGATCAGTGCCGAGCATCGGTCGGCTCCACGGTGGTGACGGTTTCCTCGGCGGCGACATGGCCGCTCCACCAGTTCAGCTTGACCTTGCTGCTGAAGCTGCGGGCTTTGACGTCTATCTAAAGTTGTGTTATCCCGTCTCGGGAGGGTAAGTTCATGCTCGCCGGGCGTCCAAGCGACCTTATCCTCGGAAATGTTTTCATCAGCATTCCGTTTCGTTCCCTCGGCCTCAGCGTCGACATGGACGTCCATTTGAAACTCGAGGGCTACAGCCTCGGGACCTCGATAAAGACAAAGACGGCTCTGCACATGATCGAACGGCTGGAGCTCGCCGGGCGATTGTGGGCGGGTTCGCGATTGATCGAAAGTTCCTCGGGTAATTTGGGGCTTGCGCTCAGCGCTATCGCAGCAGAGCGAGGCTATCACTTCACATGCGTGAGCGACCCGAATCTTTCACTGCAGACCGACAAGCTGATGCGCGCTTACGGCGCAGAGGTCGTGATCGTAAACCGGCTGGACGGCAATGGCGGCTACCTGGGCGCCCGGATCGAGTACATCGCGAGCCGGCTGAAACAGGATCACGATCTGATCTGGCTCAACCAATACGCCAACGAGGATAATCCCGGCGCGCACGAACGCTTTACCGGGCCCGAAATCGTTCGACAGTTCGCGCGGCCGGACTACGTCTTCGTCGGCACGGGAACCACGGGAACCCTGACGGGGGTGTCGCGCTATCTGCGCAAGGTATCGCCAGCCACGCGCATCGTTGCCGTCGACACCATCGGCTCCGTCACCTTCGGCGGCAAGCCGGGCCAACGTCACGTTCCAGGACTGGGCACGAGTCGAAGGCCAGAGATAGCAGATGAAGCCGTCATGGATGAACTCGTCTACGTTTCCGAGTTCGACACGGTCGCGATGTGTCGGAGGCTGGCGGCACGAGGTCTGCTCGTCGGCGGTTCGACCGGCACGGTGCTCGCCGCGATAGCCAATTTCGGGCAACGCATCGCGCCCGGCTCGTGCATCGTCGCCTTGTCGCCGGATCTGGGCGATCACTATGTCGATACGATTTATGACGACGATTGGGTGCGGGAACGCTTTCCCGGCCTGTTGGAAGGAATCCGCTCGTTCGAACCCGTGTAACGCAAGTATCGAGATTTGGACGATGCCCGAATGGCAGACAGCCGACTCTTTTTCCTTCGGGATCATTTCCGGAAAAGCAGCAGCTGAAATCCTCGCTGATGTGCTGCCCGATACCGTGGCGATTGTGCGAGAGGCCTATCTGGCGCAGGCCGAGGGCCGGGCCCACAATCCGCGAAGTCATTTCTTGCGCTTCGACGACAGGCCGACGGATCGCATCATCGCGCTTGCCGCGGATCTTGGGGATGAATCCGCGGTGGCCGGATTGAAATGGATATCAAGCTGGCCCGAAAACGTGGCCGCGGGAATCCCCCGCGCCTCCGCCGTGCTGATATTGAATCGCCGGGATACCGGATATCCCTTCGCTGTCCTCGAAGCGTCGCTGATAAGCGCGGTCAGAACGGCTGCCTCGGCGGTGCTGGCGGCGGAGTCGCTGATTTCCGCGGTCAGACCTTTGAGCGAACGTGCCCGCGACTTGCGCATCGGCTTCATCGGATGCGGGATCATTGCCCGAAACATCTACGATATGTTTCGCGCGCGGAGATGGAAATTTCGAGAAGTCGCGGCTTACGACACCGATGACGGAAGCGCGTCCGCCTTTCTGGAGCATGTCGAACCCGGTGCCGCCACGTTGCTGGCAAGGACACAGCATGAGCTGATCGCCGGCTCCGATATGGTTGTTTTCGCCACCACGGCTGCAAGGCCTCACGTGTTCGACCTGAAAGCGTTCGAACACAATCCTTTGATCCTGCACATATCGTTGCGTGACCTTTCGGAGCAGATCATCCTCGCATCGAACAATATCGTCGACGATGTGGATCACTGCCTTCAAGCCGACACCTCACCCCATTTGGCGGAGAAATTGACCGGAGGCCGCGCTTTCATAACTGGGACCATCACCGATGCAATGAGCGGAACGGTGACGATCGATCCCGGCCGTCCGACGGTCTTCTCTCCGTTCGGCATGGGAATCCTCGATCTGGCAGTCGGACGATTTATTTACCAGGAGGCACGCCGGCGCAATCTTGTCGTGGACATAGACGATTTCTTCCACGAGAAGCATCGGTGGTGACGCGGCGGTCGGGTCGCGCCAAGAAGTTGTTAGCTTGGCTCCGTACCTCTTACCTGAAGGGCCGGCCGTTGTAGTTGCCGCCCACGAGGGGAATTGTCCTGCGCGCCGCCGTGAGATTGCTGACGCCGCCGCCGTTGACGGAACTCCAGGCATTCAGCGATTTGAAGGTGGTGACCATGTCATAGTCGAACGCCGCGGTGCCCGAGTCGGCAGACTCCGTGCCTGGACGGCTCTGGAACCAGTGCATCCAGGCCGGCACTTTGTCAGGGCCACCTTGCGTGGACCCGGGCGGCCACATCACCAAAAAGTCCGAATTTGCGAAACCTTGGGGAGGAAAGGCTTGCGGGTCCGTAGCGGTCGGCAGCAGGAACGATTTCATCGGCCATTCAGCGACGCTGTGGCAGCTCATGCATGATGACGAGGGTAGATTCGGCGACACCACCGGAACCGCGGCATCAATCACCGCGTCATTCACCGCACCATCATTGGGACCTGACAGGCGACCGCCCCAGCCGAGCGTCATCTTCGAATAAGCGGGCGCCTGGGGATTGATCCATGTTTGCGTCAGCGGTTCCTTCGAGGTTGCACTGTTGATTTGCGGGTCGTTGCCCCAAATGGCCCCAAGCGGCACCATCTTGTCCCAGAAATCGCTTCCAGGCGCATCCTTGTCGTAGACCAGCGTCGTGAATACCCATCCGGTCGCGGGTGCGGATTTGGGGTCCTTGACGATGATGTCGAACTGAAAGAACGAGGCCTGATCCATTTCCGGTTTGGGGGAGGGGTCCGTGTGCTTGGTCGCATTGGTCGAAACGTAAACCGTCCATTGCTGCGCCCCCTGCATCACCGGCCAGACGTCCGCATTGGCGGAACTGAAAGCGGCCTTGACGATGACCGCTCCATCCGCGAACTGCGCGGCTGCAGTCGTGATCTTCGGGTTGGTCGCGGTCTTGTCCCATATGTTGTAAAGGGCGTTGCCGGCGCGCTTGTCGTAGAAAGTCAGCACGTAAGTTGTGAACGGCTTGGTCAGACCCGATCCGTTGAAAAGCTCCGCCGGAAACGGCGAACTCCCAACGTAGACGCCGTGCGTCGCCTCGCGCAGATATCCGGTCCACGGTTCACTGTACCAGCCGAGTTTTTCCGCGTTCCATTTGGGGGAGTCAGTTAGCATCAAGCGCATGTCAGCCGCGACATAGTCCTTCAATGCCGCCGTGTAGGCGCCGGCGTTCGAAACTGTGATCGGGCCATTGCCAATCGCCTTTCGCCACGGCAGCTCGCCGGGCGGAGCCACCGTTGCCGGATAATCATGGCTGAGCTTGAACAGTGGGCCGTGATAGTTCGGCGGTATCAGCCCGTTACTGTCCGCAAACGGTGTCGGCGTCGGTGCCGACAATACGCCGAGGCTCGAGAAGGGCGCTCGCGTCTGGGCGTGGCCCGCCGCCGTTGCCGCTACCAGCAGGGTGATACCCGCCAATGCCTTGTAAACGATGCGCTGCCGATTCATTCGCGCGATCCTCTCGTCAACCTAAGAGCGTATTCTACTCATGTTAAACGCGAAGTGCAACCGGTCGCCCGAAAAGGAAAGCGAGGCCCGATAAAATCTCGCACAATTAGTTGATCGTGCGTGACGCATTCCGGCGAATCCATCGTCTGCATCTGCACGTCGCACCAGCCGCTACGCCATTTGCCGCTGCAAACGAGTAGCGTTTCATTGTCGCGAACAACGGCGCGGCCAAACGCAAGGCGAAAAAAGTTATCATTGCTATTTCAAGTTGACTTGAAATACACTCCGCGGGCGCGGTTACCTTGACGCTGTCTCTCGCAACCGCGCCAGCACACGCTACGACCCTGTCGGGGACCGCGGCCATGGCGCGCGTCTATATGTTCAATCCGCTGGTAAGCTCCCGCTACGGCCCGAGCCAGTCCGTCATTGTCAATTCTGACGGCGCCGCGCCCTACAACATCAAGAACACTTCGGCGCAGATAGATTACATTCCGTACTCGACGTCCGGCGCGCGGGGTGTTGCGTGGGACAAGCGCGAAGCCTTCCTCGGCCGCTCGGGCGCGGCCGGTTCTGTCTCTCGTACGACGACGGTCAATTCCGAGAACTGCTTATCCACGCGCCCGGAGCGGCCTCTGCCGCGCGGCGTGAACCGCTTCATCTTCAGTCCGTGGCCGACGTAAGCTTGGGCGACCACCAGGCAGTCTACATCAAGATCGCGATTGTTCTCTGCGTTCGCTATGGCCGATTGGAGACATTTTTTCACGTCGACTGCGACACGTTTACGCGTGAAGTCGAGGTGCGACAGGGCGGTGGCGGCGGATTTTCCGCGGATCAGCGCGGCGACGAGATTCAACTTCTGAGGCGAGACCCGCAACATTCTGGCGATCGCCCGGGCCTCGTTCGTGGCAACCGACTTTTGCTTCGCGCGCCGGCGTTTGCGACGGACGTGGTGCGACTCCGCCGGTCGGAACGCGTGCCGCTCTCCGTGACGTTCTTCGACGCGCGCGTCCATCAGGCCGCCATGTCCAGAAGATGATCGCCGAACGTGAAGCGGTAACAAAGCGCTCTGACCGTCTCCTCGTCGGAGACGCAGACGCTCTGTTTGGCGAGATCGTACGCCTTGATCGGATCTTCACCGGAGAGGTACGCCGCGTAGAACGCGCCGGCGAATTTCTCCGCCAGGTCGCTGTGCAATATCATGTCGACGAAGATGCTGCACCCAAGCCGTACCGCGAACGCCGCGGCCACTCCGCCCTGCAGCAGCAAGGTGCTCTTCCCCAATGAGCACAGATTGAAGAAGCCGAGCTCCATCGCCGCTCTGCTCGATCCCACGCTCGCCAGGACGTCGCCGAGTTCGAGCTCCTCGTCGCACACGTCGTTGGCGACGAGGATCGTGGCGCTCCAATCCGGGCCAGGTTGTCCGGTGATGGATCGCGGCGGCGGACTGAGATGGCTCGCTACGTGAACGACGCTCGGATCGGAACTCGCCCATAACGCGTCGAACTCGGTCTGGCAGTGCATCACGCGCGTAGTCATGTCCTTGGGGAAGCGTTGCAGGGCGGTGCCGGTCCTATTCGCGTGGCTTTCGATCTGGCTCATCTCGGCGACCATCGGCACGTCTTTGCCGTGGATCGCGAACAACTTGCGGATCGGCCATACCGGCGGAAGTCCGCCGCTCAGATTTACGCGCTGAAGCACCAGCTGTCGGGCTCCGAGAAAGTCGGAGACGTTTGCGGAAGCCCCGGGCTTGGAGAGGTAGAGGAAATTCCAGGGCGCATGCGCGTATTCTGAATCCACGACTACCATGCCGCCCTTGGCGGACAGCCAGGCGAGGATTTCTGCCTTGAAGGTCGGATCCGGGCGACCGGTCGCGGCGTCCCACACCTTCCCGAACAACGAGTCCAGGAAGAGCCAACCGGAATTCGCGGCGCCGCGGAGCTCGTCGTTCGCGTTGCCCATGCCCGCCATGTATCGCTCGATCTTGACCCGGATCGCGTCGGCATACGACTGGAGCGTCTGGTTGACGTCCCGGCTCTCGAACGTGAACGTGCGCTTGGTGTCCTCGTGCGTGACCCTTCCAGTGATGTGTCCGATGGTGGGTCGTTGCAGGGAGATCGTAACAAGGGGAAGAGGCATGAAACGCGTCTGCTGGCAAAAAAGGGAGGGTGCAATCTTTGGTAAGCATTACCCAAACATCGTGGCATATCAACCGGAAAACGGACTTGCGCCGTTCGACCAACGGACCAGTCGCCGTTCGGCGTAGATTGCGGCGATGCAGCTAAGACCGGTCCCGTGCAACGACGTTGTACGTTCGCCACTGCCGAGTACGGTTGGTACGAACGCGAGCACGCCACTATGCCTCTGGCCGCGGCCAGCGATCTGTTCGCTCTCTTCGGTCATCGGAGCTTGCCTGGTCGCAATCGATGCGCGAAGCGGCGCTGCAGCGACGACGCGACGGTCCTGAGCATCTGCATCGGCTGTAATACGCAACGTCGACTGTGAAATTGGCTCACGCGTGAGCACGTGCGCCCGATCGACGCCGGGCTCGGCCTCATGGACGAGCCCGGCTGCGGACCGATCTCGCTCCGCTACGGGGTGCGCGCTGCTGGCCGCTGCCGGTGGCAGCCTCGCACTCAATGGCGGCATGACGCTCTTGTGACGCTGTCGAAGCGCAGTGCTTGCCATCGGCCGCAATGTGCCCAATCTTTAGTTGTCCACTGCGCGGATGGCCGTTGTGCGTTGCGTCTGACTCCAAAGGAGTCTATATTGTGTGTGATCGGCTGGGCGGGGCACCCATATGACGTTGCGCGATCCGGGATATGCCGAAGATATATCCATACCTCGACGAGGTCGGCGCCGATCGTTTCAGGAAATACGCTGCAAAATGCGGCCTTTCCGCCTCCAGTCTGACGCGAATGCTGCTTGTCCGCCGATTGGCCAGGCCGTCGCAGGAACCGCTAATCCTTCCGAAATCGACGGAAAATCGAGGCAGGATCGTCGTCACGCTGGACGAGCCGCTGCTCCAGGCCGTGGAGTTGTACGCCGCAGGGTTCGGCGGTACGGCGCCCCACATCGCCGCCTTGGAAATTTTGACGGAAATCGAGCGGCGAACTTTGGAACACTTCTTGCTGAACGGGTAACGCTAACCCGCAGGTTTTTCCCCTTCCGGACGTGAAAAATGGCAAAATCCGAGCTTTCCGCCGTAAGAACCGTATCGAGCTTGGCAAGTTGTTTTTGTAGATCATTTCACGGATTTCGTGCGGTATGAGTTTTTCACCAACGAGATCGGGTCGCATCGGATCGCGGGCGCTCCGCACTCACGATGGTCGGCATACCTGGATTTTGGCCGGGGTCGGCGACGCACCGAAGCGTGCCCCGATCGAACTATCGCCGACGACGATTTTCATCCGCGCGTTCGACGGACTCGAAGTCGAACTTGCCGGCGAAGTGCTTCTGACCAGTCCCCGTCGGTCGGTCTCTGCACCCACGGCTCGGAGTGCGGCATTCCACAACAAAAGTGCCTTGACCGGACCCAGGGCCGGATGGCGAGCAGCCGGTGGTGCGACCGCCGAGTCTCCGGATGGAAGGTATGTCGCCGAATTGATGGAGTTGTTCGCCATCGATCGGGAAATTGCGCCGGACTGGTTGATGACCGCGATCGGGAATGCGCTTGTCGGTTTCCGAGAAGACAAGACGCTGCGAACTTTCTATGCGGCACTGCTGGCTCAAGGCGTGGCGACTTCAGCTACAGCGGGTCAGTGGGGGACCTGTGATTTCGACGAGTGGCGGTATCGCGGCCAAGCCCGTCTGATGGATCGTTACGTGACGAAGCTGTTCGCGATCAAATGCACCGCGCGCGCGGCAGCGAGAAGCGCCGAGTTGGCCGCTCCGTCCAATCTGGCCGATATGTGCCAGACGGTGATACCGAGCGCGTACTTCGTGTGCGTCCGCAACAGCAGCGTCCAGAAGAGCGGGGACGGGTTGGACGTCGATGTCGAGGTCGAGGCCGGCCACGTTCCGCCTGCCGACTGGATCCCGAAGGATATGCGCAGTACCGCGCGGTTCGAGATTGAGCCTCCGGGGGGATCGAGCCCGTCCACTCTCGTCGTTCCCTCCGGCCAACGTAGCAGCACTCAAAAGCTTCACTTCAATACCCGCGTCAATAAAGGGCAGGCACACATAACTGTCCTGGACGAGCACAAGCGCCGGTACGATCTGCCGATCGATCTTGCCTGAAGGCATGCAGTGTCGCGGCTGCCGCGGAAGACCTCCGGGCGCTCACCGCGCTGGGTACGTGAGCGCGAGCTTAAACCTTCCAACGATGCGACAGTGGCGCGGCCAAGTAGGTGCAACAGCGCAAGTATCTCGACGTATCATATGCTGGCGCCGACACTACTGCGGCACGTCTGCCGGTGCGTCCACGTCTGCATACGGCCACTGGCGACCGCCATTGGGCTATGAACCGACTTCTCCAGAATCTTCTAAGGTCGTATCCCATCCCAACGCATCCGGATGATCGACATCGTCGCTCCTTAGGCCGTAGCGTTCGATCAGCAAGGTCTTGACGGCCTTCTCGTCTATCTTTGCGTAGTGCACATCGAGATTCCACGACCGCAGATAGGCGACCTGAAACGCCCGACGGTGCCCAAGCAACAGGCCTTCGGGAATCAGGTCGGGGTCGATCGCGGTGTCGGGCGTTTCCACGAACTCGAGCGCAGAGCGGAGTTTTTCCATCGCTTCTGCTTCCGATGCGTCGTCGTCCGTCAAGGGATGTCGGAGGTTGATGGCGGCATTGGCGATGATCGACAGGATTTCCCAATCCTTCAATCCTTCGGCGCGCCATCCCATCAGGAGCTTGCGCCGCTCGGGATGAGCCATGAGCCGGCGGGCAGTGAATCCGCTGCAGGCGGCGCCCTTCTTGTACCTGATCTCGATGCGTTGCAGTGCTTCCGCTCGCAAATATCCCGGTCCGGGACCGGTTTTGGCGGAGAGCTGCGGATGGCTGCGGCAGTTGAACTCGTGGTCTGCCAGTAGAGGTCGGCTCGCCTGTCGTCCATCCGTGTCGAAGTTCGCATCGTCCACCCATTCGCGGTGGAGCTCGCGATAGGGGAGCGCGACGTGGATCTTGCCCGCGACGTCGGGGAAGGACTCCTTCATGATGGCTTCTAGTCGATCGGCCCGGAGGACCGAAAGCAGCTCCAGCATTCGGGCGATCGGCGCAAGCGTCTCGGATGACCAGCGAGCCAAGTCTTTTCCGTGCGACTCTCGGCGGATTGCAAGCTCGAGCGTCATGACGCCGTCGCCGGTCTTGCTTTCGTCGACCGTGATGCGAGGCTTCTCGGAAAGCGAGACGTTCAGATGTGCGCGCATCGGCAACAGACAGAAGTCGTGGGCTGCCAATGAGACGAGGGCCATCTGCAGGCTCGCGGCGAATTCTTCCGCCACGGCGACCGTCCGGACATCGTTGATGAAGCCGATGGTCCAATGGATTCCGAGGGCGCGCCAACCGATGGTGCGCGCGCCTCCCAGGTCGCCGAACGGCCGATCCAGGAAGCTTTGCTCCATCGTGCTCCAGGCTTCGTCCCACGTGCCTTTTGTCCAGAATCCATCGGGATCGAGCGACGCCCGAACGACGGACTCCCGAAACGGAGCGGGCCAGATCGACAGCGCGCGATCGACGACGGCGAGCTGCGAGGGGCCCGACCTGGCGGCGAAGCCGCGAAGTGCCGCCGCTTGGCCGAGCTGCTTTTCGATCTCCGGATGCTTGTTCTGGTCGAGTGGATCCGGATTCTGTTCGAAGTGTGCGAGCATCGCGAGCAGCAGAAGGTGCAGATAGGACACGGAATTCCCGGCGCCGTCCTCGGCGTCCGCCGCGAGAAAAAGCATCATCGGCGCGGTGGAGGCGACCTCGAGGTATTCGGACGTGCGGGCGAGGTGGGCTGCGGCGAAAGCCACGTACTTCGCCGCATAGGCCGCGCCGAGTTCGAGGTACGAATTCGCGAGCATGAAGCTCGCCTGCTGAAACCGCACCATCGAGTCCCCGGTGAACCACCGGACCTGGATGCGATGCAGATCGCGCACGGCACGCAGCAGGTCGTCGGCCTTGTAGAACTCGAGGGCGCGCTCATACGTGCTTTCGGCCGCGACCACCAGCCCCTGTCGCTTGGCGAGGAGTTCGTCCACCCGTTCGGCGAATTTCTCGAACCTGGGGTGGTGCCCCAATCCCCCGGTCATCTTGGCGAGATGGCTTGCGAACTCGGCTATCGGGAACAGCGGCGTCTCTTCGGCATCCTCCAGCATCCGATCCCAATCGTCGAACGCTTGATCGACCGGGGGCTCCGCTCCCGTGGCGTCAGGAAGCAGCTTGAGGTAGCCGCGCGTGTCGAGCAGACCGCTGCGTCGTCCAGGCCCGGTCGTAGCCTCAATCTCCCGATCGAGGAGAGAGAGCAGGTTTGCCCGCCAAGTCAGGAGCTCGCCGGGATCCATGTCGAGTTGTTTCAAAAGCGAGCCACCGAATGCGTAGGTCTGCAGGACGGCCGCGTCCTTCAGATCCGCGACAGCAAGCCAGTCACCGAGATCGGCGAAATAATCCCTCAGCCTGTCGGCCTGGCTCGTCATTTCTCCTTTTCCGCGCAGGTGCGCGACGGCAATCTCGTAGATGGCGGAGCGTTGCAGGTGTCTTGGAGCTGGATGCTCGAGGAACCGTTCCATCAGTTGGATCCACAGGAGAAGGTTCGGTCGCGCCTCCTCGCGGAACGTCGCTCGACGCAGACCGAACTTGATCTCGGAGAAATCGGCGGCGCTCACGGTCAGCGGTGAGCGGGAGCTCCATCGCTGCAGCAGTGCTCCGTACCAACCACCCTCGTCGATCGCCGCAGGAACGATCTCGGCCGGAATGTGCAGAAATTCCTGTGCGATCCAGAATACGTCGCGTTCCGACAGCATCTCGGCGATAGCCGTCCCATCGAAGATCTCGAGGCTCACGCGGTAGGTTTCGGTGGCCCATTTCTGCAGCGCATGGCGTTTGCCAACCGGTAGATTTTGCCCGAAGAAACAGATTGCTTCGTCGCCGTAGCCACGTCGGCGCGGATCTTCTTTTCGATCCGCTTTTCCAGTGAGCAACAAAAGACGGCCTTTCCGTCCGACACTTTGCGGTCGAAGAGTCCGACCTCGTATCCGGCGCTGTACGTCTCGAAGTCGCGGCCCTGGTCTCCGCCGGCCCCGACCGGTCCGGTCGCAGGAATGATGTTGCGATAGATCCGTGCCCGCGCGAGATGTCGGCAAAGGCTTTCGAACTCGTGATGGCCGTTGCGGGCGGAAAGTTCACCGAGATGGAAGCGGATCACGCTGATCAGCTTGACGGGCGTCAGCCGGCTTGGTGAGGCAGGGGCCGGAATCATCTTTTTTCATCTTTCGTCGTAGAGCCGATCCTCACCATCGATGGCGGCTGATCGCATCGTCATTCCCAGGCGATATCGAACCTGTTCGAATCGAACATTTCAAAACAATTTCGACTAATAAGAGAATGAAGCACTCGTCGCAATCTTGAGGGGCGTGAATTCGATCAACGGCGGTCAATCGATTGAGAGCGTTTGCATCTCTGGATGCAACGAGGTTGCTGTCGCCGGACAACGGGGACACCTTGTCGCACCGACCCGGCGCCGACGAAGGCTGTTCGGCTCGGCGCAGCGCGCTTCCCGCGCTGACCGCGAGACCGCCTGCAACGGGGGCGCGATCCTCGCCCCGGCCCTTGCCGGCGGAGCCGCCTTGTCTCAGACCGCCTCGATGACGACGAATGCGGCGGCAAGCCCGTCGCGGCACGTGATGCTCAGATGGGTTTTGGGACCGCGACCACCCGTCAACCTGCGGGCACGCCGGAGCGCGCCTCCGGTCAGGTGAAGGTAAGAGCACCCAGCCTCGACGTGGACCTCGATGTCGGTCCACCGAACGCGTTCGGTGATCCCGGTTCCCAGCGCCTTGCTGCAGGCTTCCTTTGCGACGAAGCAGGTCGCGAAGACCACGGCCGGTTCCCGAGCGGCCGACGCGCGCGATTGTTCCGCTGTCGTAAAAAGCCTGTTTATCATGGACTTACCGCGATCGGCGATCGCGTCCGCGACCCTCTCCTGCTCGCAAAGATCGCTCCCGATTCCGACTATCACCGCCACCTCTAGAAAAATCAGACAGAATATGTTTGATTTTCGGACATTCGTTGTTATTATGTATCGGCAAGGAGGCCAACATGGCAACGTTAACCGCTCCCGCAATCTCCAAGGTCATTCCAGCCTATCCCGCCACCGAAATCGCGGCCGTGCTCCAGGAGGAACTGGTGCGGGCGGTCCGGCGCAGGTATCGGCGGAAGGGCCTGCCTCTGCCGAAGGACGAGGAGGCCTTGATCATCATGTCGATCGAGCTGGACTCGCTGACGGTGGTCGAACTGATCGCGGTTCTCGACGACCTTCTACCCTTCAAGGTGACCGAGTCGGTGGTCAAGGCCGGAGGGTACGGGTCCATCTCCGCTGCGGTGAAGCACGTGGTCGGCAGGGTGGAGAAGAAGTGGGACAAGCACCATGCCGGAGTGAAGGCATGAGCTCCGAGCCGCGCGATAGCGAAGCCCAGCGGCGGCGCCTCGGCGACAAGCTACGCAAGGCGCGCGAGTACGTCGGCTTTTCCCAGGATGAGGTCGCGAGCTTCCTCAACGTGCCGCGCACGGCGGTCACCAACATGGAGAGCGGCCAGCGCAAGGTGGACGTGCTCGAACTGAAGCGGCTCGCCGATCTGTATAGGCAGCCTGTCGCACATTTCACGGGCGACGAGGAGGACGCGGGCGCAGCGTTTTCGCCCGACGTGACGCACCTGGCTCGACAGGCCGCCAAGCTCTCGCCGAAGGACCGGGAAGAGCTCGGCCGGTTTGCCGATTTCCTCAAGATGCGATCGGGAAAGAGCGAATAGATGCCCGATTATGCCTCGTCGATCCGCAAGGCCGCGCTGGAAGCGGGACGGCTGCACCGCGATCTGGCGGTGCAGGCGAGCGTCGTACGGGGTGCCGGTCGCGTCGACGTGTTCGGCTCGATAGTGCGACTGGACGTGCCGTTGTTGTTTACGAAGCTCGACGGGTTGCTCGGGGTCTATCTCCGCGAGCCTTCACCGGGGATCCTGATAACGACGCAGCGCCCGAGAAATCAGCAGCGTTTCACTGCCGCACACGAACTCGGCCATCACTATCTCGGGCATGCACCGAGCCTGGACGACGACGACATGCTGAGGCGTGCGCCGTTTCAGGCACGAAAGGGCGATGATCTGCAGGAAGTGGAGGCCGAGGCCTTCGCTGCCGCCTATCTCCTGCCTCGCTGGCTCGTGGACTACCATTGCGAACGGCAGGACTGGACCGACGACGACCTGGCCGATCCGGTCAACGTCTACCAATTGGCGCTGCGCGTCGGAACGAGCTACCAGGCCACGGTGTGGACGTTGCACCAGTACGACGTGTTCGATCGCAAGGCGGCCTCGGCCTTGGCCGGAGTGCAGGTCAAGAAGATCAAGCAGAAGATTCTGCGGGGGTACGAGCCCGAGAACTATCGCGGCGACGTGTGGCTGCTCACCGATCGGGACGCCGACATGCGGATCGAGGGCGGCCCGCAGGATTTGCTCGTCGTCAGGCTGCCCGAGCATAGCGGCTCGGGTTATCTGTGGCGCGTGCAGACAATCGACGGCGAGGCGTTGGCGGTGGTCGCCGATGGACGCGAGGCCCTGGACGCCGATGGCGTCGGCGGACCAACGTTGCGGCAGATCACGGCGGCGGCACGGGATCGGAAATCGGGCGAGCTTCGACTTGCCGAAATGCGCCCTTGGCAGCCGACGAAGCCGTTGAACGTGTTCAAGGTCAGCTACAGCCTGGAAGGTGCGGAAGCTCAGGGTTGGTTCAAGGATCAGCGCCAGCAGCACCGTGAAAGACTTGAGGCTGCTTGATGGCGAAGATCGTCGTTGTCAAGGATTTGAGGTCCAGCTTCGGGCCGGTTCGCGATCAAGGGCAGCGCCCGACGTGCCTCGCGTTTGCCGTAAGCGATGCCCATGCGGCGCTTCGGAAGCCGTGGAAACCGCTGTCCTGCGAATTCGTCTTCTATCACGCGCAGCGTCGAGCGGGACGAGAGCCGACGAGGCCGGCGCTATTGAGTTCGGTGCTGACCACGCTGCGGCTCGACGGCCAGCCGATCGAGACCGATTGGCCGTATCTCGACGATCTGCCGGCCGATCTGGGCGACTACGGCCCGCCATCCGGACTTTCGGTGTTCAGGCGCAACGGTGAAGCGAAGTCAGACAAACTGGGCGGGGTCGTCGCCCAGCTGGATGCCGGCTTGCCGGCGGTGGTCCTGCTGTTTCTTTCCGATGCGTTCTACGAGCCGGACCGCAATGGCGTGGTCCACGAGCGGCCCGGCGAGACGCCGGATCCGGCGCGGGCTCACGCGGTGATCGCCGTCGGTCATGCCCGCATCGGCGGCAAGCGCGCGATCTTGATCAGAAACAGTTGGGGCGACGAGTGGGGCATCGACGGCTACGGCTGGTTGTCCGAGGATTTTCTGGCGCCACGACTGAGGCGCACGGTGGTTTTGGAGGAGGAAGTGCATGTTCCTGGAAAGAATCTCGCGGCCTAGGTGCGTCGAAGCGTGGTTGGCGGCGTCGCAGGCTGTTGAGGCCAATGCCGGACACGAGGCCCACAACGTCTTGATCGACGTCGAAGACCCTGTGACGGAGAGCGATGCCGATCGGGAAGCTATCGAGTTGGTGGACGGGTTCCTGACAGAGAACACCGAGACCGGATTTCCGGTGCGGACCGTCGCCAACACCATCTTTCCGCAGTCGCTCTACGAGGACCACGGTGCGCCTGCGTTCTACGACATCTATCTCAAGAAGGTGTTCCCGCGACTGAAGCGATCGCCGCAGGATTGGGGCCGATACTTCGAGCGCATGATCGCCTATCCGGTGGTCGACGACGTCGACAACCTGCTCGAGCGGTTGATCCTGAAGATGAAGCGCAACGTGGACGGCGGCCGGCCGTTCCGCAACATCTACGAGCTGCCCATCTACAATCCGGTTAAGGATGCTGAAGGCCGGCCTCGCGGAGGCCAATGTCTCAGCTACCTGAGCTTCAAGCTGGACGGCGAGCAGCGTCTTCTGCTCACCGCCGTGTATCGCAATCATTTTTATACCGAGAAGCTGCTCGGCAATCTCATCGGTCTTGGCCGCCTGATGCAGTACGTTGCCGAACGCGTCGGTGTTGCGGTCGGTTCGCTTTCGATCCTGTCGACGCATGCGCAGGTGGACAAAGGCAAGAGCACGACGCCTCGCGGGGAAGTGCACCGGCTCCATTCGGAATGCGCAGCGCTGCTCGCGGACGAACTGGAAGATGCTTGAAGTCAGAAAAGCTGGCCCGTGTGCTCTTCGGGCGACGGTGCCACGCCGTAGTGTGCGAAGACGCTCTCCAAAAATTCGGACTGACCGCCGTAGCTGGGATGCCGAACCTGTAGAGCCTGAATGTCGAGATCTGCCAGCGCGAGCTGCGCATCCCGGCCGATTGCCAGCACCGAGCGCGGACGCAGGTTCTCCAGCAACCACATGAGGAGCGGCCGACACGCTTCCCGCTCGGCGCGGCTGTGACATCGGTTTGTCATCGGGTCACCCTCCGCATGAGGATGGAGGGGAAAGACGTTCCAAAGGAAAACGGGTTTGCCGATCGTATCGAGCGCGTGCCAGATCACTCTCGCCGTGCGCTCCGCCATCGCGGGTCCCTTGGTCGATCGCTTGAGCTTGCGGCTGCCGAGGAGCTTCGCATGCGCCGCCAGGTGCATCTCGTCGGTGAGCGCGAGGCCGGTGCGTCGACCGCCGCGATAACCGAGATCTCGCGCGATCCAGACGGAATCTACGCCGTGTTTGAGAGCCGCATCGAGTACGATGGCGAGGTTGCGCCGCCTGATCGCCGGCGCGTCGGTCTCGTCGAAGTCGAGGCAGGCATCGGCGTACGGATTGAAGACCGAATCGAAACGCAGTCCGGCCAGCGTCTCGACGAACGATTCTTTAGTGGTAGGTGCTGTCGTCGCCGTCATTTCAGGGGCTCGAAAGTGATGGTTCGTTCATTCAGATCGATCGTCACCGCGCCGCCGCGATGTTGCCGCAGCTCTCTGAATATCCTGAACCCCTCGAGGATTGCACGTTCCCATTGCCAAAGCGGGCGGTTTTCCACTTCGTATCCACGGACGAGTTCACGGACGGCCTTGAGTAGGCCGTAGTCGAGGCTGTCGGCGTTCCGGAAATCCTTGTTGCGCACGCCGTGATTGAATATCCAGGTCGAGATGCCTTCCTCGATGATGCTGGCGCGCGCGCCGTCCTCGTTCTCGTCTACCTCTGGGTTGCTCTTTCGCTTGAGCTTCAACAGGCTTCGCAGCGTCGGCGACCAGCCGAGAACGGCAGCGAAGGCGAGATGGAAGACGTCGTGAAAACGGTAGTCGTCGGGCTCGAGGCGGTTGTCGGTGAGGTGGCTGCCGATGTTCACGCCGTTGAGCTGCTGTACGACGTAGTCCCGCCCGTCGACTTGCCTCTCGGTGAACACGAACGTGGCGCGTCGGGGAAGCTGTTCCTCCATCGGGTAGTTGGCGTCGAACAGGTTTCCCCAATCCGGCCGATCGGGCCAGCGTCCGAAGGCCTTCTCGACGTTTCGGCGCGCGGCCTCCTCGAGGCTGACCTCCGCGCCATCGGCGGCGACGAGCAGTGCCCGGAAGATCTCGACCAAATCGGCCGAAAGCACGTCGCGATTATTTCCTATGCGGCCCGTGCTCCAGTCTTCGAGCAGACGCCCGACACGGCCGGCGAGCGACAGCAAGCGAAGCTCGACGGAGTCCGTCGCGATCGGCCCCTCGAAGTCTCGCCCGGCTTGCTGCAGATCGGCGAAAGTCGTGGCGCCCGACCTGCCGGCGTAGTCCCAGTTGTCCAAAGACGCGGGCAGCCGCTGGGCGATCGCGGAAAGCGATATTTCGGCCCGCAACGCGGCGTTGGCGAAATACCAAAGCGTGTCGCCGAGTTCCTCCAGCACCTCGTCGTGATAGGCGACGAATGCATCCCTGTCCCTTTGCTTTTTCTTCAGGGCGCTGAGGAGCCCTCCGACCTCGCCGAATAGGCCGAGCAGCACGAATCCGATTCCTTCCGCCCCGGCTCTGGCGTTCCGGTCGGTCCGGGCGGTGAACTGCTGATATTCGTCGAGGCCGATCGGTTCGGCGTCGAACAGGGAATGCTGCGAGCGAAGCAGCGTCGTTCCATCGATCATACCGAGCGTCCTATCTGTGATCCGATGGGCCTCGGCGGATGTGGATGGGGGCCCCCGGAACGATCGGGCAATCCCGAATTTCGTGATCGCCGTCCGGTTGTGGTCGTCGAGTCTTAGGTTATAGATAAGACCATGCCAGATCGCACCCTATTCCTTCATCTGACCGACGCCCACGTCTCCGCCAAGGGCGTGCCGCACGCGCGCGACGATATCAAGGTCGAGGTCCCGGGGCTGCTGGGCGGCACGCGCGAAGCAGCGCTTGTCCACCTGTTTTCCCGCTTCGCCGAGTGGCTGGAGAAGGAAAAGCTTCCGCTCGACGGCGTCATCTTTTCTGGAGACGCGCAGAACAAGGGCGATCCCGGCGGCCACGAACTGGTGCTCGAGGTCATTCTGAACAAGTTAGGTCCCTTCGGGATCGTGCCTGGCAAGATCGTCGCCACCCCGGGAAATCATGACGTGCCTCAGGGTTCTCTGCCGAGCGATCCTGGGCGGTACGCCGCCTTCAACAAGGTATGGCGGGATGCCGGCTGCATCGTGCCGTGGCTGGACGGGATCGATAAAGATTCGCCAATCGAACACCCGGAACGGCACCGGCTGGTCGCTCCGGATCTCAGTTGGGCGATCTTCCCCATCAACACCAGCAACTGGTCGCACGTCGCGGCGGTCTTGCCGGAGCCGTTGCGGAACGTCTGGGACCGCATCCCCGAGACGATGGCCCCGGGCAATCCCGACGAGGCCGCCCGGATCGCCCGCCAACTCGAGAGCCTCGCGCGCTTCGATATGGCGCGCGTCTCCGACGAGCAACTGGACGTGCTACGTCGGTTGATGGCCGATACCGCGAAGCCGCCGGGCGGACGGCAACTTCGCGTCGCCGTGATGCACCATCATCTGCGCACGCCCTCGCTTCGCGAGGAACTGAAGGCGTTCGCCGACATCTCGAACCTCGAGCACGTGCGTGCGATGCTGCGTGCCGGCGGCATCGACGCGGTCATCCACGGTCACAAGCACGAGCACGCGGTCTACTACGATCACGTCTATGGGGCTGACGGCGAGGAGGCCCAGCGGATCCTCGTGATTTCCGGGGCGACGTTCGCGCAGGGCAGCGAACAGGACGCGATGCGTCTCGTCGATGTCGGCGGGCTTCCGCACGTTCCGGAGATTTCCGTGCAGCCCCTGCCGTTGCCCCGTTCCGGATCCGACTGGCATCCGGGACAGGCCATCCGCCGCCGGCTCTGGATCCAGAACGAGCGTTCCGGCGCTCCGGTCCTTGTCGTCCCCAATGCGCCTATCGTGATCGAGGGATCCGATCTCGACGAAGTCTATGCGCGGGCATGCGCGGCGGCCTCGAACGATGCGAAGCGCGCGACGTTGATCATCCATCTCGATATGCCTTGGACGCGGAACGACGAACTGCCGCTACCAACCGACTATCCTATGCCGAGCGGGCAGGGCGACCCTCGTGACGTCTGGCTGCGCGATCTCGTTGGCTGGTGGCAGCGCGATCGCTCCCAACTGGAGCACCGAATCCCGTACGTTCATGGTGCCAGGTTGCGTCGATACGGGGGAAAGATCGACCAGATCAGGCGCATCATCGATCTCTTGCGGATGAAGGAAAGCACACGCGCGCTTGCGATTCTCGTCGATCCGTTCCGCGACTTCAATCAGGATCTAACGCGCGAGGAGTTTGCATCGTTCTGCCTGGTGGAATTCCGCCGCCGCAACGACGGTACTCGCACCGTCGTCGACGCGATCGCCTTCTACAGGGCGCAGGAATTCGCGAGATGGTGGCCGATCAACATCGCCGAGCTTCGCTTGCTGCAGAACGAGATCTGCGGTGAGACCCGCTTCGAACCGGGGCGGATAACGACGATCGCAGCCGACGCGCGCACGATAGCGAGATCTCCGACGCAGGTCGCGATGCCGATCGTGGACCGGTGGCTTGACCAGATTCCAGAGCGTCTCCATCTGTTGGCCGACGCGCTGGTGCATCGCCAAATAGGGGGAGAGGCGCAGAAGAAGGCGGTCGTCGGATGGCGATCGGCATTGGCGGAGCTTCGAGGCGCTACCGATGGTTTCAATCCGGACGGCGTGCCGCTCGCGATCGAGGGGCTGGCGACGCTCGCCGCGTACATCCAGGCAAGCGCCGCACCGACGGACGACGAAGTGCTGGGAATGGCGAGGCGGCTCCGCGAGCTCGCCGATCACAATCAGCAGTATGAACGCACGAAACGCGAAGCATCCGATCACGCGCGTTGGTCGCAGACCGCGAAGCGCTACATCGACGAGCTGGAGGAGGTCACGACCGCGCGTACATAGGCGAAAGTTTGATCGCATGGCGCGACGCCGCCAAGTGACATCGGCGGTTCGGTATCGTACGATGACAAGCGCTTCCAGCGATCGATTGCCCCGAGCGCTCACGCAATATGAACCCATTTCCGTCAACCGATCCGAGGAACGCCCTTGCCCGCCGTTTTCCCCGATCTCGTCGTCGTCATCCCCGGTCTCATCGGCTCCGTTCTCGAGAGGGACGGCAAGGCGATCTGGGGGTATTCGCTGGGCGCGGCGTGGCGCGTCGTCGCGGGTGGTGCGCTGGATCTGCTTCAGCTCAAGGGCCCCGACGACGAACGGGAGGATTTGGGAGACGGGATCAAGGCGACGGGATTGATCTCCGACGTGCAGTTGATCCCTGGTCTCTGGAAGCTCGAGGGTTATTCGATCCTGGCCGAGAAGCTCGTCGGCGACATGAAGCTGACTCGGAACGAGAACTATCGGGAATTTCCCTACGACTGGCGGCGAAGCAACCGCGTGTCCGCAAGGAAGCTTGCGGCCCTCGTTCCGGGCTGGCTGCAGGAATGGCGTGACAAGAGCGGGAATGCGCAGGCCAAGGTGACTTTCGTGGTGCATTCGATGGGTGGGCTCGTCGCGCGCTACTATGTCGAATGTCTCGGCGGCTGGAAGACGACTAGGACGCTCCTCAGCTTCGGCACGCCCTATCGCGGCTCGGGAAACGCTCTGGGGTACATCTGCAACGGCTTCTCGTGGGAAGCGGGACCTCTGAAGGTCTTCGACGGTACCAAGGCGATCCGCTCCTTCGATTCGGTCTATCAACTGCTGCCGACCTATCCATTCGTCGACATCGGCGAGAAGGACCTTGCGCGGGTCGGCGATCTCGATTTGCCCAATATGGATCGCCAGCGGGCGTCGGCGGCCGCGGTGTTCCATCACGAGATATCGTCGGCCCAGACGGCCAACGCGAAGGATGAAGCGTACGCGGTGTCCGGCCCCAAGGTGCGGCCCGTCGTCGGCATCGAGCAGCCGACCCTGCAGTCCGCCAAGCTGGAAGGATCCGTGCTGACGATGCTTCGGTCGCTCGGTGGAAAGGACCTGAAGGGAGATGGCACTGTTCCGCGGCCTTCGTCGATACCGCTCGAGCTGGCGCAGCAGAGCGCTTCGTACGTGGCTACGACGCACTCCGCCTTGCAGAGCGACGACGGCGCGCTCGGCCACGTGCGGGGCGTGCTGACGGAGGTCGACGTCGACATGTCGAAGTTCCGCGAGGTCGGGGTCGGCACCCTGGGTCTCGATCTGCAGGACGCATATGCCGCCGACCAGGCCGTCGAGATATCCGCGGTCGCGTCCGACTATGTGCAGTCTATCCCCGGCCGCATCACGCGTCTCGACGCCGCGCAGCAGGACACGACGATCACCTTGCGGCCGGCCGGCGACAAACACGTCGGTTCGGTCAAGCTTCCGGCCGGGCTGTATCGCGTCAATCTCGCCGAAGACGGCTTTCATCCGGTCAGCGACGTCTTCCTGGTCCTCGAGGAATGAGGGCGGAGACGGCTCATGGCTGAAACGAAATGCTGGACTTGGTCGCTCGAGCGCGGCGGCACACCTGCATTGACCAAACAACCGAACCTGGCGCAGGAACTGCAGCAGGAGTCCGACGAGCTGCACTCCGCACTGATCTCGTTTCTCGATGCCTATGCTGCTGCGATCTTCTACCTGAAGGTCACGCGCTTCGGGGAAGGGCTGCTTCGGGCGGAGGGCTCGATAGCGGCCGAACAGCGCGTTCGCGACATCGAGAAGGTGCTGGTCGAATTTTCGTCGCGTCACGTGCTTCGCTTCGACAACCGCATGATCGTGACGGCGCCGTTCCGCTCGGCGACGCCGCACGATGACGCCTATGAATTCGGCCACGCCCGTCCAAAGGCGAAGACGGAAGCTGTGGGGGCCGCGATCGCTCCGCCACCTGTGTCGGTCAATCGGTTTCCGGTCATCCGAACCGACGACGTGCCGGAACGATCGAAGTCATTCACGTTCGAAGTCGATCTGTCGATGCAGCGCGACGCGGGCACGAGAGGAGACGAGATGACGTTCGCGGACCTTCCGGCAGACTGGTCGTCGCTGGACGTCGACGTCGAGGCCTTCTCGTCGAACCTTTCGTTCGGTCCGGGCGAAGAACGTAAGCAGATCCGGATCATGCGCGCCGGCGGCTCCGTGTCGGCGAAATTCGAGGCGACCGTGAGAGCCGACGTGCCGGACGAGGCGACGAACATCGAGATTGTCGCCATGTTTTCGCATGGCGGGCGCTTCAGCGGCGTCGCGCGCAGGACGCTGGCGCTCAAGGCTCCGGCGAAACCCGAACCCCAGGCACCCGCAGCGAGCGATGCCGTACCCCCATCGGGTGCCGTCGCGATCGTGCCCGGCGCGTCCGCGCCCGAACTCACGATCAAGATTATCGGCGCCGGCGGTGAAGGCAAATATCTGTGGAGCCTGGAAGCTCCGCGAGGCAGGGGTCTCGGACCTGCATCGTGGTCGGGCATCTCCGATATGGGCCGGTCGACGGGTGATTTCGCGCTTGGTCTGCTCAAGGAGTGCCCGCGCCTCAAGCCCGGGCAGCACGCGAATGTGTTGCAAGGCATAGGAGAAGATATCTGGGGCGCGACGCCGAAATCGTTCCGCGATCTTTACTTTCAGCTCCGCAAGAAGCTGGGTCCCGGATTCCCCATCCAACTCGTCACCGACGAGCCGCACGTTCCTTGGGAGATGATGCATCCCGACAGCGACGCCGGCATCGACGATGCCGACCACCTCTTCATGTCGCACCCGATCAGCAGGTGGTTCATAAGTTCGGAGGGGCGGATGCCGGCCTCCTTCAAGCCAGGCTCGATCGCGAGCTTCGTGCCTGACTATACGGACGGCTCCGGACTTCCGGCCGCGATCGATGAAGGGAGCTGGCTGGTCTCGAACCTGTCGGCGGTGTCGATGGAGGCCACCTACGGCGCATTCACGAAGTTCTGGGGAGCCGGGGCGCCGAGCGATCCGGTTGCGGTTCTTCACTTCGCCGGTCACGGACAGGCCGAAGATGCGACAAATGCGAAACTGAAGCTGCTGGACGGATGGGTCTTCAGCAGCGAGGTCAACAGCAAGGTCAAGTTGGGCCAGCGGTTCGGGACGTTCATGGTGATCAATGCGTGCGAAGTCGGTGCATCCGAATACCGGCTCGGTCTGATCTCGGGTTGGGCCGCGCGTCTGGCCGATCAGGGGTTCGGTGGGATTCTCGCGCCGCTATGGGCCGTACAGGACGAACATGCCTCGTCCGTCGTTCGGGACTATCTCCGCGACTTCGTCGGCGGACAACCGGTCGGGCAGGCCATGCTCAAGGCAAGGGTAGCTCATCGCGACAAGTCGTCGACGCCGTACGCCTACGTCTGCCATGGGGATGTCATGGCGTCCATAGCGAAGCCCGCGACTTCCTGATCAGGTCGAGACCGGTACGGGGGCGCCATCGACGAGGATGCCGGCCGTGATCCGGTTGCCGACGTCCACCATGAGATCGCCGCTCGCCTCCGGCGTTCGGATCGAGACGATCAGGGAAAAGCGCACCGGTCGTTCGTAATTGTCGAGCTCGGTCAGGTCTCCCCACCATCCGCGGATGGGGGCGACCGATATGCCGTCCCGCTCGGCCAACCGGTACGCGGGACCGCGCCAGATGTCTTGTACGAGCGTGCCCCTCTGGATGAATCCGGATAGAAGCCATCCATCGTCCTGTGCAGGTAGCGGGCCCGCCGAAGGGCCATCGTCGGGCGCGAAAATGTTGAAGCGGGATTGCGCGCGTCCGTGACCTTCACCGAATCTCTTGACGTCCATCTTCAGCCGGTGCGAGGCGTATCGTTCGTTCGCGCGATCCCTAGACGCGGCATGAGGATCCGGCTCGACGAAGTAGGACAGCGTGCATCGCATCTCGGTCTGAGTGCTGCCGAGCGATCTCAGTACGTCGACGGGCCACGGAAGCCTGAAGTATTTCATTTCCCTCAGCCTGACTGGCTGAAGAACCCCGCCCTTCGTCTGTCTCTCGTAAGGATGAAGTTCGTCTTCGGCGATCAGCGTCAACGCATTCGATGCGCTCGAGAAGAGCCGCTGTTCGTTGGGGACGCCCCATCCGAATCGATCGAGAATGGCGCGCCATGCGTCGAGTTCGCTGAGACCGAACCTGACGAGCGCCTTCTGATGCTCGATCATGATCGGCGTCCATTCGGCAGAGTGCACGATCAGGCCGCGAACGGTCTCCATCCTGTAGCTCGGATAGCGGTTCATCAGTCTGGCACCCAGGCCCGACACCAACGCGGTTGCGGCACTCGTCTCGCAGCACATCGCCAGAGGATTTGCCGGCGCATCGCGGGAAGTCGTCATCACGAGGTGGTCGGGCGACGGTTGGGCGTAGAGGCCGGGATCGTCCACGTAGAAGTTTCCGCCTTCCATCACGATGTCGGGCTTCGAGGCGTGCGATCCCGGCCAACTGGCCGCCGTTCTCGACGTCGGCATCAGATCGCCCGCGGGTGCCAGAAGCGTATTGCCGTGCTCCTTTAGGCTCACCGCCCCGACGGACAGGGCGTTTAGGGCTTGCGCCGGGGATTCGATGCCGTACGCCGCGTTTCGATCGGCGTAGTCCGCGACCAGGTAGGGCTCGGTCGCGGTCCTGCGCACGTTTCCGACCGCAGCACAGAACAGTCGTGTCGTGACGCCGTCGCCATAGGCAAGCTTGTCCAGCACGGCCGAGGTGCTCGTCGGTCGCCCGTCGTCGGCTTCGCCTTGCGCCGTCTGCGCCAGGCAGAAGATACGCGGATGCGGTTCCTTTTCGACGATTTCGACGGCGCGTTGCATCGCGTCGCGTG
Source organism: Bradyrhizobium sp. 27S5 (assembly GCF_037217225.1). Classification (NCBI taxonomy): domain Bacteria; kingdom Pseudomonadati; phylum Pseudomonadota; class Alphaproteobacteria; order Hyphomicrobiales; family Nitrobacteraceae; genus Bradyrhizobium; species Bradyrhizobium sp. 27S5. Next base: position 102,913 of record NZ_CP147715.1, read on the forward strand.
CCGGGATGTCGCCAGGAGCCTGCGGCGCCGTCACGACGACGGATTCCAGATTGGCCTGCAGCACGACCGGTAACGTGGACTGCGCGACGTCGGAAAGATCTCCGTAAAGCGCGAGACCGGCCATCTTGGTGCCGTGTCCCTGTTTGTCGGTCGTGCCCCATGCGGGCTCGACAGTGTAGCATTTGTCCGCGGGCAGCGACCGTTCCAACAAGGTGTGCGCGCGATTAACGCCGGTGTCCAACATCGTCACGCGGGGGGCGGCCGGCCAAGCCGGAAGGACCCGGCTCGCGATCTCTTCTACGGTCTTGGCCTTCTGCTCGGGCATCAAATCGAAGAAGTCGGCAACGAATGACGATGCGCTGCGCAGTTCGACGATCGCTGCGCTGCCCTGCACGACGCGTTGAAGTTCTTCGGGCGACGCAAGGAGGTTTCGGATCACGACTTCCGCGAATTCGGTAGGCTGTTAATCGGCAAGGGGTCTCGCACGCGATCGGCGCGGGGTCCCGAGTAGCGGTGTGAATGAAATCAAATAGCTAAGGGGGTCACGTCGAAGCCGATGGGGGTTATTTTTCGATCAGTATTCACACTCACACCGGAATAGGTCATACGCTCCGGTGACGTCGAAGAGTATTCTGATCGCTAGCGGCATCGACACATCTCGGGCTTTGGGAAGACGACAGGAAACACGAAACGTGCAACTTGCCGAAATCGGTGCCGCCACAACTCCGGCCAATCCGGATATTCGCAGGCGCATGGCGTCAAGCACAAAGGCGCGATCAACAAAGCACTACGTCGCCAATCACGATGGAGTCGAAGTGGGTTTTGTAGCGGTGGACGCGATTCCAGAGGCCGATTACCTTGTTTTGTACGAGCTCTTTGTCATCGAGCGTTTCAGGGGATCGGGGCTTGGCGCGTTGCTCCTGGCGGAGGTCGAGCGTTTCGCCAACATTCTAGGATATGAAAGAGTGATCCTGTTTCCCAAACCACTCGAACCGCCATTTCCGGCCGAGCGCCTCGTGGCCTGGTATAAGCGAAACGGCTACTCGGAGCGTTCCGACTGTCCATCAGAACTTGAAAAAACTCTGTGAGGCGGATTAGTGCAGCGTTTCGCCAGTCGCTGTGAGGCGAGCTCTCGCGGTCTGAGGCGGGTCGGAAGGTTTTCTTTACGTGACCCTCGTCGCTAGGCCTGACGGGGTTACGGCAGAGTGGTTTGATATGAAGCCTTGGTAGTTAGCTTTCTATTACCGAGGAAATATATCACAATTGATAGTAAACCTAGGATAGACCCTTGCAATATCCTAGGTTTAGTATCAAGGTGGCTACATGACAGTCTCAGCCGGAACTCAACGAGAGCGTGCGATTTCGCTGCTGCGTCAGCACGGTATGGCGCGCGCGTCCGAACTGCTTGCGGCGGGAGTAACGGCGGCCACCATCTCGCGGATGCTGGCGAATGACGAAATCATCCAGCTCAGCCGCGGCCTCTATCAACTGCCCGACGCGCCGTCCGACGTAAACAATGCGCTGGCGCAGGCGGCGAAGCGCGTACCGAAAGGTGTCATTTGCCTTACCTCGGCGCTCGCCTTTCATGAACTGACCGACACTATTCCTTCTCGGGTCTGGGTTGCGATCGGTCCGAAGGATTGGCGGCCTGTCGTAACCCGTCCCGCTATTCAATTCGTCCGCTTCGGGCCTAAAGTGCTCCACAAGGGAATCCAGGAGCACATGATCGAGGGTGTAAAAGTGCGGGTCTACGATCCCCCAAAAACCATCGTTGACCTGTTTCGCTACCGCCAGAGTGCGGGTAGACGCTACCAAAAAAGCCCCGGCCTGAACCTGGCGATTGAGGGGCTCCGCGAAGCGCTGCGGCAGCGCAAGGCGACGCCGTCCGAGATCGCGCATTATGCAACAGAGGGAGGGGTCTGGAGCGTCGTGCAGCCTTACCTGGAGGCCATGACCGCCAATGCCTAAGCAGCCCATCAAGAACATGGGGGCGTCCGTCAGGGCGCGCCTGATGGCCATTTCGAGGGATCGCAATCAGACGTTCCAATTGGTTCTGACCAACTATGTGCTTGAACGGCTTCTCTATCGGCTGAGCCAGACCAAGCATCGCGAACGGTTCGTCCTCAAGGGCGCGATGCTTCTGACAAAATGGTTCGATGATCCGCTGCGCCCGACCCAGGACCTCGACTTTCTCGGATTCGGGGATGATGACCCGGACGAGATGGTGAAAACGTTCCGGGAAATCTGCGCTGTTCCCTTCGAGGATGGCGTGGTCTTCGACATCGAGGGCGTCCAGATCGATCGTATTCGGGAAGAGCTTGAGTATGGCGGTCTTCGCATCAAGACGAATGCCACGGTGGATACGGCCCGCGTTCGAGTGCTGATCGATATCGGATTCGGCGATGCGGTCGAACCGGGCATTGCGGAAATGGACTTGCCGGTCATGCTCGATTTTCCGGCACCGCATCTTCGCGCTTATGCCCGCGAGACGGTCATCGCCGAGAAATTTCAGGCGATGGTGATGCTGGGACGCGCCAATAGCCGGATGAAGGATTTCTACGACGTCTGGGCGTTGTCGCGCGCATCTGAATTCACCGATGACCGGCTTGCCCGCGCCATTGCTGCGACGTTTGCTCGGCGAAATACAGAAATTCCCTCGGTGTTGCCTGACGCACTAATGCCCGCCTTTGCTGCCGATGTAGTCAAGGTTCAGCAATGGAATGCGTTCGCGGCGGATGTGGCGTTTGAACCCGGTACGCTGGCGGATGTCGTGAAAGACTTGGGGGCGTTTCTCATGCCACATGCTGCGGAGGCACGAAACCTATCCTAGTCAAAGCAGTCCTTGATGGGGATAAGAGTTTTGAGCCGGACTCCAAAGAGTGGGGACTGGATCCCATTGGCAAACGAGATTTTGACGAAACAAATGCCCTCTTGCCGTCCCTCTGGGATGCTCTAGTAGATCGATGCTTTCCGCAGCGCACTATTTTGAAGGGCGGAAAATTCCGCCAGCGACCCAAGCTTGTTTGATGTTGTTTCTCAGCCGCAAATAGGAGAAATTGGCGGTTTTAGGTCGGGAAAACCAAATGCGCGTTGTGGCGAAATTTCAGTTTTTGGCTTCCGATTTTCAGGGAGGCGGCGAAAAACTTACAAATATTATTCAGAAATGGGGGCAAAACAAATTCGATAAGGCTTCTGATGGCCGAACTGTGATCCGGAAAAGTAGGTTATCCGCGAACTTCGATCGCCGTGTCGAAATAACAGGTGAGAGTTCGCAAACTACCTTCGATGTGGTGGAGCCAATCGCAAATGGGCAACTCCAGACCCGCGTCAAAATTCTAGAGACTTCGTCAACGGTCAACTTTCAGTGCGCACTATCTGTTGCGTCCGATGGCGGTCTGATTCCGCCGGGAGTGAATATTCGCTCTCCCCGGTTTATCCGCGATATCGTGGATATACCTGCTCAATGGCGCGTTGCGGAAGACGCCGAACGTCTTTTCGCCAAATGCTTCGATGTTAAGGAAGCAGAAGTTGAAACGCTACGAGCGCTGATTTCGGCGTCTCAGCGGAGATTTCCTCAACGTCTCAGCCAAAGTTCATGATCGAATCATAACCGCGTCCACCATGGTCGGCGATGGCACAAATGCGCTCACACTTTACTATTTTGCAGGGCACGGGTTCGCGATCGGACAAGAATCCTTCATTGTGGGAGATGGCGCCGAACAGGACTCAAAAGAAGCGCTCAAGACGAGTTCACTCACTCAATCGTCCATCCTCGCGGGCCTGCACTCGCGTGGAGCGCCAGTTATCGCAATTCTGGACATGTGCCGGTCGCAACTCTCCATCGTCGATGCCGAGGGGCACCGTGCACTGAACGAGAAGCCGCTAGACGGATATCAGGCCATTTCCAAAGTTCCAGGATTGCTGGTTCATTATTCCACGTCGCCCAACGAGTATGCGGCGGATCTCCCTGCTCAAGCCAACGGGCTGTATGCTCACGTCTTCCTGGAACAGACCCCGAATCAGCCGGGACTCTCTGCGGAACAACTCCTCAACGACATCGTCGGAAAGATGCTCGCCGATGGACTACAGATCGAAGGAAAAACCTACAAACAGTTCCCAAACCTCGTCGCTTATCCCGACGATTGGACGAAAATCCAAATCTTCGATGCAGCTTCGGCATCGAGATTGGACTCGGTGATGAGCGCGGTGATTCAGCTAAACAGCATGGTCGAAAACGGCCCCGGGGCGATCGCGCTCGCTTGCCGCATGGCGATCGAGATTAAAGACGAATGGAAAGCCGCGCCCGATCCGATCGGCTCGCACACGACGGTCGCGCAGATGCTTGAGCGAATAGCCAGGTTGCTGCAAAGGATGAAGGACAAAGGTTATCCCTGTCCCGACATACTGTCGACGAAAGCCGCGTCAGCTCCAGTGACGCTACCGCCGCTGGCGCATGTGGCAAAGACTGCAGTGGTGCTGTCGGCCGCTGGCCAAACAGCAGGTTCGTACGACCTCGCGAAAGTAGGAACTTGGCTGACCACCAATTCGGTCTCCCTGCCCCTCAATGTCACAAAAGCCGGGACCTTTGCCACAATCGCTCGCGCCCCGGTAAAGTTAGAGAGCGCCTTCGTTTCGGCATCCAAGATTACTGCAGCGCCGGCCGCGTCCGACGTCTATTTCACTCCAATTGACGGAGACAATGCAAGACTCGTTGATACCAAGGACCAGATCGTCGTCCGCTTTATGACCGGCGGCTCGGACCTTATAGATCCGGACAAGGTGGTGGCAGCGATCAAAAAAGTCTCGAACGGCCCGACCAAGCTCGTCTTTGTTATTCTTCCGCCGAACAAGCCGAGCGACAAGAATTATCTCGACCGGCTCCGCTTGAGTTCGGTGCGCGCATTATCGGTCGTAAGACAGATCACCAAAGCGGGCATTCCCTACGGCCAGATAGTAGCGCCGGGAGAGGATCAACAAGCGTCAATACAAATTTATACCCTTCAAGCGGACGAAGCATTGATCAAGATCGTCGGCACTTCGTCGACGTCCTTCGATGCACTCGGCAAGGACTCGCTGAATCCCACCGCGGCGACGGGAGCCGCGAAGCAAAACCTCGACATCTACGAGACGATGACCAGATTCACGAAAGGATGATCGGCAGCGACCTTCAGGGCCCAAACCATGGTGCTCCCCGTCGCCTATCTCAGTGCGAGTTCGCCAGACACAGTACCTTGTGGGCAGACTGTCGATTCCTTGTCATCGGTCTTCCAGTGGCCCACGCAGCCTCAGTAGTCGTGAACCATGTCATTGGCTCCGTAGGTTGTGACGGGACCACAGTTGCGGTGGCATCACTACTCCAGTCGGCTCGATCGTTTCGGCCGCGCCATGGGCAGGGGTTGGTACGTGGCGAACCCGGGGTGCATTTTGGCATGGGGGGTGGAGCGAAAATCGGTCGACTTCGGGGCACAACACTGGTACACACGACACCTTCGGGCGAACGATAAGCCTCTGATTTTGTTGCGCTTGTTGAAGCTGAGCGGCAATCCCTCCCTCTCCGCCACCGATTTTCAGCAGCGCAGAAGTCCTTCAAATATAAGCGTTTCTCGAACCGGCGGCATTTGCACGGTGGAGCACCCCAGTGGGGCACTTCTGAACCCCCTTTTGCCATATCGCGTCGGGATTTTCGACTAGAAAGCGGAGCGCCCCGGTCGCTGCGGCATGCCGCGTTCGATCGTCGACCGTTCGCGCCGCTCGACATCGTGCTGGTGTCGGAACGTGGTGTGCGATTGACGTAGCCTGAGCGGCCGCAGAAGCTCGGTCGCGCGCCGTTACGCGAAAGCTCAGACACACGATGAACCCGAAACGAAGAATCGCCCTCATCGACCGTCTCGCCGATGCGGTCGGCTACGTAGGTCCCGACTTTGAAAGGTTCGGCGGAATCTTCCTGGATTGCCTGCTCGAGCTTCCCATCAACCATCAAGGCGTCAATCTCGTCGGCTACCCCGTCTCGGGCGTCATCGACAGCGTAGGCGACGACGATCGTCTGATCGCCGAGTACTCGGACAGAGGCGACTATTTCGAAGGCGCCATGCATATAGCGCGACAATCAGGATGAGAGCGGCGCGTCAATCAAGATGAGACGAGGCGGCCGAGTCAGGAGATAATTGACGCTGGCCGCCTACTTGGCAAGCGTTGATTGACGCTGCGCGACAATCAAGCGGCGCTGCCAGCGTCAATCACAGTCTTGTCGAGTTCGTTGGGGGTCGTGTGAACAGGTGGCCGGCCTGGACCGCGCTTGCGATCGAGGGCAACTTTTCGACGGTAACTTTCGACGTTCATCTCGAGGATCGTGGCGTGGTGGACCAAACGATCGATGGCAGCCAACGTCATTGCCTGGTCCGGGAAGATACGCCCCCATTCGCCAAATGGCTGATTGGCCGTGATCAGCAGCGAGCGTCGTTCGTAGCGGGCGGCGATCAACTCGAACAGCACACTGGTTTCCGCCTGATCCTTGCTCACATATGTGATGTCGTCGAGGATCAGGAGGTCATAGCGATCGAGTTTGGCGATCGCGGACTCCAGCGCCAGCTCGCGCCGCGCGACCTGCAGCCGTTGCACCAGATCAGTGGTGCGCGCGAAGAGAACGCGCCAACCGTTCTCGACGAGAGCCAGGCCGATCGCCGTGCCGAGATGGGTCTTGCCGCCGCCCGGTGGACCGAACAAGAGCAAATTGGCGCCGGCCTTCAACCAGGCGTCGCCAGCGGCGAGCGCCATCGCCTGTGCCTTTGATAGCATCGGCACGCTTTCGAAGTCGAAGGTGGCGAGCGTCTTGCCGGCGGGCAAACGCGCTTCCACCATGTGTCGCTCGATCCGACGGCGGGTGCGATCGGCCGCCTCGTGCTCGGCAAGGGCGGCGAGGAAGCGGGCGGCAGGCCACCCTTCCTTGTCCGACTGTGCGGCGAGCTTCGGCCAGATCGCCTTGACGCCCGGCAGGCGGAGCTCATTGAGAAGCAGCTCGACACGGGCAGCATCGACGGAGGTAGCGATACCGGTCATGCTGCCTCTCCCAGGTTCGAGCGGCCCGACATGACGCTGACGGAGGCGAGTTCATCGTAGACGTCGAGCGGCGCCAGCTTGACGGCGACACGCGGGATCGAGGCCGCCTCGGGTCGGAAGCGGTCGCGCAGCGCGGCAAGATCGGGTAACTGTCCGGCGTCCAGATCCATCGCGATCACCTCGGCGAGTTCTGCTTCGCAGGCGCGCTCGTGAGCCAGCGCCAGAAGCTCGACCGTCACCTTGCAGGCGCGCCGGTCATCACCATGCTCCCGCAAGGTCTCGAACAGACGTTTGTAAGCTGCACGCGGGAAGAGTTGGTCGCGATAAACGAGATTGAGGAGCGCCATCGGCTTGCGCCGCAGGGCATGGATGACGTGCCGGTAATCCACAACATGACCGCCCTGGCTCTCGGACACAGGCCGACCGCGCCGCAGCGTCACGACCGGCGTGACGCCAAGGAAGCATTCGAGCCGGTCGTCGAAGATGCGCACACGCAGGCGATGGCCGATCAATCTTGAAGGCACGGTGTAGAATACGCGCCGCAGGATGAAGCCGCCTGACGACGTCACCGGGATCACTTTCTCCTCGAAGTCGGTCGTGCGGCCTTTTGGCAGCGGCGCCAAGGCCTCCTTCTCGAGCGCGATCGGCTTGGCGAGGTTGGCGTTGCGCCGGCCGACAATCTCGTCGACAAAAGCCCGGTACGCATCGAGACTGGCGAACTCGCGCGTCCCCCGCAGCAACAGCGCATCTTCCAGTGCCCGCTTGAGATGGCCGTGCGCGCTCTCGATCGAGCCGTTCTCATGTGCGATGCCCGCATTGTTGCGCGTTGGCGCCATGCCATAGTGGCCCATCAGCCCGGCGTAGCGCTGCGTCAGATCCCCCCGTGCGTCGGCGGCCAGATTGCGGAATGCTGCCGACAGGCTGTCGCTGCGATGCTCCCGCGGCACGCCGCCAAGCGCCCACAGCGCGTTCTGCAAGCCCTCCGCCAGGGCGACGAAGCTTTCGCCGCCGAGCACGACATGGACATGCTCGAAGCCGGAGAACGCCAACCGGAAGTGATAGAGCCGGTGATCGAGCGGCTCACCCGCGATGGTAATACCGAGCGCGCTCACGTCGGTGAAGTCGGACAGACCCAGGCGGCCGGGCTCGTGCTGCTGGCGGAAGATCACGTCCTGTTCGGGGCCGTTGAGCGCCCGCCAGGCGTTGATGCGCCGCTCCAGCGTGCGGCGGATGTTCGGGTTCAAGTCATGATGCCGTCGGCGCAGCTCGTCCAGCACGCCGATCACGCGGATGCCGGGCGCAGCCTTCAGGATCGGAACGATCTCGGCGTCCCAATACTGCCCGAGCGGATCGGACCGGCGCCGGCCCCTCGGCGTCTTCTTCTGCGATGGCGGGCGACAATCGCCCTCGATTCGATACGCGCTTGCCTTCGAGAACCCCGCCTTGGCCGCGGCGGCCTCGGGGGACAGTGTCAGTCGGTACGTCATGTACAGCCTCATCTGGTGGTCGGTGATGTGGAGGCCAGGCAAGGCATCGATTCCCTCTTGTCGAGACGAACCAACAGCTTGCACCAGCCGCACCCGGCCGCCAGACGGGTCCAAAAACGCGCGACGCCGATGGGGACGGTCCTCCGGTCGGGCTGCGCCCTCCCTTCGGTCCGTCCCCATCGGCGCAGTCTCACCTTGATTGTCGCTGGAGTCTCACCCTGATCGCCGCCGCGCACATGCAGAAGGCGGAAGACGATCTGACCAAGGCGCTCGCGCGGAAGCCGGACGTCCACGTCGTCTTCCTCCTATCCGGTCGCCGAAAACGACCCCAAGCAGCGCAGGCGTTCGAGACGCGGGTCCGAGCCTGGCGGTCCATGGAGGGAAAGGCGCTTCATCTCTGGGGCGCCGAGGACATCGCGACCCGCCTGGTCGACGAACTGCTTCTCGACGACCGCGCGGTGAGGCGGCTCGCGGATCACCTTCCCGAATTCGAGCGGATGCATGACGAGGAGGCGGCGAGCCATGCGATTCCCGCACCCGATCGCCAGCAGATCATCCGGACCGACATCGACCGGGAGATCGCCAGGAGGCTCAAGCAAGAGGCGTGCGTGGAAATCACGGGAGTCGCAGGACTAGGAAAGTCGGCCGCAGCGGCGGCCTACGCGATCGAGCATCGGGATGAATTCAATCTGACGGCCTGGTTCGATCCGAACGAGATTAAGAGGCCGGAGGACCTCCAATCGGTGCTTCTCGTTCGCGGCGGTGTGGTCCGGAACGTAGCCTATCTCCTGAAGACGCGCGCCTGTCTCCTGGTCATCGACGACGCGGGTCCGGATCTTCCGATCGACGCGCTCGCGAATCTGTGCGGACCGAAGTCGAAGAGCATCCTGACCCGACGCGTCACCTCCGTGGGCTCGTACGAGTTGCCCTTCGTTCCGCAAGCGGTCGCCCGAGCCATGCTGGAGCAGTCGGGATCGGCTTGTCCCCAGCACGTCTTCGACACCGTCTGGTCGGCCGTCGGCGGTCATCCGCTTTCGCTAGGTCTGATCGGCGCTGCTGCCCGGCAGGGCGTGTCCTGGTCGGATCTCGCGGTCGACTGTCGGAGTATCGGAGATCTCGATGACCGAGGTCAGCGTCTCGCCGACCGGTTGCTCGGTAGATTGCGCCCCTCCTTGCACCGGGAGCTGTCGGTGTTCGCCTGGTGCGGCGGACCGGCCTGTCCTTCCGGATTTCTCGAGAGCGTCATCCAACCCCATGGTCTGCGGAAGCTTCGGGGAAACTGCCTGACGGCCTTTGATCGCAACGACGTCAGACTTCACGACGTCGTTTTCGCCTCGCTGGATGCCGGCTGGTGCCAGCCCGACCGCCACGCCGAACTCGATGCCGCACTCGAGTCATCCCTGATCTCATCGGCGGCGGAACCCGGCCTACGGCTCCTGACCACGGCGCGAAGCCTGCGAGGCAAGCTCGAAGACCTGGTATCGTCGGGATCGCGCAATCCGGCATTTCGCTACGCGTTACTCCAAGCCTGGGATGCAGCCGAGCTACGGCCGGATCTGATGTGTTTCGGCATGGAATAAGGACCCCGTTTCGGGGTGATCGGCATCCAATCGGGACCCCGGGATAAGGGTCCACAGTGGCTTCCATCGAGTCATGGAAGCCGAGGTTGGGATGCTGGTGGTGGAGACGATTGGTAAGATCCGTCGCGCCTACTTTGTTGATGGTCGTCCGATCAAGGCGATCTGCCGAGAACTTGGCGTATCGCGGAAGGTGGTTCGCAAGGTCATTCGTTCTCAAGCGACGGAGTTCCGGTACGAGCGCGAGACGCAGCCGCTCCCGAAGATGGGTGCCTGGAGTGCCGAGCTTGATCGGTTGCTGGCAGGGAATGAGAGCAAGGCGGCGCGGGAACGGCTGACGCTGATCCGGCTATTCGAGGAACTCCGCGGCCTGGGTTATGCCGGCGGCTATGATGCGGTTCGTCGATACGCCCGACGGTGGACCAAGGAACGCGGCACCTCGACAGCGTCGGCTTATGTGCCGCTGAGCTTTGCCCCAGGCGAAGCCTACCAGTTCGACTGGAGCCACGAGGTGGTCCTGCTGAGCGGCACCACGGTGATGGTGAAGGCTGCTCATGTTCGGCTCTGTCACAGTCGCATGCTGTTCGTGCGGGCCTATCCGCGGGAGACGCAGGAGATGGTGTTCGACGCCCACGACCGGGCATTCGCCCTGTTCAAAGGCACCTGCACCCGCGGCATCTACGACAACATGAAGACCGCGGTGGAGACGATCTTTGTCGGTAAAGGCCGTCTCTACAATCGCCGCTTCCTGCAGATGTGCAGCCACTATCTGGTCGATCCGGTCGCCTGTACGCCAGCGTCGGGCTGGGAGAAGGGGCAGGTCGAGAACCAGGTCGGGCTGGTCCGGGAGCGCTTCTTCACGCCGCGGCTGCGGTTCAAAAACCTCGACGAGTTAAACGCCTGGCTGCTCGACAAGTGCATCGCCTACGCCAAGGCTCATCGCCATCCGGAGCTGGTCGATCAGACGATCTGGGACGTGTTCGAAGCCGAACGCCCCAAACTCGTTCCCTATGCCGGCCGCTTCGACGGCTTCCATGCGGTGACAGCATCGGTCTCGAAGACCTGCCTGGTGCGCTTCGACAACAACAAGTACTCGGTCGCAGCCAGTGCAGTCGGACGACCGGTCGAGGTTCAAGCCTATGCCGATCGCATCGTGATCCGTCAGGATGGACGTATCGTTGCCGAGCACCCGCGATCCTTTGGCCGCGGCGATACCGTCTACGACCCCTGGCATTATGTGCCGGTGCTCGCCCGCAAACCCGGCGCCTTGCGCAACGGTGCTCCCTTCAAAGACTGGGTGCTGCCGGCCGCGATCGAGCGGATCCGGCGCAAGCTGGCCAGCACCGACGATGGCAATCGGCAGATCGTCGACATCCTCACCGCGGTGCTGACTGACGGTCTGTCCGCGGTGGAAGCGGCTTGTGCCGAAGCGCTCAGTCACAGCGTCCATTCCGCCGATGTCGTTCTCAATATCCTGGCCCGTCAACGTGAACCCGCCCCACCGGCCAACATCATGACGCCGGCCGCACTGACGCTCCGTCATGCACCGATCGCCGATTGTGCCCGCTACGACAACCTCCGGAGGACCATCTGATGGAACGAACCCAAATCTTCGACCTCATGGGCGAACTTAAGCTCTACGGCATGAAGGCTGCCTTCGACGAGATCATGGCAACTGCCGTCAAGCGCCAGCACGAGCCTCAACGCATTGTCGGCGACCTGCTCAACGCCGAGATCAACGAGAAGCAAGCCAGGTCGATCAAATACCAGCTCACCATTGCAAAGCTGCCGCTCGCCAAGGACATCGCCGACTTCCAGTTCGACGGCACGCCGATCAATCAGACTCTCGTCAATGATCTCGCTGGCGGCGGCTTCATCGCCCAACAACGCAACGTCGTGCTGGTTGGCGGCACCGGTACAGGCAAAACCCACCTGGCCATTGCCATCGCCAGAAGTTGCATCCGCGATGGCGCCAGAGGACGCTTCTACAACGTAGTCGACCTCGTCAACCGGCTCGAGACCGAGACCCGCAACGGTCGGCAGGGACGGCTCGCCGAGCATCTGACCCGCATGGACTTCATCGTTCTCGACGAGCTGGGCTATCTGCCGTTCGCGCAATCCGGCGGTCAGCTCCTGTTCCATCTCATCAGCCGGCTCTACGAGCGCACCTCCATCATTGTCACCACCAATCTTGCGTTCGGCGAATGGCCCAGTGTGTTCGGTGAGCCGATGACTTCATGATGCCTCCTTCTTCGAACGCTTGGTGCGTCGTACCCGATTGCGAAGCTGACGGATTTGGTCGTCTGAGAGCTCGATCTGCCATGGCTGGCCTTTGGCTAACTGACGACCTGCCAGCAATTCCCGCGCGAGATAATCGAACACCGTCTGCGGGGTCACTCCAAGCTCAGCCGCTGCGCCCTGAATTGAGAAGCTTCCATCGGGCCAGGGCATCGGATTCTTGTCCACGCCGTTGATTTTGACGGTGGGAATGCCCCAGCGGGTACGCAACAGCCAGACATTCTCGCCTTTGAAGGCGCAGCCTCGAGCCGCGACGAAGCCTTCCTGATTGAGTATTGCCGCGATCTCGGCATCCATTTTGTGTTCAGCATTCAACTCGACGATCCGTTGCCGCAACCGATCAATGTCGATGTAATCACGGTATGTCTGAACGCGCCGTTGCACGTGATGCTCGCTGGTTGCACCGGTCTGCCAGACGATCTTGAGCCACACCTGACCTCGGGTCCGCTTCTGATCAAGAACGACTTCGCGGATCACAAATCGCAGAATGCGCTTGCGATCGGCTGCCGACGTGGTGGCCGCGTTCCAAATCCGCGGCAGGTTCTCGCCGAGCGCTTGTAGCCCTGCGCATTCCGCCGGGCCAATCAGAAGCGGCTCTTGCCCGCGCCAACGCGCATGCTCCTGCTCGACCGCCTCTGCGACACGCAGCCTCTCTTCCCAAGCCCGCTCAAGTGAGCGCGCCACAAGACGGTTCTCGGGCTCTACGGCGTCATACTGGCGCCGAGCGCGCTCGGCCTCGTAGCGGGCGCGCTCCACGCGAAGCGCCCACTGGCGCTCGAGCTGACGGCTCTCCTGCTCCAGTTGGCCCGCGGCTGCGAGTGCGATCTCAATCTGATCCGGCACCAGGGCGTCGAGGACTATCCGCTCGACCAGCGCGTCAACCGCCAAGGCCCGGACTTCCTGGCACATTGCACTGCCTTGCTGGTCCCGATCCGAGCGGCAGCAATAGACCGGATAGTCGGCATTCGGGCCCGTGTAGCGCATGCTCATGCGCCGTCCACAACGACCGCAGACCGCAATTCCTTGTAACAGGGCTGCCCCCTTGCGCGGTACGCTGGCGATTCAAAAGCCGCGACGATGTTCAAACAACCCGCGCTCGCGCCGTCTCCGCAACCCCGACCAGCTCCGACGACCCGAGCGCTACCAGCAGAGCACGCCGATCAAAGGGGTCCCTTTTGGATGCCGATAGGGGGTCCCAGTCGAACGCCGATTGACAGTCATCAGCTTCTCATCGCCGCCAACCGCTGCCGTGTTGATCGAAGATTCTAGGGAGTGGATCAGTTGCTAAGGCCTTCGATAGAACAGCGGCCAGAACCCGACGATTTTCCCAAACGCTCATCAGTGTTAAATGATCACCGGGAATCGGCACGGCATGAATGGCCGCGACATCCAGGATCCGGTCCCAACCGCGCATAGGTGACCTCTGTTCTGTACGCATCGAAGCGTCGGCTCGCACACGCCGCCCCCCGGAAGGTTCGGCGGCATAAAATTGATGTATTTCCAATGGCAGGGCTGGAATTTCATATGACTGCAGCGCCTGGTGAAAGTGTGCGTACATCGAAGCCGTAGCGTAGAGTTCTTCGTCTACTATTATTGCGCCGATCTGCTGTGCCTTCTGAAGCAACTCAGTAATTGAGCATTCCTTGGTAAGACGCTCCAAGAGTTGGAAGCGTTTATCATCTAGAGTATCGAGAGGCTCGAAAATCATTTCTAGCGCTATTTGCGCATCCGACATGTTCGATGGAGTTGCGGAAAGGGTGACATCGATGAAAGCAACGAACGATACGGCGTCATCGATGCTCAGTAAGTGCTGGGCAATCGCATAAGCCAAGATTGCCCCCGAGGAATATCCAGCAAGACGGTAGGGGCCACGCGGCTGGGTTTTCTTCACGGCCAAAACGACTTGCGCGGCTATCGCTTCGAGCGTTGGCCGATCATTTTCGTTGAACGATGGCCATGGCAGAGCGTAGACAGGGCAGTCTATTTCCATATCCTTCACCAACGATAGGACGTATGAGCAATCTCCATAGCCTGTCGGAACAAAGAATAGTGGTGATTGAGATCCGTTCGTTCGTACCGGCAGCACTCCAGCTGTGTGACGGAGGTGGTCCAAGTGAACTTTCGACGCAAGCAGCTTCAGGACCGGGGCCTGGAAAAGATCGGCAGCACCCAACATTAATCCTCGGTTTAGTGCTTGGCTGATCAGCTGCACCGCCAGCAGCGAGTGGCCACCGAGTTCGAAGAAGTTGTCGTGACGCCCGATGCGCTCGACACCGAGAAGCTCGGCCCAGATCCCGGCCAGCATCGTCTCGACCTCGCCGCGCGGCGCCTCATAGGCCGCCAGCGCATAGGCCGCATCGGCCGGCCCCGGCAGTGCCTTGCGGTCGAGCTTGCCGTTCACCGTCAGCGGCAGCGCCGCCAGCCGCACGAACGCCGCCGGCACCATGTAGTCCGGCAGCCGCGCGCTCAGATGCGCCCGCAGGGCGCCGGCAAGCCCGCCTCCATCGTCCTCGTCCGATCCTGCCTCGGACGCACATACCACATAGGCCACCAGCCGCTTCTCGCCGGCGCCATCCTGCTGCGCCACCACCACCGCCTCGCGCACCCAGGCGTGCTCGCAAAGCCGCGCCGCAATCTCGCCCGGCTCGATCCGGAAGCCGCGGATCTTCACCTGCTCGTCGTTGCGGCCCAAAAACTCCAGATTGCCGTCCGGAAGATAACGCCCCAGGTCGCCGGTCCGGTACAGCCGGTCGCCGTCCACAAACGGGCTGGCGATGAACCGCTCCGCCGTCAGCTCCGGACGGTTCAGATAGCCGCGCGCCACCCCTGCCCCGCCGATGTAAAGCTCACCCGCCGCTCCGAACGGAACCGGCGCACCATAAGCGTCCAGCAGATACACCCGCGCGTTCGCGATCGGGCGACCGATCGGGATCGAGCTCAACTTATCGACGGCCTCAGATATTGCGAATGTGGTACTTCCAACCGTCGCTTCTGTCGGACCGTAATGATTGATCAGACGCACGGTCGGAAAACGCTCTTGCCAAAACTGTATATCCGCCGGGATTAAGGCTTCGCCTCCAAGCATGAGCACTCGTGTTGGAGCTGGTCCTTTATAGCCGTCAAACCGATTGGTCAGCGTGCTTAAATGCGAAGGCGTCAGCTTAATCAGATCATAGGTCTGAGCCTGCCCGACGGCCGCACACCAATCTATTGGGAAAGCCTGGTTTAGAATGCGGAGCTGGGTACCGGCCAGCAGTGGACCGAACACGGTCGTAATGGTGCCGTCAAAGCTGAACGACAGCAGCATCGGCGAACCGTTCAACGCTCCTTCGTAATGGCTGCGATCCGACCAATACAAATAGTTCACCAAACTTCCATGCTCGACCATGACGCCCTTTGGTGTGCCGGTTGAGCCGGAGGTGTAGATGACATAGGCGAGATGGCGTGAGGTGAGGCCGAGCGCGCGCGGGTCCGGATCGGTGGCCGGCAGCTCCGCCCAGGCCGGCGTCGCCGTCTCCAGATCCAGCACCGTCACGCCGGTGAGCCCGTCGCCGCCCAGCGCGGCGCGTCCGGCCGCATCGGCCAGCAGCAGCGGCGGCGCCGCATCCTCAAGCACCTGGCGCAGCCGCGCGCTGGGATAGGCCGGATCCAGCGGCAGATAGGCCCCACCCGCCTTGAGGATCGCCAAGACCCCCACCACCATCGCCGGGCTGCGCTCCAGGCAGATCGCCACCGGCAGGTCCGGCTTGACCCCGAAGGCGATCAGATGATGCGCCAGGCGGTTGGCCCGCGCATTGAGCTCGCCATAGCTCAACCGCTCGTCCGCGCAGACCACCGCCACCGCCTCCGGCGCCTTTTGCACCTGCTGCTCGAACAGTTCGTGGATGCACCGCTGCGACGGATAGGCCGCCGCCGTCCGGTTCAGCTCCTCCAGCAGATAGCTGCGTTCAGCCGCCGGCAAGATGTCCAGCTCCCGCACCGGTCTGTCGGGAGCCTGCTCCAATGCATCTGCTAGCTGCTCGAGCGTGTGCTGCATGTAGCCGCAGACCCGATCCGCAGAGATTGGCTCCGCCACCTGCGCCGTCAGGCCGAGCGCCTCGCCAAAATCCTCCACCGATAGCGTCAACGGATAGTTGGTGCGCTCTTCCCCGCCCAGCCGTTCGATGCCGGCCAGGACATCATCCGTTCCTGAGCCGGACTTGGCCGCCGGCGTGTTGTGGCGGTAGTTCAGCAGCGCGCTGAACAGCGGCGCCGGCGCCGCAACGCCGCTGCAGCGTTGCGCCAGCGCCAGCGAGGCATGCTCATGCGCCAGCAGCTCGGAAAGCCGCGCATGCGTGGCCTGCACGCTCGCCTCGACACCGGCTCCGTCAAGGTCGAGCCGCACCGGCAGGGTGTTGATGAACAGGCCCATCGCACGGTCGGCGCCCGCACCCGCATGCATGCGGCCGAACAGCACCGTGCCGAACACCGCCTGCTCTCGGCCGCTGCTCAGCGCCACCACTTGCCCCCAGGCCAGATGGCACAGGCTCGCAAGGCTCACCCTGAGCCGCCGCGCCTGAGCGCGCAGTCGATCGTTGAGCGCCTGCGGAAGCATCCGATGCGCCTCGCCGATCCCGCTGCCGTCGCCATGCACCTCGCGAAGCCCGAACGGCAGCGTCGGCTCGTCGATGTCGCCCAGCATCTCCTGGAAGAACGCTTCATGCGCCTTGGCATCGATGCCAAGCCGCGCCTGCGCCACCAGATTGCGGAACGGCTGCGGTACAGCAAGCTCATGCCCGCGTCCCGCCAGCACGGCCCGCACCTCGGCATGCATCACTTCCAGCGTCGTGTGATCCCCTGTCAGATGATGCAGCAACTGCAGCAGCAGCCAGCGCCCGCTGCCCGGCTCGCGCGCGATCACGAAGCGCATCAAGGGCGCCCGGCCAAGATCGATGCGGTACTGACGCGGATCGAACCGCCGCTTCAGCTGCTCGCGACCGGAACCGCCATTCTCGTCCAGCTCGACCTCGAGCACATCCAAGGCCGCCTTGCGCCACACCACCTGTGCCGGGCTCGACAGGCCCTCCCAGACAAAGGCCGTGCGCAGAATGTCGTGGCGGTCCACCACCTCTTGAACCGCACCAAGATAGCCATCCAGCAGCCCACGCTTGGCAAACGCCATTTGACTGACCAGCAGATAGGGATCGCCCCGGCTGGCCAGAAGATGATGGAACAGAATGCCGTCCTGCAGCGGCGACAGGCCATAGATGTCCTGGATGTTGGCGACCCTGCCCGGCACCGTGGCGACGACCCGGTCGATCTCTTCCTGCGTCAGCTCGATCAGCGGCAGCATCCGCGGCGTGATCGCCGTGCTGTGCTCGTCGATCAGGTTGGCGGGCACCGCCACCTCGCGATGGCTGCCAAGGCTTGCGGCCAGATCGCAAAGCACCGGTCTGGCGAACAGGGTGCGCACCTCCACCCCGAGCGACAGCCGCCGCAGCCGCTCCATCAGCTGCACCGCCAGCAGCGAGTGGCCACCGAGTTCGAAGAAGTTGTCGTGACGCCCGATGCGCTCGACACCGAGAAGCTCGGCCCAGATCCCGGCCAGCATCGTCTCGACCTCGCCGCGCGGCGCCTCATAGGCCGCCAGCGCATAGGCCGCATCGGCCGGCCCCGGCAGTGCCTTGCGGTCGAGCTTGCCGTTCACCGTCAGCGGCAGCGCCGCCAGCCGCACGAACGCCGCCGGCACCATGTAGTCCGGCAGCCGCGCGCTCAGATGCGCCCGCAGGGCGCCGGCAAGCCCGCCTCCATCGTCCTCGTCCGATCCTGCCTCGGACGCACATACCACATAGGCCACCAGCCGCTTCTCGCCGGCGCCATCCTGCTGCGCCACCACCACCGCCTCGCGCACCCAGGCGTGCTCGCAAAGCCGCGCCGCAATCTCGCCCGGCTCGATCCGGAAGCCGCGGATCTTCACCTGCTCGTCGTTGCGGCCCAAAAACTCCAGATTGCCGTCCGGAAGATAACGCCCCAGGTCGCCGGTCCGGTACAGCCGGTCGCCGTCCACAAACGGGCTGGCGATGAACCGCTCCGCCGTCAGCTCCGGACGGTTCAGATAGCCGCGCGCCACCCCTGCCCCGCCGATGTAAAGCTCACCCGCCGCTCCGAACGGAACCGGCGCACCATAAGCGTCCAGCAAGTACACCCGCGCGTTCGCGATCGGGCGACCGATCGGGACGTTTGTGGAGGTGGCGAGCCCGGTCGGAATGTCAAAGAAGACGCAGCCGACGACAGCTTCGGTCGGGCCATATTCATTCACCATCCTGGCCATAGGCTGGATGCTGCGCCACAACGAGACCGTTGAATGCGAAAGTGGTTCCCCGCCGATAATAAAAGTGTCGACCTGGCTTGACACCTTCTGTGCCAGCATCTGTTGCCCAAGGGCATCCAGATGGCTCGGCGTGATATTGACCAGCCCACATGCCGAGCCGATCCTTGTCTTTAGTCCTTCGACCTCATCTCCTTTCTTTAAAAGGGAAGCATGGCCACCATGAAGTAAAGGTGTAAACAGGCTGTTTATCGTTGAATCGAAGGCGAGTGATGAGGACACCATGGAAGAGGACCGGGGATCATAAACGTCGCAGGCCCAGGACAGATAGTTGACCAATCCCCGATGCTCGACCATGACGCCCTTTGGTGTGCCGGTTGAGCCGGAGGTGTAGATGACATAGGCGAGATGGCGTGAGGTGAGGCCGAGCGCGCACGGGTCCGGATCGGTGGCCGGCAGCTCCGCCCAGGCCGGCGTCGCCGTCTCCAGATCCAGCACCGTCACGCCGGTGAGCCCGTCGCCGCCCAGCGCGGCGCGTCCGGCCGCATCGGCCAGCAGCAGCGGCGGCGCCGCATCCTCAAGCACCTGGCGCAGCCGCGCGCTGGGATAGGCCGGATCCAGCGGCAGATAGGCCCCACCCGCCTTGAGGATCGCCAAGACCCCCACCACCATCGCCGGGCTGCGCTCCAGGCAGATCGCCACCGGCAGGTCCGGCTTGACCCCGAAGGCGATCAGATGATGCGCCAGGCGGTTGGCCCGCGCATTGAGCTCGCCATAGCTCAACCGCTCGTCCGCGCAGACCACCGCCACCGCCTCCGGCGCCTTTTGCACCTGCTGCTCGAACAGTTCGTGGATGCACCGCTGCGACGGATAGGCCGCCGCCGTCCGGTTCAGCTCCTCCAGCAGATAGCTGCGTTCAGCCGCCGGCAAGATGTCCAGCTCCCGCACCGGTCTGTCGGGAGCCTGCTCCAATGCATCTGCTAGCTGCTCGAGCGTGTGCTGCATGTAGCCGCAGACCCGATCCGCAGAGATTGGCTCCGCCACCTGCGCCGTCAGGCCGAGCGCCTCGCCAAAATCCTCCACCGATAGCGTCAACGGATAGTTGGTGCGCTCTTCCCCGCCCAGCCGTTCGATGCCGGCCAGGACATCATCCGTTCCTGAGCCGGACTTGGCCGCCGGCGTGTTGTGGCGGTAGTTCAGCAGCGCGCTGAACAGCGGCGCCGGCGCCGCAACGCCGCTGCAGCGTTGCGCCAGCGCCAGCGAGGCATGCTCATGCGCCAGCAGCTCGGAAAGCCGCGCATGCGTGGCCTGCACGCTCGCCTCGACACCGGCTCCGTCAAGGTCGAGCCGCACCGGCAGGGTGTTGATGAACAGGCCCATCGCACGGTCGGCGCCCGCACCCGCATGCATGCGGCCGAACAGCACCGTGCCGAACACCGCCTGCTCTCGGCCGCTGCTCAGCGCCACCACTTGCCCCCAGGCCAGATGGCACAGGCTCGCAAGGCTCACCCTGAGCCGCCGCGCCTGAGCGCGCAGTCGATCGTTGAGCGCCTGCGGAAGCATCCGATGCGCCTCGCCGATCCCGCTGCCGTCGCCATGCACCTCGCGAAGCCCGAACGGCAGCGTCGGCTCGTCGATGTCGCCCAGCATCTCCTGGAAGAACGCTTCATGCGCCTTGGCATCGATGCCAAGCCGCGCCTGCGCCACCAGATTGCGGAACGGCTGCGGTACAGCAAGCTCATGCCCGCGTCCCGCCAGCACGGCCCGCACCTCGGCATGCATCACTTCCAGCGTCGTGTGATCCCCTGTCAGATGATGCAGCAACTGCAGCAGCAGCCAGCGCCCGCTGCCCGGCTCGCGCGCGATCACGAAGCGCATCAAGGGCGCCCGGCCAAGATCGATGCGGTACTGACGCGGATCGAACCGCCGCTTCAGCTGCTCGCGACCGGAACCGCCATTCTCGTCCAGCTCGACCTCGAGCACATCCAAGGCCGCCTTGCGCCACACCACCTGTGCCGGGCTCGACAGGCCCTCCCAGACAAAGGCCGTGCGCAGAATGTCGTGGCGGTCCACCACCTCTTGAACCGCACCAAGATAGCCATCCAGCAGCCCACGCTTGGCAAACGCCATTTGACTGACCAGCAGATAGGGATCGCCCCGGCTGGCCAGAAGATGATGGAACAGAATGCCGTCCTGCAGCGGCGACAGGCCATAGATGTCCTGGATGTTGGCGACCCTGCCCGGCACCGTGGCGACGACCCGGTCGATCTCTTCCTGCGTCAGCTCGATCAGCGGCAGCATCCGCGGCGTGATCGCCGTGCTGTGCTCGTCGATCAGGTTGGCGGGCACCGCCACCTCGCGATGGCTGCCAAGGCTTGCGGCCAGATCGCAAAGCACCGGTCTGGCGAACAGGGTGCGCACCTCCACCCCGAGCGACAGCCGCCGCAGCCGCTCCATCAGCTGCACCGCCAGCAGCGAGTGGCCACCGAGTTCGAAGAAGTTGTCGTGACGCCCGATGCGCTCGACACCGAGAAGCTCGGCCCAGATCCCGGCCAGCATCGTCTCGACCTCGCCGCGCGGCGCCTCATAGGCCGCCAGCGCATAGGCCGCATCGGCCGGCCCCGGCAGTGCCTTGCGGTCGAGCTTGCCGTTCACCGTCAGCGGCAGCGCCGCCAGCCGCACGAACGCCGCCGGCACCATGTAGTCCGGCAGCCGCGCGCTCAGATGCGCCCGCAGGGCGCCGGCAAGCCCGCCTCCATCGTCCTCGTCCGATCCTGCCTCGGACGCACATACCACATAGGCCACCAGCCGCTTCTCGCCGGCGCCATCCTGCTGCGCCACCACCACCGCCTCGCGCACCCAGGCGTGCTCGCAAAGCCGCGCCGCAATCTCGCCCGGCTCGATCCGGAAGCCGCGGATCTTCACCTGCTCGTCGTTGCGGCCCAAAAACTCCAGATTGCCGTCCGGAAGATAACGCCCCAGGTCGCCGGTCCGGTACAGCCGGTCGCCGTCCACAAACGGGCTGGCGATGAACCGCTCCGCCGTCAGCTCCGGACGGTTCAGATAGCCGCGCGCCACCCCTGCCCCGCCGATGTAAAGCTCACCCGCCGCTCCGAACGGAACCGGCGCACCATAAGCGTCCAGCAGATACACCCGCGCGTTCGCGATCGGGCGACCGATCGGGACGTTTGTGGAGGTGGCGAGCCCGGTCGGAATGTCAAAGAAGACGCAGCCGACGACAGCTTCGGTCGGGCCATATTCATTCACCATCCTGGCCATAGGCTGGATGCTGCGCCACAACGAGACCGTTGAATGCGAAAGTGGTTCCCCGCCGATAATAAAAGTGTCGACCTGGCTTGACACCTTCTGTGCCAGCATCTGTTGCCCAAGGGCATCCAGATGGCTCGGCGTGATCTTGATTACGCCGCAGTGGGAACTGATCGTTATCCTTAGTCCCTCGACGTTGTCTTCCTCCATCACAAGCTGTGTGTGGCCACCACAGATCAGAGGCGCAAATAGGCTCGTAATCGTTGAATCGAAGGCGAGTGATGAGGACACCATGGAAGAGGACCGGGGATCATAAACGTCGCAGGCCCAGGACAGATAGTTGACCAATCCCCGATGCTCGACCATGACGCCCTTTGGTGTGCCGGTTGAGCCGGAGGTGTAGATGACATAGGCGAGATGGCGTGAGGTGAGGCCGAGCGCGCACGGGTCCGGATCGGTGGCCGGCAGCTCCGCCCAGGCCGGCGTCGCCGTCTCCAGATCCAGCACCGTCACGCCGGTGAGCCCGTCGCCGCCCAGCGCGGCGCGTCCGGCCGCATCGGCCAGCAGCAGCGGCGGCGCCGCATCCTCAAGCACCTGGCGCAGCCGCGCGCTGGGATAGGCCGGATCCAGCGGCAGATAGGCCCCACCCGCCTTGAGGATCGCCAAGACCCCCACCACCATCGCCGGGCTGCGCTCCAGGCAGATCGCCACCGGCAGGTCCGGCTTGACCCCGAAGGCGATCAGATGATGCGCCAGGCGGTTGGCCCGCGCATTGAGCTCGCCATAGCTCAACCGCTCGTCCGCGCAGACCACCGCCACCGCCTCCGGCGCCTTTTGCACCTGCTGCTCGAACAGTTCGTGGATGCACCGCTGCGACGGATAGGCCGCCGCCGTCCGGTTCAGCTCCTCCAGCAGATAGCTGCGTTCAGCCGCCGGCAAGATGTCCAGCTCCCGCACCGGTCTGTCGGGAGCCTGCTCCAATGCATCTGCTAGCTGCTCGAGCGTGTGCTGCATGTAGCCGCAGACCCGATCCGCAGAGATTGGCTCCGCCACCTGCGCCGTCAGGCCGAGCGCCTCGCCAAAATCCTCCACCGATAGCGTCAACGGATAGTTGGTGCGCTCTTCCCCGCCCAGCCGTTCGATGCCGGCCAGGACATCATCCGTTCCTGAGCCGGACTTGGCCGCCGGCGTGTTGTGGCGGTAGTTCAGCAGCGCGCTGAACAGCGGCGCCGGCGCCGCAACGCCGCTGCAGCGTTGCGCCAGCGCCAGCGAGGCATGCTCATGCGCCAGCAGCTCGGAAAGCCGCGCATGCGTGGCCTGCACGCTCGCCTCGACACCGGCTCCGTCAAGGTCGAGCCGCACCGGCAGGGTGTTGATGAACAGGCCCATCGCACGGTCGGCGCCCGCACCCGCATGCATGCGGCCGAACAGCACCGTGCCGAACACCGCCTGCTCTCGGCCGCTGCTCAGCGCCACCACTTGCCCCCAGGCCAGATGGCACAGGCTCGCAAGGCTCACCCTGAGCCGCCGCGCCTGAGCGCGCAGTCGATCGTTGAGCGCCTGCGGAAGCATCCGATGCGCCTCGCCGATCCCGCTGCCGTCGCCATGCACCTCGCGAAGCCCGAACGGCAGCGTCGGCTCGTCGATGTCGCCCAGCATCTCCTGGAAGAACGCTTCATGCGCCTTGGCATCGATGCCAAGCCGCGCCTGCGCCACCAGATTGCGGAACGGCTGCGGTACAGCAAGCTCATGCCCGCGTCCCGCCAGCACGGCCCGCACCTCGGCATGCATCACTTCCAGCGTCGTGTGATCCCCTGTCAGATGATGCAGCAACTGCAGCAGCAGCCAGCGCCCGCTGCCCGGCTCGCGCGCGATCACGAAGCGCATCAAGGGCGCCCGGCCAAGATCGATGCGGTACTGACGCGGATCGAACCGCCGCTTCAGCTGCTCGCGACCGGAACCGCCATTCTCGTCCAGCTCGACCTCGAGCACATCCAAGGCCGCCTTGCGCCACACCACCTGCGCCGGGCTCGACAGGCCCTCCCAGACAAAGGCCGTGCGCAGAATGTCGTGGCGGTCCACCACCTCTTGAACCGCACCAAGATAGCCATCCAGCAGCCCACGCTTGGCAAACGCCATTTGACTGACCAGCAGATAGGGATCGCCCCGGCTGGCCAGAAGATGATGGAACAGAATGCCGTCCTGCAGCGGCGACAGGCCATAGATGTCCTGGATGTTGGCGACCCTGCCCGGCACCGTGGCGACGACCCGGTCGATCTCTTCCTGCGTCAGCTCGATCAGCGGCAGCATCCGCGGCGTGATCGCCGTGCTGTGCTCGTCGATCAGGTTGGCGGGCACCGCCACCTCGCGATGGCTGCCAAGGCTTGCGGCCAGATCGCAAAGCACCGGTCTGGCGAACAGGGTGCGCACCTCCACCCCGAGCGACAGCCGCCGCAGCCGCTCCATCAGCTGCACCGCCAGCAGCGAGTGGCCACCGAGTTCGAAGAAGTTGTCGTGACGCCCGATGCGCTCGACACCGAGAAGCTCGGCCCAGATCCCGGCCAGCATCGTCTCGACCTCGCCGCGCGGCGCCTCATAGGCCGCCAGCGCATAGGCCGCATCGGCCGGCCCCGGCAGTGCCTTGCGGTCGAGCTTGCCGTTCACCGTCAGCGGCAGCGCCGCCAGCCGCACGAACGCCGCCGGCACCATGTAGTCCGGCAGCCGCGCGCTCAGATGCGCCCGCAGGGCGCCGGCAAGCCCGCCTCCATCGTCCTCGTCCGATCCTGCCTCGGACGCACATACCACATAGGCCACCAGCCGCTTCTCGCCGGCGCCATCCTGCTGCGCCACCACCACCGCCTCGCGCACCCAGGCGTGCTCGCAAAGCCGCGCCGCAATCTCGCCCGGCTCGATCCGGAAGCCGCGGATCTTCACCTGCTCGTCGTTGCGGCCCAAAAACTCCAGATTGCCGTCCGGAAGATAACGCCCCAGGTCGCCGGTCCGGTACAGCCGGTCGCCGTCCACAAACGGGCTGGCGATGAACCGCTCCGCCGTCAGCTCCGGACGGTTCAGATAGCCGCGCGCCACCCCTGCCCCGCCGATGTAAAGCTCACCCGCCGCTCCGAACGGAACCGGCGCACCATAAGCGTCCAGCAGATACACCCGCGCGTTCGCGATCGGGCGACCGATCGGGATCGAGCTCAACTTATCGACGGCCTCAGATATTGCGAATGTGGTACTTCCAACCGTCGCTTCTGTCGGACCGTAATGATTGATCAGACGCACGGTCGGAAAACGCTCTTGCCAAAACTGTATATCCGCCGGGATTAAGGCTTCGCCTCCAAGCATGAGCACTCGTGTTGGAGCTGGTCCTTTATAGCCGTCAAACCGATTGGTCAGCGTGCTTAAATGCGAAGGCGTCAGCTTAATCAGATCATAGGTCTGAGCCTGCCCGACGGCCGCACACCAATCTATTGGGAAAGCCTGGTTTAGAATGCGGAGCTGGGTACCGGCCAGCAGTGGACCGAACACGGTCGTAATGGTGCCGTCAAAGCTGAACGACAGCAGCATCGGCGAACCGTTCAACGCTCCTTCGTAATGGCTGCGATCCGACCAATACAAATAGTTCACCAAACTTCCATGCTCGACCATGACGCCCTTTGGTGTGCCGGTTGAGCCGGAGGTGTAGATGACATAGGCGAGATGGCGTGAGGTGAGGCCGAGCGCGCGCGGGTCCGGATCGGTGGCCGGCAGCTCCGCCCAGGCCGGCGTCGCCGTCTCCAGATCCAGCACCGTCACGCCGGTGAGCCCGTCGCCGCCCAGCGCGGCGCGTCCGGCCGCATCGGCCAGCAGCAGCGGCGGCGCCGCATCCTCAAGCACCTGGCGCAGCCGCGCGCTGGGATAGGCCGGATCCAGCGGCAGATAGGCCCCACCCGCCTTGAGGATCGCCAAGACCCCCACCACCATCGCCGGGCTGCGCTCCAGGCAGATCGCCACCGGCAGGTCCGGCTTGACCCCGAAGGCGATCAGATGATGCGCCAGGCGGTTGGCCCGCGCATTGAGCTCGCCATAGCTCAACCGCTCGTCCGCGCAGACCACCGCCACCGCCTCCGGCGCCTTTTGCACCTGCTGCTCGAACAGTTCGTGGATGCACCGCTGCGACGGATAGGCCGCCGCCGTCCGGTTCAGCTCCTCCAGCAGATAGCTGCGTTCAGCCGCCGGCAAGATGTCCAGCTCCCGCACCGGTCTGTCGGGAGCCTGCTCCAATGCATCTGCTAGCTGCTCGAGCGTGTGCTGCATGTAGCCGCAGACCCGATCCGCAGAGATTGGCTCCGCCACCTGCGCCGTCAGGCCGAGCGCCTCGCCAAAATCCTCCACCGATAGCGTCAACGGATAGTTGGTGCGCTCTTCCCCGCCCAGCCGTTCGATGCCGGCCAGGACATCATCCGTTCCTGAGCCGGACTTGGCCGCCGGCGTGTTGTGGCGGTAGTTCAGCAGCGCGCTGAACAGCGGCGCCGGCGCCGCAACGCCGCTGCAGCGTTGCGCCAGCGCCAGCGAGGCATGCTCATGCGCCAGCAGCTCGGAAAGCCGCGCATGCGTGGCCTGCACGCTCGCCTCGACACCGGCTCCGTCAAGGTCGAGCCGCACCGGCAGGGTGTTGATGAACAGGCCCATCGCACGGTCGGCGCCCGCACCCGCATGCATGCGGCCGAACAGCACCGTGCCGAACACCGCCTGCTCTCGGCCGCTGCTCAGCGCCACCACTTGCCCCCAGGCCAGATGGCACAGGCTCGCAAGGCTCACCCTGAGCCGCCGCGCCTGAGCGCGCAGTCGATCGTTGAGCGCCTGCGGAAGCATCCGATGCGCCTCGCCGATCCCGCTGCCGTCGCCATGCACCTCGCGAAGCCCGAACGGCAGCGTCGGCTCGTCGATGTCGCCCAGCATCTCCTGGAAGAACGCTTCATGCGCCTTGGCATCGATGCCAAGCCGCGCCTGCGCCACCAGATTGCGGAACGGCTGCGGTACAGCAAGCTCATGCCCGCGTCCCGCCAGCACGGCCCGCACCTCGGCATGCATCACTTCCAGCGTCGTGTGATCCCCTGTCAGATGATGCAGCAACTGCAGCAGCAGCCAGCGCCCGCTGCCCGGCTCGCGCGCGATCACGAAGCGCATCAAGGGCGCCCGGCCAAGATCGATGCGGTACTGACGCGGATCGAACCGCCGCTTCAGCTGCTCGCGACCGGAACCGCCATTCTCGTCCAGCTCGACCTCGAGCACATCCAAGGCCGCCTTGCGCCACACCACCTGTGCCGGGCTCGACAGGCCCTCCCAGACAAAGGCCGTGCGCAGAATGTCGTGGCGGTCCACCACCTCTTGAACCGCACCAAGATAGCCATCCAGCAGCCCACGCTTGGCAAACGCCATTTGACTGACCAGCAGATAGGGATCGCCCCGGCTGGCCAGAAGATGATGGAACAGAATGCCGTCCTGCAGCGGCGACAGGCCATAGATGTCCTGGATGTTGGCGACCCTGCC
The DNA here is from genome assembly GCF_037217225.1 of Bradyrhizobium sp. 27S5. Lineage (NCBI taxonomy): Bacteria > Pseudomonadati > Pseudomonadota > Alphaproteobacteria > Hyphomicrobiales > Nitrobacteraceae > Bradyrhizobium > Bradyrhizobium sp. 27S5. Next base: position 130,440 of record NZ_CP147715.1, read on the forward strand.
CGGCACCGTGGCGACGACCCGGTCGATCTCTTCCTGCGTCAGCTCGATCAGCGGCAGCATCCGCGGCGTGATCGCCGTGCTGTGCTCGTCGATCAGGTTGGCGGGCACCGCCACCTCGCGATGGCTGCCAAGGCTTGCGGCCAGATCGCAAAGCACCGGTCTGGCGAACAGGGTGCGCACCTCCACCCCGAGCGACAGCCGCCGCAGCCGCTCCATCAGCTGCACCGCCAGCAGCGAGTGGCCACCGAGTTCGAAGAAGTTGTCGTGACGCCCGATGCGCTCGACACCGAGAAGCTCGGCCCAGATCCCGGCCAGCATCGTCTCGACCTCGCCGCGCGGCGCCTCATAGGCCGCCAGCGCATAGGCCGCATCGGCCGGCCCCGGCAGTGCCTTGCGGTCGAGCTTGCCGTTCACCGTCAGCGGCAGCGCCGCCAGCCGCACGAACGCCGCCGGCACCATGTAGTCCGGCAGCCGCGCGCTCAGATGCGCCCGCAGGGCGCCGGCAAGCCCGCCTCCATCGTCCTCGTCCGATCCTGCCTCGGACGCACATACCACATAGGCCACCAGCCGCTTCTCGCCGGCGCCATCCTGCTGCGCCACCACCACCGCCTCGCGCACCCAGGCGTGCTCGCAAAGCCGCGCCGCAATCTCGCCCGGCTCGATCCGGAAGCCGCGGATCTTCACCTGCTCGTCGTTGCGGCCCAAAAACTCCAGATTGCCGTCCGGAAGATAACGCCCCAGGTCGCCGGTCCGGTACAGCCGGTCGCCGTCCACAAACGGGCTGGCGATGAACCGCTCCGCCGTCAGCTCCGGACGGTTCAGATAGCCGCGCGCCACCCCTGCCCCGCCGATGTAAAGCTCACCCGCCGCTCCGAACGGAACCGGCGCACCATAAGCGTCCAGCAGATACACCCGCGCGTTCGCGATCGGGCGACCGACATGTGGCACAGCGTTGTCGCTGAAGAGCCGTCCTGAGGTCGCCACGACCGTAGCTTCAGTAGGCCCATAGTTGTTGATTAGCTTCAGAGGCGACAGAGGCCCAGGCACACGCTGAAGACGATCCCCGCCAACAAGCAAGTACTCCAATCTGGAATTGATGAGCTTATCGTCCAGCGCGAGTGTAGCCAGTGGCGTGCTCAAGAAGGCAACGTCCAGCGATTGATCTCGCCACCATTGCAGCAGATGTAAGGAATCTGCAGCTGCCGCTCTGGGCGGCAGCTGCAATGTGCTGCGGTTACATAACGCAGACCATAGCTCCCAAGTGCTGGCATCGAATGCCACTCCAGCCGCGAGTGCGCAGCAGGCCTCTGGTTGCGGACAAAACGTTTGCACATGCCATGTGACAAGATTGACCAATCCCCGATGCTCGACCATGACGCCCTTTGGTGTGCCGGTTGAGCCGGAGGTGTAGATGACATAGGCGAGATGGCGTGAGGTGAGGCCGAGCGCGCGCGGGTCCGGATCGGTGGCCGGCAGCTCCGCCCAGGCCGGCGTCGCCGTCTCCAGATCCAGCACCGTCACGCCGGTGAGCCCGTCGCCGCCCAGCGCGGCGCGTCCGGCCGCATCGGCCAGCAGCAGCGGCGGCGCCGCATCCTCAAGCACCTGGCGCAGCCGCGCGCTGGGATAGGCCGGATCCAGCGGCAGATAGGCCCCACCCGCCTTGAGGATCGCCAAGACCCCCACCACCATCGCCGGGCTGCGCTCCAGGCAGATCGCCACCGGCAGGTCCGGCTTGACCCCGAAGGCGATCAGATGATGCGCCAGGCGGTTGGCCCGCGCATTGAGCTCGCCATAGCTCAACCGCTCGTCCGCGCAGACCACCGCCACCGCCTCCGGCGCCTTTTGCACCTGCTGCTCGAACAGTTCGTGGATGCACCGCTGCGACGGATAGGCCGCCGCCGTCCGGTTCAGCTCCTCCAGCAGATAGCTGCGTTCAGCCGCCGGCAGAATGTCGATGCGGCCGACCGGCCGCCCCGCATCGGCCATCACGCCATGCAACAAAGTTTGCAAATGCTGCGTCATGCGGTCGATCTGCTTCGGCGCTAATCGACTGGCATCAAAATGCCAGCGGAAGCTCCCATCCAAAGCGCAAACCTCAAAGGTCAGCAAATCGCCGCATAGGCCAGCTCTGTGGCTCGTCATCAGATCGCCAGCGCCGGAACAGCTCTGTGTCATGATTCTGATGCCAACCGGCCAGGGCTGGTGCGACCGTAGAGCCTCCACACCTCGCAATGTCGGGCAGCGCGCGACAATATCCCGGGCAAAGCTAGCGTGCGCCCTCAGCTGGGCGCATTCGGCCGCTACGGTTTTGCGCACGTCTTCAAAGTCATGTGCAAGATCAATGGTCACTTCCATCGGAACGACAGAGGCGATCAACACCTCGATCGCTTTCGAGCCGGTTCGCCATCCATCCGGTTCACGCATCCATCCCAGTTGAAGCTCTGTTTCCCCGGTGATGCGGGCGAAATAGATAAGCCAAGCCGTTACCAAGGATTCCGAGCGATCGAGTGGGGACAGTTTAGCCAAAGCACTTGGACTGAACCACGAACTCGACTGCCATTGGTGCGGCGCCGTAGCTAGGAACGACGACACGAAAGGAGGATGCAATACTCTAAACTGCCCGAGCCGCTGTCGCCAAAAATCCTCCCAAGGCGCCAGCAACTCATGGGTGGCAGTTATGCTCCGTGCCTCCTCATCGCTCAAGATCGGAAGGCGACCACCTTCTTCCAGATTGGAGTGCCTAGCGAGGGCGCGCGCGTCCAACACCTGACCATCAGAGTTGCCAAAGCAAACATCAACATCCTGCGTACCCGTGGCCACACGCCAATGGCTGGAGTGGACTTCAAGCAGAGAACCTGCCGGAACGCCCGATTGTTGAGGCAACACCTCCACGCGCCTGACTGTGACAGCCTCATCGCCTACGAGCGCCTTGGGCAGACACAATGGATTGGGATGATATGGCCCAAAGCCTAGGGCCCGCGTCATCGCCGACAACTCTTGCGCGGATTGATCCCATCGCAGACAGCCTGCCGCATCTGGGCGTCGACGTCTCGGAAAGTAGCTCCGGCCCACCAGCGCCTGCGGGTAGGCAGTAAGCTTCCCGTTTTCGAGGCCAGTTAAGAGCTCGCGGAAGCCCTCAATCGCGGCTTCATAGCATTTAAGGTTCAGGGTCAGTGCCGTATCGGTGGGCGCAATCAGCACTTGGCGCTGAACCACGACGTCGCCGGTATCAACACCATCATCGATCCGATGCCACGTGATGGCATATTCGGTCTCTTGCGCCAGCAGCGCCCAAGACGTCGCGTGCGTTCCCGCGTATCGTGGCAATGGTCCGTCGTGGTAATTGAAAGCACCTCGATGCACTCGCCCAAACACGTCCGGTGGCAGTATGAACGGATTGGCAACGGAGAAAATCCAATCCATCGGCTCAGCCTTCAAAAAAGAAGAGAGCTCTTCAACGCTTGCTACAGACGGGATGTTCGAGCGAACGGCCCAATCGCGGAATACGCCGCCGGCACACAACGCCGCACCAATGACGTGGCCCATCTCAATTGCCAGCTGCGCGCATCTGATAGCGAGCGTACCACTGCCGACAATGACGGTAGGGGAGATCGATCGCGCTTCAGGTGGCCTGTTCTGATCGCCTGGTTGGCAGGCGCTCCCGCGCGCCGGAGATGCCCGATATGTCATCTTCACCGCTCCTGCAGTCCATCCATCAGCTGGGCATTCCCACCAGTCGCGCCACGTAGTGACTCAAACCAGCCACATTGGTTCGAATTTGCTCGGGATAACCGCGCCCACAGTCGCTTGCGCAGTATGGGGGAGGTATTGGCGGTGCCGAAATTCTTGCCCGCCGCGCAGATCTTCCACGTCGCGGGCAGACCCCGCGCCTTCAGATATCGTCTCCGGCAGAATCGCAGCTCCCACCTTAACCTGGTCTGAGTTTCCGGTGAGCGAGATCATCGGACGACTTCTCCTCAGTCAATGCGCCTTTATAGAGGAGACTGGGCATGTATCGTGCCAAAGGAGAAATCGTTCTCTGTCAGTATGCTAGCCCTAGCTGTTTAGTCCCACGCTTTGATGGTGCATTTTTGTCGCACGATTCGAAGGATGCGCTATGGATAAGTTTTACACGGCTGCGCCAGTACGACGGAGGCAGTCCGTCGAGCAATACAAATAGTCAAGAGAACCTGAGAGGTCTCGCCAAGCGCTACGGGATCAATCAGAAGACTGTCGCGAAGTGGAAGCAGCGCGAGACCGTCGCCGATCGTTCGACAGGCCCCAAGGAAGTCAAGTCGACTGTCCTTTCCATCGAGGAAGAGGCGATCGCCGAAATCGTCAATCGCGGCGCGAAGCCAGTTATTCCAAACAAATCCAACAGGGTAACCCTCCACAGCTTCAGCAAACGC
>NZ_CP147716.1:0-159654 GCF_037217225.1 Bradyrhizobium sp. 27S5
TCAATCGGCGTTTGACTGGGACCCCCCTATCGGCATCCATGCCGAAACACAGCCCGGTGAACGTTATTCCCGTCGACTATGCGAGCAAAGCCATCGTCACCTGTCGCTTGGCAGCTTTTGTCCGGACAGACATTCCACTTGCCAACGGCGCGTCTGTCGCTGGATCTCGATCCTCGAGGTGCTCGGTAGCTACGGGTATCAGTTTCAGTTGTCCCGTTCGCAACGTGGTGTGAGCGCGGCCTTTTTTGGATCGCGCCGTTGCTCGGAGGAATACCCCCAAGGTGCGGATCTTCCGGTCACCATCAGCTGCCAGAATACGTTGGCCGGCCTCTTTGGCAGTGATATCTCGTGTCCGTCAATCGATCGAGGTTTGCTCTCAACCTGCGTATCACATTTCATCGACAATGAATTTCTTCCTCGGGTCAGATCCTTCCATTGAGCCGCCAATACGACAATTTCTCCTGGCTCGGCATTCGGGCTTGACCGGATTTCCGAAAATGACGTTTTGCTGTTATCGACGTATCTGACCGGTTGCCGGGATTCGCACTCGAACGGCGGGCACCTCCAGACGCCTGCGGCCGGAAGTGCGGCGTGATCGTGGCGGGCCGGTCCCGCTCGCGTCAGGTGAAGTAATGATCTGCACCTCGAGATCGACCGAAGTCGCGGTGTGGTGGATGAGGCTGGGCTCTCCTTCGGCCGCAGCTGTCAAGCAATGGCGTGCTTGTCTGGACCCTTCTGAGCAGGCACAGGCGGACAAGTTCTATGTCCAGGCCGATCGATCGACATACGTCGCAGCACATTGGCTGGTTCGTAGCGCGCTTGCATCGGTAGGCAACTTGCCGCCCGCGAACTGGCGTTTCATCGTCGAAGAGCATGGCAAGCCCAAGATCGATCGAGCCCTCGGCCGGTCCGAACTTCGGTTCAATCTGTCGCATACCAGGGGCTTCGTTGCCTGTGCGGTCAGCGTGGGCGTCGACGTCGGGATCGACGTTGAGACGCTCACGCCGAGCCGGGCGAGCCTCGATATCGCTGAACGCTATTTCAGCCCGTCGGAGGTCGCCATCTTGCGCGGCGCACCGCCAGACGAGCAAGCCGAATGCTTCTTCCGTCTCTGGACCCTGAAGGAGGCTTTCATCAAGGCGACCGGCGAGGGATTGAGTCGCCCACTCGACAGTTTTTCCTTCTCGCTGAATCCGGCTTCCATCTCGTTTAGCCAGGGCGAGGCCGATGATGCGCCTCAATGGCAGTTCATCGAGCAGCGGCCGAGTCCGCAGCATGTGCTGGCCCTCGCGGTCCGAAAGCCAGCATCTTGTCCGCTGACCCTATCTGTTTGTCAAGTACGCTCGCCCGAATGAGCGTAAGCCCGTATGTCCGCCTCTGCCGATGAGGTGGCTCGCCCTACGCTGCGCGTCCGAGGGTTGCTCGGGCGGTCCGAGCCAATCCTCATCACAGGATGAGAGCCGTAGCAGATTTATACGGGAAGCATCGCGAAGCTGAGAAACGCCATCGCTATTGCGGAAACGGCGAAGGAGCCGAGTGGAGGTTTGACGCGAATTCCGGGTCGGACGACGCTAATCGAGCAGCCTCTATCTTCCTTGTGCTCCGTCAAGAGTTCGGCGAACGATCTGCTTGATTGGCGTTCCGCTTTTCGACAGGGTGCGGATTTCACGGATCGTGAGCAGTTTGGATCGATTGTTGTCGCTCCGATTGACTGCGGAATCTGGCGCCTCGATTTGCGGACGGCATCGAGGAATGCTCGAGTGGCGTTCTCCCAAGGATCTGCGACTTGAACCGCGTGCAGCAGAGCCTTTGCCGCAGCTTCGCCATATCCCCGCCGCGATCGCGGGCGACGATCGCGCGTGTGGGATGAACGTCGAGCCAGGCTTGTGCGGTTCGCTGGCTCACGCTCTGGCAGCAGGGTGACGATCCGGGTATCCGTCCGGTGAAGCTTTCAATTACACATTTCCAGCCGCGCCGAGTTCGATATCGGTGAGTCTTGAGAGGCCGCGCCAGATGACAACATTCCTGGCCAGGTGGCCACCCAATCGGGCAAGTTTGGTAAGGTAGAATGCCAGGGTCCCAGGGCGACATCGTCGATTGTCGGCGTCGCTGATGAGTTCATCGAATGCGATCTCGGTGTCCGTCAACACCATCTCGGCAATCCGCTTGAACTTAATTTCCAGCGCGGCTTTCATCATCGCACCCTTGTCGTCCCGAACGTCGATGTAATGCAGGCCTTTGACGCTGGTCTCTTCCATCTCGGCCGTAATCGTATGGCCGCCATCGCTCACCAACGAATCGACGCAGGCGCGGAGAAGGAAGTGAGCGCCAAGGTCTTGCGTCAGGTAAATTCACAGATGTCGCTTTCGCGGTCACCGATATGAATGCAATACTCCGGTTGTCCGAACCGATCGATCGATTGTCTGAGACTGTCGAGTCAACGAATGCTCTCCTTCTTCTCGATGAGAACGCGGGTCGGGTTGATCTTGTTCTTGCGCTGCGCCGTGTGTTCCTGAATGAGGAGAATCGGGCCTGCACAATCATCGTAACGCGTGCGCGTGGCGGCGAAGTGGCCGCTGAGAATGTCGGCTTTCTCTACGCGCCCGTTGGCGGGTGCTTTCATCACGATCATTCTGGCGACTATTCGAGCCGGTCGATCGACGAATGTCGCACCGCTTGAACACATGAAAGCACCTCGCCGTCGCGATTCAGGTGTTCAACAATGAATCACAAGCGATTCATCTGATTCAAGAGTCTTCGATCGAAGCCCCCGCAATTAAAGCAAGCACTTGTGGGTCGTTTAATCGGTCTCCGTTCAAGGTCAATTTGATCTGTCTTCGGTCTCTGCATTCGTTTCGGCGTAGGCGTGGCCGGTTTGTATGCACTCCTCCAGCTTCTGCTGCGCTGACGATTTCCGCTTGTCGGGCGTCACGAACTGATCAGTCGGACCTGATGGCCAAGCTCCGTGAGCACGCGAGCCAATAACGCGCCCCGTTGGAAGCCTCCATGCCGACCAGGCAGGCCGGTAACCTGGCGAAAAAGCTGGCCATCATCGCGACGCAACCTCTTTCGCACAACGACGTTCCCGTGGTTGTTCGACGCCGTGAACTTCGAAGACATACTTCGCCAGATCTAGACCTATCCGAACGACCTGCATGTGGCGTCGCGGACGTAGCGAGCGTGAATAGTCCGGCACCCGTTTTTCCACCGAATCTGCGCGGCCTCCTAATCTTACTGAGTCAGAAAGTCGCGGACGTTTTTGACGACGAATCGGCTACCCGAGGGACTCACGCGAGGGGGAGCTGGAATGGGTAGCCGAAGCGGTAACCAGGGTGAATCGCGATTTACGGCCTAATGTCGAGGGTTTGGCGAGCGTGATCGGGCACGCGGATCGGACGAGACCGCTGAGGGACTACTGTGTTGGCCTGATGCTGCCCGGGGATCGCAAAAGCGTCGAGCCGATGGCGGCGATAACAGCCCCGGAGCGAACGGCGGCCCAGCATCAATCATTATTGCATTTCGTCGGCGCGGGCGGATGGTCGGACGAGAAGGTCTTGAGCAAGGTGCGAGAGATGGTCCAGCCCAAGATCGAGCGACACGGTCCGATCGAGGCCTGGATCATCGATGATACTGGCTTTCCCAAGAAAGGGCGGCATTCGGTTGGCGTGGCACGGCAATACTGCGGTCAGCTTGGCAAGCAGGACAATTGCCAAGTGGCGGTCTCGCTATCGATTGCCAATCATCATGCGAGTTTGCCGATCGCCTACCGTTTGTACCTGCCGGAAAGTTGGGCCGAGGATGAGGATCGCCGAGAGAAGGCGGGCGTACCAAAGGATGTCACCTTCAAGACCAAGCCTGAGATCGCGCTGGAGCAGATCCGGTCGGCGTGTGCAGCGGGCATTGCACGCGGTGTTGTGCTGATGGATGCGGGATATGGGGCCGATACCGCGCTGCGCGGGGAAGTGACGGCACTGGGGTTGCGCTATGTTGCCGGTATCTTGCCGCACACCTCTGTCTGGCCACCAGGCACGAGACCGCTGCCACCAAAGCGATGGTCTGGGAATGGGCGGCCGCCAAAGCTGATCCGGCGCGACGACAAAAATAAGCCCTGCTCAGTCAAGGCGCTCGCGCTCGCGCTGCCGAGAACGGCCTGGCGCAATGTCAGATGGCGCGAAGGCAGTGCTGATTGGCTGACCTCGCGCTTTGCACGCGTTCGGGTCCGTCCCGCTAATCGCGATTACTGGCTGAGCGAGCCCCGTGCGGAGGAATGGCTGTTGATCGAATGGCCTGACGGCGAGGCGGAGCCGACCAAATACTGGTTCTCGACACTGCCTGAAAACATCTCCTTCCGCGCCCTGGTCAACTTCGCCAAGCTCAGATGGCGCATCGAACGCGACTACCAAGAGCTCAAGCAGGAGGTCGGCCTGGGGCATTATGAAGGGCGTGGTTGGCGCGGCTTCCATCACCACGCCACGTTATGCATCGCCGCCTACGGCTTCCTGATCTCCGAAAGGGAGACGATTCCCCCCTCACGACCTCGTCGGCCCGCGTTCGTCAAAGAATTTGCGCTTCCCAAAAATCAAAAGCCGCGGGGCGCTACCGCTCAGAACCGAGCGTCATATTCCGAATTCGATCGCTACCATGCGGCGGCGCCTTACCAGCGCATTGGTTAGCCGGCTACGTAGATGTCCGTGCTGCGCAGTCCAAATCCAGGTCGATGCGCCGTCATGATTTGTGACGCAGTAAGACTAAGCGGCTGCCGGTCTGCCCTATCCATCTGACGACTGGCCCGGGAAAGCGGGGGATTGCCGGCGAAAAATGCGGTATTATGGCGCAAACGCACAAGCTAAATTTGTCTGGCTGAAGCCAGCTTTTAAGTGAACGGTCCCGGTCGGGGCTGGGGGGCAAAAACCGGGACCGCCCCGGGCACGCCCCAGCGCGGGAAGGCACCCAACAATTCTAATGGTTCCGGTTCATCGATGGTTCCAAGCGCCCATTGCTCTCCGCCAACAATCTTTTTCTGGCGATGAGCAATTTTATACAGACGGCCCCGATCTATCCTGTCGTTGGCCACGGTTTTCCGCTGTACGACTTCCGTCGCCCACGTGGGGCATCTGTCTCCGCCAATCCCCTTGGATCGGCCTGATCGCGCGGCTCGATTGACCCCTCCCCTGGGCGTAGCGAACTTTGCGCCACCGTATTGATGTTGATGTTGGCACGTTCCGCGCCTCTGGCCTTGGGTGTCTCCAATCGACAAGTGAACTGCTCGTTCGAAAGTACCGAGCCGGGCCAAGAACGACTCGCTCGACGACGGTGAATGAGGCGTATCACTGCCTCTATCAAACTGAGCCGTGGCATCATCATATGAAACGGGGGGGCCTGGTGCTTCTAAGCTTGACCGAATGCGCTGATCCGAGTGTGCGGGGTTGCAGATTGATTGCGCGCTTACGCGCGACTGCAACCCTGACACCTGCAAAACTCGAATCGGAATTTAAGTTGTGCATCTATCGAACCACAATGTCGGCTTCTAACCAATCTGGAGGAGCGATCATGGATTCACGAATGGACCTGCCACTGAACTTTCATCCAGCGGCATTAGAGTGTCGGGATCTTGGACGCCAAGTGGCGCGGTTGGAGCAACGAACGATCGGCGAAGCTGGTCGGGGTTGCGTAGCCGATCGTCCGTTGCGGTGAGGTGGGCTGCATAGGCCGCGGAGGGTAACATATTACAGCGACGAGTGAGGCTGCCGGAGATTGTCATCGTCGACCCTGTTCTTCGATCTTGGCGCGGGCGCCGCCAAGATCGAAGAACAGGGTCTCGTTGAGCAGCTCATCGCGCATCCGGCCATTGATGGGGAAGACGGCCCCGCTCCCTCGGCGCCGGCGATATGCTGGCGATGGACGAACCCGCTAACAGCAGCAGTTCACCAATGGAAGTCGCGACAATTGGGTTGGACGTTTCGAAGCACGTATTTCACATCCATGCCGTTGATGGCCAAGGCCAAGTGGCCTGTCGCCAACGCCTCCGGCCAGGCGAGATCGTGTCGTTCTTCTCCTCGCTCGTACCTTGCCTAGTCGCCATCAGTATGGACGGCCGGGGCGCCTGGCGGGACAACGTGTTCGTCGAGCGGCTGTGGCGCAGCGTCAAATACGAGGAGGTTTATCTGCGGGCCTACGAGAACGTCAGCGAAGCTCGAGCCTCGATTGGCCGATACCTCAACTTCTACAACCGCGCATCAGAACACCCATCTGTCTATGTTGTTGAAGAGAAGAGAGTTTGCTGATCGGGATGCGATCCTGTGGGGTATCTTGGGTTCTGTCGCGCTCGTTCGGCGATAGACTGAGCGGCAGCTGTTATCAGCGAGGCGCGAGCAAAGATCCACGGGCCGTCCGATAGCGGATGGATGGCTGCGATTTCGCCTGCTTCCGCGGCCAGCCGGAGCGTCTTGGGCGCGACCTTCAGGAGCTTTGCGGCGTTGCTCAGGTTGAGCCAGGGTTCGATCCCGTCATCGGCGGGCTTGAACACCGGGAGGTGGTAGCTCGAGCGCATCGATGTGACGCGCTCGCGGGTCCAGCGATTGCCGTTGCCCGTCTTGAGGCCGTTTCGGTTGAGGAGGCCGGCAATCAGATCGTCGCTGGCGATCAGCACCAGTTGATCGCACGGCTTGGATAATATCGGCGGAAGTGCTGTTGCGCTGTCCGCGCCGGCGCTTGGGCAAGCGCAACTCGCTGTGAGCGCCACCCACCCAGTGGACGATGAGAACGATCTCGGACGCCGCGTCGTCTATATCGGCCACGACCTCATGGACGAGGGTGCGTACAATGCGCTTCTTGAGACGAGCATCCGTCGTCGGCGCATCCCAGACCGTTTTGAGGTTCGAGGCCAGTACGCCGAGCGAAGCTGGATCGGCAATGGGTGCGGGCGTGGCCGCATCATGCATGGCGATCTTGCCCTCGACCTCCGCCGCGTGAGCGAGTGCCCTGTTCCAGCGCGCTTCCAGCTCACTCGCCACCAACCGGTTCGCGGGGTCAGCGGCATCGTATTGCCAGAAAGCCCGGTCGGCGGCATAGCGCGCCGCTTCCAGATCGCGACTGAGCGCATCGCGCACCTGATCCCGCCGTTCCCTGGCTTCCTTGGCGGCAGCGGTTGCAGCGGCGATAGCGCCCGGACCGACGACGCCAAGCAGTGCTTCCTCGATTGCATCATCGACACGCAATCCGCCGAAGGCGATGCAGTGAGGACCGCCATTGTCCATCCAGGCGCGGCTGCAGCTGTAGCGTGGGATATGGTGCTTCATGCCGGAGTACCGGAGTGTGAGCTTGCGGCCGCAGCGCTTGCACCGGATCAGACCGGCCAGCAGCGCGTCACCATGCTTGGGTGCGCCGTGATGCCGACCGGTGGGAACGTTGCTGCTGACCATGGTGCGGATCGCCTCGAACCTCTCCCAGCTCACATACCCGTCGTGGGTGTTGGGCTTCAGCGCCAGCCATTCGTTCCGTGTCTTGCGGCGGATCTTCACGCTCACGCCCCCGGCGCTGTATCCCGCCGCCACAGCCGTCTTACCATAGGCATAGGCGCCGCCGTAGACCGGGGTCTCAATGATCCGGTGGATGGCGGAGTAACTCGGTCGCCGCCAGGCTGTGTCGCCGTTGGACTGCTTCACTGGTAGATCGAGATTGTACTCGTGGAGCCAGCAGAGCGCCTGTCGCGCGCTGCCCAGTTCGTCGACCTTGTCGAACACCAGCTTGATCGCTTCCTGGACACGCCGATCCGGATCTTTCTCATAATGGTCGCCGGCCTTCACGAAGCCGACGGGCGCCGCCACAACCAACTCGCCCCGGCGCGCCTTCTCGTAGCGGGCCGAGAGCGAGCGTTGGCGCAACAAATCCAGTTCGTACTCGTTGAGGCTGCCCTTGAGCCCGAGCAGCAGGCGGTCGTTGCCGTGCCTTGGCGCATAGATAGTCTCCTGATCGACCAGAACGGTATCGACCACGCGGCACATCTCGATGAGTTGCTGCCAATCCCGGCTGTTGCGGGCGAAGCGCGAGACCTCGCGGGCGCAAACGGCACCGACCTTACCGAGGCAAACCTCCGCTACCATTCGCTCGAAACCGGCGCGTTGCACGCCACCGGCGGCTGAACGACCGAGATCATCATCGATCACTTCGATCTCTGACCACCCGAGTGCCGTCAGCCGGTCCCGCATGGCGTATTGCAATGCGCTGCTCTCGCGATTGTGCAACACCTGATGTGCTGAGGATTGGCGCACGTAAAGAATCGCCTTACGCTCCAGATGATGAGGCCTGACCTTGTCAGAGATCATGATCGCCCCCCTTCGCGGGCGGCGTCGCTGTCATCGCAGCATGGTCGAGCATCAACTGCGTCATCAGGCTTGTGAGGGCCGCCCGCGCTTCCCCCGGCAGCTCCGACCATGCCGGCGCGCCGAGGGCGCCGTTCGACAGGCCGCCCCCGAACAGATCCATCTGCTGCTGCAACCGCGGTTGTCGATTGTGTCGGTATCCGCTCCCTGGCATTGCCGTCTCGCGTGACATGAGTCGCTCCCCGATTCTGGTCGTGAGAGCCTCTGGATGCGCCAGAAAGCGGGGCTGCTGATGGCGTTCGATCCTTCAACGCCAGATCGAGAAGCGCAGCGAGCGCCGCAAGTGCATCGATGCTAACAAACGGCTGAGCTGTCAGAAGCTCGGCGTCAGGGCAGGCCGTCCGGTCGAACATCCATGCTGGAACTTCCAGCCAACGGTCTGCTTGCGATCCGTCCAGGGTGCAGCGAAAAACGACATCGTCAACCTTGTCGACCGCCCCATGAACGCAAACTCGGCGACCAAACCAGGGATGATGCCGATAAAGAACCTCGCGAAGAACGGTCCTGTGGGCGTTCTTGAGCCTTGTTGTATAACTACACACGACCGCACTCACAGCTCGGATGGAAGACACCCTCCGAGTTCGCCTTCACCTGCCACCCGCGCCGGGATCTGGCGCTGCGCTATGCCGATGGCTCCGCGCCAGCTCCCGTCGCTACCACCGCCCAACTGGGCAAATCCAATGGCTTGAGCGAACTCAGAACTGGATAAAATCTGGGGGCAAGGTCACATCTCGTCCAGCAATGCGCCTGCAGTGCAGACAATCAACGCGCCGGGCTGATCATCCCCTTCGCCTATGTCAAGGACAAGCCGCAGTCGGTCAGCTCGACCACGACGTCGGTTGTAGAAATGACCCCTTTGCGATGAGTGATTGCCAGCACGGTCACATCTTCCGCTAGGCTGCGAATATGGTCCAAAATGTCCCGCTCGGCTCGTTCGTCAAGCGCGGAGCTGGCCTCGTCGAGAAGAAGGATCGCCGGCTCGCCATAGAGCGCGCGGGCAATAGCAATACGCTGGCGCTCCCCGCCTGAAAGCTTCAAACCGCGTTCTCCAACGGTTGTTTCAAATCCTTCCGGCAGAGCCTCGATAATGGGGAGAATAGCGGCTTTTTCCGATGCACCGCGAAGGCGCACCTCGTCGCGGGGCCGTCCTAGTGGTTCATCACAGTGATTTTGACGTTTTTATTCCGAGCCATTCGAGGATCGGCAAGCTTTCCGGCGGCACGAGAATTTCGATGCTCCTTGGGACGCCGGGTTGACGACGGATGCATCCGTTTCGTTCGAGAGTTACGATCATTTGGTGGACCGAAGGCGGGCTGACGCGGAAGTGGCGCTGGATGTCTTTCTCGGCGGGCGGCTGTCCGAACATGTTGGAATATGTGTAGATGAAAGCGAGGTAGTGCCCCTGCTTCTGGGTGAAGCGCGCGCCTGATTTTTGACTCATGGATCGATTCGTCCCGGTCTTCCGACAAGGAGGCAAAGGATGAATGTCCGTTATCGGGTCGAATTGAGCCAAGCCGAGCGAGACGAACTGACGGCGATGCTCGGCGGCGGCAAGTGCGCCGCCCGCAAGCTCAAGCGGGCGCAGATTTTGCTGGCGGCCGATGGAGGGCGCCGCGACGAGGGGATTGCCCGGACCGTAAGTGTCAGCCTCTCCACCGTCTATCGGACCAAGCGCCGCTTCGTGGAAGGCAATCTGGAGCGGGCCCTGAGCGAGGAGCCGCGTCCAGGGGCGGAACGCAAGCTGACGGGCAAGGAGGAGGCCCTGCTGGTGGCGACCGCATGCGCCAAGCCGCCGGCCGGCCGCAAACGCTGGACGCTGACGCTGCTGGCCAACGCGATGGTCAAGCTCACCGATCACGACAGCTTGTCGGGCGAGACCGTGCGCCGCCGGCTGGCGGAGAACGACCTCAAGCCATGGCGCAGGGACATGTGGTGCATTCCTCATGTCGATGGCGAATACGTCGCCCGCATGGAGGACGTGCTTGACCTCTACGCCGAGAGGCCGGATCCGGCCCGGCCGCTGGTCTGCTTCGACGAGACCCCGGTCCAGCTGATCGGCGAGGTGCGCCAGCCGGTCTCCGCCAAGCCCGGACAGCGCGAGCGCTACGATTACGAGTACCGCCGCAATGGCACCGTCAATCTCTTCGTTACCTTCGATCCACATCGGGGGTGACGCAACGTGAAGGCGACCGAGCGCCGCGCCGCCGTCGACTACGCCCATTGCATGCGTGAACTCGTCGACGTCCATTATCCCGAAGCCGCCTGCATCCGTGTCGTGCAGGACAATCTGTCGATCCATACCGCCGGTGCGCTGTATCAAGCATTTGCGCCCGCCGAAGCCCGGCGCATCCTGCGCCGCCTCGAATTCCACTACACCCCGAAACACGCCAGTTGGCCCAACATGGTTGAGTGCGAGATCAGCGTGCTGCAGCGCCAGTGTCTCGGCCGCCGCATCGACGACCCCAAAAAGCTCCGAAACGAGATCGCGGCATGGCAACGGCAGCGAAACAAGGCGCAAGACCGCATCAAGTGGATGTTCACAACCGACAAAGCCCGCGCCAAACTCCGCCGCGCCTATCCGGCCGTCGTCAAAGAGTCAAAATCACTGTGATGAACCACTAGCAGAATGTTGTCGGCTAGCGACTCATTGAGCAACATCACCTCCTGCGGCACAACAGCAACTGCGGCATACCAATCCGTGTGATCGATGGTCGCTATATCGGTTCCATCGACCAGAATACGGCCGCAGTCTGGCTCAATCGATTTCAGGACGAGCTTGAATATTGTCGACTTCCCCGATCCGGATTCGCCGACAAGGAAGGTAATGGCGCCGCGCCTAGCCAGAAACGAGACATTCGTAACGCCACGACCGTTGTTGTAGGCATAACCAATGCCCTCGAAGGATAGCTGGCCAGCGGAGGGCGTGAAATCATGAGCATGAGATGTTCGCCGCTCTTCTGGTGCGACCCACAGTCTGGCGAGAGGAATGAGGTCGGCTCGCGACCGCGCCGCGTCAGAGATCGCGCGCGCGACCATCTCGAAGGGCATATTGAGTTGGAGTAGAAGCGTGTTGAATAGCACAATATCGCCGATCGTGACCGCGCCGGCCCGGTATTCAGGTATTAGAAGGAGAAGTGTGACGGCAAATTGTAGCGCGATGGCTAAGCCGAGCACGGCTATGTAGGCCAATCGTTGAAACACGTAGGTTCGCCAGTTATCGCGCACTTCCCGCGCCTTCATCGTAAAGCGCTGGCTCGTCCAGGAATGACTGCCGAAATGGCGCAACGTGTCCATGGAGTTCATGACGTTGCCGACGAAACGCGCATTCTCCTGTCCGGCTTCGATGGCCCGGTCCAGAAACACGCGCGCCCGACGCGTGGAACTCCACCCCAATGTAATCGCGACAGCCCCATAAGCGACGACGATTGCAGCGATCTGGATATTGACGAGCACACCGAGAATAGCGAGCGTAAGCAGAAGCTGCGCTGCAGCCGGGATGAATATCATAATTCCAAGCTGGACCAACGTCGTCAACGCGCTGCACCCGCGCGCAGCCGCACTCTGTATCTCCACGGGATTGTGCTCAAGAAGAAAGGCTGAGGTTTTTCTCAGGATGCGATCGAAAAAGCGAGTTGCAGCGATGAAGCCCAGGTTCTCGGCTGTCATGAAGAAAAGATACTGCAGCATGCGCTGCAATGCGGAGGCTATGCCGAGCAGGACCGCATAGCCGGCGAATCCCCAGGCAAACGCGACATGCCTTCCCCCCGCGGGAGGCGATCAATGAGACCCGAAAATACATAGGGGGCTGCGACGCTGCTCGTGCTGGAGATCAGCACCACTGTGGCAACGATGAGAAGCAAGCGCCGATCGGATCGCCAGTACGCATGCAGAAGTTCGGAAACCGGCGACAATGTGCTGTCGTTGACCTGATCTGCGGCGGATCCAGGGAATGGGGCTTTGCTTGCACTGAGAGAGCCGACATGGCCTTGCGATCTGGATTCCATACGATCTCACGTAAAGATGCGGCTCTGCGGAATTTGCTGCCGTTTACCGTTACTAAGCTCCAACCCAATTCTGTCCAGCACCGTCATCCAACCCGCAAATCTTGGTAGGTTGTCGCCCGGCTTCTCACATGAGAGACGCTATAGAGTGGCTCGACACGCTGCCGCGCCACACGACGAGAAGCCCGATCACGCTATCAATAGGAACACGACATGAAGAGCGCAACTGCAGACACGTCTAAGCGGCCATCGCGGCCCGATACAACTGACCTCCCCTTACCGGTGCTGCCACCTCCCACTACTTCGTATCCGAAGGGCCCCTTCCCTAGCGACAGCGCTAACGAAGGTTACCTTTAAGATCATTCTTCACTCTGTTACCGCCTCTCACACGAGAGGCGGTAACGTTTAAGTCGAGGAACAAATGCTCAAGGCCACTCTGAAAATAGCCGACCTGGAAAACTTCGATCCTGTTGTCAAAGGCTGTTCGATAGAGTTTGGTGAAAGCTGCATCTGGCCTTTCCAACATAAGAGTCTTGAGAGCTCGTTAGTGAAGAGCACTGAGCAATGGTTCTTCGTCATACGTGAGCGTCAAGGAGCGGCGGACGGGGCTGGCGTTCATTCGGTCGTAATAGACCATGCGTCTACAGATCAGTTTCGTCAGCACTACCAGAAATGCATGCACTGGCCGCTCGATTTTATCGTGATCGAGGCCGCTCGCCGGGGTCCTCGGTTGCGTGTACGAGCAGGCCATATTGGCAGCCTCCCAATTTACTTCCACGTGGAGGAGCGCGCTCGCACGGTTACGCTCTCCTGGGATTTTGTCGAGTTTTTGGATAAATCGCGAGCGATTGATGCAGAGATTATAGCGCATCACCTGTCGATGAGAACGTTCTACTCTGCGCGACAGGCCTGCGTTGGCGTTAACCTGCTGACTGCTGGCTCCACCTTGTACGTCGACAGATCGGAAACGTCATTTGAGTACGGCGCGACAACTTCATCAGCTCCTGAGCTCTCCGGACGAGAGGAGGGCGATCATGTCCTTGAGTTTTCTGATACTCTTCAGGCGGTTGTTCGTTCGCGGCCGACGACCTTCTGCGCAAGCGCTGTGGAGCTGAGCGGAGGAATGGACTCCGCTTCCGTCGCAATTGCTGTTGGCGAGAGCGTAGCATCGCTAGCATGTGGCGGGATACTATTGGGCGACGGGAGTAGCCCCAAGCAGATTGATCGCCGAGCGAGCACTTTGAGCGCACTGAACTGCCGCGATCACAAAGTTGAAATGTGCGCCCACATGCCGGCGATTGATCTAGATCTTGACCTGAAAGGACGCCTGCCACTCAATTCAGAGTATTACCTTGAGGCGTTCGGGTCACTCTGGGATCGGTTTCGCGGCGATGGCTGCGAAATAATCTGGTCCGGCATAGGAGGAGACGAGCTTTGCGCTCGCTTCAGCAGCGACGAGGGGGAACCCAGATCTCCCTCTTCACCGCATCTGGATATCGCGCTTGGGGTTGCAGAAGACCTGTTGACGAAACGTGGGCTCGACGCCGCTCGTTCATCCTTCCTTTTTAGCGCCCCCCTCAGCGCCACTCTATCCACAACTCTGCTCGCAAGTCTTTGTCATGCTCGCCCACTCGCGACGCGAGGTCTTTGGCCCGTCCGCCCATTCGGCGATCCGAGATTGATCAATTTTGGAGCGAAGCTTCCGTTTGCACTTCGCTCGGGCAAGGAACTCCTCCGTTCTTACTTGCGTGAGCGCTTGGGCTCTGACGTATTTCCACACGGATACGCAAAGGAGACTTTCGCGCTTGTACTGCCAAAGGCGATTGCGGCTCGTGCGGACATAATTTCATCACAGCTTGCTTCTTGCGCCTTGGCCGACTTCGGCTTGGTTTCGCAAGAGGCTGTCATGGCGCTCTTGAACAGGGTGATAACAACACACGAATTTTCCGCAACAAGCACCTTGGCTCGCTTTTTATGGGCGGAACGTTTCGTTCGACAACTCTGTTGATTGCGTTATGACGAACGATCACGCGTCAGAACACCTGCTACAGTGGAGAAGGGTTGCAATTGGGCGTTCTCGCTAGTGGTTCATCACAGTGATTTTGACGTTTTTATTCCGAGCCATTCGAGGATTGAGCCGGTCCCGCAAATCTGAACAGTGCGATAAGTGGAGTTTCTGCCTGACGGCGGGCAAGATTGACCCGCGAATCAGGAGAGACGATGAGCAGACGAGCACGGCGGAACCACACTCCGGCTTTCAAGGCGAAGGTGGCGCTTGCCGCCGTCAAGGGTGACCGCACGCTGGCGCAACTAGCGGAGCAGTTCGACGTTCACCCCAATCAGATCACATCGTGGAAGGGCCAGCTCGAAGGCCGCGCTGCCGATGTTTTCGGTCCGGGCGGCGGGAGTCGGATCGCCGAACCCACCGTCGACGTGAAGTCGCTGCATGCCAAGATCGGCGAGTTGACGCCCGTTTATATCCCACAGGGGGCGCGCAGCGCCCGCTCAGTTTTTTAGAAGGAGCGCTCACCAAGGCGGGATTGCTGAGCGCAAAGCGATGATCGACCGTGAACACGATCTGCCGATCGGCAAGCAGGCGGAAGCTCTGAACATCAGCCGCGGCAGCGTCTACTATCTGCCGCGTCCAGTGCCGCCCAAAGACCTCGCGCTGATGCAAAGGCTCGACCGGATGCATCTGGAGTTTCCCTTCGCCGGTTCGCGAATGCTGCGAGGCCTGCTGGCTGCCGAGGGGTGCAAGATCGGCCGCCGGCATGTCAAAACGCTAATGCGGCGGATGGGGATAGAGGCGCTCTATCGCCGTCCGCGCACCACGCAACCCGAGCCCGGCCACAAGATCTATCCGTACCTGCTGCGTGGTATGGAGATCACGCGTCCGAACCAGGTCTGGGCGATGGACATCACCTACATCCCGATGGCGCAAGGCTTCGTCTATCTGGCCGTGGCGCTGGAGCTGGACTGGGCGACCCGCCGGGTTCTGTCGTGGCGGCTGTCGATCACCATGGAGGCTGCATGATGATGTCGCGCTCTTGACCGCTGAATCGACAAGCGACGACAACGCGTTGAGCGCTTCCAGGCTGACAAAGGGCTCTGCCGTTAGGCTGCCACCGCGAGCACATGCCGCGCGGTCGAACATCCAGGATGGGATCTCCAGAAAACGCCGCGTCTCCGATCCATCCAGCGTGCAGCGGAAAACAACGCCGTCCGCCTTGTCGATCACACCATGGACGAAAACCTCGCGGCCTGCCCAAGGGTGATGCCGGTACAGAACCTCACGGCATACGGTCCCGTGGGCGTTCTCAAGCCTTGTTGTACAATGGCCGGCGTCCCCACTCGAGCCTTGACCGCGGCGCTCCGGATCAAGCCTACTTCAACTCGCTGCCGCTCCGCATGGCAGCCTAACCACGGCAGACGCTCCACCTATCAACGCGGAAATTCTGTCCAAACAACCGGGGCCAGCTCTGTCATTGATCGGCAGGCGTTTGAGGCCAGCTTCTACGCATTGTTGGAAAAGTGGAGGCTGCGTCGGTACACGCCGTGATCAAAATAGACGTCAGTGCAAATCAAGGCGCTTGAGCCGGCCTTACGATCAATTGCAGACCGATGCGTGATCACCATTCCTATTTGGTGGCGCCTGCTCCGGCGCGATCGATGACCCAGGCCACCATGTTGCCCTTGGCCTCTTGAGCCTGCACGTGCCGGAGGGCCTCGGAGTAGGTTAGTAAGGGCGTTTTGTCGCGTCCGTGACACGGTGATGTTCGGCGGCGTGCCGCCGCACTCAGTTAAGCCGTTGAATAGATAGCAGAACGCTTTTCTGGGCTGTTCCTATGCAGTTGGCACGATTCTTGATTTTCTTGCCAGCATCGCTCACTCATCCTAAGATTTGGAAAGGACACAGCAATGAAGGCCGATATCTCAGCCTTGGGTCTAACTGAACTAACTCCTGAGGAAGCATCTGCTACTTCGGGAGGCGTGCTTTGGGGGGTTGTGTTTGCAATTGTCGGCGTTGTTGGGATGGCAGCTGCCGCAATAGGTGGATATATAGGGGGCGGTCCACGTTGAGGATAAGCTCGGGACGCTTACAGGCGAAATCGTTGCCAAAACCGCATTGCCTCAAACGGCGTTGATGACGGTAAGCCGGTCCCTCTTATCCACGCGGGAACGACAGAAGGACGTTCGCTTTGTCAATCGGCGTGTCCAATTTTGGCTCGCGTATTGCCGCATTAGCGAATGTTACCCTCATGGCGCCATCGTACTGGTCGATACGACCTTGAAGGATTGGCCGCGCCAAGTGGCTTTTCCGGCTTGCTCGACGACCGGCTTGCTCGACGAGAGGGGCTGTGGGCGGGTCGGGGCCCTACATAGCCCGGGCCGTCCACAGCCCCGGGCCATGGGGCAGCGGTTGTGGCGTCGTCGAGCGGGCCCTGGGCGACCAACCGTTCGGCAGCCCTTCGTCTGAGCGCCCTCAGCAGACGTTGCACAATCGAATGCTGTCTCTTTCCGAACTCCTCGGGGTGTTTCTCGCGCAGCCGGCCGACAATTGCGAGTGCCGTCAGCTGCGGCTGCTCTGCGAGCCACGCTTCGATCGCGGCAATATGCGGGTCGAGCTTGGACGGCATGCGAACTCTGGTCTTATAGGGTCGACGAGTTCGCCGGTGTGTAGCACGCGGCTCGCCGACCGTCACGCTCTTGCCGAGCGTCTTCGCGAACGTCGCTGCGGTCGCTGGCAGGATGCTAGTGTGAGCGGGTTGCGGGCCGCGCGCCTGTCCGGCACGACGATCGACGCGATTGCCTAGTTCCTCTTGGATCGCGCGAATCTCTGCCAACAGCGCGACCGGATCGAGCGAGCGATACTGATCGCGTAGCCGTTTCTTCACGGCCGCGGTCACCTTGGGATGCGCTAAGGCACGCTCTTAGGGCGTCGATGGGAGATGATAGCGCTTGATCACTTTAGCTCCTTCGCGACGCTTCTCCTTCAGCTTGAACGACGGTTGGAAGAAGTTGATGTGGCCCATCATACGCGCCGTCTCGACGCCATCGAAGCGGCCATAGCCCATGAGGCGGCGGACGACGGCACCACTCTTCTGCTCGACAAACGCCTGATCATTCTTCTTGTGTAAGCGCGATTTTCTTCGCACGCCGGCGGTTTTGATGGATTGCCCTGGTATCGGGCGATACCGAGCCGTTCAGGCAGTGGCGGCTTTGTGGAAGTTGAAGGGCAGCAGGTCTGTAATATCGGCGTCGCCGGCGCGCTGAGGCAATTCGGTGAGGACGTGGCGCAACCACGCTAACGGCTCGACACGTGAGGCGCGGCAGGTCAGCATCAGGCTATAGACGACGGCACTGGCCTTGGCTCCGTCCACGGTATCGCTGAACAACCAACTCTTCCTGCCAGTTGCAAAAACCCTGATGTCGCGCTCCAGAAGATTGTTGTCAATCGGCATGCTGCCGTCCCCGGTGTAGCGCGTCAGATATTCCCATTGGTTTCGGGTGTAGGATACGGCGTCGCCGAGCTTGCTGTCAGGCAAGACCTTCGGGGCCATGTCATCGAGCCATACTTTGAGAGCATTGAGGATGGGGACACTATGTTGCTGGCGGAAGCGGCGAATGCAGTAGGCCTGTGTTTCACCCTTCTCCGGTATTCCGTCCCACGCCCGCCTTTCAACCCGGTAGAGCTGTTCAAAGAACCGCAGCGCTTGCTCGGGCGGACCGCCGCCCTTCTTCCTGGCTTTGAGGGCATCGACAAAGCGCCGCCGGGAGTGGGCCATGCATCCAATGTGGGTGGCCCCTTCCAGCGTGCGCCATGCGGTATAGCCGTCACTCATTACAATGCCACGGTAATCGCCGAGGAAGGCTTGCGGGTGGATTTGGCCGCGGCCCGGCTGATAATCCAGAAGAACGATCGGCTCGTGGCTGCCCTTGCCGCTGCGATAAGCCCACATGTACGATGTGCTGGTGGCCCGTTTGTCCTTCTCCTTGAGGACCTGAACCGTTGTCTCGTCGCCATGGATGAGAGGTTGTGATCTGAGCCGCAGCTTCAGGGCGTCGTAGATGCGATGCAGATGCTTCTCGCTCGAACCAATCACCCAGTGGCCCAAAGCGCCGCGGCTGACAGGAACACCTGCACGTTCGAAGGCCTGCGCCAGGCGGTAGAGCGGCGTGCCATCGACATATTTGTGAACCAGCGCGAACGCCAGCGTCGAGGGCGTGGCAACGCTGCCCGGCAATGGTTGCGGCGGCATCGGCGCGGTCACGACAGGGGCGTGGATCCCGGTGCGATCGCAATGGCGGCACGCATATTTGAAGCGCACATTCTGTAAAACCTTCGCCTTCACCTCGATATGAAGTTGCTCGGTGACAGCCTCGCCCATGCGATGCATCTGGCCACGGCAGCAAGGACACGCCTTCTGATCGTCGGACAGGTCATACTCGACGCGCTCACGAGGTAGGTTCCCCGGCAGCGGCTTGCGGCCGCGCTTCTTTCCCATTGTGTTTTCGACGGGTGGCAAGCCCGTGTCCGGAAGTTCGGCGATATTGTTCGTTTCACTGCCGGCGTCCTCCTCATCGGAGGCCTGCTCGGCTTCATTGAAGAGACGATCAACATGCTTTTCGCTGCGCGGTATAGCGCGACAATCAGGATGAGAGCGGCGCGTCAATCAAGATGAGACGAGGCGGCCGAGTCAGGAGATAATTGACGCTGGCCGCCTACTTGGCAAGCGTTGATTGACGCTGCGCGACAATCAAGCGGCGCTGCCAGCGTCAATCACAGTCTTGTCGAGTTCGTTGGGGGTCGTGTGAACAGGTGGCCGGCCTGGACCGCGCTTGCGATCGAGGGCAACTTTTCGACGGTAACTTTCGACGTTCATCTCGAGGATCGTGGCGTGGTGGACCAAACGATCGATGGCAGCCAACGTCATTGCCTGGTCCGGGAAGATACGCCCCCATTCGCCAAATGGCTGATTGGCCGTGATCAGCAGCGAGCGTCGTTCGTAGCGGGCGGCGATCAACTCGAACAGCACACTGGTTTCCGCCTGATCCTTGCTCACATATGTGATGTCGTCGAGGATCAGGAGGTCATAGCGATCGAGTTTGGCGATCGCGGACTCCAGCGCCAGCTCGCGCCGCGCGACCTGCAGCCGTTGCACCAGATCAGTGGTGCGCGCGAAGAGAACGCGCCAACCGTTCTCGACGAGAGCCAGGCCGATCGCCGTGCCGAGATGGGTCTTGCCGCCGCCCGGCGGGCCAGCGTCATAATGCCGGGTGTCTGGGATCTGAGGTTGAGATCCTCTACCCATTTCATCCGCGATGTGGAGCGTTAGTCGTCGTTGTCGCCCGCAAGCGGCTCGGGAGTGAGACGCATTTTGTTATCAGACAACCTGATGCGACGTTAACGCTTCTGCCGGCATGGATGACGGCCCCCGCCGCCGCTTCCTTCCGACTGACGGCTGATCCGCGGCTTCCGGTGGATCGTCTGCTGGAGGCGCGCGTTCTTGCCGACGCGGTCTTAGCCTCCTCTCCCAGGGAATCGTCCCAATCGCGAGGAGGCGGTCATGGCGGACGCATCACGTCGTCAGGGGGATCTTTTCGGGAGCCCTCCAAAATACAGCAGCATTCCAATCGAAGCCCACCAGCAAATGTTGGAGCTGTTGAAGGAGCTTCTGACCGAAGCACTCACCGACAGCGCGGTCGACGCAAACGACGTGAACCGGGAGGACAGCGGTGAGCAAGATCACGCCTGAGCACCTTGCTCGCCAGGCCGTCGTGTACGTTCGTCAGTCGACGGCCGACCAGGTTATCAACAACCGAGAGAGCCAGCGCCGCCAGTACGGCTTGGCCGACCGTGCGCGGCAGCTGGGCTGGAGCGAGGTGGTCGTGATCGACGATGATCTCGGTCGCTCTGGTGGCGGCACCACGCGTCCCGGGTTCGAGAAGCTGCTTGCCGCCATTTGCGAAGGGCGAGTTGGCGCTGTGGTCTCGATTGAGGCCTCTCGGCTGGCCCGCAACGGCAGGGATTGGCATACGCTCCTGGAGTTCTGCGGGCTCGTCGGAACACTGATCGCCGATGAGGACGGCGTCTATGATCCGCGCCACCCCAATGATCGCCTTCTGCTCGGCATGAAGGGCACAATGAGCGAGATGGAGCTGTCTATCTTTCGGCAGCGCTCGCTTGAAGCCTTGAAGCAGAAGGCCCGCAGGGGGGAGCTCTTCCTCAACGTTGCAATCGGTTATCTCAAAGTCTCCCACGATCGGATCGAGAAGGACCCTGATCGGCGCATTCAGGAGGCGCTCGCACTCGTGTTCACCAGGTTTGCTGAGATGCAGACACTTCGCCAGGTCCACCTGTGGTTACGGCAAGAACGAATCACTTTGCCCGCGGTCAGCCATGGCCCCGAGGGTCGCCACGTCGAGTGGAAGTTACCAGTCTACAATACGATCTATCACATCCTTACCAATCCCATCTATGCTGGCGCCTACGCCTTCGGGCGCTCGGGCAGTCGGGTGACGATCGAGGCCGGCCGCAAGAGGATCGTGCGGGGCTTCCGGCGGGAGCGCAGCGACTGGGAAGTTTTGATCAAGGATCACCATGAGGGCTACATTACGTGGGCGGAGTTCGAGAGGAATCAGCGCTTGATCACCGATAACGCCAATGGGAAGAGCTTCATGAGTCGTGGCTCGGTCCGCTGCGGCGAGGCCCTTCTTGCAGGGCTCCTTCGTTGCGGTCACTGCGGTCGCAAACTTCACGTTGCCTACAGTGGCACGCACGGCACTGTTGGGCGTTATCATTGCCGCGGTAGCCAGATCAACCATGGCGGAGATCCGTGCATCTCATTCGGCGGCCTGCGCGTGGATCGCGCAATCAGCGCGGAAGTCATCGCACGTTTGCAGCCGCTCGGTGTCAAGGCTGCGCTGGCTGCCATGGAGGCTCGCGGCCGTGAGCACGCCGAGAAGCTGCGCCAACTTGAACTGGCTCTGGAGCAAGCGCGCTATGAGGCCACTCGTGCTCGTCGGCACTATGAGGCCGTCGATCCCGACCATCGCTTGGTAGCTGGCGAGTTGGAGCGGCGTTGGAATGAACGCCTGCTGGCTGTCCGCGCGCTCGAGGATGAGCGCGGGGCGTTTTTAGCCAAGCCGGAGACGACTCTGAGCGAGGCGGATCGCGAGCGGTTACTCGCGCTTGGCTCCGATTTGGAGCGAGCCTGGAACAGCCCTGGGGCGACGCCTGCGACGCGCAAGCGGATCATCCGAACTGTGATCCGCGAGATCGTTGTGCGCGTCCACGATGAGGCGATCGAGCTTGTCATCCACTGGCAGGGCGGCGATCATACAGCACTGAAGACCAGGAAGAACCGTACGGGTCAACACCGCTGGAGGACGTCCGCGGATGCCATCGATCTCGTGCGTGTTCTGGCACGGCAGATGCCCGACAACACGATCGCGGCAGTCCTCAACCGGGCCGGCAAGTCGACGGGGCGGGGTAACAATTGGACCCGCGCCCGCGTTTGCCACTTGCGCAACCAGCAGGCTATCGCGCCCTACCGAGAGGGCGAACGCAAGGAGAGAGGAGAAATCACTCTGGATGAAGCCGCCGCAGCCTTGCAGGTCAGCCCATCGACGGTTCACCGTCTGATCGCGGAGCAGAGCTTACCTGCGCACCAGCTGTGCAAAGGCGCACCTTGGGTGATCAAAGCGCTTGATCTGGAGCAACCCGAGGTCAAGAAGGCCGCGCAGGCGCGACGCTTCCGGCGGCCGCCGTCCGACGATCTGCGCCAAAGAGAGCTTGAACTATAACGGCATAGCGAGGTGAGCAGTATGAATCGGACTCGGGTGGACCGAACAAGAGCAAATTGGCGCCGGCCTTCAACCAGGCGTCGCCAGCGGCGAGCGCCATCGCCTGTGCCTTTGATAGCATCGGCACGCTTTCGAAGTCGAAGGTGGCGAGCGTCTTGCCGGCGGGCAAACGCGCTTCCACCATGTGTCGCTCGATCCGACGGCGGGTGCGATCGGCCGCCTCGTGCTCGGCAAGGGCGGCGAGGAAGCGGGCGGCAGGCCACCCTTCCTTGTCCGACTGTGCGGCGAGCTTCGGCCAGATCGCCTTGACGCCCGGCAGGCGGAGCTCATTGAGAAGCAGCTCGACACGGGCAGCATCGACGGAGGTAGCGATACCGGTCATGCTGCCTCTCCCAGGTTCGAGCGGCCCGACATGACGCTGACGGAGGCGAGTTCATCGTAGACGTCGAGCGGCGCCAGCTTGACGGCGACACGCGGGATCGAGGCCGCCTCGGGTCGGAAGCGGTCGCGCAGCGCGGCAAGATCGGGTAACTGTCCGGCGTCCAGATCCATCGCGATCACCTCGGCGAGTTCTGCTTCGCAGGCGCGCTCGTGAGCCAGCGCCAGAAGCTCGACCGTCACCTTGCAGGCGCGCCGGTCATCACCATGCTCCCGCAAGGTCTCGAACAGACGTTTGTAAGCTGCACGCGGGAAGAGTTGGTCGCGATAAACGAGATTGAGGAGCGCCATCGGCTTGCGCCGCAGGGCATGGATGACGTGCCGGTAATCCACAACATGACCGCCCTGGCTCTCGGACACAGGCCGACCGCGCCGCAGCGTCACGACCGGCGTGACGCCAAGGAAGCATTCGAGCCGGTCGTCGAAGATGCGCACACGCAGGCGATGGCCGATCAATCTTGAAGGCACGGTGTAGAATACGCGCCGCAGGATGAAGCCGCCTGACGACGTCACCGGGATCACTTTCTCCTCGAAGTCGGTCGTGCGGCCTTTTGGCAGCGGCGCCAAGGCCTCCTTCTCGAGCGCGATCGGCTTGGCGAGGTTGGCGTTGCGCCGGCCGACAATCTCGTCGACAAAAGCCCGGTACGCATCGAGACTGGCGAACTCGCGCGTCCCCCGCAGCAACAGCGCATCTTCCAGTGCCCGCTTGAGATGGCCGTGCGCGCTCTCGATCGAGCCGTTCTCATGTGCGATGCCCGCATTGTTGCGCGTTGGCGCCATGCCATAGTGGCCCATCAGCCCGGCGTAGCGCTGCGTCAGATCCCCCCGTGCGTCGGCGGCCAGATTGCGGAATGCTGCCGACAGGCTGTCGCTGCGATGCTCCCGCGGCACGCCGCCAAGCGCCCACAGCGCGTTCTGCAAGCCCTCCGCCAGGGCGACGAAGCTTTCGCCGCCGAGCACGACATGGACATGCTCGAAGCCGGAGAACGCCAACCGGAAGTGATAGAGCCGGTGATCGAGCGGCTCACCCGCGATGGTAATACCGAGCGCGCTCACGTCGGTGAAGTCGGACAGACCCAGGCGGCCGGGCTCGTGCTGCTGGCGGAAGATCACGTCCTGTTCGGGGCCGTTGAGCGCCCGCCAGGCGTTGATGCGCCGCTCCAGCGTGCGGCGGATGTTCGGGTTCAAGTCATGATGCCGTCGGCGCAGCTCGTCCAGCACGCCGATCACGCGGATGCCGGGCGCAGCCTTCAGGATCGGAACGATCTCGGCGTCCCAATACTGCCCGAGCGGATCGGACCGGCGCCGGCCCCTCGGCGTCTTCTTCTGCGATGGCGGGCGACAATCGCCCTCGATTCGATACGCGCTTGCCTTCGAGAACCCCGCCTTGGCCGCGGCGGCCTCGGGGGACAGTGTCAGTCGGTACGTCATGTACAGCCTCATCTGGTGGTCGGTGATGTGGAGGCCAGGCAAGGCATCGATTCCCTCTTGTCGAGACGAACCAACAGCTTGCACCAGCCGCACCCGGCCGCCAGACGGGTCCAAAAACGCGCGACGCCGATGGGGACGGTCCTCCGGTCGGGCTGCGCCCTCCCTTCGGTCCGTCCCCATCGGCGCAGTCTCACCTTGATTGTCGCTGGAGTCTCACCCTGATCGCCGCCGCGCAGCGCGGCGCAAAACGATGCAGGCGTGCCAGCGCCAGTTCTTCCTCGAGCTTGGCGACGCGGTCGGCGAGTTGATGGTTCTCCGCCTGCAGCGCAGCAATGCGTGCCAACAGCACTTCAACACTCGGATCGCCGGTTCGATTCATCGAATTCTTGAATCTGAACCGTACCGACGCGTCAACCGCTCAACTCGAGAGCTCAGCCGGCAACCTGATATTGCCGCACCGGATGGCGGACCATCGCATCGATATCGATGCCGTCAAGGATCCAGTGCAATTGCTCCGTCGTCAGCGTGACGATCGCCTCCTGGCGGCGCGGCCATCGGAACCTGTCTTCGGTCAGCCGCTTCAGGACCAGTACAAAGCCGGACCGATCGAAGAACAGAAGCTTCATCCGGTCGCAACGGCGATTGCAGAACGCAAAAACCGCCGGAGTGAATGGATCGAGCGCCATCGTCTCCTGGACCAGGACCGCAAGGCTGTTGATGCCAGCCCGGAAGTCGATCGGCTCACGGTGCAGATAGACCTGCAGGTCATCGCCCAGTCTAAACATCGCCCAGCGCTCCGATGATCGCCGTCAATGCATCCACATCGCCGCATTCCAGCGCGAGCTTCACGCCATTCGGCAGCGACACGCTCACTTTGGCCGGAGAACAAAAAGCTGGAGTCCCTTTGGGTTCCGAACCACGCACTTCATCGTAAGCCGGCAAATCAACCGTCGCCACGCTGTCTTTTCGCGACAGGTCCCGCTCGGACTTCCCCTCAAGCTGAACCGGGATGAACGCCGGGCGTGAGGACGGCGGCAGCGACCTGGTCGCGCTGTGCTTCTTGATCCACTTCCGAAGGAGGTTCGCGTTGACCCCATGTTCGAGTGCAAGCCTCGATACCGAAACCCCAGGCTCAAGGCAGGCCGCGACAAGACGCTCTTTCGATGCCGCCTCGTAGCGCCGGCGACCGTTCCGGCCGACAAGCCTGACCCGCAGTTTCTGATCATCGTCGCTCATCACAAGGTGTCCACCTATTTTGGTGGACACCTCATGCATCAGGACTCTCAAAAGCAAAAGGTGCGGAGAAATTCGCGCTTACCTTCTTGTAGGCGCGCGAGCGAGTTACTTCGAGCTTCTGTTCGCGACACCATGGCACGACGACATCGTTCATGAAGGCGCTGTCGTTGTCGAAGTCCACGCCGCGCAACAGCCAGGGGAATAGGCTCTGTGCGCGGTTGATCGCCTCGACGACGAGCGAACCTTCCCGCGTCAGCAACGGCAGGCACTCCGTCCAGCCGGTGGCGACATCGACCATCGTGAGGGTCTGGATGAACGAGCCAGCCACCGACGTGCCGCCATGGGCGACCATGTCGACCTCGCCGAAGCCGGGCACCGGGCTGTTCCAGTCAGCGAACGTGCGGATCGGGACCTCGCGCCTGATTGCCGAATAGAATCCGGCACGGCGCCGCCTGAACGCCGCTCGCCGCGATCTTCACATCGACGAGCAGGCGATCGATGGTGGCGGTCCATCCCCCGACGGAAATCGACCGGCTGCGTCGCGATCCAGATCGACAACCCAAGTCCTGCGTCGCGCCTAGCAATGGCGAGCTCCTGCTCCACGGCATCGCCTGGTGCGCACGATGTGGTCATAAGATGTACGTCCGCTACAAGGGCGGTGGAGTTTCCCTTCGCCGGTTGGCGAATGCTGAGAGGGTGGTGTCGGCAGCAACGGAGCGTTACCGGTCGGCCAAACGAGGGGAGAAGGGACGGATCCTCGACGAGCTGTGCGCGACGACGGGCTGGCATCGCAAGCATGCGGTGCGCGCGCTCCGGCGACGCGAGACGGTAGGATCGGGCAAGCTCGAGACAACAAGAAAGCGAAGACGCAGATATGGCGCGACGATCAAGGACGCGCTGACGGCGCTGTGGGAGGCGTCGGATCGGGTGTGCGGCAAGCGGCTCAAGGTGATGATCCCGACCAGTGTTGCTCAGATGCACACAGCAATAACAGTAGAAATGTTAGCCGGTTCCAAGTTGTGCCCGCCACAAGCGAGCGTAAGCACCTTCAGCTGCCAGCAGATCAGGATGCCTTCCTTCCGCAACAACCCGTCCATTGTCCAGGACCACGATCTTGTCGGCCTCGCAAATGGTGCTCAGTCGATGAGAGATGGCGATGATGATCTTACCGGCCCGACGCAATTCCTCAACCACCCCTACGACAAGCGCCTCGGCGACCGAATCGAGAGAGGAGGTCGCCTCATCGAGGATCAGGATTTCCGGGTCCCGGTACAGGGCGCGAGCCAGGGCTAGACGCTGCTTCTCGCCGCCGGACAGGCGTACGCCGTTCTCGCCCAGATAGGCCTGGAAGCCACCGGGCCAGCGGTCGACCACCGACCGCAGCCCTATTTGATCGCAGATCTTCACGATCTTCTCGATGTCCGGCTCGAACTCACCAAGGGCGATGTTATCGATCACCGAGCCGGAGAACACGTCGACCGACTGCGGTACCGCAGCGACAACTTTACGCAGGGATTCAGTTGAGAGGTCCTGGAGGTCATGCGGGCCGATCCGGATACATCCACGCTCAAGCGGATAGAGATTCTGCACCAGCGCTGCAAGGGAGCTCTTGCCTGAGCCGCTTTTCCCCACCACGGCCGTCATCTCGCCTCGGCGGAAGGTGATGCTGAGATGCTGGAAAAGCTCAGGCTGCGCGCCATGGCGAAACGTGACGTTCTCCAGGCAGATATCGCCAAGTTCGGACTTGGTGGCATCGATGCTGCCACCGCTTGCCGGCTCCAGGTCGAAGATCTCGAACAGGCGATCCGCGGCGATAAACGCATCCTGAGCGATCCGATTGGTTTGGATCAGGCTGGCAACCGGCCGGGTAATATAGCCAAGCAGCGTATAGCAGGACAGTAGTTCGCCGGGCGTGACGCTCTGATCGAGGACAAGCGTCGTACCGAACCACATCAGCACGACGGTGAATAGGTTTGAGAGGAGGGTTGAGGCATTGTCTCCGAAGACCGAGATAAGGCCGGCGCTATAGACGGAGTGTAGCATCTTGATGAAGCGGGTCTCCATCTTAAGATTGGCCAGGCTCTCTATACCGAATGTCTTGATCGTGGAGACCGCTCCTAGTGATTCAACTAATTGCGCTTCCAGATCGGCGGCATTTTCCATAATGGTGCGCTGGCGCTTCCTATTCAGCCAATTGATGGTCCAATAGGCCAATAAGTATAGTGGGATAGAGGTCGCCACGACCAAGGCGATCTTCCACGAGTAGACGAACATCAGCCCGAACGAGAACAGTATCACGAGCACGTTAACCACCATGGTGATCGAGACGTCGTTCAGGAAGCTTCTGATCTTCATTGCGTCGTTCATACGGGAGACGATTTCACCTATACGCATGCTGTCGAAAAACTTCTGAGGCAGGCTCAGGACGTGATCGTAATAGCCGAGGATCAAGCAGACATCGATCTTCTGTCCCGTTTGCAGGAGGAGCCGATTTCTGAGGAGATTGATCAGAGTCTGCGGCAGCAGGATCAGCAGCATGGCGACACTCATCAGGTTGAGTAGGTTGTGGTTGCCCGCTGCGATCACATGATCGACGATCTTCTGGACGTAGATAGCCGTTGAGAGGCCAAGGATCGTCGTCACCAGTGACCCGATGAGAGCCTGCGCCATCAGCTCCCTATGTGGCGCAAGCAGACGGGCGAAGCGGACGAAGGATGAGGTTGTCTCGTCGCGGCGCTGGAATATGTCTGCCGGAACCAAAAGCACTAAGACGCCAGTCCATTGCATCTTAAATTCCTGGTGCGACAACTTGCGGATTTCGCCATAGGCCGGGTCCATGACGATGATCGACCGGCGGTCGATCGCCTGTATGACGACGAAGTGGTGTAGGACCTCCTTAACGACTAAATGCGCGATGGCGGGCTTGGGAATCTTGTAAAGGCTGTCGAACCCACCCTTCACCCCTTTGGCGATGAAGCCTAGCTGTTGAGCCGCCTGCATGAGGCCCGACACCGTGGTGCCGGAGCGGCCGGTCGACGCATACTGGCGGATGCGTGACAATGGCAGCTTGTAGCCATAGAAAGCTGCGACGGAAGCAAGACTGGCGGCTCCGCAATCCGTGGCGTCGCGCTGTTTGTACTTGATGACGTTACTCGACATTGACGCTCACTGTTTCTGAAGAGGAAGAATTAACCGCCTGCAAGGAGCGGATTGAGCCAATCGTCGACCTCATTGTAGAAGAGTTGAAGGAGGCTGCGGTCGGCCACGAGGAAGCGGGCTCGCACGGTCATGCCTTTTTTCAACTGACCGATGACTCCGTTCTTGAGCGTGAGATGACTGGCAGAGAGCGCGCAGCGGACCTTAAAGATCGGGCTTTTATCGTGGAGGGTGAAGTCCTGGGCCACGTTGAGCACTGTCGCCTCTAGAACGCCCCATTGATTGTAGTTGAAGGCATCCACCTGGAGCCGCACTGACTGGCCGGTTCGCACGAAGCCAATGTCGTTGGGGGAGACGTAGATCTCCGCCACCAGTTCGCCATCCGGCGAGACGCGAGCGACAGTTTGCCCCGCCTGGACGTAGCCACCAGGGGTGAGGCCGGAGAATTGCTCTAGAGCACCGGACACGGGAGCTCGAATCCGGGTCAGATCTCGTTCGTTCTCGAGCTGATGCAAGCTGGCAGTGAGTTCCTTCAAGCGCAGATTCGTGTCGAAGAGCTGTTGGTTCCACTCGGCGGCTTTGCGCCGGGCGAGGATCTCGCCTTTGACCTCAATGCTCTGGAGAGCGAAAGCCCGTTCGTCGACCGCCTTTGCGGGC
Organism: Bradyrhizobium sp. 27S5; assembly: GCF_037217225.1. NCBI lineage: Bacteria > Pseudomonadati > Pseudomonadota > Alphaproteobacteria > Hyphomicrobiales > Nitrobacteraceae > Bradyrhizobium > Bradyrhizobium sp. 27S5. The sequence continues at coordinate 29,108 of NZ_CP147716.1, forward strand.
GCTGCAGCAACGGAGAGCAGCCGCTTGGCGCGCTCGAGTTCTGCCGCGGCGTTACTGCGGGCATATTCATTCTCCCGCAGCAGGTTCAGAAAATGCAGCCGCTCGGCCGTGGCGGACTCGGTCAGCAGCTGGATCGGGTCCTTGGCTTCTGTTCCGGAGGAGATTAGGGTCTCAAGGTCACGGGCTAGATCGCCCTTGGCGCGAATTTCGCCTGTAACTGCTCTGAGCTTCTCCTCAACCACCACGGCATCGAGGGTGAGGATCTCTTGCCCCAGGGCAACCACATCGTTCTCAACGGCAAGGATACGCGAAATGCGCCCTGAGACGGGCGCGATCAGGGGAGTCTTCTCGATGGTGGGACGAATGGTGCCGGCGCTTTGAACAGAGACCGTTACGGTAATGAGTGGCAACGCCACCAATGCGGCGACCACAGAAAGCACAATGATCTTGTAAATGAGAAAAGATCGTCCTGATTGCCGGGAGAGGATGCTTTCGGCCGTGTAGCTCACAATTTCAGGAGGAAGTAAGATATTGGTCATTGTTCGATTATGTCACAAGGTTTGCAATCGTTAATTTGGTAGCGAAACTGCCAGTCTGCACCATGCGACGTCAGGCGGTTGCGCATCTAACTCGCTTCAGATGCAAGTGCGGCGGATGACAGCTGCCACGCAGCCATAGCCGCGAGTGCAGTTGCGACAACTACTCCCTCCGGAAGGTTCAGATGCTTCTTCAACTGTTAATTCAGCCACATCTCAGGCTTCATGGCTCCCCTCTTTCCAGATGGTAAGCACCGTCAGCGATGCCGATTGGCGGGCTTCGGCCTCCGCCGCCGGTCGAGATTAGTCATCTTGAGGTCGCGAGCAAGATCGGCCTTCGCGCGAATCTGGCCTCTACGACGCATCCGAACGGTTGTTCCCGATGGAGTTCTCATGTTACGAGGGCATAAGAATAAGCCTGCCAGCGAACGCGATTTATGATCGCGTCTCTGGCAGGCTTGTAGTCAGTTTACATCAACCCTCTATCCCCGGCGGGGGGCAGGGGATTGGCATCAATGGTTCCGCCACCCGGCGGCGGCTCAAAAATGATACATTTGTCGCCTCCCGACGTTGAACATGCTTCTTCGAGAGTCAGTTCAGTTACATCATAGTCCGACATGTCGCTTTTCATTTCTTGACTCCTTTTCCGTGAGGACGGTCAGCGGCCGCTGCCGTCACGAAATGACGTCTTCAATGTTCGTGCCAGTTGCACAGGATGAACTCCAAAAGCCGCTCTCCATTTTGTTCAGTGACTTGGCTGAGCGCGTGGTGGCAGACTCTGAATGATCGTGTTGCGACCGCGACAAATCGACAAAGATAACGCCAAAACGACATATCTCGCTCGGCTGGTTGCTCACCGGTTGTCGTGCTATAAGGGCCGAGCAGTTCGGACAACATCCTTGCCCATCCCAAGGCGCTCGGCAGGCGGGAAGTGGGAGTTATCATTCGCCGAACTGAAGAGTTGGCGCAGCGCCCCTTCCATCCATAGCTCGGATTTTTTGTCGATCGCGTCCCGAACAAATTGCCGCAGGGCCGGCAAGCCGGACTGCAAGCCGCGCAGTTTATGAAGCAACAGATCCGCATGGAGCATGCGGAAATGGAGGTCGTCCGGCATCACGGCGACAGCCTCTTCGACGGCCGAAAGCGCCTTCGCCCAATCCCCGGCCTTCAACGCGGGCGGCCAAGGGTCCTGACCGCGTCGTTTGGTTGTTCACTGCATCTAATCTCCGCAATGCGGTGCGGCAGTTCATTGGTGACAAAATCGCTGAGCAGGCCAAGCGAGCGTTTTCGCTGCCGGCCAGCAATGCTAACGCACTTGTACGAAAATAGCCCCTGCGCCGGGTGCGGCGACTGCTCGCGAGTGGAAATGGAGAAATTCGCGGTGAGCTGAACGGGTGGGTTGGTATTCATCTGGTCTGCTTCCGGGGCGCATATACTCAGCAGCGCGTTGCAATAAAGCGCGAACGACAGCGCGTCGGGGATCGGCGGTGGGGCACGCCCCACCGTGTCCAGGCCGAGGGGCGCGCGCATGGTCGCATTCTGCCGACAGGCCTGCGCCATCATCGATGGCGACAGCCTGATACCATTGAGGAAGTCCAGCAGGTCTTGCTCCACTGGCGCCAAGGCAATCTCGGAATCGAGCCTCGCAGCCAATCGTTCGTGAAACTTGACCAATGCCTGGCTTGCGGGCTCGAGCCTCCGGCCGCGCAGTGAACTGGGGTACGGCGCGATCTCCAACTGCGGTTGACCCTGCTTGCCCTTCTCTTTAATTACAGGCTCACCCCCAACGTCATAAAGCGCGCATGCCTTGTGTGGATCTGGCTGGGCCGTCCTTCAATTTGGAACTGAAAACGAAGCTTGGCATCACGGCATCACGCGAGACTTTCGATGATTGGAGCCGCTCCGATGCGGCCGCAAAGAGCCCGTCACCGCGATAGAGTCCCACCACGATACAGATCGAATTCTAAGCCGAATAGTGGCTTCCGTAAGCTGCAACTTCTTGTAGTTGACCGCCCTTCGGGCCGAATCGCTCCAGATCAACGTCCTCTCGATCAGAGCGTGTGTCTGCATCTTGCCGCTTGCTGAAACCGTTCACCAGGTTCGCAAGGTCTTGCTCAGCAAAACGAGCGAGCCGGCGACGCGACGTTGGTACTTTGCCCATTGGGCTCGTCGGCGAGCTACCTCGGGGCGATCGCGTTCGCCAGCCGCCACGCTTTTTTGAAGCTGAGCTTCTCGGCATGCACGAAGTCCCACACCGATAGTCGATCTTCAGGTCGCGACCGGCAAGCTCGGCAAGAGACTGCGTTTGGTGAAATCGCCGTCCCTGATCCGCTGCGACAGCCAGACTGCGTGGTCTCCCGAAACCGCCTTCGGCTTGTGACCGCCCATCTGGCCAGGCTCAACGCTGCCGCTCTCCTCGACCCGCTGCATCCAGCCGATGGCAGTACTGATCGCCACCCCAAACTGCTTGGCGGCACGATTGCGCGACATCCCGCGCTCGATGGCGGCCACGACACGCACGGAGATCCAGAGAATAAGGCTTGCCTATCCATGCTGGCCATGCTGGCGTCCAATCCAGCCAGCATGGTAAATCAGAAACACGCTGATTTTTGGATTGTCTTCGGGCGGGGTTACTTTCCCAAAAGCCCAATGCGGCCCATTGATGGACCTCGTGCATTCAGCGCTGACGCTCACGCACTGTCGCGCGTTCACCAGTCTGAGCTATTCGGATCTCCTTATCTCGTTCCGATGGATGACGATCTCGAACCGGTTCCATGACTGCTGCCCGCGAAAACGAATGCCCGTTCTCAAGATGCTGGGCGATGCGCTCCCTGGCGAAAGCCATAATGTTCTGGCGAGCATTCTCATCGTTCGGCAGAGCGCGTTCGACAAGCTTGTTGATGACGGCGATCTGGGATTGGGCAGCGAGCAGGTCGGAATCATGCGCGGCCGCCGGTCGGTCTGCACGGCGTGCCTCCACCGTCACACTCCACCTGTTGCGCCACATCTGCCGCCGCTCAATGCTAGCGAGTCCTGTGGCGGCGTCTATGGATTTGATTGCCCTGATGACGGGTTCGACGCCATCCCTGCGCAAAGAGATGCGGTCGCCAGGCCTGCCGCCGCTATTTGCGACGTCCGTTTCAAGCCCGACGCCCCACACCTGATGTCGCCGGCCATCATCCAGTTCAATGGCTACATAGGTTGATGGCTCGGCGTCGGCGCGGTTGCGGTAGGGGCCATAGCCGACCTCCATAAGACGTCCGGAAACGCCCTTGTCGTAATCGAGCCTATCCGCCTGCAGCGGCCTGTCGGAGGCGGAGCGAGCCTCTGCATCGTTGGCCCGGGCCCGGGCTCGATCCCATGCGACTCGCCGGTCAGCGAGCGCCTGGCGATCAGGCTCGCTTGGCTGATAGCCTTTGACATCCATCCCGCGCGCGCCAGCCTCGAGCCAGGCCTCGCGTCGGAACTCGACAGAACCACGGACGTGAAGTGCCTCCCAGTGGCGATATTGTGCCACGCTGACCATGTCCCGGATCACTTCTGCGGCAGCTATGCGGGTGACCAGGCGATCGTCAGTGGCCTTGAACGCGAGGTACTCTTTCCGCTCATCGGCATAGAGCCGGGCTTCGCGGTCGGATCCATCCTTTTGGGGTTCACTGGCCACCACGTAATATCTCCGACGGATGCGGTCCGGAAACGCAACTTCCGTGACCTCCGCGGATGAAGGCGTGTTGGGGGCTGTTGCTGTGGACTCGGCGTCCCCCTTGCCTCGGGTGAAAGCGCGCCCCGCGCGACGTTGCCGCTCCAGGCTGAAATCCCCGCTGTGGTCACGCGTGTCGTTCATGCTGTCGTCCGTTCTGCTTGCGGCTGGACCGTCGCGCCGGCGGGACGGCTTGGGCGTCGATGTAGTTCTGGACCCAGGCTTTCAGGTCGTCCTCAGAGAGTCCTTCGAGGTCGACGTCCACGTCCCCGAAATCAAAGCTGGCATTGGTTGGAATTGTGGAGGGGTCGGCTACCTCTTCGTCAGTCAACGGGCGGGACCGAAATACCGCGCGTAGCTCCGCAACCTCGGAGCGCAGCTCCTTGATCTCGGCGTCAAGCAGCGCGGTCGAGCGGCCGCCCGGCAGCTGCTGGACCGGTGCGGGTAGCAGGCGTGTGAGGAACGCCTTGTCTTCGTAATAGACGATCTTGTCGGCGACGACCGGGGGAAGGCCTGTGCCGAGGATGAAGGCCTTGGATCTTGGAAGAAGCTTCAGCTCCTGCGGCAGCATCAGGGCGCGCCGTTGTTCAGAGACCGTCTCGCTGGTCGAGCGCATCGCGAGCCCTTTTGGCCCGCTGCGGCTCCGCGCTTTCACGGTGTCGTATCCGATGCGTTCGGAAAGCTCATTTGCTACGTCCTGTTCTTTCGGCGCGAACACCACCTCGACGGCATGGTTGGTCATGAAATTGCGGGCAGCGTCGACCCCGTAAATCGAGCGCAGCTGGGCCGGACTCTGGACCACGGTCAGGAGGCGGATGCCGTAACCGGCGATGAACGCGACGGATTTCGCGAGTACGTTGACATTGCCCAGCGCCGGAAATTCATCGAGCAGCAGCAGCACCTTGCGATTGAGTTTGGGATTTTGTTCCGGCAGCTCGCGGGTATTGAGATCGACCACCTGCTGAAAGAACAAGTTCAGAAGCGGCGCCATGCGGTCGAGATTGTCAGGGGTCACGCCGAGATAGATCGACATCGGTTTTTGCCGCAGCTGCCGCAGATCGAAATCGTTGGTCGATGTGGCGGCATCGATGCGCGGGTTGAGCCAAAGCCCGAGCCTCGCCGTGACGGTCTTGCGCACGGAGTTCATGGTGTTTTCAGAAGCCGCGAGGAAGTCGTTCAAGGCCGTGATGCAATTCCGCGACAGTGGCGAAGGGCCGGACTTGCGCGCGGCGACAATTTTGTCGAAATGTGTCTTGAGGTCGGGGGCAGCGGACAGCTGGTGCAGGATTTCTCCGATCGTCAATGGCAAGCCCGGCGTTTCCGCGACATAGCCGCCGATCGCCACAAAGGCCGAGCGGGCCGCCTCGAACCAGAACGGATCGCCTCGGCTTTCGGCCGGAAACAGCATCACCGCGATGCGTTGCAGATCGTCATAGAGATCCGCGGGATCGCCGCGCACATAACCAAGCGGATTGTAGCGCGCGGTGCGACCGTTCTCCTCGAGCGGATCGAACAAGTAGACCTCCTGCCCGTGAGCTGCGCGAAATCCCGCAGACCGATCCCAGTTTTCCTTCTTTACATCGAGAACGACCACCGAATCTGGCCAATTCAATAGGTTTGGAATGACATAGCCGACACCCTTCCCCGCCCTGGTCGGAGCGTAGACCAGGACGTGTTCCGACCCGCCGAAGCAGAGCAGTGCACCGTCCTTACGGCCGAGTAGCACGCCTTCCTTGGATCGCAGGCCAGCGGCCTTGATCTCTCGCTCGGACGCGAAACGCGCGCTGCCGTAAAGCGGGAGAGGACGGTGCCGGAAGAGTGCGCCGAGCAGGCCAAAGACCACAACCACCCCGGTGAGAGTCGACAGAGTCAGCCAGCGGTCGAAACGTGTGTCAGCGCCGTAACGCGGCCAGCCCGTCGCTATCTCCGACCAATGCAGTCCTCCATCGTGAAGCCGGAGCCCCAGCAGCAGAACGTTTGAGGCGACCAGCAGGAACAGCGCGCAGCCCGCGAGCGCGACTGCCAGGCCCTGCGCGGCCCTAATTGTTCTGGTCGCGTTTGCGAACGGGGTCATAATAAATCTCCGAAATGCGGTAGCGGCCGTCCCGCTTCTGCATCTGGATGACGACGTCGACGAGAAGCAGCAGCAGTGAGCGGATGTCGTCGCGATGCAGGTCGCGCCCTTCCGCGCTTTCCTTGACAAGCAACGTCAGCTGCTCAAAGGCGAGCCTGGCGCTGTCGGCATGAACCGTTGTGATCGATCCGGGGTGGCCCGAGTTCACATTCCTCAGATAGAAGAACGCCGTCCCGTCGCGCAGCTCCTGCAGCAGAATGCGATCCGGCCGCATCCGCAGGCAGGACTCCAGAAGTTCGCGCGGGCCAATTCTGGCAAGACCCTGCCCGTCCTTGGCGTAGAGCAGCCGCACGCAATTCTGATGAGGGACAACAAGCTCGGCGGTGTCCTCGATGGTGATGAGCCGCTCATGTGCCGGGATCGCCGAGATCAACGCCTTGGATAGCGTGGTCTTTCCCGAACCCGTCGCGCCGGAAATGATGATATTGCGCCGCGTTGAGACGGCAAGCTGGAGGAAGTCGCGCCAGGCACCGGCCTCTTTCAGGGCCAGAAGCCGATGCTCGTCGGTAGTGAGTTCGTTGTTGGCGGCGCGGACTTCATCGAACAGTTTTGCCTGGTCAAAGGCGTCCAGTGTCATTGTCAAAGCCGACGGCTTGCGGATGGTGAGGCTGACCGTTCCTGTTGGCACCGCCGGCGGCACCACGATCTGGCAGCGCTCGTCGCCGATCAGGGTGGTCGAGACCACCGGATGCTCCGGGCCGATGTCCTGACGGGTGTGGCCGGCGGCCGCGGTCGCCAGGTGTGATAGGTAGGCATGCGTCAGAGCTGGCGCTTCGTGCCGGGTCCAGCCGCCGGGACCTTCCACGAAGACCTCGCCGGGGCGATTGACGACGATTTCGGTCAAGGATTTGTCCGCCAGAAATGGAGCCAACGGCTCGAGATAGCGCGCTAGCACGAGCCGGCTGCCATCGCGCTCGATGGAATGTACGGCACTCACTTTGTCACCACCGCCGGGGCCACGAGGCCCCCGGGGACGGTGCGGTCCAAAATCTGCGTGCGGGTCTCGACCCGCCGCAATCGATAGACCGAGGAGAAATCAACATCGCGCGCGACAAAGATATTGACGAGCTCGCCCTGATTCTTGTTCAGAGTGGGCGGAATGTTGATCGACTGCTCGACGGCGATGCCGGCGGCAGTGTTGGTGGCTCCCGTGGTGTTGTTGATCTGGATCGAGCTGTCCTGCAGCTGCTGACGCCCGATTGAGGAGGCGTCGCTGACGATGGACAGCAACAGCGCCGAGCCGAACCGTTCAAAGAAGTGGGTGTCGATGTCACCGTCAAAACCGGCGCGACCCAGTGCGTCCGTGGCCGGCGAGGCCAATGCCGCAATGACGCCGGTCGGCGTCTTGGCGCGGGTCCACAGCACGAACAGGCGTTTTGATCCGCGCCGCACATTGCCGCGATACTCGCCAACCACTTGCGTGCCTTTTTCCATCAGCACCACGTTGCCGGAATCGGACATCACGTCCCGCACGACGACGCAGGAGACGAAGCCGGCCACGTCCGAGGACATCGCCGTCTCCAGCACGCACGGGATCGAGGTGCCCTGGGTGACCAGCAGATTGCGGTTGGGGAGCCGCGCCGCGCGCACGCCCTCGATCGGGGTCGGCTTCAGCTTGTCGGCGAGGTCGTTGCGCGGCTCGCCCCGTCCGAACCCATAGGGGTCGGTGACGACACTTCCGGTCACGCCGTCGTGGGCCGCGCGTCCTACAGAACTCGGCCTGTTATAGGCCAGCACCGGTGCGCGCCGGGCACTTTCCAGAAGCTGGTCGGAGGCGGGCGCGGGGACCGCTGGCGTGGCTGAGACCGGCGGGGCTCCAACTGAGGCCGTGGTAACAGGCGCGGCCGGCGCTTCCGGGATGGGTTCGAAAGCTGCCGCCTGGCGGATTATCAGCTTTCGGGCGGAATCGCTGACAGGCTTCTCGCCCTTCCAAGTGCCCCAGATGATCAGAGCGGCAAAGGCGGTGAGCGCCAGCGCGCCGAAGCCGCGTTTGAGCATCGTCGCGCGAGCATTGTCCCCTCCTCCCACAGGCGTAATGGCACGGTCGCCGGCGATCTTCTCATCATCATGTTCGGTCATATCGCCCTCGCCTATCGTGGCCTTGGAGTTGGTGCTGATTTCTTCGCCCGCCGCTCAATAGACGGGCTTGTGGTGTTGGTGCCCGGATTAATTCCCACCGCGTCGAATGCTTCGTTAAAAATGCAGAGCACGGTGTCGCCTTTGCGCAGCCGAAACTCCCGCGCCGTGGCATGGACCACCACGAGCTCGCCGCGGACATCCTTGGGCACCAGGCTCTCCGAGCCGTCGGAGTTGATCAGGTAGATCGCGGGGACTTCGCGGTTGCCTGCAAAGCGGAACGTGGTCTCCTTGCCGTCGTCGAAAACGGCTTCGGGCTCGAGGTCGACCGAGCCCTGTGCTGAAAAGCGCCAGTTGCGGGCGCCATAGGCATGATGCAGGTCAAAGGTCTGGTCGATCAGCGCGCCTTCCCGCTCCGCGCCACGGGCGGCCGCCTCCGCACGCCGACGCTCGATCTCGTCGCCGGGATAGGCGAAGCGGACGACGAAATAGCTGTCCGCCAGAGTCGTCTCGGCGATCGACAACTCGAACTGATACGAGCGCTTGCGGCCATCAGGGCGCGTGGTGACGACCTGCAGATTGGTTGGCGGATGTTTCTCCCGGGGTTTAAGGAACAGGATTGAGCCCGCCGGTGCGACCTCCCATGCGATCGCGTCGCCGATTGCGACATGCGCGACCTCCTCATCGTCGGCAAACAACACCTGGGTTGACGCCCGAATCACGCCGTTGACCCGGACCACGTTGGCTGGATCGTAGGTCACGGTTCGCACGCGCGCATCATGTTGTCCGGGTGACGGCTGTTGCAACGCAAAAGCCGGCTCCGCGAATCCCAGGACAAAGGTCATCAAGAGAACGAAAGACTTCATGGCACGACCTCCGGATCGGCGCGATATTCCGAGACCAGAAAGCCGAGGGGGTTGATGAGACGGTCGGCGGAGGACATTGGCGCGTTGGCATAGGAAAACGTCAGGGTGGAGATCCAGTGGGTGATGCGGGTTTCCTCGCCCTTGCGGCTCTCCTTCATGAAACGCACAGAGGCCACATTGTCGGCCAGGAGCGAGATCGCCTTGATCCGTACTGTGGCGACCCCGAAACGGCCCTGAACGGCCTGGGGGCTTTCGGGATTGGAGCCGCGGTACCATGCCGCGAAGCGGGCCTGTTCGCCCTGCCCCGAGAGCAGCGAAATCGTCCGAAAATTGGCTTCTGCCTCGGGGTAGCTGTAACCTTCACGCGCCCGAACGTAGCGTCCAAGAAAATACTTGGTGACGGCTTCGTCATAACGCGCCGGCGTCGAACTGAGGGCGGAGACGGTGTCCACAATGCCGGTGGCATTGTCGACCCGGATCACGAACGGCTCGACCGTCTTTAGCGGCGCCAGTGCCGCGACCGCACTGAGCGAGGCGATCGCCAATGCGCAGGCGCCCGCGGCAATCACCCATGCCGTTCTGCGCGAGCGATGGGCCGCCAGCAACAGATCCTGCTCCCATCGACGCGCATTGTCGAAATAGGCTTTCAGCTCATCGTGCCCGACCATCTCATGCCTCCTTGCCGCAAGCGCGGTAAGAGGCTGCAATGGCGGCCTGGTGGTCTGATGCAGCCAGTTGCGTGGAGGGCGCTGCCGGGGCGATCTCACCCTTGCGGATGTCTGGTGCCGGTGCGGACGGCGGAATAGGCGGCTCCGGCGTCGCCAATGGCGTACCCGTCTCCCAATCCCACAGCGAACGATTGAGCGGCCGCCGAGCCTGGCCATCACATGATGGCGGTCCCTTTGACCAGCTCGCGCAGCCGCCAAGCTGAACTGCGATTAGGCAGATGATGAATAGTCGACGCCACATCGTTCTGATGCCCCTGTTTGTCTTTGTCGCCTGTTGCCGGCGATGATTGTCTACGTCGCGGCGGTCCCCTGCGATCGGGTGCGCTGCATACTGCCGCCCTGCCGGCTCGCTCTTAGTGCGGCGAGACCCCGGCTGGCTGACCAGCGCGCGCCGGCATAAGCGCCGCCGGCTGCGGCCGTCGCGTTGGCAATCATTGGGCTCGTGACCAGCCGGCTTGCGAGCGAAGCGCCACCCCCGGCGAGGCCGCCTGCGATGACCGGCAGTTGAAGCGCGATGTATCCGGACAGACCGAGCACCGCGCTGATGGCGACCGCAGCTACCACCATCTCGCCGGCCGTGCCGGCGTTTGCAGCGAACCTGTCGATGAAGCCGCTGACGGTGGTCAACATCAGCCCGACCAGAGCGACCACCAGCACCAGCAGGATCACGAAATTCGCGACCTGCCGAAGCCAGGCCTCCGTGAACGGGCGCGTGGCCTCAAATAGTCCAAGCGCAATGAAGAGCGGCCCAAGCGCGATCACGACGCCCAGACCAACTTTGGCATAGAGCAGGATGGCAAATTGTAAGAAGGAACCAACCGCGACAAAGACCAGAAGAATGGCGGCAATCAGCGCTGGCGCGATGTTGGTCAGTCCGGCCTGTTTGTAGATCTTATTTGCTACGTCAATTCCTTTGGTCAGAAGCTGATCGAACGGAACCCCCGAATTGGTATTCAGTCCAGCACCAGCCAACGCATTGCCAATCTCCTTCGGCAAGGAATCAAAGAACAGCCCCGTGACGTATTGCTGAAACGCGCTTGAGTTGGTCGCTAGCAGCACCACGACTACGATCCGCATTGCCCGCCAGGCAAACTCCATGATTGGCTCGGAGATTGCGCCCCGCATCACCGCAAAGCCGTAGAGGATGACATAGAGCATCACGGCCGTGCGAAGAGGACCATCAATGTAGGAGGCAAGATTCGATACCGAGGTCGACACGAACGTCGTGATCGGCTGCTCGAACTCCTTCAGAAAACTGTCAAAGACGTTTATGGCCATCGCGGCGATCCTTACTTTAGGGCGTCTTCCATCTCTTGGACGGTAATCTTGTTGCGAGCCTCGTTCGCATTGATACAGTTCGGCGTCTTTGCGAACTCCCCGGGATTGTCGCCGCACGTGTTGAGAGCCGCCGCAAGCTCGTCCCGATGGTCGAGATACCAGCCGACCGTATTTATGCGCTGACTCTGGTCGGCCTCGTTGCAGCCCGTAAGCACAGCGGCGAAAGACAGTGCAACTATGGACGTGTTCAATTTCATTGCAGAGCCGCCTTCATTTCATCAACCAGTTGTTCTTGCTTCTCGCGTTCCCGCTGGCCATCCATGTCGGTGCGGGCCTGCTGGATCATCGCAAGACCCTGCATCCGAAGCACATCGTTCTGCAGCAATGCCTGTTCGGCCTGCAGCCGCGCCGACAGATCGAGAGTCTCCTTGACGTCGGCTGCCGAGCTGATGCGTGTTCGTAATTCTTCGAGCGCATCGATACGCTGCGAGGCGGTGTCGTAGACCGCCTGGCCCATGGAGTGCTTGGCGCCAGTCTGCCGTGCGATCCGGTCCAGCTCGCTCTGGTAATACGAATTGCCACTATTGCCTGCATAGGTGCGGTTCTGTGAAAGATAGTGGTTCATCGCGTCAGCGAAGTTGCCGCCACCCTGCCCCGCCACGAGACGTTCGATGTCAGAGAATTGTTGGGGCAGCACTTTCCGGAACTGGGGCGTGTTTAGAAGCGCGCCAATGTCGTTGGCGTTGGTCCGCTTGTTGAAACTGTCATAGAGCTGCTTGGCCTGGTTCAGTTGATCCTGCGCCACCTTGAGCTGCGACGTCAGGGTATCGACCTGCTTCTTCAGTTCCGTCAGTTGCTCGAATTGCCGTGCATAGACGCTCGGATCGAACACAATCTCCGCTGCTGCGGGAAATGCCGTCAGGAGGGCCACGATAGACACGCAGGTGAAGATTGCCGGGATACGCTGAACCATCATCGGACGTCCCTCCGCTCCGCTTGAAATACGGGCAGCCATTGGGCTGGATCGTCGCCGACCTCCGCCCGGACGCGATCGAGCAGCTCGACAGTTTCCGTCCGTCCCGACAACACGGCGAGCGCATCATCGAACCCGCCGAGGTCTAGCTCCGCCACCACCGAGTTGTGGCCTTGTTTGACCAGGAACCGCCGGCTTTCGGGCGCGAGCTCCTCCTTGATCAGGCGGAATTCGGTGTCGGTCAGATGGAAGCCGTCGACATAGTCCGAGCGCATTCCCCGCGCGTTCGGCAGAAAAATCTGGGTCGGGCATTGCTCGACAATGGTGTGTGCGATCGGGGAGGCCAGCGCGTCGCGCGGCGACTGCGTGCCGAACACCATGACGCCGTTCTGTTTGCGGATGGTTTTGAGCTTGTTGTTGGCGAGATCCCGAAATGCTTCGTCGCCAAGCGCCTTCCAGAACTCGTCGATGTCGATGATCAGGCGCCGGCCGTCGATCAGGCGCTCGACCCGATAGAACAGATACATCATGAGCGGCGTGCGAACGGTCGGATGATCAAGCAGATCGGTCATGTCGAAACCGATGAACCGGGCGTCTAGCCCGATTGCATCTTGCTCGCCATCCAGCACCCAGCCGAAAGGAGCGCCTCGGCACCATCGCTCCAAGCGAGCGCCGATTCCTTCGCGATCCTGCTGGCCCAGAAAAGCCCGCAGCGCTCCGAACGAGCGCTCCGCCTGCCGCAAGTGAGCAAGGGCTCGCAATCCGGAATCGATCCGCTCCTCCTCGATCACGGTCAGCGGACGGTTGTCTGGCGTTACGAGCTTCCGGACAAGCTCGCCCAGGAACGAAAGATTGGCTGGCGTCAGCTCCAGCGCCTTGAGCGGCGCGCAGCCGGTCTCAACGCCGTTGCGGAGTGTCAGATAAGTGCCGCCGGCGGCGCGAACGAATATCTCCGCACCGCGGTCCTTGTCGAAGAAGACGTAAGTGGCGCCGAGCCGCTCGGCCTGCGACAGCAGGAAATTCTGCACGACGGTTTTGCCGGACCCCGAGGGGCCACAGATGAAGGTATTGCCGAGGTCGCCGTGATGGAACGAGAAATAAAACGGCGAGCCGGATGCGGTTTTGAGCATCGCAACCGCTGGCCCCCAGTGGTTGCCGGCAGGCTGTCCTGTGGGATAGGTGTGGAATGGGGAGAATGCCGCGAAATTGCGTGAGCTGATCGCCCCAGTTCGTGCGCGATATTTGAACAGCCCGGGAAGCTGCGCCCAATAAGCCGCTTCAAGGCCGAGATCTTCGCGCGCCACCACGGCGCCCGCGTCGGCCAGAGTGCGCCGCGCCACGCTCATGTGATCCTGCAGCTGTGAAGGCGTCGCGGCATAAATCTGCAGCGACAGGTGATGGTCCCCAAGTGCGAACCTGTTGGATTCGAGATCGTCGAGCGCGTCACCGAGCTCGTCGATCTGTGAGGCCGCCGGATCCTGAGCCGAGACCAGCTGGTTCTGCTTGCGTGTCAGGACCGTCTTGGCGTCGGCTTTCGACAAAAACGCGAAGGATTGCGTGACGACAAGTTCGAAAGGCGCGGAAAGCAGCGCGTTCAACAGGCCTGGCCGGGTGGACGCCGGATATTCCTTGAGTCCGAACATGCCAGCGAAGCGCGAGCCGCCGGCGCTGCGGATTTCAATGGCTTCACGGCCGAAGATAACACGATTTGAGTAGAGTGCGGGGCCGATCGGCCCTTGCGGCAACGGCATTGGCATCCACTCGCCGGAGGCCACGGCGTGGAGTAGCTCCATTGGCTCTGAGAAGGTGATGCCGTCGCGCTCGGCCAATCCGAGAGCATGAGCGCCGTAGCGCTCCAATGCCGCGACCATATCCCGCGTCGCATCGTTGAGCCGCTTCAAGGCGTCGCTGTCGACCTCGATGGAAGCCGCAGCGCTCCGGCCAAGCCGCCTGAAGAACGCAGCTGCGGCATCGGCGGGGGCGCGAGCAGGATGCCAAACCAGCGTCAGATAGAGATCATTACGAAATAGCGCTGCCTTGCGAAGCTGCTCGCGATATTGCGCGTCGAGCGAAGCTGCAAAGATCGATCGGAATGCCCCGTCTGGATAGTCTGACGTCCGGCGCCGCACCAGATGAGTCCAGAGCGCCAGCCGCGGATCCGCAACATTGCGTAGAGTGAGATTCAGCTTGGCGTGAAGGTCATTCAGGTCCGCCGTCTCGGCGGTCTCGAACGAGGTACCGTCGAGCCGGATCACCGTGAGCAGCGCTCGCGTCGTGAGACTAATCACCGTATCCGTGACGTGCCGCCCGAACGGCAGGTAGACATCTGGCCCGATCTCCCGGGTTGTGAGCGCCGTGTTACGCATAGCCGAGGTCTCGTGCTTGATATCGCCGAACGAGCTTGAGGGGTGTGCAGGATGATCCGCCCCAGAATAACGCGTTACGCGTGCGTCCACGGGTTTCGATCCAGGCGAGCAGAATTCGGAACATATTGGGGTCATGCCGACAGATGATGCGGCAAAGACCATGGATCGGAATCGCGACCAAACCGTAGATGATGCTCCCGGCTACCAGGAACAGGATGCAGGAAAACATAACGTTGAGCGCCATGGCTTCCATGGTGACTCCGGCGACCATGGCAGGCCGCGTGCAGGCGAGGAACAAGGTGTCCTCCGTGAGACGCCCGGCCTCGATCATCAGCGACCTCCGGTCAAGGTCGAGACCACCTCGGAGGCGCCGAACGTGATGGCGACGCCGAGCACGACGTAGGCGGCCTTGCGCAGGTCGAGATAGCCGAACATCCAGGCGATGCCGACGATGATGACCGCCAGCGTCGCCAGCAGGCGCGCGACGTTGCCGGTCAGCATGTTGACGATGTTCTGCAACACGCCTTCGATGTTTGCCGTCTGCGCCAGCGCCGGCTCAACCAAGGCGATGCTGAGTACGGCCCCCATGCAAAGCAGGGCAGCAGAGTGTTTAAGAGGAGAAGTCATGGCACGGCTCCGATTGGCACTGCAGCCGGACCAGCCCGGACCGCGGTGATGAGTTGAGGGCGGAACAGAAGAATCCCTTATCGTTCATAGACGAAGGCTGATGTGCCGAGACCTGAGCGGTAGACGTCCCAGTTCGGGCGCTCCCTGACGGAGCGAGCTGGCATGTTGCTTGTCGGCATGTCAGCGTTGGAAATGTCGGCAGCATCGGCCGGCAGGGTACGGGGCTCGGGCGTTGTTCGGGGAGCTTTGGCTGCAAAGCTCGCAACAACCCTGGCAATAGCCTGATCGCGGCCCGCGGCGTTCACCCTTGCCGCTTGCAATCGGGCCTCGAACAATCTGCCAAGGCCCGCGATATGCTTGCAGGCGTCGAAGGTCGTGGTAGCCGTCAACCCGGCCTGCTTGGTTTCATCTGCATCAAGTTGCGCGAGACCGGTCTGGACCGACTGGCCGGCGGTAATGGCCTCAGTCGCGAGCTGGATCGCTTCGTCACGGTCACTTGCCTGAATAGGAATCGGTTTCCGCCCCTGAATTGTGATGAGCAGCGGCTCGAACGAGCTCGCTTGCCGCACAATTGCCGTTAGCGGCCGCAAGAGGTTCGGCGTCGGCGCGCACTGTTCGACCAGAGCTGAGAATGCAGCTGGATCCATTGTTGATGACTTTGTTTCGGGAGTTGAAGACGCGGACGCTATGCCGCGAGCGGAAGGCTTGACGGCGCTTCAATTGCACGCCCCGAAATCTTCCCGGCCGCTCGGATTGCGCCGAGAGCGTCATTGGTGACCGGCAACAGTCCAGCCACTGCTTTGGTCGTCCCGATTTGACGGGGGGCGCCGAGGCGGTCGAGACGCCATCCGGCCCGGCGCAGGATGCGCTCCATGCGCAGATCAGTGACGGTCGCGATCGCCTGCAGGTCGAGCTGCTGGCCCCATTCAATCATTGCCGCAAAGAGCAGGTACGTTGCTTCCCGCAAGCCGTTCTCAGCTGTCACCGCGACGTGTTTGGTATCAACGCAAAAGCGCGAGCTCTCCCAGATCTTGACTGCATTCGGTGCCGTGTGGCCATCCAGCAACACCGGGAACGTATCCGCCAGCATGTTGCGTCCAGTAGTGGGCAGCAGGCGCACGCAACCGACCAGCTCGCGCTGCTCGAGCGCCAATAGATAAGTCGGCTTGAATGAGTCGTCCTGATCGATCTCCAATCCGCCCGCGACAGAGACATCCCAGTCGAGCCGCTCCTTGAACACGCGCCCTCGCAGACGATGCATTCCTGTCGCCAGTTCAAAATCGCGCAGAAGCGCCGCACGCGAGCGCACAATGACCTTCATTCTTAACCTCCTGCTTACGAATCACAGCTTCGAGATCAAGAAAGCAGGCACGATCACAGCGTTGCGCTGTCAGTTCTGACAGGGCGTTTTGGAATTGTTCTTGCCGCAAAGCTGCCGCAACGTCGCAATACACGCCCACACGCAGCGCGCGAATCAAGCGCGTTGTTCGCTTTAGGGAATTCAGAACAGTTCAAAAAAGGGGCGCAATGAAAGGTGTCAAACGAGCATGCGATGAATTTGTCGATTGTCTTCACTCTGCCCATACGGAAGATGATTTTCGGCGAGTCGCGGAACGAACTGCGCATGCATTGGGTTTCCGCTGGTTCGCCTATTTTGGCCACCGTGCGAACGGCCCCAAACTGATCTCTTCCTATCCGAAGAGTTGGACAAGTCACTATTTTCGCGAAGGGTACGACAACATCGATCCCGTTCTTCAGGAACCGCGAAACACAAGCCGGATGCTGCTGTGGGATGGCCGTGAGGCGCGAAGCGCAAAGTCGCCGAGAGAACGCCGACTATTTGACGATGCGCTCAGCTTCAAGATCAGGACCGGTCTGACGGTTCGCATGCCCGCAAGCCAAAACCAGGTCGCGGCCTTTACGCTCGCGGTGGACGACCGCAGCCTTGGGCTCGAGCGTTTCATCGAGACCTCACAAGACATGTTGCAAACGGTGGGTCTCAACTTCCATGCCCACGTGAGTGCCAAGATCGGACGTACGTCATCAGGCGGGATAGGAAGCCCACTAACCCAGCGCGAGCGGCAGTGTCTCGCGTGGATCTCTGACGGCAAGACGATGCAGGACATTGCGGAGCTTCTTGACGTCACGCCGCGAGGCGTGAAGTTTCATCTGGACAATGCCAGGCGAAATCTTGCCGCACTAACCCTTCCACACGCTGTGGCCCTCGCGCTTCGGCAGGGATTGCTCCCGTAATGCATAGAACAGCCGTGAGGGTTGGCAAGCATGGCTCAAGATCGGCGGTTAACCCGAGTGAGCGTGCCAAAGAGGTGCAGCGGCCTCATCAAGTGAGTTCGGCGCGCATCATTTGCGGTATTCAGCTAAAAGCGGATCGCTGCTCGCAGTGTCTTCGAGCAGGATGGGCGTCGCCCTGCGGGCCGGGCTGTTGACTGCGCTGAAGCCCCGCAAGCGGGTCTTCCCCCTTGCGGGCTGCCTTATGCCAAGTGCTCGATTATGCCGAGCACTCGGCTTTATCGCGTCGATTCGTTAGTGAATCGAGCAATTTCCTGTGCACGACTCGGGATAATCCAGGGTCTTTCTCGAATAATCCAAGAGCTTTCCCGGTTGGCCATCCTGGCCACGGGAGAGAACAACAATGCATTTCCAATCCGAGATCGATGCTAACTCATGGTTGCACAGCTATGATTGCTACTTGCGTGACGTCGCCGGTGCGGCGGCGACGCGGATACGATACTGGCGCGTCGTACGCCGGTTCGTTGCCGCCTGTTTTGATAACACTGACCAATGGGCCACGCTGTCGGTTCAGCAGATCACTGGCTTCATCTGCGAGGAAGCGGCATCGAAGAAGGGGTGTGGCCGCGGAGTGCCGGTGACCGCGGTTCGGTCATTCCTACGGTTTCTAGCTTGGCGCGGCATCGTACCAAGCGGGCTCGATCGCGCGATTCCGAGGACGCGGCTGGCGGCGCATGCGAGCTTACCGCGGCGCCTATCAGCCGACGACATTTCGCGCTTACTCGACGCGGTTATGACCAGCAAAGCGCCGTGCCGCGATCGGGCAATACTACTCCTGGCCGTGCAGTTGGGGTTGCGCTGCGCCGAGATCATTGCAATGGAGATCGACGATATCGATTGGCGAGCCGGTGTCATTCGTACCCGCATTCGCAAGTCACACCGCGAGAGGGCGATGCCCTTACCTCAGGATGTAGGGACGGCGCTTGCAGCGTATATTGAACAGGAGCGCCCCTCTGGGTCGGGTCGCGGCTTGTTCATAGGCGTCAACAATCCGCCCAGCCGCCTCAGTAATACCACTGCGATCACCCAGATCGTCAAGCGCAACCTGAGGCGTGCTGGGATTCCGCTCGGTCGGCTTAGCGGCGCGCATATGCTGCGCCATACGGCAGCGAGCCGATTGATCAACGGCGGTGCAAGCTTCAGCGAGGTTGCCGACCTGCTAGGCCACCAACGCCTCCAAACCACTGCCATCTACGCCAAGCTCGACCTCGCCACACTATCGCGCGTCTCGATGCCATGGATCGGAGGTGCGCGATGACCGGTCCGCTGGAATTCGAGCGACACGTCGATGACTATCTGGCGATCCGCAAGGCTGTCGGCCTGACAAACACGAGACATGGGCGTGGGCTACGAGATTTCATCGCTTACGCCAAGAACATCGGCGCGACCGATGGATCTCCAATTCGAGCGGCGACTGCGGTCTCATGGGCATGGGATCACGCGCCTGCGACGTGCGGCATCAGGGGGCGAGGCGATCGGCTTATCCTCGTCCGGGGCTTTCTCAATTATCTGGCTGCGATCATTCCGGGAACAGAAGTGCCGGGCCCGCGCGTCATCGCCGCAGGTCGGCGGCGTCGGCCGTATGTGTTCTCCGACGAGGAGACGACGACTCTTATAAACTCGGCCAGACGGTCACACTCGCGTGTACCGATTCGACCAATCGTGCTGTCAACAATGCTTGGTCTGCTCGGAAGCACCGGGATCCGCGTAGGCGAAGCGTGTCGTTTGACCATGGCGGACGTGCGCCTCGACGATGCCCACCCCCATCTTCAAATTCTGCAAACGAAGTTCCATAAATCGCGGCTTGTGCCGATCCATGCGACTGTTGCTGCGGCCCTAAGTGGCTATTGTGAGGAACGACGTGCACACGAGCGTGATACTTGGGGCGATCGACTGTTCGTCAATCGGGATGGCCGTCCGCTCGACGTCCACGATCTCGGACGTTGGTTCGCGAGTCTGTGCCAGAGCCTTGGGATCGCGCCGGCGAACACGCATGATCGCCGCCCATGTCTCACTTCATTTCGCCATACGTTTGCAGTGCGGCGGTTGTGCGAGTGGCACAGCGCGGGTTTGGACGTGCAATCACTGCTGCCAACGCTGGCGGTCTATCTTGGTCATGTTGGGCCAGAGAGCTCCTACTGGTATCTCTCCGCCACACCGGACCTCCTGAGAGCAGCCGGAACGCGCTTTACACTCGATCGTTCGGCGGGAGGCGAGGGATGAGTGCACCTGTCACTCTTGTTGGTCCGCACCTTCAGCGATTCTTCGCCGAGCACTTGACTGTGCACAAACATGCCAGCCCTCGAACAGTGGCTTCTTACCGCGACACCTTCCGCCTCCTGTTACAGTTTGTGCAGGATACGACCGGGATCGCGCCGACTGCCCTTCCCATTGCCAAGATCGATGCCGATGCCATCCTCGCGTTCCTAAACTATGTCGAACGCGATCGTCGCTGCAGCGTCCGTTCTCGCAACGCCAGGCTCGCAGCCTTTCGAGGCTTCTTTCGCTTCCTGTCCCTCCACGATCCGAGCTGTTTGGGAATGGCAACTCGGATCATGGCGATCCCAAACAAGAGGTTTGAAAAGAAGCTTGTCGGTTTCCTTAGGCGCGCCGAGGTGAAAGCGTTGATTGCTGCGCCAGACGGCAGCACATGGTCGGGTCGACGCGATCACGCATTGCTCCTGGCTCTCTACAACACAGGGGCCAGAATCTCCGAGATCATTGGGTTACGACGCCGTCAGCTGCATCTCGATGCCGGCCACGCAAATATCCAGCTGTTGGGAAAGGGCCGGAAGGAGCGCGTCATCCCGCTCTGGGACGAAACAGCTCGCGTTTTGCGTGGATGGCTTCGCGAGATCGACGACGCGCCGGATGCAATCATCTTTCCAAGCGCTCGGAACCAGCCACTGTCACGCGATGGAGCCGACTACATTCTACGCCGAGCTGTCGTCAAAGCGACGGCGTCCTGTTCAAGTTTAGCGAACAAGTCGGTGTCGCCACACGTCATCCGCCATAGCACCGCGATGCATCTGCTCCAGTCGGGGGGCGATCTTGCGGTCATCGCTTTGTGGCTCGGTCACGAGAGCATCCAGACGACGAACATCTACATAACCGCCGATTTGGCTACCAAAGAAAAGGCTCTCGAAAGGCTCGATCCTGTACCCGGGAGATTCTCTCGCTACAGACCCACGGACAGGCTCATGGCGTTTCTCGCTACCCTGTGATTATGCCGAGTCACGCGTGCCAAACTGCTCGACGCCTTAGGCGAACCGACGCGATAAAGCCGGGTGCTCGGCATAATCGAGCACTCGGCATAAGGACGCTTGGACGAACCCGCTCCGCGGGAGGGTATCCGTGTTGAGCGTGGGGTATCCCCCTTGAAGCCAGCCCGTGTCTCTGACCCCGACACCACCCGTACAGCGACGTAATCCATTCCATTTCAGACGCGCTTGCCCTTGGCAAGATGGTGTTGCTGCCCGCGCGCAGCGTCCCCCTTGCCAAGGAGTTCGCTATGACCTCGCTTCGGTTACGCATGATGGAAGACATGCAGGTACGCAACCTGTCGCGACACACACACAGGATTCGTATTTGCTGCAGGTTTCGCAGTTCGCCCGGCATTTCGCTAAATCGCCGGCTTTGCTAGGCCCGGAGGATATCCGAGCCTACCAGGTCTATCTGACGAACGAGAAAAAGCTGGCGCCACGTTCGGTGCACGTGACCGTCGCAGCGCTTCGATTCCTCTACCGCGTCACGCTCGGCCTCGATTGGGATTTCGACCAGGTCATTCCGTGCCCAAAGGCGCCAAAGACACTGGCCGTCATTCTCAGCCCCGAGGAGGTGCTGCACTTCCTTGGCTGCATCGAGAGCTTCAAGCACCAGGCGATCCTGACGACATGCTATGCCGCCGGCCTGCGTATTTCCGAGGCGACCCGCCTGAAGCCTGAGGCCATCGATCGCCAGCGCATGGTGCTGCGCGTCGAACAAGGCAAGGGACAGAAGGACCGCTACGTCATGCTATCGGCCAGGTTGCTGGAGGTGCTGACGGACTATTGGCGCGCCGTGCGACCCACCGGGGGTTGGATGTTTCCCGGCGCCGTTACTGGAGAACCGATATCGACAAGCGCCGTGGATGCCACCTGCCGCAAGGCACATCGGGTGTCGAAACTCTCCAAGCCGGTGACGCCGCATTCGCTGCGGCACGCATTTGCGGTGCACCTGCTCGAAGCCGGAACCGATCTCCGCACCATCCAGCTCCTGCTCGGCCATCGCAGCCTGTCGACGACCGCCCAATATTTGCGGATCGCTACCAACAAGGTCTGCGCGGCGACGAGCCCGCTTGAACTGCTGCCGCGCCCAATCCCCAAGGCTTCCTCGCCGCCAACGCCCGAACATTTCTGACGGCCAACCTCATGGGCCGCTCAAGTCCGGAGGTCGCGGATATATTCCGTCGCTACGGTGCTGCCTGGCGAGAGCAGCACCGGGCCTCGCTATCGACCGAACGACGCGCAGCGATGGCTGCCATCGAGCGCTGCCGAACGTCGGCGCTCGGAGGGCATGTCGAACAGTGTGACCGCTGTAGTGAACGACGGATCGCGTACAACAGCTGCCGTTCCCGCAGTTGCCCCAAGTGCCAGTGGCTCGCCCGAGCGGAATGGATCGAGGCTCGGCGGGAAGAGCTTCTCGATACGCAGTACTTCCATGTCGTCTTCACCGTTCCCGACGAGATCGCCGCGATTGCCTTCCAGAATGCCAGCACGGTCTACAAGATCCTGTTCCACGCAGCCGCCGAGACTTTGCGCACCATTGCTGCCGATCGGCGACATCTCGGCGCGGAGATCGGGTTTTTCGCGGTGCTTCACACCTGGGGTCAGAATCTCAGCCATCATCCCCATCTCCACTGCGTCGTGCCCGGCGGCGGGCTGTCGCCTGACGGGAGCCGCTGGATCGCGTGTCGTCCCGGCTTCTTCCTACCAGTCGCCGTGCTCTCCCGACTCTTCCGGCGATTGTTTCTCGAAGGCCTGCAAAGAGCATTCGATGCCGGTGAGTTGCGATTCTTTTCGTCATTGGAACGGCTGCACGATCCCGTCGCATTCCGGCGCTATCTGGATCCCGCCCGCCAGGTCAACTGGGTGGTCTATGCCAAGCCACCCTTCGCGGGCGCTGAGCAGATTCTGGAATATGTCGGACGCTATACACACCGGGTGGCAATCGCCAACAACCGGATCGTCGATATCGAGGATGGCAAGGTACGCTTCCGGTGGAAGGACTATCGCAACGAGAACCGGCAAAAGGTGATGACGCTCGACGCCGGGGAGTTCATCCGGCGTTTCCTCGTCCATGTCTTGCCCGAGGGATTTCAGCGCATCCGTTATTACGGTTTCATGGGCAACCGCTACCGCAAGCAAAAGCTCGCCCGCTGCCGCGAACTGCTCGGAATGCAGCAGTCCGATACGCCGGTAAAACCGAAGGAAGGGCGCGATTATCGCGACAAGGTCGAGGAGCTGACCGGAGTTTCCCTGCGAGAATGTCCCTTTTGCCGTCAAGGGCAGATGGTGTGCATCGAGGTGCTCGCGCCCGTTGCGTCACACGACCCACCTCTTATGGACACTTCATGACGGTCGGGCGTTTCAACTCATTGATCATCGTGCTTTCCGTCTGCCAAGGCAGACAGCAGGCGTCCTATTGTCACGCCTCCGACATCGAGCCCTCCAGGCGCTGGCGTCGCCGGTCCTTTCGTCCGGGAGACCATATCTCGATTAGAATGTTTCGCATCAAGACCGCATCCAGCATGTCCCCGAAGCCCCGGCGACGGCGCTGTCCATCGGGAAGCAGCATCCAATTTCCATAGCGGCAGCTGCGCGCTAGGCGGCTTCGTCCAACACGTTTTTAGATTACCGGCGCACTCGCAGCTGCGCACTTTGAAGTTTCGGTACCGCGCCGCCAATCTAAAAACGCTCTCTATTATGCCGAGCCCGGCATAAGCTGCCATCCCTGACGCAAACGGCCCGAATCCCCGAACAACAATACCTGCTGATCTAATCGGAAGCAGCTTCACACGTACTCGGACCGGGAGTTTATCCATGCGTGCGTGCGTGCGATGCCGACGACCATGAGTGCTTTGAATGGGACAATTCGCAAAGCAGGCTCGGCTTGGTTATCCGCGGGATCAAATATGTGCGTTTTGGCAGACCATGCTTCCGTTGAAGGACCAACCCCGCTCTCGAATGGGCTTTCCTTGGTTCAGGTACGGCCTTCTACGATCAACGAGCTATCGCCAAATTGTGGTGACGGCGCGGCCGGTCAGGCGGCGGCGGTTATGGGCTGACGGTCAGTCGGTTTGGCGATGAGCTCGATCTCGTCGTTGAATGTCACACCGAGAACGAGTTTTGGCAACTGGTTGTGGCCATCGAGACGACGCCGGCTTTTCTGCGCGGCCTCAAGCAGTTTGAAGACCATCGCGGGCGCCGTTCTGTTGGACAGGCAGCCCTTCGATCGGATCGTGCGGTGGCGCACGGTAGCGAAGGTGCTTTCAATGGGATTGGTGGTCCGCAGGTGTTTCCAGTGTTCGGCCGGGAAGTCGTAGAACGCCAGTAGCGTGTCCCGATCCTTGCTCAGGCAGTCGGCCGCCCTCTCGTATTTGGGCGTATAGCTCTCGATGAAGGCGTCGAACGCCAGCTCGGCGGCGGCCTTGGTTTCGGCCATCCAGATCTCCTGCAACGCGCGTTTGGCTTTAGGCTGCTGGCTCTTCGGCAACTTGGCGATCACGTTGGCGGTCTTGTGTACCCAGCAGCGCTGCTCGCGCGTTTTCGGCCAGACCTCGCCGGCGGCCTTCCAGAACCCGAGCGCGCCGTCGGCGGTCGGCGATGGTGAGGCGCGGCGGCACGCCGAGCCCGCGCCGCTTCAGGTCGAGCAGCAGATCGCGCCAGTCCTGCGCGCTCTCGCGGGCGCCATCGGTGAAGCCGACCAGTTCCTTGCGGCCTTCCGGCGTCGCGCCGATCAGCACCACGATGCACTGCTTTTCGTCTTCGAGGCGTGCTTGGAGATGGATGCCGTCGGCCCAGATGTAGACGTAGCGCTTCGCCGACAGATCGCGCCTCTGCCACGCGGTGTGTTCGTCAAGCCAACCGTCCTTCAGACGGCCGATGGCGGATGCCGACAACCCGGCAGCATCCTTGCCGAGCAGCGCCGCCAGAGCCTCGGAGAAGTCGCCGGTGGAGATACCCTTCAGGTAAAGGATCGGCAGCAGCGTCTCGATCGATTTCGAGCGGCGCATGTAGGGCGGCAGGATCGACGGAGAGAACCGGATGCGGTCGGGATCGGTAGCCTCCGCCTCGCGATCGCGTACACGCGGCTGGCGGACGCCGACCGGACCGATACCGGTCATCACCTCGCGTTCCGGCAGGTGACCGTGGCGCACGAGCGCTGGTGGCCGTCCGCAGTCCTCAAATCGGCATGCTTGCCGAGAAAGTCCGCGACCTCGGCCTCGACCGCCTGGGCCAACAGAGCACGCGCCCCATTGCGCAAGATTTCGGTGAGTTGATCGTCGACGTTTCCTGGCTGAATCAACTTGATGATGTTATCTTTGGACACGGCATATCGCTCCTTCGGTGGAGAAGTGGAGGCGTCAAGCACCCCCACGATATGCCGCCTTCCCGATTCCCGCCGTCACCAACTTTCAGCGATAGCTCACGATCAACCCGCAAGGGGTTAGCTACGCAAGCGTGCGACCTCTTCGGCTTCGCCTCTCGAGGTGACCGCAGCCGCCCCCGAACACGTCGGCGCCTGTCGAGCGGGGATGGTCCCCGCCGCAAGACGGGAGCCTTCAATGTCGCACAATCTTACTCTCGCTCAGAACCATGCCTTCGATCTGGCTCGCACGCTCATGGTGCCGGTCATTCTTTTCCAGGCTGATAACGAATTCGGCGTGATGGTCTCCAGCGAGTACGACGGCGATCAGGACGCCATCGTTCATGAATACGCCCCCTGGAGCCCGGCTCATTGAGCCGGGTGACCGGCTGCCGCTGGCGCCATGCCGAATGCAAGGGAGGCTTCGCCGCGCCTGACGATGCGACGACTGACCGTTGGTCAGCGCGCCCTTGCATTCGGCAGGCTTCGCGGCCGGTCGGGGATGTTCCGCAAGGCTAGGAGCAAGAGAGTCCAACAGAAGAAGGGGCGGACCCGCCTGCGCGAGTCCGGTGCAGACAAATGGACAAGAGAGAAATCGAAGAGCTGCGCCAAAAGGTTGGCTGCGCGGCCCTGCTGGAGAAAGACGGCTGGAAGGTCGACGTCAAGGAAAGCACACGACGCGCGATCAAATATCGCCGCGACAGCAATATCATCATCGTCATCCACGAAGGCCGCGGCTGGTTCGACCCGTTGTCGCCGGCAAAAGGGGACGTATTTTCGCTCGCCGAACATCTTGGATCTGTCGGTTTCTTTGACGCATGCGACCGTGTTGCGGAAATGATTGGCTTCGTCCCCAGCACACCGGCGTGGCAGCATCCGACAACGCCGAAGGCGCTTGGGTCTATTGCTGAGCGGTGGGGACATCGTGTCAAGCCGCGCCCCGGCTCGCGAGCCTGGCGCTATCTCACCGATGAACGCGGGCTGCCGGCCGATATCGTGAGGCAGGCGGTCGTCTGCGATCGTTTGCGTGAGGGGCCAAAGGGCAGTATGTGGGCGGCACATAGCGATTCTGCTGGAGTGCTCACGGGGTGGGAGGAGCGTGGACCGGCATGGCGCGGCTTCGCCAGTGACGGCGCCAAGGAGCTGTTTCGCTTCGGACCGGCCAGGTCCGAGCGGATTTGCATTACTGAGGCGGCCATCGATGCCATGAGCCTCGCCGCGATCGAGGTCCACCGCTCCGACACCCTTTATGTCAGCACCGGAGGCGGCTGGTCGCCGGCGACCGATGAAGCTATCCGCAGCTTGGCCATGCGCGCCAACGCCCGGCTTGTGGCAGCAACCGACAACAATCGACAGGGTGACGTCTACGCTGATCGCGTTCGTGCCATCGCCGCGGAAGCGAGCGTGCACTATGCGCGATCGCGACCGTGCGCCGGCGACTGGAATGAGGATCTGACGGGGCTGGCGAAGAGACGGAGAACAGCTGAGCAAGTCGACGGCGGAGGCCCGCCCGACGCTGCGGACCTCGCGGGTGGCTGCGGCGTCAAGGCTCCCGCATGATCGCGATGGCGAGGCTTGCACCTGAGCGATGCGACGGGGAAGTCCGAATAAAGAGGGAGAAAATAGGAAGAGGGTAAACCGCTGCCGCATGCCCGGCCAGCGCGTCAAGGGTGAAGCTTCGCCCGCGTTCCGCGGCCCTTGACCCGCCGGACCTTCGATGCGGCCGGCGAGGAGGTGTGATGAAGGACTGAAGTGAACGAAGAGATCACGCCGATCGCTCGCGCTTCAGTCCGGCCAGGCCAAGAGGAGCCGCCGATGCACACCTCACCCACCATCCGTAAAGTCTTCGAGGGCGTCGCGACGCGCCCCGAGATGTACGGCATGTTCAACCGGCATCGCGGCGATCCGGCGATGGCCGAAGGCGACGCCGCCCAACTCTTCGCTGGCGAATGGTTCGAGCTCGCCGAGCGCGAACACGACTACATGCTCGAGATCCTGCCGCCACTGTGGATGCGAGGCGATATGTTCGCAATGCGTGAATTCATGACGGCAAGCGTGACAAGCGTTTTCCTGTCACCGTTGATTGACGGGCAGATGCGCTGGTTCCACGGCTACTGCGACCTGTCGGACAGAGCGTCGCCGGAGCGGATGAAGGCCGCGATCATCGAGCGCGAGTCTCGTCCCGTCCGCGCGATGACGCGCGAAGAGCGGCTCGAGCACATCTGGTCGAGTACGCACGACTACTACCGCGGCTATGCCGGCGAGCGCTGGCCCGCCGCCGTGCGCGGCCGCCGCACCGTGCTCGTCTACGCCGGCCGGCATGGCACCGCGCTGAAGCTGCTGGACGAACTCACCGAAGCGGAGATCGCAGCGAAACTGCCGGTGCAGCTCCGCCACCTGCCGGAGGCAGTCGCGGCCTAGCTGGGCGCGCGCCCTCCTTGACCTGCAAGCAGCCCGGCCATGCGCCGGGCTTCGCAATTCGGCACCCGGCCTTCCGCCGGCCCTCGCCTCAACCCCGCAACGCCGTGCCGTCCGCCACAGCCCGCTCGCGCGCGCGGTTGCACGCGCCCAGCAGAAGGACATTTCCAGTGGCTCAGGACGACCCCTTCACGATCGACCTCTTCGGCAACACAGCCCTCTCGTCGGGTCTCGGTCTCGGCGTCACCGCCTTCGCCGCCGACTTGGACGGCGACGACCATGACCGCGACCCGCCGCCGTCGGCCCCGGCTCCCGCCGCGCCGGCGTTCACCCCCGCGCGGGCTCGCGAGCCGAATGCCGTGAAGCGCGGCGACAACTTCCACCTCGCTGGCGACCGCGGCCTGGCAAAGGGCTGGAAACAGCGCGCCCGCGACAGCGTCGCGGCCATTCGGCTCGCCGTGCGGATTGAAGCGGAGCAGCTGCCCGCCTCGCCGGACGAGCAGCGGCAGTTGATGCGCTTCACGGGCTTTGGCGCTTCCGAGCTTGCCAATGGCGTCTTCCGCCGGCCGGGCGAATCCGAGTTCGCGCAGGGCTGGGAGGAGATCGGCGCCGACCTCGAGGACGCGATCGACGGCGCCGGCTACGCCTCGCTGGCGCGGTGCACCCAGTACGCCCACTTCACACCCGAGTTCATTGTCCGCGCGATCTGGTCAGGCCTGCAGCGCCTCGGCTGGCGCGGCGGCCGCGTGCTCGAGCCCGGCGTCGGCACCGGACTGTTTCCGGCGCTGATGCCGGATGAACTACGCGAGACCTCCCACGTCACGGGCGTCGAGCTCGACCCCGTGACCGCACGCATCGCCCGGCTGCTGCAGCCGCGGGCGCGGATCGTCGCAGGCGATTTCGCACGCACCGAGCTGCCGGCCAGCTTCGATCTCGCCGTCGGCAATCCGCCGTTCTCGGACCGAACCGTGCGCTCGGATCGCGCGTACGGGTCGATGGGCCTCCGGCTGCACGACTATTTCATCGCGCGAGCAATCGACCTCGTGAAGCCCGGCGCCCTCGCCGCCTTCGTCACGAGCTCCGGCACGATGGACAAGGCGGACGCCTCGGCGCGTGAGCACATCGCGAAGTCGGCCGATCTGGTCGCGGCCATTCGCCTGCCCGAGGGCAGCTTCCGCGCCAGCGCCGGCACCGACGTCGTCGTCGACATCCTGTTCTTCCGCAAGCGCAAGGTCGGCGACGCGGAAGGCGACCTGTCGTGGCTCGACCTCGACGAGATCCGGCCGGCGGCGGAAGACGAGAGCGCGATCCGCGTGAACCGATGGTTCGCGCAGCGGCCGGATTTCGTGCTCGGCGCGCACGCGCTCGCGTCTGGTCGCTTCGGCGAGGCCTACACCTGCCTGCCGCGCGAGGATGAGGATCTCGAAGCGGCGCTCAAAGCCGCGGTCGGCCTTCTTCCGGAAGGCGTCTACGACGGCGAGCCGGAGGTGATTGATCCCGTCTTGGAAGAAGCCGGCGATCCATCTGACGGCGATTGGCCTGCCGATCGCCGCGTGCGCGAGGGCAGCTACTTCTTCGACAAGGCCCACGGCTTGATGCAGGTCGTCGACGGTAAGCCCGTCGTGGTGAAATCGCGCAAGGGTCGCAGCGCCGAGGGCATCCCGGAAAAGCACGTGCGCATCATCAGGAAGCTGATTCCGGTCCGCGACGCCGTGCGCGAGGTGTTGAAGGCGCAGGAGCTCGACCGGCCCTGGAGGGACGCGCAGGTCAGGCTGCGTATCGCCTGGTCGAACTTCGTTCGGGACTTCGGCCCGATCAACTTCACGACGGTCTCGACCGCCGAGGACGAGGAGACCAGCGAGGTGCGCGAGACGCACCGCCGGCCGAACATGCAGCCCTTCCTCGACGATCCCGACTGCTGGCTCGTCGCCTCGATCGAGGACTACGACCTCGAGACCAACACCGCGAAGCCCGGGCCGCTCTTCACCGAGCGGGTGATCGCGCCGCCGGCTGCCCCGGAAATCGCCAGCGCGGCAGACGCGCTCGCCGTCGTCCTCAACGAGCGTGGCCACGTCGACATTGACCACATCGCCGAGCTGCTGCACCGGGACCGCGACGACGTCGTCGCCGAACTCGGCGGCGCCGTCTTCCGCGACCCAGCGGACGGCTCGTGGCAGACGGCGGACTCCTACCTGTCGGGACACGTCCGCGAGAAGCTGAAGGCTGCTGCCGCGGCGGCCGCGCTCGACCCCTCGTACGAGCGCAACGTCACGGCGTTGCAAGGCGTGCAGCCCGCAGACCTCAAGCCCTCTGACATCACCGCGCGTCTGGGCGCGCCATGGATTCCGGCAGTCGACGTGGTCGCCTTCGTCAAGGAGACGATGGACGCCGACATCAAGATCCATCACATGCCCGAGCTCGCCTCCTGGACCGTGGAGGCACGTCAGCTCGGCTGGATGGCGGCCGGCACGTCGGAGTGGGGCACCGACCGCCGGCACGCCGGCGAGCTTCTCGCCGACGCGCTGAACAGCCGCGTCCCACAGATCTTCGACACGGTCAAGGACGGCGACAGCGAGCGCCGCGTCCTCAATATCGTCGACACCGAAGCCGCCAAGACCAAGCTGCAAAAGATCAAGGACGCCTTCCAGCACTGGATCTGGTCCGATCCAGACCGCACCGACCGCCTTGCGCGCGTCTACAACGACCGCTTCAACAACATTGCGCCGAGAGCTTTCGACGGCTCGCACCTGAAGCTTCCGGGCGCCTCTGGCGCTTTCGTTCTTTATGGGCACCAGAAGCGCGGCATTTGGCGAATCGTCTCGGCCGGCTCGACCTACCTGGCGCACGCGGTGGGCGCCGGCAAGACCATGACGATGGCCGCCGCCGTCATGGAGCAGCGCCGGCTCGGCCTGATCGCCAAGGCGATGCTGGTCGTGCCCGGCCACTGCCTGGCGCAGGCCGCACGCGAATTTCTCGCGCTCTACCCGAACGCCCGCATCCTCGTCGCCGACGAGACCAATTTTACCAAAGACAAGCGGCACCGGCTTCCTCGCGCGCGCTGCGACCGCGACCTGGGACGCGATCATCATCACGCACAGCGCGTTCCGCTTCATCGCGGTGGCCTCAGCCTTCGAGCAACAGCTGATCCAGGACGAGCTGGAACTTTACGAAACCCTGCTGACCAAGGTCGAGAGCGACGACCGGGTCTCGCGCAAGCGGCTCGAACGGCTGAAGGAAGGCCTGAAGGAGCGGCTGGAGTCGATTTCGACCCGCAAGGACGACCTGCTGACGATCTCCGAGATCGGCGTCGACCAGATCATCGTCGATGAGGCGCAGGAATTCAGGAAACTCTCCTTCGCGACCAACATGTCGACCTTGAAGGGCGTCGACCCGAACGGTTCGCAGCGCGCCTGGGACCTCTACGTCAAGTCGCGCTTCATCGAGACGAAAAACCCAGGCCGCGCGCTCGTGCTCGCCTCCGGCACGCCGATCACCAACACGATCGGCGAGATGTTCTCGGTGCAGCGCTATCTCGGCTACGCGGCGCTCCTCGAGCGCGGGCTGCACGAGTTCGACGCCTGGGCGAGTACATTCGGCGATGTCACGACCGAACTTGAGCTGCAGCCCTCCGGCAAATACAAGCCGGTGACGCGCTTCGCCACCTTCGTCAACGTGCCCGAGCTCATCGCCATGTTCCGCTCCTTCGCGGACGTGGTGATGCCGGAGGACCTGCGTCAGTACGTGAAGGTGCCGGCGGTGTCGACCGGCAAACGGCAGATCCTCACCGCAAAGCCGTCGCCGGCGTTCAAGCGCTACCAGACCCTGCTCGGCGAGCGCATCAAGGCGATCGAGGAGCGCGACCGCGCACCGGAGCCCGGCGACGACATCCTGCTGTCGGTCATCACCGACGGCCGCCACGCTGCAATCGACCTTCGTCTGGTTGTTCCGGATAGCGACAACGAGGCCGACAACAAGCTGAACTTGCTTGTCGGCAACGCCTTCGGCATCTGGAACGAGACGGCCGAGAGCAGCTACACGCGCACGGATGGCAAACCCTTCGAGTTGCCCGGTGCCGCGCAGATGATCTTCTCCGATCTCGGCACCATCAGCGTCGAGAAGAGCCGCGGCTTCTCCGCCTACCGCTGGATCCGCGACGAGCTGGTCCGCCGCGGCGTGCCACCGGGCGAGATCGCCTTCATGCAGGACTACAAGAAGTCGGAGGCAAAGCAGCGCCTGTTCGGCGACGTGCGCGCCGGCAAGGTCCGCTTCTTGATCGGCTCGTCCGATACGATGGGCACCGGCGTCAACGCGCAGCTTCGGCTGAAGGCATTGCACCACCTCGACGTGCCCTGGCTTCCGTCGCAGATCGAGCAGCGGGAGGGCCGGATCGTGCGGCAGGGCAACCAGCATGACGAGATAGACATCTTCGCCTACGCGACCGAAGGCAGCCTCGATGCGCAGATGTGGCAGAACAACGAGCGCAAGGCCCGCTTCATCGCTGCCGCGCTTTCCGGCGACACCTCGATCCGTCGGCTTGAGGACATGGGAGAGAGCCAGGCCAACCAGTTCGCCATGGCAAAGGCCATCGCGTCGGGCGACCCGCGCTTGATGCAGAAAGCTGGCCTCGAAGCCGACATCGCCCGGCTCGAACGGCTGCGGGCTGCGCACATTGACGATCAGCACGCGGTGCGGCGGCAGATGCGCGATGCCGAACGCGACATCGAGCTCTCCATCCGTCGCATCGGCGAGATCGGCCGGGACATCGAGCGTCGTATCCCGACCGCCGGTGACGCCTTCACCATGGCGGTGACGGGAGATCCTCATGTCGCGCGCAAGCTCGCCGGCCGCGCGCTGATGAAAGAGATCCTGACGCTGGTGCAGCTTCAGCAGGAAGGTGAGACCGTCATCGCGTCGATCGGCGGCTTCGACGTCGCGTACAGCGGAGAGCGCATCGGCCGGGACGGCTATCGCTACACCACGATGCTGCTGCGGACCGGCGCCGAATACGAGATCGAGTTGCCGGTGACGGTCACGCCACCCGGTGCGATCGCTCGCCTCGAGCACACCCTCGATAACTTCGAGGGCGAACGGGAGCGCTACCGCCAACGCCTGGCCGATGCGCGCCGACGGCTTGCGTCTTACGAGTCCCGCGATGGCGGGGACTTCGCCTTTGCCACCGAGCTTGCCGAAAAGCGCCGGCTGTTGGCCGAGGTGGAGAAGGCCTTGGCGGAGGACAGCGAAAGCGCTGGTGAGCTGGCCGCGGCCGCATGAAAAAAAATGAGGAGAGAGGAAGGGAGAAGGCCCGCTCGCAGATCGGGCAGGCCGTCGACGCTGGCGCTCAACCGCCGCCTGCGCGATCCCTGCCCGTCGCCCTGCGCAGGGCTTTGCCCCGCTGGGCCTGCCGGCCAGGGATGCTCGGCCGCAGTTGCACCGGCCCGTCCGCTCCGCAGGGCCCAGGGGTGTCTTCGGGAAGAAGACGAGAGGTGGCCGGCAGCGCCGGTCCGCAACCCCACAAGGAGCCTTCCCATGCAACTCATCAAGGTCGATCCGCGCGCGCTGAAGGAGAATGCCGACCGCATGCGTCAGACGAAGTCGACGCCCCAGGCTGACGCCCTGCTGCTGGCCACGATCAAGGCCGTCGGCATCGTCCAGCCGCCGGTGATCACCCCGGACACGGGCGGCGGCAACGGCTACGTCATCAATGCCGGCCACCGCCGCGTGAAGCAGGCGATCGCCGCGGGCCTCGAGGAGATCGACGTGCTCGTCGATGAGGCGGCGAACGACAACGGCGCCATGCGCTCGATGGTCGAGAACATCGCGCGCGAGGCGCTGAACCCGGTCGACCAGTGGCGCGCAATCGAGCGTCTGGTCGCGCTCGCTTGGACGGAGGAGGCGATCGGCGTTGCGCTCGCGCTGCCGGTGCGTCAGATCAGGAAACTACGTTTGCTGGCTAACGTGCTGCCGGCGATGCTCGACCACATGGCCAAGGGCGACATGCCCGACGAGCGACAGCTCCGCACGATCGCTGCCGCATCGCTCGACGAGCAGAAGGAGGTCTGGAAGAAGCACAAGCCGTCGAAGGCCGATCCGCAGGTCTCGTGGTGGAGCGTCGCCCAGGCGTTGCAGAAGACCCGGATGTTTGCTCGTCACGCCAGCTTCGGCGACGACCTCGCGAAGGCCTACGGCATTCATTGGGTCGAGGATCTCTTCGCTCCCGCCGATGAAGATAGCCGCTACACCACAGAAGTCGAGGCTTTCCTCGGTGCGCAGCAGGAGTGGATGACGGCCAACCTGCCGAAGAAAGGCATTATCGCCGAGACCACCAACTACGGCGAGGTGAAGCTGCCGCCGAAGGCCGAGCGCGTCGACGGCAAGCCGGTGAAGTCCAACTGCACGGCGATGTATCTCGATCGCGACGGCCGCGTACAGACCGTGCACTACCGCATGCCTGCCGCGAAGAAGCCAAAGGGTAAGACCGGCTCAGGTTCTGACAACGCTCCGGACGATGTTGGCGAAGTCTCGAAGCCACGTCCCGACGTGACCCGCAAGGGCATCGAGATGATCGGCGACTACCGCACCGACGCGCTGCGCGAGGCGCTCAGCCGCGCGCCGATCGAGGACGACACGCTAATGGCGCTGCTGATCCTCGCCTTCGCGGGCCAGAACGTGTCCGTGACGACGGGAAGCGGCGGGAGCTATTGCGGCCACAGCCGGCTTGCGAAGAACGCGGCGGCACTGTTCGACGGCGCCGGCAAGCTCTCCTTCGACATGGACACGCTTCGTGTCGCGGCGCGCACCATGCTGGTCGACGTATTCTCGTGCCGGGAGAACGCTACTAATAGTGGCATCGTCGCCCGCGTCGCCGGCGCGGTGGTCGGCGCGGACACCTTCCTGCCGAACATGGGCACGGAGGACTTCCTCTCGTGCCTGTCGCGCACAGCGCTCGAGGCTTCGTGCAAGGACACGCCCGTTTTGCCGCGTCAGCGCGTGAAGGACACGCGCGCCGCACTCGTTGAGCATTTCAAGGAAGGCCGCTTCGTCCATCCCGCAGTGCGCTTTGCGCCTGACGCCATGAAGCTTTCGCAATGGTTGTCGTCGAGCGAGACGACGGCAGACGCCGACGAGGCTGACGAGGACGCCGGCGGCATGGGGGATGACCTCGCTGACGAAGAAACCGAGGCATTCAGGGAGGCGGCGGAATAGAGGAACGCGCCATTTTTTCGAACGATCCACCGCCGCCGGCCCAGCCGGCGGCGGTTTTGTTTCCACGCACATGCAAATAAGGAGGACACGATGTCCGCGCACACGATCTTCGACAACGCACCCATCGGCTCGATCGTCGCCTGGTCCGACGGAACGCCGCAGCCGCCGACGCGCTTCAGGAAGAAGCTCGCCGCCTGGCAGTCCAGCAACAGCAGGGGCCGCCTGATCCGAAAGCAGGGCGGACGAGGCGTCGCCAATGTCTCGCTGTCGGCCTGTTTCACCCTGCACGAGGTCGACTATGGCGCCGGCGGCGTCATCGCCATCCGCGTCCACCGGACGTTTTCGCTGGAGTCGAAGCTCCACTTCACCGTCATCGAACGTCCGGCCATCGGCTCGGTCCGCGTGCTCGACCGTGCCGGTGATGACGCCGAACTCATCCATCTCGCCACGAATGAGGCCGACGCGAAGGAGTGGCTGACGCGCCACGGTTATCCGCACGCAGTGCTGGAAGAAGTGACGGCCGACGAGGCTGGCGCCGACATCATCGAGGGGAGGACCGCGGCATGAACGCGTCATTTCCCGTATCCGACAAAGCCCGTGGGACCCCAGGCATCTCTTTTGGCCGCAGCGCGGACGGCCTCCTCGTCGCGCTTGTCGGCGAGACGGCTTTCGCCATGGCGCCGGCCCGTAACGGGCAGCATTATCTCGTCACAGCTTGGCGCATGTCCCGTCCGATGGGCGAGTGGACGCGCGGCGATTTCTACGGACATTCCGGCGAGCTCTCCGACGAGGCGGCGTTTCGTAACGCTGTGCTCGAAAACGCCGAGCATCAACGCGAGCGCAGGATGCTCGGTCGCGTCGAAGTCCATTCGCGCGACCACACGCCTTGGGGCGCCTCGCAGGGCGCGACCGTCTACGCTGAAGGCGTTACGGCGCATTCCACGGCTGGTCACGGTGGTTTCAAGCTCTCGGCCGAGCAAAACAGCAAGGTCCACCCCCTGCTGCGCTCGAAGGGCGGCTGGTACGAGGAAGATGCCGAATGGGCGATCGTGGCGATCACCTTCCCGCATCCCTTCACGGCGTTCGAACGGCGTTGCGCCGAGAGAACGATCAAGGACAGTTGGCCGGACGCCTGGGAAACGATCTTCGGCGCGATCCTCAAGCCGGGCGAGTCCTACGAAAAGGACCGCCGCGCCTTTGAGCAGGCGCACGCGCGGGACTGGATCGTCGTGTCGGCTATCACCTCGAAGCACGCGCCCGGCTTCGTCGAAACTGTCGCCACGCCCGGCGGCAAGCGCGGACCGGGGACTGAGGAGCGTCGCTTCCTCGTCCCTTCCGACGAATATCAGATGGGCCGCTTCGGCTTCGTAATCGACGAGGCCCGCCATCAGCTCTACGGCGGCCCCTCCGACTTCGTCGGCTGGAGGTGACCCATGCCCTGGCGCCTCATTGCCAAAGCCGTCGGCTGGCGCGCGGCCACTGACGAGGATGGCGAAACGCCGGTCCTCGTCGTCTGGCATCCGCGGCTCAGACGGCATTTCACCGGCACCGACGCTTGGAGGCGCGCCGCGCGCATATCCATCCACGCGCCGAAGCCCTACCCGGCTGAACAGAAAGGAGATCCAGCCATGAAGGCCTACCTCTGCACCGTCAATCTCCTCGTGCACGCGCACCATCATCCCAAGAGCGCCATCGCCGACGGCCTCGGCTGCAACCTCGCGCCTGACATGCACAACCACGCCGGCGCCAATTCGGCGCTCGTCGACGGGGCGGTCTCCGGCGACGACATCGCCTCATCCATCGCCGCTGTCTCTCTCCCGGACGACTGCATGCCGGACGAGTCCGCGTCCCCCTTGTGGCCTGTGGGGACGGAGCGATGATCGAGCCCCAGGATCGACGTCTCCTCCTCACGCGCATGGAAGCCGCGCAAGCCGAGACGCAGCGCCATCTCGGCGTCATCGAACGCCAGATCGCGGCACGCGCCGAACGGCTGACGATCACTGACCGGGCGAAGCGCCGGCAGCACGGCCGGAGCGCATCGAGCTGGACGAATGCGGATGTGCGGCTGTTTCAGCAGCATGTCGCGGAGCTCGCCTTGGCCCGTCGCGGCGAGATCGACGCTCTGACGCGCAAGCTCGATCGGCAGGAGACGGCGATCGCCGAGTTTCGAACGCGTCATCGCGTTTCCGCTGCGTGGCGGTGAGAGGCGAAGGACCCACCAATTGGAAGCGCGAGCCGCGCGCGAACACTTCATGTCGAGGCGGAGAGTTCAGCGGGTTTGGTCCAACCTCTCACGGTTTCGGGGGCGTGCTGACCCTTGGCCGTCACTCCCTCGGTTTGTGCTGCGGTCTGAACCGGCCGCGATCCGCTTCAAGGGCAAGTCGCGAGGCGATCGGCGGCCGCCGTCTCGCGATGGGGGGCCGCGTTCTTCGCAGGCCTGAAGGCCCCGCTCGCCCGCAATCCACCCATGCTCGCCTTGGCAGCCACCGCCCCCTGAAGCGGCCCGCTGAAGCCGGTTCTGGTCGACCGCACCCGAGGGAGCGACGGACAAGGGCCCGATCGCTTCCCAAGGCGAAACCGAGAAAGGATCTCATGATGACCAAGACCGCCCGCTCCCCCCGCTCCTCCGCCCGTGTCGTCCCGCTCCGCCGCGGCACGACGCTCGAAATGGTCCGCCTCGTCTGCCCCGACTCCGCACAGACATTGCGCATCTCCGAGAGCTTCGGCCTTGCGGTCCTCGACAGCGAAGGCATCCGCGACTTGCACGAGCGGCTCGTCATTGAGACCGCCGACGCACTCAAGGATGGCCTGAGTGAACGCGCCATGCAGATCCATCTGCAACGGATCGTCGGTGCTTATGTCGGGTCGGCCCACGGCGCCGGCCAGTTCTATACCCGGGCCGTCACTGAAGCGCGAGATGCGACCGCCAAGCTCGCCAACGACAGCCGCGATGAGGACCTCGATGGTCCGGTCGGTTTCGATAGCCAGGCACAGCGCAAGCGTGAATTCGCCGCCGACATGGGCGCGCAGGCTCACGCGCTTCGCATGGCCGCCGAGGGCGCCGTCGCCGCCTACGAACAGGTCGTGGGCGAGACCTGGAAGCCTTTCGAGCGTCCCGTCGACAACACGACCGACACCGTCGGCCGGAAAGCGGCCAAGGCGCAGATGTCGGCGTTCGACTGACCGCCGGCGCGGGGCCTCGGCCCCGCGCCTCTTCCACTGCCGCCACCTGATGGGCCGGTCCGCGAGACCGGCCCTTTTTTGTGTCGCCGCTGCAACAAAGGAAGCCGCCTCCGGTGCCCCTCGCCGTCGCGGGCCCCTCCCGGGCCGTGGTCCTGCGCCGGACCCGATGTCCGCGCAACGGCTTCGCCGTCCTTCGCGCTGCTTCGGCCCTTCGGGTGCGCGGACTTCGAGCCCGGCGGTGGCGGACCCCGCGAGGGGCCGCGATGGGCGCGGCCTCCCGAACGGAGGTTATTATAATGAGCAGGAACAGGGAAAAGTCGCGAGGCGACCTGTACGCCCGCATCACGGACCGCATCATCGCCGAGCTCGAACGCGGTGTGCGCCCCTGGGTTCAACCCTGGACCGCCGCGAATATAGCGGACCGCATCACCCGACCGCTGCGACACAACGGCCAGCCCTATACGGGCATCAACGTCTTGCTGCTTTGGTCAGAAGCCATCGCGCGCGGCTTCTGCTCGCCGATCTGGATGACGTTCAAGCAGGCCAGCGAACTTGGCGCGCATGTCCGTAAGGGTGAGACCGGCAGCACTGTGGTGTATGCAAGCCGCTTCACCAAAACGGAGACCGACGCTCACGGCGACGAAATCGAACGGGATATCCCCTTCCTCAAAGCCTACACCGTCTTCTGCGTCGATCAAATCGATGGCTTGCCCGCGCATTACTACGGTCGGCCGCCCGTCGTCACATCAACGATCGAGCGCAACGCGCACGCCGACGCTTTCTTTGCCAACACCGGGGCGATTGTTCGGCACGGCGGCTCGATGGCGTTTTACGCGCCTTCGTCCGATCATATTCAGATGCCGCCGATCGAAAGTTTCCGCGACGTGGCCTCCTATGTTGCCGTCAGAGCCCATGAGACCGTGCATTGGACCGCTCCCGCTCACCGCGTCAATCGCGATCTCAGCCGTTACGGCAAGGATCGGAGCGAACGCGCGCGCGAAGAATTGATTGCGGAACTCGGCAGCTGCTTCCTCTGCGCGGATCTCGGGATCTCTCCCGAACTCGACCCGCGGCCGGATCATGCGAGCTATGTCAAGTCGTGGTTGGAGGTCTTGTCGAATGAGAAGCGCTTTATCTTCTCGGCTGCCGCGCATGCGCAACGCGCCGTCGCTTATCTGCACGACTTGCAGCCCAAAGCAGCTGACGTCGAGGAGGCAGCATGATGAGCGCACAGCGTGATTGGGGCCGGCGCGTACCGGCCCGCACTTATCCGGCGATCAGCGCAGGGACCGCGGCCCCTTTGCTTGGCCGCCACGTCGAGGCCCCTTTATTCCTCATGCTGCGCGACCTGACAGGGATCTAGCTTCCTTCGAGGGCGGCCGCCGTTCTGGCTTTGCACAGGTCGTCGGCTTTGCCGAGCAAATCTCGTTCGCGGCCTGCGGGTTCACTTTGCGGGTCGCGTGATTCTTGACGGCTGAGCAGCGTGCTTACCTTCCGGGTTCGGGCCTCGACCAGCAAGCTTGAGGAATTGTCAGATGTGCGGTGAGCGGTGATCGGGTTCTTTCCTCGGTCAAGGTTTCGATGATCGCAGTTCGTGTTCTTGGCCGTTTCTTCTGGCACACCCACGTCGTCCTTGATTGGCATGTCTGACCGAAGGGCGGCGTCGCTTAAGCGCCGCCTCGCTCTTATCCCCGCAACAGCCGGTTACGACTTTCTTCCCCTGGACCGCTGCGCGTCCATTCCTCGCGCAAGACAAGAAAGTCGTGCCCTGGCTGCCCTCTACTGCGTGCCGGCCCCTTCGGGGTGCGGGTCGACCGCCTCCGGTCTGTCGCCAGCCATCGAGGCCGCGATGGGCGCGGCCCGGAAACTGAAAAAGGACACCACAATGGCGACCATCGGCACCTTCACCTCGACCGGCAACGGCTTCACCGGCACGGTTCGCACCCTCGCCCTCAATGCCAAAGCCAAGCTGGTGCGGGTCGAGAACCCCTCCGACAAGGGACCACACTTCCGCATCTTCGCCGGTAATGTCGAGCTGGGAGCGGCTTGGCAGAAGACCGCCAGGGACACCGAGCGCGATTACCTCTCGGTCAAGCTGGACGACCCGAGCTTCCCGGCTCCAATCTATGCCACCCTGATTGAGGTGGAAGGCCAGGAAGGTCTTCAGCTCATCTGGTCCCGCCCCAGCCGGGACTGAGGGCCCGCGAGAGCGGCCTCGCCGAAAGGCGGGGCCGCGTCTGCATTGACACCAGCAGATGTGCGCACGCTCAGGGCCTCAGGCGCGGGTATGGAGCTGTTTAGCTTATTGCTACGAGGGTATGAACCGACCAGTTTGAAACTCGAGGCCAAAGTCGTAGTTGGAATACGATAACGAACATTAATCTAAGCGAGGAGAGTGAGCTTTATCGATCCCGCACCAGGAGCACGATTAGCCCTGCGAGGCCTAGCTCCGCGACGAGATCCTGCGTCGCGTCGGGGTGGCGAGTTGCTCCGCGACCATCCGCCGAGCCGCCCAAACCTCAGCGAACGCTCGGTTGCTGGCCGAGCGAGAGCTATGTCTTGGGAGCGGCGCGAGCCAGCCGTTGCTTCGCCGAATCTGCGCTCGCCGCCGCGAGCAGG
The DNA here is from genome assembly GCF_037217225.1 of Bradyrhizobium sp. 27S5. NCBI lineage: Bacteria > Pseudomonadati > Pseudomonadota > Alphaproteobacteria > Hyphomicrobiales > Nitrobacteraceae > Bradyrhizobium > Bradyrhizobium sp. 27S5. The sequence goes on from NZ_CP147716.1 coordinate 69,751, forward strand.
TCCGGCCAGCTGTCGGGCGGATTGCCGCGATTGAGCATCCTGCGAAACGCCGCGTAGGCGTCGTCGGCGCTCTCATAAGCGCGCAACGTCGTGTCGTCATTGACCCAGGCCAACACTATCACCTTCGCGTCCGCGGACTGCTGGTAGCGAAAGAACAGCCGGAACTGCTGTAGGAATTTTGCCCGGAACCAATGCTTGTACGCGTCGCCGAGCGTGCCGCCCTGGCGGTAGGCGTCGCGCGTCGGGTCGCTCGGAATGTCTTCGAACGCGACCTTGAGAACGGCTGCGAGTAGTTTTGTAGCGCGCTTCTTCTTGTATCCTTGCGGGTCTTTCTTCCGCGCTTTTTCGACGGCGCCGATCATTGCCTCAAGCTGGTCGAGAAACAGCGGGTGCGCGTAGATCGTCCAGCCGTTGATTTCGAGCGTTTCGTCGCTCACGCCTCGTCATCCGCAAGCGGCGCGTCGAGATCGACTTTAACGCCCTTGACCAGGTCCTTGCCGCGGGACACGAGTGAGCGCGGCACCGGCCGAATCCGCGACGGCTCATTCGCCATGTCGCGCGCGAGAAGCGAGAGAAACTTGCCGATCACGGGATCGCCATCCTCGACCTGGGCCACTTTCTTCGCGATCACGACGGTGCCATCCGCAAGCGCGCGAAACACCACCTGATCGTGCTTGCCGAGCGCGAGCATCTTCCGGATTGCCGCGGGCACGGTCGTCTGGCCACGCTCAGTGATGGTGGCGGGGATTTCGAGAATTTCAGCCGTTTTCGCCATGGCCGGCTCCGGGGGTCGCACACTCTTCGATGTAATGCATTTGCATTGTATGTCAAGCCGCCACCGGCGCGATCGAGACACAGCAGCAGCCAGGGCGCCCGGGGATGCCGGTGATGCACCACGTGGTGCGCATTTGGGATCTATTCGCCGGTGCAGCATCTAGCCTACGCTCCGGTCGCCAGAATCTCGCCCGCGAAAGTCGCCCATGCAGAAGCCCCTGCTTGACCAGGATGTCGCCGACGAAGCACCGACCGCCTCCGTTCTGACCGGCTATGACGAAGAGCACCTGGTCACCTACCTGCGCCTGCTCCATGCCGAAGCCGACGGCGCCGATTGGAAAGAGGTTGCGCGGATCGTGCTGCACCTTAATCCGGCCCAAGAGCCTGAGCGTGCTCGGCGCGCCTGGCAGACACACCTAGCTCGCGCTCGCTGGATGACTGAGTACGGCTATCGGCATTTGCTTCGCGGCGGGGCGCCGCATTGATCGCGTCTGGGCCTGCCACCTGCTCGAGCAACGCGAAGTCAGCAAGGCCGCGGCCTCAATCAAGGGGATCAAGTCTGAGTTTGACGTTTCACGTTGGCAGCGGCTAATGCCGGTGCATCGTGTCGGCATGCTCTTGTCTCGCCGTTTCCTGCGGCAGGCTTGCGGCGATCACGCGTTCGAGGATTGCGCGTCGCTCGCTCGGCCCCTCGTGGCGTCTCGCTATCCTTGAATTCCACACCGAATTGTTTAAGCATTCCGCCGGTGCGTCACGCCTGAAGACGCAGCCGCTGCCGCACTCTTTCGTAGAGCTGCACTTCGGCCTTCTGCAAGAGTTCGATGACGACGGCGAATTGCTGCCGATCGACATGGGTGGCCCAGCCGCTTTCGCAGCGCACGACAAGATAGTAGCTATCCCCATAGTCCTCGATGCCACGTTTGAACGTGACGGTGGCGGATTGGACGGTCCCCTTCTCCCTCGCCTGGGGACCGGGAACGAGATTGCAATTGTATCTCCCGGCGAGCTCCGGAAATGGACCATCGTCCTGCTCGCGCTTTCGGTAGTGCTCGAAGATCAGATCAGGTTGGCAGCCCCGAATCAGCCGGAAGCTCATGCCGACACCTGCATAATCGGTTCGCGTGTGTCGCACCGGTGGATCAAACGCCAGCGTCACGCGAATGCAGCGTTCCCCATTTCCCGCTTGAAACGCTTCGGGAATTGGAATGCGATAGACGGCAAAATGGTCGAGGGCGAGCTCGTCTTCTGCGTAGAGCGTGACGCGCGCGTCGTCGGAGAAGGCCGCGCGTTCCAGATCGACGAGGCCGTGCCCGCAGATCGCGCGCGTCGCGTCCACACCAAGCAGCTGAAGCCGCTCCTGGGCTGGCTGCGGGATTTCCGCGGAACCCACGATGAGCGCGCGCACCAGATTGGCTGAGGCATGCGGGAAGCGCGTCAGGATCTGAGCGGCGCTGAACGCAACTCGTGGGGCGGCATAGGATGTGCCCGAACCCGCCGTGAACAGGCGATCAAGATAGCTGTGATACAGCGTCAGGACGCCAGCGCTGCCGACATCCTCCCCGCCCCGCAGACGCGCGACGATGGGGTCGAAGATCAGCGTGCCGCCAATCTCGACCACGTCAGGCTTCGTGGCCCCGCCAGGCCCCGGTCCGATCCGGGAAAACGGCGCCGGCTCGTGCAGGAGCGTGATCGGGCGCACGCCCACATCCTCGGCCCGATCCGGATCGAGGCCCTCGCCATGCGCGAGCGCGCCGACGGTGATCACATTCAATGCGCCCGCGGGCTCGAAGAATCGATTGGCGTCCTCCAGAAGATAGCGCGGATATTCGGTCACCGCCTGTTCCAGGCGATTGCCGCCTCGCGGGCTGCGGTTTCCGGAGGAGACGATGATGACGACATCGAGCTCACGCGCCAGTTCATCGAGCGTGGCCGCCCACGTCCCCACCTTGCCGCCGTCGAAAACGCGTCGGCGGTCGGCCAGGGCAACGACGAAGATCCGACAGCCGAAGCGCAGGTTCAGCGTCGTGATCGCCTCGCGCATCTGGGCGGGCACGAGGCGGCGATCGTCAAAGTCACCCCGGTCGTTCACGACCTTCGCCGCACAGATACGGGCGCCGCGTTGCAATGCGCCGACGGCAAGCTGTGCGCGCAGGTCACCAAACGCGGCGACGCCGGCGACCCGGGTGCCGTGACCCCAAACGTCCGCCGTGCCGAGATCGGCGGGAACGCCGATCGCGCCGGCGACAATATCCGCCAAGAACGGGTGATCGTTGACGCCGCTGTCGATGATGCCGATGAGCGGCGCGTCCTCGGCAAGCGCGTTCAGCGCGGGAGCATCGGCCAGCGTCAGGTCGAGCGCTTCCGCCGTCGTCACATCCGGCGCAGGTGGCAGATCGATCGTCGCCACCTCCTCGATTGTAAGTAGGGTGCGAATGAGTTCGCCCGTCAGGCGCGCGCGAAACATGCTGATCGAGGGACCGATGTAGCGATCCAAGACCTCACCGGCCCGGGCCTCGACGTAACGGATGACCTCCTCGATCTTGCGTTCCCGCAGACGGCGCTCGCCAAGGTCCCAAAGCTCGATATCGACCAGGTAGGATGTTTGGGGCACAAAGTCGTTGAGGTCCGCAAACCCTTCCTCCTGAAAGCGCGAACCAATCCGGTCCCGGGGTTCGACTGACCCAATGCTCTCGATTCCTGCCACGAAATTGTTGTACGGCGCATGCTTCTGGCCGGGCGGCGCGCCGCGCTGGTAGGCATCGAGGCGGGCGCGGAAGTCCTGCATGTCTTCGTTCGAAGCGAACAGCACGAGCGTGCGGTCTGCATCGCTCGACAAGACCGTAAGCCCCAAACGCTCCCAGTCCTCCTCAAGGAGGGCGCCCGTCATTTGCACGCGCAGGATCAGAGAGGGATCGACGAATTCAGGCTTGCGCCGGCCTCTCTGCGCCTGCGTCGCCGCATTAAGTTCATCGCGCAGTTTCGTGCTGTGCTGGTCGCGATCGCGTGCCGGCGGAGGCCCGCCGCCGCCGAGCTTGCGGCGCTCGAACTGTTCGGGCAGCCGGACAAGCTCAAGATGATCGTAGCGTGCCACGATGCGCCTAGCTCGTCGGCGCGAGGCGAGACTGTCCTGCTCGGCGCCGCGCCTCATCTTCCAAGGCGCGATTGAAATCGCGTTCCTGCACCTGCTTGCGGCGGTCGATGATCATCGACTTGACCGCCTGCGTGCAGACCCGCTCGATCTCGGCGTAGGAATAGCCTTCCAGCGCCGCGGCATGCTGCATCGGATCGAAGGCGAGGGCGACATTCTTGAACCTCAACCGCAAGAATCGCCCGATCATCGACCGGCCAGGTTTGTCGAACCAGACGACCTCGTCGAACCGCCGCCAGACTGCGGGATCGAGCGATCGGTCCAGGTTCGTCGCGGCGATCAAGAAGCCCTTCGGCTGGATATGGTCGATGAACAACAACAAGCTGTTGACGACGCGGCGTAGCTCATTGTGCTCGCTGCTGTCATCGCGCGAGCGCGCCAGCGCGTCGAATTCGTCAAAAAACAGAACGCAAGGTTGCTTGCGGGCGAACTCGAAGATCTTGCGGACATTGCCGGCCGTCTCGCCCAAGTAGGACGAGATCAGCCGGTCAAGCTTGACGAGGAAGAGCGGTAGTCCAAGCTCCGCGGCGAAAATCTCCGCGCACAGCGTCTTGCCGCAGCCCGGCGGCCCGCAGAACAGCAGTTTCGAGCGCACCTTGAGGCCGTGGCGCCGGATTTCATCGGCGCGGCGAAACTCTTTGACGAGGCCAAGCAGTACGCGCACGTTCGTCGCGCCCAGGACGATGTCGTTCCGGCTGTGGCGTGGCTCAACCCGCTCGATAAAATCCGCCGCCGCCTCGGGAAACGGAATGAGGGGCGCGAGCGCCTTGGGACCGCTCGGCCGGCTCGGGCCAGCCTCGAGCGTCTTGCGCAGGCTGCGCGCCAGAACGCGATTATTCTTCTTTTCCTCCTCGTCGATGATTTGCTCTGCCACGGCGCGGAACTCATCGTCCCGACCGTAGCTGGCCAGCAATTTCTTCATCAACTCCCCGCGGGCCATGGCTCTGCTTTACTTTCCCCTGTGGGACGAATCATAACCTCAATCGAACCGTTTCACGATGGGGTTACTGCCCGATTTAAACAACGCAAATGGCCGACGGGTGGCCACAGATGGCAAATTGGATGTCCGAAAGACATATACTGACTTCGGACAAACCCGATCCAACCAGCGCGCGCCTTTTCAGAGAATCCCCCACGCCCGGTAGCGTCCCCGGCCGGTCGCCTCGCGGAGGCCGAGCTCCGCGACGAGGTTTTGGGCCGCACGGGGCGTGATCCCGAGCTCTTCGGCGATCATGCCGGCCGAGACGATCGGCCGGGTCAGCACGTAATCGAGGAGCGCCGGCAGTTTTGAAGTGGTGCGACGGCCGGCGAGTTTGCGGGTGAGCAGGTTTCTGGTCATCAGCCAGCGGTCGTGGTCCTTGCGGCCGGCCTCGGCCGCGGCCGTCATCGCCTCGAGCTGCACCGCGAGCCGTGCTGCGGCGTCGCGCGGCCGCCGGCGCTCACGCGAGATGCTTTTCAGCCCGGCATGCAGGCACGGTAGATGCCAGCGTGTCTTGCCGCGCGCGCGCAACACGCCAGCTGCGAGCAGGCGGCCGAGCCAAGGCGTGTGCTCGAGCGGTTCGATCGCGTCCCAGGCATCCGCGGCGATCGCCGCCGCCAGGGTCGGCGGCAGGGTGCGGGTCTCGTCGACGACGGTGCGCCAGTCGTCGAGGCGGCCGTCTTCGTCCCAGTCGGGATCGTAGACGAGGGAATCCCGCTCCGGCCGCGACCGAGCCTCGTCGGCGAGCCTGCGCTCCGCCCTGGCGTTCGCGGCATCGACCGCGGCGAGGGCGGCGGCCAGATGGGGATCGGTGTTGATGGCATCAAGCGGCCCTTCGAAACCCACCTCCTCCCGCTCCGCGTCCTCGTCGACCCCAAGACTTCCCTCGACTTCCTTCCGGTTGCCCGTCCCCTCCTCTCGCTCGCTCCGCCCGCGGAGGCCAGCGAGCCCGGCAACGGACTGCGCCCAATCGGGCTTCGCCTCGGCGATGCGCCGACGGGCGCGCAGCACGGCATGAGCCCGGGTCAACTCGTGGGTCGGGGCGCGGACGTCCATGCCGGCGTCGTGGAGGACAAGGTCGTCGAGGTGGACAAGTTCGCCGTCGAGCCACAGACTGGCGCAGGAGTCGGCGAAGTGCATCCGGCTGATCGCGCCGTCGCGTATTGGGCTTTTGGCCAGCCGCTCGTCGAGGCGGGCGAGCGCATCCTCGGCGGCGGCGAGCGGCCCGGCGAGCTGGGCCCAGGGCAGCGGTTCGGGGATTTTGTAGCTGGGCAGCAAGGCCTTGATAACCTTAACAGGAAGCGGCGAACGGAAGCTAACACAGCTTTGGCTTCCGTCATAGCGGGGCCTGTTCCCGGCCAGTCCTCACTATCGATAACCACCCCTTATCGATTGGGTTGGACGTCACGGCGCAAATCATTGATTCTGAGCTCTGGGAGCCCCGGACATCGCATCGTCTGGGCATCCGATCGGCCTTTGAGCCCGCCATGCTGAGGCGCTTTGCCCTTCCGGAAGACAAAGTCCCCTGCCCTTCCGGTTGCAGGGACGGCCTGGCGGCTGCCTCAGGCGGCCTCGATGTCGGTCTGCGGAAAGTCGCCGCCCTTGAACATCAAGGGCTGGCCCAGATGCCGGGCACAGGCATAGGCAAAACAGTCCCCGAAATTGAGGCTCGCCGGATGCCGGCCCTTGCCGAACCGGTCGAAGGCGTCGAGCGCGATCCGTGCCGTCTCCGGCGGCACCGCGACCACGGCGATCTCCATCAGCGCGAGATAGTCTTCGACCGCCTCGGTGGCGGCGCTGACCGAAAGTCTCAACACGCGCGCCACCGCGACCGCCGCCTCCCACACCGCCAGCGGCGAGGTCAGACGCGTTCCGGTCTGCTGCAGGCGGGCCAAAAGCTCGCGCGCCTCGTCCTCGTCGGTCAACAGCGCAGTCAGCGCCGAGGCGTCGATGAACATCAGGTGTCCTCATACAGGCTGTCGCGGAACGCCTTGTCGGCGGGCTGGCCCTGCTCCGGATTGCCCTTGGCGCGCAGATCCCGGCAGAACTGGACGCCGAGGTCGACCAAAGACGGCTTGCCCTGCTCGCGCTCGAGCTCATGGGCGAGTGCCGCGTGCACGGCTTCGGTGAGGCCGATTTTTTTCAGCGCCGCCACCTTGCGGGCCAGCGCATCGGTCTCCGGGTTCTTGATGTGGAAAGCCATGCGCATTCCTCTAGATCGTACCGTGTATCCGTATATATCACCTCGGATACACAGAAGGAAGGGCCGGTTGCCGCTAAAGCGCGCGGCCCTCGCGGCGTGTGAGGTGGCTTTTATGGTTAATGGTCAATGAACGCCTCCCCTCTCCGTCTCCCTCACGCTGGTTCCATCGAGGCCGTCTTGGCAGACCTCGATCCGGCCTCGGCTGACGACGCCCTCGTCCCAGCCCTCGCCCACGCCTTCCCAGGCTTTCAGTTCAGCGTCGCGCGGATCGACGATGACTACTGGCGCGACACCCGTTCGGTAATTCGACCGGATGGCACGCGGATTGGCGAACTGCGGCCCTGGATGACGGCGGCGCTCGCCAAGGACGGCGGCGCTATCGCCGCCTGAAAGAGACGGACCTGCAGATCACGGAGTGGCGCGGCACCAGCGCGTTTGTCTTCGCGCCGACCGGGCCAGGCGCAGCCGACTATGTTCAGGTCGCGCTCGGGCGAGAAATCGAATGGCGGGCCGGCCCTATCGTCAATCCGAACTACCGCCCGTTTGGCCAAGAGGAACTGCTCGATCCGAGTTGGCCCCGCACCGATCAGCCGCCTCAGTCGGACCGCCTGGCCGGTCCGGTCTATCGCCTCCTCGGCCGAGCCGGCGGCGCGGTGATCCACGTTCGCAGTTTTCTCGATCGTTGCGGCCGCATCGAACGCGAGAAACGCGAAGCCAAGCGGCCCGAGATGGAGGGGCGTGTCATTCGCGAAGTCGGACCTTGGGGGACGCGCGAAACCCCGTTTCTCGAGACGGTCCCCGACTGGTTCGACTACGCGCCTCGGGAGCTACGATTCTTTCGGGACTGGGAGGACTCGAGCGCCAGGCCGCATCGCGTCTTCGAACATTGGGCGCTCGATGTCCGCGATTATACGCACAAGGGAGAGCGTGAAGTCGGCTTTGTCCCCCGGCCGCTGCAGCCGCTGGCCGAGCGCCTCGCGCCGCCAAAGGAGGCGTCCATTCATATTCTGATGGACCGGATCGAGGCCGTGGACCGCGAGATCGGCCTGCCCTTCGGCTGGTTCTTCCTGATGACCCACGGCCACTGGGTCGATCCCGACGTCGGCCTGGCGATTGCGCAAGGCCTGAAGGAGCAGCGCGTGCGCCTGCCCGACCCCGATGCCCGCGTGCTGCTGCGCTGGGCGGATCGAACTTACCGAGCAACGCCGGTGAACGACATCACCTCCCGCGCGCTGATCTCCGACCCCGAAACCCGGCGGGCGCTGCAGCTCGATTCGCTCTCGGCGATCCTGCCGATGGAACGGCGCGACCGGCTCGCTGAGCTCCTGACCGACGATGACGTCGAAACGCTCAAGCAGCGCGCGAGGGCATGGGCGAGAATAGTCTGCGGGCGCTGGCCTTGGACCTCGCCTATCTCGAAGCTTGGCGCGAAGCTCGTCCGAGGCCGAATTTTTGAGGTTAGCATTTTATGAATGCCACCCGTCCTCTTTGGTGCTTCCCGCGAGCCTGTGCTGAATGGCATTGGGAGCCAGCGCAACAGGGAGATGTTGTCAGCTGACAACATCCATCCCAGGCAAGCCCCCTGTTGTCAGCTGACAACAACCTCTTCCCGGGGTGCTGTTATCTGGCAAGAGTTCCGCCCGTCGATGTCGCTATGTTGGAGTGGCTCGCAGCTCGGACCTCGGCGGATTTCCCATCGGGCCGAGGCTCGGTGCGGCTGCTTTGCTGCTTGCTATCCAAAGGAGCGACTGGCCTTCGGCACTGGGCGCCTCGTCCTGTTGAACTCGACAAGGACCGTCCGCCGCGAGGCGGGTCTTCCCAATGTCGCATGTGATGGCCCCATCTCTAACTCCAGCGATGCCGCGCCCCTGCGTGCGAATGGGCCGAACCAAGCGCATCTCAAGCTTGGCGATGGACGTCGCCTCGGCCGACTGTCCGAAGCCGGGCCAAGTCACTGCCATTACGATTGAGCCGGGCGAGGCCAGTTCTCTGCTGCTTGGTCGTGCCCGGCCGAGGTGGAGAACCGAGTCCAGGTAGCGGTCGCGGTCGCGAACGGGATGGCACCCAGGACCCGCCGTTGGCGGCACGCGGGGGAACGCGGCGTCGCCGCGGAAAGTCCCCCGTTGCAAGAAGCGTTTAGTCAGCGTCGTGAATTCGCGAGGCTCCGGCGACTATGGTATTATAATACCAATGGAAGGTTGCCTCGAATATCCGCTCGCCGCTCGCCGGGCGGGGCATGTTCAGCAGATCCGGACCGAAGCATCGACAGCGTGTTTGCCCGGCGGGGGTACAGCGTAGGGCGAGGAAGCCCTCGATTCATCTGCGACGGCTCGGGAATAGCGAGCCGTCGTTGCCGACTCTTCGCCCGTCCAACGTGGGCGCCGAAAGGCCCGTGTCGCTGACGAGGCGGCTGAAGCGGGCTGACAGGGGCTGGATGCAGCGTGCCACCGTCAGCGGTGAATAATGTCGCGGCGGCGCGCTGGCAAGAGTGGGGGAAGGGGGGACGGTTCGGAGCACTTTGCGGAGCTGCGCGCGAGGATCTCTTTGATCCGAGACGATGCACAATGGCGGCACCTTTCGATGCAGCGGCGGGAGCGGGGGGGGCCGACTCATGCTAAAGTAGAGTTCGGCCGGGTCGCTGGAGGCTTTGTTGTCAGCTGACAACAGCCGCACGACGCACCGAAAAATGCCGTCGCTTGTCGTCAGCGCGCCATTAGGCGTTAACAACTCGTTAACCCTTTAATTCTTGCTCAAATCACAGAATCGTGGCCATCTCTCAAGACGGAAATCAGGCGTCTGACGCGCAGAAACCGTTTTGAGAAAGCAAATGCCGAGCCTAGCGGAACAATCGGTTACCATGAGCGAGACTGCGTCGGCGCGGATCACTCGCCACGCCGGCATTCTTTCCGGCCAGCTTCGCTCGCTCGCTACAACGCTTTTCCCGCCTTCAGCCAGCAAGTCTCTCCGCTCGTTCACCTCAGGGGAGGTTGCGCGAATTGCCCGCGTCTCCGACGGCTACCTTCGACAGCTCTCGCTCGACGGACTCGGACCGACCCCAGCGACCGGACTTGGGGGACGCCGATCCTATACCCTGGCTCAGATTCATGAGTTGCGCGCGTATCTAGCCACGGCGCGGCCCCGAGAAGCGTTGGACTTTCTCCCGCGCCGCCAGCCGGACGACAAGCTCCAAATTATCACCGTCGCGAACTTCAAGGGCGGGTCCGCCAAGACGACGACGGCATTGTATCTTTCCCAATACCTTGCCCTTGCCGGCTTCCGGGTCCTTGCGATTGACCTCGATCCGCAAGCGTCGCTCTCCGCAATGTTCGGGTACCAGCCCGAGTTTGATATCGGGGCGAATGAAACTCTCTACGGTGCCATCCGGTATGACGAGCACCGCCGGCCGATGCGCGACATCGTCCGGCCGACCTACTTTGACGGGATAGGTCTTGTTCCTGGCAATCTCGAGCTGATGGAGTTCGAGCACCACACGCCTCGCGCAATGATCGAGCGGCGTGAACGCGGACACGACCTGTTCTTTCGCCGCGTCGCCAGCGCCATCGACCAGGTTGCCGACGACTACGACGTCGTCGTTATCGACTGCCCACCCCAACTTGGTTACCTGACCATGGGCGCGCTAAACGCGGCCACCGCGATGCTCGTGACCATCCATCCGCAGATGGTCGATGTCGCATCCATGAGCCAATTTCTCCTCATGACGTCGGATCTCATGTCCGTCATCGAGGAAGCCGGCGGGCGACTCGACCACGATTTCATCCGGTACGTCATCACGCGTCACGATCCCAACGACGTGCCCGAAGCTCAAATCGTGGCCCTCCTTCGTAATCTCTTTGGATCGGATGTGCTCCAGGCCACTGTTTGGAAATCGACTGCAATCGCCAATGCTGGCCTCACCAAGCAATCACTTTATGAGCTGGAGCGCGGCGCGGTAGGGCGGGGTGCCTACGACCGCGCGTTGGAATCAGTCGACGCGGTCAATGCCGAAATCGCGCAACTTCTTAAGAAGGTGTGGGGTCGATGAGCAAACGTACTGACACTATCAAGAGCCTTTTCACGGCCCCGCAATCAAGCACGTTGTCAGCTGACAACGTGCCCGCTGCCTTGCCGCGGGTCTCGTCGGGCTCGGTTCGCTCGTTGAAGGATTCTTTTTCCGAAGTCGAGAAGGAGAACGAGGAGCTTCGCGAAAGAATCGCATCTGGGGCTGTGATCCTTGAAATCGACCCTTCGCTTATTGATCCATCACCTTTGTCCGACCGGTTTCGCGACAATGACGATAGCTCATTCGAAGCACTCAAACAGTCGATCGCACAGCGTGGCCAAGAGGTGCCCATTCTCGTTCGGGAGCATCCTGAAGCAAAAGGGCGCTATCAAAGCGCCTATGGTCATCGCCGCGTCCGCGCCACGCGCGAACTAGGTATTTCCGTCAAAGCGATCCTGCGATCGTTGTCAGATGAAGCGCTTGTCGTGGCGCAAGGACTCGAGAACGCACCACGCGAGGATTTAAGTTTCATTGAGCGCGCCAGCTTCGCGATGCATATCGAAGATGCCGGGCATAGCCGGTCAATCGTGCAGGATGCGTTGTCGATCGATCGGGCTGAGGCATCGAAACTTCTTGCCGTCGCTCGATCGGTTCCACCCGAAGTCGTTCGAGCAATCGGGAAGGCTCCGAAAGTTGGCCGCGGCCGCTGGCAGTCCTTCGCTGAATTACTCAAGGATGCCGCGGCGCTCAAACGTGTCCGAGCGGCGATCGCTGACCCGAAATTTGCAGAGCGAGAAACCGACGCTCGATTTCTCGCAGCATTCTCAGCGGCAAGCCGTCCATCTCCCGCAGGGACATCGAAGGCACCGGACGAGAAGCCAGTCTTTTCCGCATCCGGGGACAAGATTGCGCACGTGCGTCAGGTCGAGCGCGAATTGAAGCTTACCATCGACAAGAATGTCTCGGCGACATTCGCGGCATTCCTTGTGGAGCAACTCCCGGCCATCTTCGACGCGTTTTCCAAGACGAGTGGTGGCCAGGAAACTACCGAGGTCTGACGGCCTCGTCCCGTAAACACTAACCAGGAGCAGACAAGGGAAAAGAAAAAAGGCCCCCGAAACGGAGTTCCGGAAGCCTTCTCTTCAAGTTTGGCGACTGACAGAGAATCACTTTCGCGAATCGCAGTCAAGAGTTTCTACGCGATTTTATCGCCGTTTCGGCGAGCAGGTTTTCTTTGCCCAGCTGAGGCAAAGACATGCAGTCACACTCCCCAACGACGCCCTTTGGGCGGCGATCGCTGACGCTTGCCCACGTGGCAAGCCAGATGGTCGCAACGGAACGTCCTCCCGAAAAGATCGTGCACAAATGGAAGATCTTCCACGCCATCTGCACGGCACGGCCGCGCCTTGGGGTATCGGAGCGTTCGCTCTCTGTATTGAACGCGCTCCTCACCTTCCATCCCGAGACCGCGCTCACCGGGGACGATGATTTAATTGTCTTCCCCTCGAACCATCAACTCACTCGGCGGGCGCACGGCATGCCGGCATCGACGCTTCGCCGTCACCTTGCTGTGCTGGTCGACGCGGGGCTGATCGTTCGGCGCGACAGTCCGAACGGCAAGCGGTATGCGCGAAAGGACAACGCCGGCGAAATCGAGCTTGCCTTCGGTTTCGATCTGTCGCCGCTCGTCGTGCGATCGGAGGAGTTTGAGCGCCTGGCGGCCGATATCGAAGCCGAGGCCCGCGCCCTCAAGCTCGTGCGCGAGCGGATCACGCTGTGCCGGCGCGACATCGCGAAGATGATTGCAACTGGCATCGAGGAAGCCGTGCCGACGCGAAGGGGAGGGCAGGGGCCTGCCGATTGGCAGGTCGTGCACGCCGCCTTCCGTGCGATCGTCGACCAGATTCCGCGCACGGCCACGCGCCAGCAGCTCGAGCCGATCGCCGATGAGCTGTCTCAACTCGCAGACGACGTGCTCAATCTTTTGGAAGCGCACATCAAATCCAAGAATCCGAGCGCCAATGAGTCCCATTCTGAGCGCCACATACAGAATTCAAAACCAGACGCCCCTATTGATCTTGAACCTGTCCTTCGAGAAGGCAGGGCGGCGGGAGCTGAGCCCAAACCTCAACCGTCACGAGTCGGGGAGGGGGCGTATCCGTTAGGAATGGTCCTGAGTGCGTGCCCCGACATCGTCGATTATGCGAAGGGTGGAGTTTCGAACTGGCGCGATTTCCTCGCTACCGCGGCCGTTGTGCGATCGATGCTGGGCATCAGCCCGAGCGCTTGGGAGGAGGCGCAAAAGGTTATGGGCGAGGTGCCCGCAGCCATCGTCGTCGCGTGTATCCTTCAGCGTGGGACGGCGATCAATTCCGCCGGCGGGTATCTGCGCGGTTTGACGCGAAAAGCCGAGGTCGGCGAATTTTCGCTTGGCCCGATCCTGATGGCGCAGATCAATTCTCGTCGGCGAGACAAGCAGCGGGCGTGAGGCGATGAGGCGCCTTCCCAGACCTTGCCTTTTTCGTGTGATCGAACTACCCGCACAGCCCGGCTGCTGCGTGTCGACGCAGAACCGTTCGGAGAGATCGTCATGGCAAAACACCCTCCAATTATCCTCACGCCGTTCTTCCAGCCTCGTGATGAAGGCGCCGCGGAGCAAGGGATGTACGTGGCTGGGTTCGCGGACGAGGAAGGCGAGGCCTGGGGCACGCTGATTCCGTTGGATGCGGAGGCGGTCGAGCGCGCCGTTCTTGGACATCAGTCGTTCACGGTCTGGTGCAACTCCGACGGTCGCATTCAACCGCAGCCGAGCAGCGATAGTCTGTTTGAAGAACTTCTGGAGAAAGGCCAATTGAAGGAGACGCCCCTCGATGAGCTCGTCGCCGAAGCGATCGAGCAGGGCAAGAATGAACCCAATGATGACATCCTCGATATGTTCGAGACCCTACACGAGCGGCTAGTGCGAGCCGAGGGCATGGTCGCTGACGAGATCGCGCGGCGCAGGCGATGACTCCTCGCGCCACGGTCAGCAGGGTTCAGTGCTGTAGGGCCAGCTTGTACTAACGCGAGCACCGCGACCGCGGGCGGCCGACACCCGGACCGGTCGGCGAACACTCGTCGCGGTCGATGAAAATATAGAAGACCGATGACCGGGCCGCGCGCTGACAGTCTTAAGCTTCGCCGGAGCCGGAAAACAGCGCCGTCGGTGGCGTCGCGCGGCGGCGGGAGGGTCCGACCGCCCGGGGCTCCCGGTCTGCTCTTGAGATCGTATCGCTGGGCCAGGTCGAGTGGCCGCCGCTTGGTGAACGGGTCCGCGTTCTCCGCCAGATCGCGGGCCCGCTGCGCGAAGCCCCTGTAAAATTCTTCCACGACGCCACCCCCGCAACATCACTGAAAATCGGATTTCAGTGTGAGACGCGCTCCGCGTCAAGCGGTCTGGTGCATACGGACAATTTTCGTCGATCTACTTGTGCTCGCGGCGCACGCGGAACTAAGCTGGTCCCGGCAGGCAAAAACCATGACTCCGCTCTACCTCAGCCGGAAGCTGTGCCCGAAGTGCAGTAAGCCAATGACGGCCGTGCCGGACGACGTCGCGCCCGGCCGGCCGCGCTACGTCTGCTCGGTCTGCGAGGACGATCCGCTGCGCGATCCCGCCGCCCGGAAGTGGGCGGAAAGCCCGCTGCGAGCGCCGGCCAAATAACGTTCGAGTTTGAAATCGAGCCCGGCAGCCGGATTGCTGCAAAGCCGATTGTGCTCACAACCCTCTCCAACGCTGTGGAGTTGCAACCCGAACGCCCAGCTTCGTTCCATCGCGCGTGCCGGCGGAATCGTCCCGGCCTCGGAGGCCGGTATGTCCAGCGAGGCTACCATCTGTTTCACGGCTCGCAGGGCGGTCGGTCGATGGATGCGGAGGGCGGGGTTGCATCCACATGGCGAGTACGTTGCCAGCCTCGTTATCGATCTTTGCGATCGCGAGTTCGACAGGTGCGCCGACGTTGCTGACAGCGACGGTTTCCATTGCGGGTGATGACGCGGCGCTTAGGTGGCCTGCTTAAGTTGAACTACGTTTCGCTGCGACGCCCGTTGCCTTGAAGATGCGAATGGCCGAACCGACTAGGGCCGCCTGTCTTCATTCCGTGTGTTTTCGCAACGGGCGCACCCATCTGCGTCCTCGATAGAGGCTGGTCTGACCGAAGGCCGATCCCGCTTTGCGGGCTCTCGATCTTGTCCCTGCAACGTCCGTCCTCGACTTTCTTCCCCTGGCGCTGCGCACCATTCCTCGCGGTCCAAGAAAGTCGCTGCCGGCCGCCCTCCATTTCATTTCGGCCCTTTGGGTGCAGGTCGATCGCCTCCGGTCTCACGACCGCCATCGAGGTCGCGATAGGCGCGGTCCGAGAAAACCAAGGGAACGAGACAATGGCTACCATCGGCACCTTCACCTCCACGGGCAATGGCTTCTCCGGCGCCATCAAGACGCTCAACCTCAACGTCAAGGCAAAGCTGATCCGCGTCGACAACCCTTCCGACAGGGGCCCGCACTTCCGCATCTACTCCGGCAGCGTCGAACTGGGCGCCGCCTGGCAGAAGACCGCCAAGGACACCGAGCGCGACTACCTCTCCGTCAAGCTGGACGATCCGAGCTTCCCGGCTCCGATCTACGCCACCCTGATTGAGGTCGAAGGTGCGGAAGGCCTCCAACTGATCTGGTCGCGGCCGAACCGGGACTGAGGCTCCAGAAAGTCGGCTCCGCCGCAAGGCGGGGCGGCTTTCCTTCTACCGGAGATGCGATCATGACCGTCGACACCATTGAAGAATTGCGCGCCGAACTGCGCGAATGCGTGTTCACGCCAGCGGAGCGCAAGGCGCTCGAGGTCGAACTGGCCGAACTCATCCGTCAACGCGACGAAGCGCTCGTAGCCGAGGAGGCGGCATAAGCCCCCTCGTCTTGCATCTTACGATGCAACGTCGTTAGGGATCGTTCCTCTGTTGAGACTCTCCTTTATGGCTTTGGCGGGCGTAAAAGTCAGCTTCCTGGAAGCTGCGATCGCAATCGTTGCGCCGGTCGATGGATTGCGGCCCTCACGAGCGGGGCTATCCTTGACCTTGAACTTGCCGAACCCGGGAAGGCTCGTCTCGGCTCCGCTCACGGCCGCATCAGCGATCGCCTTGAACACGGTATCGACGATGGTTTTTGCCTGAACCTTTGTCAGGTCGTTCTCGGCTGCGATCTTTTCCGCGATCTCATTGGCAGTTGTCATGGGACGAGCTCCGTCTTGTTTCGATTTTGCTCGTCTGACATCAAGGCCGTGGAACAGATAGAGCCGGCATCACAGGCAGAGCCGGAATCCCGAAAAATTGTCAGACTATGACGGTTTTTTGTCCGCGACAGTATAACCGCGCCTCCGCTTGGCACGCTCCAGGCGTACGAACGCTACGACCGCCTCCGCACTGCCATCGAAGGTCTGCACCATGGTCTTGCCACTCGTGCCGATCCGGCCCCAATTGCGGATCAGCGAGATTTCTCCAAACAAGGTGGGCTGCGTGGACAGCGCATAAAACCGCCGCATATTGCGCGCCGCATCGATGCGGCGCAGATGAAGCGGTTCTGGTTCGGGTTTTGGCACGGACAGATTCTCGCTTCCCAGGGAAGCGGCGTCCAATGAGTTTTATGAATCGACCGGGCAGATCGATTCATTTTATCGATAGGTCAATTGCGCCGGAAACCCGCGACCCGTCCTATTTGCCGGATTAAATCTTTCCTCGATCTAGACTTCGCCATCGGGACGCGCGCGTCGTAATGCCTAACTTGCAATTGCGCCGGTCCTGATCACAACGGCCGCCGCAAGAGATCGGCTCTTAATTCCGGCGGCCCTTACAGCCTTGCCTGCTTGGGCGAGCCCTTCGGGGACGGCTCTACTCGCGCCGCCGCGGCGACCCTCCCGGAGCCCACAAGCGGTCTCCGCGCCTTCGCGTGACGATCCTCTCGCGACCGCGGCGCAGAGCGCCCAGGAACGAGCACAGTTCCAGTCTCGCGTCTCAGAATTTCCCTCGATGGCTATGGCTGACCTGACTCTTCTGGCAGGGGATTCGTCGGGTGAATTCCGGGATCGTTCCAGTGATCGGATTCGCAACCGCTGTTGGTTCAAACCAACATCCGCCACGACATGTTGGACGAGGAAATGCCGCCCGTGCCGTTAGACCCATTTGGGACCTTAAGATGAAGACCATTGTCATCAACAATCAAAAGGGCGGGGTCGGCAAGACGACGCTTGCTGTGCATTTGGCCTGGTTCATGGCGGAAGCGGATCTCCGCGTTCTCGTGATCGATGTTGATGCGCAGAGCAATGCGTCAGATACGTTGAGGCACTATGCCGGTTCAACGTTAGCCGCGGATCTGTTCAAGCCGGGGATGCGGGTCGTACCTCGGGAAGACGAAGGCCTAACGCTCGCGCCGGCCGACAGCTCGCTGACTGATCTCGACCGCAGCAATGCGGCCGCCATAACGACTCTGCAAGAGAACCTCGCTATCGCGTCGGATCAGTTCGACGCCTGCGTGATCGACACGCCGCCATCATTGGGACTGCGCAGCGTCGGCTGTTTGGTTGCGGCCTCCCATGTGCTTGCTCCTATTTATCTGGAGGACTATTCGATCAAGGGCGTCAAAGGTCTGATGCAGACCGTGATCGGCGTGCAGAGGCGCTATGGCCGCCAGGATACGAAGTTCCTCGGGTTGCTGCCTTCGAACTTCAACACGAAGTCGCCCCGTCAAAGGGCGCATCTTGAGCAACTCTTGCGCGAGGCTGGCAAATACGTGTTCCCGGGCCAGATCGTTGCAAGGGACGGCTACGCTGAGGCCGTCGCCGAACGCCTGCCGGTCTGGAAGCTGAAGCGCCGCTCTGCGCAGGAGGCTGGTCGAGAAATCCGCGAGGTTCTCGCCAAGATCGTCGCGCAAATGGACGAGCCGACACATGGCGCTTGATCTCAGCTTTAAGCAGCTCATCGACGCCGCGGAAGATGGTGCTGCAATCGGGCAACCGACTTGCATCTCCATCGACCGTATTGACGAAGATCCGCACCAGCCCCGTCGCAGCTTCGACGAACAGAAGCTCGAGGAGCTTGCGGAATCAGTCCGTCAGCATGGCGTGCTGCAACCGATCGTGCTGCGGCAAGCGACGGTGGAAGGCCGATACGTGATCGTCATGGGTGCGAGGCGGTATCGTGCTGCTAAGCGCGCCGGGCTCCGTGATATCCCGGCTTTCATTCATGCCGTTGGTTCTGCGGATCGTTACGTTCAGATGATCGAGAATATCCAGCGCGATGACCTCAATGCCCCCGAAATTGCGGCGTTCATCGCGGATCGCTTGGAGCAGGGTGACAACCAAGCTGACATCTCGCGTAAGCTCGGCAAGCCCAGGGACTGGGTGTCTCGCTACGCGTCGGTCCAGAGCATGCCGGAATTCCTCCGGTCGAAGCTTACCGGCTCATCAATCCGTGCTGTGTATGAACTCTACCAGGCTTGGCGCGAACAGCCCAACGCCGTCGAGACCATATGTGCAGCGCAGGAGAGCTTCACCGATGCACACGCCCGTCAACTGGCCCGCAAAATTCGCACCGAGGTCCGCGGTTCCTCCGCTGTCGGCGAGGGGCCCCCTAGAGTTCAACCGGCACGAAGTCCGATCGTACCGCAAGTGGCATTGCGACCCATGGAGAGAGACCGCGTGACGGCGATCGCGGAAAAGCCTCCCAACTCTCCGGTCGATCGGGCCGCGCGAATGAGCCCATCACTGACGATCAGAGTGCGTCACCGGGATCGCACGGGCTGTCTTCTGGTCAATCGACTCGCGTCTCAAGGCTCACGGCACGCAGTACTGTTGGTTGATGGCGCGGAGGAGGCGGAGGAGGTTCCAGCATCGACCATCACAATCGAAGAGATCCTTTTCGCATGAAGCTGGTCTTAAACAGCCTCCTCAGAAACACTGCTACAGTTGGTGCGCCGGTGGAGCGGATTTCCCATCCGAAGGATGGCGCGTTAGCGCAGCAGCCGGAGGCCGAACGCGCCCCCCACAGCGCTGTAGAGAGGCCGGAGGCTGCTGGAAAGCCGCGGTCCACATGCTCGGTACCAATGTTGCCGATCTCCACGCGCGGGGTTCGTGAAGTACCAGCATTAGGGCCGATGGCTGCGTCATCCCCGGAGGAATTCTCCGCATCGATCGCCGGTCAGGTTGGATCTCACTTGCAGCAACTGCCGGGCTTTGAGTGCCGAGCATGTTGGTTTGAACCAACATGGAGGGGGTGGAAGGATTCGCGTTTTCTAGTGCAGGATAGGCTTCGCGCCAGCGATGTATTACATCGCGATTGGGATTGGAGTGCATGGCTCTGATCTCGCTTCGCGTCTCCGACGAGGTCGCGGCGGAGTTCTCAGCTTTTGCTGCGACCCAGGGCGGTAAGTCCGCGCTGCTGCGGCGTCTCATTGCTGATGCATTAGCGGCGCCAGCGCCGCGGATCTTGGCGTTGCCGGTCGGGCGGCCGGAGAAGGTGACGGTGCGATTTCGCGAGAGCGAGATGCGGCAGCTCGCGGAAGTTTCACATCAGCGTGGCATGACCCGAACTGGCTGGATCGTTGCGCTGGTCCGCTCACGATTGGGGTCGCCAGTGCAGCATTCCCCGAACGAGCATGAAGCGCTTCGCGCGATCGTTCGCGAGCTCAACCGGATCGGCGGTAACATCAACCAGATTGCGCGTGCCGCAAATACCAGTCTGCTGCAGGGCAGGGCGGTTGAGGTGGATCTGTCCGCAATTCAAGAGGCAAAATTGGTCATTGAAACTGAGCTTGCGCGGCTACGTGATGCGCTGCACGGGTATGCGGATTATTGGGACGGAAGGCGATGAGTCGGCGCTCATCCCCTCGGCCGGCCGACCTGGCCCCCGAACTTCCGCCGATCTCGTATGTCTGGGAAACGCCCAATCGACGCCCGAGGCGGGCCGAGTGGGACATCCCCGATCCGGCCGCTCCTGGCCGCCTCACGCCGGCGATGCGCGCAAAACTCGAGCGCGTCGTGCGCCGAGCACCAGAGGTGATGGTCAAGATCACTGGCCGCACCAAGGACGTAGCGCATCTCAGATCGCACTTGGCATACATCACGCGAAACGGCGAACTCGATGCGGAAACTGAGCAGGGCGCAATGATGACGGGTCGGGCCGGATTGAAAGATCTGCAGCAACAATGGGAGGATGATGCCGGTCTCGACGACAAGCGCCGCCGTGATGGATCACTTTCGATCAACATCATTCTGTCGATGCCGGCCGGGACCGATGCGGTCGCTGTCAAAGATTCAGCTCGGGCATTTGCTATCGAGACGTTCGGGGGCAATCACGACTACGTCTTCGTCCAGCACCTCGACGATAAGCATCCCCACGTCCACTTGACCGTTCGGTCGCTGGGCCATGACGGCAAGCGCCTGAACCCCCGCAAGGCGGACCTTCAGGTCTGGCGGGAACGGTTTGCTGGCGAACTCCGGCTTCGCGGGATCGCGGCGGAGGCAACGCCGCGTCGAACCCGCGGACGGGTTAGAAAGGCCGATCGCGGGGCGGTGCTCGCTTTGCGCAAACGAAAGATTGCGCCGGAGGTCGATCGGCTGGCGCGGGAGGAAGTTCTCCGTGAGGTGAGGGGAGGCAAGCCTACGGAACGACCCTGGGACGCCCGGATCCGGTCACGTCAGGACGCAATCCGGCAGCGATATCTCGATTACGCGGCCGAGCTGCAGCGCTCTGGGACGGCGCGCGATGACGCGCTCGCGCGACAGATCCGTCAATTCGTCAACGACATGCCTACCGTCGAAACCCGTCGGGATGCGCTGAACAACGAGCTTTCGGAGCTTGCCAATACCCGCCGGCGCGACGCGGAGCAGAGCGTCAATGCCGACCAGCGCGGCGATACGCGAGGCGACGAACGCAGCAAGTAGCCAACCGCGGGTCTGGGCCGGAAATCGGTCAACCACTTTGGGACTATGCCGTGCAACCTTCGATTCGCCTGGAATATATCCCAGTTGCTGCTCCAGAGCGACCAGGGCCTGGCGGGCTACCTCCAATGTCGTCGTGGCCTTGCTCAAGGCGTCTCACGCTTGGTGTGGTCTGGCTATGCCGAGAACCCCAAGGGCATTGCCATTCGGATCGAGCTCAATCTCGCGAAGGATTCCAAGTTTCAGCTATTCAAGCCAGTGGTCTACCGCGAGAAGCGGCCTCCGCTTTACGACGACACGCTGGAATTCAGCGCGGGCGGCTTGTTCGGCAATCTTGAGGCCAGATGCCGGGCCGCGCTCGACAAGATTGCCTATGCGAAGACCCTGGCCTGGCAGCATGAGGGTGAATACCGCCTCGTCATTCCCTTGAATCAGCGCGAGGAGCCGTGGAACACGTTGGCTTATCATCCCGAAGAGATTACCGAGCTCTATCTCGGCGCAGCCATAACAGACGCCGACAAGCAGGACCTCGTCGCCAAGGCGAAGGGACTCAACCCGAAAATCGCGGTGTTTCAGGCGACGCGGGACGGATCAGCTTCGACGGGGTATGACGCTGCGCTTGCCCGCCCCACTCTTCGATCAAGGGGCGACGGGGAGCCATTGTTCACGGGCATAAACGGCAAATTCGCTGTTGTTTGCAGGTCCAGGGGCTTGAAAGATGTGAGGCCCGCAGGCCACACTAATAGGTTGAGATACCAAAGAGCCCGGGGGCCATTAGCCCTCGCTTCGGGGGGAGCAAATGAGTTACAAGCCAAGTTCTCTATTTAGGCTGATTGAAGAACTCAATCGCAGCATTTTTCTGCCGCACATCCAGCGCCCTTTCGTTTGGGAAGAGGACCAAATGCTGCGGTTGTTCGACAGCTTGATGCGCAATTACCCGATCCAGACTTTTCTATTTTGGCGCACCAAGGATGAGATCAAAGCACGCAAGTTCATGGAGCGTGTCGAGTGGGACGCCGACCTCAGCGACTTCTACGACCCCGGCAAGAGCAAGAAGGATGTCGAAAAGGTCTTTGTCCTGGACGGGCAGCAGCGGTTGCAAACGCTCTACGCGCTGTTTTGCGGCGCAATAACCTCGGTCGACAATCGAAGGGCGGAGGCCTACTTCGACATTACGAGCGGCATAGTCCCGGATGATCGCGGGTTGTTGCACCGGGTTCAGTTCTCGGCTGAGCCGCTTCAGCTTCCTTGGTACCGCGTTGCCGACGCAATCGCTCGAGACGGACAAAGGAACTCAGAGGAAGTCGCTGACCGCATTAACACTTCCATGGATAACCTGAACGCCACGGCCCCGCCGGATAAGCGGGAATCGCCTCCGCAAGCGAAGGAGCGGGAGAAGCGTGTGCGACGGAATTCCGGGCAGTTGCTTTCCTTGCTCCGCGAAGAAAAGCACTTCTGGATTCAGGAACTCGACGGCGTCGCGAATGAGTATCCCTACGACAGGATTCTCGACATCTTTGTTCGGGTCAACTCGGGTGGAACGAAGCTCGATGCCTCCGATCTCATGTTCGCGGCTATGAAGGAGGCGTGGTCGGATATCGAAGAGGTCATCGAGCAGACGACCGAGATGCTGAACGGGACCAATCTGCAATTCGATAAGACTTTCCCGTAAAAATGCCTTCTGGTGGCGCATGGGCGGGGCGCAGAAGCATCGCCCGAAAAATTTACTGGGCCCGATGGTGATGCGTTGATGACCGCCATCAACACGAACTGGGCGAAGGCGGAGCAGGCATTTCAGGAATTGCGCGACTTCCTGAAGAACGACCTCAAGATTTATGCCGACAAGGTCATTCGAAGCTACAACAGCTTTATTCCGCTGTTTGACTTCCTCTACAACAACCCGAAGCCGAATGAGGCGACCCGCACCTTGTTGAAGGCCTACCATTACAAGGCGCAGCTATTTGGTTGGTATTCGCAAGGCACCGACACGGTCGTGAATGCGCTTCATACGATTGTCGGAAAACCAAGCGAGGGTAGCTTTCCGATGACGGAAGTTAAAGAATATTTTCGCAAGCGAGGTTCTGCGACGGAGCTTACGCGCGCCCACATGAACGAGACACGCTTGCGATTCATTCTCCTGAATCAGGTTTACGTGGATCAAATGGGCACCTCTCCTTTCGACGTGAAATTCAAGGGCAACGATCCGCACGTCGATCACATTTACCCGCAGAGCATGCTGCGATCGAAGATGGGGTTATTGAGCGCGGACATTAATCACCTCGGCAATCTTCGGTTCATGGGCGCGACCGACAATATCCGCAAGCGCGCCGAATTGCCCGCCGAGTATTTCACACGCATGAAGTCGGGAGGGATGGATATCACTAAGCACCTTCTTTTGCCGGACTATGCCAGCGATCCCAAGAAGCTCGCATTCGATGTCGCGTCGTACAAGGAATTCAGGGATCTCCGTTTTGAGCGGATGTGGGACATTCTGTCGACGACGACAAACCCCGAAGTCTCGTGATCGACGGGCCTCTTGACCGGGATGCCCCGGCCTGCCGTTGACGGGCGGCGTTGCAGGCCTAACCAAAGGCAGGACAAGGCCTCACCCACCGGAAAGACAATTTGGGTCGGAATTCCGGTTGGAAGACGTGGGAGGACACATTACTGTTGTGCGGGGACACGGGTGCGTAAACGAGCGGTCCACGCGATCGCTGCCCCGTCAGGGTTGGGGAATACTAGAGAATGACAAGCACACAGGGGGATTGGAGCGAACGCCGGAGCGGATGGCAGCAACAGCCGGAAGACCGCCGGAGCCCTTCGGACGTGGATTACGCGCGCATCGTCCATTCGGGATCGTTCCGCCGGCTTCAGGGCAAAACCCAGATTCTGAATCTTGGAGACAGCGACTTCTATCGCACTCGCCTCACTCACTCGCTTGAAGTGGCGCAAATCGCGGGGAGCATCGCCAGGCAATTCGACGGCATATATGCGTCTCACCCAGCGCACCCGCACATTCCTCCTTTGAGCCTCATCCAGTCTGCGGGATTCAGCCACGATCTGGGCCATCCGCCATTTGGGCACGGCGGCGAAGTTGCTTTGAATTACTGCATGCGGGACGCGGGTGGCTTCGAGGGAAACGGTCACACCCTGCGAATCTTGGCTCGTCTTGAAAATTTCTCTAAAGCGCACGGCTCAGATCTTAGCCGGCGGGCTATGCTCGCCGTGCTGAAATACCCGGTCCCGTTCAGCCGCGCGGCTAATCCGAAGATTGTACCAGCCCTGTATGAGGCTGCGACCTCGATCCGCACGCTCAATACGAAGGTGTGTAAGCCACCCAAGTGCTACTTCGACGCTGAGAGTGACGTCGTCGAATGGATATTGAAGCCTCTCAACGGGGCCGACCGCGATGAATTCACGGTATGCAACGCAGTCGCCGAAGAGCACGGCAAGCCGAAACATAAGTCCTTTGATTGCAGCATCATGGATGTATCCGATGACATTGCCTACGGCGTACACGACCTCGAAGATGCGATTGCGCTCGGACTGATCCGTGAGAATCACTTTCGCGAGCACGTCTCCGAAGCCGACAGCGCCCCCTTCCTTGACGCGCTGAAACAGAAATATCCGGGAGAGGCCGATAACGACGTCTATGATCACTTCGTCGATCAACTCTATGGAAGCGGAAAGGAACGCAAACACTGCATAAGCCGATTAGTGCATCACTTCGTCACGAGCGTTGAGATACAGACGATTGATGTGTTCAAAGAGCCGCTCATTCGTTTTCGTGCAGTTCTCCCGGCCCCGCAAGATCGCTTTCTATCCGCACTCCAAAATCTTGTCGTTGAGAAGGTCATTCGGACCCCGAACGTCCAGCATCTGGAGTTCAAAGGCCAGAAAATGGTCGTTTCCGTGTTTGAGGCCCTCTGTTCAGACCCCGACGCGCTTCTCCCCGAGGACGCCCGTCAGGCCTACACTGACTCCGGCAAGGATCAGCGCGTTATCTGCGACTACGTCGCCGGAATGACGGATAGCTTCTTACTAAAGACGTACGATCGCCTGTTCAGCCCGCGCATGGGCTCCGTTTTTGACAAGCTTTGAGCGGGCGCAAAATGTCTTCTGCACTCGCGTACAATAAAGAGTTCGCATTCAATGCGATCTGCCCATACTACACGATGTTCCCGCTCGAATATCCGATGAAGATCATTCGGAAACATCGGGAGGATGATCCTGTAATCGTCGACCCATTCTGCGGCCGCGGCACGACCCTGTATGCCGCGCGCCGCCTTGGCTTCACGTCGTTCGGGTTCGATACGTCTCCCATCGCAGCTGCGATAGCGCAGGCCAAGCTGGCAAGTGCGCGGCTCGATGATATTGTTTCCTTGGGGCGGGATCTCGTGAGTACGCCATCATCGAAGATGCCTGACACGCAGTTTTTCAAGCGTGCCTTTTCCTCAAAGACGTTGAAGCAATTGTGCCGCCTGCGCGAAGGGTTGCTCGCCGAGTCTCGGCCCACGCATGAAAGCGCCATCCTTCGCGCCGCCGCCCTTGGTTGCCTCCACGGACCACTGGTAGGTGGCGATAGTCCAAGCTATTTCTCAAATCAGATGCCGCGGACATTCTCCTCGAAGCCGGCCTACTCGCTGAAATTCTGGCGCGAACGTGAGATGTTGCCCCCGGATGTCGACATCATGGACGTTATCAAGAAGAAGCTGGCGCGCATAAGCGATCTAAGCAGCGATCCCTTCGGTCGGCTCAGCAACGTCAAGTGTTCCGACGCGCGTATCGCAGCCTCGTACCGTAACATCCAAGATGCGTCACTGGTTATAACGTCGCCCCCATATTACGGAATGCGGACTTACGTGCAGGATCAATGGCTCCGCATGTGGTTTTTGGGCGGAAGTGAAGATGTTGATTATTCGGTCGACGACCAGATTTGCCACTCAGGTCACGATGCATTCGTCACTGACTTGGCCAAGGTCTGGAAGAATCTCTCTAAACACTGCCAGGACGGAGCCCACCTCTACGTGCGCTTCGGCACGCTTGCTTCCGCGAAAAGCGACGCAAAGGTTCTGATGCGTCGATCGATCGAGGAATGCGGCGAATGGAAGTTATTGTCCGTTCGTAGCGCCGACACGGCCCATGCTGGAAAACGGCAAGCCGACTATATGGGGCAGGACTCCACCGCTGCCGATGAGTTCGACTTTCATGCCATCTTGAACTAGTGCCAGCGAAGTTCCGCAGTTCTCGCAGTCTTGCCGAGCGCGATTGAAAGGACCTTACGCTTCCCACAAAATTCCTCAAGATATGATTTGAGCGCGATTGAAGTTTCCGCGGCCTTCTGATCCGTCGGGAGGTGGTACGCCAGCGATTTCGGCATAAGGATTATGCACTTGGCCCGCGCGCGTGACACGGCAACATTGGTCCGTTCGAGCTGCAATAAGAATTGCTCCTCGCCTTCGATAATTTCGGTATCGCCCACGCCATAGGAAACGATAATCGTGTTTCGTTCGCCGCCCTGGAATCGCTCCACGGTGTCGACGGCGGAAAACACGATTTCAGGATCGGCAGCTGGAAAGAGCTCGCGGAGCTTTCGAAGGACGAGTGCCTTTTGCGCCTTGTGGGGCGTGACAATTCCGAGGCCTTCCTTGAAGAAGGCTTCGTCTGTGAAATTCGTAAAGGCTTTCTGCGTTCCGTCATCAAGTTCCGCGGCCATCGTCTGGCGCAGCACATAGGCAAGGCCGGCAACAAGCCCGGCTTCAACCTCGTTGGCTTGGGAGGATGTCGGATCGTCATGGATAAGCGCGGTCACGCGTTTCTCAGGCAAAAGGAGCCCTTGATAAGCGCTCGTGCTCGGTAGAGTTGCTGGAAGTTTCGCGATAACCTGATCCATTGCGTGAAGGATGCGCAAATCCTTCTTTGGCGAGTGCGCGGTCAAAGCCGCTGGATAGTCGAGAGAGCGCGCATATTCGACGAGGTCTGCGTTGGAGCGATAATTAATGAGAAGCGGAACGGGCGAAATTCCAAACCGCTTAATCAGATAATTTTGAATGCTGTCGACCAAATACTCGGCATTCTTTGGCGGCTCGAGGTGCTGAATCGGAGGCATTTGCTTATGATCGCCTGCGACAACGACTTGCGCCTTCGGGCGCATAGCAGCGAGTGGGCGCAAAGCGAGATTCAGTGGAACCTGCGAGCTTTCATCAAGGACGATGAGATCGAATACAGGCCTGAGAATCGCGTCGGTCACATCACGCGTCAGCTGATCCACGATATGAGCGGTCGTTGCCACAATCACCGTTTTCTGGTCGTCTACAATGCTCGCCAAAAGCTCCGCATATTCGGCCGAAGCGTCGTCCCGGTTCACTGCTTTGAGATTGAGGTGGGGGACAGAAATGTCGATGTCGGCGGGCTTCCTTGTTCGAGCATAGAGCCAAAAGAAGTCACAGGCCGCCTTTTGGTCGCTCGCGAGATTGCGTGCAAGTCGAAGCGAGAGTTCTTCGACGGCCCGGTAGTTTGGCCCGGTCAAAAGTATCTTGCGGACTTTCCCTTCGCGAACGATCGCGTGAAGAAAGGCCACGAGTGTTTCAGTTTTGCCAGTGCCTGGCGGGCCCCAGACAATGGCCAATCGCTGGGTCGCGCACGCCCGGACGGCCGCTATCTGGCTTGTATTTAGGGGATGCTCATTTGAAGTGCTTGCAAAGGACGCCAATGCATCTGCGGCTTTGGCGTCGCGAACGGCCTCGCTAGCCACTTTATTACCTTGCCAAAGAATATCCGCGGCTGGTGTTACTGCATCAGTTCCTTTCTTCAGCTTTTTAGCTGCCGTGGTGCCAAGAGCGATTAATGCCTCTTTTGCGGGCGTCGCAATGCCGGGATCGCCGATGGCCTTCAGGATGGAGGTTACCGTGGGGGAATCGTCGTACGGCGCTCCTTCAAGAACGTAGAGGTGGCCCTTCCCGAACGGGATAACGCCCGACTTCATCACGGCCGCAAAAGCCGGCTGGAATTCCTTCCGGCGCGGAGCAATACGCAGAGTGATACGCTTTTTCGCCCGCTCGAACTTCTGGATGAGGACCAGGATCACGGTATGCATGGGGACGTACAAATTGTCGTCTTGGACCGTCAGTCCGAGGGACGCTGCATGCCGCAAGGGGAAGCCTGGTTGGTCAACGATGCCAATCGTGCAGTAATCGCCTTCTTCAATTTTAGCTTCGGTCGAATCGTCACTAACTTCAAATTCGTACTGGTTATTGCCAAGGTCCTCGACGAGAGAGGTCAGGATAATTGCTTTGTAAGATGCTTCGAGCCATTCGGGACGTGTCAAAAAGGCGTTCAGCCGCTCGGTGCGCACTACGGCGCTGGAGACCCGCGACCAGCGATCCCACAACTTTGAGTCGTAGGCCACGCCCTGCAGGCCCAACGGGATCGACATATTTAGTGGGGGAGCATTGCCTTCGATGTTCGCCTTCAAGTCCTCACGAAGCCGAGCCGTGATGCTCGCGAGAGCCCATGTATGGGCCTTGAGTACCGTTTCGTAGCGCTGAACGGCCTCCGTCACACTCTTTGGCTGGCCAAAAATGCGGACAGTTCCGGTCGTCGTTTTCCAAATCTCAAAAATCCGCTCGCGTGGAATGCCGTTCCCAAGCGGTTCGACATAGTAGTTATCGACCTTCCGCGGCGCCATCCGAGCGTGGGAATAGTGCTCGGCGGTGCCCAGCAGCGTTGCCGCGAAGCGTTGTGGCAGGCGCACCGACGCCGTGACGATTTCGCGGATGAATATGATATTCGGGCAGATCGCATCGGACTTTTCCATAATTTCATCGGCGGGAAATATCCACGCGAGCGCGCGCTGAGCTCGATTGGGAAGAGTCAATATTTCGAGCAAGTGGCGGCTAAAGGCGTTGCACAGTTCTTCATATTGCCGGAGCTCCCAAAAGCAGATCTGCGTCCTGACTGATCCGAATCCCTGCGCAGTAAAGAGCTTCTCGGACTCCTCCATCCAGCTTCCGAGCGTTTCAATGAACGATGAGAGCGCGGCCCATTCAGCAACCAGTTGGTCTTTGTTGATTGCGAATGCGGCCTCTCCAAATGATTTGAATGAGACGGGCTCGCCGCCTTCCACGGGGAATTTCTTCGCATAAGGCGCAAACAAAATTCCCCGAACCGCGACACCCGTCAGAAAGCCGGAGCCGGCATCGAAGTTGACGACGATGTCGTATTCGGCGTTTCGACCTCGGGCGAGGCCTGCCACTTTGGCTTTCTGATCCACCGTTACGGCGTTCTTCGAGATAGCGCTCGCCCGTGCTCCTATCTGCACACGATCCTTTTTCAGGAAAGCATGTCGGCGAAGCACGTCGGCTGAAGCGTCTATATCGACCACATTCGCAACCGTCTGGTGCCCACCGCTATGGAGAACGCGGCTCGCACCACGGCTGAGCGAAGGCATTTTTGAAAGGTGGTCGGTTGTCTCTGCGTTATGAAAGCAATAGTGCGTAGGATTGGCCGCAAAAACCTTCTTGTCCTCGACGGAGAGCCAGTTGGTGTTACCCAGCCAGTCACATGAGCCGCATCGCGGGTTGACATGATAGTCAACCGCGGCCCAGCCCTTTGCGTCCCCAACGCCGAGCACGCGCGGAAGATCTTCTACAAAAAACTTCCGTACGTTCGGCATGTAAATTAGGTAGGTGATCAGTCCTTCTTCGAGGTCCTTCCTCAGCGCATCAAGGCGTTTTTCGTGATCCTGTCCGTCCTTGGTGGCCTTCAACTTTGTGAACTGAGGCATTTCGACGTGACGCCATAGGTAGACGCGGTCAGATACGAAGAATCGTTTTGATAATTCGGCGCCTTCGGTTGACAGCCAATTGGCAAGGAAGATTGCGTAGAGACATACTTCCGCCGAATAACTAGCGTTTGCCTCCGTTACATTCTTCAGGTCGATGACACAAAGCGCCATCCGTCCGTCGCCGTCCTGCAGGCGACGGCGCTCGCCCGACGGCAATATTTCGTACTCGTTTGCTCGTCTCTGATCGGCGAAAATGATGTCGGGACGGAGCCCTTTGAACGCTGGAATGATAGCGGCGTGCTTGGGTGGCACACCGATGTTCGTGAAGAAGGCGTCTCTGAATTGCTGGGGCTCGAAGGCCGGTTGAAGGATGAGCGTCGGCTTCTTCACCGCCGCCAAAGCCGCCTTGAGCGGGACCGGCTTTTTCCCGCTGTCGGCGTGCGTTACGTGATTGGGTAGCGCCGTAGCAAGAATGTCGTATTGCTCGTTTTCGAACGCCACGCCCGACGCAGTGATGAATTGTACGCCCGGCCTTGATTTTAACGGGATCGGTATGCCTGCTGCTGCGAGTACCTTCGTTTCATCTGAAAAGAGTGAGAGATATAGTTCTCGATCACACTGCGTTCGCAGGAACATCGAAAACGTACTTTTCGAAACGAGGCGAGTTGGCAAATTTTGGAACGCCATTAAACAAATTCCTCGGAAAGCGGAGATTCGGACGGTGGCCGAATCCCACGCGACACAATATAGGCCCAACCTGCAATTGTTGGGAAAATCTAGCGCAACTGCCTGAGAATTCTTGAGAAAATTTGGCCTTTCGTTTCGATTTTGCACCGCAAACCAGCCTTAAACGACTGACGACCATCGCAAAATCCCCGGCTCGACCTTCAGCGTTTTGGTATGGGGTCGGGAGTGCTCACCCCTCGGATCAAAGTCCCTAACTTTATCGCTACGCCTCCTTAGAGAACGCCAAGTACCGAGCCGATGGCTCCAGGAACTGCTGCAACTCCGGTTAGCGCAGCGGCCGCGCATTTAGCCGTGAGGATTCGTTAAACGCGACGTGTCCACTCATTACGTGTAGCTCGGGAATGTCTGTGATCGAAGCTGCTGGGACTTGGATTGAGACACGGCTTGCCTTCAGCAGCGGCAATAGCAGCACCTAAGCCGGCAATAGCAAAGGCAATAGCGAACCCGTGGGCAATGCTTCATTCGAACCTCGTTTGAGCAGGAGCACGCGAAGCGGGTTGCCGCCATCCGGGCCGAGGTCTAGGCTCTGGAGAAGAAATCGCAAACCGAAGACGCTCGCTGGGATAAGGAGAAGGAGCGGCTGAAAGCTGCGCTGCGGCGAGCGCGGGGCTAGTTTCTATGGCGGGCCGACGCGTGAAGTCCCTTCAACCCTTTCGGTAATCTAGGACGCGTGCCGCGCCTCGTTCACGATGGCGCGGTCCCGTCGATCGCCAGGAGCGAGCTCCATGACGGCCCGATATAACTCGGCCGGTATGGTCAGATGACTCTCCAGGGGCTTGTTGGCCCTGCATCCAGCCATGGTACTCACACTCGTGGATCGCGCCTGCCTCCTGCAGCACAGCTATCGCCCACCCGCGTACCGTGCGGGTCGCCGTCCGCCTCTCCTTGGTCATCAGCATCAAGATCGTTCCTCAGCGGGACGAATCCTTGCAACCCTCGATTCGTTCCGGCTACAAACACAGAGCTGGGATCCCAGATCGTCGGGACGGATGCCGTCCCGCCCGTTTCTGAAAGTAGGGGATTGCCAAGGCAAAATGCGCACAACCGACTGCTTCTGGCTTGACCCACCAAACGGGCGCGTTCTAATTTTGTTCTGATGGCAGGCAGGCTGATTCCGCCAGCTCGTAGCCACGTTTTGAATAACAACAGCCGTTGACCCGATGCGGACAGGAAACATGCGCGAGATCATCTGTCCCCACTGTGACAAGGCCTTCAAGGTCGACGAGTCTGGTTACGCGGATATCCTGAAGCAGGTCCGTGACGCCGATTTTGCTCAGCAGCTCCACGAACGGTTGGAACTGGCCGAGCGTGACAAGCAGAGCGCTGTTCAACTGGCCAAGGCCCAGGTGAGCAACGATCTGCAGAAGACTGCGGCGGCCAAAGACGCCGAAATTCAGGAGTTGAAGTCCAAGCTTGAGGGAAGTGAGGTCGCTCAGAAGCTTGCTGTCACGGAAGCGCTCAGTGCCGTGGAAAAGGAGCGTGACACGCTCGCGAACGCGCTTGCCCAGTCCGAGCGGGAAAAGAAAGCGGCCTCGGAGCTTGCCGAAGCGCTCCTGGCCAGTGAGCAGAACAAAATCTCGGTCGCCAAGGAAAAAGAAATCCAAGAGCTCAAGGCCAAGCTCCAGGCTGTCGAGCTTGAAAAGAAGCTCGCGGTTACCGAAGCGGTCGGCGCCATCGAGAAGGAGCGCGATGAGCTGAAAAACGGGATCAAGCAGGTCCAGCTTGAAAAGCAGCTCTCCGAGCAATCGCTCAAGGACAAGTACGAAACACAAATCAAGGGTCGCGATGACGCGATCGAGCGGCTCAAGGATATGAAAGCCCGTCTGTCGACTAAGATGGTCGGCGAAACCCTCGAACAGCACTGTGAGACCGAGTTCAACCGGGTGCGGTCGATGGCCTTCCCGCGAGCGTACTTTGAGAAGGACAACGACGCGCGGACCGGCAGCAAGGGTGACTACATCTTCCGCGACTCCGACGAAGCTGGCACCGAGATCATCTCGATCATGTTTGAGATGAAGAACGAAAGCGACAGAACCGCCACGAAGAGCAAGAACGAAGACTTCCTCAAGGAGCTTGACCGAGACCGGAACGAGAAGGGTTGCGAGTACGCCATCCTGGTCTCATTGCTTGAGCCGGACAATGAGCTCTACAATGCCGGCATTGTCGACGTCTTCCACCGCTACCCGAAAATGTATGTCATCCGGCCGCAGTTCTTCCTGCCGATGATTACACTTCTGCGGAATGCGGCGATCAACTCGCTCAAGTACAAGACCGAGCTGGCGCTCGTGAAGGCGCAGAATATCGACATCACTCAGTTTGAAAACCAGCTTGAGACGTTCAAGATGGCGTTCTCGAAGAACTACGATCTGGCCTCAAGGCACTTCCAGACCGCGATCGCCGAGATCGACAAGTCCATCGATCATTTGCAGAAGACCAAGGATGCGCTGATCGGCGCGGACCGCAATCTGCGCCTGGCTAATGACAAAGCGCAGGACGTGACGATCAAGAAGCTGACCCGGGGTAATCCTACGATGGCCGCGAAATTTGCGGAGCTGAAGAGCCCTCCCGCTGAGGCCGCTGAGTGAGGCAAGAGCCGGCCTAGCCCTTCAAATACCTCGCGTACGCCCGCACATCGATCATCGGCACTGTCACGATGGCGTGAAGCCGGGCGATCAACTCCCAAGGAATGCCGTGGTCGCGCGTTTATCAACCTCGATCATGTGGCCCTCACCTTCCTTTATGAGATGCCGTGAAGGATGGGTTCATGCGCGGCCCCAGCTACGGTTGCCTTGAATGTCATGAACCCTCCCGTTCTCTCGCCTTAAACCGGAATAAGCGTGATCCGGCCAGCCTCTCCACGCTTTCTGTGCGAATCTACCGTTATTTCGACATCCTGATCGAACGCTGTCAGCATTCGCATCAGCTTTTCCATCGAAACCAGTTTGAAATGGCTCCGGAGCAGCTTGGACAGGGCCTGTTGCTTGATCTCGACCAGCTTCGCGGCATAGGTCTGCGTAATCTCCCGCTCCGCCATCAGCCGTTTCAACTTAACGAGGGGCAGTCTTGAGCTGGTGCTCCTCGGCATTGGTAGGCCGAGATTAGCGAAAAATGTTGCCGGTGCGCTGGCTATGGGCGGGCGGCTTTTTTGGTGCTCATCATCGGTCTCCCTTTGTTGCCTGATGGATCGCTTCGGCGTCTCGCAGAGCTGCCGCACTAGGCCAATGTGCCGCTGCGGTGTCGCAATGCCGCCGGTGGACTTTTTCTGAAACGTGTGCAGGACGTACAGGACGCCCTTTAGCCGTGTTGTGTAGACGGTTCGATAGGTATCGCCGGTATACCTACGAGTCATACGAAGGTGAGGGGACAGTCCGCTTGACAACGGAAACGAGCCGCCCTCCATTGTCACAATCAATGATTTTGTATTGCACTTCATGCAATTTCCCCCGGAGCCCCCATGGCCGGCGACGACGATCTGTTTGACTGGTGCGCTGCACGCCCGCTCTGGCAACAGGAAGCCATCCGTCTCCTGATCGCCAAACCGTCGCTCGACGCCGATGAACTCAACCAGCTTGAGCAGGCGGTTCGAGCCGCAGCTGGGCTTTCCAATGAAAAGCCGCCCGCTTGGCCCGCATTGACCAAGACCCACCTGAAGGCGGGTAACCGGTTCGCGCCGCTCACTGTTCTGGGGTCCATCGGTCCATTGCGCAACATCGACCGGCTGGCCGCCGAGCAGCCGCCGCTGAAGTTCGCGATCAATGGGGTGACGCTCATCTATGGGCCCAATGGTTCGGGCAAAAGCGGTTATTGTCGCATTGCCAAGAAAATCTGCCATTGCCTGCATGACGTGACGTTGCGGGGCAATGTGTTCGAGCCGGAATCGTCCGATCCCCGCGAGGTGACCCTGACCTTCCGCGTCGACGGCGACCAAAAGCGCACCGTCGTCTGGAATGACCGTAGCGCGCCGCCACCGGAGCTCGGCAGAATCTCCGTCTTCGACAGCGATGTCGCCGGCCTGTATATCGACGCCGAGCGCAATATCGAGTTTTTGCCGTTCGAGCTGGCCCTGCTGACTAATCTCGCTGAGGTGCTGCGCATCCTGGACAGCCGCTTCAAGGCCGAAGAATCGCGTCTGACCAAGGCACACCAGGCGCCCCTGCCGCTCGGATATGACAAGCGCACCAAAATCGCGGCGCTGTTGGCGAACCTGAAGCCGGATCAGCATCTGCCCAGCGAAGAGGCCATGCGGGCTTTGGCGACCTGGAGTGACAAGGACGAGGCCGACCTTCAGGTGATCAAGCAAGAGCTCGGCCGTGACCCGGTCCTCCTGACGCGGGTGAAGGAGGCCAGCCAGTCGGCGGTCCAAGGGTTGGTAGCCAATGCCAATGCGATCTTCGATGCGATCGGTAACGCGGGCCTGGCGAGGCTGAGGGAGGCTCAGCAAAAGGCGGCGTTGACACGCGAGGTCGCCAAGGCCGCCGCTGCCGCCCTGGCGGCAGAATCAGCCGTTCCACAGTTGGGCAGTGACACCTGGCGTCAGATGCTGATGTACGCGCGCGATTTCGCGGCCGAAGCATATCCGGCCGCCGAACCGCCGCAGCTGGCGACGGCCGGCACCTGCGTCCTCTGTCATCAGCCGCTCGACGGCCCGGCACAGGCACGCTTGGCCGCGTTTGACGAGTATGTCCAGGGCCGCGCCAACGCGGATGCCGAGACCGCGAAGAACGAGTTCGCGGAGATCGCCAAAGCGATCCTCGATCTGAAGATCTCTGGCGGTCAGGAAATCAAGGACGGGCTCGTCAATTTCGTTGAGGGCTCGAAG
Source organism: Bradyrhizobium sp. 27S5 (assembly GCF_037217225.1). NCBI lineage: Bacteria > Pseudomonadati > Pseudomonadota > Alphaproteobacteria > Hyphomicrobiales > Nitrobacteraceae > Bradyrhizobium > Bradyrhizobium sp. 27S5. The sequence continues at coordinate 105,165 of NZ_CP147716.1, forward strand.
CCGCGTCAGGCCCTGGCCGACAGGATCGAGCGATTTTATGCGGCCAGCCAGGAGCGTCACATTCTGGTCTGTGCAGCCGTCAGGGCCGTCGACTACGCGCGTCTTGACGGTCTCGCGGATCTCGACCGGTCAGCGATTGACGAACTGCTGGGTGAAGTGGCTGTCCTCGTCAAGGAAATCGAAGCATTGAAGCCTTCGGCAGATGACACCTCCAAGCGCCAGCGGCGCCAGCAGGAGCTGGATGAACTGGAGGCGCGGAAGAAGTTCTCCGCCGACATCGAGACGTTCGCCGCCCGGCGCAACTCGCTTGACTTGCTCGTGAAGACCAAGGCGTGCGCGGCGGCCTGTGCCGTCGCCAGCGTCACGTCCCACATCACGCGCATCAGGCGCAAGGTTCTGACCACATCGCTGCAAATCAGCCTTCAGGACGAGATCGTTGCGCTTGATCTGCAGCATCTGCCGCTCAAGCTCACCGACCGTGGCGAGGTGGGCAAGAGCAAGGTTCATATCGGGCTAGAGGCCCAGCAGAAAGTCGGCAAGAACAGCGACATCCTGAGCGAAGGCGAGAAGCGGGCGCTCGCGCTCGCGGGCTTCCTCGCAGAGCTAAAGGAAGTTGGCGCTCGGCACGGGATCGTCGTCGATGATCCGGTATCGTCGCTAGACCACGCCCGCATGGAGGCCGTCGCAAGGCGACTGGTGAGGGAGGCCGCTGCCGGTAGGCAGGTGATCATCTTCACGCACAACCTGTTCTTCCACTACGCCGTCCTTGAGGCGGCCCACGAGCTGAAGGTGCGCGTGCGGGAGGAATGGATCGCCAAGCACGGTGATGGGCGGTTCGGGATCATCGACAACAACCAGCAGCCGTGGATTTCCATGGGAGTGACCAAGCGGCTGTCGATCATCGACGACCTGCTCCAAAAAAAGAAGGCAACGTATTCGGAAGCCGACGAAGCCAATCGTTCGTTTGTGACGGATGTCTACACCAAAATGCGCGAGACCTGGGAGCACGCAATAGAAGAGATCCTGTTCGCCGGCGTTGTCGGCCGCTTCCGGCCCAATGTCGCGACGATGAGGCTGAGGGCCGCCCACGTCGACAAGTCAGACTACGACGCGGTCTATGCCGGCATGACGCGATGCTCGAAATATTCCGGCCATGACCAGGCGGCGGGCGTGCCGGCTGATCTTCCCAAGTTTGTGGATATCAAGGCCGACCTCGATAAGCTCACCTCGTATGTCACTGCGGCGAACACCCGGCGGAAAACGCTGGAAAAAGAAGGCCAAGCCTATGAAGAGGGGCCGATGGCGGCCGACGTTCTTGATTGACCGTCAGCTGACAGCTCCGGTGCGGACATGAAGCTGCGGATATGGCTGCCCCTGCTCGGGCTTTGTTGCGGAACAGCAACGAGCCTTGCGGATGACGCCGGGATGTTCCTGTGCCGCTCTCCGGTCGTGGCCAATGACTTCTGGACCGACCCCAACCAGGCTGCTGGTGCTGGCGTGAAGTTGAATATGGTTATTGCGCGCAATATCGCGCAGAAGAATGGCTGCCCGTTCGTTTCGTCGTCGAATCTTAAGCCCGTTGATTTCACCGCCGGGCAAATGGCCATCACGGATGGCAAGGTCAAAGGCTGGGCGGCGCCGCAGCTCTACATCATGTACGTAAACCGGCCAGCAAATTGAGTACTGCTGTCTGGCAGTGGTCGACGGCTTTCTCGCGAGTAGTTGGCCCTCAGGTGGAATCCGGTCGCCGCAGATATCGCAATCTTTGTGGTCTTCAGCACGCGGGATCACTCGGAGTATCCGCGTTTGGACAGATCGGGCCTTCATGCCGGCCGGTACGAAAATCGGGTCCGGCTTCTTGACCTGCGGCCAATACTTGTAGCTATCCGGAACGAACCGAATATCCCGTTATTTCGCAGTCCTTGTTCGCATGCCAAATGGGCTAGAATCCTGGTTTGACTGGCTCCACTTCGCACGGCGCGGCCGCCCACCTCGGCTTTGACATTGGGCCCCCGACCATCAACGGTTGACCGTATCAATCGAAAGTACGCCTGGGGGCATAACAAGAACGGACAATGGCCGCGCTTACGGGGGGAATTATGTCGATCTCGGTCTGGCGGATGCAGGTTCCCGGGAGAGGGCACTACCGGAGGAGCCTGGACGCGACCTTCGACGATTGTACTTCGCTGCTGTCACACGCTATTTCTTGTCGAACGCGTGGTGGGGATCGACGGAGATATGGGGCGGCGCAAGGGCGGGTCTACGGCAGGAATGGGCTTGCTGCTCGTGTTGGGCGCGATCTACGCGGTCCTCAGCGCGGCTTATCGGTTTGTCGTGGAGAACTTGGCCGCGGTCGTGGCCGTCTGCACGGTCTCCGGTCTCGTACTGCTGCTCGGCTACCTTTCCTCAAAAGCTAAAAAACGAGACGAGATCGCGCCGGGCCGGTTGGACGTGCAACCCACTCCGCCGCCGCTGGTCGAGCCAAGGACAGCGGACCCGGAGCGGATCGCACCGGCCTATCGCAGGGGGCGGGCCCCGGCGCCGGCGAGGTGGGTGCCGCCGGGGGAGTCGGTCACCGTCCAGGGCATCACCATCGCGGCCGGTCGCTTCTATCTCGGCGAGGCCCTCTTCTTCGAAGGCCAGGAGATCGACGGCTATGTCATCAATCCCAAGCTTTCCGCGCGAACGTCGCGGCCGGACGTCGCCGGGGATTCCATGCCGTACTGGCCGTCCTACGCGGACGTGACGCCAGCGGCCCGCCAGGCGTTTCTCGATTGGATGTCGACGGGTCGGCGGGACGACTCCTACCGCATCGGGCACGTCTTCGTGTTCTTCTACGGGTTGGAGCACAGGCTCTTCGTCGATCGGGACATCGCGAGCGCGCCGGACTGCATCGCCGAGGTCGAGAGGCTTCTGGCGAGGCGGGTCGACAGCGAGTCCTTCCAGGGCTACGGGAAGCGGTTCGTGGACATCGCAAGATGCGCCGCCGGCATGCCGCTCGCCGTTCCGCAACCATCAGCGGAGCGGTCACACTCTCCAGAGATGGACATTCCGGTGCGCCTTCACCTCGGGCGGCGTCTGGCGCAATCATCGACGATCCTGTCCGAAGACGCTCTGCTTTGGGTTCTCGCGCTGCCGGACACGTATCTGCGTACCGCGGCAGTCCGGTGCTTCGACGAGTTCGTAGCCCTTTGGCATCTGCGTTTCCGGAGTACGTTTCCGGAAGGATTGAACGTCACCACTTCCGGCAACATCGATCTTTGGTACGAGGCAGCGAGCCGGGCCTTCCGGGTCAGGGTGGACGGCCCCCATCAGGCCTATCCCGACGTCGCGAAGGCGACGACATCTCCAGAACCGTTGAGGCGGCTCGTGCAGGAATGTACCGACGAACTCGACGGATTTAGCCGGCTTCTGGGTCGCCAGCCCGAGGCGCGCAACTCGGTGCAGGCGTCGCTTCTGTTGCCGCCGGACCTGTTGTCGGACGTCGGATTCGACGCGTTGCGCGCGTTCGAGGGGCGCCTGTCGGAGGTCATGGGCGGCCAGAGCCGGGCGAGTACGAAGATGGGCATCGTGCTGCGGGCGGCCGACTTCGACCTTCCGGAGAATGGCAAGGTATCGTCCGGGCTCGCGGACCAGCTCGGTCAGGTGCTCGATCGCCTTGACATCGCGATCGAGCCGGATCGGCGCTTCGGCGGCGCAGTCCCGCAGCCTGACGATCAGATATTCTTGTTCAAGGCACCCGGCGGCGGCCCGGTCGACCCGGAGCGTCAGGCCTATCGGGCGATGAAGGCCCAGGTCGAGGTCGCCGTGCTCGCGGCGGCGGCAGACGGCGATTCCTCGAACGACGAGATGTCGCGAGTGATCGCCGCGATCAGGGACGGGAAGGATCTCAGCGCGATCGAGCGTGCGCGTCTGATCGCGTTCGCCGTCACGATCTTCAACAACCCGCCCAAGCTATCGAGAGTCATGAAGCGCCTGGCGGAGCGCAGCGATGCCGAACGGGAAGCCATCGCCGACGCGGCGGTCGCAGTCGTCGGCGGCGACCAGAACGTGCGGCCCGATGAGGTCAGGTTCCTCGAGCAGCTCCACAAGGCACTGGGCCTTCCGAAGGAGCGGGTCTATTCCGAACTGCACAAGGCCGTGCCACGAGTCGACGAGCCGGTATCCTTGTCCGTCGAGAGACGCGAAGCGGGAGTGCCGATACCCAGGGAGCCACCGGTCGTCGCGCCGAGTTCCGTCGACGCGCCGAGTTCCGTCGACGCACCAAGTCCCCTCGTCGCGCTGGCGCCTGTCGCGGCGCCGGAGGTCGTCGCTGCGGCACCCGTCGCTGGCATCCAGATCGATGCCGCGCGCCTGGCGCGGACGCAGCGGGAGACCGACGCGGTCGCGGAACTGCTTGCGAACATCTTCGAGGAAGACACGACGCCGGTTCCGGTCGAGACACCGGTGGCATCCGCTGCAAACGAGGCCTCCTTCGAAGGGCTGGACGGACCGCATACGGAGCTCGTCGAGCTTCTCGAGCGGAAGGGATCCATCGCGCGGGCTGAATTCGATCAGCGGGCGCGCGCGATGAAGCTGCTGGCGGACGGCGCGATTGAACGCATCAACGACTGGTCGTTCGATCGCTTCGAGGAACCGCTGCTCGAAGACGGGGACGAGATAGTCATGGTCCCGCATCTGCGAGAGCGACTGGCTGAACTGAGAGAGACGACGGCATGAGCAAAGCGCCGAAGACGATAAAGCCGAAGGAACGGGACACCATCATCCAAGCGCTGAGCGCTGGCGTGGTCCCGCGCGTCGGACTTCCGCACATCCAGGTCGGCAGAGCCGCGGAGATCGGAGCGTTGGTTCGCGACGTCGACCGCATCGCGGACGGCGGGGCGGCCGTCAGATTCGTGATCGGCGACTACGGCGCCGGCAAGACGTTCTTCGCGAACCTCATCAGACTGATCGCGCTGGAGCGGAAGTGCGTGACCGTGCACGCGGACCTGGCGCCCGATCGCCGCATCCACGCCAGCGGCGGCCAGGCGAGGGCGCTCTATTCGGAAGCCGTCCGGAACATGGCAACACGCACGAAGCCGGAGGGCGGCGCGTTGGCGGCCGTGGTGGAGCGGCTCGTCACCGACGCCGTCAAGGAAGCCGGAGAACGGCAGGTCCAGGTCGAGAAGGTGATCGACGAGAAGCTCGCCCCGATCCAGGAATTCGTCGGAGGCTACGATTTCGCGACGGTGCTGAAGGCCTACTGGCGCGGCAGCGAAGCGTCGAACGAGGAGCTCAAGCTCGCGGCGCTGCGTTGGCTGCGCGGAGAATTTTCGACCAAGACCGAGGCGAACAAAGCTCTCGGCGTCCGGACCATCATCGACGACGACAGCGTGTACGATTCGCTGAAGTCCCTTGCGTGCCTGACGAAGGTCGCGGGCTACGCCGGCTTGCTGGTGATGTTCGACGAGATGGTGAACATCTACAAGCTCCAGAACGCCCAGGCGCGCAAGTCGAACTTCGAACAGATCCTCCGTATCGTGAACGATGCGCTGCAGGGAAACACGACCAACATCGGCTTCCTCATGTGCGGCACGCCGCAGTTCCTGATGGACACCCGCCGCGGCCTGTTCAGCTACGAAGCGCTGCAGTCGCGGCTGGCGGACAACCAGTTCGCCACCAAGGGCCTCGTGGACCTCTCGGGTCCTGTGATAAGCCTCCAAAGCCTGACGCCGGAGGATCTTCTGGTCCTGCTGTCCAACATCCGAGCGGTGTTCGCCGCGGGAGACTCGTCCAAATATCTGGTCCCTGACGAAGCGTTGACCGCCTTCATGGCTCACTGCGATCGCCGCATCGGAGAGGCATATTTCCGCACGCCGCGGACGACCGTGAAGGCCTTCGTGCAGATGCTTTCCGTGCTCGAGCAGAACCCGGGCACGAAGTGGCAGGATCTTCTCGGACAGGTCGACGTACCCGCCGATCTGCAAAGCCAGCAGGAAGCGGTGCCCGAGGGCGGCGCGCAGCCCGGAGACGACGATGAACTCACCAGCTTCCGGCTCGGGACTTGAAGCCGCCTACCACCTGCTGCATCCCAAGATCCGCCGCTGGATCCGCGACCAGGGCTGGGACGAGCTGCGCGAGATCCAGGCGCGCACGATCCTCGCCGTGCTCGAGGACGATCGCGACATCCTGATCTCCGCGACGACCGCGGCCGGCAAGACCGAAGCGGCGTTCCTCCCAATCCTGACGTCGATCGCCGAGCGCAGCGCGTCGGGCTTCTCGGTACTGTACATCAGCCCGCTCAAGGCGCTCATCAACGACCAGTTCCGGCGGCTCGAGGGACTGTGCGAGAGCATGGAAATCCCGGTGGTCAAATGGCACGGGGACGCGCCGCAGGCCGAGAAGAAGAAGGCGATGAACAAGCCGGACGGGATCGCCCTCATCACCCCGGAATCGATCGAGGCGATGTTCGTCCGCCGTCCGGCCGACGCCAAACGGCTGCTGTCGGCCGCCGAGTTCATCGTCATTGACGAGCTTCATTCGTTTCTGCAGGGGCCGCGGGGACTGCACGTGGCCAGCCTCTTGCGGCGGATCGACGCGATGGCAGCGCGCCCAGCCCGGCGCGTCGGTCTTTCCGCGACGATCGGCAACCTGGGCCAGGCACGCGCGTGGCTGCGGCCGCGAGATCCTACGAACGTCGAAGAGCTCGTGGCGAAGTCGGACGCTCCGGAACTGCGCCTTCAGGTCAGAGGCTACGTCGAGCCGCCGGATCTCGACGATCCGGATCATGCGGAAGGCGGGGGAGCGGGTCCGGAGCAGCAGGTGCCGCGCCGGATCGCGCTCGACGCGATTTCCGATCATCTGTTCGAGACGCTGCGGGGCGAGAACAACCTCGTGTTCGGCGGATCGCGGCGGACGGTGGAATCGACCGCCGACCGCCTGCGCAGGCGCTCGGAGAATGCCGAGGTACCCAACGAGTTCTACCCGCATCACGGAAGCCTTTCGAAGGTGCTCCGCGAAGAGCTCGAAGACCGCCTGAAGGAAGGTAGATTGCCGACGACGGCGGTATGCACCTCGACACTAGAACTCGGGGTGGATATCGGCTCGGTCAAATCGGTCGCGCAGATCGGCGCGCCGCGTTCGCTCGCCTCGTTGAAGCAGAGGCTCGGGCGCACCGGCAGGCGCCGCGGGACGCCGTCGATCCTGCGCATCTACCTGCGCGAACCGAACATCGACAACAAGTCGGGCTTTCTCGATCGCCTGCGTCTCAACACGATCAGGTCTGTCGCCGTGGTCAGGTTGTTGCTCGAAGGATTCGTGGAGGAGGCGCGCGCTGCGCCCGAGATCGCCTCGACGCTCATCCACCAGATGCTGAGCGTGATCATGGAGCGCGGTGGCATCGGGCCGAAGCCGCTTTATGACCTGTTGTGCGGCCCGGGCCCCTTTGTCTCGATTTCCACCGGCGACTTCGCTTTGCTGCTCCGGCATCTCGGCAGCCAGGCTGTCCGCTTCATCGAGCAGGCGGGCGACGGAACGTTGATGCTCGGGCAAGAAGGCGAGAAGATCGGCCAGTCCCGGAGCTTCTTCGCTGTGTTCGAATCGAACGAGGAGTGGCGGTTGACGACGGGCGGACGCACGCTTGGAACGTTGCCGATCATGCATCCCGTCCACAAGGAAGGACTCGTCGTCTTCGCGGGCCAGCGCTGGATCGTGCAGGACCTCGACGAACAGACGCTGACGCTGGTGGTCGCTCCCCATCCGGGCGGCGTCGTGCCGCGCTTCGAGCCAGCCGCCGGCGAGCCGGCCCACGACAAGCTGATCGCGGAGATGCGCAAGGTCTATCTCGCCGACGACGTCCCGCCCTATCTCGACGCTAGAGCCCGGGATCTGCTGGAGGAGGGACGCGAGATGTTCCGCGAGCTCGACCTTGAGAGCCGATCGCTGGTCGAGGAAGAGCGCGACACGCACGTCTTTCTCTGGCGAGGATCACAGGCGACCGCAGTCTTCAGCGCGGCGCTCGCGATGGCCGGACTCCAGCCGGGAGTGCACGAACTCGGCGTCACGGTCTCCAAGATCAAGGAGAGCGAACTGCGACCGATCCTCTCCAAGCTCGCCGAAACGCGAAATATCGATGCCCACGACGTCTCGGATTTCGTCGCGAACATCAAGGTCGGAAAGTTCCGGGAGCAGGTCCCGGAGAATCTGGCCAGGTCTCTCTGGGCCAGACAGAATGACGACAAGGTCACTGAAATTCCCGTCATGGCCGCAGCTCTGTAGCGATGTACTGCCTTCGAATGTTCGAAGGCGGAGGAAGGACGCGATACACAAGACGGGCGAACAGCTCAATCTCAGCATCGGCGATCTTCGTCGGTCACCTTGCCGGTATGACCGAGTCGACCTGGCTGTGGCGTACGGCCGGCTGGGCAAGCCGCACGTCTGGGTGGAAACGCGATCGACGGCGCGGGCGTCGCAAAGCTTTCTGAGGTTTATGTTAATGTAATTTTGCTTAGTTATACTGCGCAAAATAGTCGGCTTTGAAACCTTGAGGTTGGTTTGAAATGATGCTAATTTACTTAGTATGGCTGAGCAAAAGGACAGGAAGCTAAACAAACTTGAAAGAACCCTCCCGCAGGGACTTCTAGTCGATGCTGGCTGGATGGAGCGGCATGGATATTCCACCAGCCTGCGCAGCCAGTACGTATCGGCCGGCTGGCTCGTTCAGCCGGCGCGGGGAACCTTCAAGCGACCGCTCGGCGAACTCTCCTGGCAAGGCGTTGTCGTTTCACTCCAGCGACTGCTCGGCTCCGACCTCGTCGTCGGCGGACGTACCGCCCTCGAAGCGCAAGGCTTCGGTCACTACTTGAGCGAGAAGGGTCCTTCGACCGTCCAGCTATACGGAACGCGACCTGCTCCCGGCTGGCTCGGTAAACTCCCGCTCAGACAAAAATTCCGCGTTCACCGTACGCAAAGCCTGTTCAAAACGCACGGGAGCCTGCCCGAACCAAAGTCGGGTACGACGCGGGAAATACCAGCACCATTCGACTGGCCTCTCACGGTGTCGACGCCCGAACGTGCGTTCCTAGAACTGCTCGACGAATTGCCCCGCCACGAAAGCTTCCATCAGGTTGATGCGTTGGCGGAAGGCTTGAGGAGCCTGAGCCCCCGGCGGCTGCAAACGGTTCTGAACGACTGCAAAAGCGTCAAGGTCAAACGACTGTTCTTCTGGTTCGCGGAGCGACATCAGCACGCCTGGCTCAAACAGATCGACAAGTCGAAAGTCAATCTCGGCACGGGAAAGCGCATGCTCGTCAAGGGCGGCAAACTCGACACCAAATACCTCATAACCATCCCAGACGATCTCAATGCCCCTGTCTGAACAATATCGGCATCAAGTGGCCTTGTTGATCGAGACGATCCCGTTCGTCGCGGCGGAGCCCGATTTTGCGCTCAAGGGCGGCACTGCCATCAATCTCTTCCACCGCGACATGCCGCGCCTGTCGGTCGATATCGACCTGACCTATCTGCCAGTGGCTCCGCGCCCCAAATCTCTTGCCGCGATCGATGCGGCGATGAAGCGCATGGCCGCCGCCGTCAGGAAAGGATTGCCGGGCGCGCGGGTGACGGAAGTCGTCAACGCCAGTGAAAAGATCGTCACCAAGCTGACCGTCCAGAAAGCCGACGCGCAAATCAAGATTGAGGTCACTCCGGTGATCAGGGGCTGCGTTTTCGAGCCGGAGCTGCGCGATGTGTCGGCGAGCGTCGAAGAAACGTTCGGCTTCGCAGAGATGAAAGTCGTTTCGCTCGCCGATCTATACGCCGGCAAGCTCGTCGCGGCGCTCGACCGGCAGCATCCGCGTGACCTCTTTGATGTCCGCGATCTGCTCGCCAACGAAGGCATCACAGACGATCTCCGCAAGGCGTTCATCGTCTACCTCATCAGCCATGACAGGCCGATTTCCGAGGTCGTGGTTCCTCGTCGCAAGGACATCCAGCACGAATTCACGCACGGCTTCGAGGGCATGATCGCCGATGAAGTAAGCCTGGACGAGTTGCTCGAATCCCGGGAAACGCTGATCACCGAAATCGCTGGAAAAATGCCGCAAGCTCACAAGGATTTCCTCATAGGGTTCAAACGCGGCGAGCCGGATTGGAGCCTGCTGGGCGTCCCTGGCGCGGCGGAGCTGCCGGCGGTGCGCTGGAAGCAGATCAATCTGGACAAACTTCCTGCCGAGCACCGGGCGAAGCTCGTGGCGCAGCTCGAGCAAGTCTTGCGCAACGCCTGAGGTCGGTGGAGGGGATCTCCATCGAGTACGCGCGCGGCATCTTGTTCAGAGAACATCTCCAAGGAGGCGCCGCCACCCAACGAGCTTGGAGCTTGCGGGCTTCAGTTGAGCCGGTTATCGCCTGACCTCGGCTGTCTCGGAGCCTGCATAAAATTTCTGAATCGTTGGCCCTGATCGATTCATTTATTTAATTGGACGGTCGATTCGGTAATTGCGATTCTGGCGCATGTCCGAACTCACCGTGCAATACCTCGTGCTCGAGCGTCGCGATCCGGCCCGCAACATGGCGCGGTTCTATGTGCTCACGATCGAACCGACGCTCTTTGGCGATACCGCATTGGTGCGCGAATGGGGCCGTCTCGGTGGGCGCGCCCGACGGCGGCTCGATCTGTTCGATGGTCAGGTGCAGGCCGTCGAAGCCCTCGAGTCCTGGCTCAGGCGCAAAAACCGTCGTGGCTACGTCCAGCGGCATTTTTCGCGCGCGGAGCCGGCGTGCAACGCGCCGCGAGCCGGCTGATCTGGACAAAATGCCAGCGCAAGTATATCAAAGTAATTCGAAGTCATCTTCGGTCATATTCCAAGAATTGCAAAAATATTCCATAATCTATGTTATGCGAGCAATAGACCACCGTTAGAAGAGCTGCGACGCGCGCCTATTTGCAGCGCTACGGCAAGCCGGTCGCATTCTACTCGGATAAGCACGCGACGTTCCGGGTAAACAAGGGTCGGGGCGCCCGGGGGTGACGGCATGACCCAGTTTGGCCGGGCGTTGCACGAGCTCAACATCGATATCATCTGTGCCAACGCTCCGCAGTCGAAGGGTCGCGTCGAACGAGCCAATGGAACGCTGCAAGATCGTCTGTTGAAGGAGATGCGGCTGGCCGGAATCTCAACCATCGAGGCCGGCAACGCATTTTTGCCCGCGTTCATGGAAGGCTACAATCGGCGGTTTGCGAAGCCTCCCTTCAGTGACAAGGACGTGCATCGACCGCTGACTGAGCACGACGTCGTCGATGATGCCTTTGCCTGGAAGGAAGAGCGCACGGTATCGCAGAGTCTGACGCTGCAATACGACAAGATGCTGTTCATCCTCGAGCCGAACGAGATTACGAGCACCCTCGCCCGCCAGCGCGTCACCGTGTTCGACCATCCGGACGGGCGGCTTGTGATCAAGCACAGGGGCCGTGCGCCGCCCTACCGGACGTTCGACAAGGTGCGACAAGTCGACCAGGCGGAGATCGTCGAGAACAAGCGGTTAGGGTCGGTTCTGGCGTACACTTGCCGAGCAGCAGAAGCTGCTCGACTTCAGCCGCAGCCAGAAGGCTCCGCGAAGACGTGGCCAAGGTCCGAGCTTGTTCAAGGCGGGCTAAAACCCGCAAGTCGACCAGTCGCCGTCGCTGGCATTGGGGCTCTCATCCGGGCGCCCGGCCGCTGCGCAACCCCGGCCAGCTTCGCGTCCGTGCGCCCTCCTCGCCGGGGCTGCGCGGCGGCGATCAGGGTGAGACTCCAGCGACAATCAAGGTGAGACTGCGCCGATGGGGACGGACCGAAGGGAGGGCGCAGCCCGACCGGAGGACCGTCCCCATCGGCGTCGCGCGTTTTTGGACCCGTCTGGCGGCCGGGTGCGGCTGGTGCAAGCTGTTGGTTCGTCTCGACAAGAGGGAATCGATGCCTTGCCTGGCCTCCACATCACCGACCACCAGATGAGGCTGTACATGACGTACCGACTGACACTGTCCCCCGAGGCCGCCGCGGCCAAGGCGGGGTTCTCGAAGGCAAGCGCGTATCGAATCGAGGGCGATTGTCGCCCGCCATCGCAGAAGAAGACGCCGAGGGGCCGGCGCCGGTCCGATCCGCTCGGGCAGTATTGGGACGCCGAGATCGTTCCGATCCTGAAGGCTGCGCCCGGCATCCGCGTGATCGGCGTGCTGGACGAGCTGCGCCGACGGCATCATGACTTGAACCCGAACATCCGCCGCACGCTGGAGCGGCGCATCAACGCCTGGCGGGCGCTCAACGGCCCCGAACAGGACGTGATCTTCCGCCAGCAGCACGAGCCCGGCCGCCTGGGTCTGTCCGACTTCACCGACGTGAGCGCGCTCGGTATTACCATCGCGGGTGAGCCGCTCGATCACCGGCTCTATCACTTCCGGTTGGCGTTCTCCGGCTTCGAGCATGTCCATGTCGTGCTCGGCGGCGAAAGCTTCGTCGCCCTGGCGGAGGGCTTGCAGAACGCGCTGTGGGCGCTTGGCGGCGTGCCGCGGGAGCATCGCAGCGACAGCCTGTCGGCAGCATTCCGCAATCTGGCCGCCGACGCACGGGGGGATCTGACGCAGCGCTACGCCGGGCTGATGGGCCACTATGGCATGGCGCCAACGCGCAACAATGCGGGCATCGCACATGAGAACGGCTCGATCGAGAGCGCGCACGGCCATCTCAAGCGGGCACTGGAAGATGCGCTGTTGCTGCGGGGGACGCGCGAGTTCGCCAGTCTCGATGCGTACCGGGCTTTTGTCGACGAGATTGTCGGCCGGCGCAACGCCAACCTCGCCAAGCCGATCGCGCTCGAGAAGGAGGCCTTGGCGCCGCTGCCAAAAGGCCGCACGACCGACTTCGAGGAGAAAGTGATCCCGGTGACGTCGTCAGGCGGCTTCATCCTGCGGCGCGTATTCTACACCGTGCCTTCAAGATTGATCGGCCATCGCCTGCGTGTGCGCATCTTCGACGACCGGCTCGAATGCTTCCTTGGCGTCACGCCGGTCGTGACGCTGCGGCGCGGTCGGCCTGTGTCCGAGAGCCAGGGCGGTCATGTTGTGGATTACCGGCACGTCATCCATGCCCTGCGGCGCAAGCCGATGGCGCTCCTCAATCTCGTTTATCGCGACCAACTCTTCCCGCGTGCAGCTTACAAACGTCTGTTCGAGACCTTGCGGGAGCATGGTGATGACCGGCGCGCCTGCAAGGTGACGGTCGAGCTTCTGGCGCTGGCTCACGAGCGCGCCTGCGAAGCAGAACTCGCCGAGGTGATCGCGATGGATCTGGACGCCGGACAGTTACCCGATCTTGCCGCGCTGCGCGACCGCTTCCGACCCGAGGCGGCCTCGATCCCGCGTGTCGCCGTCAAGCTGGCGCCGCTCGACGTCTACGATGAACTCGCCTCCGTCAGCGTCATGTCGGGCCGCTCGAACCTGGGAGAGGCAGCATGACCGGTATCGCTACCTCCGTCGATGCTGCCCGTGTCGAGCTGCTTCTCAATGAGCTCCGCCTGCCGGGCGTCAAGGCGATCTGGCCGAAGCTCGCCGCACAGTCGGACAAGGAAGGGTGGCCTGCCGCCCGCTTCCTCGCCGCCCTTGCCGAGCACGAGGCGGCCGATCGCACCCGCCGTCGGATCGAGCGACACATGGTGGAAGCGCGTTTGCCCGCCGGCAAGACGCTCGCCACCTTCGACTTCGAAAGCGTGCCGATGCTATCAAAGGCACAGGCGATGGCGCTCGCCGCTGGCGACGCCTGGTTGAAGGCCGGCGCCAATTTGCTCTTGTTCGGTCCACCGGGCGGCGGCAAGACCCATCTCGGCACGGCGATCGGCCTGGCTCTCGTCGAGAACGGTTGGCGCGTTCTCTTCGCGCGCACCACTGATCTGGTGCAACGGCTGCAGGTCGCGCGGCGCGAGCTGGCGCTGGAGTCCGCGATCGCCAAACTCGATCGCTATGACCTCCTGATCCTCGACGACATCACATATGTGAGCAAGGATCAGGCGGAAACCAGTGTGCTGTTCGAGTTGATCGCCGCCCGCTACGAACGACGCTCGCTGCTGATCACGGCCAATCAGCCATTTGGCGAATGGGGGCGTATCTTCCCGGACCAGGCAATGACGTTGGCTGCCATCGATCGTTTGGTCCACCACGCCACGATCCTCGAGATGAACGTCGAAAGTTACCGTCGAAAAGTTGCCCTCGATCGCAAGCGCGGTCCAGGCCGGCCACCTGTTCACACGACCCCCAACGAACTCGACAAGACTGTGATTGACGCTGGCAGCGCCGCTTGATTGTCGCGCAGCGTCAATCAACGCTTGCCAAGTAGGCGGCCAGCGTCAATTATCTCCTGACTCGGCCGCCTCGTCTCATCTTGATTGACGCGCCGCTCTCATCCTGATTGTCGCGCTATACCGGGCCTTGCGGTGACATTTCTAACGAGCGCAATCAGCGACTTGTCTATCGAGTTCCAACATGATTTTGCTGCACTATCAATTTCTTAAGAGCGTTGCGCATTCTCCGCGAGACACTTCGGCCGCGCGCCGGGCCGAGCATCGTGGTTGCCTCAGGAATGCGAGCAGATCGGAGGCGCCGCATTGTCCAACGGTCGAGCAGCGAAATTGACGTACTGACGCGATAGACCCCGCTACATTGCGGGCTCAACTTTCAGATGCCCGCTCGCGACGCGAGCCATCCAGATCTTCTCCGTCAGTTCACGACAGTGCTCACGCAGCCGTCATCTAAATTCGATTTGCTGTCGCCGGAACATTTGGAATGTATCCGAGCTGCCCCTCGAGAGCCGCCAGGGCCTGGCGAGCTCCCTCTAACCGTGCGGTCGCCTCATCCAAGACCTGCCGCGCCTCATTCAATCGAACGACCGCTTTCGCACCGGCATCAAACAGCTTGCTCCGTATTGATGGAGATCGATCCTCGAGAACTGCGCGCTCGAGCTCGGGCAGCATGTTCATGAGCGCTCGATGTGCGAGCGCTTGCACGGTTTCAGACTTCTCGGCAGCGGTAAGAGCCTCTCGGTAAAAGAGTACCGCCTCGATGGCTTTCTCTTCAAGATGGAGATCGTCGCTCAATCACTCATTCTCGCTACTTGCATCGTGAAATAACCAGCCGTTTCTTCTGTTCTACGGACGCTGGCGGCCTGTGAGCTCGCGATAACAGGCATCCAGCTCACCGAGCTCAATCGCTCGCGCCGCCGCGCTAGTAAGGCTAAGTGGATCTCCATTTGAGAATCGAAGCATTTTTACTCCTCGATGAACGGCTCTAGGGCCGTTCGCAAACACCTATGATCGTACAACCTGACGCTACGTGCGCTTCAAGCCGTTTGTGCTCATGCTCAGCCGACGGGCGTGGCCACAACCAGTTCGCGGGGCCTTCTCGTAGCGTGCCGAGACCGAACGTTGGTCGTGTCCTCAGTGATGGTGTAGGTCGGTAGAGCAAAGCCGCCCGCACGCGCGCCTCAAATAGCGCCGTAGCGGGCGGGCGGCTTTGCGGTGGTCACCGGCAGTTCTCCGGTAGGATCGGGTTGCGACACGCCAACGCAACCGAGGAACCACCGATGACCGACGATATGATGAACCTGCGGACGCTCGTGGAGAAGACCCCTGATGCCGATCTGTTGCGCGAGATGATCGGCTTTGCCGCCCAGCGGTGTGTTTCGGCATGGAATAAGGACCCCGTTTTCGGGGTGATCGGCATCCAATCGGGACCCCGGGATAAGGGCCACAGTGGCTTCCATCGAGTCATGGAAGCCGAGGTTGGGATGCTGGTGGTGGAGACGATTGGTAAGATCCGTCGCGCCTACTTTGTTGATGGTCGTCCGATCAAGGCGATCTGCCGAGAACTTGGCGTATCGCGGAAGGTGGTTCGCAAGGTCATTCGTTCTCAAGCGACGGAGTTCCGGTACGAGCGCGAGACGCAGCCGCTCCCGAAGATGGGTGCCTGGAGTGCCGAGCTTGATCGGTTGCTGGCAGGGAATGAGAGCAAGGCGCATTTGGTGCGGGCGACTGGGTGACCATTGCATTAGCTGGGTTGTACGGGTGGATTGGAAATTCGAGCGACGTTTGAGATCACGCTCGCAGGTCTTCGCGGAACGCACTTGAAGTCATTCCCGCAAACAGAGGACGATTTGCCACAACGCCGCCGAAGGTTAGAGGGAATCATTGGCGTGGCGTGAACGTCACGCTGATCGATCTCCACGTCAATGCTCTTGGTCATCGTTTCTATCGCGGCCGTCATTGTGCTTGTCCGGAAAACATCGGTTTCATTCGTCGATGATGGCAAGCTGAGCGATCTCCAGTCTGCCCACAACTCAAAAGGGGATTAGGTTCGAGGCACGCGTCGCCCTTCTTTTCAGATTGAAGATAAAATGAAGACTCCAGAGTCCAATGACGGCGAGCGCCGACAAACCGGAAAGCATCAGGACGGTGGGCGAATGCGTGAATGCAATGCCCCAGTCCGGCCAAACGATGACGCCGCTATCGAAGGTTTCGGCACTGTTCGAGCAGATGGCGCCAAAGGCGGGGTCACTGCTGAGCTCAGTGTTGATCCGTTCTTGAAGAGCCTTCGCAGCCGATTGACCGTCACTCATTTCTGCCATGTGCGCCAAGAGCGCACGTGCGCCTGCGAGATAGGCGTGCGAGCATTCATTGAAGGGACTACCCTCATCGGTCAGACTGCCCGGAACAAGGCCCCAAACACACGCAAAGTATTGCAGGCTGACGAAACCCGCGAGCCGGAGGAAGATCGGATCCGTTTGCAGATGGTGAGTGGCCTGATCGAGGATCGTGGCACGATATTTGGCAATGACGAGCATTTCTCCATGAGCAATAGCAGGAATAGCAATCCCGACCACAGGGCCTTTTCGCACAATTTGATGATGTGCCCAGGCTGGTGCGCAGACCGCGAGCCAAGAGGCGACGGTGAAGAGCCATACGCACCCCGCATTGGCCAACATTCTCTCGAGCCGACTGGTCATCGCACATCCTTCAAGGGCACCAGCGCCGAGAATGTCCAGCGCTCGCCAAATGCTGAGAGTTCGGCTCGCGTCAACGGCGCGATGTCGATGTGCCGAAAAGAGTCAGGGCCGACTCCAAGAGCATGCACGATTGCTGCGCGGATGACCGACGTGTGCGAAATTACAAGGATTGACCGAGGATTGGAGGACAACCCGTCCATCCATTGGCCGACGCGCCTCACCACATCCACGAACGACTCTCCTCCGTGCGGTGCGGCACGTGGATCTCGTAGCCAGACGGCAAGACCCTCAGGGGCCTTTAGTCGAACTTCTTCAAGGGATAGCCCTATCCAGGAGCCGAAATCGCAGTCCCGCAACTGCGGCAGGACTGCTGCCTCGAGGCCAAGCATCTCCGCAGTCTGGCCCGCGCAAAGTGACGGGCTGCGCAAAACAGCATTGAAGAAGGAGAGATGGCCGGGAAGCTTAGACAGTCCCTCTCGAACGCTAGAATCGAGAGAACCGTCGGATGCGAATGCAACAGCATTGCGTGAGCATGTGGAGGCTGAACACAGCAGATGAAGGCGGATCGTGCCGGTCCGGCGCGCAACCATTCATACCATCGCGTCGCGTAAAGGTAGTCGCCGCTCGACAAGCGCTCGCTCGGCCGCTACGCCAAACAACAGACCCAGCGTTGCCCACATGACGATTTGGCCACCAAACGACGCGATGCGAAACTGCCAAAGTAACGTGGCCGGGAAACCGTCGGGTACTTCATCGAGTGCGGGCATCGCTAGCGAAATAAAGATCATCACGACGACATAGCCCCCCCCCGCGATTAGCGCCGAATTCCACTCGCCAAAGCGGCTATTGACGCGCCTCCGCAGCACTCCCGCCGCGATCATCGCTGCAAGCGAGATCAGGACCATTGCAAAATAGAGGCTCGTTCTCATGTCGATCGTCTCCGGCAGGCCGACAGACGGCGGACTGGCCGGATATTTGAGCATCGGCGTCACGTAAACGCTGATGAATCCCGCAGCCGCAAGCAAAGCCGACGTAGCTCGAGGACTAAAATCGCCCATGCGTCGATAGGCTAGCGCAAACGCGAGGGCAAAGAGACCACCGCAGGCCGCGCTGTAGACGCACAAGCCAACCAGCAATCCGATGCCAGACTGAACGCCCCGGCTAACGAGTTCCGGTTCACTCTCGCCCGCCGGCGGTAGCGCCCCTTCGTGAGCGGCCTGTTTCGCCGCGGCCGCCTCCATCACCTTTTCGAAGGCAATCGCCCGCTCGATCGACGGCTCACCAAATACCTTGAGAAAGCCAAACGAGAGAAGCGCGGCGACGAGGCCGACAATCATCCCGCGCGCAAGGAGCTTTCCCATCATCGATATTCGCTTCGCCAGGCGAACGTTGCCCAAATCCGACGAGCATCCTGGAAACTCGTCGGACGAAAGCGATGCTCAGTGGCAGGGGAAGCCGAGGAGGTGACGCCCGTCGTGGACAAACTCATGCACATAGGTGCCGTTGAACAATGCTGTCGCGCCCTGCTCCACGCCGATGAAGTAGATACCGAGAACAAGCAACAAGCCTCCGAAGACAGCCCAAGGCAAGATTTCCCGCAGGGGGATCGCGACGGGACGAGCAATCGGAAGTGAAGTAATCGCGGCCATGATGAAGCCTCCAACCATGTTCGAGCCTCTTCAATTCTAGTTGAGTGGAGCATCCCCTACTAGCCTGCAAGCGCCAAGTTCACTTGTCCGTACGCGCCGCCATCCGCTGTCTTCGCCGTCCCTCGGAAGTCGCCCGAGACAGGATCGCTCGAGTGTAAGCAATATATTACCTCTCATTCGTCACCCACAGCCGGCGGTTATGTTGGGGGACTTCAGCAATGGTGCTGGGAAGGCTCATAGTCGTTTTTCGGAAGGTGTTGCTGATGAACCGTCAAGCTCGTCCTCTCCACGCCTAAGTGGGCGCCCGCCGATGCGACTTTCTCGGTCGTCAACCCCTCGCATCGGAACCAGTCGATTGCTCTGCCATGCGAGAGTTCGTGAACGGCAGCAGCGATTTGACCGGAATTCTGCGGATCGAGGTCGCCAAGACGATTGTTGCGGCCTGAACGAGCAATTGCTGAGCCGGTCCCGCCCCGAGCGCGAGCACCATCTGTCCCAGTTGCGCCATGAACAAGGCTGCGGCGCCACTTGCGATCACGCTTCCACGACCGCCTGTGAACGGAGTGCCTCCCACGACGACTGCAGCAATGCTTGGCAAGAGGTAGTCGCTTCCTGCGGTAGGCGAGGCGTAGCCGACAAAGCCTGCAAGAAGAATTCCGGTGATCGCGTAGCAAATGGCCGCCGCCACATATGTACCAATCTGATACCGCAAAATCTTGATGCCGGATGATTGCGCCGTCGCTGGATTGGCACCTACCGCGATATAGCGCCGCCCAACGATGGTGCCATTGATCAGGATCGAAACCACCGCGACCAGACCGGCCGCAATAAGGACGCTGAACGGAACGGCCCCAATCTTGAAGTTAGAGAAGTTCTGCAGCGACTGAAGAACTGGAAGAGCGCTGCCGCCCGTAATCATCAGCGGCGCTAGCCTGGCGGAGGCCGGCGAGCGCGCGATGGCCGAGCTGCTGCAGCTGGTCTGCGTGGACAGGCGGATGGCGCCGCCGGCGGACGGCGCAGCAGCGTCGCGCTTCCTGCTTCCGATCCGGAGGACGGCGTCATCTGGGTTTACGGCATAGGTGACGAAGGCGTCATGGCGTTCACCGGCTTCGGCATCGAAAACCTGATGGAGCTCATCAGGATACACAAGGAAAACCCGGAACCCCTCAAGCGGTGAAATCGGGGATCCACTGTCCGCGGCCTAGCTCGGACTAGCCCGTCTTATTCATCAGCGGCTTGTTGAGAGGCTGGCGAGCGTGGCGTAAGCCGCTGAGATGGCGTAGGATTCGGTTGCTGACACCCACCCTCCGCGCATCCGGGCCGCCACACTCGCCATGACCGACGATACGAGTCTGCCGTTCTCATTTCCAGCCGTTTCCCGCAAGAAGATCACAGCCTCGTTCGACGGCGGCAAGCTGACGTCGGATGGCGGCGTCATGCTTCTGGCCATGGCGGACCGGCGCCTCGGCTTGGCCGCGAAGTTGTCCTGCGTATTCCCCGAGCGGCGCGATCCGGCTCGATACCGCTTCAAGAAACTGAACCACTTCGTCGGCGCTGAGAACGACCGGCAGCTTGCGCGGTTCTCGCGCATAGGGAATGCGCTCTGGGATGAGCGCCTCGCCGAGCGTGACGCCGTAGAAAAACCATAGCGCACAGACGATCTGGTTCAGCGCCGGCCATGAGATGCCGGTCGAGACCAAATGCACCTGGAAGGCGCGGACGTCTTCCAGCTCTAACCGGTCAGGCGATCGGCCAAAATAGCGGCTGAACTTCGAAACCGCGCTGATGTAGGATCTTTGCGTCGCCGGCGACAGATTGCGGACGGTCATGTCTTCGATCATGCGGCGGCGAAGAGGGCTCAAATCGGCCATCTCGATACTCCTGTCTGAGGGGGTGGGCTCCAACACCCACATCCTCTCAGCCAGGAGGCGATCTATGCCACCTTGCCCCCTACGCCGCGGCAGCGGCTTCGTTCAATCCAGTTTCGCCGATCAATCGCCAAAATCTGCCAAAGTAGTGCTAGTCAGGCGGAGCGAAAGAAACGGCGCGGAGCGCTGGTCGGAGAAATACTCTCCGTCGCCATAACAAGCGAGGCGCTGGACGCGTACGGATGGCGGATCGCGTTTCTGCTCGGTGCCGGTACGCTGCCGTTCGGATTTTGGTTGCGCAGTGTCCTGCCCGAAACGTCCTGCAAGTTGCCGCCTCTCGCCTTTGCGAGCACGGTCGTCAGCAATGCAGTAGGAATTGCTGCTGCACCCTTGGGCGGTTGGCTCGGAGATCGAGCCGGACGCCGGCCCAATGATATGGCCACAGATCGCCGCGCTGCTGCGGCATCTTACCATCCGGACCGCGGCCTCGTGACGCGCACAACCGACGTGACCGCAGAGGTTGCCCTGGCCATGCCGAGTCCTTTCGGTGCCTATGACTTCGCCGGATGGGCTTTGGCAGCTCCATGCTGGACGTGATCGGAAAATGCTCTGGTTGGTGCACGCTGTGGAGATCATGCCATGACCCGTGAAGGGGCGTTGAAGATCGCCATTGAGGCGCTCACACAATGGTCTCAACGGAAGGTCGCAACGGCCGTCGTGCTTGCCGCGATCGCGAAGCTCGAAGCGCGTAGGCCGACACCTAGGCGGCCTCCAAAACGGAAGCTCTCTTCCATAACGCGGATGCGCGCGTTAAAGTTACGCCCTAGCAATGTCAGGCCCCTGGGGTCGCGCTGCCATCCTCCGGATATCGAGCAGGAGTACACCGAAGTATTCGAAGAGCGCGAGATCGCTGCATATCACGAGGCGGGTCATGCAGTGATTGCTCGCGCACTAGACATAGAGGTCGCGTGTGTTGCCATCATTCCTTTTATGGGTCGCACATGGGCACATGTGGCACGAGAAGGCCAGCCCCAAGACTGAAATCTTGATCACGATGGCAGGGCCATTCGCGGAAGCTCGCTTCACCGGCCGGCTGCTTTGTGCTGGCGATGACGAAGCCAACATCACCAGCGCAATGACGCAATTGCCGGAGCCGCGCGAGCACTATGAGGCGAAAGCAAAGACGCTCGTGGCGGAAAGCTGGCGCGCTATCGAAATTGTCGCGGAAGAACTATTGATCGGAGCCGGCAGGCTGTACGGCCCGATGCTTGATTTGGCTATTTGCTGCGCTGCCCCCGGCGCCCCCTAGCGATCGATGATCCCGGCGAGGATGGCTTTGGCGCGCACGGAGACGAGCTATCGCTGAAAGTTGGTGACGGCGGGAATCGGGAAGGCGGCATATCGTGGGGGTGCTTGACGCCTCCACTTCTCCACCGAAGGAGCGATATGCCGTGTCCAAAGATAACATCATCAAGTTGATTCAGCCAGGAAACGTCGACGATCAACTCACCGAAATCTTGCGCAATGGGGCGCGTGCTCTGTTGGCCCAGGCGGTCGAGGCCGAGGTCGCGGACTTTCTCGGCAAGCATGCCGATTTGAAGACTGCGGACGGCCACCAGCGCTCGTGCGCCACGGTCACCTGCCGGAACGCGAGGTGATGACCGGTATCGGTCCGGTCGGCGTCCGCCAGCCGCGTGTACGCGATCGCGAGGCGGAGGCTACCGATCCCGACCGCATCCGGTTCTCTCCGTCGATCCTGCCGCCCTACATGCGCCGCTCGAAATCGATCGAGACGCTGCTGCCGATCCTTTACCTGAAGGGTATCTCCACCGGCGACTTCTCCGAGGCTCTGGCGGCGCTGCTCGGCAAGGATGCTGCCGGGTTGTCGGCATCGGCCGTCT
Organism: Bradyrhizobium sp. 27S5; assembly: GCF_037217225.1. Lineage (NCBI taxonomy): Bacteria > Pseudomonadati > Pseudomonadota > Alphaproteobacteria > Hyphomicrobiales > Nitrobacteraceae > Bradyrhizobium > Bradyrhizobium sp. 27S5. Next base: position 127,586 of record NZ_CP147716.1, read on the forward strand.
GAAGGACGGTTGGCTTGACGAACACACCGCGTGGCAGAGGCGCGATCTGTCGGCGAAGCGCTACGTCTACATCTGGGCCGATGGCATCCATCTCCAAGCACGCCTCGAAGACGAAAAGCATTGCATCCTGGTGCTGATCGGCGCGACGCCGGAAGGCCGCAAGGAACTGGTCGGCTTCACCGATGGCGCCCGCGAGAGCGCGCAGGACTGGCGCGATCTGCTGCTCGACCTGAAGCGGCGCGGGCTCGGCGTGCCGCCGCGGCTCACCATCGCCGACGGCGCGCTCGGGTTCTGGAAGGCCGCCGGCGAGGTCTGGCCGAAAACGCGCGAGCAGCGCTGCTGGGTACACAAGACCGCCAACGTGATCGCCAAGTTGCCGAAGAGCCAGCAGCCTAAAGCCAAACGCGCGTTGCAGGAGATCTGGATGGCCGAAACCAAGGCCGCCGCCGAGCTGGCGTTCGACGCCTTCATCGAGAGCTACACGCCCAAATACGAGAAGGCGGCCGACTGCCTGAGCAAGGATCGGGACACGCTACTGGCGTTCTACGACTTCCCGGCCGAACACTGGAAACACCTGCGGACCACCAATCCCATTGAAAGCACCTTCGCTACCGTGCGCCACCGCACGATCCGATCGAAGGGCTGCCTGTCCAACAGAACGGCGCTCGCGATGGTCTTCAAACTGCTTGAGGCCGCGCAGAAAAGCTGGCGTCGTCTCGATGGCCACAACCAGTTGCCAAAACTCGTTCTCGGTGTGACATTCAACGACGGGATCGAGGTCATCGCCAAACCGACTGACCGTCAGCCCATAACCGCCGCCGCCTGACCGGCCGCGCGACAGTGTCGATCCGCTCAAACTTGCTCGCCACTGCGGCGTTCCTCCAAGTCGCAGTCCAGCGCAGCTCGCGCCACGCATGGAAGAGAGTCCCGTGATCTTGCGGACTGGGCCGCCACGGATTTGCAATCCTGCCGTTATTGGGAGGTGGCTGCTAGGGGTGAATGCGTAGAGTAACCGCCTGTCTTGAATATCGGAGGAGTGATGGCAGCAGGATGGATGGTTACGATCGGCGTCCCCAAAGACGACGGCAAGCTTCGATATGTAACCTATGCGGTCGCAATCGCCGATGCGGCAGAAGCAGTAAAGGCTTCATTGGCGGCCAGCGCGGGCGAAGCAGCGATCTCGAATTCCGAACTCCGCGAAGCCGACTTGAAGGGCCTTGGCCTAAGAGCCGGCGAGCTTGTGACCATATACGATGATCGGATTGATCCGCTGATCTCGCGGACGTGGCGTCCTGATACCGGCTAGGATCGAGCCGCCCCAATCCTCAAGGCACGGCTGACCAGAGCCTTTTCGGGCCGCGTGCGATTGTTTGGCACGCTAGTTGCTGGGCTTGGTTGCTTGGCCCCGATGTCGCGGGACACTAACGTCAAAGTGAGAACTAGCGCGGGCGGTCCGCTCCAACCCGCCCGCGTATCGTGTTGCCAGCGACCCAGCATAGGTTTCTCTCGGCAGAGATCGCATGGTCTAAGGTACACATCCGGGGAGAACGTGCATGACCAAACACCGGAGGCTTTTCAAGCTAACAAAGCCCCTTACTGACCGCCTGTTGGAAGAGGCGGCGCGCTTAAGGAGCCGCGCTGACCAAATGCCGGCATGCGCAAAGCGCGACGCGATATTGCGCAAAGCGCGCGAGTATCAAGTGACCGCTCACCTGGCAGATTGGATTAGATCGTCCGTGCTTAGGCCCCCGACTTAGCCGGCGGCCCTCATCGTACCCCGTGGAAGCTTCAACCCGAGAAGCTTGAACACGTGAGCGCTGATCTTCTCTTGCGCCTCGCGTAACTCAGTCGAGCGCAGCATGGCTAGCTCGCCGATATAGCGCCCGCTGATGCCGGGCACGGCGTGGCCTAGCAGTCCTGACAAGGTCGACCTGCTCCGGCGTCATTGGTCACACCAGCAGGCTCGTAAAGAATGGTCTTGTGATCTCTGCGGCTGAGGGCTCCCTCTCATCTGAAGTGACGACGGAGACAAACTGGTGTTTGCAGTTCCAGCAGCGCCAAAGATCTTGAGCTTCATTCGCGTTGACGAGCTCGTGCCACTCAAGGGTCACTAATCCAGAACCACAGCGAACGCATTCTTTGTGATGCACTGTTGAGCTTGGGAGCATGTGGAACCTCTTTTTTTACACACAAGCGACGCGTACGGCAGAGGGGCAAACGTTGGTGGGCCATCACTTGTGCGACCTTGAGCAGCTGCGCTGGATCAGATGTCCACTCCAATGCTCGCGCGGGCAGCGAGAACTCGGTGAATGAGGGTCTTTTGCGCAAACGATACTGGAACCGGCAGCAGGCTGGAAGCCGGTCAAAGAGGGGCGCCTAAGCGGGTCACAGTGTCTTGAGGTATTCAAGCAACGCCTTTTTGTCCTGATCGCTCAAACTTGTCCCGTACTCGTGGCCGCATCGGCTATTTCCAGAGTTGATATTGCTGCAGTCCGTCACGGATAGAGTGTCGCTCAGCGGCTCCTGGGTAGCAGCAAGACCAACGTTTTCAATGTCGTATTTCCGTCCGACGCTAAACTGCGATCTGCGCTGCCCTGATGGCTTGAGCAATTCCGCCAGCGTCGGGACCGAGCCGTTATGGAGATAAGGTGCGGCGGCCCAAATACCCTGCAGAACACGGGCCTCGTAGGAGCCCCACGGAGGGAGCTGAGCGTGAGACGCTCGTTCTGCTCCCTGCCGCCTGGCCTTCTTGATTGCTTCCGAGGTGCTGACAGTATCGAAAGCCGTTAGCAGATCCTGCAGCGTTGGCGGTAGCCGCACCAGCCCCAGAGACTCCGGTGTGTCCGACGAGCCCGGATCTGGCGCCGCTGCCACCCGGGCATTGGTTGAAGGGGCGCCGCCGGCCAACAGGTGTTCCGCGATCGAACCAATGACCGAGGTCGCAAGAATGTTAAGAATCTCATCGTTCTCCTTTAGGGGGGCGGTCGCGAAGGGAATGTACGCTCCCTTCAGCACGCCCGTATTCGCTTTCCAGGCGAGGATGTCGTATTCTCGTGTATCGGTACCAACGTTCTGGACCGGAGTTCGCCATGTTTTGACAAATGGAAAGCGTTGCTCTCCGTCTTCTATCCCGTGGCAACCGCTACATCCCGCTTCAGCGGAATCCCTTTCAAAAATCGCTTTGCCGCGCGCGGCTAAAGCAGCGTCAATCGTCCAGGGCCATTTCGGAGGGCCGATCCGCTTCACCAGGTTTTCAAGCTGGCTCAGGCCGTCGAAATTGGTGGAATTATTGTCAAGAAAATTGATGATCGCGCCCTGGCGCTTCGGCTCGAACGTAGCGAATACTCCCAGAACCTCGCCAACGTTCCGAGCCAGCCCCAAGATGTCATTTCCATTTTTTGCGAAGCCAGGCCATTGCGTCTTATCTTGCCGCGGCGAATTCCAGAGGAATGGGTATCTCACGGGAGCGTCCGCGGTTTTCATGTTTCCCGGGATCATGAAGTCGGGCGGCGGGCCTATGTCCAGTCCGGATATGCGGTTGAAAATCATCCCCACAGCGTCCAGACGGCCAACTCCCCAGCCGGTCTTGGGCAGCGCGCGCACAATAAGCGTGTGAAACCGCAAGTACCACCCCTCGACCTGCCGACGAAGATCCGCAACGTCGGCCGCGTCCGGCGTTGTGGACCGCAGGACAGCTGCAGCAAACGGAGCGAACGAGCTGTCACTGGCAATCACGTCGTCCACAGCCTTGTCCAGATCGCCAAGCAATGCGTAGAAGTCTACAAACGCCGGACCGCCATCCACCCGATACATCTTGCCATCAGCTTCGATCTGGCGCGTGTGACAGGCTGAGCAGGTCATTCCGACGACCTGGAAGTCTTGAGGGCCAGAAGCGTGAAAGCCGACGGGAAGATTGGCCGTGTTTGCAGGATTCGGTAGATAGCCGTACCGTGACAAACCATCCGCGAGGAATGGCTGTCCGTTCCTTTGCTTCAGCGCCTGCATCCAAGACAACGTAATCAAACGCGAGCCCTGATCGCGCGAATAGAAGTCAGCTCTCGCTGCCGCGGTCCAATCCACACCCTGGTCAAGATAGATGGGATTGGCGTCGGTGCCTTGAGCATCCGATTTTGTCGTGACGACAAACGTTAAGGCGATCAGAAAGAGAGTGCGGAGCATCGTGTGTCCTACCGCTTCCATTGTCGCAACAGCCCGAGGCAACTTTCGCCGGAATCCGCGCCTTTTCCGGCAAACCTGGGCTTGCCTTTCGGCCTGCAGGTTCGGCCTGCAGGCCATCGGATCATTGGTTATCAAAGGGCGCTATCCAACAAACTTCAACTACCAAGTCTTGGGGGAAGCAACTGCATTCGGAAAACGATCATCGCGTCGCCCTGGATTTGTCGGAGGCATACAGGCGTGCGGCATCGCAATTGCGGAGCCTCACTGCCACATTGGTTCCGAGAGATCTTCCCGATGTCGATCTGGAATGGCGCAGGATCGACCAAAACGCTCTTCAAGGCGCCGCTCACTGATCGACAATCTTCCGGTGAGAACGACGTGCAAACTAGGCCGGTGAAGCGCGCGAGCAATGACTGACGGGCTAAAGAAACGTGAGGCGTGACCGTAAAGACTTGCTCAGCGAATTGAACAGGAATCGCGGCCGCAATCTCGCTGCCGAAGAGTTTGAAGCGGTCGCGAACCTCACGCTTCGCCGAGGAGTTCGGGAGCGTCAAGCTGGCCCACAGCTTCGCGGTCGGTTCAAGGTATTTGACGGTGCGTGTCGAAGGGCTCGACGGAAGGCAACTCAGCGGCACGGAGGGCTAAAAGGCGAAACAGTGACCGATATCCACGAAGAAGCGTATTCTGGAATGATACCGTTCACGCCGAGATATTTGATTTCCGCGGCCAGGTTCATTTTGCCCGCTTTGATGGCTGCACCTTCGTGAAATGCACCATCGTGCTTGATAGCAGCGCCGAACAACTCGCCTTCACCGGCTGCACGTTCAAGGACTGCAACATCGATCATATCGACGCAGACGAGGCTCGCGGAATTGTTGTCCGTGACAACTTTTTCGATCGCCCCATTGCGGAGCGTAAGGCCGATTTCGAACGACGCTTGGCTGAAGCGCTGAATCGGCGCCTAAAGTCCTAAACGCCGAACGCTTAGCCATGGAGCTTCACGCCACCAACGACATGCGGGGCGATCTCCGCGCCGGCTCCATCAATTACCGCACTCGACTCGGTTACCATTGTCCGGGTCGCCCCGGCATAGGCTGAGGCCGGAGTAACTTAGTCGCCCGCGACCCTAGACCTCGCGGCACAGCTCCCCTACTCATTGGGGAGTACCGGAGTCATACGGATGGCGAAGGCGCGCCCCCTCATCCATACTTTGTCCAAGTCAGGAGTTTGCATACACCCTCCTGGGCTAGAGCCAACGCCGTCCGCATGTATTTCAAGCGGGCGGCGTTGGGCTGTGGATCGACTGTAGCGCATGCGATTAACTGCGTGCGCCCTCTCTGTGGTCGCCGATCTGGTACGATCAGCGGCTATTTTTGGGCATCGTGCGCCGGTCATGCTGCTCACTGGGCGCAGGCGCAAGGGAACCATCCGCTTGGACGATCATCTTGCGCGAAAGAGGCGCGCCCGACAGCGGAACAGCCGATCGCCCGACCTGCGGCGGACATGTGCGAGCAAACGCGGCGATTAAGCGCTGGCGGTGACGAGCTCTCTCCACGGCCGTCTCGACCGCCTTCTCTTGGGCTCGCAGCGCGGCGCGGTATGCGCGTTTACGCTGGCGGTTCCATTCTTGCACGTCTGTCACAAGCCAAGCTGCCTCTCCGGCGGAAGTGCTCGCGCATGGAAGTTGGGCCGTTCCGCCCAACGGACGATCGTTGCAGGTGTAATCTTGAAGTGCGCGGCCAATTGAACCGCTGTCATGTAATTCCGGTCAGGTCGATGGAAGGCGGTCCGACGTCCGGGATGATGTTGTCATTGCTATCTGTCATCGCTCGCAGCCACCCTGACCAAGTCATCAACGAACAAAGCGCGATTGTCGAGCTTACCGTTCATCGGCTTGCCCTCTCATGAGCGAGGCTCCTGATGCGCCGCGTCGCAGATGATCTTGATCGACCTAAAGAGTGTAAGCGGATGTTTGCGTACAAGCTCTGTGCTCGTCTTCGCGAACTCGTCCGGGCCTCCTTGCTGGCGGACGATCTCCCGAAGTGCGGCCAGCTTCTCAGGGTCGGCGGAGCGAATAGCTGCCTCGAAAGCCGGTATAAATTCCAGCCTGTCCATTGCAACACATTCCTTATGAAGAAAGCTCCGGCTTTGAAGGCGGCCTTGGTGGCGGCCTGGTCGCCATAAGCTCCGCAATCGCGGCAAGTACGACGCTCGTATCGGCCTTTCCTTCGGACCATCCCTTCAGCGCCTCTATCGCGTTCTTTAAAGCCTCATCACGGGTCACGGAACAATCTCCACAGCCCCCCTGTGGCCGGCCGCGCGGCCTGCGACTCCGAAAGAACGCGCGGGCATTTGGAGACCGCCCGCGCGGAGTTTGCTACGTCAAGCTTGGTCCGTGTTGCGTGAAGATAAACAGCCAAGCCGATAAGCCTCTCAACAACTCGCATGCCACGGCACCGTGCAGAAGTAGAGCCAAACGGCGCGGTATCGACAGAGCACAGTGAGGCCGACGCGACGGAAAAGCGTGCGGGCGACTGCTGACGACCGCCCGCACGCCGTCGCACCTCAAACAGACCTGGCCCTCACGAGGGTCAATCAATAAGCGGCCAAGCCATAGACTGCTCAGCAACGCGCGTGCCAGACGACCGGAGAGTAAACGGCGCAATCCCGGTGCACTTCTCGTGCGACTTTCAGACATGCACGCAGTCAACCCGACGCCGTTTGAACGAAACCAGACGTGGCTAATGACGCCGAGAGGGCGCGGGGATTGGATGATTGCCATCGTGTATCGCGATCAGTTCGCCGGGCTCCAAACCGAGCTTTTGTAACTGCTCTTTTTGAAGCGGACAGTTAAGCATTCCGGCCCTTGCGCCGCAGTCGGCTATCGTCATCCTCTCCGCTTCCGCCGGGTCAGCGACGGCAACCGCGTATACTACGTGTCTGAATTCTTCGTCGTCGCCATCTTCCTTGAAGACAGCAGCAGTCACTAACCAACCGTCCATCTTGCTGCGCTCCGGGAACGCGAAGTAGGCGTTGTCTTCACCTCATTGCATAAGTATTGCGACTACTATGATGCCGATGGAGACCAGGCCCATGAAAATCACGCAGCCTAGGTACGGTAGGTCGCCGCGCACTACACAGCTCCAGACGCGAGGACGGAGCGTGCACTCCGGGGACACGATCAACCTGCACAATTCGGCCCGCTGCGTTCGACAGCCTGACACGGCAATCCGAGTCCCAACAACTACTGGCTTGCATAGGTGCATGGCCCGGACGACAACGCCGCCCTAGCGAAGCTGGGCTTCAGCAACTTTGTCGAATTCCAAAGCGAACCCTGGATATCTGCAGCATTTGGATGCCGGACTGCCTCTGACTTTGAGGTAATCCTCGACTTTAGGACCAAACCGCGGCTTTATCTGCAGCACGTAGCGAATGTCGAATAGTAACTGAGCAGAGACCTCATTGGCTCGTTCGCGCAATTGACGCACGACGACGTCCAGCTCGAAACGGGTTTCCATCGGTTTCTCGATGACAGGAGGCTGCTTGCGGCCGCAAAGCGAATGACACCTCTCCAACGCCTTCCTCCGGAACGCAGAGGCGCGCTGAGCTTGGCGGAAACTCCCGGTCCTTCCAGGATCATCCGCCGCGAAGGTACGACTTCCAGCGCAAGCCGGCCACGATCGTCGGAACCGCGATTTGCGTTACTCGCTGTTTCGCAGGATTACTGTCCCGGTCGCACGTCTGTAGAGCGTGGCAGGTTTGTCTTGGGCCCTAACCCCTGCAAACGCATTATCGTCTGCTTGGCCAATTCCCCGTGGAGCCTATGGATCTTCTGAGAGCCAGCAATGAGAGTTTCATGAGTCTGTTTCAGGAAATCGGTTTGAAGCTCAAGAGCTTCGTAAAACGATCGCGCGCCCGCCAACTTCTCGAAAAACGACTTGGTGTGTTCGAAGGATTTTTTGACATAGTCAGCATAGGTTTTTGCGATTTCTTGATAGCTGACCGGCGTTGTTTCCGCTGATACGATCCGGCCGTTCGAAGAGGTGTCAGTCGAAGAGGTGTCAGTTGACGCGAACTGCGCGCCGATCTCCTTCGGCGTGTGCTGCAATTGATCTGGCGGCGGGCCCTCTTGTTGACCCGATTTCCGCCTCTGCTGTGCAGTTTCGTCGCTCTGCCGATCCGCGTTCGGGTTGCCCTTGCCGGATTTTCGTGGTGTCTCGCTCTGGTCTGGACTCATTGCTAAATCACTCCGTGGTTTGATATCAATCAAGTTGCAAACCTCCGCCATGCTCACGCTGGCATCATGATTCCGATCGGCTCCTTGTGCGGCGATTTGCTTCATTTTAGCGGACCTCTTCTACGCTGCCGCTCGGCCGGCTCCGAAAGCGGCGCGTCATAGTACGCCTGTCCTCATTGGACATCTCGCTCCCTCGCCCGCGCATTGCCGAAATCGCTCGGTCGTCCCACAGCAATTATCAACCGGGGTTTGCTCCCACTGCGATCTGCGAGAAGTTCCTATCCCTGAGAGCACTGGGAGTAAGGTTGGCATCGGCCGGTTCTCTCCAAGACCTCCCGACTTCGATCCACCTGCTTTTTCGAGCCAGCAAGGTGTCAAGCATCCTCCTCCAGCAATGCCCCAGGTTTGGGGGACCAAGTGCGCTACTTTCGAGAGCTTCGAGATAATGCGTTCGACGGTCTGTCCGTTCTGCGCTCGCCAGATCGATTTGACTTTATGGATGAGGGGATTGTCGTTGGCGCGAACACCGTTGCTTCTGAGGGCCGAGTCAGCCACACAGACCAGCAAGAGGCCGAGACAGAACCACAGCACGCGTTTTCTTGCCATTTTCACCTGCCGCCCGGATCCATCTGTTCTCTCTGTGAGGCACTAATCCTACGCGGATCACAAACACGCTGTTACGCAGCATTGAAAGTTAGCAGCGACGTGACAAGACGCCCGTCGGTATCGGCCGAGCAGACGCCGTCCTTGGCTTATGTCACGCGCCGCTAACCTCACTGGCCAGCCACGGCCTCAACTTGCGATGGTAGCCATGCCTGAGGGAGGGTGCCCTCGGCACGTCGAGGGTCAGCATTCTTCGTGCCAGGCAATAGTCGACAGTTCGTACCGTATTTGTGTTGGCTTTGTCTGCTTTGCGACTTACTCAGGTTGTGGTCCTTGCACTCAGGCCTGGCCGCGGCGGCGTCATGTTGACCTTATCCTCTCCGCAATCATCGACCCGTGCAAGCGACTCTTTCGCTGCAGCTCAGACATGGATGAAATCCCTTTGGCGCCGTCATCGACACTGTTTCAGTCGGCGCCGTTGCCGCAAGGCCGACGCGATCGAAGCCCGCACCAGCGAGGCACACCTTTTCTATCGCCATTGAGCATTCACTGCGCAATCTTCGTTGGCACACCCTTTGCTCGTCAAGAAATAGCAATAGTGGTCTTTGTGGAGGCCAAAGCTCCCTAATCAGTTGCTGCGGTCGAAAAGACAAGGTCGATTCGACGGCGGTGCTGAGCGCTGAGCGGGCGGATGCTTTGGCGCAGTTCGTCACACTTTCCAGATTGAGATGTGCTTGAGCTTATATCGAGAAGAAGTATCGGGTGAATTAAGACGTCGAGAACGAAGCCATTGTGATTGACAGCGCACCAGAGCCAATGTTGTCCGCCCGCGATCGAGAGCGCGCTGGCGGACGCGGTCAGAGAGCACGTTGCCGAATTTCCGTCCCCAGCGGCGCGTGGTTTCATAGCTAACCTCCAATGCCACGCGGCGACACTTTGTCGGGGAACGCATTCCCAGGCTCTCTGACGCGATTATATCGGACTCTAATCCCGCACAACCTTGACGCAAAAATGGCGACCAAAAGTAGCGCGCTGGCAAGCGCCCTACGCGCTGCGCAGGATTCTGTCTCGTTCACCGTTTCCCGCTTCTTCGCGATGTACTCGGCGATCTCGGCAAGATCTTCGCGCCCGGACATGTAGGCAGGGACCATGTCCTGCAGATGCGCCAGGATTCGGAAGAAGGTCGGACTGACGCAGGAGGGATTTGCCCTGCGCTTCTCTGTAAAGCTGGCCGATCCTGCGAGATCGGCAGCAAGGGCAATATGCTCCTGATCAGACCGAGCGCGCCTATTTGACGATTATCGACCGTGATCCGGTCGCGGTGGAGCGCCCGCTCCCGCAAGAGTGTGAAGCCGCCTGAGTGGCAGGCACAGCGGCCGACTCAGACACCCGGCAAACCATACATCCGAGCCTGCCGGCTATTTTTCGTTGACGGTCGAAGTGTGGCCATCGAGGCCGATCGCCGCGTGCTCGGCCTTCACGGCATAGCGCCAAACCAAATCGCAAGCGCGAAGACGACCAAGAGGGAGACAGCGATGATCGCTTCACGGGCCGACATTCGCTTCATGGGCGTACGCCTCTCCGCGGGGATCAAAGTCCCGGCAGGTTGCACACCCCCGCCGAGGGTTGCAACCTACCGAAAGCGGTAGACCGAGCGGACATGGCCCGCGCGGCCCAGCTAATGCTCAAATGAAAAAGGGCTTATACTGTTACTTCACCTTACCGCCTCTCGGCTCAATGTGTCGCAGCACGGATGCTCCGAGTTCCTGGGTTTGCTTGTTCGATAGCTTGCTCGGCGTGGCCGTCGCAACGCCTGCAAGGCGCTTGATCTTCGATGAAGTGATTGGGTGTACGGTCTTGAAGGGCGAGGTAGACGGTGGCTTTTTGGCCATCTGGCATTCTCCGACTGGGTTGAACGAATCGTCAGAGTATACCTTCTCGCGAGCACAATCGGCAGTCATCCCGCAGCGGCCTGCAACGACCGGGACCGGAAAAAGCCAATATGGCGTCGGCAACTCTACTGCCAGCATGCTGGGTCGGAAGACGCGTTGCTCACTCTCGCACCCAACCCTCGGCTTGCCCGCGCCCTCGACTGTCACATATTGCGGGACGTTGTTGACCGCACCGAGACACTCACCGGCTGTGCAATCGAGCGCGCTTATTACGAAGCGGGTGACCCAAGGCGTGGCTGAGTGCAAGCGAGCCTTGGCCCTGGATCACAATCTGGCTGATGCTCACGAGATGATGGGCATCGCGAAATCCTGTATGGGTTGCAGCGCCGGTACCGAGTCGCACGTCAACGAAGCATTCACAATCGATCCGTCATTGAAGGGACCTAGTATATTAGCGGTCGGCAGATTGCTCGCAAGCAGCCACAAATTGATTGAACGAAGCCGCTGCCGCGGCGTAGGGGGCAAGGTGGCATAGATCGCCTCCTGGCTGAGAGGATGTGGGTGTTGGAGCCCACCCCCTCAGACAGGAGTATCGAGATGGCCGATTTGAGCCCTCTTCGCCGCCGCATGATCGAAGACATGACCGTCCGCAATCTGTCGCCGGCGACGCAAAGATCCTACATCAGCGCGGTTTCGAAGTTCAGCCGCTATTTTGGCCGATCGCCTGACCGGTTAGAGCTGGAAGACGTCCGCGCCTTCCAGGTGCATTTGGTCTCGACCGGCATCTCATGGCCGGCGCTGAACCAGATCGTCTGTGCGCTACGGTTTTTCTACGGCGTCACGCTCGGCGAGGCGCTCATCCCAGAGCGCATTCCCTATGCGCGAGAACCGCGCAAGCTGCCGGTCGTTCTCAGCGCCGACGAAGTGGTTCAGTTTCTTGAAGCGGTATCGAGCCTGAAGAGCCGCGCCGCGCTCACCACCGCCTATGCGGCCGGGCTCAGGGCCTCGGAGGTTGCGGGACTGCGGATCGAAGACATCGACAGCGCCCGCGGCGTCATCCAGGTGCGCCACGGCAAGGGCGCGAAGGATCGCAACGTGATGCTGTCGCCCCAGCTGCTGGGCATCCTGCGCACCTACTGGCGGCTCGCCCGGCCGCGGCTTTATCTGTTCCCTGGTCGTGACGAAGATCATCCGATCGATCAGACCGTGCTGCATGCCGCCTGCCGGTCGGCGGTGAAGGCTGCGGGCCTGACCAAGCGCGTCACGCTGCACACGCTGCGCCACAGCTTCGCGACACATCTTCTCGAGAACGGAACCGATATCCGGATCATCCAGGGCTTGCTCGGGCACAATAATTTGTCGTCGACAGCGCGCTACACGCAGGTCGCCACCGATACGATCCGAGCGACGCAGAGCCCGCTCGATCGCCTGTCGCTGGAGGTGACGCCACCTGGATGACCCGCAGCGGGATGCGGGTCATGACCCGCTCCGACATCCGCTCCAACAGGCCCGCCATCGAGATTGCCGATATTCTGTGCGGGCATGGCGACGCCTATCGCCGTGTACATGCCGGTCATCTGGGGCGGGTCGAGCGGCGCGTGATGAGCGCGATCGTTGCGTGCCGGACCGAGGCGCTCGGCGGCCACATGCAGGCTTGCGACGACTGCGGCACGACACGCGTTGCCTATAATTCCTGCCGCAATCGGCACTGTCCGAAGTGTCAGGGGAGAGCCCGAGCCGCGTGGCTCGCCGCGCGTCAAGCCGACCTGCTTCCGGTTCCCTATTTCCACGTCGTCTTTACACTTCCCGCACCGATCGCCGCGATCGCTTTCCAGAACAAGGCCGTCGTCTATGCCATCCTGTTCAAGGCTGCCGCCGAGGCGATGACGACGCTCGCCGCCAATCCACGCCGGCTCGGCGGTGCGATCGGCGGCGTCGCCGTCCTCCACACCTGGGGACAGACGCTGATGCATCATCCCCACGTCCATTGCGTCGTTCCGGGTGGCGGCCTCTCGCCCGATGGCGCGCGCTGGACCGCTTGCCGACCGAACTTCTTCCTGGCCGTCAAACCGTTGTCCAGACTATTTCGCACACTTTTTCTCAAACGTCTGTCGGCAGCCTTCAACTCCGGTGCCTTGCGTTTCTTCGGCGATCTCGGAGCTCTGGCCGAGCCGGCTGCCTTTGCGGCCCACCTCGACGCCATGCGACGCATCAACTGGGTTGTTTACGCCAAGCGGCCCTTCGGCGGACCCGCACAGGTCCTGGCCTATCTCGGCCGCTACACCCATCGCGTCGCGATCGCCAACAGCCGGCTCGTCGCACTCGACGACGATCATGTCGCCTTCTCATGGAAGGACTATCGCCAAAACAGCGCGACAAAGATCATGAATCTCAAGCCCGATGAGTTCATTCGCCGTTTCCTGCTTCATACGCTGCCTGACGGCTTCCACCGCATCCGCCACTTCGGCTTCATGGCCAACCGCCATCGCGCTGCCAAGCTCGCCCTTTGCCGCGAACTTCTCGATCATGAGCGAACAGCCCCAAACGATGGCCAGCCGTCGCCTGTGGATTCGGAGGCTCAAACCTGGGCCGAGGTTCCTGCCGGTCCCGATTGTGGTGGCGTCATGCGCATCATTGAGCGCTTTCGACATAGCTTCAGACGCCCCAGCCCTCGAACATCACCGTTCCGATGCGACACATCGTGAGCCAAGTCATGTCGTGCACGACGATCATCATTCGTCATTTCGCTCCCAGCGTCTCGATCATCGCGGACGATGTCGAATCCGTGCTGTCACACTGCGCGACAACAACCGTCCGATGCAGCAAAAGGCCTATCGCGATCTCAGGCGAAGCGCGTCTGATCTCAACTCTTCCAGGATGCGCACTCCTGTGTCTCTGCCTCACGCGCCGAGCCAGCAGATCGGGCATGGCGATCTCGAACAATCCCCATAGCTGCAAAACCGCGAATAGCCTCCCGCGCCTTCGTTCAATCCGGCTTCAATGAGGTCGCGTCATAAGCGCCTGCCGCGCCCTCGCGTGAGCGCGACCTCACAGAACCCTCCAGATTCCCGAATCGGATTTTCAATGATTCATGGGCGGTCGGCTTTTGGAGGGCCGACCATGGTGAACACGACGCCGAAGTGGGAAGACGAGCTTGGACGCTGGCTCAAGCCATTCCTGGATCGCTTGGGTCACAGGGCTCGGCGAAGGATGTGTCCGCTTTATATCTCGGGACTGATTGGACCAGGCGATCGCACGAGCATCCAGCGGATGGCGGCGCGTCTGGCACCGGGTGACTATAACCAGTTGCACCACTTCATCGCTGATGGCGTCTGGGATGCGACGCCATTGGAGTCGGAATTGCTGGTTTAGGCCGATCGCCTGGTCGGCGGCAAAGATGCGGTGCTGGTCATCGACGACACCGCGATGCCGAAGAAGGGCGATCGTTCGGATGGTGTCGCTCCGCAATATGCCTCGTCTCTCGGCAAGACGGCCAATTGCCAAACATTGGTGTCGCTGACGCTTGCGCGGGGTGAAGTGCCGGTCATGGTGGCATGACGTCTCTTCGTTCCCGAGAGTTGGACGAGTAATCCGGTGCGTTTGAACCGCGCCGGTGTTCCAGTCGAGCATCGCGTAGCGCGAACCAAGCCAGAGATCGCGTTGGCCGAGATTGATCGCGTGATCGCAGCCGGTGTTCGCTTTGGCTGTGTGCTGGCAGATGCTGGATACGGTCTCAGCGCGCCGTTCCGTCAGGGGCTCACGACACGCGGCCTGGCCTGGGCCGTCGGTATCCCTCGTCACCAGAAGGTTTATCCGGTCCGGGTTAAACTGATCTGGCCGGTCGCCGGTCGAGGTCGTCCCCGCAAGCGGCACATTCCCGATGTATTGTCGACGGCGGCCGAAGACATGCTGGCCAATGCCAAGTGGCAAAATGTGAGTTGGCGAAACGGGACCAAGGGGAGGTTGGAAGCTCGCTTCGCCGCGGTTCGCGTGCGGACCGCGGATGGACCTCCGCAGCGGATCAAGGACATGGGCCAGCAGCATCTTCCGGGAGACGAAGCGTGGCTCATCGGTGAACACAGGGCGTCGGGAGAGACGAAGTATTATCTCGCCAATCTGCCGACCAAAACGGACCTGCGCACGTTAGCTGCCACGATCAAAGCCCGATGGAGTGGCGAACAGGCCCATCAGCAGTTGAAAGAGGAACTGGGGCTCGATCACTTCGAGGGACGGTCCTGGCAAGGCCTCCATCGTCATGCTCTTATGACCATGATCGCTTACGCATTCCTCCAGTATCGCCGTCTCGCACAAGCGGGGCGGAAACAAAGAATCAGCGGTCCTCCGCCTCAACCGAGCCTGCCGGCCGTGCGCCAAACCATCGTCGAACTCATCGTTCGACCACGACCTCAGCGATGCCCGTACTGCAGAAGACAAATAGGCGAAAAGCAACGGCGTGAATAAATCTGCCAAAGTAGTGCTAGGAGCCCGTCCAGATATGTTTTCGTGACGGGCATTTGTTGTAGAGTAGCAGGCTCAGGCTGCGTTTGCGAGGTTGAACAGCTTGAGGAGGTTATGGACGGTGCAGATCATTGTCCACTCGGCGCGCACTTTCTCGATGCCCCGCAACAGGAACTGGCGGAAGCCTCTTGCCTGTTTGATCTGTCCGAACACCGGCTCCACCACTGCTTTCGCAATCGGTAGGGTGTTTCGAAGCCGCCATCGTCGATCTTCTTTCGCATGGCCTGTGTCAGCGGGCCGCCGACTTTTCCGTTCGCTACTGTCGGGTGCTTGGCGCGTCCGGGCGCGACATAGCCATCGATGCTGCGTGTGTCGAGCGCTTCGAGATTGGCTTCGCTGCAGTAGCCGAAATCCGCTGAGGCCTGCCGCGGCTTGCGGCCAAGATTGCTCTCGATGGCCTCGATCAGGGGCACCAACTGGCCCTGATCGCTGCCGTGCTGGGTCAGTTCTTGCGCGACAATGATCTGGGCATGTGCATCGACGGGCCGCCTGGGCATTATAGGCCTGAACGAAGCTATCCTTCGACTTCATGATGCGGCTTTCCGGATCGGTGAAGTTGCGTTGCGCCTTGGGATTGGGTTCCTCCGATGGCAGCGCCGCCGGTTTGCCCGGCTTCTTGCGGCCTTCGGCCTGGCGCTGCTGTTCCTTTTCGGCCTCGATGCGGTGCTCTTGCTCCGCCGCCAGTTTGGCGTCCGCTTCCAGCGCCGCCATCGCTTGCTGGATCTTCGCCAGCAGTTTCTGCTTGTCGACGGTCCAGTCCGGCAGTTCGTCGCTGTTGCCGAAAGTCTCATCCTCCGAGGCATCCGCCGCCTCGGCGGCCGCCAGCATGCGAGCGACCTCGGCCTTCAATTCCGCCTCGCGCTTCTTCATGCGCTCATAACTCATCGCCTTGTGTTTCGACGCGTTCGCCTTGATCTTCGTACCATCCAGCGCGACATGACCGAGCTTGACCAGCCCGGCCGTCTCGCACAACTTCAGAACCTGCACGAATAGCGCGCCGAGCGCCTTCAAATGTCGCTTGCGAAAGTCGCTGATCGTCCGAAAATCCGGCGCATCCAGCGCCACGATCATCACAAAATCGTTCCGCTCCCGGCAGGCCTTGGCAATCCGACGCGACGAATACAGCCCACTCGCATAGCTATGCAGCAGCAGCGCCACCATCATCCGCGGATCAAACGGCGGCTGCCCAAGCCCGCTCACATAGCTGCCCATGATCTCCCTGAGATCGAGGCTCTCCCGCACCAGATCAACCATAAACCGCGAGACATGGCCTTTCGGCACGAAGTCCTGCACATTCGGCGGCAGAAGCAGCGTCTGATCGACGTTCCAAGGCCGAAAATACTTGCTCATCGCCCAATGTTGAATCAGACCCGACCAGATTTGAACAGCGACTATCCAGACAAGCTCCTAGCTAGGAGCCTTGCTCATCTCACGCATACGTGCGGCGAGTTGTCGTACTTCGTATGCAATGTCGAGCTCGCGACATCGTTGGCGGGCGCCGAACAAGTGTTGGCTTGCTTTCAGACAGAAAGCATCCACCGTGCGTGCCCCTTGCGCCGTGCGTCAAGTTTACTGCGCCTGCGCGGACCGTCAGGTGATTGGCTCGGTTTTTGCTGCACTACTTGCCAACAGCCTGCAGTTCCTCTGCTTTGTCGGATTGTCCACTGAAGCTCACTCATCTCAATAGAGACTCCGGTCAACAGCACTCCGAGCCGCCAACTGAGGCGGCTTAGCTTCGAGGGGAAGGAAGTTGAGATCAAGGCAATCAGGAATAGTGACGAAGTGGGTCGCCGATCGCGGCTTTGGGTTCATCAAGCCCGACTCAGGGGGCGACGATGTCTTCCTGCATATTAAAGCGCTGCCACTCGGCTCGGAGCCTCAGGAAGGCACGCGCGTAACCTACGATGTCACCAATGACGCCCGCAGCGGTAGGTCGCGGGCGGTCAACGTGCACACACGGTCGCAGTGAGATAGCAAAAACACGCTGATGCACAACTAGTCCCCAGCTGGAAGTTTATGATTTAAAAACCAAGAAAATCGCAATGACGGCCACAGCCGTTGCAGTTCACGCGTTACTCGCCACGCCCGGCCAGGCCATTGAAACCTACGATATCAGGGATTCGAACGGTGTGCCGTTCATGCGGGTGCGGATATTCGGTACCGGCGACGGCCCTTACTGTTGCGGTGAAACTAGGAAGCCTGAGGCTTCACTGCGCAATCTGTCGCGAGGGGAAATAGATCAATCACTGGCGGCAATTCGGGATTGGGCTGAAATCATCAAGGTCGTACATGGTCAATCGCCGGCCAGTGTCAATATCGGCGGGTTTCTCGATAACAACGCACATGCCTCTATCCATACGTCCAGCGATATACAGGGTGCCGGCACCAAGGTGCAGGCGGCACTCACCGGTCAGGATCCGGGCAAACCGATCTATGGGGCGCATGGCATGATAACAATCGGCGAGATGGGTGTTTCATCCGAGGCATGTATCCCATCGCAATTGTCGATGACGCCGCAGGCGAATCTGACAGCCGTTGTGTTTCACGAGGGCGCACATCAGCTCGGTATCGGCAGTAGTATTTTCGCCTATTTTGCACACTCACCGTATTTCCCTGACGCGATAAATGCTTGGACGAGCCATTTGTACGATGACAATGGCAAGCAGGCTAAGCCGGGACAGGCGATTTATTGTTCCGGCTGCGCGAACTCGCCAGCTGACGAGGTTTTGATCTGTGGCACGATCAAGGCTATTTCGCCGGGAAGCATGTGAATGAAGTGCTAGCCGGTGGCCATGCCCGGCATTCCGGTGCGAGCGATGAGGGAGAATGGTCAGCCGGATATACCGTTCGCGTCGCATACCGAGCATAAGAACAGTTTGATGAGCCACCAGAGATACCGGAACTACACCTATCTGATGGAGGCGGAGATCGCAACGTTGCAGGATCTCGGCTACATCATCGATCAGCGCAATTTCTTCAGTTACTCCATCTACGGCAACGGCCAGACTCTGGTGAATGATGACCCCTTCTTCGCCCGTAACGCTGACGGCACCGCCTATCTCGCGAATACCTACAACACGGCCACGCTCGGACTAGGATTGCACGTTTATGGCAGTAGCAACACCGTGGTTCAGCGCGCCGACCTGCTTTCAGGCGGAGCCGGGGGCTCTGGCATCCGTGTCGATGGCGGAAACAATTCGATAACAATCCTGCCCGGGACCCGTGTCTATGCGGACGGCGCCTATGCGCGCGGCGTCATGTTCGCCTATGGCAAGGATCACACATTCACCCAGCGTGGCAACGTGCAGGCTCTCGGCGAGGCAAGTTTCGACTTTGGCAACAACCCGCTGGCAATAACTTCGAATATCGTGGCTTGTATATTCGCACGATGGACAGCAAGCCGGCCCCGATGCTCGACGAAATCCACGGTCCGATCGTCAGCACGTTCGACCTGACCGGACGTCTGGCTGGCAGTTATGCAGCGATGTACATGTCAGAGAATGGTTATGCGAGCCAGATCAATGTGATGCATGGTGCGGCGCTGTCAGGGACATTTCAGGAGCAGAGCCAAATAATCAGGAACGCCATCGGGAGGCCGGCACCCAACGCGCCGCCGATCGTCAACGCAAACGCCGAAATCAAATTTGCATCGGCCTGAGGCTCACGCCCAGACACGCCGTTACTCCACGAGACCCCACGGGCATCGCGTTCAGCGCTGGCAGGTGAGCGAACCAGTGCTTTGGCAGCATCAACACGCGACGCTTTCTCAGCTCGCCACTGGTAGTCGTCAGCTAGGGCTTTAAGCTGACCCGCAATCGCTCGGTCGGTCATGGTTTGGGCAGCGCGGAGCAAAGTCTATGCGGTTTGTAAGTATTCCTTGCCTCGTTGTAAGCTGAAGCTCCCGCCCACGCTAGGTATTCCGCGCCCGCATCTGTCAGATAAACTTGGCCATCCAAGCCAATCACCGCATAGCCTACCGCCAGCGCGCTCCACATCGGCCCCCAGGACAAGGAGATCATCTCGAACAGCAATCCGGTGAAAATGGTCATGCGACGCGGCTCTCCTTGTGTCTGGAACATCACAGAGCCCTCGCGCGGTTCTCAGGCGCCTGGTCTAAGGCGATGTGGCGCCAGGGTAGCCAACCGCGGTCACTTGCCCGGCGCGTTCTGAAGCGATCGAAACACTACTTGGAACAAATGGGGCGCCATGAGTAGTACCGGACGAGACCACACGTGCCATCACAACCTGCGCATCGCGCGGCTCTACCAGATCCAAGATTATCGGAGCAATTGGGCATTGTAGTCTCCTCTTGGTATTATCGTCCCTGTTCGTCGATCGTCCGTTTTCACCTCCTACTTCATGAGCCTGTCCGCTTTTCCAACGCTGCAGCCTAGGACGATTGCGATCAGAGACTCAATTGAACGTAGGTAATCGTCGGGCATCCAAGGGGGCCACGGAACGATACGAAGGTTTACGGCGCGCGCCCTTAAAACCGACCATTTCCGCAATGGGGCGTAAGCGCCACGCTGAGCCGCTCAGGCAGCGTGAGCTATGCGGGAACCTGGGTGATGACGGAATGAGAGCTTGCGCGCCACCTCGGACACCTGGGCACCAGGTAATCGCGCGGCCGGTGCCGATCTGAAGATTTACATCGCGACGCGGCCGATCGACTCCGCTGTGGCCACGATGGGCTTGCGGCGAAGGTGCGGGAGATGCTTCGTCTCGACCCGTTCAGCGGCGCAGCCTTCGTGTTCCGATCGAAACGAGCCCAACGCCCGACATTCTGCATACAGTCTTCGAAGCGCGACAATTGCATATCCGTGGCTTCCCCGTTTTGGACGAACGCTTCAAGTCGCACCGTTCCGACGCGGCAAGGATTTGAAGTGCATCTACACGGAGGAACGCCGTGGGTTTATTGTAAGCGTCGTTCTCAGGCCACAGCTTTGAGGTCTTGACGACAATAGGCCCACGGAAGCAGCTGATCGATGTCGCTGTTTGGATGGCCGTTGACGATCCTGGTGAGGGCGTCGGTCAGGTAAGCGAGCGGATCGACGTCGTTCAGCTTACAGGTTTCGACCAGGGAGGCGATGGTGGCCCAGTGCTCGGCGCCGCCGTCGGAGCCTGCGAACAGCGCATTTTTCCGGTTCAGCGTGATCGGACGGATCGAGCGCTCGACGACGTTGTTGTCGAGCTCGATGCGGCCGTCATTGATGAAGCGTGTCAGGCCCTCCCAGCGTGAGAGCGCATAGCGAATGGCGTCGGCCAACTTGCCCTTTTGGCTGATCAACGCGAGCTTTGCGCGGAGCCATCGCTCGAAGGCTTCCGCCAGCGGCCGGATTTTCTGCTGCCGAACGAGACGGCGCTCCTCGGCGCCGCGACCACGGATGTCCCTTTCGATGGCGTAGAACTCGGCGATATGCTTGAGCGCCTCGCTGGCAATGGGCGCGGGACCGGGTGTGGCAAGTTCGTAGAAGTTACGTCGCATGTGCGACCAGCAGAATGCAAGTTGGACATCGCCACGCTCGGCGAGCTTGCCATAGCCGGCATAGCCATCGACCTGCAGGATCCCTTCGAAGCCTGCGAGATGGGCGATCGGCCGATCGGCTTTGCGATCGGGGGCATAGACATAGGCAACGCCCGGCGGATCGGCACCGCCCCACGGCCGGTCGTCCGCTGCATAGGCCCAGAGCTGACCGGTCTTGGTGCGTCCGCGGCCGGGATCGAGCACCGGCATCGTCGTCTCGTCGGCGAACAGCTTTGGCCGTTGCCTGAGCTTGCCGAGCAGACGGTCATGCAGCGGACGCAGGTGGAAGGCAGCTTGTCCTACCCAGTCCGCCAGCGTCGAACGATCGAGCTCAATGCCCTGGCGGGCGTAAATCTGCGCCTGCCGGTAGAGCGGCAGGTGATCGGCATATTTGGAGACCAGGACGTGGGCGACGGTGGCCTCGGTCGGCAATCCGCCCTCGATCAGCCTAATCGGGGCCGGCGCCTGCATGACCCCGTCCTCGCAAGCCCGGCAGGCGTATTTGGGACGCCTGGTCACGAGGATCCGGAACTGCGCCGGGACCAGGTCCAGCCGCTCGCTTCTATCCTCGCCGATCCGGTGCAACTCGCCCTGGCAACAGGGACAGGTCTTGCCCTCGATGTCGACGACGACCTCGATCCGCGGCAGGTGCATCGGCAAGGCGCCACGGTTGCCGCGGCGCGTGCGAGCCCGCGCCTCACGGCCTTCAGGTGCGCTCACGTCCTGTGCCGTCTCGTTGTATGCGGCAACCTGCTCGACGTCTTCCAAGCCCAGCAGCATCTGATCTTCAGGCAGCGTCTCTGCCCGCCGGCCAAACCGATGCCGCTGCAATTCCTTGATGATCTGACGCAGCCGTTCGCTCTCGCATCGTTCGGCAAGCAGCATCGCTTTCAGCGTCTCGGGATCGTCAGGCAGGGCGTCGCTCACACCCAATTCAGAGCATATTCGCCGCCATCTGGCGACGCGTCCGACGCTCCTGATTCATTTCGCCGCAGCGCTGCCAACAGCTATCCGGCCTGCGTTGGCGTCGACGTCTCCCGCGCCTCATGCACAAGCCGCCAGTCGAGCCCTTCCAGCAGCGCCGACAATTGCGCCGCCGACAGGCGCATCACGCCGTCCTCGATCTTCGGCCAGCGGAAGATCCCATCCTCGAGCCTCTTGGCGAACAGGCACAGACCCGTTCCGTCCCAGAACACCAGCTTGATCCGATCCGCCCGCTTGGCCCGGAACACATAGACAGCTCCCGAGAATGGATCTGCCCGCATGCTCTCGCGCACCAGGGTCGCGAGCCCTTCCATCCCCTTACGGAAGTCCACCGGCTTGGTCGCCACCATCACCCGGACCGCACCCGACGGACCGATCACCGGCTCGCCTTCAGCGCCTGGACAATCGACGCAACCATCGTCGTATCCGCACCACGACCGGCCCGGATCATGATGCCGTCGACTTCGATCTCGATAATCCCGGCATCGCAACGGCGAGCCCGGGTATCCGCTTTGGCCTTGCAGCGCACCGCTTTGCGCTCCCGGTCAACAGCGGGCGCCGGCACCGCGGCATCCACCACCGCCGGCACAAACTGTACTTCTTCTATTGCGGAATGACCGCCTGCTGCTTCTCGCAACTGACGTCGCCAGCCAAACAACTGCTGCGGTGACAATCCATGCCGTCGGGCTACCGAACAGACCGAGTCGCCGCTCGCCACGATCTCCGCAACGATCCGCGCCTTGTCCCCATCGCTCCACTTCCGCCGACGGCCGGCTCCGGTGAAGACTTCAAGCCGCCGCACCGGCTCCGTGATAGCACTATGCTCTGTGTCCATTCTAAGCCTAACGGTCCAAACCGAACCGCAGACTCGCAGATCACCCCGTCATCCGGAAGGTGGCCGCTGAACAGCGCTTACGGTTTATTCGTGAGGTACCCAACTGGATGTTCGACAAAAGCTATTGCTCCGGCATGGCGCTTGGACCGCCGTGGGTCAGTATTGAGGGGCTCAACGAATTTGCTGCTGTTCTGAAGCTTCTGGGCGCGACTCAGGCGTCGGGCGCACAATCCCGTCCTTCTTTGAAGAGGGAGAAAGGACGTGCGGAGAAAAAGCCAATATCGCGAGCCGATGCAACTGGGTCTGGATCTGCGTCTTCGGATTCCCCAGAACCCGCTGGGCGCCAATCCCAAAGGTCTGATCGAGGCGCTCGCCGATCTGTTGCTGGAAGCGGCTGGCGTCGAACCCGCTCAGATGTCGGGAGGTGACCATGAGTGTCAAGATCACACGTGATCACCTCGACCGCGCCGCCGTCGTCTATGTTCGCCAATCGACAATGTCCCAAGTTATGGGGAATCTCGAAAGCCAGCGGCGGCAATATGACTTGGCGCAGGCCGCGGAAACCGCCGGATTTAAGTCGGTGGCGGTAATTGACGATGATCTTGGCCGCTCAGGCTCTGGCAGCACTCAAAACGGCCCGGATTTGAGCGGCTTGTGGCGATGGTTTGTTCGGGTAACGTCGGTGCCGTTTATTGCATTGAGGCGTCGCGGCTGGCGCGCAATGGACGCGACTGGCATCACTTGATCGACCTATGCGCCCTCGCGGGCGCGTTGGTCATTGATCCCGACGGCGCCTATGATCCGCGGCTTGTCAACGACCGCCTGCTTCTCGGACTGAAGGGAACGATGTCGGAGTATGAGCTGAGCCTGCTTCGCCAACGTGGAATCGCCGCTCGGGACTCTAAGGCCAAGCGCGGCGAGTACCGCTTCATGCTTCCACCTGGATTTTGTTGGAGTGAACTCGGCAAGATCGAAATGGATCCCGACGAACATGTGGCGGGATTGGTTCGACTCGTCTTCACGAAGTTCCGCGAGCTCGGTAGCGCCCGGCAGGTCTTTCTTTGGCTGCGTGCTGCCGACATCAAAATGCCTGTGGTTCTAAAAAACGTTCAAATCTACAAGCTCAGCTGGAAGGCGCCGGCCTATCACACGGTGATGCAGATCCTGCACAATCCGCTCTATGCTGGCGCCTATGCGTTTGGCCGAATCGCCCAGAAGACACGGATCGTGGACGGTCGCGCCCGCAAGGTCAGCGGGTTCAAAAAGCCGCGGGAGGAATGGAATGTTCTCTGCGCGACAATCATCCCGGCTATGTCAGCTGGCAGGAGTATGAGGACAATCAGAGGCTGCTGCTGGAAAACGCCCACATGAAGAAGAACTGCTCGCGAAAATCGGCGCGCGGGGGACGCGCACTTCTGACCGGATTGATGCGGTGCGGCCATTGCGGGCGGATGATGCGTGTGTTCTACGGCCAGGCCAAGGGGAATGCCCATCGTTATCAATGCCGCGGCGATGACGCCCATGTCGGCGCTGGCCTATGTATCGGCATCGGCGGGGTGCGGGTCGATCGTGCGGTCGCGCTGCAAATCCTTGAGGCCGTCTCCGATCGGGCTGTTGAAGCAGCGATATTGGCGTCCGACCAGGTTGAGCGCTCAAGACAAGAGATCATCACGGCCGTCGAACGGGAGCTTGAAGTCGTACGCTACGAAGCGTCTCTTGCGGCACGCCGATACGAGCTTGTGGATCCGGCCAAGCGCCACGTTGCCCGCGAACTCGAGGCGCGCTGGAATGGCGCATTGGAGCGGGTTGCCGAGCTTGAAGGTCGTATAAAGGAGCTGCGCACCGCATCGGCGGAAAGTCCCAAGATCGACCGCGCCCTGCTTCTGCAACTTGCGCATGATCTTCCGCGGGTTTGGAATGCACCGTCCACGGACACGCGCACCAAGCAGCGGCTGGTTCACATTGTGGTCCGAGAGATTGTTTGCGATCTCGATGAGGACACCAACGAGGCCGTTCTGCTCATCCACTGGACCGGCGGCCGGCACACGGAGGTTCGCGTTGCTCGCGTTAAGACGGGCCGATATCCGGGCGACATGGCACCGACTGCCGTTGACGCACTTCGTAAACTCGCTGGTCATTGGCCTGATCGAGAGCTCGCCGTGTCGCTCAATCGGATGCGCTGCAAGACCGGCGACGGCGAGACCTGGACGACTGTTCGCGTGCGGGAAATGCGCGAACGCCTGGGCTTGCCGGAATACGACCCCGCATCGTCCGACGGCAAAATGATCAGCCTTGCGAAGGCTGCGGCACACTTTGGATTTTGCGTCGGATCAGCAAAGAGCTTGGTGCTGAAGGACATCTTGCCGGCCACACAAGCAATCAAGGGCCCGCAATGGTTGGTTCCTGTCGACGCGCTGAGCTCGGAAACAGTACGTATAGCGGTGCAGCGCGTGATCGAGCGTCGGCCGGGAAACTACATTGATTATCAATATGATAGAATGATCCGCCTACCCGGCATCTGACAAAGGGACGTACAATGAAACGAGCTGTCGGCGCTTGGAGCGGAAGACATAAAGTCCGCCGTCGAACGGATCGGCTCCAAAGGCCTCGCTCACCAGCATCGCCAGCGAGTCCATGCCGCGGCGGAAATCGACCGGCTGCGTCGCAATCCAGATCGACAACCCAGCTCGAAGCCCGATCATCGACCAACCGTCCCGACCGCCGCCAGCACCTCGCACAGTGCCTCCCGGTCCACTGTCCCCCTGACACGGATGCGAATCGCGCCGACCTCGATCTCGATCGCCGCCTGCTCCTCACTCGGGCGCCCACAGCCGGTGATCGCGACCGGCACAAAGCCAGGTGGCATGCCTCTGTCCCCGCGCTCGCGACCTGCGCCCGCGTAGCCTGGCGACGCCAGAGAAACAACAGGCTTGGACTGATGTCGTGTCGCCGCGCCACTGCGGACACGCTTGCACCCGGCGCAAAACTCTTCGCAACAATCGCCGCCTTCGCATCGGTCGACCAGCGCCGACGTCGGCCCGTCCCGGTGATGATCTCGACACGCTGCAGCGTGTCGGCGCCGTGTTCGAGGATAGGCATATGCCTATCCTTATCGCTATCCTTACGACTATCCTTTGACATTGTGACCTCGCGACAAACCATTCCGCGAGATCTTCCTAGCCGACCAGATCAACCCTCAGCGCGTGGTCTCCGCATGACGCTCACGTTGAGACGCTGCGGATCCACCGGCAGCAGGTGAGCGCCTTCATGCTCAAGCATGGCCGCAGCTACCCCCGCAAAAAGGGCTGGACGATGCGCTATTTGCGTTGGCTCCAGGAACAACAGTTCGACCACCCCGCACATCAGATCGCGCTACAAGAAATGGTCGAAGCAGTTCGCGTCGCCAGGGACCGGGTCGACCGGCTCGACGGCAGTGGGCGCCATGTCGCCCGGATATCGGCCCGTCTTAACGCGAGCAACGCGAACCTCCGTGTGCCGGCCGCCGGTCCAGTGGATGAGCAGAACGGCCTCGTTGGTGTCCTCATCGAGATCGCAAACAATCTCTCGGACCACAATGTGAACCAGCCGCTGCTTGGTGCGCGTGTCCGTGGACGGTGCATTCCAAACCCGCGGAAGATCATGCGCAAGTTGCAGAAGCAGGGCGCGGTCGATCTTGGGACTTTCCGCCGATGCGGTGCGCAGCTCCTTTATACGACCTTCAAGCTCGGCAACCCGCTCCAATGCGCCATTCCAGCGCGCCTCGAGTTCGCGGGCAACGTGGCGCTTGGCCGGATCCACAAGCTCGTATCGGCGTGCCGCAAGAGACGCTTCGTAGCGTACGACTTCAAGCTCCCGTTCGACGGCCGTGATGATCTCTTGTCTTGAGCGCTCAACCTGGTCGGACGCCAATATCGCTGCTTCAACAGCCCGATCGGAGACGGCCTCAAGGATTTGCAGCGCGACCGCACGATCGACCCGCACCCCGCCGATGCCGATACATAGGCCAGCGCCGACATGGGCGTCATCGCCGCGGCATTGATAACGATGGGCATTCCCCTTGGCCTGGCCGTAGAACACACGCATCATCCGCCCGCAATGGCCGCACCGCATCAATCCGGTCAGAAGTGCGCGTCCCCCGCGCGCCGATTTTCGCGAGCAGTTCTTCTTCATGTGGGCGTTTTCCAGCAGCAGCCTCTGATTGTCCTCATACTCCTGCCAGCTGACATAGCCGGGATGATTGTCGCGCAGAGAACATTCCATTCCTCCCGCGGCTTTTTGAACCCGCTGACCTTGCGGGCGCGACCGTCCACGATCCGTGTCTTCTGGGCGATTCGGCCAAACGCATAGGCGCCAGCATAGAGCGGATTGTGCAGGATCTGCATCACCGTGTGATAGGCCGGCGCCTTCCAGCTGAGCTTGTAGATTTGAACGTTTTTTAGAACCACAGGCATTTTGATGTCGGCAGCACGCAGCCAAAGAAAGACCTGCCGGGCGCTACCGAGCTCGCGGAACTTCGTGAAGACGAGTCGAACCAATCCCGCCACATGTTCGTCGGGATCCATTTCGATCTTGCCGAGTTCACTCCAACAAAATCCAGGTGGAAGCATGAAGCGGTACTCGCCGCGCTTGGCCTTAGAGTCCCGAGCGGCGATTCCACGTTGGCGAAGCAGGCTCAGCTCATACTCCGACATCGTTCCCTTCAGTCCGAGAAGCAGGCGGTCGTTGACAAGCCGCGGATCATAGGCGCCGTCGGGATCAATGACCAACGCGCCCGCGAGGGCGCATAGGTCGATCAAGTGATGCCAGTCGCGTCCATTGCGCGCCAGCCGCGACGCCTCAATGCAATAAACGGCACCGACGTTACCCGAACAAACCATCGCCACAAGCCGCTCAAATCCGGGCCGTTTTGAGTGCTGCCAGAGCCTGAGCGGCCAAGATCATCGTCAATTACCGCCACCGACTTAAATCCGGCGGTTTCCGCGGCCTGCGCCAAGTCATATTGCCGCCGCTGGCTTTCGAGATTCCCCATAACTTGGGACATTGTCGATTGGCGAACATAGACGACGGCGGCGCGGTCGAGGTGATCACGTGTGATCTTGACACTCATGGTCACCTCCCGACATCTGAGCGGGTTCGACGCCAGCCGCTTCCAGCAACAGATCGGCGAGCGCCTCGATCAGACCTTTGGGATTGGCGCCCAGCGGGTTCTGGGGAATCCGAAGACGCAGATCCAGACCCAGTTGCATCGGCTCGCGATATTGGCTTTTTCTCCGCACGTCCTTTCTCCCTCTTCAAAGAAGGACGGGATTGTGCGCCCGACGCCTGAGTCGCGCCCAGAAGCTTCAGAACAGCAGCAAATTCGTTGAGCCCCTCAATACTGACCCACGGCGGTCCAAGCGCCATGCCGGAGCAATAGCTTTTGTCGAACATCCAGTTGGGTACCTCACGAATAAACCCACGGCGTTCCTCCGTGTAGATGCACTTCAAATCCTTGCCGCGTCGGAACGGTGCGACTTGAAGCGTTCGTCCAAAACGGGGAAGCCACGGATATGCAATTGTCGCGCTTCGAAGACTGTATGCAGAATGTCGGGCGTTGGGCTCGTTTCGATCGGAACACGAAGGCTGCGCCGCTGAACGGGTCGAGACGAAGCATCTCCCGCACCTTCGCCGCAAGCCCATCGTGGCCACAGCGGAGTCGATCGGCCGCGTCGCGATGTAAATCTTCAGATCGGCACCGGCCGCGATCATCGTGACGCTCGCACTGCGCGGATCACCCGGGACAGCTGCTCGCCATCTATGGCTGTGTCCGTCGCAGCACGACATCGCCGATCGCGATCTCAAGCTTGATCGCCGGAACCTGACGCTCCTCCAACGCGCTTTCCACGACCAGCGGTGCGAATGTCGACTGCGATGCCTCGCACGGCGCCAACATGCCTCGCTGTCGAAAGCAGCGTCGCTAATCGTAAATATGCCAGCGCGTCGCTCCGTGCTTGCGCGCCACCTCGGACACCTGGGCACCGGGTAACAGACTCTCGGCGACGATCCGAGCTCTCTCGGCTTCCGAACGCATGCGGCGCCCCGATAGTCCTTCAAGAACCTCCAGCCGGCTCACCGACCCCGCCGATGAGCCGCCCAAATGGACGTCCTTTTTGCTGTCCAATCCCATCCAAACCTCCGTTCCAAGTTCCAAGCCGGAGGCTTCTTCGCACATTCATTCTAACTCTGAAGCCAGGGTATCGGCTTCGCGCTTACGAACGAGATCAGACGTGCCGCGTTAATGACGACGAGGGCGCGAAGTAATCGGACTGATCTCGTCATCGTTGCACGACGAGAAGCTCGCCGGGGTTCACGCCAAGTCTTTGCAACTGCTCCTCTTCGATCAGGCAGTTGAGAATTGCAGCCTTTGCGTCGCATTCCGCGATGGTCATCTTCACCACTTCCGCCGGACGGCGACCGCCACCACGTAAGTTATGTGCCTGAATTCTTCGTCATCGTCGCGGTCTTCGTTGAAGACAGCTGCTGCCGTCACTATCCAACCAACCATCCATCTTGTTGCGCTCCGTGTGCCGCGGGCCTTGAACTGCCGAACCCCTGAAGATCCGGAGGCATCGGACAAGGCGGCTCTACACGAGGGTCGGCCGCCTCATTGGATGAATATTGCGACCGCTAAGGCGATCTGGTCCTATCAAAATGACGCATGCGATCAACGGAAAGTCGCCACGCACTACACAGTTCCAGCACTTCACGGGGCGTCCGCTGCGAGGCGCGGCACACCTACTTGTCTGCATAGGTGCCAACCTGACGGCGAAGCCATTAGACGTTAGCACGCTCAACCTGCGGAATATCTCGTTGACGCATCGCGGGGAGAAGGTCCGTCCTCCCGCAACCAAATCCCAATACGGATCGGGCTGGAAGCCAGCTATTCAATTGAACCACCGTTTGGTGCAGCATCCTTAGATTGCGTTACTGGTACGGATAATGGCACCTCTCAACAGACGAGCGAGCATGAAGTTCCGAGTGCCCGAGGTTGTTATAGGTTGCTTGCTCACGGTCGCCGCTTTCGCGGTGGGAATGGTCTTCATGCCGTCTGCGAGAGCAGGCGAACCCTTGCTCAGTTGGTTCACCAAGGATGCGAGTGGCATTTTCACTTCGGTGCAAGTCGTTGTCGCGACAGTCCAAGCGGCACTCTTCTTCTATCAGCTTCGTGTGATCAAGCTCAGTTTGGATGACGCCAAGGTCGCATCTGAGGCGGCCACTCGGCAAGCTCGTGTTGCCGAAGACGCCCTCGCCAAGATCGAGCGCCCTTATGGCTTCGTCTTCAATGTGAGCTCTCTCAAAATCGTACGTTGGGAGGATTGGGAAAACGGGACCGAGGGTGTGAGGTTGTCCGTCACCTACTCGGTCGCAAACTATGGGAAGCTCCCTGCCGTCATCGAAGCTATGCAAGTAAGCCTGAGCGTGCACGCAGAGCCGCCAGCTCCGGTCAACTACGACCACAACCATCCCCCTGCGATCTCTGCTGTCCTCGTGCCTGGCGAGCCCCGCAACGATCTGGATGAGGGGCTTGCGTGGAATGATGTGGAGCTTGATGACTACGAAGGTGCCCCCCCCCCCCCCCCCCCCCCCCCCCCGGATTTCGGCGGCATGCGTCTGTTCTTCTGGGGCTTCATTCGGTATCGCGGCACGTTCACAAGCGGACACACCACCCGAGCGTGCTGGCGATACGATGAGCGAACACGCCGGTTCGTCGAGTTTAACGGTGGCCGCGAGTACAACAGTCAAACCTGAGGAGTAAGGAAGCGGGATGGCAAAACATGGTTCGATCATTGAAGAGTTGGAGCGAGAGCGAGCGAACATTGATCAGCTTTGGGCAGGTCTTGGAGGTCGCCAAGTCCGTGTCCATGCGGTGGGTGGCTCCGAGGCCGTTGTCACAACCGAATATGTGGACGGCCTCAAGCAAGCCTCGAACGCGCTCAACAAAGCAATTACGGCCCTAAGGAACATGGATATCTGAAGGCGATAGATTCACGATGTGCCGGCCCTCCATCACCTATGATGTGCCGATCAGCATCCTCTACGGGCTTGGCGCGATAGCTACGCGCAACCACCACGGCTTGAGCTGATTGGGGGTACGAGCCCAGACGACCGCGCCGCGTGAAGGTCGAACTGTTGACAATCGATGCGAACGTCCGGAAATTCGGCGTGCGTTGCGCGCTGCGTGTCCCCCGAACATCGGCGCGCATGGCGCTTGTCTCGTGGACGAAGCTCCTTCGGCAGCTTCAACCGGACGACAGTCAGGATTTCGTCGAGGCCTTCGAGGATGCTGGCCGCTACGCCGGGCCATTGCTTGTCGAGTCGACGCGCGAGATTGCGGATCAATTTTTCAGCCTTGTCGGCGTCATCGAGCTGCCAGGCCTGGCGCAGCACCCGACGGGTGGCCGCATGATGCTCTTTCGGCAGGCGTTCCATGATGTTGCGTGCCTTGTGGATCTGGCAGCGCTGGATCGCAGCGGCCGAATCGAGGGTGCGGCGGATCGCCTTCGACAACGCTTTCGCGCCGTCGGCGATGAACAGTCTTGGCACCGTCGGGTCGAGCCCGCGCGAGACCAGGTTGTCCAGCAGGGCCTGAACCGTTGCGGCATTCTCGGTCGCCCCTTCCACCAGCGCCAGCGGATGCTTGCTGCCTTCGCCGTCAACTCCGATTGCGGCGACCAGCACGAGATCGTCGCCGAGATGCAGCCCGTCGATTTGGACCACCAGAAGGTCGAGCGTGGACAGATCGGCAGCCATGAAGTCAGCCAGCCGCGCCGCCGACAGCGCTACGAACCTCCGCGAGGCCGCCGACTTCGAAACCCCCGATCCGGGCGGTACCGGCACGTCACCTTCGGGCAGCCGGACGGCGCGGCTGAACCGGCGCGTCGACACATTGATCCGCATCAGGTTCATCGCCCCGCGACCGAGCCAATCCTCCTGCGCCGCCGTTTCCCAGCTCGGGATCGTGACCTCGCCGCCATCCACGCCCCGGACCCGCGGGCGCTCGACCTCGATCTTGCCGCCGTGGAAGCCGATCCGTCCCCGCGTTCGGCCCAAGGTGCGTCCGCCGCGCCGCCTCGCGATCGTGGCGCGGCCCGCCACAACATCCGCCTCCATCATCGTGCCGAGCGCCTCGATCCCTGCCGCAAGGCAGAACCGATCGAAGCTCGCCCGTACTTCTGCAAACGCTTCGTCCACCGCCCCGGTCGCCGGCCAACCAGCCGGTGTGATATCTCTCGTCATGGCGCTGCTCTCCTTTATGTG